>NZ_AP026769.1:0-1200000 GCF_026000295.1 Helicobacter suis HS1 | reverse complement strand
ACCTACAAAGAAACTCATACCGATAAGGTCGGTAATATCATTACTTTTTGTAAGGATAGAAATATCAGCGTTGAAGACTTACTCGCTGGGAAGTTAGAAGGCTATCGCAATAAAAAAGACACTCTACAAGCAAGGGATAACTCTAGCGAAAATAACGAAGAAATTCAAAAAATCATCAATGAGTTTAAAAACCTTAAACCCTATGATTTACAAAACGCTACACTCATTAAAAAGCGTGGCATTGATACAAAGCTATTAGAGCCTTATAAAGAGCATTTAAAAACGGACAATTTTGAGACTCTTAATGCTGCTAAATATTTGACTTTTGAGAATAAAAATCTTAATGTCATACCCATTCATCAGTGTGGGATTAACAAACGCCTAAATACTCCCTTAAGCACAGACAAAGAGGGCAACATAAGAGACAAGCCATTAAAATCTATCGCACAAGGAAGTAAAGGCATAGAAGTCTTGTTCCCTAATGAAAGCAAGACATTACAAGAGCATGAAGAAAACCAAATCAAAAGAGCCGAAGAAATTAGTATCACAGAGAATGAAAATGAGTTAGCCAAACAAGAACTAGAAAAATATGCCCTAGAAGCTGAAAATAAAAGCTTAAAGCAATACAATGAGAGCCAAAACCCTGATACTCTCTATGAGCAACAAGTCGCACAAGAGCTTATCTAAAACAAGAAGAACAATGGCAAGCAAGACTTAGAATTAGAAACATTAAGGAATAACAATATCAAGAAAGGTTTAGATGATGAGAGTTTAGGGCTTTTAGAAAGTTTGCAAATCCTAAGAAATGAAACAAACGAAGTTGCTAACTACTTAAGAGCTAATGAGATTGACTATTCAAGACCCACAGGTGAGAACACTACAAGTAAAATCGCCTCTCTTGCTTTAGAAGAAAACAACCAGCTTAATGAAAAAGAAACTAACACACAAGAACAAACGCTACAACACAGCAATTCCCTACTATTTACAAGCCTTTTTCTAAGGATTGTAACGATGATTTGAAACTAGCCCATATTATAGAGAGTAAAACTACCAATATCCACATTATGGCGGAGTTTTTAGAAAGTTCTTTAGAGAAATTAAATAGCAACGACATTTTTAAATTACGCTAAAAACCACATGAATGAAGATGAATTGAAAGTCTTATTATTAAGCCCTTTAATGAAAGGCTTAAAGGCATTTTAGAAAACGCTAAAGAAAACTTACAAGCACAGAGTTATACTAAGGGGAGGGGGAGATGAATTTTTTTGATGTCATTTTGGGCATGTTTGTTGAACCTGCCCAAAAAGTAGCTGAAATCCTCGCTAAACATGCTAGTAGTTTTTTTCACGCACAACTCATTTTAAACACCATTATCAGCATTTTATTTATGATATGGGCTTATAAGAGAGTGAAAGAGGGCGATATGTTTGAGTTTAAAACCGCTATGGGTGTAGCGCCACTCAAAGTGTGGGGGTAAATGCTAATAAAAATTCAGAGCAACCTAAAAACTCACAAAATGAGCCAAGACAAGAGACTACTAACGCCATCTGAAAAACTAGCCATACTTATCGCTCAAAGCCTAAATGATGGCTTAGAAATCCCCACTAACGCTAATTTAAGTCCTAGTGAAATTTTTAGCATAGGAAATTTAGCCTCAAGTGCGTATGCAATGATAGTTAATCTATGGGATAATGCCTTTAATGGAGTAACCATGTTTAATTGGCTTACCATGATACCTAAACTCATCATGTTTTTTCTAGTGGTTTTAGGGGAATTATTGTTTTTAGGGTTATTACTCATTATTGTGCTATTAGTTACAGCAGAAATTTTTTTGTGGTCAGCATTAGGTTTAATTGTATTGCCCTTAGGCTTAATCCCCCAAACTAAGGGCATGTTATTTAGCTATCTTAAAAAGCTCATTTCTCTTACTTTTTATATGAAAACGAAGAGGGAAGTAGCCTTTTTAAATTATGGGATAATCTATAAGGTTAATGCTCTCATACCCACTAAGACAGAAATCGCACAAGGCTTTTATGGTAGTGCTGACAAAATGGCAAAAGAAGGGCATATCATTGATGCCTTTGGTAATGTCTTAAAGGGGGATTGGAACTCTTATATCGCTCATAGCTCTATTGTAGGCTTTTTAACTATTATTACTTTAGGCTCTGTAGTTTGTTTCTTTCTCATCAAACGAGTGCCTGATTTTATCAACAATATCTTTGGCACAAGTGGGGGTGTAGGAGCAGTAACAGAAATGATGCAAAAAATCGGTATGACAATAGGCGGAGCTGTAGTAGGAGGCTCTATGGTTATGGTAGCTAATCAAATGAAACAAGCTTATCAAAATGCTGGGGGCGGATTAGCAGGGCTTCAAGCTGGAGCCAAAGCTTTTGGGCTTGGAGCAATCAGCGGAGGGGCAAGTGCTATGGCAAATCACAGGAGTGTTAAAGCTGGGGTGAAACACTTTGTAGCAAGTGTTAAAAATGGATTTGATAATAATAGATGAAAGGTTTAACAATGAAAAAATTAGTTTTTAGCATGCTTTTATGTTGTAAAAGCGTGTTTGCAGAGGGGGAAACTCCTTTGATTGTCAATGACCCAGAACTCCATGCTGGTCAAGCCACTGTGATAGGTAAAATGGTAGATAGCATTAAAAAGTATGAAGAGATTATCTCTAAAGCTCAAGCCCAAATCAATCAGTTGCAAAAAGTCAATAACATGATAAATACAACTAATTCTTTGATTAGTGGTAGTGCCATTACTTTAGCCAATCCCATGCAAGTGATACAAAACGCTCAGTATCAAATAGAGAGCATTAGATACAACTATGAGAATTTAAAGCAAAGCATAGAAAATTGGAACGCACAAAATTTGTTAAGAAACAAATACTTACAGCAACAATGCCCTTGGCTTAATGTCAATGCTCTTACTAACAATAAGATTGTCAATCTTAAAAATCTCAATAACCTAATCACCAAAAATGGCGAACAAACCCAAACCGCAAGAGATGTGCAAAATTTAATCCAATCTCTAAGTAGCAGTGGCTATGAAAACATGCAATCACTTGCTGGGGAATTGAGTGGTAGAGCGTGGGGGGAAATGTTGTGTAAAATGGTAAACGATAGTAATTATGAAAGCGAGCAAGCTCTTTTAGCAACAGGCAATAGCTCAGAAGAGCAAAAACGAAGATTTCTGCTTAGAGTAAAGAAAAAGGTTAATGATAATAGGCAGTTAAAAAAGAAACTTGACCCATTTCTAAAAAGACTTGATGTCCTACAAACTGAGTTTGGTGTAACTGACCCTACAGCTAACCATAATAAGCAAGGGATACATTATTGCACAGAAAATAAAGAGACAGGTAAATGCGACCCTATTAAAAATGTATTTAGGACAACTCGCTTAGATAACGAATTAGAACAAGAAATCCAAACGCTCACACTTGATTTAACCAAAGCCCCCAATAAAGACGCTCAAAGCCAAGCCTACGCAAATTTCAATCAAAGGATTAAATTACTTACTCTAAAATATTTAAAAGAAATTACCAATCAAATGCTCTTTTTAAATCAAACAATGGCAATGCAAAGCGAGATTATGGCAGATGATTATTTTAGGCAAAATAATGATGGCTTTGGGAAAGAACAATTCAAACAGAGGCACTAGAGCAAGAAATAGAATGGTTTTCACAAGACTATCACATTCCTATGGAGAATATTTTACATGTCCTTTCTATCAATCCCTATCAATGAAAAGAGCCTTAGTTTTATCAAAAACAACTTTCAAGCTCAAATTCAAGCGTATTTTTTTTCCAAACTATTGCTATTTCAGCCTTTGTGTTTAGGGCTTAATCCTAGTAGTATTAAGTTTGGAGGAGGCACAGCTTTGAGCATGTATTACTTCCAGCATAGATTAAGCTTTGATATTGATTTGTTTGTCAATGATGCTCAATGTTTGGGATTTTTTAGCCCTAAATTATGGATAGATAATTGCAGTCATTTTGATAGCACAAGATACATAGACCAACATAATCATATAGGCGTAACTTAATATTATTTGAACTATGGAGCTGATATTTGGGTTTTAACCAAGTAATTTTATAATCGTTTTCGCCACTCATATTAGCCATAGCAGATAAGGTTTGTCTAGTATCATAAGTGCTTTCTTCAAAATCTTTTTTATATTGTCTAATATAACTTCTTTCGCCAAAGGCTAATATCTTTCCTTCATCACTATATTCTTTAATGCCAAGTGCTTTATAAGTATTCTCTCTACTTATACCCCCAAAGCGTTCGTGCCAATCATCAATAAAACTTTCAGCTCCATTATCAAAAGCGTTCTCAAGCATGGTTTGAAGTTGCTTTTTATTTGAGAATTCTTTAGAGTGTTCTTTCATTTCAAAAGCCATAAATTTTTGCCTTAAAACTTTAGCTTTTTCTTTAATTTCTTTGATTTTTTTGCAAGTTCTTCTTTATCTTTAGTGTCTTCTTTATTGATTAAATTAAGGGCTTGTTTATGTTTTTCTTCTTCTACGCATTCAAAAATCTTTTCTCTATATTCTTGCGGAAATTCTTTAGATAAATTCCAACCACTATTCAAGTATTGAGAGCCGTCCACCTTAGTATTACAGCTAGTCAGCGTATCTTCTTTGATATTGTGTAGTTTTACTCGTTTCAATAAGTCTTCATCGCTTAATAAAGGCTTTGCCATTAAGGGAGCAGTAGCACCTAGTAAAACCCCAGCTAATAAGCTTGTTTTTAAAGTTTTATTCAAACCATTTAATTTAATCATTTTTCTATTCCTTTTAACTTAACTTGAATTGTAATCATTGTAGCATAGAAATTTAAAGAAATACTATCTATCAAACTATCAAATACAAGAGCCACTTTCTTGTTATGCTCTTGTGTGGTATGAATATAAATCTTAGTAGAGAGTAAGGAGCTATGCCCTAACGCCCTTGAAGTTAAAACTAAGTCTTGGGTTTCTTGATAAATGAGTGTTGCAAAACTATGCCTAAATAGATGTAAGCCTGTGCCATATTGCTTATAGTGTTTGATTTGAGCTAGTTTAAAGATTAAACGACAGCCTAGAGCAATATAAAGAAAATTTAAAACTTATTTCTTTCATCACGCTAAAATCTCTAGCTTAGAAATTTATTTACGCAACGCTTTAGATTATTGTTTAACCCAAATCAAAGGGAATGATTGGGTATTTAATGAAGATTCTTTAACAAATTTAATTAACGAGCTAAAAGAAAAGAAAAAAGAAATCACGTATTCTTTGAAATGTTCTAAAATGTCTTTAGGGGCAGTGATTAGGCTTATTTTTTGTTATAAATTAGAGGGGGTAATATTAGATTTGAGAACCTATAGTCTTAAGGCTTATTACAAAGATAATAAGGATACTTTGCTTATTAAGGTAAGTCTTTATCGTTTAAATGTCTGGGTAAGCTTTCTTTGGTCTTAGCAAAGGCTAGGTTTTTAAGCGTAAAATCAAAGCTATAACGCCTTTTTCTATCCAAATAATCAAAGAATTGTCAATAACTCTATTGGCAATAAAGATAAGCATGTGAGTTTAGAGTATCTTATAGGGCTTTTTATGGATAAAAAAACAACTAATCTAAGCAATACTGACAAGTATATTATAGGTACAATTCAAACAGAGGCACTAGAGCAAGAAATAGAATGGTTTTCACAAGACTATCACATTCCTATGGAGAATATTTTACATGTCCTTTCTATCAATCCCTATCAATGAAAAGAGCCTTAGTTTTATCAAAAACAACTTTCAAGCTCAAATTCAAGCCCTTCACATCTTGAATGGGCGTAAAGTTTTTAGCCTTAGTGTATAAAAAGGCTTTGAGATTACAAAAGAGTTCTCTCTGAGATTTAGTGAGTTTGTTAACTTCCAGCATAGATTAAGCTTTGATATTGATTTGTTTGTCAATGATGCTCAATGTTTGGGATTTTTTAGCCCTAAATTATGGATAGATAATTGCAGTCATTTTGATAGCACAAGATACATAGACCAACATAATCATATAGGCGTAACGAATAAAGACAACATTAAAATAGATGTTTTAGTGGATTATGCTAGTAATGAGAGATATGTAGATAATTCTAAAAAGATTTTTGCTTTTGATATTTATATAGAAAGTTTAGAAAATATTATCGCTAAAAAGATTACTTTTAGAAAAACTGATAATAAAACAAGAGATATTTTTGATATAGCAGTGGCTTTGCATAATGACAATAATTTATTTGACAAGCTTTTAAGTTCTCAAAAAATAACTAAGCAAGACTTACTAACTCTTCAAAATTCTTTGCAAGAGTTAGATAAAAAGCGTTATAGCATAGAAATAGATATGGTAGAACCCATTTCACATTATAAAGACCTTTCTTTAAGTGCTTATGATTTTTTAATAGACAAAATAGACCAAATTAAAACAGCGACTTACTCAAATTCCCATGACAACGCAGATGATTTAGACAATTCCAATGAATACACTCCCACACCTAAGCGTAGGCGATAAATAATATCATTAAGAAAGTATTTGATAGTGCTTAGTTATTTTATCAGTTGTGGAAGGAATGATTAGTCAAGGCTTGTGTTATTTAAGTTAGGTTGTAAGCGGTTTGTATCATTAACATTTAGGATTAGAGGGGTTTTTTGTTTGGAATGCGTTCTCTATAAAATCTCAATGATTTTAACAACCCTTATAAAACTAATCATTTTTAATTAGCAATAAAACATTAAATAGTTAATTAAAATTATCTAATGCTAGATTATTTATCTTAATAAGATTTTAAGGCGTTTTTGATTGTGAGTTAATAGTTTGTCTTGTCTTATAGCCTTCTTATTCTCTATCAAACTATCAAATACAAGAGCCACTTTCTTGTTATGCTCTTGTGTGGTATGAATATAAATCTTAGTAGAGAGTAAGGAGCTATGCCCTAACGCCCTTTATTAAGAACATTAAAGGCAATCATCGCTTGAGAGCATTATCTATTACGCCCTTTAAAGTTTGTGTTGTCATTTTGTTTTAATCCAGCATGAGCTTTAGGGTCATCATCAAGCTCATTAGAGTGCAAGGTGTTAGCTTGTTGTTTAGCTAATTCTTTAGCTTTTTCTCTTTCTAGCATAGCTTGATAGTGTGCTTTAGCTCTAGCTTGTTCTTTTTTACCAAACTCAATCCAAGGCTCATCGTTGTTAGGTTCTTTTGTGATGGCTTGAATTTCCTTTTGCTCTAGCTTAGTATCTTTAGCGTGTTCTAGGACTTTTTGAAGTTGCGAAATGTCATAGTGGGTTAAGAACCTATTAGCCCCTATGATTTCATTACAGATATAGACAATATCCTTAGAGAGTTTAGAAAATTGTTTGTTTTGTTTGAGAAAGTCTTGCTTTTCTTTTAATGAAAAGGTCTCTTTATGGCTCTCTAGGGCTTTGAAATAGCTCTCTTTGGCTCTTTTAAACTCTTCTTCTTTTGTTTTTAAGTCTTGTTCCAAAAAAAGCAGTCTTTCTTTGGCTAATAAAAGCATGGTGTTTTGATAATCTTGTAATTGCTTACTCACTAGCTCATAAGTGTTATCATTAAGCTTATAAGTGGGGTCATCTTGTTTAGCTTTAAAGCTTCCTAGCATGAATTGATATTTTCTAGCACTAAAATAAGCGTTTTTAAAAGTTTTAAGTGTGGGGCGTTTATCCTTAGGAAGTTCTAAGGCTTTGGCTAAAAAGATAGGATTAGTTAGAGTGTTATATTGTGTGTTTTGCTTGGTTTTAACAACATTCCTTAATTGAGCTAATAGTAGGTGTGAGTTTTTATCTAAAAGGCGTTTGTCTAGGTGTTCTAACTTGCTTAAAAGCATTTCTTTTTTCTTTAACACAGAAAAGCCCTTAGTCTCTCTTTCAAAGTTTTTGTCTAAGCTCCCTTATTAAAATATAAAAAGAAATCTTAAAGAATGAGAGTTTTATGTTTTTTAGTTTGTTAGGTTCTAAAAGCGGTCATATAATTCGTGTTTGCTCGTGTTTTTTAAGTGTTCGCTCACTGGCTTTCTTTTGTCTATTCTGTCAATATCTAGGTTTTCTTTTTCATCATCGCTTGTGTCTTTGTGGTTAAAGAGGGCGATTTTAAATTCAGAAATCTTTTGTTTTAAAGGGGTGCTTTGGTTGTTTTGAATGTCTAGGGCTTGGGCTTTGTTTTTATATTTGAGTTCTTGTAAATACTCGCTTTGTAAAGCCTTGTTTAAGTCCCACTCATCTTGTGGGGTTTTGATTTGCTCTAAGGCTTTTTCTTCTTTTTCTAAGTCTTGTAATTGAAATTTGATATTGTCTAATTCCTTGAGTTTAGGCTCATTGACATACAAGTATTCCTCGCTCAATAAATGCTCATTTAGTCTATAAGCAAACTCGCTTCTTAATTCGTTAAAAAATTCCTTACAATCCTCACGCCCTTTAAAACGCAGTCTTCTTCGTGTTAGTTGATTAGTCTTGTTGATAAAACAATGGATATGGGCATGGTCTTGATGAGCGTGTGGCACAAGGGCAAACTTGTATTCAGGCAACCTTACTTTTAAGGTCTCCCAAGTAGAGTTTAAAAGCCCATGCATAGTTTCTTCATCTGGTTTATCTTTGATAGAAAAAACTAAGTGCATAGCCTCATTATAATCTTTAGTCAAATCAAAGTCATTGAGCCAACTTTCTAAGATGAATTGCTTATCACACTCCAAAAACATTTCATTATAGGCTGTTTCGCTATTTTCTAAAGCATAATTTAGGGCATTTCCTAAGTGGGAGCGTTTCATTTGCCCTATGTTTTTAATAAGCACAGGACTAGCTGTTTTTGTGCCAACTAGATTAGATTTAATAGACTTTGAGTTAGGGTTAAATTGATTGAATTTAATCAACAATTTCTTATCAATTTTATCGCTATCACTAGGTCTAGGCTTTCGCATATGCTCTAAAATATCATCTAAGAAAGATAAGTCCATAGGGCGACTATCTAGCTTAGTATCTAATATAGCCTATAGCCCTATCTAGCATACAAACCCTTTAAGACTTAACAACATTGCTAAATTTTTATCTAATTCGCACACTTTCAAGCTAAACTTCTTTCCCTTACTAACAAGGCATTTAAAACGCCCAAATTTTATTTGAGCTAAACGCTCATTTAAGAGCTAGATTTTTAATTTAAATCTAGCGATAGCCCAATTCTTTGTAGCATAGCACAAAGAATTGAAAAAAGACCTAAATCAAAATACGGTGCAGGATAACACCATGTGTGCGTACACATTAGGTTAAAACTTCGTATTCAAGGGACTTGGAGCTAGATTTTTAAAAAATAAGAGTACAGATATAGACAATATCCTTAGAGAGTTTAGAAAATTGTTTGTTTTGTTTGAGAAAGTCTTGCTTTTCTTTTAATGAAAAGGTCTCTTTATGGCTCTCTAGGGCTTTGAAATAGCTCTCTTTGGCTCTTTTAAACTCTTCTTCTTTTGTTTTTAAGTCTTGTTCCAAAAAAAGCAGTCTTTCTTTGGCTAATAAAAGCATGGTGTTTTACAAAAAAAGAACTTATAGCCCATTGATACGAACTTGTAAGCAAAAGTTAGAGAACTAGATAGCTACATTGATAAAAACTAAAAGCCATAAGTTAGATTGTATGGCTACAGCACTAAAATAAGAAGGAAAAAAAGTTTTAAGTGTTGTTTGCTCTAATGGTAGGAACTAAATTGTCTATACGATTAAAAACTAAAATGACACAGTGTTAGAACTTACTAGAAACTCGCATGATAACTTACAGCTAGAGCCAAAGAACTTCCAGCTCATTTCATAAGAACTTAGGCGTTTGTCTAGGTGTTCTAACTTGCTTAAAAGCATTTCTTTTTCTTTAACACAGAAAAGCCCTTAGTCTCTCTTTCAAAGTTTTTGTCTAAATCATTGAGAATAGCAAAAATCTTACATTCTTTAACTTTGCCGCTTAAAAATTCCTCTGTACGCTCTTTGCTAGCCTTTTTTAAAAGAGCCTGCCTTTGCTCTTTTGTAGTGGAGTGCCTAATTCCATAGCGCGCTGCCTCTCCCATGTTTACATGCTTATAGTCGCTACAGCTTTAATGTACAAATCAATCTTAGCAGCAGCCAGTGCAAATCCTCCACTTGCACAGATCCCTAAAACCCCAATTTCTTCTGGATTAACAAAAAACCTAGTCTGTAAATAATCCACCGCTGCTAAAGTCTTCAACAAACATATCGGGGAGCACACCATTGCGCGGAACTCCGGCACTCTCCTCCCAAAAGCTCAAATCAAAGGCCAAAACCACAAAGCCTTTTTCTGCCATCTTTGTCGCATAAAGGCTTGCAGATTGCTCTTTAACAGCTCCCATAGGATGTCACAAGAGCGGGGTATTTTTTGCCCTCTTGCATGTTTTTTGAGGTAAAGAGTTTTCCGACTACCTCTAATCCATATTGGTTTTTAAAGCGCACTTCTTGGACTTTAACCCGCGTACTCACATAAAAATTATTGCCCTTAATCAGGCTTGGCTTTGTACCCATTGTTTTAAATTCTTGAGCCTGCAGAGTGAGGCACAACATAGCAAAAAAGACTAAAAATAGACGCATAACCCAATCCTTTCTATATTCATTAAGGCGCGCGTATTATAAGTCTAACATGAAGGTTTGTCAAGAAAGGGGGTTTGAATAAAAGTACCATGAAAAGAATTGCCCACGCGTATTTTAGTCTTGTAGTGTGTGGATCAACTAGGTTAAAATTAGCGTTATAATCTCTCTTTAGAACACAGCCACATTAGAGCTATATACCCCCCAATCTTTTTAGTGATCTAAATAATCCCCCAAAGACTCCTCAAAAACCTTCAAATGTTTGTTGAGATTAGGTAAAAATAGATCCAGATCTTCTAACAATTTTAAAATAGCATCAGCGTGCAAACAATCATAAATACCTTTAAACATCACCTCCTCTGATGTTTTACTTTTAAGACTTAATTTGGGGTTTTGTTCATCCCAGCCTAATCTTGTATCTATTTTATGGTGTAGTTCTATGCTTTTTTCTAATTTTGTATTGTTCCTCCATGCAAGGAACACATCAAAGATATGAGGAAATACACGACTACTATAGACTAGGTGCAGAACAATACGCCCACCACCCTCGCATAACACGGGCAGCATACAATCCTTATCACCATAGAACTGCAGAGATCAAAAAGGTAGAGGCTTATATTCGCAAAGAAATGGCGGACTTTGATATTAAAAAGAAAAATTTTACTTTTGAGGAAAAACACCGCTTATTGACATACTCCCCATAGCTAAAGCTAGGGGATTATTAGGATCATCAAGGCTTGCTAGGTGGCGGGTCTTGTAGCCTCTATACAATTAATAAGGCCTACAATGCCGCTAAATTGCAAGCGCCTAACTTTTTGGCATAGTGCCTTTAATCTCTTGGCTAAAGCCAAGAACTTCACGGCACAAGCTACAAATGCTAAATACTTAGTTAGAGATAAAGGCTTACAACTTCCCAAAATAGCATGGAGCTAATGGGATAACCACGCATTAAAGAGTCAAATAGCTCAGCCACCTGCTCGGGGGACTAAACATACTCTCTTTGGAATGCAGGGAGCAAATACTCCCTATTTTTGATCTTTTGCATCGCCTCATGGATACTAACAGGAGATTGAAAACCAGCCATTTTAACCCCTACATACCTAACATTTAATCGATGAGCACAATAATTCAAGGAAAGTCCGCTCCATTCTAGCGTTTTTGTAATAAAAGTTCCTCAATATTGATCAATTCTGTGATTTTTCTGTGTACACTAGCGTTCCAATTCTTGTTAATCCTTGACTCGTGGCGTTTTTAGAGGGCACATTGTGTGGGGGAAGGCTAAAAATTCTTGGGAATAAACGGCTAAAAAGGCAAGCCATCATTAACATTGGCTTTATTAACACCTAAGCAAGAGAGCCTTGAGCCTGTGGCCCTTGCAAACAAATGCAAGGGCATTTCTCTAAGAAAGGAGGTGATCCAACCGCAGGTTCACCTACGGTTACCTTGTTACGACTTCACCCCAGTCGCTGTGTGTGCCGTGGGCAGTAGCTGCTTTAGCATCCTGACTTAAGGCAAACACAACTCCCATGGTGTGACGGGCGGTGAGTACAAGACCCGGGAACGTATTCACCGCAACATAGCTGATTTGCGATTACTAGCGATTCCAGCTTCATGCAGGCGAGTTGCAGCCTGCAATCCGAACTAGGAGGTGTTTTATAGATTAGCTCTGCCTCGCGGCTTTGCATCTCTTTGTGCACCCCATTGTAGCACGTGTGTAGCCCTAGGCGTAAGGGCCATGATGACTTGACGTCGTCCTCACCTTCCTCCTGCTTACGCAGGCAGTCTTCTTAGAGTGCGCAGCATAACCTGTTAGCAACTAAGAAAAAGGGTTGCGCTCGTTGCGGGACTTAACCCAACATCTCACGACACGAGCTGACGACAGCCGTGCAGCACCTGTTTTCAGGGTCTAGCAAGCTAGACACTCCCCTATTTCTAGGGAATTCCTTCAATGTCAAGCCTAGGTAAGGTTCTTCGTGTATCCTCGAATTAAACCACATGCTCCACCGCTTGTGCGGGTCCCCGTCTATTCCTTTGAGTTTTAATCTTGCGACCGTACTCCCCAGGCGGGATGCTTAAGGCGTTAGCTGCATTACTGGAAAGACAAAGCCTCCCAACAACTAGCATCCATCGTTTAGGGCGTGGACTACCAGGGTATCTAATCCTGTTTGCTCCCCACGCTTTCGTGCAATCAGCGTCAGTGATGTTCCAGCAGGTCGCCTTCGCAATGAGTATTCCTCTTGATCTCTACGGATTTTACCCCTACACCAAGAATTCCACCTACCTCTCCCACACTCCAGAAGGATAGTTTCAAATGCAGTTCTATGGTTAAGCCATAGGATTTCACACCTGACTTGTCCTCCCGCCTACGCACTCTTTACGCCCAGTGATTCCGAGTAACGCTTGCACCCTCCGTATTACCGCGGCTGCTGGCACGGAGTTAGCCGGTGCTTATTCGTTAGATACCGTCATTATCTTCTCTAACAAAAGGAGTTTACGATCCTAAAACCTTCATCCTCCACGCGGCGTTGCTGCTTCAGGGTTTCCCCCCATTGAGCAATATTCCCTACTGCTGCCTCCCGTAGGAGTCTGGACCGTGTCTCAGTTCCAGTGTGTCCGCTCACCCTCTCAGGCCGGATACCCGTCATAGCCTTGGTGAGCCTTTACCTCACCAACAAGCTGATAGGACATAGACCAATCCTTTAGCGATAAATCTTTCCCTCGTAAGGTAGTATTTGGTATTAATCACCATTTCTAGTGGCTATTCCAAACTAAAGGGCATGTCATCTATGCATTACTCACCCGTGCGCCACTAATCAACCTAGCAAGCTAGGCTTCATCGTTCGACTTGCATGTATTAGGCACGCCGCCAGCGTTCACTCTGAGCCAGGATCAAACTCTCCATAAAGTTAATCCTAAACTGGCTCAAGATTACTCTTAAGTTTTAACTAGGTTTTTAACTAGAGTTCTTAAGCCAAAGACAAAAAACAAAAAGTAAAAACAAACTTGGCTACAAGACTCTCTTGCTTAAATGTCAAAGATCACTTGCTTTAGCATTTGCTAAGCACTTGCTATTTAGCAAAAGGGGCATTGTATAGTTTTTAAGCTTAAGGGGGGCTTAATTGGTCGCTAAACCCAAACCCACCTAACAACAAAAATAAGAGACGCATCGTGTCTTGGCGTTTATTTAAGTGGGCTTGATATGATCAACTTATTAAATGTGCCCTTATTTTCCATATGCTAGCTTTCTAAAAACAGGTTGTGTTACTAAAAGACTAACAATTTTTAGTATAATGGGGCACTAACTTATTATAAAGGAGAGTCTATGTCATCTGAAGCATCAAAACACGACAATCCTATTGAGGATAATAGCAGACGGGATTTTTTAAAATCAGTGGCCATCACTTCGGCTATGGGTAGTGCAGGCTTACTCACCCCCCCAGCTCTAGCCGCAAAAGCCCAACAGGCCCAAAGAGATTGGAAATGGGATAAGGCGGTGTGCCGTTTTTGCGGTACAGGCTGTGGAATCATGGTTGCTACCAAAGATGATAAAATCGTGGCCGTTAAAGGCGATCCACTAGCTCCTGTAAATAGGGGTTTAAACTGCATTAAAGGTTACTTTAACGCCAAAATTATGTATGGGGCTGATCGCCTAGTTGAGCCGCTTTTGCGAGTAAATGAAGTGGGCGAGTTTGATAAAAAAGGTAAGTTTAAACAAGTTTCTTGGAAACGCGCCTTTGATGAAATGGAAAAGCAGTTTAAAAAATACTACAACGAAATCGGGGTTACTGGCGTTGGGGTTTTTGGTAGCGGACAATACACAATCCCGGAAGGCTATGCGGCTAGTAAACTTATGAAAGCCGGCTTTAGAGGCAATAATATCGATCCAAATGCGCGCCACTGCATGGCTAGTGCGGTAGCTGGGTTTTTACAAACCTTTGGCATTGATGAACCCAGCGGGTGTTATGATGATATTGAAGAGACAGATACAATCATCACTTGGGGGGCGAATATGGCAGAAATGCACCCCATTTTGTGGTCTAGGGTGAGTGATAGAAAACTTAGTAATCCGGATAGAGTACGCGTTGTTAATCTCACCACTTTTTCTAACCGCACTTCTGGTGTAGCGGATATGGAAATTATCTTTACACCTAATAGCGATCTAGCTATCTGGAATTATATCGCTAGAGAAATTGTTTATAAACACCCTGAAGTCATCGATCAAGACTTTGTTAGTAAACACACCATCTTTACAACCGGCTATGCAGATATTGGCTATGGCATGCGCAATAACCCCAACCACCCTAAATTCCGCCCCAGTGAAAAAGAGATCGTAAAAAAGCAAAATGCCATCACCCTAGATAAGGAAGAGGCAGTTGCTTTGCAACATTTAGGGGTTAAAGCAGGTCAGGTATTTGAAATGAAACACCAAAAAGAGGCGGGTAAACACTGGCAAATTACTTTTGAGGAATTTAAAAAAGCTCTTGAGCCCTATACCTTAGACTATGTCGCGCAAGTGGCTAAAGGCGATGCTAACGAGCCTTTAGATGGCTTTAAAGAGAAATTGAAAACTTTAGTTAGTCTTTACATAGAAAAGGGGCGCAAAGTTGTGAGCTTTTGGACTATGGGATTTAACCAACACACCCGCGGTTCTTGGGTCAATGAACAAGCTTACATGGTGCACTTCCTCTTAGGCAAACAAGCTAAACCGGGCTCTGGGGCATTCTCTTTAACTGGTCAACCTAGCGCTTGTGGGACTGCTAGAGAGGTGGGTACTTTTGCTAACCGCTTGCCAGCTGACATGGTTGTTACAAACCCCGAACATGTCAAAACAGCTGAAAAACTCTGGCACTTGCCCAAAGGCACAATTAATCCCAAACCCGGTTATGACTTTTTAGCGATGATGCGTGCGCTTGAAGATGGCAAGGTCAAATTTATCTGGGTACAGGTTAATAACCCTTGGCAAAATACGGCTAATGCTAACCACTGGATTGCAGCAGCTAGAGAAATGGATAATTTTATCGTGGTGAGTGATTGTTATCCCGGGATTAGTGCAAAAGTAGCAGATTTAATTTTGCCTACTGCGATGATTTATGAAAAATGGGGGGCTTATGGCAATGCAGAGCGCCGATCACAACACTGGAAACAACAAGTTACACCGGTGGGTTCTGCAATGAGTGATACTTGGCAAATTTTAGAATTTGCTAAGCGCTTTAAACTCAAAGAGGTTTGGAAAGAGCAAAAAGTCAATGATAAGCTCACACTGCCAAATGTTTTAGCTGAGGCTAGAAAAATGGGCTATCATGAAAATGATACGCTTTATGATGTACTCTTTGCCAATAAATACGCTAAGAAATTTTTAGCTAGCGATCCTGTTGGCAGGGGTGCGCCTAACTCAGAAGTGCATGGGGATAGACGGCATGTAATAGGCAGTGATGGCAAACCCTTTAGAGGTTATGGTTTCTTTATCCAAAAATATCTTTGGGAAGAATACCGCAAATTTGGCATCGGGCATGGGCATGATTTGGCCTATTTTGATGACTACCACCGCACTAGAGGTTTGCGCTGGCCTGTGGTTAATGGTAAAGAAACTAGATGGCGCTTTAACACAAAATACGATTACTACGCTAAAAAGGCCGCGCCTGATTCAGACTTTGCCTTTTATGGAAAACTCATGAAAAAGGTAGTGAGTGGCGATCTGAAGGGTCCACAAACTAAAGAACCCAAAAGTCTAGAAAATAAAGCCAAAATTTTCTTTAGACCCTTCATGAAAGCCCCCGAGCGCCCTGATAAAGAATACCCTTTCTGGCTAGCTACCGGGCGGGTTTTAGAGCACTGGCATAGCGGTACAATGACTATGCGCGTGCCTGAGCTCTTTAGAGCAGTGCCTGAAGCGCTTTGTTACATGAATATCAAAGATGGGGAAAAATTAGGGGTTAATCAAGGCGATGCGGTGTGGATTGAATCACGACGCGGCAGGGTAAAGGCTAGGGTGGATATGCGCGGGCGCAATAAACCCCCCGTAGGTTTAGTTTATGTGCCTTGGTTTGATGAGAATGTTTTTATCAATAAGGTTTGTTTGGATGCTACTTGTCCTATCTCTAAGCAAACTGACTATAAAAAATGTGCGGTGAAGATCACTAAGGTTTAAAATGCAAAGACGGGCTTTCTTGCAAACAGCATTCAAGGGGGCCTGTTTATGTGTGGGAGGGGGAGCGTTTTTAAGTGCGATGCTTAAGGCTAAATATAGCCAAGATGCCTACGCGCTTAGACCTCCGGGGGCTGAAGATGAGGCGCGTTTTTTAAGCCTGTGTGTACGCTGTGCGCTATGTGTAAAAGCCTGCCCCTATGATACGCTAAAACTTGCCACCTTGCTAGATTATCCCAAAATGGGAACTCCTTTTTTTGAAGCCCGCAAAACTCCTTGTTATCTCTGCCCAGATATTCCTTGTATTAAAGCCTGCCCTACCGATGCGCTAGATAAAAAACACCTGAAAAAAGATCAAGGGATTTCTTCGCTAAAAATGGGGATTGCCGTGATTGATCCGGTGGCTTGTGTGGCGTTTTGGGGGGTAAGATGTGATGTGTGTTATCGTGTGTGCCCTTTAATAGATAAAGCCATTAAATTAGAAAGTAGACACAATAAGCACACGGGCGAGCACACCTATACTTTGCCGGTTGTAGAGCCTAGTGCGTGTGTGGGCTGTGGGCTTTGTGAACGCGCCTGTATCACTAAAGAACCCTCTATTAAAATTCTACCTACCGCCTTTGTAAGCGGAGAGGCGGGTAAACACTATATCAAAAGCTGGGGCACTCAAGCTCAAGATCAAAAACAACTTAAAAATGCCAAACCCAATACGCTTAATCCTAAAACAGATAACCCACTAGACTACCTTAACAAGGGGCTTTAATGCGCTACCTCATCGCCAGACGCATCGTACAAATTGGTATTTTATTACTCTTTATGAGCACTTCTGCCGGTTTTATTTTAAAGGGTAATTTGAGCGCCTCCATGCTTTTTAACACTATTCCGCTTAGCGATCCTTTTGCTACTTTGCAAGTTTTTTTAGCTAGTTTGCATGTGGATATGTTAGTACTCTTAGGGGCGTTAGTAATAGGGGCGATTTATGGTCTTTTTTTAGGGCGGAGCTTTTGTTCTTGGGTGTGCCCTATTAATTTAATTGTAGATTTTGCCGCATGGGTTAGGCGTAAATTTGCCTTTAAAGGCGTTAGTTTGACTCTGCCTAAAAACCTGCGCTACATTCTTTTAATTTTAAGCCTCGTGCTTTCCTTTATTCTTTCTTTACCCGCATTTGAAAGCGTGTCTTATATTGGTATTGTGCAAAGAGGCATTATTTATGGTACGGCCTCTTGGCTAATAGTTGGCTTTTTTCTCTTTTGTGTAGATACTTTTTTAGGCGATCGACTCATTTGCTCGCGTCTGTGCCCCTTAGGTGCGTTTTATTCTGTTATAGGCCGTTATGCGCTTTTAAAAGTAGAACACAATGCCATGCGCTGTACTAAGTGCGATTTATGCTTAGAAATATGCCCTGAGGTACAAGTGCTTTGGATGGTGGGAGTAGAAAGTGTAGCGGTGAATTCAGGGGAGTGTATTCGTTGCGGGCGTTGTATTGAAGTGTGCGAAGATGATGCGCTACATTTTAGTATTTTGGATTTGAAAGGGAGTTTTGGCCAACGCGCCTAATTTTGCTATCGTGTGTTGTTAAATTAATCCTTAAGGTTTGTTATGTTTTCAGGTGTTTATACCCGTTTTTTAGATCGTTTGGCTACAAATCTCACACCAGCAGATTTAAACGATATGAAGGTTTTAGATCAAATCCACTCTAGCTTACAAAATTTTAACGAATTTCCCTCTGAAAGTGCGCGTGCTCTAATTAAGGCTTTTATACAATTAATAAAAGCCTTGCAAGCGCGTATAGAGGAGTGTACCCATTTGCACCAGCAAATCAAAGAATTAACAGAAAAACACTAAGCCCTTGAAGAAGAGTTTTCTATCAACAAAAAGATGATTGATGCTAATTTAAATGGATCGTGGTATATGTATTATCCTAAGGATGGAAAAGTAGATGGTAGCACCCCTTTTATATGGTCTAAAAGGTATCGCGAATTACTAGGTTTCCAAGATGAAAAAGAGTTCCCCAATTTGCTCTCTGCTTGGGCAGATCGCGTACACCCTGATGATGCTGATAGAACTTATGCGGCCTTTTTTGCATGTCTAGCGGATAAAAGCGGAAAGGCCACTTATTCAAGCCAATACCGCTTAAAAAATAAGCAAGGGGTTTATAAATACTTTAACAATAATGGAGAGGTAAAACGCGATGAGGCAGGCAATCCAATTTTTATTGCCGGATCAATTCAAGATATTGATAATGAGGTGCACCATAGACAAGAGTTAGACAAGGTGATTGAACGATTAAATCTTTCTTTATCCCTTATCTCTGATCAACTTTTTGATATTTGTTTGCAAGGAACAGATATTTTAGACCCTAAAAATTCTTGTTGGTTTTCCCCCCATTTGCCCCAAAGTGTGATGCATGCTAATGAAGTGTCTTTACAAAGCCTACTTAATTGCCTCTCTACTGAGAGTAAACCCCTCTTTTTACAAGCACTAGAAAAGTTAGCCTCAGATCTACACCAAAACCAAGCAATCAAGCCTATAGAATTAGAAATCATGATCAAACCCATAGATGAGACGAATCACTACGCTTATAAATTCCAAGCAACCGCCCTTAGAAAAGATGAGGGAAATTTGAGTACAAGGCGTATTGTGGGGGTGCTTTCTAATATTGATGCGCAAAAGAAACAAGATGAGTATTTTGCCAAAGAAGAGGAATTTAACAAACAAACTAAGGCAAATTTATCAAATATCGTTGAAGTGATTGCTAAGATTGATGGCATTGCTAAACAAACCAATTTATTAGCCCTCAATGCCGCCATTGAAGCCGCGCGCGCAGGCGAACATGGGCGCGGGTTTGCGGTGGTGGCTGATGAGGTGAGTAAGTTAGCTAGTAAAACCGGCGAGGCAACTAATGAAATTAGTACCTTGCTTAAAACCGAGCGTTAATGTTAACTTTCTTTGCATGCGCTATCATCGCTACACTTATTTATACGCTCTTGCGCGAGCGTTTATCCCCAATGGTTGCGCTCACGCTTGTACCTTTGATCGGCCTACTTGGTTTTTGGATCACCAGCGGGCTTATTGGGCATAAGGTTGTTGCAAATAATTATGCTTATTTGCTTAAACCTAAACATATTAAAACTTTTTTAGAAAAATTTTAATTTTAATCCCCCCCAAAGATGCAATCACCCATTTTAAAAAAGCCGCCTATAAAACCCTCAATCTCAATGATTTTAATAAAAAACCTAAAAACGCTGTAGTGCATGAAAAAGAGCTTTACCAAGCCTACAAGGCCGGATTAAAAGCCCTTAAAATTCAAACCCCCTCTGAAAACGCCATAAAAGAGATGTTACAAACCCATTCAATCTGGCGTACTTTTTTAGATCACTCCCATGTACTTGTTTCTTATCTTAGACATGGTGTTAACAAAGTCTTTAATATCGCGCTGATGTTTATCTTTGCCATTCTCTTTTTTGCCATTCTTAATGATATGGGGCTTTTTAATCCTTTAATTAAAACTATCATCGCCCTTTCTAAGGGAAATGCGATTGCTATTTGTGTGGGTACATGCATCATCGCTACACTTGTGCATTTAGACGGTTCAGGAGCTAGTACCTTTTTAGTAGTAATCCCCCCACTCTTGCCTATCTATGAGCGTCTTAGACTTAATCCCTATCTTTTAATGTTACTAGTGGCTGCTAGCGCAGGGCTGGCTAATCTTTTGCCTTGGGGAGGTCCTTTAGGGCGCGTGGCTAGCGTACTTGGGGTAGAAACTAGCACGCTTTATTATCCCCTCTTGCCCTTACAAGCCATTGGCTTTTGTTGTATCCTTTTTTTAGCGGTGGTTTTAGGTTATAGAGAAACAAGACGCTTAAAAGCCTTGCCCTCTGATAACCTGCCCTCTAATAATTCAAAAGAGATAGAAACCCCTAATTTAGATGCAGCAAAACATTTTATCCCTAATTTGTGCGTGGCAGTGCTTGTATTATCAGCGGTGATATGTAAAATCTTGCCCCCCGAATTTTGCTTTTTAATCGCGCTTTGTGTTGTCTTGCTGATTAATTATGACAGCCCTAAGGCGTGTATGGCTAAGATTAAAGAATGCTCCCCTGAAGCTATTTCTATGGCCTTGATTTTATTAAGTGCGGGGGTGTATATTGGCATTTTAAGCGGATCGGGCATGTTAGAAGCCATTGCTAAAAATTTAACTGCCTATCTCCCCACTTCTTTATTGCCCTCTTTGCAGTGGATAGTAGGCGCTTTAGGTGTACCTCTTAAATTAGTCTTAGACACCAATAGCTATTATTTTACTTTCTTTCCCATTATCGCCCATTTAGCACCCACAGGGCAAGCCCAAAGCGTAGGCTATTGCATGCTTATTGGTGCAACTTTAGGTACTTTTATTTCGCCCTTTTCGCCAGCTCTTTGGTTAGGATTAGGGCTTGCTAAACTCTCTTTAGGAAGGCATATTGCCTATAGCTTTATCTGGCTTTGGGGATTATCTTTAATCTTCTTAGGTGTGGCTAGAATGCTTAATTTGGTGGGTTAATTGCCTTTCAACCTCAGTCTTTGCCCTCTTTAAAAGTTTAAAAGATTGGGTACGCAGATCAGCGCTTTTTTTAAGTTTAATTTCTATGTTTTGCTGGATTTGTTGATCTAGCAGAGGGATAAGCAAGTTAGAAATTTTGCTAAGTTTTAAATGCGCAATCACAGAACCTATACTTTCTCTTTCAACTTGCAGCTTTACTACTTGGCTAGTTAGAACTAGGCTTAAATAATGGGGGCTAATTATATTGCAATCCTTGATTTCAAGCCGTAAAATGGCGCTACTTAGCACTACTTTTAAATCCTGTGGCACACAATAAGCAATCCCTATACTGCCATCTTTACTAAATAACACTTCATTTTGTTTAGGATAAAGCGATTCTAAATCTCTTTTGGGGTCTAGAAAAATTGTGCTAGCACTTAGATCAAAAGGGCTTAAATTACTCACCCGCACAAAAGGCACACCTACACTTTTATAAGCATCACTACCCGGTTCTATAGACTTTTTAATGCGTACTAAATCTTTTAATCTAGCGTGGGGGTGGGATTTGATTAGGTTTTCATTGTGTGTATACTTTTCTTGATAATATTGCACATCTAACCGCCTTGTTTTTAAAAAACTCTCTTTAAAAGTTTTAATGGTGTAGTTTTTGGGAGTATGGGTTAAAAGCGTTTCTAATAGTACCCACTCAGCGTATCTATAGGCTAATCTAGCTTGTTTTAAAAGAGATTTAATGGGAGTTAAACGCTTCTTTAAGCCGCATTTAAGAGGGATATTCCCCCCCCACGCACAAGCGCGCTCCACTTCTAATTTAGCTTTTTCTAGCTCTTTATGGGCTTGCTGGCGCAATGTAAAACTTTTTTGGAGGTGTTTAGCGATGTGCTCTTGGATACTTTGGGGATTAAAGTTGTAATCTTTTAAAATAGTGGGTTTTTTGCTACAATCAGAGAATGGAAAAACAAGCATACAACCAACCCTACTTGGCTTTAAAAGCCTCTGCTGGCAGTGGTAAGACCTTTGCTCTCACTCTACGCTATATCGCCCTACTCTTTGAAGGAGCTAAGCCAAACACCATTTTAACCCTCACCTTTACCAACAAAGCGGCATCAGAAATGCGCGAGCGCATTTATAATACCCTTGCTAGTCTGCATACAGAAAGCCAGATTTGGGCTAGAAATAAAAAATATATCCCCAGTGATAGCAAAATCCAAGCTATCTTAGAGAGTTTACAGAAAAACTATAATCTTTCTTGGAGTCAAATTGCCCCCAAAAGTGAAGATGTTTATACGCAGTTTTTAAAAGCAGACCCGGCGATTCAAACTATAGATGCCTTTTTTCAAAAAGTGCTACGCAAGTTTAGCTATTTTGTGGGGGTGCGATCTGAGTTTCAGGTAAGCAATGTATCTAAAGAGGATAAACTCACCTCTTTTTTACAAACCCTAAAACCCCAAGAATTAGAAAAAATCCGCTTCCTTTGTTTCTCTTTACTTGGCGATGGATTTAAGGCTTCTTATGTTCTTGAGTCTATTCTAGAATTACTTGAAAAAAGTGGTATCTATGCAAACTCCCTCCCTTCTAAGCCACAATATGAAAAAGAGGCCATTATTTTTAAGGATTTAGCTTTTTTCCTTGATCGCTACAAAGCACACTTAATCTACCCAAATGCCCTTGACTTTGCCACTATCACCTTAAAAGTACAGCAACTTTTAAATAACCCCTTTGATATGGATTTCTTTTATTTTAGACTTGATAGCCAGATTCGCCATATTCTCATTGATGAGTTTCAAGACACAAGCCCCCTACAATACCAGATTCTCAAACCTTTAATTGAAGAAATCAAGGCAGGCAAGGGGCAAAAATGGGGAGATAGGAGTGTGTTTTTTGTGGGCGATAGCAAGCAAAGCATTTATCGCTTTAGAGGGAGTGATAGCGTTTTATTTGAACGGGTTTGTCAGGAAAATTCAAGCCAATCTTTAAAGCATAACCATAGAAGCACAGGCGCTGTTTTGGATTTTGTGAATAATACTTTTTTGCGTGTCATAGAGGGTTATGAGCCCCAAAGCCTGCCTAAAAATAGATTAGACTACCAAGATCAAGGCTATGTACGGATTAAAACGATTAAAGTGGGGCAGTATAAGCAAAATTCAAGAAGTTATGGCGAGAAGGGCGAGAAGGAGAAAAACGAAGCTATTTTTAAGGGGGTTTTAGAGGAGATAGAAATTTTACTTAATGGAGGCGTGTCTGCTGAGGATATTGCTATTTTGTGCCTTAATAACAAAGATGTTAACGGGCTAAAAGATTTTCTTATAGAATCTAAAGAAAATAACCCGCTTTTACAAAATGTACAGATTGTGAGTGAAACAGATTTGCGCCTACTTGCCCAGCATGAAGTTAAAATTTTAATCTACGCTCTACGCTGCGATCTAGAGCCTGACTACCAAAGCTACCACCTTGCTTGTATCTCTAAATTACTAGGCTATGCGCTAGATTACCCCCTACAAGAAAAACTCCCCGCTAAAAATTCCCATTTGAGTACCTATATTTTAGATTTAATGCGCGCGTTAAAGCTTCATGGCCAAAGTGCCCAGTACTTTTTAGAACTCTCGCTTAACTACCATGACAAACAAGAATTCTTAGAGTATTTAGAAAAAGAAGATATTAAGATCGCCTCAAGCCAAAAACAAGGCTTGCAAATCATGACTATACACAAATCTAAGGGAATGGAATTTGGGCATGTTATTTTGATGGATCGTTTGGCAAGCAGAGAGCAAACCGATCAAGATAAATTGTTCGTTGATTCAAATGGGCGTGTTTTTTATAAAGCAAAAGATAGAGAAAAGGAAGTAGATCCAGAATACAAAAAAGCGCTAGAGGCGTATCAAAAGGAGAATGAAAAAGAGAAAGTTAATAGGTTATATGTGGCCTGTACACGGGCTAAGGAGGGTTTGAGCATTGTTAAAAAGGATGGGAGTAGAATGGGTGCTAATAAGAAACCTACAAGCACAGAAAGCGCTTTCAAGATTAAGATTGGCACTAAGGATTTAAATCTTTTTCCAGACAACCAAGAAAGAAAAGAAGGGTGGCAGCCTAAAACCTCTAGCCCACAACAACCCCTTAAAACCCCCGATCGCATTCCTTGTTTGCTATTAGATCAAAAAGCTTTTGGGGCACAAGAAGATTATCAAAAACCAGAAGAGTCTTTAAAGGCAAGTAAATCTGCGCGTTTCTTTGGAATTGCCATGCACAAGGCTTTAGAGTTTTTCTATGGCTATGGCGTGTCTCTTGAAATAATAAAGGCTTATTTGACACACTATTATAGCTTGCAAGGCGTTTCAGTAGAAGGGGTTTTAAAGCGGCTCTTAGCCCTACACAATTTTCCAGAATTTCAAAATCTTTTAAAACAAGGGAGTATTGCAACCGAAATTAGCTTTAAATCCCACCAATCTTACATGCGCTTAGACATGCTAATTTATAAAGACCCCAAATTTTATATCCTTGATCACAAAAGCGGTAAAGGAAGTCAGAAGGCATATAGGGCGCAGGTTAAAAACTACGCCACCACTCTTCAAAAAATCTATCCTAAACAGGAAATGCAAACTCCCTCCCTTCTAAGCCACAATATGAAAAAGAGGCCATTATTTTTAAGGATTTAGCTTTTTTCCTTGATCGCTACAAAGCACACTTAATCTACCCAAATGCCCTTGACTTTGCCACTATTTTTCTCTTTATTAGCGCTGTGCTAGCAATGATTTGTGCTAATTCTGCTATAGCTCCCTATTATTTTGAACTATGGCACACCCAAATTGGGTGGGTTTTTGGAAAAACCTTTGTAGGGTTTTCTTTGCATGAGTGGATTGATGATGTGTTCATGGCCTTCTTTTTTCTATTAGTTGGGTTAGAAATTAAGCGAGAGGTTCTGTATGGGGAGTTGTGTGGCTTTCAAAAGGCAGCTTTTCCGGTTATCGCTGCTTTAGGGGGCATGCTTGTCCCCGGATTGATTTATTATAGCCTCAATGTTAATACAAATAGCGCGCATGGATTTGGTATCCCTATGGCTACTGATATTGCCTTTGCCTTAGGCGTTATTTTATTATTGGGCAAACGGGTACCCACTTCTTTAAAAGTATTTTTAGTTACCCTAGCTGTAGCAGACGATCTAGGCGCAATTATTGTCATTGCCATTTTTTATAGCACTAATTTACAGATAACTTGGCTTTTATGTTCGGGGGCTATTTTAGCCATGCTCATTGGTTTAAATAAAATGGGGGTGCGCCATTTATTGCCCTATTTATTGCTAGGGGTTTTTCTATGGATCACAACCTATAATAGCGGTATCCATGCCACTATCGCCGCTGTGGCTCTTGCATTCACTATTCCTATTAAAGTTTCTCAACAATCTGAGTTGCTCCAAACCTTTTACCAATCTTTACAGCGCTTTAAAGATAGCCTAATGCATTCTCCCCCACTTAATAAACCACTAGATCAAGAACAACGCGATTCTTTGTATGCTCTACGGAGTGCCACTAGGTCTTTACAAAGCCCACTAGAGCGTTTAGAGCGTGTTTTACACCCTTATGGCGCTTATTTAATCATGCCTTTGTTTGCCCTAGCTAATGCTGGGGTGCATATTGGAGCGCAATTGCATTTTAATGTGGATAAGATTTTATTAGGGGTGATGTTAGGGCTTATTGTGGGTAAACCCGCTGGGATTTTTCTTATCACCTTTTTAGCCGAGAAAATCAAGATTGCTAAACGGCCTGATGGGGTGAGTTGGTGGCAGATTTTAGGGGCAGGAATGTTAGCAGGCATTGGCTTTACAATGTCCATGTTTATTTCTAATATCGCTTTTAACAGCAAAGAAGCAATGGAGGTTTCTAAGATCGCCATTTTGCTAGGTTCGATGGCCTCAGGTATTTTGGGTACTTTTTACCTTTTAATTTTAGGGAGCTTTTTAAAAGCCAAAAATTAGAAAAAGTAGCTATAATGCTAGGTTTATGCTATGAAGGAACAAAATGAATCAGAGCCGGGAAATTTTAACCTCTTTGTTGCCCTTATTGGTGCTTTTTTTGATTTTCTACTTTTTAATTATCCGTCCACAACGCAACCAAGCCAAAAAACACAAAGAAATGTTAGAGGGTCTGCAAAAAGGGGATAAAATCGTTTCTCAGGGAGGGTTGATCTGTGAGGTGATCAAACCGGAGAGTACTTTTTTTAAGGTTAAAATTAATGATACAACAGAGGTTAAACTCTCTAAAAACCATGTTGCCTACAAACTTGAGGAATTAGAGAGCGAAACAAAAACCACTTTGCAAAAAGGGAGCAATTGATTTTGAATGTCTCGAATCTTTAATGCGAGATTATTGGTTTTCATGCTGGCCTTTATCTTTGGGGTGGGCTTTTCTTTGCCTAGTTTTTTACAAACTAAGGGGCCTAAGATCACTTTAGGGTTGGATTTAAGGGGGGGGTTGAGTTTGCTTTTAGGGGTGCAGGTACAAGAAGCGCTTAAAAATAAATATGCCTCTATAGCCACCTCTTTAGATTATGCTTTCAAACAACAAAATTTGTTAATCCAAGATTTGCGCTCTTCATTACAGGGTGTTTCTTTTACTTTGCTAGATAAAGATGACGCTAAGAGCGTTGCGCATATTTTGGAGGATTTGCGCAAAGATGGAATTGAGATTTTTGTTAGCCAAAATAGCTATAACTTGCATTTTTCCTTTGAAAAAGCCCAAGCTCTCAAGCAACAAACCGTAGTACAGGTTATTAGCACCATTAGAAACCGCCTCGATCAATTTGGCCTAGCCGAACCCACTGTTTTACAACAAGGTAAAGATGCGATTTTAGTCCAGTTGCCCGGTATTAAAAGCATTGAAGAGGAACAGCGGGCAAAGGATCTCATCACCAAATCCGCGCATTTACAAATGATGGCTGTAGATGAGCAAAAAAACGAATATCTAGATCAATTAAGCAGTGCAGAGATAGAAAAACTAGGCGATGTTGTATTATCCTACACAGGCGAGCGCGGTAAGTTATTATTAAAAGCCGTTCCCATTTTAGATGGGGAAATGTTAACAAATGCCCAAGTTGTTTATGATAAAGATAACCGTCCTGTTGTGAGTTTTTCATTAAATGCGCAGGGGGCTAAAATCTTTGGGGATTTTTCAGGGGCTAATGTGGGCAAACGCATGGCCGTTGTATTGGATAATAAAGTGTATTCAGCCCCCTATATCCGCGAACGCATTGGGGGAGGAAGTGGGCAGATTAGCGGGAATTTTACTGTAGCGCAAGCAAGCGATTTAGCCATTGCGCTTAGAAGTGGGGTTTTAAGCGCACCACTTGTTGTACTTGAAAAGCGCATTATTGGCCCTTCTTTAGGAACGGATAGCATTAAAACCTCCATTGTGGCGCTTATTTCTGGCTTTATTTTAGTTATGGTCTTTATGATTGCCTATTATGCCCTAGCTGGAGTTATTGCTAGCATGGCCTTGATTGTCAATTTATTTTTGATTGTTGCGGTCATGGCTATCTTTGGGGCGACTTTAACATTACCGGGCATGGCTGGAATTGTACTCACTGTGGGTATGGCCGTAGATGCCAATATTATTATCAATGAGCGCATTAGAGAGGGGCTTAGGGCTAATGAGAGTGTAGCACAGGCTCTATTTTCAGGCTATGCCAATGCCTCACGCGCTATTTTTGATTCAAATTTAACCTCTCTGATTGCTTCTTTATTGCTCTATGCCTATGGTACGGGCTCTGTTAAGGGTTTTGCGCTCACTACCGGCATTGGGATTTTAGCCTCAATTCTTACGGCCATTATAGGTACGCAAGGCTTTTATCAAGCTATTCTACCTAAACTCTCACGCAAGAAAAACCTTTATCTTTGGTTTGGTGTAAGCCAAAGTGTTAAACATCACAAAAGGATAGCCCGTGGAACTCTTTAAACGGGTGAGAATTTTAAATTTTATGGAGTATTCTAAATGGGGCTTGGGGGCTTCTTGTGTTGTACTTTTGCTTTGTTTAGCTTTGATTATCTTTAAGGGTTTTAATTTGGGGGTGGATTTTGCAGGGGGGAGTGTAGCACAGGTGCGTTTTGAGAAAAAAGCGCCTTTAGCACAAATCCGCGAAGTCTTTGCAAAAGCCCATTTAAATGGGGTACAAGTAAGTGCCTTTGGCTCTGATCAAGAAGTGGTGATTAAAATTCCTGTAGGTAAACAAGAAATCAAAGATTTAGGCAGCCAGATTACAGAAATTTTAGCGCCTCTAGGTAAATTTGAAATCCGTAAATTAGATAGTGTAGGGCCTAAGGTGGGCGATGAGCTCAAACAAAGAGGGATTTTATCTTTGGTACTAGCCATTGTAGCGATGATGTTATATGTGAGTTTTCGCTATGAATGGCGCTTTGCCCTAGCTAGCATTTTAGCATTAGTCCATGACAGCCTCATCACCGCTACAAGCGCCATTGTTTTTAATATTGATTTAAACTTAGAGGTTATCGCTGCGGTTTTAACCTTAATTGGTTATTCCATTAATGACACCATTATCATTTTTGATCGCATTAGAGAAAAAATGCTTGCCGGTCGCTCTAATGATCTTAATTTTGTGATTAATGAGGCTATCTCTAGTACCTTGACCCGTACACTTCTTACTTCTTTAACCGTCTTTTTTGTGCTTTTAGTGCTCTATCTCTTTGGGTCTAGGATTTTAATTGGCTTTTCTTTGCCCATGCTCATTGGCACTGTTGTAGGGACTTATAGCTCTATTTTCTTAGCCCCCCGTATTGCCGTGCTTTTAGGTTTTGATTTAGCCAAATACCATGATAATGAGCTCAAAAAAGCCAAACGCAAACAAGAAAAGGAGCGTTTACGGCGCTTGTATGAACATGGAAGAGTCTAAACCACAGAAAGGATAGCCATGGATTGGGGTCGGGTTGTTTTTACGGTCTTTAGTTTGGCTAGCACCACCTCTATTGCGGGCTTTCTTTATGAACCTAATGTGGTGGTTTTATTTGTGGCTATGGCGCTTAATTTCATCGTTACAACCCTTAAAATCGGGGTACAAAAACAATTTGCTTCTGAGTTAATGGGGGGGTCTTTGGTAGCGCTTCTTCATCTCATGCCAGCCTTTATATTTTTACAAATTTTAAATAATCTAATTCTAGCCTACACTCTTATGATTGGGGCGCTAATTAGTAATGTCTTTTGTTTGATATTACTCATCATTGATAGCATTAAAAATACAGATGTGGAATACTAATGCAAACCTATAATCCTAAAATCATTGAAAAAAAATGGCAAGAAATTTGGGCTAATGATTTAGCATTTGAACCTAGTTCTGATTTTTCTAAACCTAAAAAATATATTTTAAGCATGATGCCTTATCCTAGCGGTGAGGTACACATGGGGCATGTGCGCAATTATGCAATCGGCGATGCTTTAGCGCGTTACTACCGCCAAGTGGGTTATAATGTATTACACCCAATGGCTTTTGATGCCTTTGGCATGCCCGCAGAAAATGCGGCTATCAAACACCAAATCCACCCCAAAATCTGGACAGAGAAAAATATAGCCAACATGCAAGAGGAATTTAAGGCGCTAGGGTTTTCCTTTAGTAAGACTCGCGAATTTGCCACTTGCGATCCTAATTACACCAAAATTGAACAGCAATTTTTTATAGAGATGTTTTCTAAAGGTTTGGTATATCAAAAAGAGGCGTGGTTAAACTGGTGTCCTCTTGATCACACAGTTTTAGCTAATGAACAAGTCATTGATGGGAAATGCTGGCGCTGTGGCTCTGCTGTAGTGCAAAAGCAAATGCCACAATACTATCTTAGAATTACAAAGTATGCTGAGGAACTTTTAGAAGAACTTAAGAATTTAAAAGGCTCTTGGCCTACACAAGTTTTAAGCATGCAAGAACAGTGGATTGGCAAATCAGAAGGGTTAGCTTTTAGCTTTGCATTAGAAGCTGAAAGTATAGCGCGTTTAAATAGATCGGATTTAACACAAATTGAGGTATTTACAACCCGTATTGATACGATCTTTGGAGTAACTTTTGTAGCGCTCTCCCCCGGGCATGTGTTAATCCAAGCTTTATTAAAAACAGATTTACTAAACACAGAGGCTAAAGAAGAGATTTTAAGCATTCAAAATACCAATATGCGTACGCGTTCTTTAGAAAAAAGAGGGGTTAAATTACCGCTATCTGTTTTACACCCCTTAACCAATGAATCTATCCCCGTTTATATGGCTAATTTTGTACTAGATAATTATGGGAGCGGGGCGTTAATGGGAGTACCCGGGTGTGATCTTAGAGATCATGCCTTTGCAACCCTTTTTAATATCCCTATTAAAGAACTCATTGTAGGAGAAGTAGCGCCTTGCCCAGTAGGTATTTTAAAAAATAGCGGGGAATATAACGGGCTTAGCACCACAGAGGCTAAAGAAAAGCTTAGTACACTTTTTGAGCAAAAGGGATTAGGAAAGCGCATTATTAATTATCGCTTGCAAGATTGGGGTATTTCACGCCAGCGTTACTGGGGAGCGCTTATTCCTATGATACATTGCGCACATTGTGGCTTAGTGTGTGAGAAAATAGAAAATTTGCCTATTTTATTGCCCGAAGATGTGGTATTTGATGGCGAGGGCAATCCTTTAGATAAACATAAAAGTTTTAAACATTGTCTTTGCCCTAAATGTGGACAAGAGGCGCGCCGAGAAACTGATACAATGGATACCTTTTTCCAATCTAGTTGGTACTTTTTACGCTACACCACCCCGCCTAAACTTTGGGATAAACAGGCTTTTGATTTAGACGCACTAGATTATTGGATGGAGGTAGATGAATATATTGGCGGAATCGAACATGCCATTTTGCATTTACTTTATGCGCGCTTTTTTACTAAGGCTCTTAGAGATTTGGGTTATCTTCATATCAATGAACCCTTTCAGGCTCTCACCACTCAGGGCATGGTGCTTAAAAATGGCGCTAAAATGAGTAAATCTAAGGGCAATGTGGTTACGCCTCAAGAGATTTTAGAAAAATACGGGGCAGATATTGCTAGGGCATATATCCATTTTGTCGCACCGCCTAATAAAGAATTAGAATGGAATGATCAAGCCCTAGAAGGCGCAGCGCGTTTTTTAAAACGATTTTATGAAAAGTCATTTTTAGCAAAGGCTTGTAAACAACTCCCCTTTTTAGATGTAAATAATCTAAGCGATGCAGAAAAAGAAGCCCGTAAAAAAATTTATTTAGCCTTACAAAAATGCCATGATATTTTTGATAAAGTCCAGCCACATTATCCCTTTAATACTTTGCTTGCCTTTTGCATGGAAGCACTCAATGCCCTAGAAAAAACCACAAATAGCGCCTTGTGGACAGAAGGGTATTATATTTTAACCCATGTGTTAGAGCCTCTTATCCCCCATGTCTGCCATGAAATTTCTAAACGGCTTTTTAATTTGAGTAATTTTAAAACCCTCCATGTAGATCCACACGCATTAGAAGAAGATCAAATTACAATGGCCGTTACAATCAATGGCAAAAAACGAGGGCAAATTGTGATCTTAAAAGATTTAAATCAAGAAGCGCTTTTACAAGAGGCTAGAGTTAGCGTGGCTAAATGGCTAGATCAAAAACGCGTGATTAAAGAAGTTATCGTACCCCATAAATTAGTGAATTTTGTCGTGCAATGAAAGCCATTAGCGCGCTTTTTGCCTTGGTTTTATTAACAGGTTGTGGCTATAAACCCATTGCCGCCCTTTCAGATAAGGTTTTAGGCAAAGGTATATATGTGCGCTTGGTGGTGAATTTGCCCAACCCTAAAAACTCTGTGGCTTTTAAGGACATGCTTAATCGCGTCATTGTACAGCGTTTCCAAAATACCCTAACTAGTCAGAAACAAGCCGATTCTATTATTACCATTGAAATCACGCGGGTAGCTGATACTTCTATTAGCCAAAATCAAGAGGGCTTTACCACCTTCTACCGCGCTACGGTGTATGTGGATTACACTTACAATAATAAAATGGGCACTGTAAAAACTTTCCATGATAGCGGTTATTATAACTACGCTGTTTCATTACAAGACCCTCTCATCACTTACAATAACCGCATTTATGCAATCTCCCAAGCCCTAGATCAAACTCTTACCCAGTTTGTCTCCCAAATTGCCTATGAAGGTAAACTCAATAAATGAATTTAACAGACTATCTAGCCTCTAAAGCACAGGAGTACGCACCCTTTGATCCTAAGCGTTTTAAGCGTATCTACACCACTTTTAATGCGTATTGTCAGGATCAAGTGCCTAAAATCCAAATCATTGGCACTAATGGTAAGGGTAGTACAGGGCGTTTTTTAACTTTGGGGTTAGAACAGGCTGGCTTTAAAGTTTTACACTTCACCTCCCCTCATCTATTAAATTTTAAAGAGCGCTTTTATTCGCAGGGTAGAATCATCACAGACGCTGCTTTAGAAAAAGCACACCAAACTTTACAAACATTGCCCCTAGAACCCATGAGTTACTTTGAATACGCCACTCTTTTAGCCATTGTACTAGCCCAAGATTGTGATTATTTAGTGGCTGAGGCGGGTTTGGGAGGGGAATTTGATAGCACAAGTGTTTTAAATAAACGAATCGCTCTTATTTATACACCCATTAGCCTAGATCACACAGAAAGGTTAGGCCATAGCTTAAAAGAAATTGCTACTACTAAACTAAGAGCTATGATTGATTTAGAGCCACACACACCTATTTTATTAGCCCACCAAAACCGCCCCTTTTTAAAATTAGCCAAGCAAATGGCAAGCAAATATTCTTTAAAGTTAGCGCCCCTAGTGCCTCCCCCCTCTTTAGCCATACAAGCTTATGCCCACAAACACCACTATCCACCCTTTTTGGTTGATAATTTACAAACAGCGATTAGTGCTTTAGAAATCTTAAATATTGATTCTTCTCTTGCTACACTTAAACCCTTAGATTTACCGGGTCGTTTTGAGTTTTTGACACCCTCTATTATCTTAGATGTGGCGCACAATGTAGGCGGGGCTAAGGCTCTGGCTAAAGCCCTAGCCGATCAAAGAGTGGATTTGGTGTATAATAGCTATCAAAGAAAAGACGCTTATGGGGTTTTAAAAAGCCTTAAATCCCGTGTTAAACGGGTGTGGATTTTAGAAGTATTAGATACACAGATGATAGATAGGGGGGTTTTGGAGGGGTTTTTAGAGCAATTGTGCATACCCTTTGCTCCCTTTAGCTGGGATACTTTTAACCCCTTTTCTGGTTTGTTTGTGGTGGCCGGGTCTTTTAGTGTTGTGCGTACATTTATAAAGGGCTATCAAAAGTATCAGGGGCATTTTGAGGGTAGTAGGGGTTTGTGTGCCAGATAAATTTGTCTTAACAATTATTGATGAAAATGGGTCTAAACAACTCAGGCTTTCTAGGCATGTAAAACGGCATGTACTCTTAATCACCATGCTAGTTATCGGGTTGTTATTAGCCGGAGGGTGGTTTTTAGGCTACTTGGTTGAAAAGATTAGTAAAATGACTTTAGAAAAAGGTATTTTAGAGACCAATTATAAAAATCTGTATACTAAAAATAACACGCTCAAGCTTGAGATTTCTCAAAAAACCCAAGAAATTGCCTTAGTTAGCCGTAAAATTAAAGATTTTGAAAATCTTGTACAGGTTAAAAAGAGTCAAGGCGATGATGCCTATAGCAGTGTGGATTTAAAACAACTCTCTATCCCTAATAAAACCCTAGCTTTAGCCCTTATCCCTAATGGAGAACCTATTAAAACCTATAGCACTAAAACTTTGATCAACTCCCCTAATAAGAGATCTTTAGGCCCCTACCATGGGTATAATTTTAATACAACGCCAGATACACCCGTGTATGCAACGGCTAGTGGAGTGGTAGATGTGGTGCTTATTAGAAATTATCAAGGCTATGGCAAATTAATACGATTAGAACATGCTTTTGGGTTTAGTTCAATCTATGCGCGCCTTAATAGCATTGTGATTAAAAGGCATGCATTTGTACAAAAAGGAGAGCTACTTGGTTATAGTAGCAATAATCTACACTATGAAATCCGCTTTTTAGGCCGTATTGTAGACATGCCAAAATACATGGATTGGGACATGGCTCACTTTGATTCAATTTTTAAAGACGATTCTCAAGTCAGCTGGAAAAATCTTTTCTATAGCATTAAAGATATGGCTCATATCCGTGAAAAACGCCAAACTACAGAACATTTAGGGGTTATGGGTGTGGCTGAATAAACGCCTCATTTTAATGTTGACTTACAAAGATGGGAGTAAGTCTATTAATGTGCACATTGTCTACAAACAGATCATGTACTACATTCTCTTATTTATACTGGCCGTGTTCATGTTTTTAGGCATCGCGCTTTATGCCTTTGATGTAGAAATCAAAACCACCAAAGCCCAGACTAAAAAACTCAGTGCAGAATATTTCAAGAGTTCACAAGCCCATGCGCATTTGAGTGAAAAGGTTCAAGGCTATTTAGAAGAGCTATTGCTAGCAGGCGATCGCATCAGCGATTTAGAAGATTCAGTAGGGATTGAAGGGGAGGATACTAGCGATGCGCCATTAAGCCAACGCCTAGATGTGGCTAGCATTACAGGGGCTCAAAAAACTTTTATCATGCGTTTTATCCCCAATGATAACCCACTTGAATCGTATCGGCGGATTTCTAGCCCCTTTGCTAAGCGTTTTCACCCCATTTTACACCGCTTGTTTAACCATACAGGTGTGGATTTAAGTACGCCAATTAACACACCTGTTTATGCAACCGCTAGTGGGGTGGTGGGCTTGGCTAATAGCGGGTGGAATGGGGGTTATGGGAGGCTTGTTAAACTTTACCACCCCTTTGGTTTTCAAACTTATTATGCGCATCTTAAAAGAATTGTAGTTAAAAACGGCGAATTTGTCAAAAAAGGCCAACTTCTTGCTTATAGTGGCAGTAGTGGCATGAGCACTGGACCGCATTTACACTATGAAGTGCGTTTCATGGACAAGCCGATTAATCCTATGTTTTTTATCACTTGGAATATGAGAGACTTTGATTTTATTTTTACCAAAGAAAGGAATATTGCATGGCAATCTTTACTAACGATCATAAACAACCTACTAACGGATCAGCCACCATCATCGCCCAAGGCACCAAATTCAAAGGAGAAGTAAATATTGATTGCCATCTACATATTGATGGCGAATTAGAAGGCATTGTCCATTCTGAATCCACTGTTGTGATTGGCAAAAATGGTGTGGTTATGGGGGATATTTTTGCGGCAAGATTAGTAGTAAGCGGTAAATTTAACGGGAATGCACAGGCTGATGTGATTGAAATCATGCCCTTAGGGTATGTGGATGGTAAAATTGTGAGTTCAGAATTAATTATTGAACGGAAGGGAATCTTAGCCGGGGAGAGTCGCCCTAGAAATGAAGTGATCAAAGCTTTAGAAGAAAATAAAAATCCTAAAACCTAATGCAATCTAGCCTTTATTTTGCTCTCCCTTCTTTTAACAGCACAATTTTAGTGGTTGCAGATAATAAACAGGCTCAAGAAGCTTTACAGGTGTGGCGCTTTTTTAAACCCCACATTCCTGTTTTTGTGTTGCCGGAGTTAAGAGTTTATTACCTTGATGATATGCGCGCTTTTAACACAGAACTTAAAGAGCTTTTAAGCGTATTGGGTTGTTTTTATCAATCTAAAGAAACAAACCCACAAACCCGTCTTATCGCTCCTTTAAGCGCGCTTTTACACCCTTTACCCAAACCCTTATTACTCCAAAGTTTTATGATAGAGTGTTTAGAAAGTTATTCTTTAGCAGAGTTAAAAGAAAAGTTTTATTATTATGGCTATGATTTTGTAGACATCATTGAATTACCCGGTGAGGCAAGTTTTAGGGGCGATATTGTAGATATTTTTATCCCCGGTCAAACTAAGCCACACCGCATTAGCTTTTTAGGGCAAGATTGTGAGGATATCCGCACCTTTGATCCAATTACCCAGCTAAGCGATTCAGAACTCTTAGAATTTTTAGAGATCACGCCCGCACTCTTCAGTTTAAGCCAAGAAAACTACACGCTTTTACAAGAAAGGATAGAAAAACTAGAAAGTAGCGTATTGATTAAAGATATTGGATCGCTTGGGTTTTGGGTTTTGGAGGATTTTGGGATTGATTTTTTACAGCACTATAGCGCCACCTTAAGCCAAAAAGCCCATTTAGAGGCAAAAGAAATTTTTGATTTTAACCCTGCTGATAATCTAAAACATGCCCTCAGCTTACCGGTGCTACAAACCCCCCCTAATTGCCAAGATATTCAGATTCATTTAAACCAATTAGACACATTTTTACAACTCAACGCCCATAAACGCGTTACTTTGCTTGCTAAGAATATAGACTTAATCCCTACACACCATCTAAACGCCCCCTTTAAAAGTGTTGTTTCTGATTGTGTGCTCCATTTTAGTACCCCAGATGTGATTTTTTTCTCTTTGCACTCCTACCCACAAAAACACCCATTTTTACGCCCTAAACTCATCTTAGATGAGCTAAGCCCGGGGGATTTTGTCGTGCATGAAAATTATGGAGTGGGGCTTTTTAAGGGCCTTGTCCAACAAAGTATTTTTGGCAGTGTGCGCGATTTTATCGCTTTAGAGTATCAAAATGAGGATATGTTGTTATTGCCTGTAGAAAATTTACACCTAGTGGAGCGCTACATCGCTAATAATTTCCCTGTTTTGGATAAGTTAGGTAAAAGTAGTTTTATCAAACTTAAGGCTAAAGTCCATGCCGAAATCTTAGAAATGGCCTCACAGATCATTAATTTAGCCGCTAAACGCTATTTATTAGAGGGGGAGAAAATCAACGCAGATAGCGCTAAACTCAAGGCCTTTAAACAAGCCTGTGGTTTTACTCTAACCCCCGATCAAGAGAGTAGCATTACAGCCATTTTAGAAGATCTGGCTCAAGGGCGCGTCATGGATAGATTACTCAATGGCGATGTGGGCTTTGGCAAAACTGAGGTGGCCATGCATGCTATTTATGCTATCTTTTTAAGTGGCAAGCAAAGCGCTATGTTTGTCCCCACCACACTTTTATGTGCCCAGCACTTTAACACCCTCCAAGCACGCCTAGAACCCTTCAATCTTAAAGTAGCCAAGCTAGATCGCTTTAGCAAGGATAAAAAGGAGGTTTTAGAGGGGATCAAAGAGGGGCGTATTTCTGTAGTGGTGGGTACCCATGCGCTTTTAGGGGCTAAATTTAAAGACTTAGGGTTAGTGGTGGTAGATGAGGAACATAAATTTGGAGTTAAGCAAAAAGAGGCGATCAAAATTTTAAGCCACCAAGTGCATTCTTTAAGCATGTCAGCTACCCCTATTCCAAGAACGCTTAGCATGGCTCTTTCTAAAATCAAGGGGGTGAGCACTTTAACAACACCTCCGGCTAATAGAAAACCTAGCCGTACCTTTGTGAAGGAAAAAACAAACCCCCTGCTCAAAGAGATTATTTTAAGAGAATTACGCCGCAAGGGACAGGTTTTTTATATCCATAATCATATTGAAAGCATGCCCAAAGTCAAACAAAAACTTTTAGAGTTACTCCCTAATTTGCGTGTAGAAATTTTGCACTCTAAAACTCCGGCAAAAGAAGTAGAACAGATCATGGTTAATTTTGCACAGGGGCATTTTGAAGTGCTTTTATGTACTTCTATTGTAGAGTCAGGAATTCATTTACCCAATGCTAACACCATTATCATAGAACAAGCCGATCGCTTTGGTTTGGCTGATTTGCACCAATTAAGAGGGCGCGTAGGACGGGGGAATAAAGAAGGGTTTTGTTACTACTTAGTAGAGGATAAAAACACACTAGGAGAACAAGCCAGTAAAAGACTTTTAGCCTTAGAAAAGAATTCTTATTTAGGTAGCGGGGCTAGTATTGCCATGCATGATTTAGAAATTAGAGGCGGGGGGAATTTTTTAGGGGCAAATCAGAGCGGGCATATTAAAGGCATTGGTTATAAGTTATATACCAAAATGTTAGAAGAGGCCATTTCTCAAGAGAGTGGAGAGATACAGGAAAGTTTTAGCGTAGATTTAAAACTCCAAGTCAGTGGCTTTTTAAGCCCGGATTTAATCCGTAGCGATAGTTTGCGTTTAGAACTTTATAGACGGCTTTCTTTATGCCTTGATTTAGCCAGTGTGGCTGCAATTCAAAGTGAGATTCATGCGCGTTTTGGAGCGCTAGATTTAATGACCACCCAGTTTTTACAAATTATCCGGATTAAAATTTTGGCTAACCAGCTTAAAATCCATAAAATTTCTCAATATGGGCAAAACATCACCCTTTTTTTTAAAGAGAAACAAAAACCTTTGCAAGCCCCTAGTAAAGATGATGTATCTGTGTTACAAACCATTCTTACAGCTCTGCAGACTCTTTAGTTTCTAATAAATGCATGGCTACTTCAATCACTTCTTCAGGCTTAATTGTATCCATGCAGGCATGGGGTTTAATAGGGCCTGTTTTAAGCGGACAGGTGCGTTTTTTACAAGGCGCACAGGGGAGATTTTTAAAGAGTAATTGTGCTTTTAAGGGCTTATAAGGGCCTGTTTCATGCAGATCTGTAGGCCCAAAAAGAGCGATTAAAGGGGTTTGTGTAGCGGTGGCAATGTGCATAGGACCGCTATCATTACAAATTAAGAGATCAAGAGCGGCGATGGTATCTATTAAAACAGGGATAGTGGTTTGCCCACATAGATTATAAAGATTGGCATGGGGCAGGGTTTGATCTAAAATTTCTTGAATGACTTTTTGATCGTCTTTAGAACCTAAAAGATAGATCGCATGCCCTTGATTTAATAAGGCTTGAATCAGGGTTGCAAAATAATTTGTACTCCAGCGTTTAGCACTCCCAAAGGCAGCTCCCGGACTAATCCCAATGTGTTTTTGTAAAGGGGATAATTTAAGAGGAGTGGCTTTTAATTTAAGAGGTGGGGGATTATTTAAAGCCATTAGGGGGGATAATAAATGGTAGTAGCGCTCTACTTGGTGGCCTTTATGGGGTTTTAAAGCATGGGTTAAAAGAAAAGAGCGGCAATTTTTAGCATACCCGATTCGAATAGGGGTTTGGCTAAAGTAAAGCAAAAGGGCCGCATATAAATTATTAGTTAGGGCTAAACCTATATCACAAGGGCCAATGTCTCTAGCTAGTTTATAAGTAGCCCACATGCGGCATTTAGCGCTCTTGGTTTTATCAATGATTAAGACATTATGTAAATCGCGCTCAAAGAGTGCACACACACTACCAGAGCCAACAAGAACATAAGTTGCGTCTTTAAAAGTGGCTTTGAGAGTCTGTATAAGAGGTGTGGCCATCACGCCATCACCTAGCCAATTAGGCAAACGCACTAAAATTTTCATCATCACTCTTTATACTACTATCATCGCCAAAAGTGTTTGTGCTATTGTCAAATTAAGTTTTTAATATTTAAAAAGAGTTTAAATATCTATGATAGCATGATCTCGAACTTTTGTGAGGTGTGTGTTGAAAAAAATATTTGGAAGTTTGCTATTAACATTGAGCATGGTACATGGGACAAACATTGTTTTAAACAAACCCTTAGCAAGCGTGGTGGTGCAAGATAAAGGGGAGCTTGTTTTAAACAAGGGTGATATTGCATACAAGACTTGGAGTAGTAAAAGTTTACCCGGGAAGGTGCGTATTCTCCAGCATATAGCCGGACGCAAAAGTGTTAAGGTAGAAAACCAGCCTTTAATGGATAAAATCGTAGCGCGGCATTTTGATGCAAGTAAATACCAAACGACCAATATCATCAATGTAGATGATGCCACAATGGGAACGGGTCTTTTTGTGCGAGGGGAAACCAAAAAGGCTAAAAAAGAGCACCCAGATAGTCAGGTGGTTATGGATAATGAGGGGGTGGTGCAAAAAGCTTGGGGGTTAAAAAAACAAGAAAGTTTAATTGTTGTGCTAGATAAGGAGGGTAAAGTGCGCTTTGTGCATGAGGGTAGGCTTAGTAGTGCCCAAATACAACAAGTTATTGATCTAGCTAAAAAATTACAACAAGAGTAGTTGTTACCCACCTGTTTTAACCCTTAAGAAGTCAACATACTCCCCGCGCTCAAAGCTAGGGGTTTTTAAAATTATCAAAGCCAGCTAAGACTGGTAGCTTTTTCTCTTTAGAGTAGATACCCCCGCTACAACACAAAACTTTAGTAAACATCTTAACCTGCTTAGAAGTTTGCAGGCCTTTAGCTAGTGGTAAAACCAAAATGGCTAATAGAGGTTTGTATAAACAATACTCTCTCTTTAATAGCTTTGATAATCTTAATACAGTGCAAAATGCCCGTTTTTAGACTTGTTTAGCTTATACCACCGCTAAGGTAGGATTTTTTAATCCCATAAACAATAGATATAGCCGTCATAAAATGCCAGAAAAATTAAGTTTTTAAGAACGGACTTTTTTCTATAAACTAGCTAACCATTTAGCTAAACAATATGCCCATGTTTTCATTGAAGATTTGAACATGAAAGTTATGCGTAAGCTATGGAGCAGAAAAATTAGAGATCTAGCTTTTAGCGAGTTTGTGTCTATCTTAGAGAGAAAAACACAGATGCATAAGATAGATACAGGTTCTATCCATGAGACCCAAATAACGGTAAGCCTCTGCGTTGCCTTTCACAGCGAGTCTTTTAAAGTCTTCCATAGTGGACTTAAATACATCTCTGTCCGTAGCGAACTGAAATTCATCAGAAACTACACCAGCACAATACCCAACATTAGCATGAGACTTAGCTATCCTGTTATAGGCCTCAATAGCTATTCACATCTCTGTTTGAGGTGATACACTTGGCTTTTGCGGTGATTGTTCTTGCTTAGCTTGCTGTGGAGTAGAATGTTTTTCTAACGATTTCTGATTGTGGTTGCTAGATTTTTTCTTAGAAAAGATAGCACTAGAAACCAAGTCCCCCACAACAGAACATCCGCCAAACAAACACACGGATAAACCCAACAACAGAGGTTTTATTAAAGGGGATTTCATAAGACCCCCCCAAAGTAAGGAGTAAAGAAGTGAAGGTTAGAGAAGTAAGTAAAACTAGAGAGAATTACCCCCACAACAACTAGCGAGCATGGCGATTTTTTAATTAAAAAAGGTGATTGTAGTGGGATTAAAATAAACTCTAGCTTAAAATCTTAGGCGTATACACCTGCACTTTTTAAGTTAATTTTGTGTAGACTCTGGGTTCCTGAGTTAAAAGTTTTAACCACTTTAAAGGATAGTTATGCCAGAAAAACAACCCCATAATCCAAAACGGCGCTCTTTACTCATTCAAAGGGGCACTAGGTCTCTCTTTACTCTCCTCAGGAATGCTTGAGAGTAAGGTTTCTAAAAATAAACAGCACAGCGCAACCAACAAGCGCTTTTTAGGGAAATTGCAGGTTTCTGCTATCGGGCTTGGGGTGCAAAACATGCCACGCAAATACGATACCTCTGTCCCTTACCGCCCGGAAATGATTGCTATTATCCGCCGGGCTTATGGGACAGGGGTTACTTTTTTTGACACCGCGGAGGCTTATGGCCCTTTGGAGTCTGAAAAAATTTTAGGTGAGGCTGTGGCTCCTTTTAGAAAAAAGATCGTGATTGCAACTAAATTTGGTTTTAAAACTCTCCGGCAGAAATCCCACTCGTCTTTAGCGGGTGGGATGAATGCCACTAATTTGTGGTATAATGTCCCCATACATTCGTATCTACGGCAGGAAGTGTCGGAAGTTACGCCTTTGGAGATATGATGTGTGAGACCTGTAGGGAATGCGTTGGAGCTCAAACTCTGTAAAATCCCTACTATAGGGACACAGAGTGAGAACCAAACTCTCCCTACGGGCAACATCAGCCTAGGAAGCCCAAATGTTTTTAGCATTTGGGCACTTCACTGTAGATCCACAAACGGGCAAGCGATTCCGGGGGTTAATAGCAAACCTGAGCACATTAAGCAGGCTGTGCACCATATGCTCAAGCGCCTGCGCACCGATTATATTGATCTGCTCTACCAGCACCGCGTGGACCCACGAGTGCCTATTGAAGATGTGGCGGGTGTGGTTGCAGATTTGAATGTAAAACTGAGCGCCTCAGAGATGCAAGAACTCACACATGCCCTTGATACTATAAAGATTCAGGGCAAGCGGCTACCTGATTTTGTACAAGCCTTTTCGGGTGTAGAAGCTGCGTCTAAACATTAGGAAGATTTTCATGACTATTCTTTTTACCACCGAGCAGTTTTATCCTCTACAGACGGGGACAGCTATAGCTGATTATAATTTGTGTTTAGCTCTCTCTAGATTTGGGCATGTGGTTTATGTAATCACTAGTAGCATGTTTAACTTCTCGAGGTTAACTCGAAAAGGCCCTATTCGCCTTATTTCTAGTGGTGGTTTGAGTAAAGAAGCAGTGGAAATTTCCCCCAATCTCTTCGTGATTGACTTCTTTATCGTTTATGAAGAAGACAACTGGCGGGGGCAACTTGAGGATTATCAAAAATTTCTTATTTCTTTTGAGTGTGATTTGCTAGTCAATATAGCCTTGCGGACATGGAGTACAGATTATATTTTAGATAAATTTCCACTTGTCAAGGCTAAGAAAAAAATTCTAAGAAGCCATGAAGAATGGTCCATCATGGATAACATCGTTAGCTGGAAGCGTTTTATCAAAGATGCTTTAAAAGCGCTTCTTACACTGCATATTATACACAGAGATTCTCATCCATGGTGGCAACAATACAGGTTTAAAAAATCTCTCAAATACTACGATTGTGTTTATTTCCTGCACAAGGGTAGCCATGGATACGACTACCTAAAACCCTATTGTACTGCAGATATTCTGCCAAATGGAGTGTTTGAAAAGGACATTTGCCCACCTAAAACCATTGCAAGCGCCCTAACAGAACAACAGAACAACAGAACAACAGAACAACAGAACAACAGAACAACAGAACAACAGAACAACAGAACAACAGAACAACAGAACAACTTAGCAGACCTTCTTTTAAAACCCTATCTACTTAATGTCTCTAATTACTACAAGGAGAAGGGGCAGGATTTTGTTTTAAAGAGCTACTATCTAAGCTTAGCTAAAATCCCCCTAGTCTTTGTAGGTTCTTTAAACAGATGGGATTGTTTAGACTACTTAAAAGAATTAAAAAGACAACTTGATCAAAATTAAAAAAGGTGATTGTAGTGGGATTAAAATAAACTCTAACTTACACAGGTACTAGCTCTCTTTCAACAAGCTACCCTATTTTTACATGGTAGCCGGGCTCCCTATGACAATTTTCCCATGGTCATTTTAGAAAGCATGCAATTTGGTATCCCCTTTATCTGTACTGATATAGGCAATGTTAAAGAATTATGTGCAGAGCTCATTGTTCACACTCCAGAACAAATGGCAAAGAAGATCAATGCACTCTTAGGTAATCCTGATTATTACAACAAAGTGGCTAGAGACCTAAACCAAACACTACAAGAATACACTTATGAGAAAATTATTAAAAAGTTAGAGGCTTTGGTAGGCTAAGAATCTTTGGTAAAAAGCAATATGGGACACGCTAAAGCGCTTTAGCTAGAATTTCTTTAGCGCCTTGAGCTAAAAATCGATCTAGCAGAGTTTGAACAAGTGTATTAGCCTGTTTTGCTAATCCTTGAATCTTTTCTTTAATCATTTGACTTCCATCAACAAGCCCCACAACCGCGCATATTTCCAGATGATCTCCTTTTAAAGAAGCGTGCACACCAATGGGGACCTGACACCCGCCCCCCAGTTTTTTAACAAATAAGCGCTCCACACCGCAAAGAAACGCGCTAGTAGAATCATTAAGACCGGCTATTGTATTAAACAAGGGGTGACTAGTGCACATTTCTACCCCCAAAGCCCCCTGCCCCATACAAGGAATCATTTCCTCAATCTCAAAGGGAATCTGATAGGGTACTTTAATTTGCAAACGCTCGACCCCCGCACATGCCAGCACAATCGCATCAAACTCCCCTGCCTCTAAGCGCTTTAAACGAGTCTGCACATTGCCCCGTAAACTCAAAGTATCTAGATCGGGGCGTTTTCTTTTAAGTTGCATAGAACGCCGTAAAGAAGTCGTGCCCACCTTGGCCCCTTTAGGCAAATCCTTAAAATTTGGGGATTTAAAACTTAAAAAACAATCCCTAGCATCTGCACGCACGCTCACACAAGCTAAATCCAAAGGCTCTACAAACTCTACGGGTACATCTTTAAGCGAATGTACCGCTAAATCTATATCTTTACTAAGCAACAACTCTTCAAGCTCTTTAGTAAAAAGCCCCTTGCCCCCAATTTTGGCCAAAGGCACATCTAAGATTTTATCCCCCTTAGTCTTAACCACCTCAATAACACTTAAAAGCCCTAAACTTTCTAGCTGAGTTTGGATATAGCGCGCTTGCCACAAGGCTAAAGCACTCCCACGACTCCCAATAATTAGAGGTTTCATTTTTCTTTATCCAGCACTTCCACATCAACAACCCCCTCCTCATGATTTTTTCTTTGGGGGCGTATGGAGGCTATTAAAATTAAAATGATTCCAAAAATATCGCAGAGCACCCCGGGCAAAAGCAATAAAAGCCCGCCAAAACTGCGCAAAACAAAATCCTCAGCAAAAGAGATATTCCTGATATTTTTTAGATCTTCAAAGGGATTTTTAAAAAGCAAAACTCCCCCTATAAACCCGCTAATAGCCACCTCTAGCAAAAAGATAAATAAGCCTAAATGCTGGATAACACTTAACACTAACAAGAACTCTATGACAATATAAAACAAGCCTACAATAAAAATAAGGGGCATTTAGCGCGCCTTTAAAATATCTATAAGTTGTACGCGCTCTACTATTTGTTTGCTAAGCCCCTCTCGTTTGATGAGTTCTAAATGGCCTGATTTGGCTTCTTTACCTATAATAAGAGCGTAAGAGCTGCCGATGCGCTCAAAATCTATCATTTTAGCCCCAAAGCGCAGGTTGCGATCGTCTAAAAGTACATCTACGCCCGCCTCTAATAATTCTTGATACAGAGTTTGCGCTAGGGCTATTAATTCTGTATCTTTACTATTAGCCACCACCAGCACCACCTCAAAGGGTGCGCTCTCTAAACTCCACACACAACCCTTTGAATCGCTTTTTTGCTCTAAAATTGCGGGGAGTAAACGGCTCACCCCAATCCCATAACAGCCCATTTCAAAAAAGGTCGCTTCCCCCTCTGTATTTAAAAAGTTAGCCCCTAAATTTTTAGCATAGGTATTTCCTAGCTGGAAAATATGCCCCACTTCTATACTTTTATGTTGCTCTAAGTTTCCCTGACATTCCGGACATAAATCCTGTACTCTTACAGCAGCAATGTCTTGATAGTTCAAACCTTCAAATGTGGCTAAATCCACGCCCACAAAGTGCATTTCTTTTTCATTAGCCCCACAAATTAAGCTATTAGCCTCCTCTAAATCACAATCAAAGATCACTAAAGCATCTGGCAAAATATGTTTAAGCCCATAAGGTCCCATGTAGCCGGGAAACATGCCTGCTTGCTCTAAAGTTTCAGCGCTAATCTCCTCTAAACTTAAAGCCCGCCCAGTACAGAGGCGATTAATGGCATTTAAAGCTTTCGTTTCCTCTAAAAAATCATCTCCTCTTAGAAAGAAAAAGACAATTTGTGTAGTGCGATCCTCAAATAAAACCTGCTTAGCAATGGCTTTAATTATAAAAAAGGGATCTACTTTAAAAAAGGCGCTTAGGGCTTCTATAGTGGGGGTATTTGGGGTAGAAAATTTAGCAAAAGAGGCCTTAGGGACATTATCTGGTTCGCAGCGTCTAGCACGCCTAGCGATCTCAATATTGGCCGCATACGAGCAATTTGTACAAGCAATAATGCTATCCTCTCCACATTCTGCTAGTACCACAAACTCTTTACTTTTATTGCCTCCAATAGCTCCGCTATCAGCCTGCACAGCCCTAAAATTTAAACCTAGCCGTGTAAAAATTCTGCTATACACCTGCTCCATCGCGTTAAATTCGCGCTCTAAATCCTGCGTACTCACATGAAAGCTATAACCATCTTTCATGATAAATTCACGCGCACGCATCAAGCCAAAACGGGGGCGAATCTCATCTCTAAACTTGGTGTGAATCTGGTAAAGATGTAGGGGCAACTGCTTATAACTTTGCACAAAACCCTTCACCACTTCCACCGCCACCTCTTCATGCGTAGGGCCTAGTACAAAGGGGTAATTTTTGCGATCTTTAAAAACTAATAACTCCTGCCCGTATTTATGTAATCTTTTGCTTTGTTCCCATAAACTTGCAGGTGTGATGAAATTAAACATGCACTCCTGCGCGCCATGCTTATCCATCTCCTCTTTAATGATGTTTTTAATCTTAGAAAGCACCTTTTGCCCTAAGGGCAAAAAGCTATAAATGCCACTGCCTATTTGTTTGATAAAACCGGCCTGAATCAAAAACTGGTGGCTTTTTAAAACCGCGTCTTTGGGGGGCTCTTTAAGAGAGGGGGCAAAGAGAGTAGAGTAGCGCATTAAAGTCCTTTGCTATATTCGCAGTGATAGGCGTTTAAAAACATGTTTTCGCCTCCTAAATTAAAGAGGTTTTTAAGGCATTCGCTAAGCATATCTCCCTCCTCTTTGTGGGCGTTTTTCTTTAAAACGGCGGTGGGGTGGTGCAAAAAGGTGTTAAAGGCATTGTGTAAAATCTTAGCCACACTCTCACCCTGCTCTTGTGGGATATAGCCCTTTTTAAGCGCTTTGTTAAGCTCTTTTAAAGCGGCTTCTTTAGCCAGTTCTCTAAGCCCTTTAATGAGCGGATCAAGTTCTAATGTTTGTAGCCATTCTAAAAACTTCATTGTATAAGCGCCCACAACCCCGTAGGCTTTTCTTCTATCCTGTTCGCGTTCCTCTAGGTGTTTAGCAATCACGCCCTTTAAATCATCTATGCTATAAAGCCAAATCTGTGCATCTTTTGGATCTTCTATATCTCTTGGCACAGCTAAATCAAACCAAAAGCGCCGAAAGGCTGTAGATTCTAGCATATTAGGCGTGATCAAGGGGGTTTTAGACCTTGTGGCGCTGAAAACAAAAGGGCAAATATTTAAAAGCGTGTTGAGGTTTTCTAGCCCGTGTACTTCTAAATTTTCTGTACCAAGTGTTTGGGCAAAAGTGCGGGCATTTTTAAGACTGCGGTTGCATAGCGCTACCTCAAAACCCTTAGAAAGCAGATGTTTACACACCAGTTGTCCCATCTCCCCTACACCCACCACTAAGGCTTTTTTAGGCAACTTTTCACTCTCTAAGACTTCTAAAGCCTGTTTAACAGCCATAGAGGCAATAGAGACCACCTGAGCCGAAATAGCGGTGGTGTTGCGCACACTAGCCGCGCACTTAAAAGCAAAGTGAGCTAGCCTACTTAAATGTTTACCACAAAGCTTAGCCTCTAAACATGTTTTATACGCGCTTTTAAATTGTCCGGTGATTTGGGTTTCCCCCACCACCATGCTCTCTAAACTACTCACCACAGAAAAAGTATGGTGGATTGCCTGATTATGGGCGTGCACAACGCTTTTTTCTTGTAACAAAGTAAGGGGCATATTTTTAGCACGGGCTAGAGACTCTAAGATTACAGGCACACTCTCTAAAGCCCCAAAAATATAAAATTCCATGCGGTTACAAGTCGCAAGGGCCATGATCTCTTGCATAGCGCTATGCTGTTTAAGCGCGCTTAGAAATTCTAAAAGACTTTTTTCTGAAAAAGCTAGCTGCTCGCGCAACTCAACGGGGAGATTTTGATGGGTGAAACTCACAACCACATACCCGCTATCCACAAAAAGCCTCCCTAAAATGTTCTCTCTAAAATAGCACTAGCCATGCGCTCTAAAGCCACATTATCCTCGCCATTAATAGCCTCTAGTGCCAAATCAACATAACCCCTTGCCTCTTTTAAAACCTCTTGAGCAATGCCAAATTCTTTAAATTTCTCTAAACACCACTCTTGTACCTCCTCACTCTCTACTTTAAAATAGGAGGCTAATTTTTTTTGATCGGCTGGATTTAGTTTTTGGTGTAAAAGAATATAGGGCAGGGTACTTTTACCCTCTTTAAAATCACTCAAAGCGGGTTTGCCTAAAACCTCTTGAGACTGGGTAATATCTAGCAAATCATCTACCATTTGAAAAGCCATTCCAAAATGCCGCCCAAAATCTCTATACTTAGAGGGCTCTAAACCCTGCAAAAGCGCAGCCCCACAGCTACTAGCCGCAATTAAAGAAGCGCTTTTATCCTCTATGGTGTCTAAATAGATCGCTTTATTAGGATTAAAGGCTAAACAACCCTGTACATCTTTAATTTCTCCGCGTGAGAGCTCCACCACACTTTGGGCTATGAGTTGTACTATTTCTTTACTAAAATTAGCCAATTCGCAAAAAGCCTTAGAGTAAAACACATCGCCTAACATGATCGCATTGGTGTTTCCAAAAGTAGCATTAAGCGAAGGATTACCCCGCCTAGTTTGGGCGTGATCGATCACATCATCATGGAGTAAAGAGGCGCTTTGAATCATCTCTATAATGGCACAAAAGTCTACAATTTGGGGATGATTAGAACAGATAGCTAAAATGAGTTGGCTTCTTAACATCTTGCCCTGCCCTAGATTTTGCACCATCTTTAAAACCTGTGGGCTTTTAACCTCCTCTAAAAAGCTTTGTATTCTAGCTTGAATAGCCGGAATTAATTCTGCAACCATTGGAGCTTTTCAGAGGCGCGCAAATACAAAGTAGCGCTTTCCTCTTTGTTATCAAAATTTTTAAAGGTGATGAGAAAAAAAAGCGGCGTTTTATCTGTGCTTATTTGCTCCTCTTTAAAAATCTCTTTTCTAAAGCTGTTGCGCTGGAAATCTTTATACAAAATAAACTGGTAGGGGAATTGGTTAAAATGCAAATGCACCACTAACCCCTTATCTTTGTAGAGTGTCCAACGCACAGATAAAGGTTTTTTAAATTTTTGTAGCTGCAAAGTCCCGCTAAAAGTTTGATCTTTTTTAAGGGTGATGCGCTGGTTAAGAGATTTGCAAAAGAGCAAGGAAGCACAACACAACACGAGCAAAAGCCTACTCATGCCCGCTTAAAATGCGCGCCATAGAATCAATAGCTAAATCTACCTTGCGGGCGTGTATGCGATCTTGCAAAGCAGAATCAAGGCGGTTTTGCTGAGAAAGGGCGTTAAATTTCTCTAAAAGCCCCTCTTCTTCAAGCAAAAGTTCGCACAGCGCGCGCGTCTCTAAAAGTTTGTCTAATTCCTCAAAAGAGCGCTTAAAACTCGCATGCACGATCACTTCCGCCCATTTTTCTAATGGATCGCCCTCAAAGACTTCTAAATCATCCATTAAGCCAAACTTGCCTTAAGCATCCAAATAGATTTTTGTAATTTAGCCAGCTGTTCATCAGCATAGGCTGTAGTTACAACATCTTTTGCATGGCCTGCTACCTCAGAGAGTTCTTTAAAATGTTCCTCTAAATGTTCATAATCTTGCAAAAGAGCTTCAAAAATTTCTTTGGAGTGGAAGTGGTGTTTACTTTCCTCCTTGACATGGGCTAGCTCTAGGGCTTCTGATAAAGTAACCACAGGTACATGGCCTAGTTGAGCTATCCTTTCGGCTAAATCATCAAACATATCTGCAAATCCCTCATACACTTCTTGGGTGAATTTATGCACGGGGAAAAAATCAGAGCCCTTTACATTCCAATGGAAGTTGTGGAGTTTTACGAATAAAACAATGCTATCGGCCTGAAGTTGTTTGAGTACATCAACTGTTTTTGCTTTCATCTATTCCCTTTTTTTAATTTCACTGATCTAGCCAGCTGGGGAATTCTAGCCTAAAATGATTAATACAAACTTTTAAGCATCCTTGAGAATGCGGATTTCAAAGGTTTTTGTAGGCGTGTCTAAAAGCGTGATTTGCCCCCCGTGCGCTTCTACCACCTGCAAAGAAAGCGCTAAACCTAGCCCATTGCCCTTTAATTTAGTGGTTTCAAAGGGTTCAAAGAGCAGTTCTTTATCCACAACTTCCTTACCATCATCTTTAATATGAAAAATCACCCATTCCCCCTCCTCAAATGCCACCACTTCTACATGCCCTTCTTCGGCGCTGCCCTCCTCAATGGCATCTATAGCGTTATAAAGGAAATTTTGCAGGGCAATACTGAGTAAACTTAGATCATAAGAGACAGTAAGAGGTGTGATCTGGGTTTTAAGGGTGATGTCTTTAGTGTAGCTATACTGGTTAAGCGCCTCTTTGATTTCATCTTCTAATAAAGAGAGGCTCTGAGGGATTTTATTAGCCTGTACACCTTTAGAAAAAAGCAAAGTTGCCTTGATAATACGCTCAACCCGCCACAGCGATCGTTGTAATTCAAAAACAATAGGCTTAGTTTTTTCCTCTACTTTTTTGAGTAAAACAGAGGTGAGTAGAGAAATAGAGCCTACGGGATTTCGGATTTCATGGGCTAAATGGGCTGAAATTTTGCCCATAGAGATTAGCCGTTCTTGGCGTTTTTGTTTGGTGATGTCTGTAGCGGTGATGATTTCTTTGCCCTGAATTTTATTATTCTGAAAAAGGTAGTTTTTGCCCCCATGTTCAATCTCGCTATTAAACCCTACAGATCTTGCTTTTTCAAACACTTCTTGGCTTTCTATAGCCTTGCTATTCTTATAAAAAAAGCTTTTATTTTCATTAAGTACCTTTGCACCATCTTTAAAACCTGTGATCACCCAACCTCCTCTAAAAAGCTTTGTATTCTAGCTTGAATAGCCGGAATTAATTTGCAAAATAAATTCATTAAGCAGGCGTAAAAGCTCTTGGCGATCCTGCATTTCAATCCCATCTAGGATTTTTTGATCTAACCCCTCCCCTGATTCAAATTGTAAAGTGTTTTTTTTACTCACCCTTTTCTCTGTGCCTCTTGATCCTTAAGAAAGTTAAAGAGTAACTCGCTATAGCCAAAATGCCCGCTGAGTTGGTTAGAGAGCGATTCTTTATACATGGATTGATAAATCTCGCTTCCGGGTTGTTTAGGATAGAGTGGATTATCTAATTTAAGTGCGGTATCTAACATAAACTTTAAAAGCAAGGATTCAAAAGCATCCGTTTGTACTTTAAGTTGTTGATCGTCGTTCTTTGTGCTTTTTAACTTCTTAGCATCTACATGCCCGCTTAAAATGCGCGCCATAGAATCAATAGCTAAATCTACCTTGCGGGCTCCATTTGAGCGCTAATTGCCCCACTTTTTTTCATCGCCTCTAAAATAGAAACAATGCCCTTAGCATTCACCCCGATTTTTTGTAAAGCCTTAACCACACTTGCTACTGTGGCCTTAGGTGCGCTTAAGACATTTTCTTTTGTATCAAAAGAAGTTGTGGCATCAAACTTTTCAATATCCTTTTTGGCCTTGCCTTTTTTAGGTTCTAAAGGTTCTTTTGTAATTTTAATCGTAACATCTCCGCTTGTAACCACTACCGGGTGTACCACAATATCCACCCCCGCTACCACCGTGCCAGATTTTTCATCAATGATGATTTTATTTTGCTGGGTGTAATCAATGTTGATTTCTTGAATCAAGGCTAAAAACTCCACCATTGTAAGCTTAGCAGGCTTTTTTAATTTAATCGTCTTAGGATCGATAGCTAGGGCTACGGGTTCTTTAAAAACTTGATTTAGAGTCTCTTGGATTTTCACCGCATTTTTAAAATTAGGCTCTTTAAGGCTTAAAGTCATGTTGTTTTGGCGTGTCAAATCATAAACCACCTCGCGCTCAATTGTCGCGCCATTAACAATCGTTCCTGAAAGCAAATTAGAGGAATTACCCAAACTCACACTACCCTGCGCGATCGCATAAATATTGCCATCAATGGCACTTAGTGGCGTCATCACTAAAACCCCGTGATCAATAGACTTTGCATCGCCAATAGAAGAAATTTGTACATCAATTTTATCCCCCTGTCTAGCAAAAGAGGGCAAGGTAGCCGTGATCATCACAGCGGCTACATTTTTAGATTTAATATCATCAGGAGAGACCTTAACATTGACACTTTCAAGCATGTTTGCAATAGATTGCATGGTAAATTTAGAGCCAGATTTATCCCCCGTGCCATTTAACCCAATCACAAGCCCATAGCCTACTAACTGGTTATCGCGCACCCCTACGATATTGGCCACATCTTCAATTTTCTCTGCATGTAAAACCCACAAGAGAGATAAAAATAAAAAGCTAAGTTTGCACACTCGCATGCCTAGATTCTACCCAAATATCTTAAAAATATCACAAGTCTTTACCATAGAAAGTTTGTTATAATGGATTTAAAGAAGTTGGTGTTAGATGTGTTTAAGGATTTGGCTTTTGCTTTTTTTAGGGTGTTTATTAGTGGCTGATTCTACTGCTCAGCCAGAAGAGGAGGAAGAAGAACCTCCCATTTACTCCATGCAAGATCTGCATGCCATTCAAAGTAGTTTTTTTAAAAGAGAGCGAGGGGATCTAGACAACACATTATTTATGGATTATCGCTTAGGCCAAACCCCTAAATTACGCCTGCGTTATGCGATGATCACTACTTTAGTTTTTAGTGAACCTATTAGAGAGGTGATTTTGGGCGATAGTGTAGGTTTTAGCACTAAAATGCTAGGCCATGAGCGCCACCAAAATAGCAATGTCTTACTCATTAAACCCCTACAAATTGGTATTGATTCTAATTTAAATGTGGTGGGTAAGAGTGGTAAGATTTATACTTTCTATATCTTTTCAACCACCTTTACAAGCCCTAAACACCCTGTTTTAAATGTCTATGTTTCCAATAAGCATTTTTTCCAATCTAGCCCAGATCAACCCCTAGCTAAATTTGAAGAAAAAGAGATTTTAAAGAGCAATGTTTTAGAGAGTAAAAAGGACACACCCGATTCTACGCGTTATCTTAAAATCGGAGATGCCAGTAATGCCATGTGGATTGATAAAACCCAAATTAAGAGAAACTATAAAGTTTTAGGGAGTAGAAAAAGGGCTTGGTTTTGTCTGTGGCTGTGTAGAATTGATACGGCTAAACTAATCAAACCCCTAGACATTTTTAACGACGCTCACTTTACCTACTTTAAATTTGATCGCAAAGCCTCTCAAGTTAAATTTCCTGTAGCCTATAAAGTTGTAGATGGGTATGATAACCCCATTAATACCCGCATTGTAGGGGATTATCTCATCGCTGAGGATATTGCCAATAAATGGACTCTTAGAGAGGGCAAACTCCATGCCTGTATCCGCCGTACCCGCCCATGAATTCTCTTGTTAAAAAGTTGATTATTGGATTGGGTATGGGTGTGGTGATCATGGCCTCTTCTCTTTGGTGGCATAAAAGAAACGAACAACCGGAGGCCGTTTTAGAAGTAGAAGAATCTAACTATCCGCTTTCTGATTATTTATTTGTACCAAAACAACAACAAAAAGAAGATCCTAAGGATTCAGAGGATTACAAACGCCTAGAGCAAATATTAGAAGAAAATGCCAAGCAAATTACAGCTCTAAAGGCACAGCTTAAACAAGCATCACAAAAGCCACCGCCTCAAATAACCCCCCCGCCCCCACAAGAGATAGATAGCACGCAACAAGATATACTAGCCTCTCGTATTAAAGCCTTTGAAATTTCTCAAGATGAGCCTAAAGAGCAAGAACCAATTTCAGTACTAGACTATGGAGTTGATCATTTTGATAATCTCAAAGCTAAAGATGTGGCCACCCATGAAAATAGGCTTTTGCGCACTATCACCGCTGATAAAATGATCCCCGCTTTTTTGATCACACCTATTAGCTCCCAGTTAGGCGGTAAGGTTATTGCACAGGTAGAAAGCGATGTATTTGCTAACATGGGACGGGCTATTTTAATCCCCAAGGGCTCTAAAGTTATAGGTTATTACAATAATAACAACAAAATAGGCGAGTACCGCCTTGATATTGTGTGGACTCGTATCCTCACGCCACAAGGGGTTAATATCATGCTCACAAACGCCAAAGGCGCAGATGTTAAAGGCTATAGTGGACTAGTAGGTGAGATGATCACGCATAATTTCCAGCGCTATGGCATGCCTCTTTTAGTCTCTACCATTTCTAATGGCCTACTCATTGCGCTTACCTCAGCCATTGCCAATAAAACAGGTAAAAATAATTTCTTTGGCGATTATCTTTTAATGCAAATGACGCGCCAAACGGGCATGGGATTAAACCAAATTGTAGCCCAGATTCTAAGAGATAAAAGCAATCTCAAGCCTATTATTATCATTAGAGAGGGGAGTAGAGTTTTTATCGCGCCTAATTTAGATATTTTTTTTCCTGTGCCTAAAGAGGGCGAGATATTAGCGCAGTTTTTTACCCATTCGTTGCCTTAGTTAAGCTATAATGATTGGCTGATGTTTTTTATAGAGAGCGCAAAGGAAACTTATGAAAGTGTATTTTTTTGCAACCTGTTTAGGGGGAGCTGTTTTTAGTAAAACAGCGATTAATTGCATTAAACTTTTGCAAAAAGAAGGGGTGGAGGTGATCTTTAAAAAGGATCAAACCTGTTGTGGGCAACCTAGCTATAACTCAGGCTACTACGATCAAAGCCGTGAGATCGTCTTGCACAATGTAGGGCTGTTTAAAGAGGATTATCCGGTTATCGTGCCTAGTGGGTCATGTGTGGGCATGATGGCCCATGACTATCTTGAACTCTTTGAAGGGCATAAGGATTATGAGGCGGTTAAAAACTTTTCCTCTAGGGTCTTTGAGCTTTCAGAATTTTTAGATAAAAAGCTAGATATTCACTATAAAGATGTGGGCGCGCCCATTAAAGTTACTTGGCACTCAAATTGCCATGCCCTGCGGGTTTCTAAAGTAATTGGGAGTGCTAAAAAAATCATCTCCCAGCTAGAAAATGTAGAGTTAGTAGAATTAGAGCGCGAGGAGGAATGTTGTGGGTTTGGGGGGACTTTTGCGGTAAAAGAACCTGAAATTTCTTATGCGATGGTGCAGGAGAAAATTAAGGACATTGAAAGCCGTCAGGTAGATTATATTCTCTCAGCCGATGCGGGTTGTTTGCTTAATATTAGCGGGGCGATGGCTAAAATGCAGGCCCGTACAAAAACCATGCACTTTTATGACTTTTTAGCCCAAAGAGTGGGGATTGGAGATTTAACATGACAGAAGCACATAACGATCAAGCCTATGAAAAAATCATTTCTGAAAATCTAGCTGATACGCAACTGCGCACCAATTTACGATCGGCTATGGATACTCTTATTCATAACCGCAAGAATTTGTTAGCAGATCGTTATCCACAATGGGAACACCTGCGCCAAATTGGGCAAAATGCTAAGCTTAAAGTACTAGCTAAGTTGGATCACTATGTACAAACCTTTGAGGAAAAAGCCACTCAAAATGGCTTTATTGTACACTATGCTAGCACAGCCAAAGATGCCAATGAGATTATTTATAACCTTGCTAAACAAAAAGGGGTTAGCAAGATTTTAAAGGGCAAGTCAATGGCTAGCGAGGAGATCGAGCTTAATCGGTATATGCATGAAAGAGGCATTGTGTCTAAAGAAACTGATTTAGGCGAGCTTATTATCCAGCTTATTGATGAGCACCCGGTACACATCGTAGCCCCAGCTATTCATAAAAACCGCTACCAAGTGGGGCAGATTTTTCAAGAAAAATTAGGCGCGCCTTTAGAGAGTGAACCAGAAAAGCTAAACGGGATTGCCAGAGAGCACATGCGCGAGGAATTTGAGGGTTTTAAAATGGGGATTTCTGGCGTGAATTTTGCAATCGCTAATGAGGGGGCTATTTGGCTGGTTGAAAACGAGGGCAATGGGCGCATGTGTACCACAGCCTGTGATATTCATGTGGCTATTTGTGGGATTGAAAAAATGGTAGAGAGCTTTGAAGATGCCGTAACTCTTGATAACTTGCTTTGTCCTAGTGCGGTGGGGGTTTCTGTAACCTGCTATCAAAATATCATCACAGGCCCCAGACAAGAGGGCGAATTAGATGGCCCAAAAGAGGCACATATTATTTTACTTGATCATAACCGCTCTAATATTCTAGCCGATGAAAAGTATTACAAAGCGTTAAGTTGTATCCGTTGCGGGACATGTTTAAATCACTGCCCGGTTTATGATAAAATCGGCGGGCATGCGTATTTAGCCACCTATCCCGGACCCATTGGCGTAGTCATCACCCCCCAACTTTTTGGTTTAGACACTTATGGCCATATTGCTAATCTTTGTAGTTTGTGCGGGCGCTGTGGGGAGGTGTGCCCGGTGAAAATCCCTTTGCCTGAGCTTATTAGAGATTTGCGGGCTGAAAAAAGCCATGAGGGGCGGGGTGTGGTGCTTGGTTATCAAAGCACCAAACATAGTAAACTTGAAGAATTGGGCATGAAATTCTTTGCAAAAATGGCTTGTAGTGGGGATTTATGGCGGATCTCTTTAAAAATGGCCGGGTGGTTTGCCCCGCTTGGAAAATGGTTTGGCCACTATACGCCCGTGCTTAAAAACTGGCTCAAACACCGCGAAATGCCTATTGTGCATGCAGATTTACACGCACAAGTTAAAGCTTTAGAAGGGGTGATTTATGAGTAGTAAACAGGTGGTTTTTGAGCGCATAACTGGGGCATTAAAAAGACACAGCATAACACACACAGACATGCCCTTTGAAAATATTCTTCTTGATGCCAAAGGGGATATTTTAGAGGAGTATAAATACTTCCAAGAGCTTAACCGCGCTAAACTTACAGATTCTAACCCTGAGAATTTAGCCACCGCCATAAAGGAGGCCTTAAAAGATTTTGCAAGCCAAAAGGTTTTATGCGCACTGGATTTGCCTTGCACTTTAGAACAAATTGATCCGGAAAATCTCTATGAAAAAATTCCTTACAATAAGCCAGTAGAGGAGTTTAGAGAGGAAATTTTTAGCATAGACACGGCTATTTTAAAAGCTAGCTGTGGGGTTGCTAATTTGGGAATGGTGGGGGTGGTCTCCTCTGTTGCTTCTCCTCGTCTTATTTCTTTGATCACCCTTAAATGTATCATCTTGCTAGAAAAAAGCCAGATTGTTAAGGATTTAGATCAGGGGATAGGGGTTTTAAAGGCTCAAAAAGAGGGGCGGTTACCTACTAATATGCTTTTTATCGGCGGGCCTAGCCGTACAGCTGATATTGAACTTAAAACCGTCTTTGGTGTGCATGGACCTATGGAAGTGCATGTGATCTTATACTAAGGAAAAACATGCCATTACAAATAAATACCCCCGCCCCTTCTTTTAGTTTGTATAGCGCCCGCCATGAAAATGTGAATTTAAAAGACTTTTTAGGCAAGTGGGTGGTGCTTTATTTTTACCCCAAAGATAACACCCCCGGTTGTACGATAGAAGCGCAGGATTTTAGTAGACTCAAAACAGAATTTGAGGCTAAAGGGGCGGTCATTTTAGGGATAAGCCCAGATGAGGTACAAAGCCATTGCCACTTTATAGAATCAGAAAAACTAAGCATTGAACTTTTAAGCGACCCTAGTTTAGAAGTGTTAAAGGCTTATGGGGCTTATGGTGTTAAAAATATGTATGGTAAAGAGGTGGAGGGCGTGATTCGCTCCACTTTTGTAATTGATCCAGAGGGAATAATTAAACACGCGCTTTATAATGTGAAAGCCAAAGGGCATGCCCAAAAGGTATTGGATTTGCTTTAATTAAAACTCTGTAAGTCTGCTATGAGCCAAACTTACAACGGCCAAGCAAACCTAAATGGTTTTAACCTTTGGGTGTGTTAAACCCAAACCCAGTTGCACCGCAAACCTATAAGCTTAACTAAGTTAGATTAAACATTGAGCGGGGAGTGTATCAAGCTCTAATCGCTTTTATTATGCGTTAATGGGGCAATGTTTATAAAAGCCCTTGTATCTTTTGGATGGTATTTGTTGTAGAACACCCCTTTACAAAATCTATTAAAACCACTTGTTCTACTAAATGACTACCCACAATCTCTTTATCTTGATAATCCGCACCCTTGACTAAAATTTGAGGTTTGAGCGTTTTAATCAGCTCTAAGGGTGTTTGCTCTTCAAAGATCACCACAAAATCCACACATTCTAAGCTGGCTAAAATAAAAGCGCGATCTTCTTGGTGATAAATGGGGCGTTTATTGCCCTTTAAAGCCGTTACAGAAGAATCGCTATTAAGCCCAACAACTAAAATATCGCCTAGCTTTTTAGCCTCTTGCAAATAATATACATGCCCTCTGTGCAACACATCAAAACAACCATTTGTGAAAACAACCCGTTTAGTGCTAGAACTTAAGATTGCTTGGAGCGTGTGTTTATCTAAAATTTTTTGCCCTTGATAATGTTGTCGCAAAAACTCTAGCGCCTCGCCATAACTAGAACACGCACTCCCAACCTTACTCACCACCACCGCAGCAACAGCATTAGCAAAAGTACAAGCTTGTCCAAAATCTAAGCCCAAACCTAAGCAAAAAGCAAGCGCAGCAATCACACTATCTCCAGCCCCGCTTACATCATAAACTTCTTTGGCAATAGTGGGGATTTTAACTAGATTATCTTGATCTAAAAATGCCATGCCCTGCTCACTTAAAGTAATAAGCGGAGTAACAATGTGGTAGCCGTCTTTAAGAATAGTTAGGGCTTTAAGTAAACTAGCATCATCTGTAATATCTAACCCCGTAGCGATTTGGGCTTCTTTTTTATTGGGGGTTAGTGAGTGAGCGTGGGCGTATTTAGAATAATCCTTGCCTTTAGGATCGCAAAGAATGATCTTGCCCTGCTCTTTGGCACGCGTGATGAGTGCTTGGCATAAACTTTGATCTAATACGCCCTTTAAATAATCTGAAAGAACAAGTACCGCCATATTTTGTAAGAAGGTGTTAGCTATTTCTAATAAAGAGGCGCGTAAGTTAGAACTAATGGGTGTATTTTTTTCATGATCAATGCGCAAAACTTGTTGTTTACCAACCATCACACGGCTTTTTAAGCAAGTGGGGCGTGTAGAATCTATTAAAATCCCATCTACTCCAACACCTAAATCTTGCAAGATACTAAATAAACGATCTTTAGCTCCATCAGCGCCTGCCACCCCGCATAAATCTACTTGTGCTCCTAAAGCCACTAAATTATTAACCACATTAGCCGCCCCGCCTAAGCGATAAGTCTCCTCTATCACCTCCACTACTTGCACGGGGGCTTCAGGCGAGAGCCGCTCGCTATTCCCCCAAATATAATGATCAACTATAATATCACCCACCACCAACACGCGTACAGATTTTTTAGAGTGGTTTAAAAATGCGCTAAGCATTGGTTTTAGCCAGTTTTTTAATGGTTGGTAAATAGGCTTTAATGCCGCTTGCTAGATTATAATTTGGGGTGTAATCTAAATCTAAATGCGTGCTTTGAATATCTGCACAGGTGTGGTTTTGGAAAAAAGGATAAGGATTTTTGATATAGGTGGTTTTAAAATCGCCTAATTCTTGCTGTAAAATTTCTACGATCGTGTTATAGCTATGACTTTTGCCATAGCCTACATTATAAACTCCAACTTGGTTTGCTACCATAGCTTTTACACTAGCCTGAATCACATCTTCAATATAGACAAAATCGCGTTGTTGTTCTCCAAACTCAAAAAGCTTAACTTCTTTATTTTGCAAGGCCTGTAAACCTAGTTGTAAAATCATAGAGGCAGTTTTACCTTTATAAAATTCCCCCGGACCATAGACATTAAAATAGCGCAAACCCACAATGGGCGTTGAAGTTTCAAACGCTAGAGTACTTCTATCCATGCACAATTTAGAAAAACCATAAACATTTTCAGGTACTTCGTTTAAACCTACGCGGTTGGGTGCATTTGTATTGCCATAAACAGCAGCTGAGGAGGCATAAATTACGCGTGCCCCTTTATTCTGTGCAATTTTAAGGAGTTTTAAAAAGGCTTGGTGGTTAGTTTGCATGACTAATTCTTGGTTAAGGCAGGTAGTATCTGAAATAGCGGCTAGGTGGAAAAGATAATTAAAATCTATTTCTTCTAATGTACTTAAATCTTGCGTGATGTCTGCGGTGATAATCTCCCCTTTAAATCCAATCAGGTTTTTAAAATGCCCCAAACTGCTCAAACTAGGGTCTCTAAATTTATCTACTACAATAACGCGGGCTTTAGGGTGGTGTTTTTGGAAATACAGGGCTAAATTACTCCCAATAAAACCCGCTCCCCCTGTAATAACAATGGTTGTATTTTCTAAAGTATCTGGAATGTAGGGCATGTTAATCCTTATTAAATGGGGTTAAAAAATCTTGTGCTTCTTTTAAAGTCTCTATGCTAAAAAATCCTGTGTACTCAAATTCTTTAGAGGCTTGTAGCCATAAATTAGTGCCTATGCCTGCGCTAATTGAAAATTGCATATCGCTATATTTATCCCCTAACATGATACTTTGTTTTAAATCTAGCCTAAAATCTTTAAGGGCTTGTTCTAACATGCCTAGTTTTGGTTTGCGGCATAAGCATTGTTCTTCTGGGGCGTGGGGGCAAAAATAGATGCGATCTAAGTTAAAGCCTAAAACTTCTTGTAACTTAGTTTGCATATAGCTACTTAAATGATAAAAATCCTGCTCACTATAATACCCGCGCCCAATCCCTGATTGGTTAGTAACTAGCAAGAGTAAATAACCCTTCTGTTTGGCATGTTTTAAAAGATCAAAAATTCCGGGCATGAATTCAAATTGATTAGGGGTATGGACATAACCATGATCAACATTGATCACCCCGTCGCGATCTAAAAACAAGGCTTTCATCTATGCTCCATATGTGTAGTTGTTAGCATTTGCACACCCATATAAATATTATAACCCCCAAACCCTAGCATCATCACAAAAGCAATTTTAAGAAATAACGCCCTAAGCTCAGAACTTAAGAATTTACCAAAAACTAGCCCAAAGATAAACATAGGAGCAAAGGTAGCCAAACCTAAAAGCAAGAGTACAAAGAATGCGCGCTCTATGCTAGGCTGGGCTAGAGCGTTGAGTGCAAAATAATAAACCATAGAACAGGGCAATAAGCCATTTAAAAGACCTAGTATATAAAAGCTAGAAAGCTGGGGGGTGGTTAAAAGATTTTTAAAATAACGCGTAAAAATCAACCCTTTTGCTATTTTAAATTTAAACACATACCCGAATGCAAGAATCATTAAAAGCACACCCACTACAATAAAAACAAGGGCTTGTAAGTGCATACGGTTAAGATGCCAAATACGGCTAGCCAACTCTAAAAGCCCTCTAAAACCTATAAAAGCCAATAACCCCACACAAATATAAGTACTGATACGCCCTAGACTATAAAGTCCATGCCCTAGAATTTGTGATTTTAAAGGGGTATTTTGTGTAAACTTAGTTTGGCAGTAAGCTAACACAATCCCTCCGCACATGCCCACACAATGGCCAAGAGACATTAAAGAGGCGTTTAAAAAAAGGTAGAAAAATTCCATTTAACTTTAAATCCTAGAGATAACACTTTGCATGCCCTCAAAAACTAGCAATTCGTGGTAAATACCTTGTTTGAAAAAAGTGGCTAAAAACTTCCCATCACCGCCGGTAAAATAGGCTTTTTGATCCCCAATGAGATCTTTAAGCAATAACAACACAGATTTAAGCGCGCCATAGCTTAAAGCTTCTTGGGTGCTTTGAGGCAGAGTCTCTAAATTGACGCGCGCATTGATTGGATAATTAAGGGCCTTAGAAATCTGGCTATAAGCTTTATGATAGGCCTTTAATCCGGGTAATAAAACACCGCCTAAGTGCATGCCAGAATCCATCACATCTACACTAATGGCACTTCCAGCATCTATTACTACAGCGCTTTTAGTTTGTAACCCTAAACATGCCGCTTTTCTATCCACCCCCAAACCCTCATATTTACTTTTTAAAATAAGAAAGGGGGCTAAATCTTGAGCATGGGGGCAAACTTTTAAAAGGGCTTGTGTGTGTGCTGTGTTGACACTAATGTAGTAAAGCGTATCTGTAAAAATAGTTTGTAGTTGCTCTACCCGGCTTTTCCACACCTTAGAACCATTGTAAAAATGTAAGTAGGTGTTGCCAATATCGCATAAAATCATGGGCGATCATGGCTTAAATCAAGGTAGTAGCGATCGTAATAGATTTTATCGGTACTATAAAAACTCATCTTATTTAATTTCCCCCCCCAATCCTTAGAAGCGCCTTTGAGTCTATAAACGCGGTAATCATCAAAATGATCCAAATCCACCTCTACTAAATAACCCCGCTTTTCTAAGGTATAAAGCCTTTTATCTGTAACAACTAAAGTAGCAAACATAGCAAAGGGCAATTTAACAACCCCCATGCTTTGATCGTTAAGGGTTTGATCCATTTCTAATATCCGCCCATCAAGAGTGAGTACATAAAGGTGGTGGTTTTTATAAAGTACATCCACAATATCTGTATCAAAATTAAATTCTTGTCCTGAGATCACAGAAACTAAACGCTTGCCTGTAGCAGCAAACATGTTTTCTCCATCTACCCTTAAATAAGTAACATTGTTAAAGAATTTCTCACTATTTAGCACAATATTGCGCACAATGGTTGGTTCTTTTTGACTCACATCTACGACAAGTAAACGGCCATCTAACATCGGAAAGACCACCACCGTATCTAAAAACACCGGAGCAGCCACTAAAGAATTAATCGCCGGACTAGAAGTACCCTTTTCATTAAAAATTAACTTTTTGGTGGTGATGTCAAAAATATTAGCCGAATTATCCGCCATCACCACAGCTAAGCTATTGCCTTTGATACTCGCACTTAATGGATAAGTGTCTAAAGGGATAATGATAGAGGGTTTAGCATTAATAGCGGTACTGACTAATTCAATATGGTGGCAGTGATCGTTTAAAACCACATTTTGATCACTCCCTTCAAGATTGCCCATGATCTCTGCCTCTGCTTGTTTATCTGTAAGCGTAGCGTTTTTCTTGCGCTTTTTGATCTTTTTACCATTTTGTTTATGGCTACGCCAACAATCCTGAGCGAGGATATAATAATCTTGGCTTTGGTTGAGAAAAGAGATTTCTTTATCTGTGTGTTTACTTAACTTTAGCTGGGTTAGACCCTGTAAATCAATCACACCCCCATTATTCAAGATAGCCCCATAGCGGTTAGTAAAAATAATGGGATCTTTGAGTTGGTATTTAAAACTAATATCGCCCTTGATCTTAGATTTAGGCGGCTGGAAGTTTTTGCGATCATGGCATCCTAAACAGAGCAAGGCCAAAACTACCACAATGAGTAGCCGTAAAGTCCTCATGGATGGCCTTTAATGGGTTGTTTACCGGTAGCGGGGTAATGTCTCATTAAAATAGCCATTTGGTATAAGCTAGATGTGGGGGGGATTGTGGTTAAAATTTGCTGGATTTGTTTGGTTGCATTGGGTTTATTTTGGAGCAAATAGGCTTTTTGGATTGCGATAAAGTCGCCTAAACCGGGCAGGTTAAGTGTTTGTAATGTTTTTAAATCCTGCGTATAAGAGGCATAATAATAGCTAGCCAGAGTTTGGACTAGAGGGCTAGTAGATTGTTTCAAACTTTCTAGGGTTTTTTTATCTTGGTTTTTTAATGCTTTAGCGTAGAGATAGAGATCGTGGAGCTTGGGTGCTATGGTTTTTAAGCGCGCTAACACCGCTATATTTTGGGGGTTTTGTAAAACCTCATTGTAAACAGCGGTGATTTTTTTGATCCGACTTTCTCTTTGCATGTCTAAAAACTTTGTATACCCAAACCATAAAAGTAAAAAAGCTAAAATAGCCCATAACACATACTTATACTGCTTATAAGATCGCTCCAGTTTAAAAGCGCCCTCTAAGAGTCTTTCATCACTCTTAAATTCCTCTTGAATCTGTTTTAAATCCTCTTTGATTGCCATTAAACCCCGCTACTCCCAAAGCCTTGAGAACCCCGCTTTGTCTGATCTAATTCTTCTACCTCTTTAAAATCTGCGCGCATGACTTGACAAAGTACGCCCTGCGCGATGCGATCGCCTTGATGGATATAAAAAGGTGTATTGGATAAATTCATTAAAATAATCTGCAATTCGCCCCGGTAATCGCTATCAATTGTGCCCGGGGAATTAAGTACAATAATTTGATGCTTAAGGGCTAAACCACTGCGCGATCGCACCTGCACTTCATAACCCTCTTCTAAGCCAACGGCTAGACCGGTTTTAACTAATCCCACGCTTTTAGGTGCAATCATTAAATCTTCTAAAGCGTGCAAATCAAAACCGCTAGCCCCTAAACTTTGATAAGCCGGTAAATTAGCCTGTGGGTGTAGCTTTTTTAGCAAAAGCTTAACCATAAACAATATCTTTATAACAAATATCTAGAATTTCAAACTCGCTTTCACCAGAGGGCAAAAGTACCGTTACCTCATCGCCCTTAGACTTACCCATTAAACTTTTAGCAACCGGCGATCCAAAGGAAATAAGCCCCCGGCTTGGATCGCTCTCCATACTGCCTACAATGGTGTAGCTAAACTCTTTATCGTTATTTAAATCCAAAATCCTAACCGTGCTCCCAAAACTCACTTTTTGATGGCTTAAAGTTGAAGGGTCAATCACCTGAGCATTGGCTAAAATACGGCTTAAATCATTGATTCGCGCTTCAATGAAAACCTGTTTTTCCTTAGCCGCGTGGTATTCAGCATTTTCTTTTAAATCGCCATGTTCTCTAGCTCGATCAATTTCTTTAACAATCTCAGGTCTTTCTATTTCTTTGAGCCGTTTTAATTCAGCGCATATCTTTTCATAACCATATGCGCTCATAGGTTCTTTCATTTTTCGCTCCTTGTAATAAGGAGGGCATTATATAAAAAGCATGGTTAAAGGGCTATTAAAACGCATAAACTAGGTATTTGCCTGCATTAATCCTATTCTAAGCCAAAGATACGAATAATAGCCCCACAAAGTTTGATTTTTAGATTTAAGTTATAAAGGCATCACATTAAGATTTTAGAGATAAACACTAAGGCGCAGTTTCGCACTACATGTAAGGGTATTTTATATGCAAAGCACAGCGATATTAAGGATCATAAAATCATCACCCATTTAATCAAGGCAATAAAACCCTATGCCAGACTTAATGTGCTCATTTATTGTGCAATGCCCCATGAAGTCAATTTAATGCCCTTTATCAAATGGGCAAGGCGGCAAAAGATCAACCTCTTTATACCTTTTGTGCGTAACCAATCTTGTTTAGTTGTTCCTTACCGTTTGCCTCTTATTAAAAATGCCTATGGGATTTATGAATCCAAATTTAGCCTATTTTATAAAACAAACTTAGATTTAGCTATTATCCCCGTTTTAGGTATAGATCAGCATTTTAAACGGGTAGGTTTTGGTAAAGGAATGTATGATTGCTTTTTTGCGCGGTTTAAAAAGCCACCCTTAAGTGTTTTTATCGCTAAAGAAATTCTTGTATCTACCCTAGCTTTAGGAGAATCCCATGATATAAAAGGGGATTATTGCATGGACTATGAGGGGATCTATCACCACACCTTTAAAAGGAAATTAAATGGAAAGAATTTTTATAAACAGCTTGCTACCCTGCTTACTCACCGGCATTAGTGTTTTTTGGATCACAAAAAAATCGCTGACTTCCAAGCATCGATCTCTAATCAAGCAGGCTAAGGCTAAAGCAGATATGCTGCTTTATCAAGCTCAAGTACTTTATAAAACAAAGGAAGTAGAATCAGAAACACTAGCCCACCAATTAAAACAACAGTATGAAGAACAAATTCAAACCCATAACACTTCCTACCAAACAAGACTCAATGATCTAAAATCTTATGAACAACAACAGCAACAACACTGGAATAGCAAACATAAAAAGCTAGATCAAGACAAAATGGCGCTAGATGATCTCAAAACACAATTACAGGAGGAAAAACGACTCCAAGAGCAGACATGCCAAGAATATAACAAACTCAAACAACAAGCCCTAGATACTTTAATGGAACGATCGGGTTATACCCAAGAAGAAGCCCAAAACATGGTTTTGCGTCTGTTAGAAGAGGAGTTAATTTTACAAAAAGGGGCTTTAGTACGCCGTTATGAAAAACAAGCCAAGAAAGAGGCTAAAGAGAGGGCTAATTTTATTTTAGCGGAGGCCACTTCCAGATTTGCCAGTGATTTTGCGGTGGAAAATTTAACCAGTGTGGTTTCCTTGCCTAGCGTTGAATTCATCGGCCGCATCATTGGTAAAGATGGGAAGAATATTGAAGCTCTCAAGCGTATTAGTGGGGTAGAAATCATCATTGATGAGGAATCTAAAACCATTACTTTAAGCTGTTTTAATCTTTACCGGCGCGAAATTGCCACCCAAACTTTAAAACTTTTAATTGAAGATGGGCGTATCCAACCGGCTCGTATTGAAACCGTCTATAAACGGGTAGAGGCTAACATGGAAGAAAATATTTTAAAGCAAGCCGAAGAGATCATTTTAGATTTACAATTAGATTCTATGGATCAAGAACTCAAAACGCTTTTAGGGCGTATGCGCTACCGCACCAGTTATGGACAAAATGCATTAACCCACTCTATTGAAGTGGCCATTTTAGCCGATACCATTGCCGCACAATTAGGAGGCGATGCCAAACTAGCTAGACGCGCAGGTATTTTACATGACATTGGCAAGGCTCTAACCCAAGAACATGGAGGCGATCATGTAGAACTAGGCGCGGAGGTGTGTTTAAGACATGGCGAACACCCCGTTGTGATCAATGCAATTTATGCCCACCACGATCGCCAAGAAATTAAAAGTATTGAATGTGCGGCGGTGTGTGCAGCCGATGCGCTTTCAGCCGCGCGCCCCGGAGCAAGGCGTAAAGAGGCAGAGAACTTTTTAGCCCGCATGCATGATTTAGAGCGCATCGCTAGCCAAAAAAGCGGTGTAGAAAAAGTCTTTGCGATGGATGCGGGTAGAGAGGTACGCGTAATTGTTTGTCCGGATAAAATTAATGATGCCAAAATCACGCTTTTAGCCCGCGATATTGCTAAGGAAATCCAAGCTAATTTACAATACCCCGGGGAAGTAGTTGTACATGTGGTTAGAGAAACCCATGCAAAAGCCATTGCTAGATAGTAGTGTATTAGAAGCGGATAGTATCTACCGTGTGCTAAGGGAGCAAAAAGTCAAGCAGACACCCACAAATGAGGCAATAGAGGCACTCAAAGCAGAAAACAAAAGGCTATTTCAAAAGTTAGATTTTGATATTAAAGCCCTAACCTCGTTTATGTCAGTAAAACATCTTGAAGCTTTAGATTTAGACACTAAAGATTTAACCGCGTCAGCACTAAGAGATAATAAAGATTTAGCCTCATCAGCGGTGAGTTTTGATATATCCTCATATTCTGAAACATCTGTTTTAGTTAGAAAATCTTTTTTTGACTTAAAGACCCAAGAGCCCTTAGAAAAGTCAAACTCAAAACAATTATTAGCAGATGCCAATGCTAGCGCTATAGAAAAGAGATCATTTTCAGATGTGCTATCAAACGCATACAATCGCCCAGATTCATCATTAAAAAGAAATGTAGCACTTTCAGGGGATAAGGGGAACAATGTATCCATTGAGAATCCTTTAATGAGTAGTACTAAGACTAGTGAAATTTTCTTAAAAAATCAAAAGGATACTTTTCTTTTATTAGACATGCTTGAGAAAATTACAGAATGTGTAAAAGACTTGCGCGCACAGCCTCCCCATGTATAGATTATTTAATTTCTTTAAGCCCACTTGGCAATAAAGAAAAATTACACAGATACTAGTAAATGCGATGTTAATGCTAACACTGAATTAACTAAAATCCCGCACTCTTGGTTTGTAAGAGCGGGGTGTGATGATTACATGGATTCTTTGAGCCGTTTAATCTTAGCCCCTAGTGCATTCATCTTAACTTCCAAACACTCATAGCCACGATCTAAGTGATAAATACGGTGTACTCTACTTTTACCAGTAGCAACCAAAGCAGCTAAAACTAAAGCTGAGGAAGCCCGCAAATCTGTAGCCATTACATCTGCACCCACCAAAGCACAACTTCCCTTGATTTGGGCTAAACAACCCTTTAAACTAATTTGTGCACCCATGCGCTGTAATTCACTCACATGCATGAAGCGGTTTTCAAATAATCTTTCCTCAATCAGACTACTGCCCTCACACTGGGTAGCCAAAGCCATAAACTGGGCTTGTAAATCGGTAGGAAAACCCGGGTATTCGGTTGTGGTGAGATTAAAGGCGCGTCTTTGATCTGCTTTGTGGATCGTAAGCATATGGTTCTGTGCATTTTCTTTAATATCAATACGAAAACCAATTTCATTGAGTTTACTTAAAATTGTCTCTAAATGGGAAGCATTGGTGTTTGTCAAAGAAAGAGTGGAGTTAGTAATAGCTGCTGCGCATAAATAAGTCCCGCATTCAATGCGATCTGGCATGATATGAATGGGATCTAAATTTAGCGCCTCTTGATTGCTGCCACGGATATATAATTCGCTACTACCAATCCCCTCAATTTCTACACCCCCAGCTTGTAAAAATTCGCATAATTGCACCACTTCCGGCTCTTTGGCCGCATTGATGATTCGACTCTCTGCGCGCGCTAAACTAGCAGCCATGACTACATTTTCTGTACCCGTTACGGTGATCTTATCAAAAATAATATCACAGCCTTGTAGCCCGTGTTTGGCCTTAGCGATAATATAACCCCCATCAATATGAATATCAGCCCCCATTTTTGCTAAAGCTTTTAAATGCAAATCCACAGGTCTAGCCCCGATCGCACAACCACCCGGTAAACTCACCTCACATGTTCTAAAACGCGCAAGTAGGGGCCCTAAAACTAGAATAGAGGCGCGCATTTTACGCACCATATCATAAGGGGCTCTAAAGCGCGTGATTTTCTCTGTATTGATCTTAAGATCATGCGTATTTTGCCACTCCACCTGCGCGCCTAAGTACACTAAAAGATCAACTAAAGCCCGCACATCGCTTACTTGGGGCAAACCACTAATGCACACGCTAGCCTTACCTAGAAGAGTACTAGCCAAAATAGGTAAAGCGGCATTTTTAGCACCCGAGATAGCAATGCTCCCGCTTAGAATTTCTCTACCCTTAATTTCTAAATAATCCACGCTAATCCTTCTTTTTATGTTTGAGCGCTAAACCTACGGTGTTAGCGATGGTTTTTTGCATTTTAGGGTTAGCATCTTCTATATCTTGTCCAAATTTAATGCTTGAATCTAAATCTAAAAATTCAGACGCGGCTAGCTTTTGGATTAATTCAAGCCAATCCCCTTCTTTAGTGTTCTTGGGTAAAACTTGGTAATAGCGGTTAAAATTTTCTAATAAAGCATGATAACCCGCTGTATCTTTGATCTTATCAAACTCTGATAGAAGTTCTTTAACTGTAGGAATCTTACTTGGCGGGGGTGGGGGTTTTAGATAAGTGTAGACAAAACCAATAAGAAAGATAGGGAAGGCAAATAACAAACTAATTGCCCAGTAAAAGCCATAAAACCACAGATCATACATTCAAATCACGCGCGTATAAATGATAAAAATCATTTGTAGCTTTTACAAACCCCTCTACATTCCCACAATCATAACGCTTACCCTTAAATTTGTAGGCTAGTACTAATTTATTTTGGGCTTGTTCTAAAAGAGCATCGGTGATCTGGATTTCTTGATTCTTGCCCGGCTTCGTGTGTTTGAGTATTGCAAAAATATCCGGGGTTAGGATATAACGGCCAATGACGGCTAAATTGCTAGGGGCTTCCTCTGCTTTAGGTTTTTCTACCATGTCTTGTACTTGATAAACCCCCTCTGCTATTTCGCGCCCTAAGATCACCCCGTATTTATGCACCTCTTCTATGCTCACCTCCTCAATAGCCACAATGCAACATTGGTATTTATGATACAACTCCACCATTTGGGCTAGCACTCCCTTACCCTGAGAGTTAATGCATAAATCATCGGCTAGCACCACCCCAAAAGGTTCATTACCAATAAGGGTTTGGGCGGTGTAAATAGCATGCCCTAATCCTTTCATTTCGTATTGGCGGGTGTAGGAAAACTTGCATTCTTGCATTAGTGTGCGGATACTCTGTAAATATTGCTCCTTTTTCGTACCATTAATTTGGTGTTCTAATTCATAGCTAATATCAAAATGATCTTCAATAGCCCGTTTACCGCGCCCTGTAACAATGGCTATGCTAGAACACCCGGCTTCTACAGCCTCCTCTACACCGTATTGAATCAGTGGTTTATTGACAATGGGTAGCATTTCTTTAGGCATGGCTTTTGTCGCAGGTAAAAAACGCGTGCCATAGCCTGCTGCCGGAAAAAGGCACTTTTTAATCATGGTTTCTCCTTTTGTAAAGTCGCGTTAAAAAAACCCTCTATATCAAAATGGGGGTGGTGGGCGCGATGTTTAAAAATATTCTGATAGATAATGTAATTGGCCATGACCTTTTGGCCATAAAGACGGGTTTCTTCATAAGGAATAAGTTCCATGCTAAGCCATGGATCAAATCTACGCCTTTGGCTAAAAAAATGTCGCTCTTTAAGGAGTTTTCTAAAAAAATTAGGCCCTCCGTTATAGCAATAAGCCACAAAGAGAGGGTGTTTAAATTCCTCTTTAAGTGTGTTGATGTAGTAATTACCAAAGAGTAAAGAAACATTGGGGTTAAACATGTCAGTAAGGCTGATAGAGTTAAACCCTAATTGGCGCGCAAAGGGAGCGACATTAAAAGGCATGATTTGCATTAAGCCTAAAGCATAGGAGCGAGAAATTAAAGCAGGTAGAAGCAAACTTTCTTGTCTAGCAATAGCATAAGCCATAGCCTTTTCTTGCAAACTTTTCCAGCGGATACCATGTTCATAGGGGGTTAAAAAGTAATGCCGTTGCTGGTTATAGTAGTGGCTTAAAAAATAGGCTAGATGGGCTTGACTTTTTTGTGTCCGTAAAGGTTTAAGCGCTCTTAAAAAAGTATTTTTATCACTAATAGCCAGAATCTTTTCTTTTAAAATTTGCCATGCAAAGGGGTCTTGTATGTCAAAATAAGGTTGTTTATGGCTTAGCCAATCTAAAGAGGTAACCAAATGGTATTTAGGGGGGGTTTTAAGGATTAAATTAGCATAAAGACTAAAAAGATTGGGGTTTAAACTATGGCTTAGGGTTTTTAAATAGGTACGATCTTTACTAATAAGATACTGCCAAAATAGCGCCCTGTCGTGTAAAAAATCAGAGTTAGCGCTTTTTTCTGAGAATTTAAAATAACTGAGGGCTTTTTGTTCTTGGTGGTATAAAAGGGCGTTGATTCCTAAAAGAAAAAAGGTTTTAGAATCTGAATGGGTGATAGAGGCTTGGCTTAAAACTTGTTTAAAGCGTAAGAACCGGGCATCTAAAATAATGCGCTGTAAAATATCATTAAAGGTGGCGTTATTTTGATTAGCTAGAAAAGTTAAGATATTTGGATTAATGGGCTTATCTAAAAATTCTTGTCTTTGATCGTAGGAAAGAGCGTTATATAAAATAGCCACATTGGCCGCTCCGGCTTTAAGAAGAGTTTGCGTATTGGAGGGGTTGCATAAAATTTCTAATGCCATGTAGTATTTAGGATAAGCACTTAGTTTGCGTTGCAAAGCTTTAAGGAGTGGGAGATTAGCCTCTTGTTTGGCATCACTAAATATTTTAGAAAGAGACAAGCCAGCAACAATACAAGAACTATCTTTAGAGATTAAATCGGCTAGAGTAAGGTTTTGGCATGGGTTTTTACTAGCAGGTTCTAATGCCTTTTTTTGATACATCAAACTCTGAATTTTGGCGTTTTTATAAGCCACAAGTGCGTAAGCCTCTTGGGCTTCTTCGGCTGTGGTGGTGGGGTCTTGTAAAAAAACCCAGATAAAAAAATCGCGCGCAATGCCTTTGGGTTTACTCTTTAAAAAATTCAAAGTAAGGTCTTGGGCACTTAAAGCATTTAGTAGAATCAAAAATCCCAAAATCCAAGTACGCAAATTTAACCTTGAGCGTACATAAACAAAAGCCGTACTAATGTCATGTCTAAAAACTCCAAGATGATGATCACGGCTAGAGGGGAGAGATCGATTCCATTAAAAAGCAAGAAGGGCATCATCTGGCGCATCTTCAATAAAACAGGCTCTGTGAGACGATAAAGGATTTGTACCAAAACATTAGATGGATCGGGTCTTAAAAAACTAATCAAAGAGGCAATAATAATAATCCAAAGATAAAGATTAAGCAAGGCATGTAAAATAGTGGCAATAGCATTTAAAAAAGTGTTAACAACCATGATCTGTAGCCAAAGTGAGGATTTGATCTAAAAAAGGATATACATGGGGATAAAGTGTGGCTAACTCTAGGCCGTGGGATTGTCCGGTGAGTAAAATCCGTAGGGGTTTAAAAAAATCCTTCCCCCTAAGCTGGCTTTTTTGCATCGCTATCTGTTTAAAATTGCTAAAATCTGTACAAACTGGCATGGTTTTTAAAGTGTTATAGAGTAATAAACATTGATCGTAAAAATTTTGGCCCTCATAATCTTTAGAAATATCTTTAGGCGCAAACATTGCTTGTAACTTGCTATGTAGCTCTACTAGGGTGCTAGATTCTTCTAAGAAAAGCTGGGCTAATGGGGCTTTAAAGGGTTCTATTTGTAAAACTTTAGCCAACTGCTCTAGGCTAAGGTTTTGGAGGCGTTTATGGTTGAGATGGCGCAAATAAGGGAGGCTAAATTTAGCGCTTGAGGCACTCACATTTTCTAAGACAAACCAAGTAGTTGCCTCAGATAAATCAAAAACCTCTTTTGGAGGCTTATACCCTAAAGAGATCAAATAATTAGCAATGCTAGCGGGTAAAAACCCTTGTTTGAGTAACCACTGCACACTAGAAGACTCAACTCGCTTACTCATCTTTTTTCCATCTTCTTCATTTAAGATAATGGGTAGGTGTGCGTAGGTGGTGGGTTTATAGGGCAAATTAAGTACGCGGGAAAGAGCTTGTTGGATAAGCATTTGTTTAGGGGTGTTGCTTACATGATCTTCGCCGCGGATAATATAACTAATGCCATAGGTAAAATCATCGCAGGCACAGGCAAAGTTATAAGTAGGGGTTTGATTAGAGCGCAAAATCACAAAACTATCCAGTTCATGGGCGTTAAAACGAATGCTACCCTTGATTGTGTCTGTAAACTGCATTTCTTGCGTGCTTCCTTTTAAACGCACAACAGGATTAGGGTTACTCTCTTTTTCTAAGAGTGCCCAGTGATCTTCATAGCGAAAGGGTTTTTTAGCCTTTAGAGCTTCTGCTTTTTTGGCCTCTAAAAAGGCAGGGGTACAATAGCAATAAAAGGCTTCTTGATTTTGCAAAAGTTTTTCTGCATAGGATAAATGGGTGGGTAAATTTGCGCTTTGATAGATCAATTCATTCCAAGTAATGCCTACTTTTTCTAAAATCTCTAAGATTTCTTGATCTTTACCCGGAATATTGCGTTCTAAATCGGTGTCTTCAATGCGCACCATCAGAGGGAGTTTAAGGCGCTTAGCTACTAGAAAATTAAGCAAAGCCACGCGCAAATTTCCAATATGCATACTTCCCGTTGGAGAGGGGGCAAAGCGTAACATTGATTTGGCCTTTTTGCCCGATTATAACTAAAAGTGCTTTAAAAGTGCCCTCATTTATGCAATTTAAAGGGCGTACCTGCAGGGGTTATCCCTGCAGCAACACTAATCCTCAATTTGATTAGTTTTGATGCGTTTAGCGTAGATTTTTCTAAGCTTTCTAATATCTTGCTGCACCTCAAAGACCCCATGCCAGTGAGAATAGTCTGGAGCCATCATGATACCCCCTTGTCGCATGCGACGGCCTTCGTGGTGCCACATGTGATACATGGTGTTTTGGAAATCATCGCTCCACATGTCTTTGCCTAACAAGTGTTTTTTAGCCAAAGCATCGCGCATTTTAACCGCCTCTTGGTAATACTCATTATAGAGCATGATATTTTTATCTGCCATGAGGAAGAAATTATCAACATGGGTACTATTGTGGCAGTCCATACAACCTGCTTTCATTTCCTCGCGTGCGGCCTCAGGTCCTTTAATATTACCTGCTAAAGGATTACCCACAGTGATTTTATTATCATACTTAAAGGCATCGCTAGCGGTTTCATATCCCCCTGTGCGTAATTGACTTAATGGCATGAACAAATTCCATTTTAAGCGGCGGCTCACATTGTGGGTAACCGCGCTTTTAGAGTTACCACTCATATGGCAAGTTGCACAGGTAGGGGCTCTAAAGTCTGGCACTTTCCAAGTACCGGGTGCGGCATCAAAATTCCATTGTTCACCCTCAGTATTGTAGATATGCCCGTGCATAGAGTTATTATAAATTTCAATATCGGGGTGATCAGGACCTAAGTGACAACTCGCACATGCCGCTGGTTTTCTAGCCTCAACCAAGCTAAATTTATGTGCGCTGTGGCAACTTGCACAGTTACCCAAAGAACCATCTGGGAATGCCGTACCAATACCATAGGTAGGCCAAGTTTCTGGAGTTGGGCGTCTGTTTTTGTTCAATTTGATGATCGTGCCATGGCATTGTGAACAGCCTGTAATAGAGGGTGCACGCCCTAAATCTGGATGCCCACGCCCCTCTACCTCAATCATGAGAGTACGCATACTAGTCTTAGCCCAAGTTTGTACCGCACCTCTGGAGTGCCCGCTGTGTCTAAACTCTGTAACCTCTTTTTCATGGCATTTAGCACAGGTGTTAGTAGAAACAAGCACGGAGATAGGTACTTTAGAACCTTCATGCCCGTCCATAGTGAGCATGGGGCTATCTTTAGTGATTCCATGGCAATCAATACAACTCACCCCTGCGTGGGCGTGGCGACTCATCTTCCAATCAGCCACAATGCCCGGATTTTTCTTAGCATGGCATTCAATACAACCCTTAGCTTCCCCGGTCATGCCCCTAAAAGTTTTAAGGGGTAGTTGCGTATCCATACCATTATCAATACTCGTACCCCCCCCTGTGTTGGCGCTATTTGTGTGAGCGCTACTCGTATGGGCGTTACTCGTGTGAGAGCGAGCAGAAGCCACCCCTACAAGACACATAAACATCAAGGCTAGCAAATGCATTTTGCTAGAAGCACGCATGGTTCTCTCCTTTAGTCGGGTTAAAGCACATTTTTACTCCTTTGTCTGGGTCTTTGTTTGGATTTTACGATCAGCCATCGCAGAATCTGAGGCGGGTTTAATTTCACTTAACTCTTCTAGCGTTTGCTTACTACCCTGTACCAAGAAAGCTCTAGGATAGGGTTTGTAATCTTTTTTCAAAAAGGCTTTGAAATGGAGGCCTAAATTTTTATGGCCTACTTGATCTAAATGGCATTCTACGCATTTTTTGTGTGAAAGCCCGGTAAAGTAGTCGCGGTGAGGCAAAAAGGCTTTCATGTTAGAAGTGGTTTCACTTTTAAGATCTTCATGGCAGCGCAAACAACCAGAATCAAAAACATATTCTTTTGCGCGCCGTCTATTTTCCTCCCAGTCAAATTTATACGGGTTTTTAAAAGTGTTACCATATACATCTCTAAGATTTCTTGATGTTTTTGTTACAAAGTAATTGATAATGTTGTCATGGGGTAAATGACAATCCACACAAGTGGCCTTAAAACCCACGCCATTTTTACCGCCATGTTTATCCAAATGGTAAGCATCTACCTCAGGAGTCTTGGAGAGGGGGCAAAGCGTAACATTGATTTGGCCTTTTTGCCCGATTATAACTAAAAGTGCTTTAAAAGTGCCCTCATTTATGCAATTTAAAGGGCATACCTGCAGGGGTTATCCCTGCAGCAACACTAATCCTCAATTTGATTAGTTTTGATGCGTTTAGCGTAGATTTTTCTAAGCTTTCTAATATCTTGCTGCACCTCAAAGACCCCATGCCAGTGAGAATAGTCTGGAGCCATCATGATACCCCCTTGTCGCATGCGACGGCCTTCGCTCCCGCTTCTTTTATAAACTAAAGCTGTGTAAAACCCCCACTACTCTACCTAAAATAGCTAATTCGTCCAAATTGTGTACTGTAATGGGTTGGTAAACAGGATTATCACTAATTAGAGATATTTTAGGGCGTTTGCTAAGACGGCGGATATAATACTCGCCCCCTAAATTCACCACATAAATCGCCCCCTCATAACGGGTACCATCGCTTTGGAATAACAATAAATCATTTTCTTTGATACGAGGCTCCATAGAATTACCCATAGCCTGTATAAAACCTAAATGATCGGTAGAAATAAGGCCAAAGCGCCGGATTAAAATAGAAGGATCACGCTATCCAGAGAAACTAAATAAATTGGTGGGTAAATGATAAGATCGGAGCTTTATTAATAAAACGCCTAAATGCTAAAAACATTTGGGCTTGTTTGTGGGTTTAGGGACTTTGCAAAAAGCTTTTGATGTGCCTTTACCCGGGTTTAACCGGGGTTAAATGGCGCTTTAATTGAGTCAAATACGATTAAAAAAAGCTAATACGGAGGAGTTTTTCGCGTTAGATTTGGGTGTTGATGAAACGGGATTATGGCTCAGCTAAATTTCGCCGTTTGTAAAAATAATCTTAACTTGATTATGCATAATCACACCCATAAGCTTAACCCCTCCCAAATGTGCCCATTCATGAAAGTAATTTTTATGCGCGTTCATCTTAACCGCAAATTGCGCGTGTGTTGCGTACTTTTTGGCTAGGATTTTTGCTATTTAAGAGGGTCTTAAAAATAAGGATAGATAGTGCTTGGCAAATAACTTAATCTTAAGAATGCAGTTACAAGTACGCAGAAGATATAACAACCATTTTAATTTACCCTTGAAATAATCCGTACTAGTGGGGGGGCTTTCTGAATCTAATGGGTTAATAAGCAGAATAGCAGACTTAAGGGTAAAGGTGAGTGCGTGGTGGTTGTAATAAGAATCTATATAGGTGTCTACTTTTAATGTCCAAAGAGGAGGGCAGGCTTTTAAGAGCTTATGCGCTCCATTAGGGTTTAACATGTAGCCATGTGCACCTAGTCCTTGCGGGCTAAAAAGGTGATCAAAGTTATAGTTGATAGAGGTTTTTGCACAACGCCTTTTAGAATGGACAAGGAGGCGTATTATCTGGGCTTTATCCGCATGCAAGGCTTCTAAACTCAAATGGCACTTTCCAAAAAAATCATTTGTGGGCAATACATCGTCTTCTAAAATAATCATAGGGCGTTTGAGCCGCACACATTCTTGCCACAGCAAATAATGGCTTGCAAAACGCCCCAGTTGTTTAAAACTTAAAAAATCCAAAGGCGTTTTAAGCGCTAAAGAGGCTAATTGTAAACACTCTTTAAAGCTGGGCAAATGGGGGCTAAAATCGTTTAAAACCGGGTGGGTGTGTTCAAAGGTGATTCCTTGTTGTAAAAAATCTTGGTGTCCATGGATAGCCTTAAAAATGGCAATAGAAAAAATATCTCTTTGATCAAAACGCTTTAAAAGATAGTTTAAATGCCAAAGTAAGGGAGTGATGTCTCTCTCTTGGGGGGTTTTAAGAAGGTGGATAATGCAAATGGGAATGGGTAAAGATTCAGAAGATAAATTACTCAACAGTTACACTTTTAGCTAGATTACGGGGCTTATCTACATTTAAGCCTTTTAATTGTGCCATTTCAAGGGCAAAGAGTTGTAAAACAACAAGCATGCTAAAAAATTCGGGCATGTAGTGGGGGTAGTGGGGGGTATTGATCTGAAAATGGGCATTAGTAATATTTTCAGGGCTTAGGGCAAAGATACGCGCATCACGGGCTTGTAATTCCTCAACACTGCTACAATTTTTAGCAAAAAGTAAATTAGCGGGTAAAAGGGCGGTGCATAATAAATTGCAATCAGCTAGAGCAATGGGTCCGTGTTTCATTTCTGCACTCGCATAACCTTGCGCATACACATAGGCAATTTCTTTTAATTTAAGCGCCCCTTCTAAAGCCAAAGGATAAAACACACCCCGCCCCATGAAAAAATAACCCTGTGGGTTTTGATCTAAAATGTGTTTGCTAATTTCTTTAACTTTTTCATGTAGTTTGAGTGTGTCTGTAATGGCTTGCATGCTCGTTTTTAAAGCTTGCATTTCGCTATGTAGTACTTTTGTATCTAATTTATTTTGTTTAGCCAGCACAAGCGCTAAAAGCCATAGAAGTAAAACTTGACTAGAAAAAGCTTTAGTAGAAGCCACACTTTTTTCTAATCCAGCGCGGGTTAAAAGAGTGGCGTCTGCTAGCGCGCCCATTGTAGAGTTTTGCGTATTACAAACCCCTAAAGTTTTTAGCCCTAAATTCTTAGCTAATTTTAAAGCCTCTAAAGTATCTGCACTCTCGCCACTTTGAGAAATCGCGATAAAAAGCTCATCTTGTCTAGTTGCAAAATGCCCATAGCGGTATTCACTAGCTAGCTCAACTTGTACTTTAACATGGGCTAGGCTTTCTATGAGATATTTTGCCACTAAAGCGGCGTGATAACTTGATCCACAAGCACTAATTGTTACAGTAGAAATCTGATCTAAAAAACCTTTAGGGAGTTCTAAATGCGCATGGGTGGGTGTCCATCTATCTAATAGAGTTAAAATTTTATCTTGCTCATAGATTTCTTTTTCCATAAAAGTAGCAAAACCTTCTTTATTGCTCTCTTGTATATCTTTTGAAATGGGAGTGGTTTTAAAATGCAGAGGAGTGTTATAATCCATGCACCCAAGTGCCCCCTCTTCTAAACGCACCATTTGCTCCGCTCTACCAATAAGCCCGCTTTCAGCACTAGCAAAATAAACACTATCTTGAGTCTTAGCAAGAAGCAAGGGCGAGCGGTTTTTAGCATAAAAAATACAAGTGGGTAATTTGGCATGGATAAGCAAAATCGCATACGCCCCCTCTAATTTAGCAATGGTGTTTTTAAAAGCCTGCAAAGCTAAATCTTGAGAAATACTATTAGAGTTAGATAGATTTGCTAATTCCTCTTCAAAGATATGGACGACTACCTCGCTATCTGTTTGGCTACTAAAAACATGCCCTTTTGTTTTTAAATCCGCTTTAAGCATGGCATAATTTTCAATGATTCCATTGTGCACAAGAGCGCTATTTTGATAAACATGGGGGTGGGCGTTGGCGGTAGTGGGTTTGCCATGTGTAGCCCAGCGGGTGTGGGCAATGCCTACTCCAAGCCCGGGTGCACTAAAATTTTGCGTTAATGCCTCTAGGGCTGTAATTTTGCCACTTGTTTTAAAGACTTCTAATTTAAAATCAGCAACTCTAATTGTTGCTAGCCCTGCGCTATCATACCCCCGATAATCTAATTCCTTTAACCCTTCAAGCAAGAGAGTTTTTTTATCTGCTATTCCAATATAGCCCATAATCCCGCACATAAAAATCCTTTCTAAAAAACTAACATCTCTCGCTTGTATTTATTTAAAGCATTGATATGTTCTTTTAGTTCCTCTACTCGTTCTCCTATTTGTGTGTAAAAGGCCATGTTTAGAGTTTCTGGAATATCCATACTCCCCCGTTTCATCAAAATAAAATCACTCAAACTTAAATGCGCTATTTTTAAGAGTAGCTATAGAAAAAATATCTCTTTGATCAAAACGCTTTAAAAGATAGTTTAAATGCCAAAGTAAGGGAGTGATGTCTCTCTGTTAGTTATTCCCTGAAGGTGGATAAAATAAAGTATGCAAGTGTAAAACGCCTAAAACTTTCTTTTGGTCAGTTACACTTTTAGCTAGATTACGGGGCTTATCTACATTTAAGCCTTTTAATTGTGCCATTTCAAGGGCAAAGAGTTGTAAAACAACAAGCATGCTAAAAAATTCGGGCATGTAGTGGGGGTAGTGGGGGTATTGATCTGAAAATAAGCACGTCTAATATCCCCATCGCTTAAAATCCCTATTAGTCTTTGTTGATCATCAACTAATAAAGCATTGCCTAAGCATTTATCATTAGCCTCAACTAAAGCAAAAAGGGAACAAGCCTATAAATTGCAATCAGCTAGAGCAATGGGTCCGTGTTTCATTTCTGCACTCGCATAACCTTGCGCATACACATAGGCAATCGGGTGTAATTTAGCAAAATCCTCTCTACTAAAATTTTTAACCTCCATTAAGCATGCTGCTAGCACATCACCTAATGCGAGGCTTAAAGTAGTTGAAGTGCTAGGAACACCAAAAGAGATAGCCTCTTGAGTGTCTGTAATGGCTTGCATGCTCGTTTTTAAAGCTTGCATTTCGCTATGTAGTATACTTTTGTATCTAATTTATTTTTTAGGTTTTAAAGACCCTAAAGCCTCTAAAAGCTCCATGCTCTCCCCCCCATAGCTAATAGCTAAGATCACATCTCTAGGCCCTACAATGCCCATGTCGCCATGTAAACTCTCGGTGGGGTGTAAAAAGATCGCCTTAGTGCCGGTACTTGTCAAAGTAGCCGCAATTTTACGCCCAATGTGTGCGCTTTTTCCTACTCCCATGATCACCACCAAAGGGGCGTGCGCTAGGCATGTGATAATGGGTTCTAGGGTTGTGTGATCTAAACTGACTCTTAAAAGCGCCTCTGCCTCTGTATTTAAAATTTGCTTTGCTAACTTGCCAAAATCAGATTTCATTTTTTAATCTCTAGCATGGCTTTTTTTAGCAGAGGGATTAAAGCGCCATAACCTTCTTTTTCCATGTCCTCTAAAGGAATGAATTTAAGCGCGGCGCTATTAATACAATAACGCAACCCTCCCAATTTTTTAGGCCCATCTTCAAAAACATGCCCTAAGTGTGCATGCCCTACACGGCTTTTAACTTCTGTGCGAATCATGTTATGGCTGGTATCTTTAAAATAATTCACCACCTTTTGATCAATGGGTTTACTAAAACTAGGCCACCCACAACCTGACTTAAATTTATCAGCGGATAAAAAGAGGGGTTCACCTGTGGTGATGTCTACATAAATACCCGGCTTATTCTGATCAAAATAGGCATTGTGAAAGGCGGCTTCAGTTTGTCCTTTTTGGGTAACTTGGTATTGTAAATCAGTTAGTTTTGCCTTGAGTTCTGCATCGCTAAGTTTGTGATAATCTTTAGCATCAATGATCACCTCATCGGCCTTTTTTAAATCAATATGGCAATACCCTCCCGGATTTTTCTTAAGATAATCTTGATGGTACTCCTCAGCGACAACAAAATTTTTTAAAGGCTCAAGTTCAACCTGTACTTTTTGTTTGTAATGAGTCTGTAAGCGTGCTAAGGCTTTAGCAATAATGGGCTCATCTTTGGAGTCTACATAGTAAATACCCGTGCGGTATTGGCGGCCACGATCGTTGCCCTGTTGGTTTAAACTGGTTGGATCAATGACTTTAAAATAATAAAGCAAGAGTTTATCTAGGCTAATTTGGTGTGGATCAAATTCTACTTTCACGGTTTCAGCGTGATCTGTGTTGTGTAATTCATGGTAGTTTGTTTGATCGCTTTTACCATTGGCATAACCCACTATGGCTTTTTTGACTCCATAAATGCGCTCCATATAAGCCTCTAATCCCCAAAAACACCCCCCGGCTAAATAAATTGTATGGTCCATGCCTTTCTCCTGAGCACTCCCTTGTAACATCGCTATTAATAGCCCTAGTATCCAAACTCTCATGGGTTTAAAAACACATGGCTGACAATGGCCGGATATTTTTTAGTGTGCTTAAAAAGAGCTTTTCTTAGAAAATTGCGTACATTATCCTCTAAATGCTTAGTATTAGAAATCACATCAAAACGCAAAGCTTTAATGTGCAAACTCAAAGAACCTTGCAATTCCTCTAATAAAGAGCGCTCCTCTTTAAAATTGACAATCCCTAAAGTGGTGATCTGAGAGGTGGGCATAAGCTCTCCTGCTTTAGAGATAAATAACACCGCGCTTAAAAGCCCTGCACTGGCAATTTCTTGGCGATCTTGTACAATTCTTTCCTCAATGCTAATATTATTCGTGTTATCCACATAACTTTTTCCACTCTTCACACTTTTAGTTTTGCGCATAAAGTTAGGGTTAACCTCCACTTGATCGCCATCTTCCATAAGATAGATATTTTTCTCAGGAATGCCACAGGCAATAGCTGTTTCTTTATGGCGGGCTACATGGTTATATTCCCCATGGATAGGCAAGAAAAATTTAGGTTTAATAAGTCTTAGCATGAGTTTTTGCTCCTCTTGGGCGGCATGCCCGCTAACATGAATATCAAAAGATTGATAAACCACTTGGGCTTCTTTTTTCATGAGTAAATTTAAAATACTAGAAACACTAGCTTCATTGCCCGGAATGGCTTTAGCTGAAAGAATAATAAGATCGCTAGGTTTAATGCTAATGTGGCGGTGCTCATCAGTAGCCATGCGATAAAGCGCGCTCATGGTTTCACCCTGTGAGCCGGTGGTAACAATAAAGACTTCATGATCGGGGTGTTTTTCAACTTCATGGGCTTCTATAAAAGCTTTAGAGGGCAGGTGGATATAGCCTAGTTCGCGGGCAATATCTAAGTTTTTCTCCATAGAGCGCCCAATCACGGCTACCTTGCGCCCGTAGTTAATCGCATATTGAATCGCTTGATAAACCCGGTGGATATTAGAGGAAAAGGTACTCATGATCACTCTTCCAGTTGCGTTTTTAAAAAGATTATCAAATACCGGACCAATGCTACTTTCTGAGGGGTGATTCCTGTTTTATAAGAATTAGTACTATCACTTAAAAGCAACATAACCCCCTGTTCACCATAATAGGCTAGGCGGTAAAGATCGGTTGGGATATTATCAACGGGTGTGTGATCAATTTTAAAATCGCCTGTGTGAATAATTGTGCCTACTTTGGTTTGAATAGCTAGTGCACTTGCATCAATAATGGAGTGGGTGATGTGAATCCATTCAATGGTAAATTCGCCAATTTGGATAGGTTGGCGTTTTTGCACAATTTTAAAATAGTTTTTAAACTTTTTAAGGCCATGTTCATCAAATTTATTACCAATCATGCCCAAACTAAGCGGTGTACCATAGAGAGGGAATTGTAATTCTTTAAACAAATAAGGTACAGCCCCAATATGATCTTCATGGGCGTGGGTGATGATCACACCTACGATCTTTTCTTTAATGCTGTGTAGATAGCTAAAATCAGGGATTAAAATATCCACTCCATGCATGTCCTCGCTTGGAAAACTCATACCCACATCTATGATAATGGCTTGATTAAGGGTTTCAATCACCATCATATTCCCACCAATTTCGCCTAGCCCTCCTAAGGGGGTGATTTTTACCCGTGCTTTAACACTTAAATCTAGTTTATAATGCGGGTTGAGATGGTTAATGTGGATTTTATGGTTAGTCTCTACGCCTTGTTTGAGTTCTTTATGAAAGCCCAAATTACCCCGCTCATTGGCTTTTGTGATATTCTTTACCCCAACCTGTTCTGAATGCAGGTGTGCTTGTAAATTTTTATTGTGAAACTCACCTCTGCCTTGTCTGATACGATTAAAGCGCGCAGGCTTTGGAGGATTTGTTTTTTTGGGTTGAGAAGTGTTTTCTGAGCCTGTATCTTGAGGCGGATTGTTTGAATCGTTAAACGGATTGTCCATATCATTTCCTATTGTGTTGGATTGTGGAGAAAAGCAAGTAGACTAGCGTAGTGGGCTGGATCTAGCTGGTGAGGGCGCAATGCAGATTCTAAATTGTGTGCTGTGTAGAAAGCTTGGATACGCTCTATTGGATAGCTCCCCTTTGATTGTTGTATAAAGTTTTGCGGTTAGCTTTAAAACAGATTTTAAGCAAATGCTCCAAACTTTTTAAATCCCACCCCTTTGTTTCTCTTTCTACTAAGGGTTTTTTAAGTAAACGCATGAAAGCTGATTGAACCTTAGGCGGGGGATTAAAAGCCTCTTTGTTAACTTTAAAGAGTAAATGGCGTTGCCAACATAGACTATCTGCTAGCACGCTTAAAGCCCCATAATTGCTACTATGCACAGGAGCACAAAATTTATCCGCTACTTCTAATTGCACCATAACTGCCATACCGATACATAAGGCATCTCTAAGGGCTCTTGTAATAATGGGTGTGGCAATGTAATAGGGTAAATTAGAGACCAGAAAATAAGGCTTTTGGCATAAAAAACCGGTTTCAGAGACGCTAAGCCTAATGTCTCTATCTGCTGTTTGTATGCACACTTGCCTATCTGCTCCATTAATCCCCTTATACTGCATCACATCCCCAACAACTAGCTCCAAACGCTCAGACAAAGGCCCTAGTTTATGGTATAACCTTTGGGCCAAACCGGGATCCACTTCGTAGGCTAACAAGCTTTTAGGCGACTCTAACTTATTTAATAGCCGGGTCGTCAGATCTCCCAAGCCAACCCCTATTTCTACTAGCTGTATCCAATCCTTAAAATGCTCATAGGGGATGGATTGTAAGATCTGCCCCAGATAATGGGCATCGTGTAAAAAATGCTGGCCTAAGATCGCCATTCTTTCGCTCTAAAATTTCTGCCCCATTGTAACATAGGCTAACTTAAAAGTGCTAGCATGGAGTTTTGTATAAAGGAGATGTTTTGTTTGTGTGTGCCGGTAGAGATGAGAGTTTTGATTTTGCAAAAAGTATTGGGATTGGTTTGATAGAGAGTGCTTTAAATTTAAGTCGTCTTTGCTTGCTTGAAAAACCTAATCTTTTAATTTTTATTGGTACAGCCGGATCTTATGATTTAAATATTCCTTTACTTAGTTTGTATAAAAGCACGCGCTCTACTCAGATTGAGCAAAGTTTTACCCTCCAAGATAGCTACACCCCGCTAGAAAATTACCTAGAAGTCCAAGAATGGGAGTTTGATACATGGGATTTGCCTAGCGTGGTGGTTAATTCAAGCAATTATATCCACACTAATCCTATTTTTTCAAAGCACATGCATGCTGCCGGTATTGCCCTAGAAAACATGGAATTTTTTAGCGTTTTAAGTGTTGCGCGATCTTATGCTATCCCTAGCTTAGGTATTTTTTGTACCACAAACTACACACAAAAAGACGCGCACCAAGAGTTTTTAAAAAACCATAGCCAAGCTAAAACCCGCTTACAAGAGTGGGTACAAATTCATTTACTCTAGGCATAGCAATTTATGCTACTATGCGCCCGGAAATCCTAAGGATTTCTAAATTTATGGAAGGAGAATGCTATGAATATGAATCAAAACAATGGCGGTTGTTGCAACAGCCAAAATAATAACCAACGAAATAGCAACCGCAACAACAATAGCAATAACCAAAATAACAATAGCCGCAACAATAACCAAGACTAGGCTATATGGTGGCGGATTATTCCGCCCCCTGTAGATATGCTTTTATAATCTGTCAAGACGATCCTAAGCAAGATTTTTTACCTCTTCATTTCCCGTTTTAATAGCTTTTTGGTAGCATTCCTTTGCCTTTTTGTAGTCTTGTACAACACCCCTACCACTTTCATAAAGAAAACCTAAGAGAAAACAAGCCAGAGCTGCCCTTTTTTTTACGGCTTCTTTGAGATTTTTATCGCTTGCTTGAAATCTTATCACCCCCACGCCCGGTACCACCTAGGGTAGGCGGTGAGATTATCACAACCAGCAAACATATCACTCATATCCTCCACCCTAGACACATTCCAATTAGAAATGTCATGATTTAAACAAGTGGCGTTTGCAAATATACCATACATGTTTATTACATGCGATACATCCCAAGTCTCTAGCCCCTCAAAGTTTTCGCGCGTGCTTCCTGCAAACACTTGGCTTAAATCTGTAATGGCGCTAATATCAATCCCTCCTAAATGCATGCTTGTATCCTCAAGTAACGCCTTAAGCTCCTCGTTGCTCTTGGGTATATGTTTCTTAGTTACTTTCATAGTCACCTCCTCCACTTTCATGTAATGCCTCAACCTCTGTTGCTCTCATATGCCCCTCTCTATATGCTGTCCTAGAGCCCTGTGAGCTCTCAGAAGCCCGTTCAATGTCTCTAAAGAAACTTTTAATTTGCTGATCTAACTCCGTTTCGAGGTGCGGCAAGGTATTCAGTTGCGCGCAAGCTTGGATTTCTTTTTTAAGTTTTCTTTTCAGATGGATTGCATACTCCAAATTCTTCGCATGAAAATCTCTAAAAAAATATTGTGTGGCCTGTAGCGTGCTTAAAAAACAGCTTAGAAAACATAAACCTAAAAGTATCCACTTTCTCATTGTAGTCCTTTAACTCCTATCCTGTATCTTGTTAATCTTACCAAAACAATGTAAGCTTTTATAGATCATTAAAGCTAGATTAACACGGCTTAAACTAGAATACTTCTTATCAAAAACTCAAGGATTGTTATGAAAAACTTTTTTGGTCTGCGTTCTGTGTGTGTTGCTTTGGCTTTAAGCGGTGTGGTGCATGCCCATGCCCAAAAGAATAATGATCTAGATTTGATTAAAAAAGCCCTAGAAGCTAATTTAGTACCTATGCCAATGGGTAAAGATCTCAATAAATATTTGACACAAAAAGTAAGAGAATTAGATCCAAGCTATAAAGGGCCTGTTTTGACTAAGGGACAAATTGAACTAGGCAAAAAGCTTTACTTAGACCCTAGAATCTCCACCTCTTATCTTGTTTCTTGTAACACTTGTCATAATTTAGGTTTAGCAGGCGTGGATAATGTCTCAAGAGCTGTAGGTGAGGGCTGGAGACCTAACCCTCATTTTTTAAACTCGCCCACCGTGTATAACTCTGTTTTTAACTCCGTGCAGTTTTGGGATGGGCGTGTTGCTCATTTAGATCAACAAGCTAAAGGCCCTATTGCTAACCCAGTAGAAATGAATGCTGATCCTAAAGTTGTAGAAGCTAAGATTAATTCTATACCCGGTTATGTCAAGGCCTTTAGACGCGCCTATGGCAACCATGTCAAAATTGATCTTAATTTGATTGTACGCACAATTGCCATGTTTGAAGCGACTTTAAACACCCCTAGCCGTTATGATGACTTTTTACGGGGCAATGTTAAAGCCTTAAGCCATCAAGAAAAAGAGGGCTTGAAAATCTTTATAGATAAGGGTTGTATAGGGTGTCATAATGGGATTAATTTAGGGGGCACGATGCAACCCTTCCAAGTGGTTGCGCCTTATAAGTTTGCTAATATTGGAGATTTTAAAGGCGATAAAAATGGCATGGTAAAAGTCCCTACTTTGCGCAATATCTTAGAAACCATGCCTTATTTTCACAATGGGCGATACTGGGATATTAAAGACGCGATTAAAGCTATGGGTAAGATTCAACTTGGCGTTACAATTAGTGATGTAGAAGCAGAAAAGATCGCCACTTTCTTTGGATCACTTACCGGTAAAAAACCCACTATTATCTATCCTAACCTACCGGTTATGAGTACAAATACGCCCAAACCCAAAGGTGTTCCAGAAGGGGATATGGCGTCTAAAAAAGCACCCACGCACTAGTTTAAGACAAAAAGGGTATAATCGCCGTTTATTTTCAGATTAAGGAGAATAAATGGCAAGAAGATGTGATTTAAGCCATAAAGGTCCTATGGTGGGTAACCGCGTAAGCCATGCGAATAACAAGACAAAAAGGCGCTTATTACCTAATTTGCACACCATTCATATTACCCTAGAAGATGGTACTAAGCAAAGGATTAAGGTTGCAACTTCTACTTTAAGGACTATGCGCAAGAGTCGCTAGAGTAGAGGGTGCTACAAAAGCTTAAGGCATTTCTCTCCTCTGTTAAAAAGAAGAAAGTTAAGGCCGATTACAATCTTAACGCTGAGATTTACGAACAATTTGAGGTTTTCCGCCTCCCTTTAGTACTCATCCAGTGCTTTATACTGGTGGGAACTTTAGGTTATTTAGCCCTAGAGGATTACAGCCTCATTCAGGCCTTTTTCCAGACCACCTATACTTTTACCTCTACAGGGTTTGGGGCGCTTAATGAAAGCCATTTTGGCACTGTTAGCGTCTTTTTTACCTCAATTATTATGTTTTGTGGGACGGGGGTGGTAACCTTTAGTGTAGCGGTGCTCATTAATGTAATCAATAAGGGCGTATTAGCCCGACTTATTAGGGAAAAAAGAATGATTTATAAAATTGCACGATTAAAAAACCACTATGTTATTTGCTATCACAACGAATACACAATTGAACTAAGCAAGCAATTTAGAAGCGCACAAGTTCCCTTTGTGGTGGTGGATAACAAACCTAATTTTGAAGAAGAGGCCATTAAGTATAAATATCCATACTACATTGCTGGCGACCCGCACACTAATTTAGCCATGCTTAAAACCCATTTAAGTAGCGCTAAAGGGGTTGTGGCTTTCTCAGATATTTTACCTGTTAATATTGCCTTAATTGTGAGTGTCAGACTCTTTGAAGAAGAATTAAAGCGCAAGCCTTACTACATCATTGCCAGCGCACATAGCGATGAAGGTTTAGAAAAGCTAAAAAAATTAGGGGCTGATAGTGTGGTCTCGCCGACAAAGTTAATGGCACAAAGGGTAAGCGCAATGGCAATCCGCCCTGATATGGAAAATATCTTAGAAAAATTCATTTATAAAAAAGACACACTTTTAGATTTAGAAGAGGTGATTGTGCCTAAAGAAAGCTGGTTAGTACAGCGCAAACTCAAAGAAGCACATTTTAGAGAGATCACAAAGGTTTTTATCATCGGGATTATCCAAAAAGATGGGCGCTATATCCCAATGCCTGATGGCGAGGTTATTATTGCTAGTGAATCTAAGCTTTTGATGATTGGTACTTCTGAGGGGGTAGAAAAATCTAAAACCTTTATTTTACAGCACCAACGGCCTATGGAGATGGACTATATCACCCTATAATTTATCGGCAAAATCCTAGCGTTTTTAAGGTGGATATTTTAGAATGCCCATCGCTTTGCTCTCTTGTAGTGGTAGGTGTAAAATAGCCACTATTTAGCCTCTAACCTTTTAAAAAAAGAGCTAGCATGCGTTTTAATTTATTAATAACTTTAACTTTCCAGTGAAAAGGAAGAGGAGGCGGTTGTGTGTGATAAACCTCCTTACAATCTATTGCCCTTTGTAAAAAAGCTAGAATTTTAGCAAAGCTTAAATCTTGGTAGAATTGGGGCTTACCATTTACACTATTAAGCGGGTGGGCATGTAGCATGTCTAAATAGGCGTTGTCGTGGGTGTCAAGATAGCGGATAAAATCTAAAGCTTCTGTAAAATCTTTAAAATCATGCACATTGATAAAACTTTTGGGGTTAAAATCTTTGGCAACTGCAGGATTGCCCCAATAAATAGGAATAGTATGGGCAAAATAAGCGTCTATAATTTTTTCTGTGGTGTAGCCAAAACCTTTAGAGTTTTCAAAACAAAGATTGAATTTATATTGGCTTAAAAACTCTGCCTTATTACTTATTGGCTTATCTAAAGTATTAAAAACCCTTCCTCCAGAAGCAACAGGAGCATAGGTATTAAGCTCCTGATAACAAGCATTGCGCATAGGTGCATTAGGGTTAGAAGCCACAAAACTAGCAAATGCTCTTTTAAGCGGATCTGTTTGCTCTCTAATAAGTGCATCTAGGGTGGGGTATAAGTCTTTAAAAGAACAGCTAGAGGGGATATTCTCTTCATGGGGTAGTCGTACAAAAGGAGAATCAAAAGGAGAATCAAAATTTATTGCAATGTGAGCAAGGGAGTACAATTGCAAATAATACAAAGGTACACGCAAATACCTCTCACCAAAGGTTAGATCATCAAAACCCATGCCAAAATCATAAATATCAAAGTTAATCCGCATGTTTTCCCCTGTAAAGCCGATACGCTTTTGAGGGAAATTTAAAGACTCTTGCTTGTGCAAGATAGTCTCAAAAACAATATCACAAGGCGGAGTCCTAGAAAGATTAATATCGTAGGCAGAGTTTAAAATATAATAAAAAAAACTTTCTTTAAACCCTGTAAGTTGATTCTCACTCCAAGGATAGCAGATAGCCAAATTAAGGGGGGGGGGGGGGTTGATTCTGTTTGTGGTAGCCACATTGAATCAAGGTAGGCATCTAAGAGAGGTTGAAACATTTAAAACCTTTTAAAGATTGAAACCGACAATTGTAGCAATTTTAAAGATTTTGTGCTAGGGTTTGTACATTTTTTCTAAAGAAAAAGATTATTTTAACGCGGAGTTGCAATTTTAAGGCTTTTGCCTAAAAAACTCTCTTGTAGCCATTTTTTTAGCCTACTTTTTTGATTAGAACGCAAATTTGCTAACTTAATAGGGGTTTTTATCTAAATCAAATCCCCTATCTAAGCCCGTGCTTTGATTTTTTGGCTATAATGCCAGCGATGAAATCACACGCCCCTCTTTTTTGTATGTTGCTTTGCTCTCTTAGGGCTATAGATCTAACCCCCTATCATAAGCAATATATCCAGTTAGTAACTGAAGATGATGGTTATATCAACCCCTACATTGATCGTTATTACACAGCAGGTACGCGTATTGGCTGGGTGAGTAAAGAATATAGCTATTTTAAGCGCAAATCTGCCATGTCTTGGGCGCGCTTTGTAAGTCTGCAGGGCAAAAAAAATCGCATGACTCGCTTTAATATTTACCTCACCCAAGACATGTACACCCCCACTCTCGCCCACCGCCTATTAACAAATATAGTCAAGGGCGATCACCTCTATGGGGGCTGGTTACGGCTCAATTTTGGTATTTTCCAAAGAAGTGCGCATGCTTTAGAACACACCAGTTTTTCTATTGGCATGGTTGGTCCTGCCTCTTTAGCTGGACCTACGCAAAATCTTATCCACACTTGGGGGCATGATCCTAAGTTTTTGGGCTGGAATACCCAAATTAAAAACGAATTTATCTTTGAGTTTAACTACACTTGGATTCAAAAACTTGATTTTTATAAAAGCCGTTATTTTAGCATTGATATGTTACCCGCAGCTAGTTTTAGTTTGGGTAATGCCTTGACTAATTTTAACTTAGGGGCTACTTTGCGCATGGGCTATAACTTAGAGGCTGATTTTGGCCCTAATGAAATCCATAGCGGTTTTCCCGGAGGCGAGCCTTATAGTAACCGCTTGGCTTTTTATGTCTTTGTGGGGGCTATGGGACAATTCCAGCCCTTAGATGTGTTTGTACAAGGTAATGATGCACAAACCAGAGGCATCACACAGTTACCCTATTTTCTCTATAACGCCCAAGTGGGAGTGGCTTTGCTGTATAAAGGCATGCGTTTTTGCTTTAGTGCGATCGATCTAAGTAAAACTTTTAGAGATCAGAGCAGAAACCACAACATCGGTAGTATTGAATTGGATATTGCTTTTTAAATGTCTAAAAAGATCGTCGTTATTTTATTAGGGGTGGGGGGGTTGTTAGCGGTTTTGCTATTTGGAGTGGGTTTAAAATTAAGCAGTGATATTAAACATAAATTAGAGGAAAGTTTAAACAATCTAGCCAAGCATATACACGCGATGCCCTTTACTTGCAAGGGTTTTAAAAATATTGTCTGTGAGAGTGCGGGTATTCATGGCCAAACAGGGGCAATTTCTCTAACCCTAGCTGAGGTTAAAACAAATGCCTTGCAATTTAAATTAGATATTCCCAAACTCTATGCTACTAAAACATGGATGCCAACAAGTGCGGGTTGTTTATTAGATTTAAGCCTACAAGACACGCTTGTAGAACACAACACCTGCCATTTAAAAGGGCAACAAATTTCTTATCATCTACTGCTAGATGCCCGTTTAAAGGACGGGGATAAACCCTTAAATCTTAAAAATCTTTTAGGTTCTCAAGCCCAAACACAAAATGTAAAAATCCTCATTGAAAAATTAGGGGTTAAAACCTATTCTAAAGATTTTCGCTCCATTCTCTACCCTCTTTTACAAAAAACAGGGGATATACACGCCTCTCATTTTGACGCACAAGTCTACAATAAAGCCCTAGAGGAAATTGTGCGCTCTTTTAAAGGCACTGTGCTAGTAGGGCTATTAGTAGCAGGCCTACAAGGTGAAGCACAAGCAGCACAAGAACTTTCTAATCAGCTATTAGCCTTTGCACAAAACAAACGCGATCATGTAAGCTTTGAATTAGTGAATAAAAACGCTCCTTTTATACCTTTGCTAGATTTTATCCATGGCAAAAATTTATTAGATTATCTCCCGCATTTTTCTATTAAAGTGTTGCCATGAAGCGCCTATTGCTGGCATGGCTATACTCCAAAGATGGATTAAAGGCTGCCTTTAGCGAAGAGCCTGCTTTTAGGCAAGTGGTGTTTTTATGTGCAATTAGCCTAGTAGGGGCTTTTTTTTGCGCGCATTCTTTTATCCAGTTTGTACTCTTAATTTTGCCCGGAGTACTCTCTGTAATTGTAGAACTTCTTAATAGCGCGATTGAAAACGCGGTGGATTTTACAGGTACGCAAAAACACCCACTAGCCAAAAAGGCTAAAGACATGGGTTCAGCAGCGCAATTTGTGTGTTTGCTATTTTTGGTGGGGGTTTGGGTGGGGTATTTTATTTTTTAGAGAGGTTGCTATGGAAGTTAAAGAAATTGTCATTGAAGAATCGTTAAAAGCCAGCTATTTAGATTACTCCATGAGCGTCATTGTAGGGCGTGCTCTGCCAGATGCACGCGATGGGTTAAAACCAGTACACCGGCGTATCCTTTATGCTATGCACGAGTTAGGCTTGGGGGCACGCGTGCCTTATAAAAAAAGTGCGCGCATTGTAGGCGATGTCATTGGTAAATACCACCCCCATGGCGATAGTGCAGTCTATGAGGCCTTAGTGCGCATGGCACAAGATTTTTCTATGCGTCTGCCTTTAGTAGATGGGCAAGGTAATTTTGGCTCTATTGATGGGGATAATGCCGCGGCGATGCGCTATACAGAGGCACGCATGGCAACTCCAAGTGAGGAACTTTTAAGAGACATTGATAAAGATACAGTAGATTTTAACGACAATTATGACAACACCCTAAAAGAACCCGATGTCCTGCCTAGCCGTTTGCCTAATTTGCTCATCAATGGCTCAAGCGGAATTGCTGTGGGCATGGCTACCTCTATCCCCCCTCATCGCCTAGATGAAATTATAGAGGCTCTTATTTTTGTGCTAGAAAACCCGCAAGCTAGCTTGAGCGATATTTTAGATTTAGTACCCGGTCCAGATTTTCCAACAGGTGGCATTATTCATGGCAAACAGGGCATTTTGGAGGCTTATAGCAGTGGGCGGGGGCGTATCCGCGTGCGGGCTAAAACCCGTTTGGAAAGAATAGAGGGGCGGGAGAGTATTATCATTGAGGAAGTCCCCTACCAGACTAATAAAGCTAAACTTGTAGAACAGATTAGCGAACTAGCGCGCGATAAAATTGTAGAGGGGATTTCTGAAGTACGCGATGAATCCGATCGAGAAGGGATTAGAGTTGTTATTGATCTAAAAAGAGAAGCCAACGCCCAGATTGTACTTAACCAGTTGTATAAGTCTAGTGGCATGGAAAGCACTTTTAGCATTATTTTACTGGCTATCCACAACAAAGAGCCCCGTATCTTTAATTTGCTTGAGTTGCTTAAACTCTTTTTAATGCACCGTAAAACTATTGTGATTCGCCGCACAATTTACGAACTAGAAAAAGCCAAAGCCCGTATCCACATTTTAGAGGGGTTATTAGTTGCGCTGAAAAATAGCGAAGCGGTGATTGATCTGATTAAAAAAAGTAGCGATACACATAGCGCTCAAGAGGCATTAATTCAAGCCCACCAACTAAGTCAAGAACAAAGCAAGGCCATTTTAGAAATGCGCTTGCAAAGATTAACCGGATTAGAGCAAGAAAAAATCTCTAAAGAGCATGCTGAACTTCAGGCGATCATTCAAGAATTACAGGCCATTTTAGAGCATGCCGACAAACTCAATCACCTCATCAAAGAGGAATTATTAGAGATCAAAGAAAAATTTAGTACAGCGCGTAAAACCCAGATTGAAGAGGATTATGAAGCGCTAAGCGATGAGGATTTAATCGCCCGTGAGGATATGGTGGTTACACTAAGCCATAGAGGCTATGCTAAACGCATGCCCTTAAAAATCTATGAACAACAAAAACGCGGGGGCAAGGGCAAAATCTCAGGAAACACCCATGAAGATGATTTTATAGAGTTTTTCTTTAGCGCCAACACCCATGACATCATTCTTTTTATCACAGATAAAGGGCAACTCTATTGGCTTAAAGTCTATAAAATCCCTGAAATGGGGCGTAATGCTATAGGTAAGGCCTTAGTTAATCTCATTGATATAGAGCCGGGAGAAAAAATCTGTGCGATTCTCTCCACCCCGGATTTTAGCCCGGATAAATTTTTAGTTTTCTTTACTAAAAAGGGCATGATCAAGCGCACACAGCTTAGCGCCTTTGGACGGGTACGCATAGGGGTGCGATCTATTGAGCTAAAAGAAGGCGATGCACTTGTAACCGCACAGATACTTGAACATGAAAATCAAGAATTATTCATGGCCACAGCTAAGGGGATGTGTATTCGCTTTAAGGCTAGTGGAGTGAGAGATATGGGGCGGACAGCTATGGGGGTGATTGGTATGCGCTTAAAAGAGGGGGATTTTGTCATTGGGGCTAGCATAGCACTTAGCGATCAGCATAAACTTTTAACCATTAGCTCTAAGGGCATGGGCAAACAAACTTTAATAGGGGCTTATCGCTTGCAAAATAGGGGAGGTTTAGGGGTGATTGGGGCTAAACTCACGCCTAAAACGGGGAATTTAGTAGCCATTGTGCATGTAGATGAGGGGCAGGATTTAATGCTTTTGACTAAAAATGGAAAGATGATTCGCATGCCAATGGAGAGTATCCGCGAAACAGGACGCCATGCAAGCGGGGTTAAGCTTGTAAGCGTGGAGGGCGATGGGGTGGTGTATGCTAATACCTGCCCTAAAGAGAATGAAGTGGAGTAAAGGCTAGGAAATCATGTTAGTATTTCTTTTCTGATCCTAATACAAGGAGTGTTGATGCAATCCCAAACCCAGTCTGTAGAGCAATTTTTTAAACACTGCTACACCATTCCCCTTTACCAACGCGCCTATTCGTGGGAAAAAGAGCAGTGGGATCAATTCTTGGCAGACTTAGAGGAGGTAACTCGTGGGGGTAATAAATACTACTTTGGAAATGTACTTTTAGAATCGCTAGAAGATCAAAAACACATTGATATCATTGATGGACAACAATGCATCACTACGATTCTTATTTTTATCCGTGCCCTGCACAATGTCTTGGCAGAGAAAGTCAAAAAAGGGGAAAAATTAGACCAAGATGAAAGTGACGAAGATTTTTTGAGATATTTGGTAGAAGATTTTCTCATTGATCGCCGTGATCCTAAACTCCAAGTAGTGGAGTATGATAATTCCTATTTCAAAGAGATGATCATTACAGATGACAAGTTAAAGGATGAAAACCCTAGCACCCCTTCGCAAGAGCGTATCAAGGAAGCTAAAAAATTCTTTACTGGCCGCCTCAAAAGACATGAGACCCAGCATATTTTGAATCTGCTCAACAAAGTCAAAAACGCCATTGTATTGCGCACGGAATTTAAAAACAAAAAAGATTCTGTCTTGATATTTGAGTTACAAAACAACCGGGGCAAGACTTTAACACACATGGAGCGGCTCAAAAGCTATTTGGCCTACCAAATCTACACCTATAGTCAAGATCAACAGAGCGCAGAAAAGCGACTAAAAGAGCTTGCTAGCATTTTTGAAAGCATCTACAGCATGATCAATGACATTAAGGTTTGGGATGAAGATACTATTTTGCGATTCTTTAATATCTCGTATTTCAAACTAGGCTATAACTACAATGAAAATGACGATAATGCTAACTACAAACGCGAGCTACACAACCCACCCAATAACCCAAATCCAACCCAAGAAGATAAACTAACTTGGATTGAAAACTATACCCAAGAGCTTAAAAACGCTTTTGCAGATTCTAAAGAGTTTTGCCAAATAGAGAGTCCTTATAAAGATTCTCTCTTGGAGCTAGATGTAGTCCATGTGTATCCCTTTATCTTTAAGGCTTACCGCATTTTTAGAAATGCCCCAGAAAAACAAACTCTTTTAGAGCAAGTCTTTAAAGCTTTGGAGGTCATCGCCTTTAGGCATAAGCTAATTAACACCCGCGCGGATTTGCGCACTAGACTACAATGGATCTTGCAAAACTTCACCAGTGCAGATTTTTTAACACAGGAAGTTGAATATATCTGCAAAAACGATTATTGGAGAGATGCGAATATGGAAAATGCGCTTACCCCTGAACGCTGGGAGGATCGTTATCGCAAGGTTGTAACCATGATTTTGGCGCGCTATGAAAACCACTTGCAAGGGCAACACACCCGGTTTAAAGGCTATGCCTCTGAACTTAAGGATTTAAAAAACCTCCAAATTGAGCATATCACTCCCCAAAAGGAAAATGACGAACGGCTTAAAAGCGGGTATTGTGCTTACGATGATGATTTTTATCAAAGGTGTTATCTTAACTGCATTGGCAATCTCTTACTCATTGGTGGATCGCACAATGCTTCTATTGGCAATAAGGCTTTTTCTGAAAAACTGGAGAGTTATCAAAATTCTTCACTATCCCAGCAACAAGAAATAAAAAACTTTGTAGAGGCAGAGAAGAAATGGGATAAACCAGCCATTGGAAAACGCCACCATAAAATTGTGGGTTTTGTGCTAGCCACTTGGAGTTTGTAGGATATGGAAAGACTAAGGGTGTTTTTTGTGTCGCCCACATAAGGCTTTTTTATTGGCCTTGGTAGGGCTTTTGCAAGCCGAGGAATTTATGATTTCTTATGCCATGCAGGTGCAAAATGGAATTGCTACCCGTGCAAGCTTTGGTTTTAGCCGGGCTTTAAAAGAACATGCAAGTAAAAAGAGTTTTAACTGTGAAATTCCTATTAAAGAGCCTACACTCTCCTCCAAACAAAAGCCCTTTTTACTAGATATTTTGCTACAAACTTACCAAGATCAGGTGGTGGATTGTCTGTATAAAGGAGAGGTACAAGTACAAAGTAGCGGATTTAACATCCATTTTCAAAACCAAAATAACACCACTTTGCGCATTATAGCGCCTGTTAATATGCATTTAGAAGGGGCTTTGTTGGTACTTGAAGTTTATTTAAGGAGATAGCATGAAAATTGCCATCGTAGAGGATGATATTAACATGCGCAAGAGTTTAGAGCTCTTTTTTAGCGATCAAGAGGATTTGGAGGTGGTGGCTTTTAAAGGACCTAAGGAGGCGCTGAAGGCTTTAGATGAGAGTTTTGAGCTCATCATTACAGATATTAACATGCCCCAAATGGACGGATTAGAATTTTTGCGCCATTTAGAGGGGCGTTATGAGGCCATTGTGATTACAGGCAATGCTACCCTTAATAAAGCCATTGAGTCTATCCGTTTGGGGGTGAAAGATTTTTTCCAAAAGCCTTTTAAACCAGAACTACTCTTAGAATCTATTTATCGCAGTAAAAGAGTACTAGAGTTTCATAAAAATAAACCCAAACAAAAGCCTTCTAAAGAATTTTTCATCGCTTCCTCTCAAGCCCTAGAGGCCGTGCAAAAACAGGCTTTAAAAGCAGCAGTTACAGATGCCAGCGTGTTTTTACAAGGCCCTAGCGGGGTGGGTAAGGAAGTTTTTGCCCGCTTTATCCACACCCATTCTAAACGCGCTAAAGAGCCTTTTATGGCTATTAATATGGCTGCTATCCCTGAACACCTCTTAGAATCCGAGCTTTTTGGCTATGAAAAGGGGGCATTTACAGATGCCACAGCGACAAAGCCCGGTTTATTTGAAATGGCACATAAGGGGAGTGTGTTTTTAGATGAAATTAGCGAAATGCCTTTAAAACTACAGAGCAAACTTTTACGGGTGATTCAAGAAAAAGAGCTGATGCGGCTTGGGAGTAATAAAACTATTAAGGTTGATTTGCGCTTTATTGCAGCCACGAATACCAATATCCAAGAAAAGATCGCGGCTAAAGAATTTCGCGAGGATTTATTTTTCCGCTTACAAACCATTCCGCTAAATATCCCCCCACTTAAAGAGCGCAAAGAGGAGATTTTACCCCTAGCCGAGTGGAAACTTAAAGAAGTATTACAGGTTTATAATTTAGGGCAAAAACATTTTTCTAAAAGCGCGCAAGAGTGTTTGCTTAATTACACTTGGCATGGCAATATCCGCGAGTTGCTCTCAGTAGTAGAGAGGGCAGCTATTTTAAGCGAGGGGGAGAGTATTAGTGAGAAAGATTTATTTTTGGAACGGAGTTAACTTTTTTGTGCTATTAGGTAAGCGCCTTTTATTCTTTAAGCAAGGAGATTAAGTGGAGTTTGTAACTTTAAATAATGGAGTGAAAATCCCTATTTTAGGTTTTGGGGTGTTTCAAATCCCAGATGATGCCTGTGAAAAGGCGGTTTTAGAAGCCATTGAATGCGGGTATCGCTTAATTGACACCGCACAGATGTATCAAAACGAGGGTGGGGTTGGCTCTGCGATTAAAAAAACCAGTGTGCCCCGTGAAGAGCTTTTTATCACGACTAAAGTTTGGTTTAACAATGCTGGGGAGAAAAAAGCTAAAGCATCTATAGAGTGCTCTTTAAGAAGAATGCAATTAGATTATTTGGATTTAGTGTTGATTCACCAACCCTTTAACGACTATTATGGGACTTACCGCGCTTTAGAAGATCTTTATAAAGAGGGCAAACTTAAATGCATTGGGGTGAGTAATTTTTACCCCGATCGCCTTGCAGATTTAGTTAGTTTCACCCAAGTAGTCCCTGCCATTAATCAAATTGAGATCAACCCCTTCCACCAGCAAATTAAGGCCCAAGAAACCATGCAAAAATATAAAGTCCAGCCACAGGCTTGGGGACCTTTTGCAGAAGGCCGCAACAACATTTTTAACAACTCTACTTTACAAGAGATCGCAAACAAGCATAATAAAAGCATCGCTCAGGTGATCTTGCGCTGGCTAGTGCAAAGAGAAATTGTGGTTTTATTTAAAACAGATAAAAAAGTGCGCATGGTGGAAAATAGCCAGATTTTTGATTTCAGCCTCCCCTCTGAGGATATGCAGACCATCGCGCAGATCGATCAGCAACAAAGCGCCTTTTTTGATCACCGCGATCCGGGTGCGCTAGAGTTTTTAAAAACGCTACCCACCATTTAAGGATTTTTTATGGTTTATCAAAACGCTTTAGAACTTATCGGTAATACGCCCATTTTAAAAACTAACCACCTCTTAGAAGCGGGCGCGGCTGATCTTTTTATTAAGTTAGAAAAGTTTAATCCGGGGGGTAGTGTAAAAGATCGCGCGGCTTTGGGAATGATTGAGCAAGCAGAAAAAGATGGGCGGCTTAAAAAGGGAATGAGCATTATTGAACCTACCAGTGGTAATACAGGCATTGCTCTGGCTTTAATGGGCTTACTTAAGGGCTATAAAGTGATGATTGTGATGCCAGATACCATGAGTGTAGAACGCCGTGAGCTCATTAGGGCTTATGGCGCTGAGTTGATTTTAACACCCGGATCACAAGGCACTAAAGGGGCAATTGATAAGGCTTTAGAAATAGGAAAACAAGAGGGCTATTTTATCCCGCAGCAATTTGAAAATCCGGCTAACCCTCAAAAACACTACAACACCACCGCAGAAGAAATTTTAAAAGATTTGCCTAAAGTAGATGCGGTTGTCTTTGGTGTAGGAACAGGAGGCACTATTGCAGGGGTGGGGCGTAAATTTAAAGAGAAAAACCACACTGCCCAAATTATTGCAGTAGAACCCGCACAATCGCCTATTTTAAGTGGGGGTAAACATAGTCCTCATAAAATACAGGGGATTGGTGTGGGATTTGTACCGGCTAATTATGATAAAGCGGTAGTAGACGGAGTGATTGCTGTAGATGAGCGCGATGCAGCACATACAGCTAGACTTTTTGGAGAAAAAGAGGGGATTTTAGTAGGAATCTCCTCAGGGGCGGCTATCTTTGCAGGGATGCAAGTAGCGCGCCAACTTGGCAAGGGTAAATCTGTACTTGCCCTAGCACCTGATGGAGGAGAGAAGTACCTTTCAACTGGACTTTATGATGCTGGATCTGCGCTATAGTTTAGAGCGCGCTTTACAACAAGACCCAGCCGCTCGGAATAAGTGGGAGGTTTTATTGCTTTATCCGGGCGTGCATGCGCTTTTAGCCCATCGCCTAGCCCATGCCCTTCATAAACGCCGATTTTACTTTTTAGCCCGTGCACTTTCTCAGTTAGCGCGCTTTTTAACCGGGATAGAGATCCACCCGGGAGCACAAATTGGGCGCGGACTTTTTATTGATCATGGCATGGGTGTGGTGATTGGCGAAACCACACAAATTGGCAATGATGTTACGATTTATCATGGCGTAACTTTGGGAGGTACAGGTAAACATAAGGGTAAACGCCACCCAACTTTAGGTAATCGTGTGGTGGTGGGGGCAGGGGCTAAGGTTTTGGGGGCAGTGGTGATTGGAGATGATGTTAAGATTGGGGCTAATGCAGTGGTGCTCTTTGATTTACCGCGTGGATCAACAGCAGTTGGCATGAAGGCTAAATTAATAGATAAAACAAATGCAGGAGATGAGGAGTGAATGGGTAAGAGTGCGGGGAATGCTACAAATTGGTTAAAAAGCACTGTTGGTGCTCAACACTCTAGTCTATAAAAAACCTAAATACATTCTCGTGGTAGCATTGTAAAAGTAAGAAATCTCCACTATCATCCCCTATTCCTCCACAAGCCCCTATCAAGCCATTATTTGAAGGACTTATTATTTCCTTAAACTCCCTAATTTATCTTGATTAATTGATTAATTTTTCAAACATTAGAGCCATTAGAGCCGATCAAAGTGGTAACCTTTTAGCCTTCTTAACGGAAGCGGCAAATAGCAGTGTACAAGCCCATAACACCCTTAAAAGTATTCTAAACAAGACTACAGCAAACCTAAAAGAACAGCTTGAAAATCTCCAGCTAAATAAGGGCGATATAAAGGCAATCTTTGATGATCTAGAAAAAGGCACTAAGGAAAGTTATAACGACGCTATAGACAAAACAATCCCAGCGGTGCTAACAAACGATATTAAGACCACACTAAACCCAGAGAATAAAGCCAATGGATTAAGTTTTAACCAGTTTAAAGCCGAGTTAAAAGATCAAGGTTTAGATCAAGAGGCTAAAGGCTTTTTAAATGTGATTGAGAAAAACATTTATAACCCTGCAGGGGTGAACTTTAGACAACTCAATAGCTCTCTTAAGCTCCTTAATGCTTATCACAAGAATACTAAAGACCCTAACTTTAAAGATTATATCAATAGAGCTTTAGAAGGGTTTTTAAGAAGAGACATTAAAGCAGGCATTGATAACTTATTTGAACAACTCCCTAAAAATAAAGTAGATCAATACAAAGAACTCTACAACACCGCGCTAAATGATTATGCGACTATGAAACAGACCCTAAAAGATGTTAAGAAATTAGGGCTAAGAGATGCGCACAATAGCACAGAAAAAGCCCTTGATAGCCTTATTAAGTTTACTAAAGGGCAGGGTGATAAGCTAGATAATCTCAGTGCCATTAGCAAAGGTTTAAGTAACTCTAATAGAGAAGTCTTAGAACTTAATATGCTTGATAGACTTTTTAAAAAATCCCTTGTTGATGCCCAAGATATTAGCGTGCTAGATAGCTTTAAGTTTATGAATGCGCTAGAGGAACTTAAAGAGAGTAGTTTTAAAACTCAAGGCGCTAAAGACTTTATAGAAATTGCTAAGGGCTTTCATAGATTATTTAATCAAGATAGCGCTATTGCTAAAGCGCTTAAGCCCACTACGGGGGGAACTATTGGAAGTAGTATTGCTACTAGTGTAGGCGGGGCTGCACAATTCCAAGTTACTAAAGCCGCCTTTGGCTTTATTGTTAGAACTCTGCCCTATATCCCCTTTGCTAAAGCACTCAATGATAAAGTAAGTGGTGCAGCACTCAGATATCACATTAAAGCCGCATTAAATAAGAGCCACAGCATAGAGGCCTTTAAACAAAATCTTAACAAAATCGCAAGTAGAGCTGAATTTAGCAACGCTACTAGAGCCCTAATTAGAGAGATTGAACAGAATTTACCTAAGAGTGTGGAGGGTGGGGGGAGTGTTAGCAGTGGGGGAGTAGCTGAAACACCTGTAAATACTAAAGGTTTACGGAATGAAGCACAAGAGGCGGGGCAGAGTGTGGAGGGGAGAGCTCTACAAAGTGAAGTGCCTGTAAAAGTACAAGATGAAGTACAGACCAAAGCAGACAACGCCTATCAAGAATTAGCCAAAATTGATACTACAAAGCTAAACCCAGAACAACAAGAAATCTTAAAAGTTTTTAAAGGCGAAATTCCTAGTACAACTATTGTTGGCAAAGATTTAAAAGACCTTTATAGATTAGAAACAGGTAGCAGAAAGACAGGAGCTAGAAAAATCATTATTAAGCACTTTGGCACTGAGAAAACGGGTGGGCTAAGTGCAGATGAACTTTTAAAGATATGCTTACACATCACAAGCAGAAAACGGGACAACGCTAAGGGTTGTTGTAGATGAGTTGAATAATGAAAAAAAGATATTTGACTTTTACAGCGATCGTAACTTTATAGACTACAAAGGCGGTTACAGTCCTAAACTGCCTACCGCCACCAAAGAAATTACCACTCCCCCCCTTAAAAGTCAAGATTTTAAAGCAAAAGCCACAGAACTTTACAACACCGCTAAAGCTCAAGAGGGGGAGTTTAAAGAGTTTTTAGAAAATCTTAAGAGTGCTAATAATTCCTTAGAGTTAGGCCAAATTCTTAAGAGTGAATCTAGCATTGAAAGTAAAATTGCGCGCAAGCAGGAGGATATAAGTGCCACAGGGGATTATCTAAGAGCGGCCATTATTAGTAAAGACAAAACCCAGTTAGATACAGAGTTAGTCAAGCTAGTAGATAGCTTAGAATCAAGAGGGATTAAACCCACTATAGAATTACAGCACAGAGAGACCGGGTATAAAGGTGTGCGATAGTATCTACCATGTGCTAAGGGAGCAGGGGGTTAGGCAAACGCTAAAAGATAAGGAGTTAGACGCTTTAGTTGCAAAAAGCCAAGATAATCATACTCTGAAAAATCCGTATTAGTCAGAAAGTCTTTAGAAGACTTAAAGGGAGACCAGAACTTACCGCTCCTACAAACCTATAAAATCCCATAAAATTCTATAAATCTATAGACTAAGAGCATGGGATTTTTGTTGTATTCCTGTTTCTACCATGCTAGTTACTAACTGGTTTGTTTTCAAATCAGCTAATAGAGCCGTCATGTCCACAGGCGTAAATTCGGTAAGAGCTTTACCTACTAAATGTTTAACTAGATTCAAACTAGCATTGTAATCTCTATCAAGAACTAAGCCACAATGAGAGCAAGAATACATGCGATCACTCAAGCTTAGATCTGTTTTTAAATGCCCACAATTAGAACAAGTCTTAGAGCTTGGATAGAAAGGATCAGCTCTTTTAATCTCTTTGCCAAAATACTTAGCCCTTTACTCTAGCAAGGTGTTAAACGCAGAAATACCCACATCTGCTAAAGACTTAGCTAATTTATGGTTTTTAAGCATATTATTCACTCTTAAACTCTCAAGACAAAAAGGATCAAAATGAGACACTAAGACACTGGTCAATTTGTGTAGAAAATCTAAACGAATATTAGAAATACGCTGGTGTAGTTTGTTTAGCCTTAAAGAGGCTTTTAGAAATTTTCTAGACTTCTTAAGTTTATCACCTTTGGCTTTCGGGTGTTGCTTCTTAGAAAGTTGAAGTCTTGTTAGCCTCCTTGTGAGCTTAGTTAAGGGCTTGGGGGCTTTAATCTGCAAACCATTAGATAAACTCACAAAAGATTTAATACCGGTATCTATGCCTATAGTTTTAAAATTTTTTAAAGGCTTATGGGTGTGGACAAACTCGTTTTTGGTGATCTCCATTGCAATAGAAACAAAGAATTTAGAGCCTTTTATTGAAATAGTTACCCCGCTAATTTTTCCCTTAAAGCGTAATTTCTCACACATCTTAATCTTGGATAAATTGGGGATTTTTAGGTAATCGCGCTTATAGCCCTGAATGATTTTAATCTGATCACCTCCGATATAAAACTTGCCCTGAAATTCTCTTTTCTTTTTGAAACGCGGGTAACTTAGTTTCCCTTGTTTTAAGTCTCTAAAGAATTTAGTAAAAGCTAGACCAAGATGCATAAAGGGCTGTTGTGTGGCATATTTGCTAACCTCATAAACAAAAGGAAACTGCTCTTTTTTGATAGCATTAAACTCTTTTTTAAGAGCAAGATGGTTAGTTGTAATTCCATTCTGATAGTTTTCTTTCCACCTAGCAAGCCCCCAATTGTATGCAAGTCGTGCACACCCGTAAGCTTTTTTAAAGTAAGTTTTAGCCTTATTATTAGGGCTCAGTTGGACTTTATGGGTTATCTGAAACATTGTTCTCTACCACTGCTTGCATTTGTTCTAATAGCTTTTTATTCTTTTTAGACCTAGAGCCATATAGACGCGCTGAGAAAACCGTAATAATCTCTAAGACATCTTTAACTAATTCCTCCTCAAAACGCACATTTTCGTCGCCTTTATTAATCAGAATAACTTCAACTTCTTTAGCCTCACAAATGCTAAAACCCAACTCAGCTCCAAAGCGCAACAATCTATCCTTATGGGTAAGCACCAAGCGTTTAACCTGACCTCTCTAGATCAAATTTATAATGAAAAAAAGATATTTGACTTAGTAATTCATTCCAGCTTTAAAGTCAGCAAAGACCTCGTAGTCAAAGCCTAGCTTAGAACAATAAAGTTCTAAAACTTGCACCTGTCTTATTAAGTCATCTTTCTGATCAGCCACAGAACTTTACAACACCGCTAAAGCTCAAGAGGGGGAGTTTAAAGAGTTTTTAGAAAATCTTAAGAGTGCTAATAATTCCTTAGAGTTAGGCCAAATTCTTAAGAGTGAATCTAGCATTGAAAGTAAAATTGCGCGCAAGCAGGAGGATATAAGTGCCACAGGGGATTATCTAAGAGCGGCCATTATTAGTAAAGACAAAACCCAGTTAGATACAGAGTTAGTCAAGCTAGTAGATAGCTTAGAATCAAGAGGGATTAAACCCACTATAGAATTACAGCACAGAGAGACCGGGTATAAAGGTGTGCGATAGTATCTACCATGTGTTGCGACAGGGTTAAGACTCGTGCCCCCTAAGCTGGTGGGGGCTACCTCCCTCTTAAATGCCTTTAGAAAACGCGCCTTCACTGGTTGCTAGATACTCACAAGAGTAGCTTAAAAAGCGCGAGACCCTGCTCGTCTAACATGCGTTAGTAATCTCTTGGGGTAGTACATCACCACTTAAACCTACTATCTTGATAAATAAGTTTCTTGTTATCCATGTTGCTTTTGATTTTAGCCACATCATCACTCCACATCAACGAACTTAACCAGTTGGCGCCTTCTAGTATCTTAATGGCAATTTTATATCACCGCCCAAACTTCAATTAACTAGATTCAAACTAGCATTGAAATACTCTTAGCATAGCGTGTATTTACTAAAAAAGTAGATTTGCCAGAGTCGCGCTAGGGAGAGCGTGCTTACTAAAGCCGTTGTAAGCTACCCTTTTTTAGTTAAACAAGCTTTAAGCATAGGTAACCAGATAGAATAGCGGAGCCCTATCCGTCTAACATGGGTTAGTAATTCTGGTGCTGCAGCCCGGACGCTTCACCAATCAAACTGGGGACTTTTATACAATAAGCGTTTTTTGCTAAGTTTTTGGCGGATTTTTTGACCCTTTGAACTATGCAACAAACTAGCTAAGCCGTTCTAAGTTTATATTAAGTTGCATGATCACAGGATAAGTACCCTACTTAAAATGATGGCTATGCGCCGTCTATTTTAAAATCATCGCTTTTAAAAATTAGTTCGTTAGGGTTCGTTGGCTTTCTTAGTGGCCTAGCCTTTGAACTGTGCAACAAGCCTTTTGACCACCAAGCCTGCTTTTGATCTAAATATATTTAGCTTGTAAAAAAGACCTCCAAATTCTTAAAAAACACAAATAGTCCTAAAACCCCAAAATCTTTTCTCTTACCCCCTCAATGATCCAATCAGGAGTAGAAGCCCCTGCACTAATGCCACAGAGCTTTTTGCCCATAAACCAAGTGGGATCTAAATCTTTAAAGTCCTCTACTAAGTAGCTATCTGTACAAAATTCTTTAGCGATGTTAAAGAGCTGTTTGGTGTTTGAAGAGGTCTTACCCCCTACTACGACCATAATATCTACCTCCTGACTTAACTCTCTTACGGCTTCTTGGTTTTCAAAGGTGGCATTACAGATCGTGTTAAAAATGCGCACTTCAGCACAACGGACAATTAAAAAAGAGGCAATTTCTAAGAGTTGGGGGGTCTGTTTGGTGGTTTGAGAAACAAGCGCTACTCTTTTAGAAAGTTTTTGGGTGTAAAGTTGCTCTAAAGAATTGATCACTAAGGGCGGGGTGTGTGCATAACTAATCACCCCCTTAACCTCAGGGTGGTTAGCATCGCCAAAGATTACAATCTGATAGCCTTTAGCACTCATTTTTTCTACAATTTGCTGGGGTTTGATCACATAAGGGCATGTGGCATCAATAATATGCGCGCCCTTTTCTTTAAGCAAAGTCAAATCGTTTTTAGGAATGCCATGGGTGCGGATAATCACATGGCTATTAGATTCAATGGCGCTCACATTTTCTTGTACCTTGACATTAAAATTTTGCTCAAGCCTCTTAATTTCTTTAGGATTATGAATCAAAGACCCTAGAGTTACACTATTTTTATTCTTTTGGGCAATCTCAATAGCCCGCTTAACTCCAAAACAAAAACCATAATTTTTAGCCATTTTAACTTGCATGTACTGCCTTAATGGGAGTGATTTGGTTTAAAATCTCTTCAAACTTAGGGAAAGAAATAGCCATGCACTCTGTATTTTTAATCTCTCCTCCACAGGCTAAAAGCGCTATTGCAAAACTCAAAGCGATTCGATGATCGTTAAAACTCTCTAGGGGTTCTTGAGGGCTTTTTAAAGTCCCCCCTTGAATACTAAAGCCATCTTTAAAAGCTTGGCATTCTATTCCCATTTTTTTTAGATTGGCTAGGATAGTTGTGATGCGATCGCTCTCTTTAACGCGTAGCTCCTGCGCATTCTTAACCACACTCACCCCCTTAGCCACCGCCATGGCCACCGCCAAAGCGGGCAATTCATCAATTAAAAAGGCAATATTACTCTCTAAGTTAATAGCTTTAAGGCTGGCATGTTTAACATAAATATCTCCTACTTCTTCTGCGCCCATGTATTCTGTGGGGGTGTAGCTTATCTGTGCGCCCATTTTTTCTAAGACCTTGAAGGCCTCTATACGCGTGGGGTTTAAAAGTACCCGTTTTAAAAGCACTGCACTTTGAGGCACAAGCATCACCGCTAGGGCAAAATAAAAGGCACTAGAAGGATCGTTTGGAATGTGCCAAGAAAAAGATTCTAAGGGTTTATCTAAGGGCTCTAAAAAGATTGTCTGTTTATTCATTTTAAGATTAGCCCCTAAAGTTTGTAGCATTAATTCGGTGTGGTTGCGGCTCAAAGATGGCTCGCTTAAGGTGCTAGCACTTTTAGCCTGTAAAGTGGCCAACAAAAGAGCGCTTTTAAGCTGGGCAGAAGCAAGCGGGCTGACATAGTTAATCCCTTGTAGAGGTGTACTTACAATGCTTAGAGGGGCTAAGGTATTATGTGCCCTACCTCTTATCTGTGCGCCCATTTGTTTTAAAGGCACAACCACACGCCCCATAGGCCGCTCACTCAAAGAAACATCGCCTATTAAAATATAGTGGTTTTGCTGGGTTGTACTGCTACTTAATAGACCGCTTAAAAGGCGCATAGTTGTACCCGAATTATGGCAATGAAGCACCTTTTTAGGCTCGTTAAAGCGCAAGAATTGTTTAGGGGGAGTGAGTTTAAGTATATTAGGCGCTTCTTTTTGCACTCTAAGCCCTAAGGCCCTCACAATGCTTAATGTACTCAAACAATCCTGCCCCATGAGTAGGTCCTGTACAAAACAGGGTTTATTAGTAAAAAGGGCGCATAAAAGTACGCGATGACTCAAAGATTTATCCGTGCTTAGCTCTTTTAACTCTAGATCAAAACTTTTAGCCGGGCTAATATGCAAGATCATTTGAGTTTGGCCTGAAAGTGTTGTTCAAGTACGCGTAGGGTATGCCTAACTACTTCTTCTATGGCAACATCGTTTAAAGCCTCTTGAGATTGGATTTTTAGGCGCAAACTCAGAGCTATTTCGTGGGCATTTTCTGGGTAAATATCTAAAGGAAAGACTTCTTGTAAGTGAGCAATATTTGCTTTTAAAAGTTTATCTTTAATCTCTGCAAAGATACAATCTTTAGCCACTATCACTGTTAAATCCCGTAAACTAGTGGGCAATTTAGAAAACGCCTCAGCTTGATAGGCTTTAGCAACGAGTAAAGCGCTATTAATCTCAGCAATAAAGCCCTCTAACAGATCTTCTTGTTGGATAATTGCTGGGTGAATCGCACCTAAAAAGCCTAAAGAGCACCCATCTTTAAAGATACGCGCGCTTTGGTGGGGGTGGTAGGTGGTGTTTAAAAAGGGGTGGTCTTGATACTCTTTTGTACTAAGGGGTTTGAGATCAAAAGGGCCTATGATTTGGGAGAGTGTACGCGCAAAGCTATAAAAATCCCAAGGTGTTCCTTTAGGGTTTGGGTAGTGGGGGGTAATTTGTAATCCACATGCTAGAAAAGCCAAACTTTGCCCCTCCTCTCTTTGTGCATTGTAGACACTGCCTAACTCAAAAAGAGCGATACTTTTAAAGCCCAAGTTTTTATTGCGTTTGCTGGCTTCTAAAAGCCCGGGGATTAAAGAGGTGCGCAGGGTGTTAAGATCGCTACTGATAGGATTAAGCAAGTCTAAATGTTCTTGCAAAGTTGGATAACCTAGCTTTTCTAAATTTTCTTTTTTGGTAAAAAGATAGTGCACCACCTCATTAAATTGTAAGGCTAGGGCTTTATAGGCTAGCTGGCGCTCAAAGAGAAAACGGGTGTAGTGGGGGTTGTTAATTTCTTTTTCAAAAAGAAGCAGGGGGGTAGAGGGGATTTTATCTAGGCCTATAAAGCGCAGTACTTCCTCTGCAATATCCTCCTCAAGCGTGATGTCATGGCGATCTAGTGGGATTTGTACAATTAAACTAGAATTTTGAGATTGCACCTTAAAACCCAAAGCTTCTAAGACATTTTGGATTTTCTTACTAGAAAGCCTTAGGCCTAAAATCTTGGCAATTTTTACAGCGCTTATCTCTAGAGTTTTAGGATTTAGTGGAGGGCTTAAAAAGCGCAAATGTAAAGAAAAGGGAATATTAAAGCGCTTTAAAAGAGTCTGTAAAATCCCAAAAGCTAAACCCACATCAGGATTGCTCCCGCGTGTGGTGCGCTGGGTTAGGGCGTTGTGTTTTAGATTGTGCGCGTGTAATCTAGTGGCTATGTAGTTAGGGTCTAAAAAACTAGCCTCTAATAAACAATCTAAATCTTGTGTTTGAGGGGAGGAAATAGCGATGTTAGAGAGCTCTTTATAAGCGTCAAAAACCCGTACAAAACCTAAAGAATCTTTTTGGATATTTAAAGAAATATGCGCGGGGTAGGCGTGCATAATCACACCACTTAAATAGGTGGTGTACTCTAAAAGATTAGAGAGAGGGTTTTTTTGTAGGTTATTTTGCAGGGCTAAAGTGAGTAAAATTTCTAAGGGCAGGTGCGACTTTTCTAACTTAAAGGAGGCATAGCCTAAAACAAGGGGCAGGTCTTGTGGAAGGTTTAAGGAAAGCGGGTTTTGCAAAGGGGGGATTTTAGGCAGGGTGAGTTTTAAAGAATATAGGGCTGCGATCTCTTTAGCTAGGCCTAAAACACTTAAACAATCCCCACGATTAGGTGTAATGGCAATGTCTAAAAGCGCGCCTTGAAAAAAGTCAAGTTGATCAAGAGCTATACCGGGAATTAGAGGGCTTTTATGTAGACTATCATCTAAGATTAAAATCCCCTCATAAATGGAAGGCAAACCTAATTCTTTGGCTGAGCAGATCATGCCAAAACTCTCTACCCCGCGAATTATGCTAGGTTTAATGTGTGTGTTAATAGCTGGCAGATACGCCCCCTCTAGCGCTAGGGCCACAAATTGCCCCGCCTCTACATTATGCGCCCCGCACACAATTTCTAAAACCTGCGATCCGCTATCAACCTGACAAAGGCTTAATTTCTCAGCGTTGGGGTGTTTTTCTTTTGTCAGCACCTTTGCAACCACAACTTGTGGCCAGTTAAACCTGCAAATACTCTCCACCTCTAGCCCCACACGGGCTAAATCCTCACTAAGCTGTAAAATATCTAGCGTCTTTGTATCTAAAAAATAATCTAGGTGGGCGGTGTGTAGTAACATCAAAAAGCCTTTAAAAAGCGCAAATCCGTTTCAAAGAAACTACGCAAATCATTAATTCCACAGGAGAGCATAGCAAGCCGTTCTATTCCTAGCCCAAAGGCATACCCGCTAACATTTTTCAAGCCCACATTCTTAAAGACAGCAGGGTGTACACAGCCTGCTCCTAAAACCTCAAGCCAGCCGCTTTGTTTGCACACCTTACACCCCTTTTGTTTGCAAAAGACACAGCTAATATCTACCTCTGCGCTAGGCTCTGTAAAGGGAAAGAAGCTTGCGCGCCAACGCACCTTAATTTCTCCAAAAAAGGCCTGTAAAAACTCCTCTAAAATATGCTTAAGATGCCCAAAATGCACCCCTTTATCCACCACTAGCCCCTCTACTTGAGAAAACATAGGCGTGTGGGTGGTGTCGTGATCGCGCCTGAAAGTATGCCCAATGGCAATCATTTTAAGCGGAGGGTTTTGACTTTGCATGGCATGGATTTGTGCGGGTGAGGTATGGGTACGCAAAAGCTTAGCATCTTTAAAATAGAAAGTATCTTGCATGGCGCGGGCGGGGTGATGTGGGGGGATATTTAGCGCGCTAAAATTATAAAAATCATCTTCTATTAGCTTTCCTAAATGGAGTTTAAAGCCCCGCTGAATGAAGTGGGCGATGATGCGCTCTTTAGTGTAGTTAAGCGGATGGCCTAAACTTGCGCTAAAATGGGTATGAGCTAGGCTAGGATCAAGCTTTTCAGAGAATAACCTCTCCTCTAACTCTAAAGCCTGTAACTCTTGCTTTTTTCTAGCATGCAGGGTAATAAAGCTTTCTTTAAATTGGTTAAGCTTAGCTGCTTGCTTACCTTTTGCCTCAGGATCAAGGCTTTTTAAATCACTAAAGGCTTGAGCCAAGATACCCTTTTTGCCTAAAATCTTTAGGCGCAAATCCTCAAGGTCTTTAAGAGAATCAACCTTTTTAAGATATTCCAGTTGGTCTTTTAAATTTTGCAAAGACTTTCCTTTAGCGTACATCTAGTTTAAAGGTGTGTGTTTCCCCCTCTAAAGACACTTTGATCATGACAACTCCGGGTGTAATCCCCCTAGAGTTAATCACCACAAAGCCACCCTTTGCCTTCCCATTTACTCTTAGAGTAGAGCGTTTAAGGTAGTTAATTGCCATGATTTTAAAGGCCTGTCTTTCCTCTTGCATAATCTCTTGGGTTTGTACATCATCCATCATCATAAAGGGGCCAAACATCATGTCATAGGCTAAAAAACCCCCTTGTCCATAGTAAAACATAGAAGGACCTATGCCACTTGTTGCGATATTGCTATCCGGGGTGGCGATATTATAACTTTGTAAAATGGGTTCAAAATCATAACTGGATTTAAACATTTGTTGGAAAGTCAATACCGGCAACTCTACCCCATTTTCGCTCGCAGAAATATTAGAAGTGTCAAAATCCACCGGGCTACCCCCTATAAGTTGTGCTCCCACATATAAAACTAAAGGCGGGTTATCTAGCCCCTTAAGTTTCTTTTGTGCGACTTCAATTTGTACCTTAGATTTGGCCTTGCCTGATGTGAGAACTTTAATTCCATTGTTATAACTGGTAATATTCTCTGGCCTGATTTGATAACTCGCACACCCGGTTAGAAAAAAAGCTCCTAGCAAAAAAGACAAAAAAACAGATAAACGCACCATCTCCCCTTCCTAAAGTTTAAAAAGCTCAAAAGTTAAAGCGGTTGGTAAAAAACCCCTTGCTCTCCTTTTCTTTGCTAAAAGCCCTCTCCAGTTGCTCTTTAATATCATAGTAACTAAAACTCTCTTTAAAATCCTCAATTTTTCCTCCGCTGGCGTTTTTATGCCCCCCGCCACCCCGCGAATGCTGCCTTAACTGACTCACATCGCATTTTCCATTGGAGCGCAAACTCACCGAACCCTTAAACCCAACATCAATATAAAAATCAAACTCAGGATTTTGGGTTAAAAAGAGATTGGCTAGCACGCTAATGCCCCCCATTGCATAACTCATAAACCCTACTTTATCCCCACAAGAGACCTTACACTCCTCTTTTTTACGCGAAAGTAAAGCCACCTGCGCATTAGAGGCAATATCTAGCCCCACACGGGCTAAATCCTCACTAAGCTGTAAAATATCTAGCGTCTTTGTATCTAAAAAATAATCTAGGTGGGCGGTGTGTAGTAACATCAAAAAGCCTTTAAAAAGCGCAAATCCGTTTCAAAGAAACTACGCAAATCATTAATTCCACAGGAGAGCATAGCAATCATGGGTGCTAGCAATCATGCGCATGCACACCTTACCCAAATCAAAGCCAAATTCTCCTTCTTTCCAAATATCAATAGAATTAATCATCGCCACTAATAGCTCTAATTTTTCTTTATTGCTCCCCTCTTTGAGTGGATATTGCGCCTTTAGAGTTTCCCAAGTGATCTTAGAAGCGCTGCGCTCCGTGAGTAAAAAGGACCATGTATAAACCTTAGAAGCTTCTAAACCGGCCTGTAAAAACTCCTCTAAAATATGCTTAAGATGCCCAAAATGCACCCCTTTATCCACCACTAGCCCCTCTACTTGAGAAAACATAGGCGTGTGGGTGGTGTCGTGATCGCGCCTGAAAGTATGCCCAATGGCAATCATTTTGATAGCCTTTTTAGTATCGGTGATGATCTCATGCAATCTAGCCCCTACCTCGCGCCCATAATTAGCATTATAAAACTTGATTTCACTGAAAAAACAACGGCTAACAAACTGGCAACCATAACCATCTAAATCAATGTGGGATAAATGAAAAACCTGCATGCCATTCCTTAAAAGTTGATGTTAATTGTACCCAATACCTCATACTTAGCGTTGGTGTCTAATTCCGCGTGGCTAAGCACCACAATATCAATTTTAAATTGTTCCATTTTAGTTGAGAGCGGACGGCGCAACTCTGGATCAACAATTAAAATAACTGGGGCAATCCCGCGTTGTAAAATTTTCATCGATTCTGCTGAGACATTTTCTATTAATTGCTGCATCTCTGTTGCGTTTAAAAGCAAAAATTTCCCGGAGGGTTGATCTTTGAGTTTATTGAGTAAAAATTGTTCGGTAGCTGTACTTAAAGTGAGGAGTTTAAGCGTTCCATCTTCGGATTTAAAAATATTAGTGATCACGCGTGAAAGTCTAGCGCGCACCTGTTCGGTTAAAATGCCAATATCATTTTGCACACTCGGGGCAATATCGGTGATGGTTTCTAAAATGGTGAGCATGTCTTTAATCGGGATTTTTTCATGCAAGAGTTCTTGTAGGACAGATCGAATTACCCCTGTTGGGACTTTTTTAGCCTCCTCTACAATGGCCGGGTAGTCATTGCTTAAACGATCTAAAAGCGATTTAACCTCATCTTTGGTGATGAATTCCTCCGCGTAACTTTTAACCAGTTCGCTAGTGTGTGTGGCAATTACGGTAGAAGGATCGATAATGGTATAACCCTGAATGATCGCCTCCTCTTTATCTTTTGGCTCAATCCAAAGCGCATCCATTCCAAAGGCCGGCTCTTTAGTAGCAATGCCCTCTATTTGCTTACCCGCAAAACCTGTATTCATCGCTAGGAAACGATCGGGCATCACGCTCCCATCTCCGATTGTGATTCCTTTAAGTTTGATCTCATAGTGAGTAGGGGGGAGTTGTAAATTATCACGGATACGAATCTGAGGCATTAAAAAGCCATAATCGCTTGCAATTTTCTTTCTAATACCTCTAATGCGCTCAAGTAAATCCCCGCCCTGCTTGACATCGGCTAAAGAAATAAGCTGATAACCTAGCGCAAGCTCTAAAAATTCAATTTTAAGTACCTCATTAATGGCCTGCTCTTCTTCTTTTTTAATCTCTTCTGCACTCTTTTGGGTGCGGCTGGGGGCTTGATCAAGGGGGGTGGATTCTTTTGGCATTAAATCTATCCCTGTTTTTTTACCAAGCCACCTTTCAAACTTAGTAAAAAGATTGTCTTTACCCTCCCTTGAGATCAGCCATGCAATAAATAAAAACAAGCTCCCCACAAAGGCCATAGAAAAAGTAGGCAATCCGGGGATACTAGCAAAAAGCAAAAGCACGCAACCCACGATCACTAGAGTCTTGCTTTTATCGGTTAACTGGGTGATAAGCTTACTGGCAAAATTTTCTTCTTCATGCTGGGTGGTACGCGTGGCGACAATACCGGTTGCGGTGGCAATAATGAGGGCTGGAATCTGTCCTACTAGCCCATCGCCAATCGTTAAAATTGTAAAAGTAGAGGCGCTAAAACTCACACTCATATCTCTTTGAAACACCCCCACTAAAAAACCCCCGATGATATTAATCAGCGTGATGATAATGGAGGCAATCGCATCGCCTTTAACAAATTTGCTAGCTCCATCCATTGCGCCGTAAAAATCTGCCTCTTGTGTTAAGCTTGCGCGCCTTCTTTTTGCCTCTTCGCTATCAATTAACCCGGAGTTTAAATCCGCATCAATGGCCATTTGTTTACCCGGCATGGCATCTAGTGCAAAACGGGCGCGTACCTCTGTAACACGGGTTGAGCCGTTGGTAACAACTAAAAGATTAACTAGCACCAAAATACTAAAAATAATCGTGCCAATGACATAATTCCCGCTGACAGTAAATTCCCCAAAGGCGCTAATAATATCACTCACCGCACTAGGGCCTTTATACCCTTGCGTTAAAATCATGCGCGTGGTGGCGACATTAAGAGCAAGGCGATACAAAGTTACAATTAAAAGCAAAGTAGGGAAGGCACTAAAATCGGTAGGTTTGGTGATATAAAGCCCAATTAGGATAATAAGCACAGAGAGGGCAATAGAAATGGTGAGTAAAAAATCAAGTAAAAAAGGGGGCAGGGGCACGATGATGATGCCTAAAATAGCAATCACAAAAGCCACAACCGTTAAATCTTTAGACTGGGTGAGTTGTCTTAAGAAGGGAAAGGTTCTTTTAAGAATGCTCTTTTGCTTATTGCTAGCCACAGACTATCATCACCTCTAATTTTGAGAAATAAAAGCCTCATACTTAGCGTTGGTGTCTAATTCCGCGTGGCTAAGCACCACAATATCAATTTTAAATTGTTAAGGAGAAAGCTGTGGCTTTGAGTATGGAGAAAAAACAGGAAATCACTAAACGCTTTGCAAGACAGGAAAACGATACGGGTTCTTGTGAGGTACAAATCGCGCTTTTAAGCCAAAGAATTGCTGATTTAACTACGCATCTAAAAAGTAATCCCAAAGATCATTCCAGCCGTTTAGGGCTTTTAAAAATGGTGGGGCAACGCAAAAGTTTACTAAATTATTTAAAACGCACCCACCACGATCGCTACACTGATCTAACTAGCGCCTTAGGCATTAAAACCCGCTAGTAATGCAGCTATCCGCCTTTAATCGGGTAGCCACCCTCTTTTTTGCTCTCTTTTTCCTCACTTCCTTTAAAAAGCCAATGGCACAGATTTTATTGGTGCTTTTGGCCTTAACATCGTTGATTTATTATTTCAAATACAAACCCCCCTTAGCGTTGAATAAACCTCTTAAATGGCTTGTTGTTGCCCTTTTGCTTTCTTTCCTTTGCGTACTGCCTAACTTATTTGTACAAAGCGATCTACAAACTTGGCGCTATAATTTACGCGTACTCAACATGCCTTTAATCTATCTTTTAGGCGCAGTTATTCTTATTTGCTTGAGCGCAATCTCTTTGCAACTTAATTACAAACCTATTTTTTATAGCATGGCCTTTACTTGTGTAATCAATGGCGTTATTGCGCTGATTCAAAAAATAGGCTTAGCAATCGCGCGTACAGATGGATTTAGCACCATTGTAGGTTTTGCAACTCTGAGCTCTATTGCAATCTTGGGCTGTTATATTTATGCAATCTATTATGCTAGTAAAAATGAAAAAATCGCCTTTACTTTGGCCATGCTTTTAGGCTTTTTTGTACTGCTCTTTAGTGCCACTAGAAGCGCATGGATTGCCTTTGTCTGTACTTTTTTAATCCTCTCTATTTGTATTTTAACCCTGCAAAAATCCTTGCATGCCCTGCCCTATATGCTTGTTCTCACTTTCATGTTTACGGGTATGTTTTTTTGTAACCAAGTATTAGAAACCAAACATTTGATCCAAGCCCCAAGAGCAATTAGCCAATCTTTTAAACAAGATTTAGAGCTCTATGAGCATAAAAACCCCGATTCTAGTATTGGGGCACGGCTTGCGCGTTGGAGGGAGGCAATGGCTATTGTGCGCCTCTCACCCCTCTTTGGCATGAGTTTAAGTACCAAGTGCAAGCATTTAGAAGAAATTGTAAAACTAGCCCATTCCTACAGAAAAGCAAACACCATTGATTGTACCGAAAAATACGATAACCAGATTTTTAACACCCTTGCTCGCACGGGGTTTTTTGGACTAGGGGTGCTTTTGCTGCTTTGGGGGGTTATTTTTACTCTCTTTTGGCGCACCCTTAAAACCCACACCGCCACTTCTTTACTCATGCTTAGCATGCTTTGTTTTTATATTGTGCTAGGGATTGGCTTTGATCCCTTTTCTTTCTTTATTGAGGGCAGTTTTTTTGTAGGGCTAGTGGCATTGGGGGCTTTAGAGGTTAAATCAGCGGTTACGCCCGACTTTAGACATACGGTTGCGTAAATCGGCTAAAGTGCCTTGTAAGGGCAATTCTTTAGGGCAAGTGTCATGGCAACCAATCAAACTCATGCACCCAAAAACCCCATCATCATCGCCTACCAACTCGTAAAAATCATCATCGCTACGCTCATCATGCGAATCAAGCATAAAACGCACCGCGCGATTCATTCCTGCTGCCCCGATAAAATTAGGCCGCATTAATTTAGTCCCACAAGCTGCAATACAACACCCACACTCGATACAGCGATCAAGCTCAAAAACATTCTGCGCTTCATCTGGATCAATGCGCTCCTCTGGGCGGGTAATATCCACCTCTTTCTTATGGTGTGCCCAACTTTGTACGCGTGCATCCATTTGTGCAAACCATTCGCCTGTATTTACGCTTAAATCTTTAATGAGAGGAAAAGAGGGCATGGGCATAAGCGTAATTGTATCCTCGCTAAAATTAGAGGTTAAAGTCTTACAAGCCAGGCGTGGACGGCCATTAATCATCATCGCACAGCTCCCACAAATCCCCGCACGGCACACAAAATCAAAGCTCAAATCTGGATCCATCTTTTCGCGGATAATACCTAGCGCAATAAAAAGCGTCATAGAGGGGATTTCTTCAAGTTTATATTCTTTAAAATGGGGCTTAGACACCGCGCTTTGGGGGTCAAATTTTAAAACTCTAATGGTGATAGTGCGGCTCATGACTCTTCTCCTAGTCTGATATTTTTAGCTTTGTATTTTTCCTGCAACTCAAAGGGCATTAATGCCTCTTGTAAATCGTAGCGATTCCCTCCCTTAGCCTTGATCTCCTCTGTAATCTGAGCAATTTCTGCATCTCTTTTTTCTTTAAGAGGGTGGGGGATAAAATTACCCTTCGCGCCATATCCCCTAAAATCCGGACTAATTTCCATTTTCATAATGTCTAATGGCTCATACTCTAGTGTGGGCAAGGTTTGGTTAGGATCAGGCCAAGAGGCCAAAGTGCGGTTTAGCCAATTAGCATCATCTCTTTTAGGGTGATCAATTCGCGTATGCGCCCCGCGACTTTCGGTGCGATCTAACGCGCCTTTGGCAACACAAAGCGCGATTTTAAGCATTTTTTGGGTGCGATAAGTATCCTCCAACTCGGGGTTATTGTGTAGCTTTTTATTTTTCACTTGGATATTTTTAGAGCGTTTATAGAGATCTTCAAGTTCATTTAAAGCCTCCTCTAAAACTTTACCCTCTCTAAACACGCCCACTTTTTCATCCATGATTTCGCGCATGCGCTCTCTAATCACATACACATCTTCCTTACCCTCATTGTGTAACAAATGGTGTAAATAATCCTCGCTTGCGTGAATGAAATTTTCTACAATGTGGGTACTAATATCTAATTCCGCGCTTTTACAGTGTTGGGCAAAATAATCTCCGATGATCATTCCTGCTACCACAGCCTCACTTACTGAATTACCCCCCAGTCTGTTAAACCCGTGTAAATCCCAGCATGCCGCCTCGCCGGCACAAAAAAGCCCCTTAAGGTGGGTATGCCCCTTACAATCGGTGCGCAAACCCCCCATTGAATAGTGTTGCATGGGCTTAACAGGCACCCAACCCTTGCTCCCCTCATCAGCTGGATCGATTCCTGCAAAGGTTTTAGCAATGCCTTGCACATCGCGCAAGTTCTTTTCAATATGCGCACGCCCTAGAATGGAAATATCTAACCATAAATGTTCCCCATAAGGTGAAGGTACGCCTTTGCCTTTTTTAATATGCTCTAGCATGCGGCGACTCACCACATCACGGCTGGCTAACTCTTTTTTCTCTGGTTCATAATCAGGCATAAAACGGTAGCCATCTTTATCGCGCAAAACCCCCCCATCGCCTCTGCACCCCTCAGTCATCAAAATCCCACTTGGCACAAGCGCGGTAGGGTGAAATTGTACCGCCTCCATGTTACCTAGCTTAGCAATCCCTGTTTCTAAAGCGCTAGCTATCCCGGAGCCATCACAAATTACAGCGTTTGTGGTGTGTTTATAAACCCGTCCATATCCCCCTGTGGCTAGAAGTGTGCCTTTAGAGACATAGCCGGCTAACTCCCCAGTGATAAGATCGCGCACCACAGCGCCATAACATTTACCCCCATGGTGGATAAGCGCGATCACCTCTTTGCGATCTTCAATTTTAACATTATGATGCAAGGCTTCATTAGCTACAGTGTAAAGCATGGTATGCCCAGTTGCATCGGCAGTAAAACAAGTACGCCACTTTTTAGTCCCCCCAAAATCACGGCTCAAAATATAGCCGTGCCGATCCTCGCGCTCGGTAATGGTTACATGTTCGCCATTAATCACAGCCGGTCGATCGCCCTTTTTAATGCGAGTCCAAGGCACGCCCCAACTAGCTAACTCACGGATAGCCTTAGGTGCGGTGGTTACAAACATGCGCGCCACTTGTTGATCACACCCCCAGTCGCTCCCCTTGACTGTATCTAAAAAATGCAGATCCTCATTATCCCCCTCGCTCATTTTAGCATTGCCTAAGCTTGCCTGCATACCCCCTTGTGCGGCAGCTGAGTGGCTGCGTCTGACAGGTACTAAACTTAGCACCACCACATCTAAACCCACTTGACGGCAGGCAATACTGGCGCGCAAACCCGCTAAACCGCCCCCCACCACCAACGCATCGCAATAAACAATCTTCATTTCAAATCCTTTTTAGTCTTTATGGAGTTTTTCATCGGCCTGTTTAGCCTGTTGCATGGTTGTAATGCCCGCCTCTTTTCCGGCTATGCCTTTTTTGATATAAGCTGCGTAGGTGAGTAAGCCTAGCACGATGAAAAACACACTCATGCCCCATTTAATTTTGCGCAATTGTTCAATGCCTAAATCTTTAAACCACCCCCATTTAATAGCCAAACGGTAAAGCCCAATAGAGCCGTGTAACTCTACAGAGATGAGTAGAAAAATATAGAGCAACCAAAAATGCTGGGTTACAAAACGATAAGAGGAGGCATGCGGGCCAATGCTACTAGGCTGGGTGAGCATGACAAAAAGGTGGATACTAGCTAGAAAAAACATCGCAAAACCCGTTCCTGCTTGCACCATCCACAAACTTGTATCACCATGAGCCATGAGGTGTTTATGGGTTTTAAAAATTTGGTATTGGCGATAATTAATGGGGAATTTGCGCATGGCTAAAAACGCGTGGGCAACTAAAATCACAATCACCCCTGCTGCCACCACGCTTACAATTGCTGGCTCCCCTGCCTTGATTAAAAAACTCCCTTCGAAAAACTTAGTCACAGTTTCCATTGCCTTATCGCTAATTAAAATACTGCTCACTAAAAACATATGCGCGATCATAAAAAGCGCTAAAATAAGCCCGGTGGCGCTTTGTAAAAAATCTAGTTTGGCATAGATTCCGCTTTTTCTGCGTTCTGTACTAACCCCATAATACCCTTCAATGATTTCCTCTTGCTGCATGCCTGCCTCGTACTTTGTAAAAATTTTGCCCAAATAGTAGCGCATTTATGATATTTTTGAGTAAACTTTGAATTAGGATTTGTAGGTTAAGATGTTTGAGAAACTTTTTGGAGTGTGGTGTGAAGTATGTTTTGGCTAATTTAAAATCGTACGCGTTAGATGTTTTGCCCTATGTGAATTATTTAGAGCAAAATTTAGATTCTAGATTAGCCCCCTTTATCACGCTTTTTCCTCCCCTGCTTACACTAGAAAAATTTCGTTCCTCCCAACACTTCCAACTAGGCGTACAAAATGCCTACCCCGCTTTAGAGGGCGCTTTTACTGGAGAGATCACGCTAAAAGCCCTGCAGGATCAAAAAATAGAAACTGTTTTAATCGGGCATAGCGAGAGGCGCTTACTTTTAAAAGAAAGTTTAGAAATGTGCCGTGCTAAATTTGATTTTTATAAAGATCAAGGTTTTAGAATCGTCTTTTGTGTAGGGGAGTCTTTAGAGGTGCGCCAAAAAGGTTTAGAAACACTTTTAGAATTTTTAACCAACCAACTAGCCGGTATTGATGTGTCTTATCCTAAACTCATTTTAGCCTATGAGCCTATTTGGGCAATTGGCACAGGGGTTAGCGCGCAAATAAAAGAGATTGAGCAGACTTTAGAGCACCTTAAGGGAGTTTTAAAAAGCACGCAAGGCGTTACACCCTTTATTGTCTATGGCGGGAGTGTACAACTAAACAATGTAGAAGAAATCTTAAATATTCCCGCTGTAGATGGTGTGCTTGTTGGTAAAGCCTCTTTGAAAGCCAAAGACCTACTTGAAATAATAAAAATCAGTTCTACTAAGGAGTTTGCATGACCTTGCAACATTTGCTTAAAACCTATGGATTAGAAATCACCCTCCCTCTCAATTTTAAAGACTTTGAGGTAGAAGGGGTTGCGCCTTTAGAATCAGCCACGCAGCAGCATATTAGCTATGTAGATCAAAAATCCTATGTCAAAAAGCTTAAAGATACTAAGGCCGGGGCTGTTTTTATCCGCGCCGAGCATGCAAACAAAGTCCCCTCAATGAGCCAAGCCCTTATCGTAGAAAACCCCCACCTTGCCTTTGCCCTTATTTCAGATGCCTTTAAAGTAGAAATGTTTGCAAACCCACAAGCTAAGCACATCCCCAAACTAGGCGAGGGCGTGATCTTAATGCCACATGTTGTAGTGGGCGAAGGCGTAGAAATTGGTGATCACAGCGTGATCATGGCTAATGTAGTGATTGGCGATCATGTCAAAATTGGCGCGCATTGTAAGATTTATCCTAATGTTACTATCTATCAAAACACCACCATTGGCGATCATGTCTATATCCATGCTAATAGCGTGATTGGTAGCGACGGCTTTGGATATGCCCACACCAAAGAGGGCGCGCATGTTAAAATTGAGCATACCGGCTGTGTACGCATTGATAACTGGGTAGAAATTGGGGCTAGTACCACTATCGATCGCGCTGTCTTTGGCATCACCCATATTAAAGAAGGTGTTAAAATTGATAATCTTGTACAAGTGGGGCATAACTGCGTTTTAGGCGAACATTCTATTATTGTAGCGCAGGTGGGACTTTCAGGTTCTACGACTATGGGGCGCAATGTGGTTTTAGGCGGGCAAGTAGGCACAGGAGGGCATATGCACATTGGTGAGTTTAGCCAAATTGGGGGTAAGGGGGCTGTGGGTAAGGATTTACCCCCACATACCAATTATGCCGGAGCCATTCCAGCAATGGAGATTCACGAGTGGCATCACTTTTTAGCCACGCTGAGGCGTTTTGTGAAGGGGCAAAAACCTAGCCTGCTTGAGAAGGCTAGAGGGTTGTGGAGACGCTAATGCAAAATCTAAGCCGTGCCCAAAAAATTAGGTCTATCATCGCAGCAGCGAGTGGGAATTTAGTTGAATGGTTTGATTTTTATATTTATGCCTTTAGCGCTACTTATTTTGCCCATTCTTTTTCAGAATCGAGCAATCCTATTATCCAGCAAATCCAAGTCTTTGGGATTTTTGCTGCCGGTTTTTTTATCCGTCCTATAGGTTCTTGGCTCTTTGGATCGCTAGCTGATAGAATCGGGCGCAAAAAATCCATGATTTTGTCTGTGTGCTTAATGGCTGCCGGGTCTTTTCTCATCGCGGCTTTGCCTACTAAAGAAAAGGTGGGCGATTTGGCGATTTTACTTTTGTTATTAGCCCGCATGATTCAAGGCTTAAGCGTGGGTGGAGAATATGGCATTGTAGCCACTTATTTATCTGAACTAGGTTCTAAAGGCAAACGCGGGTTTTACTGTTCCTTTCAATATAGTACGCTAATTGGGGGGCAGTTTTTAGCGGTGGCTTCTATTGAACTGGTGTTATTATTTTTTAGTGTGGAGCAAATGGGGGCTTTTGCGTGGCGGATTCTTTTTGTACTGGGCGGACTCTTGGCTTTGGGGTCTTTGCTGGCACGGCGGGTAATGGATGAGAGTTCAAGCGATCTTGAAGAGCATAGCGATCGCGGGACTTTAAGAGGATTACTACCTTACTGGAATTTATGCCTCATTGTTTTTATTATTAGTGCAGGCGGATCTTTAGCCTTTTATACCATTACCACCTACGCTAAAACTTATTTAGAAAACGCGGGTATGGCTAAGCCTATTGTGAATCAAATTTTTATGGGGGCGCTCTTTGTTTTAATGGTTATCCAACCCCTCTTTGGCATCATAGGGGATAAGATCGGGCATAAAAACGCAATTTTAGTCTTTACCGTTCTAGCCTTCTTTGGTATTTATCCTCTCTTTAAACTCTTGCCTGTTTATGCGCACAATCCGGTTATGGCCTTTTCTATCGTGATTGCGCTCTTTTTGATTTTGAGTTTTTATACCTCTATTGCGGGCATTTTTAAAGCCTCGCTTTTTCCTGAGCATGTCCGCGCTTTAGGTACAGGTTTTAGTTTTGCTTTGGGTAATGCGCTGTGTGGGGGCTCAACTCCCTATGTAGCCTTGCAGTTTAAAAACGCCCACTTAGAAAATGGCTTTTTTGTGTATGTGGCGGTTTTAATGGTTCTTATGTTTATTGCGGCCATGTGTTTACCCAAAAAAGAGTTGCTGGATTAATAGGGGTAAAATAGGTTAGTTAGTTGTGGCGGTTTTTATGTATCTGTATAAGCCTTTTGTTAAGTGGCTGTCTCTCTCTTAGAACATTAAAAGAACCCTACAAAAGCTTAGAAACCTATGACCCTTTGCAAACTCCTTTAGGGCAGATTTATGCAAAAACTTTACAAAAAGATCCACTCAAAAGCTTAGGTTTTATTTTACAAGAAGGTGATAAAGCCCTTCTACAACGCATCGCGCTGATTCGTTTAGCTGTGCACAATATAGATATCCAAACTTATTTATATAAAAATGACATCTCTTCGCGGGTGATGATGTCTGAGCTTTATAAGGCAGCTAATAGAGGCGTGAAAGTGCGGCTACTCATTGATGATAATGGGCTAGATTCAGACATGTCAGATATTATTATGCTAAATACCCACCCTAATATTGATGTTAAAATCTTTAACCCCTATCATATCCGCAATAGAGGCCTGCGCTATTTTGAAATCATGGCCAATTACGATCAGATTGAAAAACGAATGCACAACAAAATCTTTATTGTGGATAATGTGGCTTTGGTTATTGGGGGGCGCAATATTGCAGATGTTTACTTTGATAATGATTTAGAAGAAAACTTTTTAGATACTGATGCGCTGTTTTTGGGGGCTGTGAGTTTGCAGGCTAAGAAAAGTTTTTTAGACTACTGGAATTTTAAAGATGCTGTCCCTGCTAACCTGCTACCAAGCCATGCCAAGTTAAAAAAATACGCCAAAAACTACAGCCACAGCCTCTCTAAATTGCTTTTAGGCGAGCAAAATAGCTATGATGAGCAGGTAGAGGCCTTTATAGAAAAACTCATTCATAAGAGAAATAAAGCTTATGAGGGTCAAGCCTCTTTTATTGCCGATAGCCCTTTTAAAATCCATGATCTTAAACCCCACTCGCCCATTAATCAAGCCCTCCAAGATATTCTCAAACACACCACTAATTCTTTATACATCGCCTCCTCCTATCTTATCCCCGGCCCCACTCTTCTTAAACTTTTAACAGAAAAGCTTGATCAAGGCCTAGAGGTAAATATCTTAACTAACTCGCTGGCCTCTACAGATGCTATTGTGGTTTATGGGGCGTGGGAACGATATGCTAAAAAACTGGTTAAGGCAGGGGCTAATGTTTATGAGATTAAGAGTGATTTTTTCCACTATGTTAAATACACCCGCAGGGGGCTTAAATCTAAGATCAAAGGCCGTTTAAAAAATTCTTTGCATAGCAAGACTTTAATTTTTGATGGGCAAAAAACTTGGATAGGCAGTTTTAATCTAGATGCGCGCTCGGCTAATATCAATACCGAATCGGTGGTGGTGTTTGACAATGGCGATTTTGCTACCTATTTACAGCAGCGCATGCAAGATCAAATGCGCGCTAGTTGGCATTTGCTTTTAGAAAAACATGCCTTGCATTCGCGCTTAGCGTGGGAGGGGGTGGAGGATGGGCAGGTGGTGCGCCATATCAAGCCTCCGGACACTTCGCCTTTTTTGCGCTTTATTAAAAATTGGTCTAAAATTTTGCCAGAAAGTGAATTATAATGCTTGTTTTCTAAGAAATTTTACTTTATAATGCGCCCTTGCATGGGCGGTGGTTGCTTTGGGTCAAACCAAAGAGGAAAGTCCGAGCTACTCAAGACAGGATTCCATTTAACGGATGGCTAGCGTAAGCTAAGGGAAAGTGCCACAGAAAAGAACCGCTCTTTTTAGAGTAAGGGTGAAAAGGTGGGGTAAGAGCCCACCGCACTCCAAGTAATTGGGGCTGGCTTAGGTAAACCCAATCCGTAGCAAGAAGTGCATGGTAGAGTCTTAAATGCGGCACTTCGCAAGAGGTGGGTTGTAAAACCCATCCACAGATAAATAACCACCCACGACAGAACTCGGCTTATGCCCATGCAACCCATAAAAGGAAAGTTTCTGCACCAAAGTGTTTTATTAGAAGAAGTTGTTGCTATTTTCCAAGAAGTGATTCAATCCCATTCAGAGCCTGTTTTGATAGATTGCACCTTAGGTTTAGGCGGGCATACCCTAGCCTTACTTCAAACTTATCCAAATCTGCGCGTTGTTGGCATAGAAAGAGATAAAGAGGCTAGTGAGCAAGCCTTAGAAAAGCTTACACCCTTTGCACATCGTTTTTCTTTTAAAAGCGGGAATTTTGCAACTATTCTACCCTCTCTTTTAAAGGAAAATCGTATTTGTGGGGTTTTAGCAGATTTGGGGGTGAGTTCTTTACAATTAGATCATTTAGATCGTGGCTTTAGTTTTAACGCCCCCACTTTAGATATGCGCATGGATATAGATCAGAGTTTAGATGCCTCTAAAGTGATTAATACCTATAGCGCCTATGCCCTAGAAAAGATTTTACAAGCAGGAGAGGTATATGCGCCTAAGAAAATGGCTAACTTGATTGTACAAAATAGACCCTTTTATAGCGCCAAAGACTTTGCAGATTTTATAAGCCAGCATAGCCGCCATAGCAAGCACCACCCTGCTACCTTGATCTTTCAGGCTATTAGAATGGAAGTGAACTCAGAAATGCACAATTTAGATCAGCTTTTAGAGTGTGTGCAAAGTTTAAAGGAGGCGATTGTATGCATTATCTCTTTCCACTCTTTAGAGGATAGAAAAGTCAAGCACGCCTTTAAAGAGTGGGCGCAAAACAGGGGGGTATTGCTCTTTAAAAAGCCCATCATTCCTAGCAAAAAGGCGATACAAGAGAATAGGCGTGCCCGTAGTGCTAAAATGCGCGCGTTTTATTTCAAAGGGGCTTAAGGGTGATTGAAGAGACAGAGGAGAGGCGTCTTAGAACTAGTAATAAAGAGCGGGAGGCTTTGATTGCACAGGAAAAGGAGCAACAAGGACTCTCCCCTGCCTCTTTAGCGGTAGTTTTGGGCATGTTATTTATTGCTTTGATTCTTTTTACCCCTAAAATTTATTTAACCAATAACATTTATTACACTAGTCGCGTGATTCAAAAGTTATCTAGCCAAAAAGAATTACTTCAAGAGGAAAAACACCGCCTTGAGCTTGAGTTAGAAAAACAGCGCTACAAATACAATATTGAAAACATGCCCTAGATTTTGCTTTTGTGTTGCAAAACTTGCCAGCGGTAGCGCCCTATCATTTTCTCTAAAGTGGATAATAGAATTTCTTTAGCCTGTGCATAAAAACTAGGGATGTCGCTTTGTTTGAGGTGTAAAGAAGAGACAAGCATGTGTAAACATATGTGCGACAAAGAGCCCTCTAACAGAATACCGGCTAAAGGTTCTTCTTGGATACTTTTTACACTCAGAGTACTGATACAATCTATTAAGTGATACAAGTCTTTTTTACTTGTAATAGAGGTTTGTAAGAGAGCCTTTAGTTTTGCTTGAAAAGTTTCTAGGGGAGTTATGCAAAGAGTGGGGGATTGACTCTTTTTAAAGGCTTGTTTGATGTGCCGGATAGCTTTGGATTTTTGATAAGGCTTAAAATGTAAATCTTGTGGGCGGGTGGGGATTGTGTGTTTGATAAAAGCCCCGCTAGAAAGATTATAGACTCGTGTTTTTTGTTTGGCAAATAGCGCAGACATTTGCATTTGAGAGAGTAAAAATAACCCATCGCTAAATACCCTTGTGTCTTTAAAGTTAGAAGGCACTTCTAGGGTATCAGGGGGGATAGAAGGTTTTTCAACCCCATAATAAGAGCCTTTGGCGTGTTTACTCTGTCCTTCTATATAACCACAATCTAACCCGCATAAAATTAAAGTAGAACTAAATAGGCTAGCTAGCGCTACCCCAGCATTGCCTACAAAGGGCGCGCTATATTCTACGCTTAAATGAGGCCAAATATACCCGCTAGCGCTCCCTCCACGCATGAACATATAAGATTCTTTGGCTAATTTGAACGCTTCTGGATTGATCATATTAGCACACATCAAAGGGGTATTGCCTAAGGGAGCGTTTAATAACACTTCTTTTAAGTAACCGATGCGTTCAATTTCAACTTGAAAATCTACCAAAATCCCATGCGATTTAAGTACCTTAAGCGCTGTACCGCAACTAAAGATCACCATTTCTTTAGCATGCTCTTTTAAAAAGGGGAGTAGATTATTTAAACTAGGCCCATTACCCACAACACAAATAGGCATTTCTATGCGTTTAATTTTTTTGGGATGGAGTAAAGAAGGGTTGAACTTGAAATTTTCTAAAGTGTTGTTTAAACCTAACATCTCGTCTTCAAAGCTACCCCAACCCCTTAAGGCGCTTTTTTTAGCCATGTTAAAGCGGTGGGCTATTTCTTGGCTTATCTCATCTTTGTAGGGGTCAAATTCCAAATGTAAAAAACTATGCGTGATTTTTTTATGGGTAAAAATATGCTGGAACAGATTAACATTGAGCTTTTCAAGGCTAATCACACAGCTATTTGGGGGGGTTGTGTTAAATAAATGCCTATAATTGATAAAGTAACAGCTAATACGCAGTAAATCTATATGCTCTTCAAAAAGATAAAGCGCGTGGAAAAAAGCCCCCTGTTCTAACAATAAAGCCAAAAATAGCCCTCCAGCTAGCCCATAAATGGCCGTAGGCGGGTAAAAATTTTTTCCTAAATGGTATTCTTGGCTACAAGGATAGGTACTAACCGTTTCAATTAAGGCGTAGCAGGCCTGAGTGGTTAAAGAAAGCGTGCTTGAGCCTAAACTCACCCCATTATCATGGAGTTGCCATTTTGGGTTATTTAAAATATGCTGTGCCCAGTCTTTTGAGATGGCTAACATCTGGTGCTCGCCCCCTAAACAAGGGAAGAGTAAAGTACCACTTGTGAGATTAAGAATATTAACCCCACCCGCATCATAGAGGAGATTATAAAGAGTGGGTGGGGGTAAAAGTTTGGCGTAAAGCTCGGGCAAATGCGCTTTAAAGAAGGTTAAATTATCTCTAAAACACGCCCCTATTTTTTCTTCAGAAATCCCCTCCTGAGTTAAAACACTCACTTAGCCACAATTTGTTTATAGCCTCTATTTGGATCAAAGACTAAGAAGCGTTTGGTTATATTTCTATAGCGTGTGAGCGCACGGTTGAAGTCCTCAATATTTCTAATGCTGACATTTTCAATTTGCATGATCACATCTCCTTGTCTAAAGCCTAATTCTTGGGCTTTAGAATTATCCTTGACATCTTGGATAAACACGCCATGGATATTTTCAGGAATGTGCGCTTCTTTGCGTAATCTAGGTGTGAGGGTTTCAACTTTAATGCCGCTTAATTGGCCATTTACGCCCTCATGGGTTGTACTGGTTTCTCTTCTATTGGGATTTTTGCGTTCAGCTAATACAAGGCTTGTCGTGTACTCTCTTTTGTTGCGTATGTATTTAATGGTGATGTGTTGGTTAGGTGCAAGAGAGCCAATGAGATTGCGCAATTCAGCCGCATTTTTAACCCTTTTGCCATTTACCTCAATGATCAAATCCCAGATCATCAAGCCCGCTTTTTTAGCCGGTGAGTCTTTTTCAATGCTAATCACAACAGCCCCCTCTTTACCGTTATAGCTATCTTGTAATTCGCTACTCACATCTTGAATCCCTACACCCAAATAACCTCTATGAATCGTACCGGTTCTAATAAGCTGGGTTGCAATGTGTTTAACCGTGTTAGAAGGAATAGCAAAACCTACGCCGTGATTACCCCCTGTGCGAGATAAAATAGCGGTATTAATGCCCACCAATCCCCCGCGACTATCAATCAAAGCTCCGCCGGAATTACCCGGATTAATCGCCGCATCGGTTTGGATAAAGTTTTCATAATTATTAATCCCAATTCCGGTTTTGTTTAAAGCTGAGACAATGCCTTGAGTTACGGTTTCACCCACCCCAAAAGGATTACCAATAGCAAAAACTAAATCCCCTACTAAAGTTGTACTGCTATCTGAAAACTGGATCACAGGTAGGTTTTCTTTATTGATTTTAATGACGGCCAAATCGCTATCTGCATCTGTACCCACTAAAGTAGCGGAATATTCTTTATTGCTCCCCGGGATAGTTACAGAGATTTTATCAGCCCCATCAATGACATGGTTATTAGTAACAATGTAGCCATTTTTAGAAATGACCACCCCACTTCCTAAAGCCCTTTCTATGCGATCTTTAGGGATAGCGTTGTATAAATCCCCAAAGAATTGCTGGAAGAAAGGATCGTTAAACATTCCCCCACCCATGAAATTGCTCTTGATTTTCTTTTGGGTAGAAATATTTACAACAGCCTTAGTTGCCTCTTTTACAGAATCGTGGTAAGAATAGATAGTACTATTCCCACTATCTGCACCTACGCGCTTTTGTACCCGGTGGCATGTTTTGGATATTAATCGTAGCAGCCCCTAGTGCTACGGCTAGTGCTGTACTTAACGCCATAAACCTCATCAAACATCCTTTAAATTGTTTTTACACACAAACCGCCCCAGTATAGCTAAACTTTGTTTAATCTAGCCCCATTTGAGGGCAATACCCCCATCTATTCTTGGTTGCATAATAGGCAATATAGCAGAAAAACACATAGATTAAAGTCGCATAAGCCCCAATGCGCTGTTCAGGGTCTATGTAAGCCCCAATCACCCCCACAACACACCCGCTAATCCCTACAAATTGAATCAAAGGTAAAAATGGAGCGCGGTAGGGTAAATCGTTTAAAGATTTGCCTGAGGCGATGAATTGTTTGCGGAAATTATACTGCGCTATACTCACACTAATCCAGACGATAATAACGGTAAAACTAATAAGATTAATAAGGGCTTCAATGATTTTCTCGGGTGCATAAATTTTAGTGAGCATGCCCAGACAAGTAAATGCCATAGAAAGATAAACCGCATAAACAGGCGTCCCTTTGTTATTGAGTTTAGCAAAAAGAGGGAAAAACATCTTTTTTTGGGCTAAACCATAAATCATGCGGCTAGAGGCATAAACACCGGAGTTAGCCGTAGAGAGAATAGCAGTAATGATGACAAAATTCATAATATCTGCTGCATAGGGAATACCCGTACCTAAAAATGGCAAAGGGATACGCTCTAGTGTGCTAACAAAGGGGCTTTGTGAAATACTTGAATTAGTCATGGGTAAAAAAACAGAAATGATAAAAACAGAGCCTAGAAAGAAAAAGACAATGCGCCATAATGTGGCTTTAATTGCCTTTGGCATCACAGAACTTGGATCTTTGGTTTCGCCCACAGCTACGCCAATAATTTCTGTGCCTGTATAAGCAAAGATCACGGCTAAAACAACCCCAAAAATGGCATAACTCCCCTTAGGGAAAAATCCGGGGCTGAGGTGGTGGATGGAATCGGCACTGAAATAAAAATTATGTAAAACACTGCCTAAACCATGCAAATACACTTGGTATAAAATCCCAATCACGCCTAAAACAATAAAAATAAAGACAGCTAAAACTTTAATAGAGGCTAAAAAAAACTCCCCTTCAGCAAAAATACGCACAGATAAAGAATTCAGTACAAAGATGAGTACAAAGCAAGCACTTACCCAGTAATAAACAGGGACATGGGGAAACCATCTTTGCATTAAAAACCCCACTGCGATATATTCCACAGCTACAGAGATGATCCAGCCCACCCAATACACCCAAAACACCATGTAGCCTGTTGCGGGTCCAATAAAACGACTCGCATAATCCCCAAAACTTCCGGTTGAAGGGTAGACACTGGCTAACTCCCCTAAAGATAAAACAATGGAGTAGACAATCACACCCCCTATTAAATAGGCAATCAAAGTCCCCAAGGGTCCAGCATTAGCAATATTGCCCCCTGTCCCTACAAATAAACCCGTTCCAATCGTCCCGCCCAAGGCAATCATGAGTAATTGCCGTAGTTTAATATCGCGTTTTAATGTTTCATTTTCCACAAGTTTCCTTTCACCCTCTCCTCTCACACCGCCACTAAAACCACTTAAATACAGCGCCTCAAAAATGTGTGAATGGAAAGTTTAAGATACAAGGGGAAAGTTATGTCAGTAAAACGCATCAAACAAACCACATGAGTTTAGCACAAATGATAATCAAAGCGCCTAGAGTTAAAACCGCCGGATGGATAACTGAGCCTAAAGGATTGGGCTTACCTAGAAATTTACAAGTAAGGGCAGTGCCTACCATTGCAAAAATTAAACAAGCTAAAAAGATTTTAAGCATCAGAAGTTTTTGAAAAGGAGTGCTAAAAAATCCCTTATCCCCGCCCATATACTGGCTTACCATCATACCCCCTGTTATTAAGAGTAACAGCACACAAAGAGGCATGATTTTAATGGCTCTCTGACTAATGCCTTGAGAGGCCTTTTGTGCAATCTCCTCGCCAAAAAGCCGTTTAACATTGGGGAAAATCACCACATCAAAAAACAAATAGCCAATAAAAATAATGGCACAAATCAAATGGACGATCAAGACATAAGGATAGATAGCAGCCATCAATCACCCCTAAAACAAGATCAAATCTATTTACAACAGCCTTAGTTGCCTCTTTTACAGAATCCCCAAGAATGGAGATTTTTACAGAGGAACAAAGGCTTTTGTCAAATTAGCAAATGCTAGGCATAAATTTTAAACAAACACCCTAATCATATGCTACCACCAGCGCTAAAAGCCTACAAGTTTTAACTAGGCAGATTAAAGAGCCTGCTAGAAGTTTTTTACTATAAATCACCAGAGTAAGGGCTACATTCTAAAGAGAAGAGCCACAGCTTTAGTTGGCTTTGAATTCTATCAATTTCCTAGCTTTGAGCGTGGGAGTATGTCAAATGCCTAAGTCGCATAAGCCCCAATGCGCTGTTCAGGGTCTATGTAAGCCCCAATCACCCCCACAACGGTAAAAGTGGTTAGCTTTAGCATTAATGCAGTTTGTCTACAAATAGGCGCTTCATAGCTATAGCCAACCAAAAAACAAGCGCGTTTTGTTTAGAATTTAAAAGGGTGGTTTTACATCCACTCAATGATTTTAGAAACATCTTTAGCTTCATAGCAAGCAATGGAGGTTGTGATATTAGGCCTTTTAGGCACAATGGCTTTTAAAAAACCATAGTTTTCCATCTCTTTTAAACGCACATTCAAATTAGGCACTTCTTGTAAAGATCCAGTTAAACCTACTTCTCCAATAAAGGCTGTTTTATTGCTAATGGGGCGGTTTCTAAAACTAGAAAGAATACTTGCAATCACGGCTAAATCCGCGCTTGTTTCGCTAATTTTAATCCCTCCAGAGACATTAATAAAAACATCGTAACGATTAAGTGGGATTTCTAATTTTTTCTCTAATAAAGCTAAGAGCATGTGCAAACGGTTAGTATCAAAGCTAGTGGCTAGGCGTTTAGGATTATTCAAAGAGCTTTCGCATACAAGGGCTTGTATTTCTAAGATAAGCGCGCGTGAACCCTCTAAAACAACACTTAGCGCACTACCCGCCAAACTCTCTTTTTGTGAAAAAAAAAGTCTAGAAGCCTCTTTAGCGCTGATTAAACCCTCTTGATGCATCTGAAAAATACCCACCTCACTAGTCGCGCCAAAGCGGTTTTTAAAACTGCGTAAAATGCGTAATTCTCTACTTGGATCGCCCTCAAAGTAAAGCACACTATCTACCATGTGTTCAAGCACTCTAGGTCCGGCAATAGAGCCCTCTTTGGTGATATGTCCGATAATAAAAATCGCGATTTGTTCTTGTTTGGCTAAACGCATGAGTTCAAAGGTGATTTCGCGTACCTGAGAAATAGAGCCCGGGGCTGCGCTAATGGCATTTGAATAGAGGGTTTGAATCGAATCAATCACACAGATAGCATAATTCTTAGCGCATAAACTAGTTTTGATCACATCTAAATTAATTTCATTGAGTAAATATAGCTTTTCTTGCACGCATTGTAAGCGCTCCGCTCTTAAACGAATCTGTCCTGCACTCTCCTCCCCACTCACATATAAGACTGAATAACCCTCTTTAGCTAACCCGCCAGCTACTTTTAATAATAAGGTAGATTTACCCACCCCCGGACTACCTCCAATTAAATATAACCCACCGGGTACAATTCCCCCACCTAAAACAATGTCTAATTCTAGTTGGGTAGAGCTAAAGGCGCTAATTCTTTCATGTTCTATACTAGCAATAGAAACAGGCATAGATACATCTTTAGAAGAAGAGCTTTTAATTTTCTCTGTGCTGTGTTCTACAAAACTTTCCCATTGGTTACAATTATTGCATTTACCCAGCCATTTAGGGCTAATAAACCCGCAATGTTGGCACTCAAAAACACGGGATTTTTTAGCCATCGGTTTTAAAGATCGCATCTAAGAGGCTTTTAATATATTCTCTTTCCTCAAAAACAATTAAATCATCTTCTTTCTCCCCCACACCTAAATACAAAATGGGTAATTGTAATTCATAAAGAATACTTAAAATACACCCCCCTTTACTTGTGCCATCAAGCTTAGTTACAATCACCCCGTCTAATTCTAAACTCTCATGGAAAATTTTAGCCTGCTCTAAAGCTGAACTGCCTTGCGTGCCATCTAAAATCAAGATTTTATAATAAGGCGCGCCTTTTAAAGCCTTAGAACAAACTTTAGAGATTTTTAATAACTCGTTTTTAAGATTGGTTTGGTTATGTAATCTCCCGGCAGTATCAATAATGATTTGATCCATGCCTCTTGCTGTGCCGGCTTCTATGGTGTTATAAGCCAGTGCACTAGGATCGCTATTTTGCCCCGCACTAATAACTTCTAGCTGTAACTTTTCCCCCCAAAGTTGGAGTTGTTTAACCGCAGCCGCCCTAAAAGTATCCCCCGCTCCTAAGATCACCTTTTGCCCGTTTAAAAGATATTTTTTAGCTAGCTTAGCAATGGTAGTGGTCTTGCCCGCTCCATTGACCCCTAAAATTAAAGACACTAAGGGTTTGCTCTCAATGGGTTTTAAACTAACCTTATCGTAATAACTTTCTTTGCGCAAAAAACGCATTAAAGCTACTTCTAAATGGTTGCGTTTGATTTGCTCAGGTAGGTGTTCTAATAATTTTTCAACCAAATCATATTGCACATCAAAACCAATTAAAATTTCCTCTATACTTTCTTTGCTAAAAGTGGCATCTTTATTTTTAAGCAAAGAGGCGACATTTTGGATTGTCTTTTTAAAAAAGTTAAACATTATTTTCCCTCATTATCTAATAAATCTTGGAGGTCTTTAGATAACATTTCCTCCACAATAGCCCCGTGGTAGTTTTGTAAAAGCTCTCCTTTAGCGTCATAGAGTAAAAAGTAAGGCAGCGGCCAAGAAAAACGCGCGCTAAAAGAAGGTGATTCCATAGGATTAAGTAAAGAAATGTGTAAGGCGTGATCTTTGACATAGCTATCTAATTGATCTTGAGGATAGGCCTTATTAAGGATAGCAAAAAAACGCACCTGTTTAAAATGGTTTTGTAAATGCTCTAATAAAAGGGTGTAGGGGGACATTTGCGGACTTAAATCTAAAACCATGATCAAAGTTGGCATGGCTTTAGAGGGTTCAATTTTTAGAGTTTGTTTAACGGTTTTAAAATGGATTTCTTGGTGTTGTTGATCTAAAAAGTGGAAAATCGGCGGGGTTTGTTTTTCTACTCTCTCTGCTGGTGCTTGCTTTTTCTTTTTATGATCTGAGCACCCCCCTAAGATAAGTAACACCCCTAATAAAATAACGCGCAAATAAGCTATAGGATTTTTTACATACACATTAAACCTTAAATTTACCCAGTTCTGTATCAAAGATTTTAGCCATTTCATTTAAAGAAGTGCTAGCCTTGCTTACATCTTGTACATTCTCATAACTCAAACTAGCTAATTTATTAATCTCTGAAATTTCATTCACAATCACTTTAGCCGCACTAGCCACCCCTTTAAATTCCTCTACATCTTGAGTTGTGGCACTAATCACAGCTTGAATATTTTTTACATTAGAATCTACCATTTCTTGTAAGGAATGCGTAAGCTCAGAAGTTTTAAGGATTTCTTGGGAGTTGGTGTGTAGATTTTGGCTAATATCGCCCACACTTTGCACCACTTCATTAATCGTACTATGGATTTCAGTTAAACTTTTTTGGGTTTTTTCAGCTAACTTTCTGACTTCATCAGCCACCACCGCAAACCCGCGCCCATGTTCACCCGCCCGTGCGGCCTCAATTGCTGCATTGAGGGCAAGTAAGTTAGTTTGATCAGCAATATCAGAGATAATTGTTAGAACTGTCTTGATATTCTCGGTATTTTTAGAGGTTTCTTCTAGGTTATTAGAAAATTCTACACTGAGTTGGGCGTTATTGGCTAAATCCTTACTCAAGATTTGGATTTTAGATCGAATCTCCTCTAGGGTGTTATCGGTTTGTAATAGATTTTTATTGTTGTTATCTGCATTAGCAACACTAGTTAGAATCGTGTTAATGATATTATTACTACTTTCCATAGCCACCCCAATAAGTTTACTTTCCTCTTGGGTTTGCTTTTGCACACTCACAGAGCTAGCATGCAAGGTGTTAGCAATTTTAGTGTTCTCAGAACTCACTTCTTTAATTTTAGAGATAATCCCTTGTATTTTAGCCAAAAGTTTATTGACATTTTCAGAGATAGTTGCAATCTCGCCCTTTCCCTTAACCGCTAATCTTTTGGTTAAATCCCCCTCTTGGGACGCAAGCTCAACAATAAGATCACGCAATTGAACTAAGGGTCTAAATAGGATTTGAATCACACTATAAAGGACAGCCAAAGCGATGATTAAAAAAATAAATGCGGTACTGAGCATAGAAAACTGGATACTTGATAGATCTTTAAGGGCATCTTTTTTAATGACTGTGGTGATAAATTTCCAATTTAAACCCTTAATCGTATCATAGATATAAAATTTTACTTCTCCTTCTTTCTCTTGCTGTTCAAAAAAGCCAGATTTGGTGGATAGAATGCGTTGTAAAAATTGCGAATCGTTGGCATGGTATTTTGAACCTTCTTTATAAACAGAGGAACTTAAAATAGTGCCATTTTGATCTATGAGGTGTATCCGTTGGTTAGGCTTAAAGGACCTGCGGATAGAGTGAAACACATCAGCTAGATAAATATCAGAGGCTAAAACACCTTTAAAAACTCCATGTTGGATAATTGGTAGGGCATAGGTGATCACCATCTTTTTTGTAAAAAGCTCCATATAAGGCTGGGTAACAAAAAGCCTTTTATGCTCTTTGGTGTATTGATACCACTCCCTAGTTCTAGGATCATATCCTTCAGGCGCTTCTCCAACAAGTTTAATAATACTCCCATTTTCAAAGGCCACATGTACATCTGCTGATCTAAGGCCATCTTGTACAAAACTTAGAATTTTTTTAAGTCGTGGCGCATCGCTTAAATCCACATTGTTAAAGGTTTTGACTGTTCTTTCTAAAGTTGTGCGGATATTATTATCCCACTCCTCTAAAGAATTAGAAAGAATATGAGCCGTCATAGAAAGAGATCGCTGGGTGCGTTGCATAATCCCTTTGCGTATTTGATAAGTGGCAACGGCGGTAATCACGATAGAAGATAAGCTGATAAGAACTATCAGCGAAAGAATAATTTTGCTTTTAAAAGTCATGAAAATCCATTAAAACGAAAAATTCATAAAGACCTGTGTACAAAAAACGCAGATTGTAGCAAAAAAATAAGGTGGCCTAGTAAACAATTGGCGACTTTTGTAGTAAATGATTAGCCCCCTTAAACTGCCACACACTTGCATAGGGTTTAAAACAATGCAGGGCTTCTTTAACATCTAGCAAATTATCTTCTAACCCTAAAAATACACTAATGAAGATGCCTTCATCGCACAAGAAAGCTAATTTTTCCGCGCTGTAGCTGTATTCTAAGAGAATTTTTAAATCCTCCAAACTGCCTAAATGTGTGAAGCGCGCTAAATTAGGGTTAAGATTAAGTAAGCTATTCCAACCAATGTTTTCTAAAAAAGAGCGCACATAAAGAGACGGATTTTTTTGATAGCTTAAGATTTGTAACCGCTTAAAGGCTTTAGGTTTAAAGGCTAACATGCAAGGCGAAATTAAAAAGAGTTTTTGTACCCGTAATCCTTGTTTTACCTGTTTATAGGCAAACTCAAGGGCATTGATAGCCCCATAGCTAAAGCCAGCAATGTTATAAAGCCTATAAGGTTTTAAAATCCAATCAAAGAGCCATTTTTCCCCTCTAAAACAAAAGCCACTGAAATAATGCATCAGACAAAGGAACGCAAAATTTCTTGCATTTGGGTTTTGGAGAGTTTTTCTTTTTCTAATAAAATCTTAGCCATAGCCTCTACCTGCATTCTAGAATTACTGAGAAAATCTCGCTGTTCTTTATAAAGCGTGCTTAATAAAGCCTCCATATCCGCTCTATCCCCGATAAACTTATCCCCCATGCCATATTCCTCACACATGCGTTTGGCTATCTCAAGGGCATGTTTAAGATCGTCTTTGGCTAAAGTGTAGTGTTCTTGGAAGAAAAGTTCTAAAATGATCATGCCACTTAAATAGACTTTGATATTATTATTCATCTCGCTTTTGCTCAAAATCCTTTGATCGCTAGCGATGAGAAAATCCCCTACTAATAAAACTTTATCAAACGCCACCTCTAACCAATAAGCACTAAGTGCCTTAGCACTCTGATAAAGTGCATAGAGATTTTTTTCTTGTTCGCTTAGAGCGACATTTTTCTTTTTGCCAAAGGCGATCTTATCTTTTACTTCTAAAATATCTCTCATGGTAATAACCTGTGTATTATGCCTTAATGCATTAAGCGCGCTTTCATTCACTAAAGAGGCTAACATCGCCCCGCTAAAGCCCACACAGATTTTAGCCACCTCCATGCAATCTAGGGTGTGGTTTTTATCTTTCAAATAAGATTGTAAAATCTGAACTCTTTCCTCTAAATCGGGTAGAGAGATAAAAATGCGCCGATCAAAACGGCCACTTCTTAAAAGCGCTTCATCAATCACATCTATTTTATTAGTCGCGCCAATCACAATCACTTGCGCGCTTTCCTCAAAGCCATCCATTTCTGTTAAAAGTTGGTTGAGTGTGGCTTCTCTTTCATCGTTGCGCTGAGCTCCTCTAGCCTTACCCACTGCATCAATTTCATCAATAAAAACAATGGAGGGGCTAAAGGCTTTGGCTTTAGCAAACAATTCGCGCACCCGCTTAGCCCCCACACCCACATAAATTTGTACAAATGCGCTCCCACTATGATAAAAAAAAGGCACTTTGGCTTCAGAGGCTAAAGCCTTAGCAATCATGGTTTTGCCCACACCCGGAGGGCCCACTAACAATACACCCTTAGGCAATTTGATCTTAAGCTCTTGGTATTTTTTAGGATTTTTAAGATAATCCACAATTTCATACAGCTCCTCTTTAACCTCCTTAGTGCCGGCTACATCTGCAAATCTTACATTGGGCAAGGTTGCGTGTAAAGAGGGTAGGGGGGTGTTTTGTAGCTTGGGGGTTTCATAAGAGGGTTGTAGTAAAGTTTTTCTATTCCACACAAAACGCAATAAAATAGCCAAAAGCACCAGAAAGAAGAAAATAATGACTAGATCTAATAATTGCTCTGTTGTTTTGCTCTCTTGTAACACTTCAATGGGGATATTTGTAGGAAATTGCATGGAATCTTTCCAACCTAGCCGCGCGGTTTTATAAATCTTAAAATTAATCTTAAGATAAATATAGTGGCTATCAATCTTAATACTTTGGATTTTATCAGAATGCAAAAGCGCGTTAAAATCGCGGATACTCACAAGCTCTGTAGGTTCTCTAAACAATAAAAAGGCAATAAAAATTACCCCTACTAATAAGGCAAACCCCCCAATCAAGGCTTTTTTAGAGCGTGGCATAGTTGGCATCAGCCCTCACTTCATAGGTATTTAAGTATACAAGCCCTTGTAAATTTTGCTTAGAGAGGATTTTAACCGGGTTAAAATATTGATCATAACCACGATAATAAGGGGCTTTAAAATTTTCCACGATCACCTCTAAAACCTCTCTATTTGCTTTAAGTTGTTGCCTAAAAGCCAGATTTTGCGCGATGACATGGGTTTTGATTTGATCTAATCTAGTTTTAGCAATATTGCCCGGAACGCGCGCATTTAAAGGCATTTTACTAGAGGGGGTATTATCACGCACGCTATAGATAAAGGGGTGGATATGGGTTAGGGGGAGTTGTTTAAAGTTTAATAACGCTTCTTGCCAAGTTAATTCATCTTCATAAGGATGGCCTACAATAAAATCTGTACCAATTGCAAAACCTTTAGAAGCTATCTTTTCTAAAAGCTTAATATCGCTACCAACGCGGTTACGCCGCCGCATGCGCCTTAACATGTTGTCATGGCTGTGTTGGAGTGCGATATGTAAATGCCGCTCTAAAATGGGGTGATCTAAAAGTTCTAAAAATTCTGTATTGATTTGGCTAGGCTCTAAACTACCAATACGCACCCGTTTAATAGGGGTTAAATCCGCAATTTTAAGAATTAAATGGGCTAAATTAGTGCCTCTATCAAGCCCATAACTGCCTACATTAGTCCCTGTAAGCACCACTTCTAATACGCCTGCTTGGGATAACATCTCAATTTGTTTTAAAACATGATCTTGATTCAAACTTCTGGATTGTCCCCTCACAGTTGGGATAATACAATAACTACAGCGAAAATCACAGCCCTCTTGAATTTTGACAAATGCGCGTGTTTTACCAACAAAATTAGATAAAAGGATTTGATCTAAGCATTCTTGTTTGTCTTCATGAAAAAATCCCTGTTTTTCTTGGAGTAAGGCATTAATTTCTTCTTTATGATCGTGTCCAAAAACTCCAAAAACATGCCCGTTTTGAAAGAGTTGTAGCCCCTGTGTATTTGCCCCGCAGCCGGTAAAATACACCTTTTTACCTAAACGAGTGGCTTTTTTAGCATAACTTCTAGCGCTATAATCTGCATCATTAGTAACCGTGCAAGAGTTAAGAATAATGATCTGTGCCTCTTCCTCATGATTTGTAGTTTCAAAATCCTTTAAATGCGCTAGCATAACTTGAGTATCAAATAGATTAGTGCGGCATCCAAAGGTTTTAAAATAAACTTTTTGTTTCATCATAAAATCCTATGCTCTTTATTAGCAAAACCATCTCCACCTTCTTTAATAAATTTGGTTGTGTTGTAGGCTACAAAAATATCGGGTTCTTTAAGGAGCGCATCTAAAATGTCGGCTGAAATCTTAGACTTGAGCACTAAAGTGGCGTATGAATTTGTTTGATACCATATACTGATATGAACCCCGTCCTTTTCTAAAGCCATGAAGACGCGCGGGTTAGCGCTGGTGTTGCGCAAAGAATACCTCGTACGCATGTTACTCATTTGTTTATAGGTCATCTCGGTATATTGCTTGGCATGGACATTAGCAATGCTAAGGGCAATTTCCATAGCCTTTTTATAATTAGAATCAAAGGTAACAAAAAAATCAATCCCGTCCCACACAGTTTTCATGCCAGCATGGCTATAGTTTGAAAGTAGATTAGTGAAAATATAATTATTGGGGATAAAAATAATCCGCCCCGCGCGGTAACTATTCTCCTTAGAACTTGTAAGGGTTACTTCCTCTAAGATTGTAATGTAAAGCGCAGAAATATCTAGTACATCTCCTACATAGGTGTTTCCATCTTTAGACACTTTGATTCGATCGCCTACATGGATATTGCCGTCTATAATAATTGTAAACCACCCTAAAAGACTCATGAATAAATCGCGCATGGCAATGGCTAGCCCGGCACTAGCAAAACCTAGCACGGTAACTAAATAAGAAACATTTTCAAGATAGGCAAATAAAAAAATCAACACCACAACATTAGCGTTAACAAAGTTAATCGCCTTTATTTGTAGGAAATTGCATGGAATCTTTCCAACCTAGCCGCGCGGTTTTATAAATCTTAAAATTAATCTTAAGATAAATATAGTGGCTATCAATCTTAATACTTTGGATTTTATCAGAATGCAAAAGCGCGTTAAAAGAATATTAGAACTTGCCTCTTCAATATCCTTAGCAAAAACATCAATGCTAATTTTTAAAAGATTTTGTGCGCCTTGTAATTCAATCTTTTTGATCTGTTCTTGGTAGATTTGCTTAGAAAGTTTCTCTCTATTAGAAGCGTCTTCACCCTCTTTTTGGGATTCTAATTGGGTTAGGATATTTAATTCGTGGTTGATCAAGACCAAAATAGCCTGTAAACTTTTTTGGTGAGACTTCATGGTCGCATACTGGGCTTTGATTTTTTTAATAAAGGAAATCCCCTCCACGATTGCAATAGGGTTAGTGATACTGGGGATATTGGGGATACTGGGTTTTTCTACAAGGTCTTTAAAGGGATTCATCTTATAGCGTTCGAGTAATTCCTCTTGGTGTTTAAGGGCTTGTAAAACATGCTTTAGTGTATTAATTTTAAGCGTATCGCTATCTTTCTTGCTGTTAAGAGTTTTGAGCTGGCGCTGGACGCTTTGGATCTCCGCATAAATTTCCTCATAACTTTCAGCATTACTAAATTTTTTCAACCAAATGCTATTGCTAGAATTAATCTGGTGCTCAATACGCTTATATTCTTCTTTGAGGTGTTGTATTTGCAAATTATCAGCCCCAGCCCACCCCCAAACAAGCAAAATCATAGACACAATAGGCCGCGCATACCACGATTTTAAAAAGTACAACACACCCTCGTTTAATAGGCTGGGGGGTAGTCTAACATAGGAATAACTCAATGTAAGTAATGAAGCGCAAATAGAATCAAATCCAACTGCGCCCTACCAAGTGAAACCTCTAAGCACACCACCCATTAGATAGTGCTTACATGCTTTGTGGAACCTTAACATCACCATAATCTATGGCCTCTTTAAAGATAGTTTTTACAGATTGTATAATGTCCTTAATGGTTTGTGTACTTAGAGACTCTATTTTTTCAAGTCTATCTTGTAAAACACCGGGGCTATAGCCATCTACTCGCATGAGCATAAACACCTCTTGGTTATTAGGGTTAATGTACTCCCCTAATTGTACCCATTTATCAAAACTAGCAGCGATTGCCTGCGTGATCTCTGAAAAGACTTCGCTATCATAGGATTTTTGGTCGGCATTTTGATCTTTTGTATAAATTCCCTTAATCTTATTAGCGATATGCTCAGCTACACGGAAACGCGCCCGTTCTCTAGCTATTCCCTCTGAGCGCTCCACTTGCCCGTCAATGACATGGGAGCTATCAATGCCTTGAGTAACAAACATGCTACGATCTTCTACCATCCAAGCTGGCATGTTTTGCAAAAAAACATCTTTTTTATGGGGATTAGAACCACAAGCAGAAAAGCCCAAAACTCCTAGAAGGGCTAAGAAGATCATTTCAGGGTGTAAATAACACCGTCTAGGTTGCATAGGTTTCCTTATAATGAGATCAAAAGGTTGTTACACATACTCATGATAAACAAACCTGAGAAAAACCCCTCCTCCCCACAAGTTTTTAAAAAGGCTAATTCAACTGACCCTTAATTTCATTAACCCAAGCACTAATGCGCCCATCTGTTAACTCATCTTGGTTATCCACATCTAGCACAAGCCCTACAAATTTACCACCCTCTACAGATTTAGACCCCTCAAAGGTATACCCATCTGTAGAAGTAAAGCCCACAACTTTACCAGCCTTAGCTTTTTCATAGATATGAAAAATGCCTTCAGCAAAGGTTTCAGAGTAAGTATCTTGATCACCTAGCCCTACCAGAGCAATGGTTTTATTAGCAAAATTAGACGCATCTAGTGTTCCTAAAAATTCTTCCCAGTCGCTTTGTAAATCCCCAGCCCCTGCTGTAGGCGCAACCAAAATCACAGAACTAAAGCCATCAAAATCGCTTTTGCTAGCCTTGCTCACATCTAAGACTTTTGCGCCACTAAAATGTGTTGCAATTTTATTGCTCACTGTTTCTGCATTCCCGCTATCTGTGCCATAGAAAATACCAACTGCCATGCCATATCCTTTAAAAGTAGATTTGGCAATTTTAACTAAGTTTAGTTAATGGAGCAATTAGTGGCAGGTACTAGAAAGTTTGAAAGAGGCTTGTTTATAAGGATAGGGTTCTATATTCATAACCAGATTTTGTTCTTTGTGGGGTGGTAAAAAAAGTTGGAAAGGTTGGACATAAGAATGTGCAAAAATCCACTGGTGTAAAAAACTCTGGAATTTATTAGTAGAGGGCAACAACACATCTAGGCGTAAAAAACATTTGCGAATGGGCAAATAACCCTCATTTTTAATCCGCACCTTAGCAACAAAAGCACTCGTATAAGTAAAGGAAAAAGCTTGTTGTACGGTGGCTTGGATTTTAAAAAGCTGTTGTTCTAAAATATAGCGCACTCCAAAGGGCGTTGCGAATAAAAAGAGAAGAGCGATTAAATGGAATAGAGTAGATGTAAATCCCCTAAAATATAATCCTAGAATAAAAAAGCCAAGAAAAAAAGCACAATGCAACCCAAAGATCACCAAAGCAAAAAGGCTAGCCTGTTCCCAGAATATTTTTAGGTGATCTAAAACTGTTTGTAAAAGAGTAGAGATGAGCATGTAATCTTAATGTTGGTTTCCATGCCCTGCTAAGGCTTTCTGCTTGCTTTTTGTATCTAGCCAAATATTAGGCACTGCCCCCCCGGGGGTTAGCAAAATCTGAGCATCTTTATTAGCCTTAAGCGCTTCGTTAAATTGCCCTTGCACCTCAATTTGGCGCAGTTGTAAGAGCCGATCATTAAGACTCTGCCCGATACTTAAATTAGCCGCAGATTTAGCCTTAGCCTCAATTACGATTGCATCAGCTACCCCTTGTGCTTTAATGCGGTTAGCATCAGCCTCACCTTTTGCTAAAGCCGCAAGTTTTTGGGCTTCTTGTTTGGCGCGCTCTACCTCATATTTAACCCGCTCAGATTCTTGGCGCGCAATTTGTACCTTTTCAATTTGTTCTTTAATTTTTTGGGGTAGTACAATTTCTCTAAGTTGAATCGAACTTAACTCTACTGGAGAATTAGGCAACTTAGAAACTTCTTTATTAATGTCTGTATTGATCAAAGCGGCAATTTCATTGCGTTTAATGGGCAAATCCTCAGCCGGATAGCGCCCCACCACCGATCGCACCACATCGCGCACCACTGGATTAATGATCTTTTGTTCCCAGCTTAGCCCATAGGTAGCAATAGTTTGGGGAGTGGTTTTAGCATTTAAGCGGTATTGCACGGTGAGTTCAATAGAAACGGTGAGCCCTCTAGAATCCATTACATTGATCGCATCGTTTCTAAAAATCCCCTGATTTTTGCCCACAATGCCCATGTCTTCTATACGCGAAAAATTAATGGTGCGTACGCGTGTGTCAATCACTAAAATATCTTGCACAATGGGGACAAAAAAGTGAATGCCCGGTTGTAAGGGAATGGGATCGTATTTACCTGCTGTGATCTTAATTCCAATTTCGCCGGATTGAATCACCGTAAAAGGTTTGGCGATCAACAAAAAAGCTAAAAGAATAAAAAAGATAATTAAATAAGTGATTTTTCTAGATTGCAACACGGGAGGGAATGGGGGTTTAAGAGGGGTGGTGTTTTTGGGAGGAATCTTAGGGGGTTCTGATTGATTGGATTGTTTTTTTTTCAAATGCTCGTTTAGATCAATGGGCATGGCTCTCCCCTACACCTTCGTTATATGGTGTTTAAGCGCGCTAAGCTCGCCTCTAACTAATTGCATATACGCCTCTGTTAAAGCTTGGGTAATGGGTTTTTCTTGGCCACCTATGGGTCTAAAATCTAAAGATTGAATGGGTAAAATCTCTGCGCCTGTACCTGCAAAAAAAGCCTCTTGGGCGCTATAAATTTCCTCCCGTGCTATATGGCGCTCTATGGTAGGGATTTGTAAATGCGCGGCTAATTCTAAAACAGTTTGGCGGGTGATAGAATCTAGAGCATAATCTAGGGGAGGAACGATGAGATGATCGCGATAAACCATAAAAAAGCTCTCAGCAGAGCCTTCAGCCACAAAACCTTGATTATCTAGTAATAACGCATCTTCAAACCCACACAGAAGTGCCTCCTGTTTGGCTAGTTGGGAGCTAAGATAATGCGCGCTGGCCTTAGTTTTATTAGGGCTAGATTGTACATCGTTTTTTCTAAAAGAACTGGTTTTAACCTTAATGCCCTCTATAGGATTGTGTTTCCATGTTACTGTGGCGATGATAGTGTGGATAGGAGAATCACCACTACAAATTCCTAAACTACCAAGCCCCATGAATACAAGCGGGCGGATATAAGTATCCTCTTTGCAGGCATTGGCTTTCAAAAGATCTAAAGTAGCTTGTTTTAAGGCCTCTAAACTATAAACCTGATCAAGCATCAAAGTTTTACAAGAATCTAAGAGTCTTTGCATGTGATCGTGTAATCTAAAAACATAGAGTCCATCGCTACCTTTATAGGCGCGGATACCCTCAAAGACAGCATTTGCATAGTGCAGACTATAACTCAGCACATGCACTGTAGCCTTATCAAATGGAACAACGGCGTTATCTTGCCAAATGTAGGGATGATTCATATCTAACCTTAATACCTGCGTCTAGAGTCTTTAAAACGCCCACTTTTATAAGTTTTAGAAATATGTTTTTTAGGGCGCGTAACCGGCTTGGGTTCTACTAAAATTTGATTTAAATCAACTTTATAGCTTTTAAATTGTAAACTCAAGAGTTTAAGCACTAACTGAGAAGGCTCAAATTGCTCGGTGAGTTGTTCGTATAAACTCACCACCTCCGCATCTACTTCTACCTTAGAGATAGCCTGAATCAAGCGATCTTCATTCATGTTAGGGATTTCATAAAGCTCAATAGAAGAACCGATGTCTTTTTGCATGCGTTGGAGTTCTTTATATTCTAGGGGCGTTACTAGAGTGATAGCCACACCCTTTTTACCCGCGCGCCCAGTGCGCCCGATACGGTGGATATAGCTCTCTGTGTTTAAGGGTAGATGATAATTAAAAACATGGCTCACATCACTAATATCTAAACCACGACTCGCCACATCAGTAGCCACCAAGACATCAGCGAGTTTAGATTTAAAGGCCTTAATAGATTCGCGGCGGGCGCGTTGCTCCATATCGCCATGTAAGGGCGTGGTTTTATAGCCCTTAGCACTTAAAAATTGGTGTAACTCATCTACTTCTCTTTTCATGCGCATAAAAATAATGCTTTTGCTGTGATTTTCTTTATCTAGTAAGCGCATGATTGCCTCATTGCGCTCATGTTCATTGATCACATAAAAACGCTGGGAAATATCTGCATTGGTTACATGGGTAGGGGCGATGTGAATGGATACCGGATCTTGTAGTATTTTATTGGCTAAGTCTTTAATGGGAGCGGGCATGGTTGCTGAGAAGAGCAAAATTTGGGCATCTTCGGGCAAGTAATTAAAAATCTCTTCAATATCATCTAAAAAACCCATGTCTAGCATTTCATCGCTCTCATCTAACACCACCACTCTAGGAGCAAAACGCTTAAGCCGTTTATTTTTTAGATGATCTAAGAGTCGTCCGGGGGTAGCAATCATGACTTGTGGGTTTCTCTCTAAAAGATCGCATTGCTTTTTAATACTTTGCCCTCCATAAACACAAATAGTGCGGGTGCGTGAACTTTTACCTAGCTTAAAAATTTCATCGCTAATTTGCATAGCTAACTCACGCGTGGGGGTGATGATAAGCGCCTCTATACTTTTATCATTTTGCAAGTTTTGGATAATGGGCAAAGCAAAGGCGGCGGTTTTGCCGGTACCGGTTTGGGCTTGGGCGATCACATCTTTACCCTCTAAAATAACAGGAATGGCCTTTTCTTGGATAGGGCTAGGGCCAGTAAAACCCGCATCAGCAATAGATTTTAAGATTTTAGAGTGTAAACCCAAATCTTTAAAAGAACAAACGGGGGATTCTTCAGGGTTATTTGTTGGCATGTGGTGTATGTCAGTGTCCTTAATTTTTTAGTGCTAAGTATCCTTAAAGATTTGTTATTATAGCAAAAAACACTTAGGATAACTGAAATGTTGGAGGATACTTTATTATCTATTTTTGATCACATGCCCCTAGTGGCCTCGTTTTTTGCCGGGATTTTAGCCTTTTTAAGCCCCTGTATTTTACCCCTCATTCCAGCCTACATGTCTTATATCTCCCAAACCTCCCTAGAAGACCTTAAAAACGGCCAAGCTAGCCGTTTTTCTATCTTGATTAAGGCTAGTTTGTTTGTACTAGGTTTTGGGCTTATCTTTTGGCTCATTGGGGTTTCTATGGCTAAAATCATGCATGCTTACTTAAATGGCACATGGACACGGGTAATTTCTGGATCTTTAGTGATTTTATTTGGGCTACACTTTTTAGGGATTTTACCTATTAAATTGTTGTATCAAAGTAAAACTTGGGATATGCGTTTGGAATTTAAAAACCCGTTTTTACAAAGTTTAGTGCCCTTAGTACTTGGAATGAGTTTTGCGCTAGGGTGGACTCCTTGTATTGGCCCCATTTTTACTAGCATTATATTATTAAGCGGGGCACAGCATGTCTATGGCATGGCATTATTAGGGGTATTTGTGCTAGGCTTTGGTGTGCCTTTTTTAATTGTAGCTTTGGTAATCAATCAAGCTTTAGGGTTTCTTAAAAAAATTAGACAATATGCTTACTGGATTGAAAAGATTTCAGGGTTGGTACTACTTTTAATGGGGATTTTAATTATAAGCGGACAGATGGATCGTTTGGGCGCTTTTTTATTGCGATTATAGGAGATTTTTTTGGTATTAAAAAATGCAAGATTAGCAGAGGGGGAGAGAGTAGATGTGCGGGTAGTGGGGGATTATATTGTGGCAATAGAAAATTTTTTAAGCCCTAGTCAGCATGAGATCGTGATAGATTGCCAGCAACATACCCTCTTACCTAGCTTTGTAGATTTAGGCGTGTTTTTACATAATTTGCAAGCCCAAACCTATCTCAAACTTAAGAAACAGGCTTTAAGAGGGGGTGTGGGGACTTTAATGGGCATTGATCTAACCCCCTTGTATTCTTTGAATGAACCTGATATGCAACCCCTAAGCTTAGAACAAGAGAGCCCTAGTCCCCTAGAAGCCGCATTAGAACAAGCCATTACCTTTAAAGACCCCATTTGTTTTCACCCTTTAAATGCGAAAGAACGGTTACAAAATCTAGCCATGTTACATGGACAGTTGCCCCCAAATAGCCCGGCTTGTTTGTATATTTATAACTTAGAGGGGCAAAAACTCTTACCCGCTTTAGATTATGCCAAAATGCTTGATTTGTCTTTGGTATGCGGGGTGCGTGGCTATGAGGGGCGGCCTACTCTTGCTATCATGGACTCTAGCCCTTTAGCTTATGAATTAGGCTTGCCTAGTGTAAGCCCCTTGATTCAAATTAAAGAAGTGGGCAAGTATGCAGCTATGGCTTTACACACCCAACTACCCACCATGTTAGATAGTATAGTGGAATTAGAAGCGCTTAAAATTACGCAGGCTTTTAAATCTCTAGGCGCGCCTCTTTTGGTACAAACCCCCCTGCACCATTTAATTTTAGAGGAGCAAATTTATAGGCGCTATGATTCACGCGCTAAAATTTTGCCCCCCCTAAAAAGCAAAGATCAACAAGAGGCACTCAAACACGCTTTGCAAAATGACCAAATAGACATGCTCACCTCACTACACTACACCCACACGCCCTCTTTAAAAATATTTGAAGAAGCCCCCTTTGGCATGCAAAGCATTGATTATCTCTTTCCTTTGGCTTATACTCATCTTGTGCAAAATAAAACCCTCACACTCAAGCAATTAATCACTTTAATGGCAACTAATCCTGCTTGCTTTTTGAAAGCTAATTATGGAGAAGTTGCGCTAGGAAAAGAAGCCCGTTTGATGTTAGTAGACTTGAAAGGGAATACCCGCGTAAATAACCCCTTAAGCATTTATGAAGGGGAAGTTTTAAAGGGGCGCGTGTGCCAAGTTTTACAAGGAGAAAGGGTGCTTTATGCCTGCTAAAATCATTGGCGCAGGGCTTGTTTTAACCTGTAACCCTAACTTTGATATTTTAACAAATGCGGGTGTGGTGATGCAGAAAGGCACAATTATAGAATTGGGCGATATGGCATATCTTTGTAAAACCTATCCAAATGCCCCTGTTTTCTTTGATAAAAAAGCGCTTTTACTCCCTGCTTTTATAAACCCGCATGTGCACTTTGAATTTAGCGGCCAAAGATGTTTTGAGTATGGGAGTTTTGAGGGGTGGTTAAGTTCTGTGCTTAAAAAGCGTACAGGGGTTTTAGAAAAATCACAAATTTCTATGCAAAAGGCTATTAATGCCCAACTGCTTAGCGGCGTAGGTAGTGTGGGGGCTATTAGCAGTTATGGGCTGGATCGATATTGCCTTAGAGATTCGCCCTTGCGGGTAGTCTTTTTTGATGAGCTCATCGGAGGGCAGGCCACTTCTTCTAATTTTAAAGCTTTTAGCCAGCGCCATACCCTTACTAATCAGCTTAAAAGTGCGCGTTTTATCCCGGCTATTGCTATCCATGCGCCCTATTCAGTGCATAAAGATTTGGCCAAACAGGTTTTACACACCTTTAAAAGTTCTGTGATCTCCACCCACTTTTTAGAATCACAGGCCGAATTAGAATGGCTAGAAAGCCAACAAGGTTGGTTTAATTATTTTTACAGAGAGATTTTAAAAGTTGTACCCTCACCTAGTTTTTCAAGCCCTTTTGAATTTTTAGATCTCTTTAAAAACCAGCGCTTATTACTTGTGCATGCTTTATTTGCAAACCGCCAGCATTTAAAACATGCCAAACGCATTAGCGCACAAACCACCCTTATCACTTGCCCGCGCTCTAACCGCCTTTTAAGTGGCAAGATTTTAAAAACAGGATTAGCTAAGCAACTAAACATGCCTATAGCTATTGCTACTGACGGAGAGAGTTCTAATTACAATATCAATTTTTTAGAGGAATTGCGCATAGCCCTATGGTCATTTCAAAAGCCCTTATTAGATTTATTACCAGAGGTTTTATTAGATGCAACTTTGCATGCTAGTAAAGCCTTAGGGCTAAATACTGGGAGTTTAGAAAAGGGCAAGGATGCAGATTTAGCACTCTTTCCACTCTCTGGACAAATAGAGCCCACACTTCCTTATATTCTCAACTGGCTTTTACATGCGCGCCGTGTGAAGGATTTATGGGTGCAGGGGGAGAGAGTGGTTATAGCAGGCGCTTAAAAACGCTTTTAAGCCAACATGCGCTAAGCTAGGCGGCTAGTTTATTGGAGGTGTTTTATGGAATTGCGTTTAGCTAAGATGGATAGAAAACAAAGCAAACTTTATAGCATTAGCCTAGAGGAACTCTACCAAAAAGCCCTTAAGAAAGAGCATATCTTTTACTTTGCACCCACCAACTCCCATAAAGATATGCTACAAGCTGTGGCTTTTTTAGAGAAGCAAAATTGCCGTGTGCATTTATCTGAAGTACAGGTTAGTTCAGATGAGAAGGATTTTATCTACCAACTCCACATCATCTAAACCATGCAAAACCAAAAAGTCTATATAGAAACAATGGGCTGTGCGATGAATACCCGCGATAGCCAGCATTTAATAGGCGAGTTAAGTAAAATAGGTTATGTAGAGGTAAAAGAGGCTAAAGAAGCTGATTTGATCTTAATTAATACCTGTAGCGTACGCGAAAAACCTGAAAGAAAACTTTTTTCTGAGATCGGGCAGTTTGCTAAGATTAAAAAGCCTAATGCCAAAATTGGCGTGTGTGGGTGCAGTGCAAGCCATATGGGCGTACAAATTCTACAAAAAGCCCCGAGTGTGGATTTTGTTTTAGGGGCGCGCAATGTTTCTAAGATCACAGATATTATTAAACGAGAAAAAGCCGTTGAGATTTCTTTAGATCATGATGATAGCACCTATGTTTTTAACACCCACGCCCCTAGCCAAATTAAAGCTCTTTTAAATATTTCTATTGGCTGTGATAAACATTGTACTTATTGCATTGTGCCCCATACAAGGGGTAAAGAAATTTCTATCCCTATGGATTTGATTTTAAAAGAGGCAGAAAAACTAACCAAACAGGGGGTTAAAGAGATTTTACTTTTAGGGCAGAATGTGAACAATTATGGGGTGCGCTTTAGTATCAAGCACCCAAAGGTTAATTTTAGCGCCCTTTTAGAAAATCTTAGCCAGATAGAGGGTTTAAAACGCATCCGTTTTACCTCCCCCCACCCTTTGCATATGGATAATGCCTTTTTAGAATGCTTTGCTAGAAATCCTAAAGTGTGTAAGAGTATTCATATCCCTTTGCAGAGTGGATCAAATGCTATTTTAAAGGCGATGAAAAGAGGATATAGCAAAGAGTGGTATTTAGATCGCATCACCCGTTTAAAGAGTCTTGTACCAAATGTAGGGATTAGCACAGATATTATCGTAGGTTTTCCGGGCGAGACACAGCAGGATTTTGAACAAACTTTAGAGGTGTTAGAACAGGTGCGTTTTGATACACTTTATAGTTTTATTTATTCAGCACGCCCCCTCACCCCTGCCTATCATTTAGAAAAAGTACCAGAAAACATCGCCCACCATAATTTAGAACGGTTACAAAGCCGCCATAGAGAGATTTTAGAACAAAAAGCAAGAGATGAGGTAGGCAAAATCCACCAAGTGTTGGTAGAAAATATCACAGAACCCCTAGCAGAAGGCCGTAGCGATAATGGACGACTATTAAGCTTTGAGGCGCTGAGTGCACGGGTGGGGGATTTAGTGCGCGTGCAAGTAGTAGCGCATCATAAAGGCAGGTTAAAGGGGTGTTTAATGGGGCTTAAATCTTGTTAAAACGCTTTAGAAATGGCTTTGTTTTGCGGGCTGTACCGGTGCTTATTTATTGGGTTTTAACATGCCTTTTTAAAACCTGTAGAAACCGCTTTTATTTGGCTCAAGGGTTAGAAAAACAATCTTTTATCGCCAGTTTTTGGCATGGAGAAATTGCGATGTTGCCCTTTGCTTATTTGCGTTTGAAAAAAAAGCCTAATTTGTATGTGGTGGCTAGCCAACATTTTGACGGGAGTTTAGCCGCAAAACTTTATGAATGCTTTGGGTTTATGTCTATTAGAGGCTCTTCTAAAAGGGGAGGTGTGCGGGTGTTAGTTGAGGGCATGAAACATTTAAAAGAGGGAGCAGATGTAGGGCTCACACCAGATGGCCCTAAAGGGCCTTATCATAGTATCGCCGATGGGGTGGTGGCTTTAGCACAAAAAACCGGGGTGGGGGTTGTGGTTTGCCGTGTGATCTTTACTAATGCCTTTACTTTTAACACTTGGGATCGCTTTAAACTACCCAAACCCTTTTCTAAAGTCCATTATTACATGTTAGAGCCTTTCTTTATCCCAAAAGACATGGGTTTATCAGAGGCTAAGGCTTTGGTTGCAGCACACATGGAGGTTGTTAAATAGTGGGGGTGTGGCAATCTCTTAAAGATGCTTTTTATGACAATATACGGGGTTTGTTTTTCTCTGATGTGTTTTTATGCTTTAACTACGATCATGATATTTTTATGAGCCGTGCTGAGCGTTTAAAATGGAAGAAAACCCGCGAAGTTGTGGATAAAATCTACCCGGTAAAAAATGGCCTTGTTACAATTAGAGCCCTCAAAGATGCGAGTGTTTTTTTTACAACCTATCCCTTCACCTATTTATGTGGCATGCCAAAGAGTACAGAACAAGGCATGTGTAAAAAAACAGATTTAGAGCGGCATTTGCCTCCTGAAACTACTTATAAGGATTTAATAATCCTTGAAATTGACGGTTATTGTTTTTTCATCACTAAAAGGGCTTTAGAACAAGAAGTCAACACTTTTAATTCTGATTTGCGCGAATTTGATTATCTCTTTTCCCCTTTTTTATTGATGTATAGTTTTATCAAACCCATGTTAGAGGATAATATCGTTATCTACGCCACTTTAGAACATGCGCGCTTTTTTGTGATGGTTAGTAATCAAAAAGAGATTTGTTACAGTAAATATTATCATTTTGAAACATACGTTAAATTAGGGTTGCAGATGCAACAAGAGGATAAAGAAGCTTATGAACGAGAGGAATATAAACTCCAATCTTTTTTAAAATCCATTGAAGCAAATTTGATGAATATGGATTTTGGCCAACCTGTATCCACTAAAGAACAGCCCTCAGACGATCCAGAGACATTAGTAGATAACATGCTCCATGTAAATAGTATTGTCCAGTTCTTACAAGAGTCTATTAAAGCGGTTTATGACGATCCTAGTTGCCGTGTCAATGATTTTATTGAGAAAGTTGTTATTTTAAACACTTATGAAATTTCCCACCAACTCATTGAAACGCTTGCAGAAGAGATCATGTTAGATGTGGTGAATATCCCCATGTCTCTTACGGAGCAAATGAGCATTTTGGCTAAAAAAGAGCAGTATCGTGAAACTGAGTTATAGAAATCCAGTTGTTAAGCGCATGGTAAGTTCGCTTACCAAAATCTGGATTTTTTATATTGTACTTTCTATGTTGGTAATCTATGCTACAGCTTATGCTTTACAAAAATACACTTGGCTAGTTGCCCGTAATGTAGAAATTTTAAAAGTACAAAGCAGTATCTATAACCATGAAACTTTGCGGCTTAAAGAAGACATTACAAACACCATGCAAACTTTACAAGGTGTTCAGGATAAATCTAACTACATTGTCAACATTAAAGAGTCTATCAAGGGCGTTTTAGAGATGATTCCAGATAGCATTACGATTCAATCTATCACCATTGATTATTCTAGCCTCACTCTAAAAGGAATTGTCCCCTCCAAACAATCTTTTGAATTAACTATCCAACAAAGACTAGACTCAATCTTTGAAAATAGCCATGTAGAATTTTACCCGCTAAGCAATGGCTGGTTTAGCTTTGTTTCTATTAATTCATCTGTTTTACCCTTCATTGCAAAAAAGGTTAACTGATGCAAGAAGCACAAAAACTAGAAGCCCTCTTTAAAACCCACTACCACAAAGACATCGCCTTTCAAGGCATGGTTAAAAACCTCATCTTTGGCGCGTTGTTTGTTATTGTGGCAGCAGGGGGCATAAGCATGGTGCTTTATCCTAAAATTAAAGACTTTAGAACTCAAGATATAGATGCCAAGCAACAACGAATCATTGAAATGCGCTGGCAAAAGAACTTTGCTAGTGTATTTCGATCTTACTACGCCATTAGACAAGAAAATAGCGATGTACTCAAACCCCCTAGCTATGAAAGAGTTGCTGATACCATTAGCGCTATTTTAAACCAGCATTTTAGCCAAGTACAAATCCAAGAGAAAAACCGCAAAATAGACCCCTCAGGGCGTTTTTTCCATGAAGAATTACAGATTAAGGCTATGGCTAACCATTTAGATGATTTGTATAAGTTTTTAGATAGTATCGTGGGTATGAGTGCCCATGTACAAGTAGATTTCCCCCTTAGCATTACTAAAACCAAAAAAGCCTTTATACTAGCCTTTGGAATCCACATTGACTATGGAGCCATTGAGCGTTGAGATCCTTTTCTTTTAATCCAAATGCTTGTAGCGCCTGTGGGGCTAGGTGTTGTTTAGGCAAAAGGGGGTATGTTTTTGTGAGTGTGGATCAAATGCGCGCCATTAGCGCCTTTTTGAATCTACCCTTTGAAACTTTCACTTTAAAATACATTAGAAAAGTCCAAAATGCCTATAGCCTTTTAGAAAAACCCGCCCATAATTTAAAAGACGGGTGGGCTTGTGTGTTTTTAGAAGAAGAAACCAAGCGGTGTCGCATTTATCCAGTACGCCCCAAGCAATGCGTAACTTTTCCCTTTTGGGAGTGTTTTAAATCAAAGCAACAATTAGAAAAGCTAGCCGCGCTATGCCCGGGTGTTGTGATTAATGGATTGTATGGCCTTGTTACAATTAGAGCCCTCAAAGATGCGAGTGTTTTTTTTACAACCTATCCCTTCACCTATTTATGTGGCATGCCAAAGAGTACAGAACAAGGCATGTGTAAAAAAACAGATTTAGAGCGGCATTTGCCTCCTGAAACTACTTATAAGGATTTAATAATCCTTGAAATTGACGGGTTATTGTTTTTTCATCACTAAAAGGGCTTTAGAACAAGAAGTCAACACTTTTAATTCTGATTTGCGCGAATTTGATTATCTCTTTTTCCCTTTTTTATTGATGTATAGTTTTATCAAACCCATGTTAGAGGATAATATCGTTATCTACGCCACTTTAGAACATGCGCGCTTTTTTGTGATGGTTAGTAATTTAGTAGATGGCTATATTAAAACCGGTCAACTAGATAAAGCGGTTGCGCTATTAGAGAAAATCCGCAAAGAAGATAAGTCTTTAATGCTAGATAATGTACTTGGATCGCTTTATATTAGCCAGAAAAAATACACCAAAGCCTTTGATGTTTTAAGTAAGCTTTATAACCAAGTACACGACGAGGATAGTCTAGAAAAACTCATTACCCTCTATTTGATTCAAAATAACCAACAAGAGGCCGCTGATTTGATCGCCTCGCATTTGGAGGAATATGGCTGTTCGCCTGAGTTGTGCCAAAAAAGTTTTAATACTTTAATCCAACTCCACCAATTACAAAAGGCCAAAGAAGCTTCTGCTACTCTTTATGAAAAAGATCCAGTGGTGCAAAATGCCCAGCTTTATATCGGGATTTTGACCATGCTTAAAGAATTTGATAAAGCAGAAAAAATTGCTTCAAATTATCCCTTTGATAGACGGCTGTTACTTGATCTATACACAGCGCAAAAGAAATTTGCCCTTGCTTCTAAACAGGCGGGGTTACTTTATAATGAGCGCAAAGACCCCAAGTTTTTAGCCCTAGAGGCTGTTTATTCTTATGAGGATATAAGCGCTAAAAAACCCCCTAAAAGGGCTGAAATTCTCCCCATAACCCGTAAATTAGAACAAGCCATTGCAGAACGCCAGTACCAATTAAGGCGCAGTAAAGGCAATTTAGACGCCCAAGATGCTTTCTTTTATAATTTCTTGGGTTACTCTCTGATTGAATATAATTTAAATATCCGTAAGGGTATTGACTATGTCAAAATGGCCTTAAAAATAGAACCCGATTCGGTGTTTTATATTGATTCTCTAGCTTGGGGATATTATAAACTGGGTAATTGTGCTGAGGCTAAAAAGCTCTTTTTAACTATCTCTGAGGAGGCGATTAATTCTCAATCCGAGCTTAAAGCCCATTCTAAATCTATTGCAAAGTGTCGGTAGAATATTTAAAGCAATCCCTTGAACTAAGGCAAACTTTACGCCCCTTTGAGATGTTGGGCAGAAGTTTAGCCTATAACCCGCATTTGCCAAGACTTGATTTAGAAAGTCTTAGGCGCTTTGAAAAACCTCATAAAATCCTTACCCTCAACGCTACCCACGATTTAGAAACATTAGTACAAAGAGTACAAGAGGCTCAGCAGAGTAATTACTCCGCCCTTTTGCTAGATTTTAGCCAAATCTATCAAAGCCCCCCGTCTTTAGAAATGCTTGATTTATTAGGTTATATCCGCCGTTTAAGTAGTAAGCCTATTATCCAAAAAGACCTTTTCATGGATCGCTACCAAGTTTTAGAGGCGCTAGTGTATGGGGCTGATGCTTTGCTTTTAGAAGCGCAATTTTTAGAAAAGAATTTAAAGCAAATGGTGGAGTATAGCACGCATTTAGGCTTGCTTGTTATTGTACAAGTTAGCAGTAGTAAGGATTTACAAAGAGCCGTTTTTGCTAGAGCTAGGGCGCTTTTTCTTGCTAGAGACGCTGAAAATCTACTCAAACTCACCCCCCAAAATTTTGTGATCTTAAAAGAAGCTAGCGCTTCTGAGTATGGCGCGGACGCTTTGATTTTTTAGAGGGTAGCGCCCGCTATTGATCCTTATTGTTGGTTGTTTTTGGAGGCAATTTCGCCTAATTTCTTTAAAAGAACGGGGGCGTCGTCGCGATCCATAATCACCTCTATAAAAGAGAGCTTTTTAGATTTATCCGCTTCCTCTAGGGCGTGGTTGAGTTCCTCTACAGAAGAGGCAGTGGCGCTAAAGGCATGCCGTTTGAGATGTACATCAAATACTTCAACTAATTTAGTGTAATGCCACATATTAATATCATTGTATTTGCGATTGGGTCCATGGATACAACGCTCCACAGTGTAGCCATCGTTATTAATCACGATGATAATAGGCGTGAGGTTTTCTCGTAGCATTGTGGATAATTCTTGGGCGGTAAGCTGGAAAGAACCATCGCCAATTATAAGAATATTGCGCCGTTCTCTATCTGCAAGACAAGTCCCAAGCAAAGCCCCAAAGGTAAAGCCAATAGAACCCCAGAGTGGTTGCCCTACAAAAGTAACTTTTTCAGGGAGATGGATTGCAATTGATCCAAAAAAGGAAGTTCCTGTTTCGGTAAGCAACACGTCTTTAGGGCGCAAATGTTGTTCAATGACTTGGAAAAATTTATGCTGGGTGAGTTTGCCGCTTAGTTTAGTGTGTTCGCGTTTTTCAGCGGGGGGCATTTTAGCGCTGTATTTGAGGGTGGCTAGTTTTTTAAGCACATCTGCCATTAAAATATCGCTATAAACTTTCTGGCCTATTTGGCTATAAAGAGGGTGGACTTCTATAACGGGCACACCAAAGTTTGGGGTTGTGTTGATATAGTGAAATCCGGCCGTTAAAAAGTCTGTAAATTTAACCCCAAGAAGAATTAAACAATCTTTCTCTCTTGCCATAGAAGTAACCCGCTCATCACTTAAAATACCGCTATAAATCCCTATAAAATTAGGGTGTGTTTCAGGAAAAGCCCCCTTACCCATAGCAAGCGTGGCGATAGGGAGGTTAGCCTTTTGAATGAATTCAAGCAATTCATCTTGGAGTTTATACCGTTTGATCTCATAATCGGCTAGCACAAGAGGCGCTTTGGCGTTTTTAATGATTTGTTCGACCGCCTCTATAAAAGAGTCTAAGATTTTTTTATCACTTTTAGGTTTATAAATCATGGGCGTAGAAACATCAATAGAGAGGTGTGCTACATCAGCAGGGATACCAATATAAACCGGTTTTTTATGCAAAGCACATTCAGCCAACACGCGATCGATCTCGCTTTTGGCATTTTGTTTGTTAAGCACCGTGCGGGCAACCGTGATAGCACGATACATATCATAAAACTTCATAAACTCCCCATCGCCTAAAGTGTGGTGCATGTAGCGGCGATTGATAGAGGCATTTCTGGAGGGCATGCCCACAATCTTAACCACAGGTACACTTTCAGCATAAGAGCCCGCGATTCCATTAATAGCGCTTAGTTCGCCTACACCAAAGGTAGTTACTAGAGCAGCCATAGAGTTAATACGCCCATAGCCATCGCTAGCATATGCGCCATTAAGCTCGTTACAATTGCCCACCCACTCTAAGCCCGGATCATCTTCAATTAGATCTAAAAACTCCAAATTATAATCCCCGGGTACTCCAAAAACATGGCGTACCCCATAATCCTTCAAGCGATCCAGCAGATACTGGCCTACAGTTGTTGTCATCATAAACTCCTTGTTTAAAAATATTGCTGCAATCTCAATCTTTCTAACTTTTGTTAGCTAGGCTGAAAATACAGGCCTCAACTTTAGCAAAAAATTACTAATTGATAACACAAAGCCCTTAAATCTACTTGGCTATAATAAAAAGAAAAATAAGGGATAAAAATGGATTGCAGGACTTTAGCCGATTTTCTGGGCATGCATTTTATTTACACTTATGATAATGGGTGGGAGTATGAATTGTATGTGAAAAACAGCCACACCATTGATTATCGTATCCATGGGGGCATGGTGGCGGGGCGCTGGGTTAAAAATCAGGAGGTGGATTTAGTACAGCTAATAGAGGGCGTGTTTAAGATCACTTGGACAGAACCCACAGGTACAGATGTAGCTCTGGATTTTATGCCCTGTGAAAAGCGCGTCCATGGCATGATTTTCTTCCCTAAACTGGGTACATGAACACCCAGAAATCACAGTGTGTTTTCAAAACGAGCATATCCCTTTAATGGAAAAATCGCGTGATACTTACGCCACCTACCCTAAATACCTTGTCTCTGAATTTGCCACGATCACCTATGCCAAAAATAGGGGGCAAAATAATGAGGCCGTGATTAACAAAGCCCCCTACCCCGGTTTAACAGATACGATTCGTTCTGGAAAAGAACCGTAGGTTCTCTAGGTTATAATTTCTTGCAGAGTTTCTAAAATGCCCTTTTTAACAGATAGTACAGGCGTACTAATCTGCTTAGCAACCGCTAAATAACCAGCCACGCCTAAAGAATAGAAGTTTACGCATAGGCTGATGAAAATCTTAAAAAGACCTAATAAATCCTTGCAAGTCTTTGTTGCTTTAAAGTTTGGTAGTCCTTTATTGCATAACTCACAAAAGGTTCTAAGGCAATACTCCCGCGTTTACTAAACTTAGCTTGCACCTCTAAATATTTAGGCTTTAAAAGGGCAACCAAATCGTTTAAAATCTTGCCCGCACAATCCTCGCCAAACATACCCTCATTGCGGAAACTAAAAAGATAGAGTTTAAGCGACTTGCTCTCTACCATTTTTAAATGGGCGATGTAATTAATGCTTAAGCTAGCAAAATCTGGTTGGGAAGTGATAGGACAAAGGCTTGTAAATTCCTCTGTGTAGAGGCGGGTGAAAATATCTAAATGCGGGTGGGGGTTGTCAAAGGCTTCTAAAAGACTGGGGTCATATTTGTCAATATAGGGGGTTTTATGCCCCAGATGGCTTAAACCTTGCATGCGCTTTTTTTTAAGACTTCTGTACAACGCGGGCAGATATTTTCTTGATCCACACTGCTAAACTGCCAACAACGCGGGCATTTATGCTTGCTAGCAAGATAAAGGCTAAAGCCCTCACCTTCTAAAAGCGGCTCTTTTGTCTGCAAACTCCCTACTGCACTGACCATAAGCCACTCCTCATAGTAGGGAAATTTTAAATCTTTAGGGTTTTTAAAGCCTAACTCCAATTCTAAAGAAGTTTTGATCTTTTTCTCTTTTTTAAGGCTATCCAAAGCCTCGCTAAAGAGGGCGCGTACTTCTAAGGGGCGTTTAAAATTCTCTAAAATTTTTAAGGCTTGATCCCCCTCAAATAACAAGGGCTCTTTTAGATCAAACACCCCGCCTCCCTCTAGCGCTACCTCTTTAAACAGATCACTAGCATGTGTGAAAACCTCCTCTATGGTGTAGGTCAAAATGGGGGCTAGGGTAAAACAAAGCTGGTGGGCAAGGTGTAACATTGTAGTTTGAATCGCGAGTCGTTTAGGATCTTTTTCAAAGGCGCAGTAGAGGCTATCCTTACAAATATCTAAATAAATGCCACTGAGTTCATTAGCCATGAAAGAGAGAAGTTTTTGTAAACCCTTTACAAAATCAAAGTTTTTAAAATGACCTTGTACTTGTGTAAAAACCTTAGAGCTTAGCGCTAAAATCCAGCGATCAATCAAACCTAAATCTTGCATGGGAGTTAGAGTTTGTAGCCCTTCCATGTTGGCTAGTAAAAAGCGCAGGGTGTTACGCACTTTTTTATAACTCTCAGAGGTTTGTTTGAAAAAGGCACTAGAGACACTTAAATTATCCTGATAGTCATTCATCACCACCCACAGGCGTAAAATATCACTCCCATAGGTTTTAAGCACTTCCTCTAAAGAAAAGACATTGCCCTTAGATTTACTCATCTTATGCCCTTTAGCATCTACGGTAAAACCATGTGTTAGCACTGCTTTAAAGGGCGCTTTAGAGTGTTTGATGCAACTAAGCAGTAGTGAACTTTGAAACCACCCGCGGTGCTGATCGCTTCCCTCTAGTACCAAATCGCTAGGATAAACCCCCAAGCGCTCCTCACACACTGCCTTAAAAGTACTCCCGCTATCAAACCACACATCTAAAATATGCGTGTTTTTTTCTAAAGTTGGGGCTAAATGTTTAAACTCAGGGGGTAAAAGTTCTGCAATGCTTAACTCCCACCACACATTACAACCCTGCTCTTTAAAGGTCTGTTTAATGTGCTTTAAAATTGCCTCCTCTAACAAGGGCTCTTGGGTTTTCTTATCTAAAAAAAAAGCCATAGGTACGCCCCAGTTGCGCTGTCTGCTCACGCACCAATCCGGGCGCTGCTCAATCATGGCTTTTAAGCGGTTTTTGCCTTGCTTTGGATAAAAATCCACACTTTCTAATGCCTCTAGCGCCACCTCTCTTAAAGTTTTCAAACTCCCATCTGCTTGTAAAAAAGGCGTATCCATTAAAATAAACCACTGGGTGGTAGCGCGGTATAAAATGGGTTCGTGCGTACGCCAACAATGCGGGTAAGAGTGCGTGATGATCTTGTGGTGTAATAAATGCTCTCCTAAGAGTTCTAAAATTTGGGGCTGGCTTTTTAAAACATGTTTGCCTAAAAAGGCCTCCGGCAGAAGCTTTTTTTGCAAAATCTCCTCATTATAACAACCCCTATCATCTACCGGCACCAGTACCTCTAAATTATAAAGCAAGCCTAAATGATAATCCTCCTCCCCATGCCCAGGGGCAGTATGTACAGCCCCGCTGCCCTCCTCTAAACTCACATGATCGCCTAGCACCACTAAAGAAAAGCGTTGGTTAAGCGGGTTGATAGCGCGCTTGTGCTCTAAAAGATCGCTAGCAAAACTACCGATAATTTCGCCCTCTAAAATGCCTTGATCAAGTAGTTTTTGGGCTAACTCTAAAGCGATGATATGCCCTTTGGAGGTGATTGCGTAGGTGGTTTTTGGTTTAAGCGCAAGGGCAACATTGGCCGGCAAAGTCCAAGGCGTAGTCGTCCAGATTACTACAGAAAAATGGCTGGGGATATTTTGCGTGCTAAAATGCGCCTCCTCTTTTAAAAATTGCCCCGCCTGCTCCTCTAATCTGAAAGCTACAAAGATCGAATCAGATTGTTTATCTTGGTATTCTACCTCTGCTTCTGCTAGCGCGCTTTGACACGCCCAACTCCAATAAACCGGCTTAAAGCGCTGTTTGAGTAAGCCCTTTTGTGCGGCAATACAAAGCATTTCATAAATGCTTGCTTCAAAGGCATATTGGTAAGTTTTATAAGGGTGATCATAATCGCCCACCACCCCTAACTCTAAAAACTCAGCGCGCTGGATATGGATAAATTTTTGCGCGTGTTTGTAGCAACGATCCCTAAATTCTAAAGCGTTCAAATTGCGGCGCTTTTCTGGGGGCAATTTATGCTGCTCTGTTTTAAAATCTTTTTCTACCTGTTGCTCAATAGGCAAGCCATGGCAATCCCAGCCGGGTACATAATTAGCGCACTTGCCTAAAAAATACTGGTGTTTGAAAATCACATCTTTTAAAATCTTATTGAGAGCATGCCCGATGTGTAAATGCCCATTAGCATAGGGTGGACCATCGTGTAAAATAAAACTTTCTTGTGCATGGGCGCGTTTTTTTTGCATAGCATCATAGATGTGCTGCTCTTGCCATTTAGCATAAATCTTAGGCGCGCTTTCACCTAAATTAGCTTTCATTGGAAAGGAAGTTATGGGCAAAATTAAAGTATCTTTGTAATCTTTGGGCATGGTTAATCTTTAATCAAGGATTTGGAAATACAGATGGCTTTGGCTTTTAGGGACGGTTTTAAGGGTGGGGATAGCAAGCACTTTGTAGCGCTTTTTTTGATCTAAATAGTTAAGCTCGATCACATCGCCCACTTTTACCTCTTTACTGGGTTTAACAACCACCCCATTAACAAAAACCACCCGCTCTTTGAGCATGTCTAGCGCTATAGAGCGCCTTTTAGTGAGATTGACAGCATTTAAAAATTTATCTATGCGCATAGGGGGTATTGTAGCACCTAATCCTTTAAAACTATACTAGATGGCGATAAATAGCAACTTTGTTATTGTTGATCGATCTTTTTGTAGGGGTGGGGGTTTATTTAGTGTTCTTGCAATAGTGTGCTGTGTTTTTGCAAGTGAAACAAGTGAAATAGATTTTTATGCTCAAGAGACTTATAAACTTAATATCTCTTTTAGACTATCTATATGGTAGTGTGGAACTTAATACTATGGCTGTTTTTGAGGTGTGCAAGAAATACAATTTTGATAAAGTGGAGGTTTTGCGCATGGTAAAATCAAGTTTTCTAAACTCTGTGGGTTTCATAGCTCCATAAATAACGCCAAAAGCGCTAATGCTATCCATGCTACGCATATAATCTTTAAAGGCTTGGGTTAGTTCGTTATTGCGCCAAACCACACCCCTAAAAACCTCAATGTTTTCAAAATGCAAACCCAAAGGGGCTAGGTCATCATTAGTGATATTTCTAGTTACAATCAATCTATTGATCAGATTTAGCCGTTCTTGTCTTTCTGAATCGCTTAAGGGGGCGGGTGTTGTAACTTCAGGGGCGGGCGGTGTAGGCGCTTGAGTGGGCGTGCTAGTGTTGCTAACTTCAGGGGCGCTAGTGGCGGGCGGTGTTTGGGGATTAACAAGCTTAACTAACCGCCCCCGCATAGTATTAAGCCCACTAATACGATCCTCTAGTTTTTGTAAAGCTGTAGAAAAATCCATTTTTTGGCCTTAACTTTTTTGAATGGATTTTATAAGAAGTTTTGAACAGAAAATGCGCAAGAGGGGTTAGTTTTGTCTTTGCGATTCGATCTTTTGAATATCTGAGGCTTTAATTGAGTAGCCCATGCCTTGATAATTTACAAATAATTCATCTTCGCTATCATCTTCAGGGACATAAGAATAATTACCAGCATAATAAACCGCCTCAAGTTCGACACCTTCCCAAATATCCCCGTCTACAAAAGTAATTTTTAGGGGTCTAGGATATTTAGACATATCCGGTAAGTTTCCCAAAGTTACTCCTTGCCAAAGGGCACAATGTGAATGCCCTTTTTACTAAAATGTATCTTACTTTTATATACCTTAACGGGGGCTTTTGATTTATCAAAGAATGGCAAAACCACACCTTCAAAATCAGGGTGGCTAATAATGCCATGTTTATCCCACTTGCCTTTTTTGTCTAAATCAATTTTTAGACTTTCCCTTATCCACCCCATCACCTCCTCAATTGTAGGCGCTTTTGTGTAATAACTCCGCCCTTGTTTATAATTTGGGCTATTTAATACATGCCGATCTTGTTTCTCATCTAAACTTAACAAAGATAGCGCGCTTTTGATTGTGTTTAGCACTCTTTGAGTGAAGGGATAGGGTTTTTCAGAAGGGGCACGCTCAGCTAACTTATCAAAATCTAAACTTTGGAGTTTAAAGCCCTCTTTTAATACAGGCGCTTCTTTGAAGTGCTCTAAACTGACTAACTCTGTGCCTTGAATTTCAAGTTCATACCAGCGGCCTAACTTTTGGCCAAACTCTAGAGAAAATCGGATTAAATCTAAAGCCGAGACTTTGGAAAAATTTAAGGTTATAACGAACTGGGGGAGGAAGTACTAAGATAGCTTAGAAAATTTTGGTATTCAAACCGGTATTGCTAATCTTAATAAACCTATTGTTATGGGGAGTGAATCAAAAGTTTTCAAGGCAGATTAATAAAATAATGGCAACGATAATAACGCTCGCCGAGTTTGGAATCGTTTAATAAGGCGTGTAATTTGTCATTATCAAGGGGTTTTTCTTGTAAAAAGCGTTTAAGGAGCGCTTTATCCCTATAGCTCTTAATCTGGGGTCTTAGACTTTTAAAAAAGGCACTCTTGAGGACTTTTTGTTGATCTATTTGGGTACTACAACCCAAAAGAATATCATGGAGAAATACAGAAACTTGCTTTTTCTGATCTAGTTCTTGATAATGCTCGGCTAAAACATGGAAATAAGCCTTTTGCATGCGTTTGCAACGGGTTTGTTCTGCTTGATTGATAATAAGATGTGCCCCCAATTCGTTAAACAAGTCGTTTTTAGCGCAGTAGTTTAAAAGAGTATAGTAAGACTCTTTTGGCTTTGCGGGGTTTTTAGCATATGCCTCTTGGGTGTTTTTAAGTGCAGCCAAAACATCGCTTCTTTTAATTTCAACCCCATTTGGCAAAGGTGAACCATGGATATCTTGAGAGGAAATAACTGAATCTGTAGGAGTAGGGGCAGGGGCGGGTTTTTTAGGCGCTTTACCTCCAAATTGCTGTTCTAATTGTTGCTCTTCTTTTTTCTCATGCTCTTGAGGTGTGTCTAGCATCACAGGTTCCATGCGGGTGTAATAAGTAGGTGGACTGTTATCATCGTCATCATCATCAGCTTGTAGCCCTTGGTGGGTTTGTTTGAGTGAGTTTTCATGATCTGAGGAAAGAGGGGACATCATCATCATAGGAAAAAGTGCGCCCATTCCCATGCACCCTAAAAAAATCCACACACAAAGAAGACCCACTATATAGCGCATGGAGTTGTCTTATCCAAAAGATGTTCTAAATAGGTGATGATTTGCATAATGCTTTGATTGGATTTAACATGCCCTGTAATGGCGCGCAACATGGATCGTTGCTGTAGTAGAGAGGATAATTGATTAGGATTTTTTAAAATACTTAAAAGTTTTAAGGCTTTATTGACATAATCTTTTGGATTAAAGGCTATCACGCTTTGACTCTCATAGTGGTAAGCTTTTTGGTACTCATCTAATGAAATATGATAATCCTCACAGCATTTTTCAAGGGTTTTAAAGTGGGTTTTAACAAACTTTTCAAACGCATTTATGCGTTCTTGTGGCGTGCTCTCTGATAGGGTTAAAACAAGTTTATTTTTGCCCATAAACTCAGACTTACTTTCACCCTGATGCATAGGGAAAGTGTCTAAAAATAAATCAATCACATGCCCGTATAAATGGGCGTTAACATAGCCAATAAACTGGAAGCGATTTAATAAATCACTAGGGAGGTGTAGATCCAAACAAAGGGTTTTTAGTTTTTCTAAAATGATCTTTTGATCCCCTATCCCGCATGCTAAATAGATGGTCTTAGGCGCTTGTTGTAAAATTTCTAGCACACTTTGTAAAAATTCTAATGAGTCTAATTTGGTGAGCCGCCCAATTGTACCTAAAATTTGTGTTTGTGTATCTGGAGCATAAAGGGCGCGGGTTTTTTCAATGAGGTGTTGGCTATGGTTATCTAGAGGAGGGTTATAAAAAAAGGAAAGCATGGGCGCGTAGATGCCCAAATAAGAAATATTGCCTTCTTGATAAAGCCCTATGGTAGGGGCGATGTGGGTGATATACCCTTCTAAAGTATCAAGGCAGTAAGCCTTATTGCCATGGCTGTAATAAATCTGTACGGGCGCGCTACGCGTAGCAAGTAAAAAATCGCTAATACCATAGCCATTATTAGGGCTAATGAGGATATGGACGCGGTGGGCATAGAGGATTTCTTTAAGCTTTAACGCTTTTTCTAAATGGCTTTGATAAAAAAGATCTTGGGGGAGTGTTTTATTAATGGAAATCACCTCTATACCTCCCTCAAAACCGCCATATTGCCCTAAGTTTTCTAGGAGTGTAATACATTCTAAATCATTGGGACTTTTTTCATCATAATCCATACTAAAAACCTTGAAGATAAAACGATTTTTAAAAGCTTGGTGTTTTAAGAGCATAGCAAATAAACTACACTCTACCTTAAATGGAGAATTTTCTACAAGACGATCTTTTAACACACCTATTACGATCTTATGCGATTCTTCAGGGTTAAAACTAGGGTAATCTTTTCCCCGTTTTTGTATCTCTCTTTCTAAGAGTTTAGGATAAAAGCGCGCACCAAGCGCACTAATATTTGTGTTAAAATCCGCCCACTCATCTGCTTGACTAAAGGCATTCCCGCATACATGATAAATCATAAACTGCGTGAATAAAGCGCTATCTAGTTGTCCATCTTCTAAAAGAGCTTTAAATAAATCTTTATAAGTAGGGTAAAGATCAAGCCACGCTTTAGAGGCAAAATAGGTTTTAACATTCCAAAGCAAGTGTAATTGGGCATTCAGAATATTGCGCTGGACTTTGGGGGTTAGGGTTAAAAAGTAGGAAGGGGATAATAATTCTGCTAAGATTTTTTGAGGCAGGCTAAAGGGGATTTGCAAGTAATCTAAAAGTTTATTTACAAAGGCACTATAATGGGTTAGGAAAGCGCTATCTTTTAAACAAAGTTGGCGGATTAAAAAATCTAGGGCTTCTAGTTTAGATCCGGATAAAATCAGGCACGCACAGGCTAATTCAAAAAAGAGCCGTTCTTCTGCTGTGTTTTGGCTATGTTGCATGCCCTTTATAGCTAAACTAGCATAGTCTTTAAAGCTATGATTGATAGCTATGTCATCTGGAATGAGGGGGGCTAAATAAAGGGTGCAAATAGATAAAACTTCTGCGTGTTTGAGTAATTCCATACTCTTTTTTTGGAAAATGCTAAACACTTCTAAACCTTGCTTAGCTGTCATGGGCGTACTTGGTAAGCTCTCTAAACTAGCCTCTAGAAAAAATAAACCCTGACTATCCACAAGCCCCCGGTAAAAAGAATCAAAATCCGGCATTAGGGTACATCTACAATCGTGGTGTAAAATAGCATGCTTTTAAAATCCTCAATCTGGAGGAGTGCTTTTTTGTAAACATAGTGGTTTTCAACGCTAGCAATTGTGCCTACATAGATATTAGGGCTAAAGATGTGATCAAGTCCACTGGTAAAAACTTGATCGCCTACTTTAATGGGCGCATAGGTGGGTAAAAAGTTGATATAACTCTTAAAAGATTCATTAGTAACAAAACCATAATAAACTTTGCCCCCGCTTCTAATCATCACGCTATAACTCATCTGTGAATCGCCATGTAAAAGCCCTACAAAGCGCCCTTCTCTTTGCACGACAGTACCCAGTACGCGGTTAAAGGCCACCATGCCTAAAATTTTATCCTTAGGGTAGGGTTTTTTGATGTCTAAAAACACTTGATAGGGGTTATCTAAAGAAACAAAACCATAAATACGCGTAAGAGTAAAAGTAGGCTGAGGGAGTAGATTATCTAAATCAAGGGTTTGATCGGGCGTACAGATATTGTTTTGATTGGAAAAAAGTGGTTGTGGCTGGTTAGCTCTAACATGTTTTTCTTGGAGTTTTTCTAAATCATAAACTTCTAAAGCTAAAGCTTGGTTACGGGCATTTAAATTGGCATAAGCTAGTTTGAGCTGTTCATAGGCATGGGTTTGCTTTTTATAATCTGCAACCATTTGAGCCTGCTCAAAGTGTTTTTGATAGGCTAGGGTTATATCATCTTTGATATCTAGGAAAACAACTTTAATCTTATCGCTTATAAAACTACTAGAACCCTTAATATCTAACCAATAAAGCACCCCAAAGATCACAATTAAGATCAGAAGGGTACGCCAACTGCTCAAAAGACTAAATATCTCCTAGGCTGCTTAATAAATCTAAATCCTCAATGGCTTTACTCGTACCTCTAGCTACGGCTAATAATGGCTCTTCACCCACAAATACGGGTAATTTAATAATATTGCTCAAATATTTATCTAAACCTCTAATGAGTGCCCCCCCACCTGTAAGTACCACGCCATTTTCTACCAAATCTCTAGCTAGATCCGGTTTGACCTCTTCAAGCACCGATCGCAACGCATTACTAATTTCTCTTAGTTGCTCTTTAATTGCCTCGCGTACATCTTCGCTATTAAGCTCAATGGTGTTTAAAATCCCGCTTATTTGATCGCGCCCACTCACTTCCATTGTTAAAGGGGGGTTTAGCTCAATAGCCGAACCAATTGCAATTTTGATTTCCTCACCAGTGCGCTCCCCAATTTGTAGGTTATAAGTTTTGCGGACATAATCTACAATACTAGCATCTAACTTATTACCCGCCACTCTAATACTCTTACTCACCACTAGCCCGCCTAAGCTAATCACCCCAATTTCAGTTGTGCCCCCGCCAATATCTACAATCAAGCTCCCTCGTGGATCTTTTACCGGTAAACCCGCTCCAATGGCAGCTGCCATAGGTTCTTCAATCAAAAATACCTCTCTAGCCCCTGCACTCATTGCGCTTTCTTTAACCGCTTTACGCTCTACACTAGTTAGACCATAGGGTACACAAACCATGATACGCGGGCGGATTAGAGATTTGCGTTTATGGGCTTTTTCAATGAAGTAACGAATCATTTTCTCGGTGATATTAAAATCCGCAATCACTCCATCTTTCATAGGACGAATGGCCTGTACACCGGCTGGGGTTTTACCAATCATTTCTTTAGCTTCACTCCCCACTGCTAAAACTTCTTCCATGTGATCGTACTTATTCAGTTTAACAGCTACAATAGAGGGCTCATTGATGATAATACCCTGCCCTTTGACAGAAACCACTGTATTAGCCGTCCCTAAATCAATGGCCACATCGTGGGAAAAGACACCAATTAGTTTATCTAGTATCATAGAACTCTTTCATGTTGGATTTACTGGCCTCAAGAGGGCATGAGCAAGGGCTTATTTTTTTTAATGTAAAGCGGTTTATCTTGTTTAAGCACGCACTCTTTAGTGATGATGACTTGGTAATCCTTGAGATTAGGTAAATCAAACATAATATCTAAACCAAAACTTTCAATAATTGCTCTAAGGCCCCGCGCCCCTACCTTGCGCTTAATGGCTAAATTTGCAATTTCTTCAACGGCTTCTTCCTCAAAAATCAACTCCACGCCATCCATTTTAAAGAGCGCTTGGTATTGTTTGATCAGCGCATTTTTAGGCTTTTGTAAAATATCTACCATAGCCTCTTTAGAAATGGGTTTTAAAGTAGAGATAACCGGCAAACGGCCAATGAGTTCAGGAATTAAGCCATAAGAGATTAAATCCTCTGGTTCAACTAGGTGCAAAATATCCTCTAATTCCTCTTTGGTTTTTTTCTCATTACCAAAACCTAGTACATTGCTGTGGATACGCCGTTTGATCACATCAATGATCCCATCAAAAGCCCCACCACAGATAAATAAAATATTGGTGGTATCAATTTGTACAAAGTTTTCATTAGGGTGTTTGCGCCCCCCTTTGGGGCTGACATTGACCACAGCCCCCTCAATGATCTTTAAAAGCGCTTGTTGTACTCCCTCACCAGAAACATCGCGGGTAATGGAGCGGTTTTCTGAAAGGCGTGCGATTTTATCAATCTCATCAATAAAAACAATCCCCTTTTGCGCCCTCTCTACATCTCCATCGCTAGCCTGCAACAAACGGGTTAAAATGTTTTCTACATCTTCTCCAACATAACCCGCTTCTGTCAAACTGGTTGCATCGCTAATGGCAATGGGCACATTTAAAAAGCGCGCTAGGGTTTGTGCCATTAAAGTTTTACCACTACCTGTAGGCCCTACTAGTAAAATATTGGATTTAGAAATCTCTACTTCTTGTGTGTTTGAATCGCGTGTTTCTTGGTAATGCAAGCGTTTATAATGGTTATACACCGCCACACTTAAAACCCGCTTAGCGTCCTCTTGCCCGATAACATAATGATCTAAGGCTTCTTTTAAAAGTTTAGGAGAGGCAATCATGGCAGGGGTGTTGTTTTTAAGGGGTAAGGGATCTTCTCCTGTGTGCTTGCGCACATCTAAAACACTGGTGTGTAGTTCTGTGTGGAGTTCTTTATAAAGATATTCCACGCAGTACTCGCAGATGTGGATATCCTTACCCGATTTTTTAGAGGAAAACACCAAGCGGCGGTGGTGTTGCAGGGTGTTTTCCGGCTTATTGCAAAAACTGCAGTAACGGGTGTTCATGAATCCTCCTGATCGTTAAAATACCCCGCTTTAATGGCAATGCCTCTATTGCTTTCTAAAACAAATTGGCAAATCTCTTTAGCGTGCGCATTTTCAGGGTATTCTTCTAAAATTTTTGAGGCATTGTCGCGTACAGAAGTGCCATTGATATTAAAAAGCCGTTTATAAAGTATGTTAATAAAATCAATTTCTTTGCGTTCTAAGAGTTTACGCATGCGGTGGCGATTAAGCCCTCTGATAAAGGCGCGGTTACCCTCAGCAATACAAAAGGGGGGGACATCTCTACCAAGAGCACTCGCTCCAGCCACCATGCACCCCTTAGCCAGACGCGTAAACTGGTGGATTGCAGTAAGTCCACCAATATTGACATGATCGCCAATTTCAATATGCCCGGCTAAAGTTACGCCATTGGCCAAAATGCAATGATTGCCAATTTTGCAGTCATGGGCAACATGTACATAGGCCATTAATAAATTGTGGTTACCAATAATGGTTTCATTCCCTCCGCCCTTAGTACCCGTGTTGATCATGCAATACTCGCGGATCAAATTATGTTCCCCGATTACAAGAGTAGAGGGTTCGCCATCGTATTTGAGATCTTGTGGGATCGTACCAAGCGTGGCATAGGGAAAAACAGTTGTGTGGGCTTTAATGGTGGTGCGCCCCAAAAGCGTTACATTGTTATACAGCGTAACGCCCTCCTCTAGTACAACATCTGGTCCAATCACACAAAAAGGACCGATAGTAACAGAAGGGTGGAGGCGCGCTTGTGGATCAATAAGAGCAGTCGGTGCGATACTCATGTATTGGCCTCGCGATTATTGGCCTCGCGATCCACAATCATGGCTTTTAATTCAGCCTCTGCCACAATCTTTTCTGCCACCTTAGCCACACCGCCTACTTGCCAGATCATGCCCCTATGTTTTTGGGCACTCAAATGATAATGCAGTTGATCGCCGGGGATCACCGGGTTTCTAAACTTCACCCGATCGATGGTCATGAAATACACAAGCTTAGTGGCCGCCACCTCTGGGCTCACCCCAAATAAACTAATAAAGGCCAATAACCCCCCCGCCTGTGCCATGCCCTCTACAATCAGCACTCCCGGATAAATAGGCCTGCTTGGAAAATGCCCCGTAAAAACCTCCTCGTTATAGGTGATGTTTTTAAAGGCATGCACCTCTTTATAAGGCTCTAGGTGCACGATTCGATCCACCAGCAAAAATGGGTAGCGGTGGGGGAGGATTTGGCTAATCATATGGATGTCTAAATTTATAATTCCCTCAGACATTCTTAAACCCTTTTTCCTTAAAACTTACCGCAGAAAAAGGGCTATACTAGCACATCTCAGATTTAAACAAGTTTAAGAGTTAGTGGCGCAACTTTGGATATTTAAACTCCACGCGCCCTAAACCTAAAATATGCCCGCGTATTGCATCGTGTAACTGCCCGATAAAAAAGGGTTTTTTTAAATCTAAATGCGCCACATCTAAAGCGTAAACTTGGATCAAATAGTGGTGATCTTTATCAGGGGGCATGGGTCCAATGTAATTACTATTGGCTAGATTAGAGGCCTGTTTTTCCTCCGCGCTCAAAGAAGATACGGTATAACCTTCTGTGAGTGAATTAATCCCTTGATCAATCTGTTTATCCTCTACAGAGGCATTTTCTGCTAGCTTAGTTGCTGTAATATTGCCCACCACCCAGTGGATAAAGGGTCTTCCCCTTCCACCAGAGGCTGCTGCGTCATAATCAACTAGTTCTAAAGCATAGCTTTTAGCTCCCGGTACACTCTCCCAGCTAATTTCAGGCGATCGTTTGGGCAAACCATGATCTAAAAAACTAGCATCTGCATTCCCGCCAAATTTTAGATCTAAAAACCCATGTGCGTCGGTATGGATAAAAACCTTAAAAAACTGCATGTGTTTTCCTTTGTGTTGGTGTTGTTTAAAATGCATGATCTGATCGCAGTTGGCTACTGCGCTCAACATGCAAGCTAATAAAAAAACCCTTAAAATGCACATCTTTCTCCCTTCCATTAGAGATTAGGTCAACCAATCAAGTTAACAAGGGAGTATCATAAGTAAAAAATGCTTGGTTAATGTAAACGCCTCTTAAGCACCTGCGCCACATCAAAACCCGCATTAAGCCCAACAGCGACGCTAGCCCCTGACTTGTAGAGAATATCGCCTATCACGAATAAATTAGGGATATTACTTTCTTGTTCCTCACTCACAATGGGTAAATTACCCGCATCTAAAGCCACCCCGCATTTTTTTAAAAATTCTAAGGGTGTAGATCCACCAATAGCAAATAAAACCCTGTCATAAACTGCATGCGTGCTATCTTTAAAATTGACCTTAATTTGCCCCTCACAAGCCTCTAAGCTTTCAATCTCTACGCCTAGCTTTTTAGAGAGATTTTTAGAAAAAGCCTCCTCTAAAGCCTTTAAATTCTCATCATTGACGCGGCTAAAGCTGGTTTGTCTGTAATTAAGTGTGGTGGTGTTGGTGCTAGCTAGTGCAATGGCATACTCAACAGCTGAATTACCCCCGCCTACAACTAAAACCTTTTCCTTTTCTTTACAATCATTAATCGTATAAACCACTTGGCGCATGATCTCTACGGGAATGGGATAATTTGGGCGGTTAGGCTGTCCCATTTTACCAATAGCAATCACCACACATTTAGCGCGCAGTACTTCATTCTTGCCCGTCAAGACCTCAAAAATATCTTGCTTTTTTTGCACGCTTTCCACGGTTGCTTTGTATAGAGTGGGGGTTTTATACTTTTCTAAAACCCGCTCAAACACCAGTAAAGCTTCCTCTTTATCCATGTCTGTAAAAGGAATATTTCCCTTGATGTCTACCACCTGTTTGCGATAATCCTTATCCACCCGTTTATGCGCTTTGTAATATTTGCGTATCATTCCACAACATTGCTCATCTTTCTCGCAAAGCAAGACCTTTTCAATCCCATTAATCTGGCACTCAACAGCTGCAGCAATCCCACTAGGTCCAGCCCCCACAACCACCACATCATACAACTCACTCATGACTATCCTTTCTAAGTTTTTTGGCCTCTTCTTCTTTAGCAAGGTTGAGATCCTCAGGACCATCATAAAGCAAGGATTCTAACATCTTTTTCTCATCGCTAAACTGCTTGCCCTTTAAACCCCATAAAAAAATGAGCAAGCCTATCAAACCTAGCGTGAGTGAAACAAAGAGCATTAAAAAGAGCGTGTTGGTGTGCATTTAATTTTGCAAAACCTCTAAGGTTTTTTGATAAATAGCCTCTTGCAGGCTCTTAATCTCTTGTGGGCTAAAATCTCCCTCTTTGAGTAGTACAAAAGACACATGATCGCTACGGCCTCCGCCTTTACTTGTATAGCCTAAATCCTTTGCATGGTTTTTTAACGCCTCTAGCAAAACACGCATATCCGCCTCACCAACTGATTTTAACACCCACTCCAAACAGCCTTTTTGTAAATTATGATACTGGAAAAGCGCCACTAAAGACTCTTGTCTGCTTTTATAAAGATCGACAAAGGCAAAGAAATCATCTAAATGCTCTTTTAATCCTTTCAACACGGCTAGGGGAAAGTTTTGTCCAGGGATTTTGTGCAAAGTGGGTTTTTGAGCGGGCTTAACAGGGCTTTTAGGGCTTTGTTTGTGATCTAGGGCTTTTAAAATATCATGGGTTTTAAGCTTTTGGCGCGCCTCTTTAAGAATACGCCTCTCTTGTGCAATAAAATCATAATACGCCTCCCCACACACCGCCTCAATGCGCCTAACCCCCGCACTCACGCTAGAAACTTTTATAATAGCAAAGCCTCCAATTTGTGCGCTATTTTGTACATGTACCCCCCCGCAGGCCTCAACACTCCCTGCAATCTTAACCACCCGCACCTGCTCTAAATACTTATCCTCAAAAAGCATGATAGCCCCGCTTTCTTTTGCCTGCAAGGCTTGCATATTTTCCACGCTTGTGGGCATGGCTAGGGCGATTTTGGCATTCACAAAGGCTTCTATCTGTTCTATTTCTGTATCCTCTAAATTGCGGTAAAAACTAAAATCAAAGCGCAAACGGCTAGGTTCAATGTGGCTACCCTTTTGCTGGATTTCTACCTTTTTGTTTTCCTCCCTAGCCTTTTTGCCTAAAATTTCGCGTAAGGCAAGATGTAGTAAATGCGTGGCGCTGTGGTGTTTGGCAATTTCTAAACGATGGCTCACCTCAGCAATCACGCTATCACCTACCCCTAAATTAGCCCCCTCTACTAACTCTACAAAGCTGATATTAATCTCTCCTACCTTTTGGGTATCCAGAACTTGGGCGAGTAAAACATGGTTAGTATCTAAAATCACCCCTCTATCCCCAATGGGTCCGCCTCCTTGCGCATAAAATGGGGTTTTATCTAGCACTAAAAAAGCCCTATTGGCCTCCTCTAAATAGAGCGCTAAAATTTTAGCCTGCACACTCTCACACTCATAGCCCACAAACACATTAGGCACAAGGGCGCTTAAATCTAAATTTTTAAACCCCTCTTTGGCATGGCTTTGTTTAAACTGGGATCGTTGCTGTTGCTCTTGCATGCAGGCTTGGTACTCTTCTAAATTGACCGTAATATTTTTATGCCGGAGCATATCCATAGTTAAATCCAAAGGAAAACCATAGGTATCATAAAGCTTAAAAGCCACCGCCCCGCTAAAACTAGAACCACTGCACTCTTTTAAAGCGCTTTCAAATAAATGCATGCCCTTATCCAAAGTGGCTAAAAATAATTCCTCCTCTGCTTTACACTCAGCCTCTATACTCTCTTTATGTTCTGCAAGCAAGGGATAATCTGGCATCAAGCCACATAGATAGCCTAAAATTTTGTAGAAAAAAGGCTCTTCTAGCTGTTTTTGTTGGGCTTGTTTGAGCAAATAGCCATGCCTAAGTGCGCGCCTTAAAATGCGGCGCAAAACATAACCCCGCCCCGTGTTTTCAAAATATACCCCCATTGCTAGCAAAAATCCCACACTCCTAGCGTGATCGGCTAGCACTCTAAAAGATTCAAGATGATCTGTATAGTTTAGATCAAAAACTTCTTCAATGCGAGAAATTAGTGGTCTAAAAAGCGAGCTATCAAAGTTATTTTGCACCCCCTCTAAAAGCGCTTGTACTCTTTCTAAACCCATACCCGTATCAATACAGGGGCGCTCTAGTGGGGTTAAAATGCCTGTGCTTGAGCGTTCATACTGCATAAAAACTAAATTCCAGATTTCTAAAAAGCGATCTCCCTCCCCTCCAAAATAATCCTCAGAGGAATGAAAATATTTTTCCCCCTGATCAATATAAATTTCACTGCAATACCCACAAGGTCCTACATCAGCCATTTGCCAAAAATTATCCGCATCGCCCATAGTTTTAATATGGCTAATAGGCACGAATTTTTGCCATAATTTATAAGCCTCTTGATCTTTTTCATGCACGCAAGGATTCTAACATCTTTTTCTCATCGCTAAACTGCTTGCCCTTTAAACCCCATAAAAAAATGAGCAAGCCTATCAAACCTAGCGTGAGTGAAACAAAGAGCATTAAAAAGAGCGTGTTGGTGTGCATTTAATTTTGCAAAACCTCTAAGGTTTTTTGATAAATAGCCTCTTGCAGGCTCTTAATCTCTTGTGGGCTAAAATCTCCCTCTTTGAGTAATACAAAAGACACATGATCGCTACGGCCTCCGCCTTTACTTGTATAGCCTAAATCCTTTGCATGGTTTTTTAACGCCTCTAGCAAAACACGCATATCCGCCTCACCAACTGATTTTAACACCCACTCCAAACAGCCTTTTTGTAAATTATGATACTGGAAAAGCGCCACTAAAGACTCTTGTCTGCTTTTATAAAGATCGACAAAGGCAAAGAAATCATCTAAATGCTCTTTTAATCCTTTCAACACGGCTAGGGGAAAGTTTTGTCCAGGGATTTTGTGCAAAGTGGGTTTTTGAGCGGATGGATTTAAAACAATGAGAGGTGAAAGCTTTTTACTCCGCCCCTTAAAATATCATGGGTTTTAAGCTTTTGGCGCGCCTCTTTAAGAATACGCCTCTCTTGTGCAAAACATGGTTAAAAATTAATCACATAGTTGATATAGACGGCAACTCTGCGTCTAAAGGTGATAGTTTGTGTGCCACTTGAATATAGAAAACCGCTAAAGGATTGGGTGTAATAAAGATCGTTAATGACGGGAATACGCACGCCAAATTCATAGCCTTGATGTTTGCTAAAGTTACCCCTAAAACCAATGTTAACGATGAATTGCCCGTAAATAGGAATAAGGCTTCCACCCATATCATTTGAATTCCAAAGGGCCTGATTCATTGTCTGACAAGCACCACTATTTGTCTCTCCCCAGACACATGTTCCATTTTGATAAGTTGCCTTTCCCATTAACCATGAACTCCCCCCTCCCATCACACCAAGAATCATGCCAAAGGTCTTCTCGTTTTCGTCATAAAAATTAAAGAGCATATCAATGCCTGCACCATAAAAGAGATTAGCTGAGGGTTGGTTATAGCTAGAGGTTTGGTTATCACTGGAAGCGTTGTAGCTATTATCAGTAACAGTCGCACTTCCCCCCTGACCGCTAAAGAAAACATAGTAGCGCAAACCAAAGCGCTTTGTTTTGCCAAAAAATTGTTTGTAACCAATTTGGAAATCCCCCCCCCAAAGAGATTGCCGTTATAGGTTTTTGTAGGAGAAGAAGAATAAGAATCATAAGTAAAACTTGCCTGAGAATTATCCTCACCCCCAAAATTAGAATACTGAAAACCCCCTTCCATAAAACCGCCGTTTTTCTCCGCACTCAAAGGCGCTAAAGAGATAAAACTAAGAGCACTGATAAAAGTAAAGCGGGAAAAAGTCAGAGAGAAAACGCTACGCGTTTGTGATTTGTGATTTGTTGCAACGATACCATAAAAATCCTTTCAAAAGATTAAGACAGCGCACTCTAGTAGCACTCTAGCAGATTTAAAACAGATTGTCAAGGGTTTAAATTTTGCAATCTTGACAAAGTAGCGCAAAACTAGCTATAATGCGGGTTTATTTTGCTGGCTTAGCTCAATTGGTAGAGCAGCTGCCTTGTAAGCAGCAGGTTGGGGGTTCAAGTCCCTTAGCCAGCTCCAGGTGAGGTACTCAAGTGGCCAACGAGGGCAGACTGTAAATCTGCTGACTTAGTCTTCCGTGGTTCGAATCCACGCCTCACCACCATGCGGGAATAGCTCAGTTGGCTAGAGCATCAGCCTTCCAAGCTGAGGGTCGCGGGTTCGAGCCCCGTTTCCCGCTCCAGTTGGGGAGAGTGCCCATATAGCTCAGGGGTAGAGCACTTCCTTGGTAAGGAAGAGGTCGGCGGTTCAATCCCGCTTATGGGCTCCAGTGTGAGTCCCCTAGCACGCGCTTATTTATAAAATTTTAGAGGAGTTATCCAATGGCAAAAGCAAAATTTGAAAGAAACAAGCCCCATGTCAATGTGGGCACCATCGGGCATGTAGACCATGGCAAAACCACCTTGAGTGCGGCAATTTCAGCTGTGTTGTCTTTAAAAGGTTTGGCAGAACTCAAGGATTATGACAACATTGACAACGCCCCTGAGGAAAAGGAAAGAGGGATTACTATCGCTACTTCTCATATTGAATACGCTACAGAAAACCGCCACTACGCCCATGTAGACTGCCCCGGCCATGCTGACTATGTCAAAAACATGATCACCGGTGCAGCCCAAATGGATGGCGCGATTTTAGTGGTTTCAGCCGCTGATGGCCCTATGCCTCAAACCCGCGAACACATTCTTTTAGCCCGCCAAGTAGGTGTACCCCATATTGTGGTGTTTTTAAATAAACAGGACATGGTTGACGATCAAGAACTCTTAGACTTAGTAGAAATGGAAATACGCGAACTTTTAAGCACCTATGAATTCCCCGGAGATGACACCCCCATTATTGCCGGCTCTGCTCTTAAAGCCCTAGAAGAGGCTAAATCTGGAAGCATTGGTACATGGGGTGAAAAAGTGCTTAAACTCATGGAAGAGGTGGATAAATATATTCCCACCCCTGAGCGCGATACCGAAAAAGCCTTTTTGATGCCTGTAGAAGATGTGTTTTCTATCGCGGGTCGTGGTACTGTGGTTACCGGTAGGATTGAGCGGGGCATGGTTAAAATTGGCGATGAAGTAGAAATTGTAGGGATCAAACCCACCCAAAAAACCACCGTTACTGGTATTGAGATGTTTAGAAAAGAACTAGATAAAGGTGAAGCGGGGGATAATGTGGGCATTTTGCTTAGAGGCACTAAAAAAGAGGAAGTTTTCCGCGGTATGGTGCTTTGCAAACCCGGATCCATCACACCCCATAAAAAATTTGAGGGCGAGGTGTATGTACTTTCCAAAGAGGAAGGCGGACGGCACACTCCCTTTTTTAACGGCTACCGCCCCCAATTTTATGTCCGCACCACAGATGTTACCGGTTCTATCTCACTACCAGAAGGCACTGAGATGATCATGCCCGGGGACAATACAAAAATTGTGGTTGAACTTATTAACCCTATTGCGCTAGAGCTTGGCACTAAATTTGCCATCCGCGAAGGGGGCAAAACCGTGGGCGCGGGCGTGGTTACTAAGATCGTAGAATAGGGGCTTTCATGAAAGTCAAGGTTGGGTTGAAGTGTGCGGATTGCGCTGAGATTAATTACAGCACAACCAAAAACGCCAAAACCAAAACGGAAAAGCTGGAGCTCAAAAAGTTTTGTCCTCGTGAAAATAAGCACACGGTGCATAAAGAAGTCAAGCTAAAAAGTAGCTAAGAAAGAAGAGGGGGTGCAAAGGTCAGTAGCTCCAATGGTAGAGCGTCGGTCTCCAAAACCGATTGTTGGGGGTTCGAGTCCCTCCTGGCCTGCCAAGGGGTGAATATTAAAGATAGGTGGCATGAAGAAGTTATTATCACAATATAGACTGACAAAAGAAGAGCTATCAAAGGTGATTTTTCCACTCAAAGAGCAGATTAGAAACGCTTTAATATCTGTTCTGATCGTGGTAACTATTATCACTCTGTTTTTGACTTTGATTGATTTTGTTTTGTCCTCTTTTGTCGCTAGCATTCTTTAGGGGGAAGCTGTGGGCATGGAATGGTATGCAATCCAGACTTACTCAGGTAGCGAGCAGTCTGTTAAAAAGGCCGTTGAAAACATGGTACGCGAAAATGGCATCGCTAATCGGGTAGAAAAGGTAATTGTGCCTACTGAAGATGTGATTGAACTTTCTAAAAAGGGTAAAAATAAAGTTACGGAGCGCAGTTTGTACCCGGGCTATGTTTTTATTAAGGTAGATTTAGACACAGTACTTTGGCATAAAATCCAGTCTTTACCTAAAGTGAGTCGTTTTATTGGAGAGAGCAAAAAACCCACACCTTTAAGCGATGCAGATATTGGCAATATCTTAGAAAAGATGGCCAATCGCGCCGCGCCTAAGCCTAAAATTTACTACGAAAAGGGTGAGGTGGTGCGCATTGTAGAAGGGCCATTTGCTAACTTTACAGCCACAGTAGAAGAGTATGATGTAGAGCATCGCAAACTCAAACTCAGTGTGTCTATTTTTGGGCGCAATACGCTGATTGATATTTTATATTCACAGGTAGAAAAAATCATTTAAGGAGAGTGCATGGCAAAAAAAGTTGTCGGCCAGATTAAATTGCAAGTCCCCGCAGGCAAGGCTAATCCTTCCCCCCCCATTGGACCCGCTCTAGGCCAAAGAGGGGTGAATATCATGGAATTTTGCAAGGCTTTTAATGAGAAAACTAAAGACATGGGTAGTTTTAATATCCCGGTGATTATCACGGTGTATCAAGATAAGAGTTTTACTTTTATCACCAAAAAGCCCCCGGTTACGGATCTGATTAAAAAGGCTAGCGGGGTGGCTAAGGGCTCGGATAATCCGCTAAAAAATAAGGTGGGCAAACTGACCATGCAACAGGTAGAGGAGATCGCGCAAAATAAAATGGAGGATCTCAACACAACCACCCTAGAGGCGGCTAAAAAGATTGTGATGGGCAGTGCTAAGAGCATGGGCATTGAGATAGAAGGATAAACATGGCAAAGATAGCAAAGCGTTTACAAAAATTAGTAGACAAATTTGAAAAAGATAAAGTTTATAACTTAGAGGAGGGTGTAGGGGTGCTTAAATCTCTGGCTTCGGCTAAATTTGATGAAAGTGTAGAAGTGGCGTTGCGCTTAGGGGTAGACCCAAGACATGCCGATCAAATGGTGCGCGGGGCGGTGGTTTTACCCCATGGCACAGGGAAAAAAGTACGGGTAGCTGTTTTTGCTAAAGATGTTAAATTAGATGAGGCTAGAGAGGCCGGTGCAGATATTGTAGGGGGCGAGGATTTAGCTGAGGAAATTAAAAATGGCAACACAAACTTTGATATGGTCATTGCCACTCCGGATATGATGGCTGTTGTGGGGAAAGTGGGGCGTATTTTAGGTCCTAAGGGTTTAATGCCAAATCCTAAAACCGGCACAGTAACGATGGATATTAAAAAGGCTGTGAGCAATGCTAAAAGCGGGCAAGTGAATTTCCGTGTGGATAAAAAGGGCAATGTACACGCCCCCGTTGGCAAAGTGAGTTTTACAGAGGAGCAGATCAAAGAAAACATGTTAGCTTTGGTGCGCGCGATTAATCGCTTAAAACCCAATACAGCCAAAGGCAAGTATATTAGAAATAGCGTCATGTCCCTTACGATGTCCCCGGGTGTACAACTCAACTCTCAAGAACTCATGGATGTGAAATAGTTCATCTTAAACTGAAGAAACAAGGGCTTTTGGCTTAATTTACTTTGGTAGCCTTGTGGAAGTTGGTTGGAAAGGAGGAAATCTTGAATAGAGAGCAAAAACAAGAGCTTGTAACGCGCTTAGGGGAGTCTTTTAGCGCGATGCAGGCTTTAGTGGTGTGTGATTATAAGGGTTTGCGTGTAGAGCATTTAGAAAAACTGCGCAATTTAGCCCGCGCGCAGGGTATTTCTGTGCAGGTGATCAAAAACACCCTTGCCTTGTTAGCACTAAAAGAGGCAAATTTGGGCGTTTTAAACCTCAAAGAGAACAATGTTTTTATTTGGGGCGATGATCAGATCGCGCTTTCTAAACTAGTGATGGGTTTTGCTAAAGATCACAAGGATCATTTTGTGATTAAGGCTGGGATTTATGAGCAACAGGCTGTAGATAGCGCGCATGTAGAAGCCATCTCTAAATTGCCAAGTAAGCAAGAGCTCATTGGCATGCTCTTGTCGGTTTGGAGCGCGCCTGCTAGGTATTTTGTTACGGGTTTAGACAATTTGAGAAAGTCAAAAGAACAAGAATAAAGGATAGATTATGGCTATTGGAAAAGAGGAAGTTTTAGAGTACATCGCAAACCTGAGCGTTTTAGAACTCTCTGAGCTCGTCAAAGAGTTTGAGGAAAAATTTGGTGTGAGTGCAGCGCCTACTATGGTAGCGGGAGCTGTGGCTGGAGCTCCAGCAGAGGCTGTAGAGGAAAAAACCGAATTTAGCGTGTCTCTAGTAGAAACCGGGGCTGAGAAAATTAAGGTTATTAAGGTGGTACGCGAAATCACTGGGCTAGGTCTTAAAGAGGCTAAAGAGGCTACTGAGAAAACCCCGCATGTGCTTAAAGAGGCGGTGAATAAAGAAGAGGCTGAGGCGATTAAAAAGAAATTAGAAGAGGTGGGGGCTAAAGCAGAAATCAAGTAGTCTTAAAGGAGGGGTTGAAGGCGCGTTTTGAGTGTTTGTGGTTAATGCCAGCTGGTTACACATCAGCTTAGATCTCCATTACAAAGGTTTAATGACATGAAAACTTTAAAAAATCGGTTGCGTGCGGATTTTACAAGAGTCCCTCAAGAATTGCAAGTCCCTAATCTCTTGTTTTTACAAAAAGAGAGTTATGAGGCGTTTTTATACGCTAAGGACGGGAAAGAAAGTGGGATTGAACGGGTTTTTAAGTCCGTATTCCCTATACACGATAGCCAAAATCGTATCACCTTAGAATATGGAGGCTATGAATATGGCGAACCCAAATACACCGTGCGCGAGGCTATGGAAAGGGGTATCACCTATTCGGTTTATCTCAAGATTAAGATTCGCTTGATTTTATGGGAAAAAGACCCTAAAACAGGGGAAAAACTAGGGCCCAAAGACATTAAAGAACAAAGTATTTTTATCCGTGAAATCCCTTTAATGACGGATCGTACCTCTTTTATTATCAATGGTGTTGAACGGGTGGTGGTTAACCAGTTGCATAGAAGCCCCGGGGTGATTTTTAAAGAGGAAAAATCCACCACTAGCACGAATAAGCTTATCTATGCCGGTCAAATTATCCCAGATCGTGGATCGTGGTTGTATTTTGAATATGATGTAAAAGATATTTTACATGTGCGCATTAACAAACGCCGCAAGGTTTCTGCCACAATTTTATTTAGAGCCATTGGTTATAGCAAACAAGACATTATTAAGATTTTTTACCCCCTTTTAAAAGTGCGCCATAGGGTGATTAAAGGCGAGAGCAAATATTATATTCCCTTTGAAAGTATTATAGTAGATAGTCGCCTTGATTTTGATCTAAAAGATGAAAAAGGGCGGGTTTTACTAGCGGCTAGTAAAAAAGTTACGGCTAGAAAAGCCAAAGAAATTAGAGAAAGCGGGGTTGAGTGGGTGGAATATCCCACTAAAATTTTACTCAACCGCTATTTGGCAGAACCTATTATGGATACAAATCAATCAGTATTGTTAGATGCACTCACTCTTTTAGAACAACCAAAATTAGACAAAATTCGCGAGGCTGGCATTGATGCATTTGTGATTGCTAATGATCTAGCATTAGGGCATGACGCCTCTATCATTAGATCTTTTACATCAGATGCCGAGTCTTTGCGCAATGAATCGCTTAAATTACTCAAACAAAGCGAAAAAATTGAAGATGAAAGTGCTTTGGCTGCAATCCGCATTTATAAAGTGATGCGCCCGGGGGATCCAGTTACTACTGAAGTGGCTAAAACCTATGTACAACAACTCTTTTTTGATCCAGAACGCTATGATTTAACAATGGTAGGCCGGATGAAAATGAATCATAAATTGCATTTAAAAGTGCCCAATTATGTAACCGTTCTAACCCATGAAGACATCATTGAAACCGTTAAATACCTCATCAAAATTAAAAATGGACAGGGGCGCATTGACGATCGCGATCACTTAGGTAATCGCCGTATCCGTGCGGTTGGTGAATTGCTCTCTAATGAGTTGCATGAGGGCTTGATGAAAATGCAAAAAACCATCAAAGATAAGCTCACCACGATGAATAATGCATTAGATTCACTCATGCCCCATGACTTGGTTAACTCTAAAATGATTACCAGTACAATTTTAGAATTTTTCATGAGTGGCCAGCTCTCCCAGTTTATGGATCAAACAAATCCCCTTTCAGAAGTTACGCATAAACGCCGGCTTTCAGCTTTGGGTGAAGGTGGGCTTGTTAAAGATCGTGTGGGCTTTGAGGCACGCGATGTACACCCCACCCACTATGGCCGTATCTGTCCTATTGAAACCCCTGAGGGGCAAAATATCGGGCTTATTAACACCCTTTCTACTTTTACGCGGGTTAATGATTTAGGGTTTATTGAAGCGCCTTATAAAAAGGTTGTTGAGGGGCATGTGGGCGAACAAATTGAGTATTTAACCGCCATTCAAGAAGAAGGGCATGTGATTGCACCGGCTAGTACGGTTGTAGATTCTAAAGGTTATATCCAAGAAGATTTGGTAGAAACTAGAGTGGGGGGTGAAATTGTGCTTAATGAAAAGCACAAAGTTACCCTAATGGATTTAAGTTCGCGCATTTTAGTAGGCGTGGCCGCTTCTTTGATCCCCTTTTTAGAACATGATGATGCTAATCGCGCCTTAATGGGAACTAATATGCAGCGCCAAGCTGTGCCCTTATTGCGCTCAGAAGCGCCTATTGTAGGGACAGGTATTGAAAGCGTGATTGCACGCGATTCATGGGGCAGTATCAAAGCTGAGCGTAAGGGCGTGGTTGATGAAGTAGATGCGGGAAATATTTATATTGTTGAAAAAGACCCCCAAAAAGGCCCGCATATCACCTCTTATTTGTTACAAAAAAATCTACGCACCAACCAAAACACCTGTTTTAACCAAGTACCTATTGTTAAAGTTGGCGATGTGGTAGAAGAAGGCCAAATTATTGCCGATGGCCCTAGCATGGATAAGGGCGAGCTAGCTTTAGGTAAAAATGTCCGCGTGGCTTTCATGCCATGGAATGGCTATAACTTTGAAGATGCGATTGTGGTGAGTGAGAAAATCATTAAAGAAGATGTTTTCACCTCCGTACACATCTATGAAAAAGAAATTGAGGCTAGAGAGCTCAAACACGGTATTGAGGAATTTACCGCAGATATTCCTGATGTCAAAGAGGAGGAGGTGGCGCACTTAGATAGCGGGGGGATTGTAAAGATCGGAACTTATGTGGCCCCGGGCATGATTTTAGTGGGGAAAGTTTCGCCTAAAGGGGAAATTAAAAGCACACCTGAGGAGCGTTTGTTACGGGCTATTTTTGGGGATAAGGCCGGGCATGTGGTAAACAAGTCGCTTTACTGCCCACCTTCTTTAGAGGGGACTGTGATTGGGGTTAAGATTTTCACTAAAAAGGGTTATGAAAGAGATACCCGGGCTACTAATGCTTATGAAGAGGAAAAATGGGTCTTAGATGATAGGCATGATAAGCATTTTAAAATGATTGATAAAGAGGAGCTTTTACAAATCAGTGATATTTTCTCCCAAGAGCCCCTAGAGGAAGAGGCGGTGTTTAATGAAATCACCTATCCGAAAGGCTCAAAAATCCCTAGAGAAGTTATAGAGGGGAGTAATCGCTTTGGGTTGATTTCTCTAGCTAAAAAGTACAGCAAAGAGGTACAAGATCGTTTTGAACAAATTAAGATCAACATTTTAGAGCAAAAGAAACTTTTAGGTCAAGGGCATGAGAAAAAACTTTCTATTTTAGAGAAAGATGATATTTTGCCAAATGGGGTGATTAAGCTAGTTAAAATTTACATCGCCACTAAGCGCAAATTAAAAGTAGGCGATAAAATGGCCGGACGGCATGGCAATAAAGGCATTGTGTCTAATATTGTACCTATTGCTGACATGCCCTATACAGCTGATGGCGAACCGGTTGATATTGTGCTTAATCCTTTGGGCGTGCCAAGCCGCATGAATATTGGGCAAATTTTAGAGGTGCATTTAGGGCTTGTGGGTAAAGAGCTAGGCAAGCAAATTAAAGCCCTTTTAGATAGCCAGACTAAGGATTTTATCGCTAAATTGCGTTCTAAAATGCTAGAAATTGCCCGCGTAGTCAATGTAGATAACCAAACTCTAGCCCAAATACTAGAAAGCTGTAGCGATACAGATTTGCTTAGCTATGCTAGAGATTGGAGTTCTGGGGTGAAATTTGCTATCCCTGTTTTTGAGGGCATCTCTGAAGAGCAGTTTATGGAACTCTTTAAGCTAGCCAAAATTGATTTAGACGGCAAAACCGAGCTTTATGATGGGCGTACGGGTGAAAAAATGAAAGAGCGGGTAAATGTAGGTTACATGTACATGCTTAAACTCCACCACCTAGTAGATGAAAAAGTACATGCTAGATCTACCGGCCCCTATTCTTTAGTAACCCACCAACCGGTGGGTGGTAAAGCACTCTTTGGCGGGCAACGCTTTGGGGAAATGGAGGTGTGGGCACTAGAGGCTTATGGAGCGGCACACACGCTTAAAGAAATGCTCACGGTTAAATCAGATGATATTAAAGGACGGGAAAATGCCTATAGGGCTATTGCTAGGGGCGAGCATGTAGGCGAATCAGAAATTCCAGAAACTTTTTATGTCTTGACTAAGGAATTACAATCCTTAGCTTTAGATGTGAATATCTTTAATGAAGAAGTAGATGAATTTGGCATGCCAAAACCCATTGTGATCAAAGAGGACGATCGCCCCAAAGACTTTAATTCCTTCCAACTCACCCTAGCTAGCCCGGATAAAATCCGCGAATGGAGTTATGGGGAGGTGAAAAAGTCAGAGACGATTAATTACCGCACCCTCAAACCCGAGCGCGATGGACTCTTTTGCATGAAGATCTTTGGGCCCACTAAAGATTATGAATGTTTATGTGGTAAGTATAAAAAGCCGCGTTATAAAACCATTGGAACTTGTGAAAAATGTGGGGTGGCTATCACTAGCTCTAAGGTGCGATCTTTTCGCATGGGGCATATTGAGTTAGCCACTCCGGTAGCTCATATTTGGTATGTTAACTCTCTACCAAGCCGTATTGGTACACTTCTTGGCATTAAAATGAAAGATTTAGAACGCGTGCTTTACTACGAGGCTTACATTGTTAAAGATCCCGGTCAGGTTTGTTATGACTTAGAGGGTACTAGACCTGTACTTAAATATGATATTTTAAATGAGGAGCAGTTTCAAAGTATCCAGCGCCACTACAGCGATCAAGATTTCAACGCCCAAATGGGAGGCGAGATCATTAAAGAACTCTTAGAGGAATTAGATTTAGTTAGTTTGCTTGAATCGCTTAAAGAAGAAGTTAGAGACACCCATTCAGATGCTAAGAAAAAGAAATTAGTTAAGCGTTTAAAAGTGGTGGAAAGCTTTATTAATTCAGGAAATCGCCCCGAGTGGATGATGCTTACAGCTCTGCCTGTATTGCCACCTGATTTAAGGCCTTTAGTGGCTTTAGATGGGGGCAAGTTTGCGGTAAGTGATGTCAATGAGCTTTATAGAAGAGTGATTAACCGTAACCAACGACTCAAACGATTAATTGAGCTAGGCGCGCCTGAAATTATTGTGCGCAATGAAAAACGCATGCTCCAAGAAGTGGTAGATGCTTTATTTGATAATGGACGCAACGCTAACGCGGTTAAGGGGGCTAATAAACGGCCACTTAAATCCCTTTCAGAAATCATTAAGGGCAAACAAGGGCGCTTTAGACAAAATTTATTAGGTAAACGGGTGGATTTTTCAGGCCGAAGCGTGATTGTAGTGGGGCCTAATTTAAAAATGGATGAATGCGGGTTGCCTAAAAATATGGCGCTAGAACTCTTTAAACCCCATTTATTAGCTAAGTTGGAGGAAAAGGGCTTTGCTACTACGCTTAAACAAGCTAAGCGCATGATTGAACAAAAAAGTACCGAAGTTTGGGAGTGTTTGGAGGAAGTGGTGAAGGGCTATCCGGTGCTTTTAAACCGCGCCCCCACTTTGCATAAACAATCTATCCAAGCCTTCCACCCTAAACTCATTGATGGTAAGGCAATCCAATTACACCCCCTTGTATGCTCAGCCTTTAACGCCGACTTTGATGGGGATCAAATGGCTGTACATGTGCCTTTAAGCCAAGAGGCGATCACGGAATGTAAAGTTTTAATGCTTAGTTCTATGAATATTTTATTGCCCGCTAGTGGTAAGGCTGTAGCTGTACCTAGTCAAGATATGGTTTTAGGGATTTATTACCTTTCTTTAGAAAAAAGTGGCGTTTTAGGTGAACATAAGCTTTTTTCAAGTGTGGCTGAGGTTTTAATCGCTGTGGATACTAAAGAATTAGATGTACACGCTAAAGTACGGGTTTTACAAGATCGCCATATGTTACAAACCACAGCCGGACGCCTCATTATTAAATCTATTTTGCCAGATTTTGTGCCCGCGCATTTGTGGAATAAAGTCATGAAGAAAAAAGACATCGGGGCTTTGGTAGATTTTGTTTATAAAGAAAGTGGCATTGGCCAAACGGCTAGCTTTTTAGATAATCTAAAAATGTTAGGCTTTAGATACGCAACTAAAGCCGGGATTTCTATCTCTATGGAGGATATTATTACACCGGCTAATAAAAACCGCATGGTAGAAGTGGCTAAAGAACAGGTTAAAGCAATCCAAGCGCAATTTGAAAGCGGACATTTAAGCGATCAAGAGCGCTACAATAAAATCATTGATATTTGGACAGAAGTTAATAACTCCATGAGTAAGGAGATGATGGAGGCTATTTCTAAAGATAAAGAGGGCTTTAACTCTATTTATATGATGGCAGATAGCGGGGCGCGTGGTTCGGCTGCTCAGATTCGCCAACTCTCTGCCATGCGTGGCTTGATGACTAAACCGGACGGTTCTATTATTGAAACACCCATTATTTCTAACTTTAAAGAGGGCTTGAATGTATTAGAGTACTTTAACTCCACACACGGGGCGCGCAAAGGCCTAGCCGATACCGCACTTAAAACCGCGACAGCGGGCTATCTCACCCGTAAACTCATTGATGTTTCTCAAAATGTTAAGGTAGTACAAGAGGATTGTGGCACGCATGAAGGCATTGAGATTACAGATATTACTGTGGGTAGTGAACTCATTGAGCCTTTAGAGGAGCGCATCTTTGGGCGGGTTATTGTGGAGGATATTTTAGATCCGCTTACAAATGAAATACTCTTTAGCGCAGATACTCTCATCACAGAGGAAAAAGCCAAACGCATTATTGAGGCTGGGATTAAATCTGTCATTATCCGTACCCCCATAACCTGCAAGGCACAAAAGGGTGTGTGCGCAAAATGTTATGGACTTAATTTAGGCGAGGGCAAGATGATTAAACCGGGCGAGGCAGTAGGCGTAGTAGCAGCACAGTCAATTGGCGAGCCGGGCACACAATTAACCTTAAGAACTTTCCATGTGGGCGGTACAGCCTCCAGAAGCCAAGAGGAGCGCGAGATTGTCGCTGAAAAAGAGGGGTTTGTGCGCTTTTTTAACATTGAGACCTACCAAAATAAAGAGGGGCATAACATCATCACCAACCGCCGTAACGCCGCTATTTTGGTGGTTGAGCCTAAGATTAAAGCCCCCTTTGATGGGGTGCTTAAAATTAACAATGCCCATGAGGAAATCTTTTTAAGCGTGGTAGGAGAGAAAGAGGCTAAGTTTACCTTGCGTAAAAGCGATGTGGCTAAGCCAAGCGAGTTAGCCGGCGTGGGGGGCAAGATTGAGGGAAAATTCTATCTACCCTATAGCCATGATCAAGAGGTTAAATACGGCGATAGCATCGCAGACATCATTAAAGATAGCTGGAATGTGCCCCACCGCATTCCCTATGCAAGCCAAATTGCCATTCAAGATAATGAGCCAATTGCTCAGAATATCTATGCCAAAGAAAAGGGCATTGTGCAGTTTTACTATTTAGAAGGGGATCATTTAGAACGCTTTGAGTCAGTAAGAGCGGGGGAAGTGGTGCAAGAAAAAGGCTTGTTTGCAGTGGTGGTGGATAAAAACGGACAGGAGGCTATTCGCCACTACATCGCTAGAAACTCTTTAATGCAGGTAGGCGATAAAAGCCCAGTTGAAACGCATACGCTTTTGGCTAAACCTAGTGTAGAGGGCAAAACCACGATTGCTAGCTGGGACCCCTACAACACGCCCATTATTGCGGATAAAAGCGGAGTGGTGCGCTTTGTAGATATTGTAGCGGGGGTAAGTGTAACTGAAACAGAAGATGAAAATACAGGTATGCGATCTTTGGTGGTGAATGAATATATTACCGGGGGGCTTAAACCTAGTTTAGTGATTGAAAACCCTAACCAAGAAAGTATCTTTTATCCGCTAGAGCCTAAAACCTCTATTGTAGTAGCAGAGGGTGCGCAGGTAGAAGTAGCCGATGTGCTAGCAAAAATCCCTAAAGCTACGGCTAAATCTAAAGATATTACCGGTGGTTTACCCCGCGTTTCTGATATTTTTGAAGCCCGTAAAAGCAAACCAAAAGATCTCGCTATTTTAAGCGAAATGGATGGGCAGGTGAGCTTTGAAAAACCCGTGCGCAATAAAGAACGGATTTGTATCACCGCTAGCGATGGAAGACAAGCAGAGTACTTTATTGATAAAGGCAAGCAGATTTTAGTGCGGCCGGGTGAGTTTGTACACGCTGGCGAGGCTATCACTGATGGGGTGGTTAGTAGCCATGATATTTTGCGCATAAGCGGGGAAAAAGAGCTGCATAAATATATTGTAAGCGAGGTACAACAGGTTTATAGACGCCAAGGGGTGAATATCGCAGATAAGCACATTGAAATCATTGTTTCGCAGATGTTGCGCCAAGTGCGGATTTTAGATAGCGGGAATACAAAGTTTATTGAGGGGGATTTAGTGAGCAAGAAACATTTTAGGGAGGAAAACCAACGGATTTTACAGGCTAAGGGCGAACCAGCTATTGCTGAACCTGTGTTGCTTGGCATTACCCGCGCGGCTATTGGCAGTGATAGCATTATTTCAGCCGCCTCGTTTCAAGAAACAACTAAAGTGCTCACAGAGGCTAGTATTGCGATGAAAAAGGACTTTTTAGAGGATTTAAAAGAAAATGTGGTGCTAGGGCGCATGATTCCTGTGGGCACGGGGCTTTATAAGGATAAAAAGGTAGGGGTAAAGATAGAAGAAGAGCAAGAAGTGATTAAGGATACTTAAGATTAAGCTATCAAGAGGGAGGGGAGTAGAAGGTAGGGTTTTTTAGACTTGTAAAAATATTTTCTACACGGGGGTATAAAATAAGGGCGACAGAGAGTTAATGCCCGGTTTTAAGGGCGGTTTGTTTTGTGTAGGTGTGAAAAATATCTTTGTGCAGCATAAAATCTTTAAGCTTGCATTAGACAATAGCAAAGTTCTAAAGAGCTCGCCTAGTCTTCTTCTTCCTTGCTAAATTATCTTGCTGGGCATTGTAGTAGCGCTCTTCTCTTTCTTGTTCTTGTTCTTGGTTTTGCACACCACGAGGGAAAGACACTTCGTATGCGGGTACTAAAATTCCTTCAAGTGGGTTTTCTCCATTCTCCGTTGTTGCTTACAAATGAAATACTCTTTAGCGCAGATACTCTCATCACAGAGGAAAAAGCCAAACGCATTATTGAGGCTGGGATTAAATCTGTCATTATCCGTACCCCCATAACCTGCAAGGCACAAAAGGGTGTGTGCGCAAAATGTTATGGACTTAATTTAGGCGAGGGCAAGATGATTAAACCGGGCGAGGCAGTAGGCGTAGTAGCAGCACAGTCAATTGGCGAGCCGGGCACACAATTAACCTTAAGAACTTTAATATTTCCCCTTTACTCACTCCTCTACAAACCTTATAAAACCCTTTTTCTTCAAATTCCTTTGATTTAACGAATGCAGATAAGATTCTTAGGTTTTTCTCATGTACTTGCTTATCTATTACAAAACGATAGACACCAAAAAATGACAAGGGCTTTTTATTTGTTCGTCTCTGGGCATTTCTCATCTTGTTTCCAGATGTAGGCCGTAATCCAGCGGCTTTTTTAACAGCTAGCCCAAAATCAAGAGGTGTTTTTCTCTCCTCCTCCATTCTTTTTAATTGCGCCATAAGATCATCTATAGCATTCGTGATCTCTTTAAATTTTTCTTGAATCTTTTCTGGCATGTAGATTTTGCACAAATCCTCATAGCCATCCCGATAACCAAACCAACGACCCATTTGCATGAGTGTGTCATAAAATTCGGAGTCTCGAATAAAATAGCTCACACTTAAGCCCTCAAGTGTAAACCCACGCGATAAACTTGCGCCTCCCACCACAATCACATTCAATTTTTCATCCTCGGGATAACTAAATTCCTCACTCTCTTGGTTGACTAGTTTAACCGATATGCTAGATAGGGTTTTAGACAACACTTTTCGCACTTGCTCCCACGAAAAATTACAATCTACAAATCTGCGATCAAAAATATTCTTTGCCTCTGTAATAAAATCGCCCAAACCCCTTTTTAGTTCTTCTAATTTTTCAGATATTTGTCTTTGCACATCATTAAAGCGGCTAACATGGACCAACATGCTGTTATGTTTTTCTTGCCCTCTTAAATACCTTATGGTTATATTAAGGCAAAAAACAAAGATAGCTTCTACCAAACTCTCGGGCAATTCTAAAATCTGGTGTTTCTTTTTATGTTTTAGAGGAAAGGCTTCCTCATAGTCTGTTATGTTTATCAGAAATTTTTCTGGCTCTTTTATAAAAATCTTTTGTGCTCCAAAGTAGTTTGTGGCCGTCTTAAGGGCATGGATAAAATCCCGTGGAAACAGATCGGGGAGATTATCCTTTTTAAGCTCGTAATTGATAAAAATATTAGCAAAGGGTGTGGCCGTATAGCCGACATAAGAGTATTTTTTAAAACGATTCAAAATCTCTCTAATCTTTCTATTAATGGCGCTGGCTTCCTCCTTAGCTTTTTTGGTATCAACAGAGGCATAATCTGACTCATCATCAATAAGCAATATGGCATGTTCTGAAATTCTTTGAGGATCAAGCCATTTCATAAGGGCATCCAGTACTTTGCTGTTTTTCTTTAAAACTGCATAAATAGGTTTAGTTTCTTCCAAATTAAATCGAGTATCCCTATCAGAATCCCTTTTATTAAAGTCATAGTCCTCTGTTGTCAGGCTAATTGGTTGTCGTTCTTTTTGCACTTCTGTAAATCTTTCATTGAGGCGTTTTTGCGTTTGGCTTCTTAGATTTTCTTTATCTCCAGCAAGAATAACGATGAATTTATACCCCGCATCCATAGCTTTGTGAATCAAACAGGTATAATTTAGGGTTTTACCTGATTGCACATTCCCCACTGCCATGCCATAGACACCAAAATTATCCTCTCTTGGATCGCCGATTTGACCCATAACCACGTCTGTATCTTTATCAAGCGCTTCAACCACCTTTGAAGGGTAACTCTTAAGGTTTCTCTTTAGCCTATCCCAGTAAAAATTATCATTTTTAGGTTTAAACTCCTCCGCATACCACCTAGTGTCTCGTTTTCTTTGTTCCTCTCCTTGTAAAGACATGCCCGCTTCCATTTTTATGTTAATAAAATGATCGCTTAAATCTTGGTATAGTCTTGTATAGTCATCCTCACTCATTTTTACACCATCACCAATGCCAAACGTGAAAGATGCCTGCCCTGATGAAAAGGATTTTCTAATATTTTGGATACAATCGGTTATGTCCTTTAAGCTAACTTCAGATTTTTCGTTAAGCCTGTCGTTAAGTCTGTTTTTTGCAAGTTCAAAAACCTTTTTGTAATCAGAATCATCCATTCAACTATTCCCCATTTGCTAAAAATTCTAAAAAGCCGGTCAAAAACTCAAAACTAACTAACACGGGCAATTATAACACGAAAAGCTGGAGTTATCTTCAAAAATGCCCGTAGATTCTCCACCGCAACATTAGCTTAAAGTTTTGCTAGTGTATCTAAGAAATAAAACACGGGCAAGCCCCTAGCCTTTGCCCTAAACTTCTCTAAAAGTTGATCGCATAGTTGACATAAACAGCAACTTTGCGTCTGAGTGTGATGGTTTCTGTAGTACTACTAGAATTACTAGAATAAGTACTCCCATAAGCATTAGAGATAGGGGACTGGGTGTTGGAGTAGGAGTAATAAGGATAGTTAATGGTGGGGATACGCACGCCAAATTCAAAGCCTTGGTGCTTGCTAAAGTTAGCCCTTAAACCAATATTAACGATGACTTGCCCGTACCGAGTTGTTATCTGAGATGATACCTGACAAGTACCGTCTGGATTGGGAATACATGTTCCATTTTGATTATTCCCCGTTAACCATGAACTCCCCCCTCCCATCACACCAAGAGCCATGCCAAAGGTTTTTTCATTCTTATCATAAAAATTAAAGAGCATATCCATGCCAACACCATAAAAGAGATCAGTTAAGGATTGGTTGTAATTAAAGGTGTTGTAGCTCCCCTTACCCGGAACAACAGTCGCACTCCCACCCTGACCACTGAAAAAAGCATAGAAACGCAAACCAAAGCGCTTTGTTTTGCCAAAAAATTGTTTATAACCAATTTGAACGTCCCCTCCGAAGAGATTGCCGTTATAGGTCGTGGTGGAAGTATAACTTGTTATGTTGCCATTTGTGCTTTCCTGAAAGCTAGAATTATCCTTACCGCCAAAATTAGAATACTGAAAACCTCCTTCTATAAAACCACCTTTTCTCTCCGCACTTAAAGGCGCTAAAGAGATAAAACTAAGAGCGCTGATAAAAGCAAAGCGGGTAAAAGCTAGAGAGAAAACGCTACGCGTTTGTTGTTTGTTGTTTGTTGTTTGTTGTTTGTTGTTTGGATCGATGATACCATAAAGACCCTTTCAAAAAAATAGTAGGCTCGTAGTTTAGCAAATATAAAAATAAAATGTCAAATATGCGTTTGAGCTAAAACTTGATAGCTAAAAATTAATGCGTCTTAAAATATTCTTGGATTTTTTGGCGGTTATGGGTTTGGCTTAAGGCAAGCATTAAAAGTACCCTAGCTTTTTGAGGGTTGAGATTATCGCTAGTTAAAAAGCCGTATTTAGAATCATCAATTTCACCTAGTGGTGTGATAAATCCACTCCCCACACGGCTAGAGCGCACCACCACTACACCCTGTTTAAGCGCATTAGCTAGTGCATTTAACACAGACGGATAAAGATTACCATTACCCACCCCAGCGCTTATAATTCCTTTAGCGCCGTGTTTAATCACATCTTGTATCAAATCTGCATGATCATTAGCATGGCTATAGATAATATCTACACGAGGCAAATGAACAATCTTAGCAATATCAAAAGCACTTTCTAGCGTGTGTTTGCGCAAAGATTGCATATAAAAGCGCACATGCCCATAAATCACCTTCCCTAAAGGACCACTATTAAGAGATTTAAAAGTAGCGACATCTGTCGTGTGTGTTTTACTCACTTCTCTAGCCGCATGGATATCTCCATTCATCACCACTAAAACCCCCTTGCCTTTAGATTGGGGATTACTAGCCACTGCGATAGCGTTATAAAGATTAAGAGGGCCATCTGCGCTTAAAGAGCTAGCATTGCGCATCGCACCAACCATTACAATAGGTTTATGGCTTTTAATCACCAAATCTAAAAAATAAGCCGTCTCCTCCATTGTATCTGTACCATGTGTGATCACCACTCCATCTACATCTTTTTTAGAGAGTAAGGCTTGTACCCGTCTAGCTAATTTGAGCCAAATTTTATTATCCATTTCTTGAGAGCCGATATTGCTTATTTGCTCAGCTTTAAGATTGGCTAAGTCTTTAGCTTGTGGGATTACACTAATGAGACTATCTACAGATAACGCCCCAGATTTATAAGCACTGCTTAGTGTGTTAGAAGATTTCCCGGCAATAGTTCCCCCTGTAGCAAGAATATACAAATTAGGTTTTGCACACACAACCCCCACTAACGCCGCTACAATTATAAACGAATAAAACAACTTTAACATAACACTCTCCACTATAAATTTTGCCAACTCAAGGTCTGATTTTTTAACTCTAAAATAATATTGTAACAGAAAATAAAACTCCTAAGTCTTTTCTCAAACAAGCTTAAGATTTTGCATGTTAAAATACGAGCCTTCGCTAAAATAAAATATCGGGAGTTGTTTGATGGGGTATTTAAGCCATTGATGTTTGCGGTCTTTGTGAGCCGCGTGGCACATGTTGAAGTTGGCTACGCTAGCGATTCTAGCGTGCTTGTTAATCCTTTAAAGTTATCTGTTTTAAGTATCGGGTCTTTGGTTGCTGGTAAAGAAGAGAGGCGTACTTTTAATGCTATGTTTGATGCCCTAGTTTTAGGCAATACTAAGCAAGTGCTCAAACGATTAGCAGCCCCTAAAACTGCGAATATCTTATACCACCGGCGCGGGAGTGTTATGGGTAAATCTAACCTGACTGTTTTAAGTCTTGAGGCTTTGATTGCTGGTAAAAAGATAAGACGGCTTTTTAACGCGAGATTTGATGCCTTAGTTTTGGGTGATGCAGATGAAGTGCTTAAGCGTTTGAGCGCTCGTAATTTCTCTAATATCTTGTCTTATCAGTATGATGATTTTGTAAGCAAGTGCCAAAAGCATGTTAAGATTCATGTTCCTAACATGGGCTCAGGCGTATCACCAACTTCTACCTTTCATGCTAGTTTTCACTGGAAATTTTAGGCGCTTTTGGTGATAACGCCTCCTCCTAAGACGCAGTCTTTCTCATAAATCACCAACGCTTGCCCTAGAGCCACACCATAAACGGGCTCTTCAAAGGTGGCGTGGATGGTTTGGTGATTGAGGCTGATCTTAGCTTTGGTGGGGGTGCTTCTATAGCGCACCTTAACCATGTAAGTACCTGTTTTAAAATTAGAAGGCAAGGATTTATTTTCAGCCTCTAGGGTAAAGATCGCTAGATCTTCTTTTTCGCCTACAATAATCTCATTGGCTTTAGCATGGATACCCACAACAAAATGAGGCGTGTGTGCCCCTTGAACTGTGAAGCCCTTGCGTTTGCCAATGGTGTAGTGCATATAGCCCTTATGCGTGCCTACAACCTCCCCTTTTAAATTACGCACCAGACCTTTTTGATCTACATCAATATGTTGTTTGAGCGTATCAATATAAGAACCCTCTACAAAGCAAATTTCTTGGGATTCTTTATAAGTTTGCAAGTCCCCTAAAAAGGGCATGGCCTCTAGGGCTTTTGGTTTGATCTCACTTTTTAATAAACCACCTAAGGGAAACATGAGCGCATCAATGGCGTGTTGTGGGAGCGCGTATAAAAAATAGCTTTGATCTTTACTTAAATCAAAGGCCTCTTGGATGCGTAGCACACCCTCTAAATCCATTAATCTAGCATAATGCCCTGTAGCTACCTTTTCACACCCACGATCAAGGGCAAATTCTAGCCCTAAACCAAATTTCATTAAAGGGTTACATAAAGCACAAGGGTTTGGCGTCTGGCCATTTTTGTAGGTGTCAATAAAAACTTCATAGACTTGTTTTTTAAAAGGTTCTTGTAAATCCACCACTTCAAACGGGATATTTAAAAAAGAGGCCACTTCTTGGCAATTTTTAATATAAAAGGCGTGTTTTTCCTCTTTCCCATGCAATTTTAAATACAGCCCTAATAAATCATGCCCGGCCTGCTTTAACAAATAAGCGCTATAAGAGCTATCCACCCCTCCACTCATCAAAACAGCAATTTTCACACTCTAACCTTCTTGTTTAATAAGACGGCATTATAACACATTTTAGCAACCCACCGTAAGTCTAGCCGTGAGGCTAAAGCTTTGTTGTGTCTCTTGTTGTTTTTCTATTTTAAAGCGCATAGGGAAATGATTAGGGTAAAAATCTAGGCTTTTAACCATGCATTGTTTCTTAAATTTCTGGCTAAAAAAGATCACTTTCTCTTGGGCTTTTTTTAATAATGCATCCTGCAATGCTACTAGATCAGATTCTTGCATTTTGGCATAAAGGGCGGGTGTATTGAGTACAAATAAAGCGTTTTTTGTAACCACTTCAGAAATTTTACTTTTAAGGGTTTCATAATCGTTTAATTTAGAAGTAGGGATTTCACAAACCATTAAAGCATGCAAAGAATAGCCGTTTAACTCTTGTTTAAAAGTATAATGAGGCTCTAGACTATAAGAAGTTCGTTGGCATAAATGGCTATCTTTTGCCAGATCATTAATTTGTTTAAAACTTTCTTTGATACTTTGCTCTTGTTCAGGGGTTAGTTTTTCTGTTTTTAACAGCCCATTAGCGCTACTAAAAAGAAGATGCGCGCTATAACTTCCGGGCATCACCACTTGCTTACTTTGGATTTGCATGGTAATTTCACTACCACTTTTAGTTTTGTGTTTGCCCAAAACAAACCGTTCAAAGGCAAGCCCTCCGATAAAACAACCTAAAAAAGCCGCCGCCAATACTAAGCTTAAAACATATCGCATACGATCTCCTTTATCAATTAATCTAATTCAACAGCATCTAAGGCCTGCAAACGCGCTGCCATTTGTTCTACCTCATCTAGCTTATAATGATCTTTAACATGGGCTAGTACCTCCTGTGTTAGGGTTTTGGCTTTATCATTGAGTGCTTTGTCTAAAGCGATATTTTGGGTTTCATTGGTGAGTACACTTTTATAAATATACATCTTTAGAATAATCCACTCAATATGGCGCATGATTTTGCTAAGCCCTTGTTCTAACCCTTTATTATTCTCTAAACTTTTACGGCTATCTTGCACAAAAACCTCTAGCACCTTTGAAAAACCCTGAAAATGTACGCCAATCTCCGTGCTTAGACTTGTTACTTCTGAAAAGGCCTCCTCTAACTTATCAATTTCCTCTTTAAAACCACTAAAATTACCTTTAATATTGCTAACTTCCTTAGCCACCCTCTCAGCAAGTTTTCTAATTTCATCAGCCACCACCGCAAAGCCTCGCCCGTGTTCTCCACTCCTAGCTGCCTCAATAGCTGCATTAAGAGAAAGTAAATTAGTCTGATCGGCAATATCATTGATAATATCAGCAACCTGCATGATAAAATCCATGTTTTTCTTTAATTCTTCTACAACTGTGTTGACATGCGAACAGTGCGCGCTAAAATTATCTAAATTAGTGTGGATACCTAAGATTTCATCTTGGCTTTTTAAAGAATTCTCTTCAATATTTTGTGCTAATTGCTTATTTTCTGTACACTGCTGTACTCTCCGGCTAAGTTCATTTAATATGGCTAAAATCCCCTTAGCGCCCCCTCCCATTTCTAATAAGCGCTGTACGATCTTGCTATTATTGCTTGCAATAATCCCATCAACATGGGATCTCACATGCTCTCCATATTGTTTAAAAATCCCTCTATACCCTTCTAAAAAGATGTTGCGATAATCCCTACCTTCTTTAGCCGCCTGTACACATGCATCCATTTCACGGAATAAAGATTCGATTTGATCTAAAAGATCGTTTAAACCATGCATCATGGCGCTATAAGGGCTATTCTCATCAATCTCTACAATGCGGCATTCTAAATACCCGTTTCTAACTTGAGCGATAAACTCATAGATTTTCTCAATAGCAGGATCAGAGTTGCCTGAAAGCCATTTAAACATGCGCCATCCTTATAATCGTTGTAGCTGGTTGACCCATTGGTGGTAATCACAGCCCTGTTCTTGTAAAACTTGTTGGAGGGCTTTTAAACTAGCCTGTATCCCCTGTGTTTTCTCAGCAGACAACAAAGAAGTATAAAGAGGAATGATCACCTTAAGGGCTTTTCTATTGGGGGCTCTTCTTACAGAATAATACCCGATAGAATTTTGCGATTCATCTACAGAGGCGGTTACATTGGCAAAAACCCAGTAAAAATGCCCATCAAAGGTTTTATTTTTAATGTAGGCAAAAATTTCATGCTGGGCTTTGATGTTATCCCAGAGGAGTTTAAAAATGACCTTAGGCATTTCTGGATGGCGCACCACGCTATGGGGTTTATACAGAAGGTCTTTTTCTCCACCCCCAACAATGTCTATAAAGGGCTTATTTGCATAGGTGATCACTCCCTTTAAATCCGTCTTGGTAACTAAAAAGTGATCTTCATTCACAAACTTTTCCATGTAACTCTTTTACTTATTTTTAACTTTTAGACTACAACCCTAGCAAAGCTTAAACGCGCTAGACTACCAGTATCGACCTAAAAACTAGCTTTGTAGGTTAAAGTCCATTAAAGCCCGCCTCTTTTAAAAAACATGAGGGTTCATAACGGGTATTTTTACGCCGATCCTCTCTAGCATAGGATAAATAAAGATGATCTTTAGCCCTAGTAACTGCCACATAAAACAAACGGCGCTCCTCCTCTAAACCTCCGTTTTGTTTGGCTAACTTGGTATTAGGAAAACGCTTTTGCATTAAATCAATCACATACACCTCGCTAAATTCAAGCCCCTTACTTGCATGCACGGTGAGTAAGTGTACCCCACTCCCACTATCCATTTCTTGAGAGTCAAGCCCTATTTCATTGATAAAATCTTTTAAATGGCCATATTTGCTAGACATCTGTACAAGTAATTCCCCCCGCCTTTTAATTTTCTCTAAAGCCTGCTCATAGCGGTTTGTATCCACACTTCCATCTTTATTTTTAGAGCGCTCCCGTGCAAGCTTTTGCATAATGTTATCAAACCACGCAGATTGCATAATGTGTTCTAGGCTTTGGGCGGAGGTTTTAAAAGAGTGGGTTTTACAAAGGATATAAAGATCTTCTAAAAAGCAGGCGATAGGTGGTTTTATTTTAGGGTGGCTTAAAAGTGGGTGATCTTTAAAATCAGAGCGCAGATCAAAAGGGGAGGTATTAGCCATAAAACCCTCAAACAAACCCATTTGGGGGCGTTTTATACTAGGATAGGGCTCTTTTTGATTAGGGGTGAGTAAGCCCTTTAGACTATTACCCTCGCCTAAAATCTGCAAAGCTTGGTAAAGTTCTGCACACAACTTAGCCCCTACCCCATGCCCATAGCCTAAAATCTGCATGGTTGCTACCATTTCCTTAGGCTGGATCAAAAAAGCACAAACATCTAAGAGTAATTTCACCTCTTTAGTATCAAACAAACCCACCCCACCCTTGCGAATAGAGGGGATACCAAGTAGCCGCAAAGCCGCCTCGCACCCCTCAGCACTAGCGTTATTTCTAAAGAGAATGGCCACTTCCTCAAAACGCCCCCTTAGCGCGATCTGCTTAGCAATGCCTTGATATTGATCTAATAACTCGTCATAAACCAAAAGTTTAGGGGTAGAGGGGTTGTTTTGTTTCACCACCTCTAAGCTTTTAGGATAAATGCGCGGGTTGTTAGCAATCACGCGGTTAGCCAGATTTAAAATAGCCCCTGAGGAGCGGTAATTTTTGCGCAAACTAAAAACCTGCGCGTTTTTATGTTTTTGTGTAAAATTACTGATAATAGAAATATCTGCCCCATTGAAGGCATAAATGCTTTGATCATAATCACCCACACAAAAAAGACTAGAGGGTTGTAGGGCATCTAAAATAGAATCTTGTAAGGGATTAGTGTCTTGATACTCATCGCATAAAACTTCACAAAAGGCTTTGGGCTGATGCTTGATCTGCTCTTTAAAAAGAATTAATAGATCGTTATAATCTACATAGTGCTGTTCTCTTTTACAGCTTTCAAAAAGCCCTAACGCGCATTCATATAATTCTGTGTACGCCTCTTGCTCAGGGGTGCGCTTTAATAGCCAACCTGTAAAACTTTGCGCGCAATTTTCATTCAGATAAGAAGAATACAGCTCGTATAAATACTTCGCGCTATAAACCCCCTCTGTCTCTATTAAAAAACTCTTCAGTAAGGTTTGCATATCTGTTGGTTGCTTTAAACTTAAAGAAGGGTCTTGTAGTTTAAGAAAACGATAAGCCACAGCGTGGAAAGTCCCGGCTTCAATTTTTTCAGCTTCCTTAGTGTAGCGTGCTAAACGCTCCTTCATCTCTTGGCTGGCTTTATTAGTAAAGGTGAGTAAAAGAATTTGGCGCGGATCAATGCCACTTGTAAGCAGGTGTAAAATCCGCCCCACAATAGTAGAAGTTTTACCCGTACCAGCAGAGGCAATCACTAAATTATGCCCCAAAGGGGCTTTTATAGCCTGTAATTGTTCGCTATTAAGTTGCAAAATAACCTACCCTTGATAAATTTTAAAAAGAACGCTTTTTATCCTCTAAGATTAACAATGGCATCTACCACTTTATTACACGCATCAGAACCGCGCTTGCACCATTTGTATTCAATATTTCTAAAACCACTCTCAAGAATAAAACCCTCGTTTTTACACTTATAACCATTGATCACAGCCTGATTATCCCCTATTACAAAAAGTTTATAACTAGAGTCTAGTTTGCCTTTTTTAAGCATGGGTTGTAAATTTTTCATGCTTGTAACAATGGCTTGTTTTTCGGCCTTAGAACTCTCATTAAGGCTTGATTTTAGAGGGCATTTGTAGCGATTCATCTCTTTAAAATATCCATTTTCAAAACTCTTTTACTAATACCCGACTTTTAGACTACAACCCTAGCAAAGCTTAAACGCGCTAGACTACCAGTATCGACCTAAAAACTAGCTTTGTAGGTTAAAGTCCATTAAAGCCCGCCTCTAATACTCTTTTCTCCAATGTGATCGAGGGTGGAGGTAGAAATTTTCTCTGTTAAATTGCCTGAGGCGTTATACCGCAAAATAAAAGAGATCAGCTGTAAAACCACCACACATGAGTTAAAGCCATAATCTAGGCTTTTAAGCTCATCTTGGAGTTCTTTAAAATGTGCCTCTAAATCAAAACCTTTTTGTGTGTTTTTAGGGGCGATATAAAACTTAGCATATAAAATTTCAGAAAGGCTTAATTTAGTACCCCCCGTATTGATACGGGTAAAAATTTTGATAATCTCCTCTAAAGAGGCGTCTGTGATCTCTACAATAGGGAATTTATAGTTTAAAAGCTTAGTTCTAAAACGCTCAAATTCCCTAGCCGTCTTTTTATCAAGCCCGTATTTTTCCTCAATATCATAAATACTCTCGTTTCTAAGCAAATCTGTAGCCCTAATTGCCTGCTCTATCTTTTCAGATTTTTTAGGTTTAACAAAGCAATATTCCCCATTAGCATCGGGCTTTACTCTTAATAAAATATCCTTGTAATCTTCCTCCACTCCCTTAGCTTGGGGTAGTGTTAAGCCCTCATAGACAAGGTAAAGCGCGCTCATGCGTTGTTGCCCGTCTAAAATATAGAACACTTCACCCTCTTTTAATTCTTTAGGCGCAGAGTCTCCCATGCTGCGGCAAGCTAATTTCTCTTTACTTTTCCACAGCACAAAAATACCCGTAGGATACCCCATTAAAATGCTGTCTAAAAAATTGGCTACTTGTTCTCTTTTCCACACAAGGCCTCTTTGGAAACGCGGGATCACATACTCCCTCTTTGATAAAAGCGCCACAATTTCTTTAAATTCTTTTTCTATGTAGTTATTAAAAGGCATGGATTATTTCTTTAAATTAATGGCCTCTTTGATCAGATCATCGCCCGTTGTAAAGGCTTTAGCATTCATAGAATAGCCGCGCTGCATTAAAATTAAATTCGTTAAAGATCGCCCGGCGTTGACATTACTAGTTTCTAAATATTTATGCATGATCTTGCCAAATTTAAGTTTGCCATCATCGCGATCCCAGCCTAAAATGGGGTTTCCGCTTAAAGGTACAGCGCGGCCATTGCGCGTAGCATTACTAATATCAAATAAATTACTCCCCACTTTTTTAAGCCCTTGATCGTTAGTAAAGGCTGCAATGCCCACCCGCCCCATAGTCTCAATCGCTCCATTGCTAAAGGATAAATGAATGATCCCATCATCATCAATGCGCATATTTCTTAATATTCCCTTAGGCTTGCCGTCTTGAGAAACTTGATAGATTCTAGAATCCTCATAGGGTACATCGCTAGATTCAAAATCATCGCTTTTATTGATTGAATAAACAAGAGGGTTACCTTTAAAATTAAGCGTGATAGGCTTAGATTGCATTTTACCCGCTTGATCAAAGGTGATAGTCTGGCGCACAGGTTTAGGGGTGATAGGGGTTTTATCACGCATTTCTAAAATAGAGCTTTCCACATCCCATTTTTGCTCTGTGGGCGGGGTTGCCATAGGGTCTTTAGAATTAGTCATGAAAAAATCGCTTTTAAGCAAATATTTATCCCCGGCCTTGTCATAAATTTCTGTAGTGGTGCTATAAAAAGGGATACGAATATTTACCGAATCGCGTGTCTCACCCTTTTTTAAAATCATGCCACTAGCAACCCAGCCTAATTTTTCTGCCATCTGGCCACCAATAAAGAGCGTAGCCTCTGGATCGCTAGGGTTTTTAATCTGTAACATGAGAGGCGAGATCACTTGATCGGGTTTGCTTTTAGCAATAGTGAGATCTAAATTAGCCTTGCTTTTGAGTAAGTTTTTTAAATCTCCTAAAGTGTGAAACTCATTTTTCTCAGGTCCGCCTGTGCCGTATTTAAAGGTTAAATCCTGAGCCATATCGCCCTTAACAATCATGATCTCTAAATTGCGATGCATAGCTAAATCCAAAGGTTCATTATCACTATTGGCTAATGCGTTAGCATCTTGATTTAAAAAGCGATTCGTAATCACCTCTCCATTTTCATCTAAAAGATACTCCTCAGCCGGGCGTACATGGTTTTTAGGGTTTAAATTCAAACTCATGTTAACTTTAGTACTCACCACCGGTTGGTACTGCACATCGCGGGGCAAATACAGCGTACTAAGTTTGCTACCCTTTAAAATCTTAGCTTCTGCATCTGCATTGCCTGCCATGAGTACGCCATTTTTAATCTTGTGTAAATCAATGCCATAAACATAATAGCCATGCGTGTTGACAATATAACCATCAGCATCGCGTAAAAAATTCCCATCGCGGGTAAAAAAGTTTTCTTGGCTTTGTTTATAGCCATCTTTATCAATTTCAAAACTCCCATCTTTATTAGGCCCTACAATAAACCACCCACTCCCTTGATAGGCCATGTTAAAATCTGAGTCGCTGGGCATATACTCGCCATCTTTATCTGAAATCGCATTACTCCCCTTAGCAACCCCAAAATTGCGATCATCAGCCGTAACATTATTACTCATCGAATCAAAATGGGCTGCAAAGAGAGATTTAAATTCAGGTTCATTCTCGCGATACCCCACCGTGTTGATATTAGCAAGGTTATTAGAAAGGCTATCAATTCCAAACTGGTGGGTTTTAATCCCGGAGTAGGCATGTAAGAGGGTGTCGTTCATGTGGAGCTTTCTTGTGGGTTAGAATGGCTACTAGCCCGTTCTAAAGGATTCATCTTAGGTTTTAAAGCAGTGTTAGGCGTTTCAAAGGCGCTTTTTGGAGTGGGGTGGGAGCTAGCGCTACTTGCTAGATTATGCGCTAGAGGGTGGTTATTGGGTGGGTTTTGGCTATGAGTTAAGGGACTTGAGCTATTAACTCTAGCTGTATTTTGATCTGTATTTCTTACTGGATTTAAAGGGGGTTTTTGGTCTGTACTTTGTGCCTTATTTGGCGTGTGCAAGCCTTGTTGTAGTGGGCTTTGTGGGGTTTTTTGATTAGATGCAAACGGGGTTTGTGTATTTATGGGGGCTTTTTGTGCGGTATAGAACACTTCACCCTCTTTTAATTCTTTAGGCGCAGAGTCTCCCATGCTGCGGCAAGCTAATTTCTCTTTACTTTTAGAGGACACAAAATGGGCTGTATTTTCGCGTTGCTCCTCCTCTTGGCGCGAATTAGTTTTATCATAAAATTCTAAAGCGCTATCCATAGGCAAAATCATCTCCCCCATGCGTAGCATAGGCTTACCCTTATCAAACACCACTCCTTGTATCTCGCCTCTACCAATGCGAGTATGTAGGTATTTATTACTCGTCGGGTTTAAATTGTATTCGGCAAAAACTTCATAAGTACCCGCTGGCACGGGTTTACCCTGATCGTTTAACCCGTCCCACTCAAAGGCTACATATCCCTGTTTGCCATTTTTCTCTTTTAAAGAGAGGGTGCGTACTAATTGTTTATCCTTATCAAAAATTTGCACCCCCGGGCTACCCTCACTTACTTTAATCGGCTCATCAAAATACAAAGAAAAATCCACCTTGCCTTTAGTAACATTAATCCCCTTCACATCGGTTTCAGCAATCTTACCAATCATAGAGACGCTATTTAAGCCCGCTACCTGAGCCATAGCCATGTTACTTTGCAAGGTGTTATTCATTCCCTTATTCAGATTTTCAAGGGTATCTTGGAGTTTGCCCTGAGAGTCTTTTAAAGATTTATTCGTCTCTTTAGTGGATTGCATCGCATCGGCTACTTCTTTCATCGCCTTTTTGTTTTCCTCTTGCATTTCTACTTGCGAGAGTTGTGCGGTCTGGCTGATAATTTTATCAGTCTCCATAGGTGCAGTGGGGTCTTGGTTTTTAAGTTGCTCTAAAAACAACTTCATGAACGCATCTTTATTTAAGCCATTGGCAACTTTGGGCTCATGTTTTTTCTTTTCCATTGCTGCCTTAGCCCCGGTTACCTCTGCTAAATCAATAGGCATGTGCGCCTCCAAAAGTGCAGGATTTGCGCCCATTATACACTAGAACTTCTACCTTTTAGGCGTAATTAGGGATTTGTGTACTAGTAGAGGGGGGCGCATTTTGATCGCGCATGGTAAGAGTGGGGGTTTGGGTAGATGGCTCTATATTTTGCTGGGGCTGGCTTTGCTGGGGCTGGTTTGGGTTTTGGCCTAAATTTTGTTGTTGTTGGGGGTGTTGTCCGGGGTTTTGGCCTAAATTTTGCTGAAAACTCCCCCCCGTATCGTTTTGGGCATTAAAGCGCAAATCTACATCGTTAAAGCCCATTTGGGCTAAATTTTGGCGTAACTCGCTTTGGTGGGTGGCTAAAAGAGCACTCACCGGCGGGCTAGAAGCCACACTCACCTGAATATTTTTACCCACTTGCTGAATCACAACCTCTACTTTGCCTAAATTATCAGGATTAAGTTCTATAGAAAGTTTTGTAATGGGTGGTTTAAAATCTAAAAGTTCTTGGCGTAAAATGGTGGCAAAATTTTTTAAGGTTTCTTTAATTTGAGGAGCTTGTAAAGAGGGTTGGGATTCTACTTTGGTGTTGTGCACAGAATGATTAGGCGTTTCTATAGAACTAGTTTTAACTTCCTCTCCTGTGTCTTTGGAGGGTGTGGGGGGTTTACCCGGACTTTGTAAAGGCAAATGGTTAGGATTAAAAGAAAGGGGAATTATGGCAGGTTTTTGTCTTAAAGGCCCTTCAAAGGCTTCTTCAAAGGCCTGTTTAATGTCTCTATCATTGGTATGGCTATCCTTGATGATATGAGAAGAGGGGGTTGGCGCTAGGTTTTTATTAAGTTATTAGGCCCTACAATAAACCACCCACTCCCTTGATAGGCCATGTTAAAATCTGAGTCGCTGGGCATATACTCGCCATCTTTATCTGAAATCGCATTACTCCCCTTAGCAACCCCAAAATTGCGATCATCAGCCGTAACATTATTACTCAGTGGTAGGGTTATTTTTAAGAGCCAATAAATCAGCTGTTGACATTTTATCTGCTTTAGCTTCTGGATTAGGGGAGGTTTTGGCTTGTGCTTGTGTTTCTGTGCTTTGATTTTTAGCGGTGCTTGCACCGGGTTTACTCTCATGCTGGATTTTACCTAACTTGAGTTGCTTAGCGCTATCTAGTTGTTTAATATCTGAGAGTTTGGCACTATTTTTTTTAAGGGCATTTGCCTTTTCAAAGGCTTTAGATTGCTGTGCAAAATTTAACGGGGCTTTATCCTTACCTTTAGCCCCTGCTGGGTGTGTTTCTTTAGGCTCTGTGCTTTTAAGGGGGGCTTTTTTATCAAGCAGTTGGGCTAGAGGGCTATTTGGAGAAATATGGGAGTGCCTAGTTTTATCGGTGTTTTTCTCAGAGGTTTTTTCTTCCTTGTTTAAATTCTTTGTCTTATCTGGGGGTACTTTAGCCGTACTAGGAGATGCTTTAAGGTTAGTTTTCTTTGTTTCAACAAGCTTTTTAAAGGCGTCCTTGTCCTCTGTAGCTGTGTGCTTTTTGCTAGCCCCTTGAGTGGGTTTGCTTTTAAGATTAGGGGCATTTAAGCCCTTGACACTGCTTGGCACAAATATCCTTGTGGTGGTATTGACAAGTTACAAGCAAAAGTAATTCCTCTAAGATAGCCTGAAATTGTTAACAAAAAAAGGAGTACAATTTGCCCTAGTTTCCCGGTCTAATTTTGAGGAGTTTTTTCATGACAATGCGTGTATTTGTGTGCTTTTTGGCTACCTTTGTCTCCAATGGTCTAGCCCGCTTTGGCTATACAGCTCTTATTCCCTTTCTAATTCTCTCTGGTAAGTTAACACAAAATCAGAGTTTACAATTAGGTATTGCTGTTATTGTGGGCTATATCTTTGGGAGTGTGGTTTTAAGTCTTTTGCAAAAACGCTTCTCATTAGAGAGCATTGGCAAAATGAGCTTTTTAATCATTGCGCTTAGTTTTTTTGCCTGTTATTTAGATAACTTCCCCTTTGCTTGGGCGTGGATTTGGCGCTTTTTAGCCGGTGTGGCCTCCTCTTGTTTGATGATTCTTTCAGCCCCCTTATGTCTGGGCTTTATCAAAGAACAATACCGCCCCTATGTGAGTGCCTTAGTTTTTAGTGGCATTGGCGTAGGGGTGGTGTTTAGTGGTTTTGCCTTGCCCCATTTTGCCCATATTATTTCTTGGTCCTGGATCTTTTTAGGAGGGCTAAGTTTTCTAGCCTTCCTCTGCTCACTCTCTTTAAAAACCCTGCATCCACCCAAACCCGCCACCATACAAACAGAAAAATTTAAATTTTCCTATTTTTTCATACTTTTACTCATTTCTGTTGCCCTCAATGCCATTGGTTATTTACCCCACACTCTTTTTTGGGTGGATTATCTAGTCCGCTTTTTACACTTCAATAAAGCCATTGCTGGGGCTTCATGGGCGTTTTTTGGCTTTGGGGCGGTGTTAGGTACTTTTTTAAGCGCGGGGATGTCTCATAAAATCGGGCTTAAAAACGCCTCTAGCGTGGTTTCACTGCTTAAAACCCTCTCTTGTATCCTAGCAGCTTATTGTACTAATATTTACTGGCTTAATCTCTCGATCTTTTTAATGGGCTTTACCACGACGGGCAATGTTGTTCTTACAAGTACCATGATTATCTACATCGTGGGTAAGGAAAATAAAGAGCATTTTGTGCTCGCTTCAAGTGCTGTTTTTCTAACCTTTGGGATTTTTCAGGCGCTTTTTTCTTTCTTTTTCACTTGGTGTTTGGGGGTTATAAGCTTTTATTGGATGTTTATGATTTGTACGGCTGTGTGTTTTTTAAGTTTTGCGGTATTGCTCCCCATTCCACAAAAAACTTTTAAAAGCGCCTAGTCCATGCTAAAATAGCCCTATTTTTTGATTGAGGATAAATGGATGGGTTTTGGAGACTTCTTAAAAAATTTCAAGAGAAATAGGGTGCAGTCTTCTGGGCAGGACATGCCAAGCCATTGGATTAAATGCCCAAAATGTGCAGCTCTCATGTATTATAAGGAAGTGTTTTCTAAGCACCATGTTTGCCTTAAATGCAACTATCATTTTAGAATGAGTGCTAATGATCGTTTAGAATTTCTTTGCGATCCTAATACTTTTGTAGAAAATGATCAAGAATTACAGCCCGTTGATCCTCTCAATTTTGTAGACAAGGAAAGTTATAAACAGCGCATTAAAAAACACCAAGCCAAAACAGGACGGCCTAGTTCTCTCATCAGTGGAGAGGGGCAAATCAATGGGATTTCTTTACAAATTGCTGTTTTTGACTTTGCTTTCATGGGAGGGTCTTTGGGTTCTGTGGAGGGTGAAAAAATTGTACGGGCAATTAACCGTGCTGTTGAAAAATCCCAAGCTTTGCTCATAGTTTCTGCTAGCGGAGGGGCGCGCATGCAAGAATCTACTTATGCGCTCATGCAAATGGCTAAAACCAGCGCCGCACTTAATAAACTCTCAGAGGCTAAATTGCCCTTTATCTCCCTACTGACCGATCCTACCTTTGGGGGTGTGAGCGCTTCCTTTGCTTTTTTAGGTGATTTAATCATTGCTGAACCGGGCGCGATGATTGGCTTTGCTGGGGCGCGAGTGATTAAGCAAACTATCGGGGCAGAATTACCCGAAGGCTTTCAAAGTGCAGAATTTTTGCTTGAGCATGGCTTGATTGATATGATCGTGCAACGCAAAGATTTAAAAAAGACACTCAGCGATTTAGTAGGGATGTTAAGAGAAAATAGATGACCTGCATTATTTACTCTATTTCTAAGAAAAATCCCCTCTATGCGTCTCTTTTTAAACACCACCAACAGGCGTGTTTACAATTTAAAACTAAGCTTGAAATTGTAGATATTTCTGTATCAAAAGAGAGCAAAGAGCACTATAGCAAAGCCTTTAACCCCTATCTTAAGCCAAATTCTTATGCCATGCACCCAACAGGTAAGCTTTATGATAGTCTGCAATTTAGCCAGCTATTAAGCACACATGCCCGCGTGCAGTTTTTCATCGCGGGGGCTTATGGCTTTGAAAAAACCTTTTTAGATAAATTAATGCCGCTCTCTTTAAGCCCGCTGACTTTAAGCGCGGGACTAGCTAAGCTTGTCTTGTGTGAGCAAATTTTTAGAGGGCTTAGCCTTTTAAACAAACACCCCTATCACAAATAAGAAATGGAGGCAATATGAAACTGCGCTACTATGGTACATTTACAATTTTATTTATGGCAGCTATTGGCTGGTATATCTACCACGCCACCCCCGAAAAGCTTACGCTCAATGTCGCACAACACACTTTTGTTTTACCCGTTGCTTTTTGGGTAGTGGGGGCGGTGTTTGTGTTTTTCCTTTTTACCCTATTTTTTATGCTCTTAGGAGGGATTGGTAGCTTTTTTAAACGCTACAAGGAAAAACGGGATTTTGAAAAACTTGTAGGGCAGATCATTGATCAAAACACCCACAATAGCTTTAGCAAGCAAAATTATTCTAACGCCCATTTTGCAGAACTTTCTAACATTCTCTCCCGCTTTTTTCTCAAAGAGGATTTAAACACAGCACAAAGTGGGCATGAAAGAGTTGATCAACTTTTTGAGCTTTATCAAAAAGTACAAAAGGGGGAGGAGGTGGAGTGGCAAAAATACCACCTAGACGCGCATAATTCTCTTTATACCCAAAATATTTCCAATAAAATAGATCGCGATCTGAAATACGCCTCTTTCGTTCTTAAAAAAGAGGGTTTTAGTCCGGAGGCTAAAAAACAAGCGCTTATCAATATTATCCAAAGAGGCTCTTTAAAAGAAATCCCTAAGGTGCTTAAAGGCGCTAAAGAGCTAGTGGATAAATCTGTTTTGGCGGTTCTTTTGCAGGTATTTTGGCAAAAAAATGTGGGTTTAAGCCAAGTAGAAGTTGTGGAGCTGTGTGCGGGGGTGGGTTATGATAAACAGCAATATTTGCAAATGGCGCTAGATTCTAAACCCTTTTTATCCCCTGATGATTGGTTTAAATTCTTTGAGCTTTTAGCTAGCAAAGACGAGTTAGCTGAAAAGGCTTTATTGTTTGTGCTATTAGATTTAGAGATGCTTGAGCAGGCTCAAGAGCGTTTAAACACCCACCCTCAAGATGAGTTTTTAATTATCAAGGCCTATTTGGAGTTGAAAAAATCTAACCAGACCTACCCGCTTGCTATCTTCTTTGGCTTGAGTAACCCGCCTGTTAAATTAAGCAAAACAGATAATACGCCCTCCACAAATTAGGCATTTATCCTTGCGTTTTCACCACCAAGGCCCATACATCATGGGCATGCCTCCTATCATCGGATACATGCCATAAGGATACATGCCCATAGGGCTTATCATCGGACGCATCATCATCGGGTTGTAGGGAATATAGCCCGCTCCTGTTGGAGGCAGAGCCGAGAGAGCAAATTTACCCCCGTGGGCAAGTTTAATACCGGCTAAAAAAATATCATGGAAAGACCCGTATTTTTTGGGCTTAAGTGCCACAGGAATATCCCCATCTTTATTGCCCACACACTCGTTTTTCATCTCGTTACACTCATTAAGAGTATCTACATCGGGGAGTTTAGGGTTAACATCTTTAGGATCGCCCACCCAGCACCCCCAAAAAAATACAGCCACGCCCAAGCACTGGAAAGTTTTCAAATTTATTGTCTGTTTTTAGAGTGCTTGCTATAATCTTTAACCCCGACATTGACCACATTTATAAAATCGGAGCGATACTCTAAAGATTTATTGGTAAAAACCGGTTTGAAATTATTTTTCACAAGAGGCTGGGCGTTGGCTTGGGGAGCATGGCAAAGAGTGCAGTTAAAACGCGCATCGCTCACATTACCCTTTCTAGTGGGGCGGTTATGCCTAAAGTCAAAAAAATGCGATTGGGGTACAGGTGTTGCCCCCACGGTTTTAGCCACAGCTGGCATATGACAACCCAAACATTGGTTATTATCTTTTGTAATGGGGAGTAATCCGGTGGTGTCATGGGGGATCATGGGTGGGGCATTTTCATAAGCCCGTTCGAATCGTTGGCTTTCTCCGGGAGGGTTTTTATGGAAATTATAGTCATGCAAGTGCAAATCCTTTTCGTCCTCCAGAGGGGCTTTGCGTAAACCAATTTGTGTATCGCTTAATAAGGATATATCTTTTTCATGGCTTGGACTAGCATAAAGCCCACTTGTAAGTACAACAGCTAAACATAAGGCGCGTATTTTCATGTTTTCCTCCTAATATTGAGCTTTTAACGCCAAAATTATAGCACACTAAAGAGATCTAAGGCAAATGATAAAAATCCACCAATCCGACTTTTTTAACCACAATTGCCCCTTCTTGGTAGAGAGATTTTAATTCTACTGGTAAAAGATAATAATGTGCCTCATCTACACTTAGGGGGCGGTATTTGAGTAAATCTAAAAAAACCTTTGGGGTGGTTTGTAACTTTGTGGTTTTAAAGGGAATGCGGCTAGGTAAGCTAATGGGCAATTTTTCAAAATAAGTGGCTAATTTGAGTAGGTGATCAAGGGTTAGAGGCTGGACTTTATAAGCTGGAGGGCGATCGATACTACTTAAATCCACACGGGCTAGATTAGGGACTTTTTGTAAAAAGGCGGCTAAATCTTGAATATGTGCTTCTTGATCGTTAATCCCTGCTACTAATAGCACCTCTGCAACTAACATGCCTTGATACTGGCTAGCAAAATCTAAAATGCCCTCTAAAATAGTTTCTAAAGCTAGATTTTTATGTGGACGATCTATTTTGTTAAAAACTTGTGGCCAAATGGCATCTAAAGAAAATTTAACGATGTCATAGTGTAAAAGCGCTTTTTGTACTTCTTTGTTGCCAAGACGCGCACCATTGCTTAAGATTAAAGACTGCACACCACTAGGAATAAAGGGCTTTATCGCGGTGATGAGCTCTTCTAAATGAGGATAAAGAGTGGGTTCGCCATTAGCTGTAGTGGTGAGTACATCTAAATGATCGTATTTATAGGTTAAAGCTTGTTTGATCTTAGAAATTAAAACCTCTGGGGGTAAAGCTGTGTGCATACTTTCCATAGGTTTATTAGGCGTGAGTTCGCAGTAAAGACAATCAAAATTACATTGCTTAGCCTCCCCGGAAACATCAATCCCTAAGGACCAACCAAAACGGCGTGATTTAATAGGCCCAAAAACTAAATTAGGCATCTGCTGGCTCTGTAAAATCACATTTTAAGCAATTATGAAGGCTAGGTTTTTTCTTATAAGCTTTTAAGACCATTAAAGAACCACACTGCGGGCATGGTTTTTCTATGGGTTTATAATTGGTTAGAAAAGTACAGGTGGGGTAATTATTACAGCCATAAAAAACCCCCCTCTTGCTTCTTTTTTGCACCACCTGCCCCTGACACTGCGGGCATGGATAGGCAGAGCCCTGTTCTTTGGGGGTTTGTGAGCGGATATTTTTACAGGTGGGGTAATTACTACAGGCTAGAAATTCTCCAAAACGCCCTTTTTTAACCACCATAGCAGATCCGCATTTTTCACAAGGTTCTATATTTTCAGAGTCTTTAGAGGTGAGTTGGATAAATTTACACTTAGGATAACCACTACAAGCAACAAAAACCCCAAATCTACCTTTTCTTTGCACTAATTCTGAACCACATTTTGGGCAAAACTCTCCGGTGGGGATACTGACTTTCTGGGAGGCAATTTGGGCTTTTCCAATTTCTATTTGTTCCATAAAAGGCATGTAAAAATCCATGAGCATTTGTTGCCAAGAGGCTTTATTGCCGGCAATGGCATCTAATTTATCCTCTAAACTAGCGCTAAAAGTGGCATCTACAATATTGGTAAAATATTTTTCTAAAATGCCAACAACTACAAAGGCGTTTTCAGTGGGGGTTAGTTGTTTTTTCTTGAGCTGTACATAGTTGCGGCTTAGTAAGAGGGTAATAGTGGGGGCATAGGTGCTAGGTCTACCAATGCCTAAACTTTCTAAAGTTTTAATTAAAGAGGCTTCAGAATATCTAGCAGGGGGTTCTGTGTGGTATTCGCGGGCTTGTATTTTTTCTAAGGCGATGGATTCTTGAAGGGTTAAGGGCGGGAGGAGTTTATCCTCGCTGTTATCTTTAAGAACTCTATGATAGCCATCAAAGATCAATTTACGCCCACTGGCTTTAAACACAGCCTCTAGCGGTGTACCAATTAAAATCTGTTGTTGTTCAAAGATGGCATCACTCATTTGAGAAGCTAAAAAGCGTTGGTAAATAAGGGTATAAAGTTTGTGTTCTTCTGGTTTGAGATAATCTTTGGCAATATCAGGGGTAAAGCTTAACTGTGTGGGGCGGATAGCTTCATGGGCTTCTTGGGCGCTTTTATTCTTAGAAGTATAATTTTTGGGAGTTGGTGGCAAATAAGGGCTACCATAGGTGTTTTGGATAAATTCTCTGGCAGCTTGCTGGGCTTCTTTAGCGATGTGTAAACTATCCGTGCGCATATAAGTAATTACCCCGCTAATTCCATCAGGAGTAGCCACACCCTCATAAAGCTTTTGGGCAATGCCCATAGTTTTAGAGGGGTTATAACCCAAATGGGTAGAGGCGCTTTGTTGCAAGGTAGAAGTCATAAAGGGAGGCGGGGTAGGAGAGGTTTTATTTTTATGGCTAATTCCTTGGACATGGTAAACTTGATCCTTTAAATTAGCTACCATTTCTAAGGCTTTTGCAACATCAGTTAAACTTTGCTTTTTAATTTTAGTACCCTGATAACTTTCTAAACTCGCTTCTATCCCATGGGCAAAGATAGCCTCAATATTGTAATAAGTAAGGGGTTTAAACGCTTGGATTTCTTTTTCACGATCCACAATAATTTTTAAGGCTGCGCTTTGTACGCGCCCTGCACTCATGCCCCGCGAAATTTTATGGGCTAACAAAGAACTTAAACTAAAACCTACGATGCGATCTAAAAGTCTTCTGGCTAGTTGGGCGTTAATTTTATCAATATCTAAAGTTTTGGGGTGCGCTAGGGCGTGCAAAATAGCTGATTTGGTAACTTCGTGGAAAACAATACGGGGGAGGGCAAAAATAGGGTTGTTTTTGGGGCTATTTGTTTGTGTTTCTAAATCTAAGATTTCTTGTTTTATAGAATGAGAGGTTTTTTTAGCCCCCTCTTGTTTTTCTTGGATCAGATAGGCAATGTGATAACCAATGGCCTCCCCTTCGCGGTCTTCATCTGTAGCGATATAAATTTGTGAGGCATCTTTGGCTAAATCTAAAATCTGGCTCACAATTTCTTCATGATCTTTACTCACCGTGTACTTAGGGAAAAACTTCTCATCTTCAATATGAATCCCCATAGCATATTTGCTTAGATCGCGTACATGTCCTTTGGAGGCAATAACTTGGTAATTAGGATCAAGAAAATGCGCGATTGTTTTAGCTTTCGTGGGGGATTCTACGATAATGAGATTTTTAGCAGACTTTCTTCTCATACAAACTCTTTTTTTGATTTAGTAGTGGGCGGCATTATAAACTATTGTGAAGTGCCCAAATGCTAGAGACATTTAGGCTTCCTAGGCTGATGTTGCCCGTAGGGAGAGTTTGGTTCTCACTCTGTGTCCCTATGGTAGGGATTTTACAGAGTTGAAAGCTCCAACGCATTCCCTACAGGTCTCACACATCATATATCCAAAGGCGTAACTTTCGGCACTTCCTGCCGTAGATACGAAATGTACGCGGGTATTGTACCACAAAAGTGGGAATAGTGGGATTTCTGCCAAGAAGGCTTAAAAGACATTGTAGTTAACAAGTTATGGAACAGCCCTTGCTTGGTGTGCGTATCATAATTAGCAAAGGATGCAAAGATGAGTTTTCGAATCAACACCAATGTCGCGGCTTTAAACGCCCACACAATAGGCGTACGCAACAATAGAGACCTTGCTAGCTCTTTAGAAAAATTAAGCTCGGGTTTGCGCATTAATAAGGCAGCAGATGACGCTTCAGGGATGGCCATTGCGGATAGTTTGCGTAGCCAAAGCGCAAGCTTAGGGCAGGCCATTAAAAACGCCAACGATGCTATTGGGATAGTCCAAACAGCAGATAAGGCAATGGATGAGCAAATTAAGATTTTAGATACGGTTAAAACAAAAGCCGTCCAAGCCGCCCAAGATGGCCAAACAGCTGAAACTAGAAAAGCGTTGCAGAGTGATATTTTACGGCTTTTAGAGGAACTAGATAATATCGCTAATACCACTAGCTTTAATGGCCAACAGCTTTTGGCGGGTAGTTTCTCTAATAAGGAATTTCAGATCGGGGCTTATTCTAATACAACGATTAAGGCCTCTATTGGCCCCACTGGATCGGATAAGATAGGGCATGTGCGCTTTGAGACCTCAGCAATGGATAGGGATGGCATGGAGGTGAGTGCTGGGGCAAAGAACCTACAAGAGGTTACTTTAAATTTTAGACAGGCTAATGCTGTTAATGACTTTAAGATTGAATCAGTCAAGATTTCTACCAGTGCGGGTACGGGTCTTGGAGCATTAGTAGAGGTGATTAATAAAAATTCTAACACTTTAGGGGTACGCGCTACAGCTACTGTAATGGGAACGGGCGGAGAACCGGTACAATCAGGCACGGTTAAAGGGCTTACTATTAATGGGGTGATGATAGGTACGATCAATGATGTTAAGCGCAACGATCGCGATGGGCGGCTTATTAATGCAATCAACTCAGTTAAAGAGCGCACAGGGGTAGAGGCCTACATAGACATATCAGGGCGCATTAATTTAAAGTCTACTGACGGGCGGGCTATTTCTGTGCATGCTATCAGTGCCTCCGGGAAAGTTTTTGGGGGCGGGAATTTTGCAGGCATTTCAGGAAATGCCCATGCTATTATTGGCCGTTTGACTTTGATCAAGCAAGATGCTCGAGACATCGTTATTAGTGGCATTAACTATAGCCATATTGGGTTACACTCAGCACAAGGGATAGCAGAATATTCAGTTAATCTACGGGCTATCCGTGGGGTTTTTGATGCCAATGTGGCTAGTGCTAGCGGGGGAAATGCCAATGCCGCGCAGGCTCAACTTAATTTTAAAGGCATTGGCGCGGGGGTTACAAGTTTACGCGGGGCGATGGTGGTGATGGATATGGCTGAGAGTGCGCGAGTCCAGCTAGATAAAATCCGATCAGATTTGGGTTCGGTGCAAATGGAGTTAGTTACTACGATTAATAACATCTCTGTAACTCAGGTTAATGTCAAGGCAGCCGAATCACAAATTAGAGATGTAGACTTTGCAGAGGAAAGCGCAAGCTTCTCTAAATACAACATTTTAGCCCAAAGTGGGAGCTTTGCTATGGCGCAAGCTAATGCGGTACAGCAAAATGTATTACGACTCTTGCAATAGGTTTTAAGGGGGCATGGCATCTATTTACGAACAAAATTTAGAGGTTTTAAAACATAAAGACCCCCTTTTAGCCTCAGATCTTTTACAGATTAAGGCTAACCTCAAATACGAAGTCTTCATGCAAAAAGAGGACTTTAATATTTTAGATATTCGCACCAATACTCCCCTTTTTACCCATAAACCTTTAGAGGAAAACTTAGAAAAATTCAAACGCATAAGCCCCATTCCCTATCTTTATTTTTATGGGGCGGGTAATGGAATGCTATACCGCTTGCTTTTAGGTTTAGATTCTATTAGCCGTATTGTAGTGATTGAGCCTGAAATTGAAATTCTTTTTATTATTTTTAACCTACTTGATTTTAGTCAAGAAATGCAAAGCGATCGCATTATTTTTTTGCATAGCCAAGCTTGTTCTTATCAAATGTTAGCCTCGCTTTTTAACATGGATAAAAAGGCGCGTATTTATGCCAAACTTTACGAATTAATTGTCTTTAATGCCTACTATGAGCGCTACTTTACAGAAATTGAGCGCATTAACCAAGATTTAATTAAAGCCTTAGAAAACGCGGTTTTAAGTGTGGGCAATGATGCCAGAGATGCCATTATCGGGATTAAAAACCATGTGCAAAATCTCCCCTTAGTACTAAAAAACCCAACTCTACTAAGCCTAGTTGCTGCCCTGCAAGAGCGTAACCTCACACACAACACCGCCATTATCATCTCTACAGGCCCTAGTCTAAATAAACAACTCCCCCTTTTAAAAGAAATAGCCCCCTATGCTACTCTTTTTTGTATAGATGCCTCTTTTCCCATTCTAAACGCTTATGGCATTAAACCCGATCTTGTTTTTTCTTTAGAACGCGTAGAAGCTACAGCAAAATTTTACACAGACACCCCCGAAGAAGCCCAAGAGGGCGTGATTTTTGTACTCACCTCTATCGTACACCCCACATTGCCTCAAGCCATTACAAAAGGGGTTAAACAATTTAGCCTACGCCCTTTTGGTTATACTAGCTTATTTGGTTTGCATGATTATGGCTATCTTGGCATTGGAATGAGTGCGGCTAATATGGCTTATGAGTTGGTGGTGCATGCGCGATTTGCCCGTTGTATTTTTATCGGACAAGATTTAAGTTTTTCTAAAAGCGGGCATAGCCATGCGAGTGGGGCACTTTATGGTAATACAGAGATCAAACCCAAAACAGAGGATAAAATTTTTATAGAAGGCTATGGAGGGGAGGGGGAGGTAGAAACGACTCGTATTTGGAAACTCTTTTTAGATTTCTTTGAAAAAGACATCTTCCACACGCCCTATAATTTAGAAGTGATCAACGCTACAGAGGGAGGGGCGCGCATACACGGCACAAAAGAGCTAAGCTTTTTAGAAAGTGTCGCAAAAATCAAAGCTGATCTTAAACCCCTTATTCCTAAAACCCCCCTTCTTTTACCCTATCCTACAAAAGAACAATACGCCTACAATTTGCAAAAAGCCAAACAAACCTGTTTTAATCTTATCGCCTACACCAAAGAGTGTAAGGAAAGAATTGAAGGGCTTTTTTTAGAGGTGGCTGCGTTTTTAGAGGAAGTGGAAAGCTTGCATGCTAAGGGGCAATTAGATCAGTTACAAATAGATCATTTAGAAGAGCTAAGCCAAAAAATCAATGATTTAAAAGATATTTTTGAAGACCCTAGATTTAGCCATTGTTTTAATGATGCGATTCAATCTTATATTTTCCACCAAGAATTAGACATCGCTAAAATTGTGGCTAAACCCGCTTTAGATAAAGAGAGTTTGCAGGCCAAACAGCTAGATTGGATTTATGCGCATAAATACTGGCTTTTTAGTTTAGCAGGGGGCATTACCTGTGTAATGGAAGTGGTAGAGCAGGCGCTTAAAACTTGGGACGAGTCAGATCATTAAACAAGCCAAGCCCCATAAGAGAGAGTAAAAAAGCAAAGCCTAATGCGTTAAGAAGTTGCATCGTCTGCGGGCTGATTTTGCGTTGTATCAAAGTTTCTAGCCAGAGTAAAAAGAGTTGTCCACCGTCTAAAAGCGGAATAGGGAAGAGATTAAGTAAGCCTAGATTAATAGAAATAAAAGCCACACTTAAAGACCAAGTTTGTAGTTGGCTTTGTGTGGATAAAAAATCTACAATCCCCACAACTGAATTAACTTCTGAGAGAGGCAAAGCCCCTATTAAAAGTTTTTTAATACCCTTAAGCGTGAGGACTATCATCTCTTGTACTTGTTTATAAGCGCGATTGAGGGCTTCTAAAAAAGGGTAACTTATCATAACAATTTGCTTAGAGGGGGTGATGCCTAACATTTTAATCAAAATAGGCTCTTTAAAGGCGTTAAAACTCTTTTGCTCTTTTGGGAGGGCCTGTAGGTGTAAAATTTGGTTTTGCCGTTTGATTTCTAATGATAAAGACCCTTTTTGTTGGATCGCGCTTTGTAAATCCTGCCAGTTTCTTATGGATTTATGGTTGATAGAAAGAATTTGATCTTTGGGTTGGAGACCGGCTTGCTTAGCGGGCATGTTGGGTAAAACAGATCCTACAATAGGGGCAAGATGAGGGCTTGGAGTTAAAAACAAAGCTAAATAAATCAATCCAGCTAATAAGAGATTAAAAAGAGGCCCACCTAGTAAAATCAAGCTTTTTTGAATGGGAGTTTTAGCTAAATAGCCCCCCTCTCCCTCCTGTTTAAGCGCCACATAACCCCCTAGCAAAATAAGACAAAGGCAGTATTTGGTGTTTTTATGTTGTTTAATAAAAAGTTTAGGGCCAAAGCCTAGAGAAAAAACCTCTACCTCCACCTTGCAAAGACGCGCCATGCAAAAATGCCCGAATTCATGGAAGATAATTAAAAATGCCAAAGCCCCTATGGCTAGTAAAATCCCCACTAGTTGCGCACTAATTGGTAATATTTAAAGACATAATCTGCCCCTGAATAAAGGGTTGCAAAAACAGCAAGAGCGACTAAAAAATAGCCCACCATAACCCCGTATATATGAATATCAGCGAGTAAAAAGAAAATAGCACAAACCTGTAAAAGGGTTTTGTATTTACCCAGTTGGCTTACCGCGATATTTTTACCCATGTATGAAACAGAAACTCTTAGCCCAGCGATAAAAAACTCCCGCCCTAAAATTACAAAGGGTACCCAAGGTGTGATGCGCCCTAAATGTAGTAGCCCTAAAAAAGCAGCTAGGATCAAAATTTTATCTGCTAAAGGATCAAAGATTTCTCCAAAGAGAGTTTTAAAGTGATAACGCCTAGCAATTGTGCCATCTAAAAAATCAGTGAGGGCTGCAAGAATAAAAATAAAGGCACTGGCATAATCTGCATGAGCTTTAGAGAGCTTAAAAAAGGTGGGGGCGTGTAAAATAAAAAAGAGTAAAAAGATAGAGAGGGCGATACGCAGGAGGGTTAGAGTGTTTGGGATATGTCTGATCCATTGCATGCTAGTGGGTTGAAATATACTTAAGTCTATAAAAGCCAATAAAAATCATGCCCCAACCCACTAAAATCCCTATGAGAAATAAAAAAGCTAATAAAGCCCTTTGACTTAACACAACCGTAAAGAGCAATATCTAAAAGCGGGCATAGCCATGCGAGTGGGGCACTTTATGGTAATACAGAGATCAAACCCAAAACAGAGGATAAAATTTTTATAGAAGGCTATGGAGGGGAGGGGGAGGTAGAAACGACTCGTATTTGGAAAGTGTGGTTACACTGGCATTAGGCAAAATTAAAAACAAACCTAAAGAGAGAATCGCATCGGCGATATAAGGAAAGGCAATACAGCGAAAAATCAAAAGATTACGGCCTACTTTGGCTAGTTTATAGTAGCCAAAAATCTGGCAAACAAACACAGAAAACCACATGCACAGATAAAACCCTATCCATGTTTGGTGGAGGTTTTTAAAGGCACTGGCTACATCACCTGCATGAGATTTTTGTAGCCATGCAAAGGTGTAGGTTGTGCTAAGTAGGAGTAAAACTAAAAAAACATGCGAGCATAAAATGGCTCTTCTTGCAGCTTGTAATTCTCTATTAGGGGCAATTAGATCAGTTACAAATAGATCATTTAGAAGAGTGCCCCCATCTACTACGATAGTCTGCCCGGTGAGCCACCCGCTTTGGTTTGGATCGCAAAGAAAATACACAGCCCCAGCTAAATCCTCAGGATTTCCCATGCGTTTTAAAGGCGATTGTTCTTCAACTTTGGCTTTAATTTCTGCATAATCCGGAAAGGCTTTTAGTGCGTCCGTATCAATTGGTCCTCCGCTTACAGCATTAACACGGATACCAAACTCCCCTAAATCTACCGCCGCGTATTTAACCATAGTTTCTACCGCATTTTTAGAATTGCCATGTCCGGCATAATTAGGCATGTACACTAAATTTCCTGTAGAACTTAAAGATACAATCGCACCCCCGCCTATAAGTTTCATTCGTTTAGCCGCCTCTTGTGCCCCCACTACAAAGGCTAGCACGGTAGCGGTGTAGATGTTATTAAGACCTTTTGGTTTTAAACGCATGAAAGGCGCAAACCCCCCCACCACAGAGCGCCCATAAATAATGGCGTTAGAGACAAAACAATCCACCCGATCAAAGTCGTTATCAATTTGCTTAAAAAGTTCTACATATTGCTCGGGCTCTAAAATATCTAAGCGGTAGTATTTGGCTTTAATGCCATAGAGCTCCTGCACCTCTTGAACAATTTTGATCGCCTCCTCTTCGTTTTTATTATAGGTGAAGGCCACATTGACGCCATTTTGTGCAAAGCGATACAAAATAGCCTTGCCAATGCCTCGAGTCGCTCCGCTAATCACTAAAGTCTTGCCCTGCATGCCTGTCATTTTAATACCTTATACCTTTCTAAAGTGTTCTCTATTCTTTTAAAATTCTCCTTTGTAGGGGGCACCAGCGGAAGGCGGTAGGTTAAATGCTTGATTAAACCTGCAAGATACATCGCGGTTTTAATAGGGATAGGGTTACTCTCACAAAAAAGAACCTGATTGAGGTTATAAAGCTCATTTTGTATCGCTCTTGCGGTCTTAAAGTCTTGTTTAAGAGAGGCTTTAATCTGAGTTGCGATTTTGTCGGGTAATAAATTACCCGTTACAGAAATCACCCCCACACCCCCGCCAGCCATAACTAGATAGTTTAATTTATCCTCCCCGCTATAAATGGCTAGACCTTGTGCTTCATGTTCAAAATCTACAAGCCGTTGCACTGCCCCTGAAGCCTCTTTAATGCCCGCGATATTTTTAACCTCTTTAAAAAGCCTAGTAGCCGTTTCTACTCCAATTTGTACCCCAGTGCGCGCCGGCACATCATACAAAATAACCGGAATTTCTACGCAATTAGCGATGGTTTTATAATGCTCAAAGAGACCTTGCTGGGTGGGGCGGTTATAATAAGGCGTAACGCATAAAATCCCATCAGCCCCAGCTTTTTGGGCAAATTGTGCCAAAAGTAGCGACTCACTAGTGGCATTACTCCCCACCCCGGCTAAAACCTTAGCCCCTAGAGGCTTGCACACATTAATCGCAATTTCAATACAACGCATGTGTTCTTGATGCGTGAGTGTAGCTGATTCACCGGTAGTACCCACAGGCACGCACGCATCCATTCCGAGCCGAATCTGGCGCTCAATCAAGTACGCATAGACTTCCTCGTCTACTTCTAAATTGGGCTTAAAGGGCGTGATTAAAGCGCTAAGGGCGTGCATTTTAAGGTTTGAGTGTAACGACGCTGTAGGCTTCATCGCTAAAATAGGTGTTGGCCACCCGCACAATGTCTTTAACCTCTAAAGCTTCAAATTCCTCTTGATAAGCTGCCATGTCCTCAATCTTGCCCTGTGTGAGGTATTCAGCAAACATCTCGGCCACATCTGAAGAGTCTTCTAACCCTGCGATAAAATCCACGCGGTTATTGATTTTAACCTTATCAAGTTGTTGTTGGGTGATGCCCCCATGTTTAATCTTATCCAGAATGGCTAAAATTGCCTCGCGGATTTGATCGGCTTTGACATGCTGGTTAGCCCCCGCGACAAATAAAAACACGCTGGCATCTTTAAGTTCCATATTTTGCGCAAGAACCTGAGAAGCCAATCTTTTATGATCAATGATCTCTTTTTTAAGTAGGCTACTGCCCCCTTCGGCTAATAATTTGGCTAAAGCATTCAGCGCGACTTGATCTTTATGCGCAAAGGGGGGAACTTTAAACCCAATGGCCAGCCATTCTAAAGATAAATCTTTTTTGTGAATCACCGTTTCGCGCAGACCATTTTGCACCGGCTCTTGCATATACACCTCTGGCATGGGGTTTTTATCTTTATTGGCAATCTTAGAAAAATGCTTTTCTGCCTCTTTAAAGACATTTTTAGGGTCTAAATCGCCTACTACAAGCAAAATAGCGTTTTTAGGCTGGTAATATAGAGAGTGGAAACGGCGGATATCCTCTATCGTCCAGTTTTGAATGTCTTGCATAAAACCAATGGGTGTCCAGTGGTAGGGGTGGTAGACAAAGGCGGTATTAAAAAAGCGGAAGTACAGATAACCCATAGGCGAATTATCCGTACGCCACAAACGCTCCTCAGCCACAACCTGCCGCTCGGGCAAAAATTCCTCTTCTTTGAGTTGTAACGAACCCATCATTTCAGAAAAAAGCTCAAGGGATTTATCTAAATTAGCATTGCTAGCTTTGATGTAGTAACGGGTGTAATCAAAACTAGTAGAGGCATTACTAACCCCTCCAAAACCCTTAACAATGGCATCAAAATCGCCTTCTTTTAAATGTTTGGTGCTTTTAAAGTTCATGTGCTCAAGCATGTGAGCAATTCCGCTTTTGCCCATTCTTTCATTGCGCGATCCTACTTTATAAAGCACATCTACCTCTATCACTCCGCTTTTATTAGCCAAAGGCACGGCCACTACCTGCAAACCATTTTCTAAAGTCGTGGTGTAGTACTTAGGCAAATACGCGCGTATGCCTTGATCTATTGTTGCTCCCATGCTCACTCCTACCCATGAAATCAAAATAAAAAAGCTATAAAAAATCCGTACCATCATAAATTAACCCCAACTGCCTCATGGACTGATTTTAACCCGTCTTGTTGGAGCAATTCTACTATATCTTGGTTGATTTGTCTACAAATAAAAGGACCTTGGTAAATAAAAGCGGTGAAAATCTGTACAAAACTAGCCCCCATTTTTATGCGTGCATAAGCCTGTGTAGCATTACTAATGCCACCCACTGCTACCAAAATAGCTTTTTTAAAAAATACCCGCGCAATTTGTTCAAATACAGCTACCGCTTTATTTTCTAAAGCTTTGCCACTAATGCCGCCTGTTGGCTGTGCGTGGGGCAATACTGAATAGTCTGTGGTGGTGTTAGTTGCAATAATGCCACTAGCGCCATGATCAATGGCTGTATCACAGATTAAAAGAAGTGTATCTATAGGTGCATCTGGGGATATTTTAAGGAATAAGGGCTTATGCGTTTTAGCCCTAGCCATAGCAAAGAGTTCATCTACAAAACTTTCATTTTGTAAATCTCTTAGATTAGGGGTATTGGGTGAGGAAAGATTAAACACATAATAATCCCCCACTCCTAAACTCATCTGTAAGGCATTTTCATAATCCTTTAAAGCTTGGTTTAAAGGCGTGTTTTTATTCTTGCCTAAATTAATCCCAACCACACTTGAGAGTGGAGGGAGATTTTCTAAGCGTAATACAGCCTTTTGAATGCCCTGATTATTAAACCCCATTGCATTTTGTAGGCTTTGCTCTTTAACAAAGCGCCACACACGCGGCTTTGGGTTACCAGATTGGGGTTTTGGCGTAAGCGTACCCACTTCAAGAACTCCAAATCCTAAATAATCAAGCCCGGCTAACATCATGGCATCTTTATCAAAACCAGCGGCTAGCCCGATAGGATTTTTTAAAGATAGCCCTAAAATCTGTTGTTCTAACATAGGATGAGCAATAGGAGAAATTTTAGGTAAAGCTCCTAGTATTTTAAGTGCCTGTTTTGCTAGACTGTGCGCTTTTTCCGGCTCTAAATAAAATAGCAACTGGTGCAAGTTCATAGGGTAGTTACCTCTTGCTCATAAAAAATCTGTGCGTTTAAAAAATCCCCTGTAGGTACAACTTTTACATATTCTCCACTAGGGGCAAGCGTATAACTTTGGGCATTGTCTTTAAGCTGTATATGCAAGATACGCAATAATTTTTGTTGGATCGCCTTAGAAGTAGAGGGCACTAATAACTCCACCCGTTTTTCTAAATTGCGCGGCATCATATCTGCACTAGAAAAATATATTTTAGCTTTGTCATGGGCAAAATAATAAATGCGCGCATGTTCTAAATATTTGCCCACAATGGAAAACACACGGATATTTTCGCTTAATCCTTGAATCTGTGGGCGTAAACAGCAAATCCCGCGAATGAGTAAATCAATTTTAACCCCCACACATGAAGCTTGGTATAAATGCTCAATCACATCTGAATCTACAAGCGCATTAGCCTTAAAAATAATCCGCCCTCTGTGTTTAGCGCGCATCTCTTCTTGGATTAAAGCTAAAATTTTTGTTTTAATCTGTTTAGGCGCCATAGATAGGGTTTTAAGTTTAATCTCTGCTGCCATTCCTGTACTCAAAGAGTGGAAAAGCTTTAAAATATCGCTAGCAATTTGTGGGTTAGAGGTGAGTAGACTTAAATCTGTGTAGATTCTAGCTGAAAGCGTATTGTAATTGCCCGTGCTTACATGTACATATTCTTTAATGCTTTCTCCTACTTTGCGCACCACTAAAGCCAATTTGGCATGTACTTTTAAATGGGGCACACCATAAATCACATGCGCTCCGGCATTTTCTAAGGCTTTAGCCCAGTGTAAATTATTTTCCTCATCAAAACGGGCTTTAAGCTCTACAAGTACGCTAACTTGTTTATAAGGAGCGGCCTCTGTTAGAGCTTTAACAATAGGCGATTCTCTACCCACGCGGTATAAAGTCATGCGGATAGAAACCACATCTTTATCCTCTGCAGCGCTTTGAATAAAACGCACGATTGGATCAAAGCTTTCATAAGGGTGGAATAACAACACATCTTGTTTGTCTAATAAGTCAAAAAGCGCCCCATTCTTTGAAAAATCAATATCATTAAGAGGTGCTAGAGTCTTTGGTACAAAGATAGGAAATTTGAGATGAGCGTAGTTTTTTAAATTCACCAGTTCCCATAATCTACCTAAGTCTAGTAAAATATGGCTGGTATACAGATCAACATCAGGTATTTGTTGCTTTATTAAAGAAAGTAGAACCGCACAATTCCCCCCCACTTCTAAACGCACCACATCACCCCTATCACGGGTACGCAATCCTTCACTAATGCGATTAACTAAATCATGTCCTTCATCTTCAATAATCTCCATATCCGCATTACAAGTTATTCTAAACACTAGACTTTCTAGCACGCGGTGGTGTTCAAATAACAAAGGAATAAATTTTTGTACCACTTCTTCTATGGCGATAAAAATCCCTTTTTCTACTTCAATAAAGCGTTTTAAAAGGGTAGGGATTTTCACCGCTGCATAAACTTTTTGTGTTCCTTGCAGGCTTAAAAGTATCCCAAAACTTAAATTACGCACAAAGGGAAAAGGGCGCGCTGGGTCTAAAAGAGTGGGGATAACTACGGGGTAAATATACTTGTAAAAGTATTCCTGTAATTTGGGTAAACAAGATTTTGGGAGGTTTTCTATACTGGCTATGGATAAATCTTTTTGGGCTAATTCCTCCTTTAAAGATAAAAATTGCCCCTGAACAATTCTTTGCTCTGCTAGTACATAAAGACGGATAGACTCTAGCTGATCTTGATGACTCATTCCATCTACACTACTTTGTAGAGTGTTATTATCAACTAGATGTTTAAGCCCAGCCACTCGGATCATATAAAATTCATCTAAATTAGTGCCATAAATAGCCAAAAACTTAAGCCGCTCTAAGGGAGGTAAAGCGGTATTACAAACTTGATCTAAAACACGGGTGTTAAACCGCAACCACGAAAGTTCTCGGTTAAAGTATAAATCCTTTGCCTCCATCTACTCTCTTATGCGTTTCTAATAAAAGCTTGGTTTAAAGGCGTGTTTTTATTCTTGCCTAAATTAATCCCAACCACACTTGAGAGTGGAGGGAGATTTTCTAAGCGTAATACAGCCTTTTGAATGCCCTGATTATTAAACCCCATTGCATTTTGTAGGCTTTGCTCTTTAACAAAGCGCCACGGTCCATTTTGGCCAAAATCTTACTCATATCCTTAGCCTCAAGCTTGGATAAAATACTAGCAGCCTCATTGATAGGCAAATCTTGTAAAATGGGTGCGGCCTTGGAGTCTTTCATCTTGGCATAAGTACTAGCTATCTTGCTATTGCTAGCCTCTTTGATTTCTTTAAGGAGTTTTTCATTATCAGCCATCATTTTTTTAAGCTTTTTTTCTCTATCATCTTGCAAGCGTTTAAAGTTGGCTTCTTTGGCTTCAAATTCTTTCATTTTAGCCTCTAAAGCCTGTTCTCTTTCATTCACCTTAGCCTTGCGCTGATCAAGTAAACTCTGGGTTTGTTCTTGCAGAGTTTGCAAGGCTAAAGCCCTCTCTTGGAGCATTTGTAATTGGTTTTTAATTTCGGCTTTTCTGGATTCAAAAATAGCGTTGCACTGCAAAAATTCTTTAGATGAAGGCGTTTGGGCTTTTGCAAAAATAAAAGCTAGGGCTAATAGAAAAAGCCTAAGCACGATTCTCCCTTTGTTGGTAAAACACCTCTGCCCCAATAGAATCCATTTGCTGATCTTCTAGCTTTTTAAGTCTTTTAAGTTTTTTCTGTTCTTCTAAGGTTTGTAGATATTTGAATTTTTCATACTCAATAGAGGCGTTTTTATATAATTCCTTTAGATGTCTGCCCATTTCTTTAAGCTGGCTAATCTCCTCCCCTATGCGCTCTATTTGATACAAATAATTTTTCTTCAAAGCATTTAGCTGGATAAAGGCATTAAACCCCCCTTCTGCAGGTACGCTTAAGCCGTATAATTCTACTAGTAAGGCATGTTGTTGTTCTTGCTTGCTTACAATTTGGCTTTTATTATGGGCTATATCGCTTTCACAGCGCTGCATGGCTTGCTTTTTAATTTTGACTAATTTTTTAAAAGATTCAAGGTTCATGGAATAAGCACCATATCCTCGCGTCTAGGGCTAGTAGAAAGAGATTTGATTTTCACACCCACTAGCCCCTCTAAGGCTAAAACATACTCCTGCGCCTCTTTAGGCAAATCTTTAAAGTGAGCAATCCCTGCCGTGCGCTCCCAACCTTTAAAAACACGATAAATAGGCTTTAATCCTTCTAAATTACTGGGCACATGTTCTAATTTTTTCCCCTCCCTCTCATAACCTACCCCTACTAAGATCTCCTCTAAGCCATCTAAAACATCTAATTTCATCAAAGCTAATTGCGTGCAACCATTTAAGCGACAAGCATAGCGTACAGCCACCGCATCAAAATACCCACAACGGCGCGCGCGCTGTGTAGTGGTTCCAAATTCATGCCCATTTTTTTGTAAAAACGCACCCACTTCTGCGCCCTCCTCTGTAGGAAAAGGCCCATGACCTACGCGGGTACAGTATGCCTTAGCCACTCCAATAACTTGATCAATATCTTTAACACTTAGCCCACTCCCACTACATGCCCCAGCGCTTATCGTAGTAGAGCTAGTAACAAAAGGGTAAGTGCCAAAATCAATATCTAACATACTCCCCTGTGCTCCCTCTAGTAAAATCTTTTGGCCTTTATCCACACTTTCCCATAACAGTTCTGTTGTATCTGTAATGTAGGGAATTACTTGCTTAGCATAGGTGTTTAAATAATCCTCTAAAGTTTTAAAACTTAGCCCTCGTGTGCGTAAGCTACAATAATGCGCGATTTTTTCTTTAAGAAATTTAGGCTCTAAAAGATCACCCATGCGCAAACCCAAGCGCGCAACCTTGTCTTGATAAGCCGGTCCAATGCCTTTTTTTGTTGTGCCAATGGCCATTTGGGGGTTATTTTCATGGCGGATATCCAAGAGTGGGTGGTGGGGTAAAATCAAATGCGCTCGATTACTAATAAACAAACGCCCTTTTAAATCTTTAAATAGACTCATCTCTTGAATAAGGGCATCTAAAGCCACCACCACGCCATTACCAATCACATTTTTACATTGTGGGTAGAGTACACCGGAGGGAATTAAGTGGAGCGCATAAGTTTTTTCATTGGCGACAATGGTATGCCCTGCATTATGTCCGCCCTGAAAACGCACCACAAAGTCATAATTAGGCGCTAGGCGATCCACTAGCTTACCCTTGCCCTCATCGCCCCACTGCACCCCCACAACCACATCTGCCATACTAAACTCCTTTAGACAAAGAGCGAATGCACGCTCTCATTATGATAAACCCTACGAATCACCTCCGCAAACAAGGGCGCTACACTCAAAACCGTGATTTTAGCATGCTTGCCTTTTAAAGGAATGGAGTTACTCACCACCACTTCATCTAAAGCACTCTCTTGGATACGCCTTATCGCATTCCCGCTTAAAACCGCATGTGTGCCAATTGCCATAACTGAATACGCCCCCTTAGCTTTAAGCATGCTAGCAGCCTTGCAAACCGTCCCTGCTGTATCAATCATATCATCTACTAGGATCACCCCCCGTTTTCTCACATCTCCAATAATATTCATCACCTCCGCTTCATTAGCCCGCTCTCTGCGCTTATCTACAATAACTAAATCTAGCCCCATTTGGCTAGCAAAATAACGCGCCCGCGAAACACCCCCAATATCTGGGCTAGCCACAATCGGATTTTTAAAATTGCGCGAGAGAATATAGTCTTTAAAAATAATAGAGCCATAAAGATTATCCACCGGAATATTAAAAAAGCCTTGAATCTGACCGGCGTGTAAATCCATTGTGATGATGCGATCAATTTGCACGCTTTGCATTAAATCAGCCACTAATTTAGCACTAATAGGCACTCTAGGGGCGGCTTTTCGATCCTGTCTGGCATAACCAAAATAAGGAATTACTGCCGTAATTGAATTGGCTGAACTGCGCCTAAGCGCATCTACCATAATTAAGAGTTCCATTAAATTATCATTAACAGGCGCACAGGTGGGCTGGATAATACAAACATCGCGTCCACGCACAGATTCGCTAATTTGTACATTGATTTCCCCGTCGCTAAAATACCCCAAAACCGCCTTAGATAACCCAACATTTAAATGCCTAGCAACTTCTTTACTAAAACTCGGGTGTGCACTCCCGCTAAAGATTTTAAAACTGCGCGTCTTCATGCTTCTCCTTACAGTGGCTGGAAATACTGGGTTGCATTTGTTTTTAGATTTGTATAAATGGCCTCAAAATCCACGCCATAAACCCGCGTTTGCGCGATAGTGGTGATAAAATTCGTATCTCTATTAAACCGGGGGATAACATGCCCATGCAAATGGGGGGCAATCCCAGCCCCTGCTGCTTCTTTGATATTAAAACCTACATTAATGCCACTAGCTCCAAAGGCATATAAAAGCTTAACACCCTCATAGATTCGTTGTTGTAAACACTGCCAGTGATTTAGGCTTAAGCATTCAGGGCTGTCTACATGTTGGTGTGGGATAACCATGAAATGTCCGGGGTTATAAGGGTAGCGATTCATGATCACAAAACAAATAGAATCACGGAATAAAACATGGTTTTGTGTGTCTAGGTGGGGATTTTGGCTAATGCCACAAAAAACACAACCCCCTGATTTTTCCCCTGTTAAATAGGCGCTTCTCCAAGGCGCATAAAGTCTTTCCATGGACTCTCCTAGATATAATTGGGTGCGTCATTAGCAAACAAGATAAGGTCTTTAGCAAGTGTAATGGTTTGTAAAATCTGTTCTAATTGCCCTTTGTCTTTGAGAAACACCCTTTGAGGTCTTTGTAGATTCTGTGCAAACACGCTTACATTTAATTCACCGGTGATAATGGCAATGTCAAACACGCTATCAATGGCTTTAGCTAGCGTAGTATTAGATTCTACATCACTCTCCACTAGCCCGGGTGTAACAATGATTCGACGCCCCATATACAAGCTAGCTAGCCTTACACTCTCTAACATGCCCTTTAAATTGCCATTAAACCCATCATCTATGATAAATTTATCATTAATGTGCAGGGGGTGGAGGCGGTGGGGGACGGGATTGAGCTTAGCCACTAATCTTTGTAATTGCGGGATAGAAATATCAAAATAATGCCCCATTAAAACCGCTAAAGCGATGTTATCTACATTAAAAGCGCCTAAAATTTTAGTCTCAAAAGCCACCCATTGGTTATCTAAGAACAACTCAAAAGAAGTCCCCTCTAGGGTGGCATTAGCATGGCGGATTTGCCCGGGGTAGAGTTTGATCTTATCTGTAAGCTCTGTATAAAAGGGCTCTAGTGGGTTTTTATCATAACAAAAGGCCTGAATTAAGCGAGGAGATTGGAGTAACTCAGCCTTAGTTTCATAGATACTATCTATATCTTTAAAATACTCAATGTGCTGGTTGCCAATTTCAGTAATGATAGCGTAGTGGTGTTCTAAAAGTGAGCCAATGGCTTTAATATCTCCCTTTTGTCTAGCCCCCGCTTCAGCAATATAAAGGGTACTTGTTTCATCTAGGTTTTGATTAATATCCTGACTTAGGCCTAATAAGGTGTTTACACTATTAAGAGAAGAGTAAATGGTGAATTTGCCCTGCAAGATTTGATAAAGATAATTCTTAACGCTTGTCTTCCCAAAGCTACCAGTAATTGCAATGATTTGTAAATTTTTCATGCGCTTTAGTTTTTCTTTAGCTAGGCTTACATACCCAGAGGCAATTAAAGTCTCATAAGCCTTACAAGCAATGTGGACAAGAATTACAAGCAAAAGATAGAGCAAAGAACACACCTTGCCATAAACATGCACTAAGATCGCATCGGTGAGTAAAAATAAAAGTAGAAAGGTAAAGAAGCGTACCACCCGTGGGGTAAAAACAAGCCGTTTATCTAAGTGTACATTCCAAGAGAGAAGAGAAGGGATTTGTACAAAGCCTACGAATAATATAAAGGCCAAATCCCAATGCATGATCTGTGTGGTGATAAAAACAGCGGTGGGCAAGATAGCATGGTAAAAATGCCAACGCCGTTTATGGTGCTTGGTGATCACCCGCATATAGCTATAATGATACCACTGCAAAAGCGTGATTAGATAATAATTTAGACCTAGCACAAATACCCATACCGCGATCCACTCTAGTGTATCCATGACCATTTTCAAGATTTAACCCTCTTGGAAGTATTCTAAACAGCGCCTCTCCACTTCCAACCCCTGCTTCAAAAAGAAATAATGATCGCCCTTTAAAACAAAAAAACAATTCTTAGGCACTAAAGAAGCAATTCTTTGCCCTGCCTCTAGGGGGGTGGTGGTGTCTTCTTGCCCCCATAAAATTAAAGTTGGCTTTTTACAGGCTTTAAACTGTTCCTCAAAATCCTCTTGTACTGTGTATTTGAAGGTTTCATACATGGCTTGATTCAGATTATGCGCATCTTTACTGGCTAGTAACCCTAGCGCTTTTTTTAATCCCAAAGCTTTTAAGCTCTTAGCCAGTTTGATTTTAAAACGGGTTGTAAAGGATTTGGGGATTAAAATCCCTGCTGTACTTAAAAGCACTAAATTAGTACTCCGGCACAATAACGCCACTTTACCCCCAAAGCTATGCCCAATGGCCATGTCAATTTCTACTTGCAAGGAATCAAAAAACGCGTCTACGATTTTAGCATAATCTCTAGGGGTAAGGAAAATGTGATTAGGGCTTTTACCAAATCCGGGCAAATCTAAATAAAAATGGTTGTAGTGATTAAAAAAGGCTTTAAAAGCCGTTTGCATTAATTCCTTAGAACTCCCCCAACCATGTAAAAACACTAAATTTTTAGGTACGCGCCGGTTATCAAAAATATAGGCGATTTCAAAAGTGTATCCCTGATACAACACACGACGCTTAGCCATCACTTGGCTTTTTGAATCTGGTTGATATAGTGGTAAGTGATAGGGATAATAGGTTGTTTAGGCAAATAGATTTGTTCTAGCAAAGAGGAAAAATCTTCAAAAAGATAGTGGGCTAAACTGCCCGGAATGGGATTGATTTCGTTTAAATAGACTTCCTCATTGATCACAAAAAAATCACAACGAATAATTGCCCCAACAAAGAATGGATCGTAAATGAGTTGGAATATCTGGCGCATCTTTTCTTCTAAATGGCTGCTAATATCTGCTTGCTTAACTTTTTGTGTACGCCCAAAATCTAAATATTTCTCTTCAAACCCTAGCCATTCTTTTTTATGTGGCTCTTCTACTACAGAAAAGACAAATTTTCCCTCTTCCTCCTCACTTTGAATCTTACAACCCGCTAAATTATATTCCTTCACCCCTTGTTTAAAGGGTTCAATGAGTACTTGGCTATCAAACTCAAAAACTTCATCTAAAACATAGGCAATATCTTTTGCATCTTTGATCACCCTAATACCAATAGAACTACCTAGCCGGTTTGGTTTAACAATTAGGGGATAATCTAGGTTTTGTAGCGCTCCAATATCATGTTGTTCTAAAAAGATATAGGGCAAAATGTTAATCCCTTTTTCTTTGGCTAACATTTTTGTAAAGTATTTGCTATAGCTTAAAACACAGCCTTCAACTCTAGGGCCTATAAATGAAACCCCAAAAAAGTCTAAAAAAGAGGCGATCTTGCCATCTTCTCCATCGCCTCCATGGATTAAATTAATCAAAACAGACATGCTAATGCCTTTTCCACCCAAAAGGCCGTGTGTATAGAACCCTCCGTGTTTTAACACTAACTCAGGGCTTTTTTTATACTGCCCACTGGAGAAAAAGTGAGAACGCATGTCTTTTTTATCAATCAAGTAAAATTTATGCGCCCCGTCTAAAAAGATAAAAGAACTAATCTGTGCGTCTAACACTTCCTTAAGCGCCACAGCGCTTACAATGCTGATTTCATGTTCATAACTCTTCCCGCCAAACAACAGCCCATAATCCACTTCTATCCTTCAAACTTACAAGAAATCTAAGGGGTCTATTATACCTAATCTTTTGAAATATCCCTATGCTACTTAAACATGCATAAGGCTTTTTAAGATAGAATAACTGGCTAGTTTTGCATAGAAGTTAAGCGCCATAGGCGCGATCTTTTTAATTTAAATTAACAATCCGGCCAAAGTGAGTTTATGGAAAATAATATCTCAAAAGCCTTGTATGAAGCTAAGAAGGTACTTAAAGATAGGGGGGTGCGTAGCGCTTTAGAGTCTGAACTTCTTTTAAGTCATCTTTTAGGTGTGGACCGGGTGTATTTGCACATCCATGCTCAAGAAGAACTAGATAGTTTTGCCTTTGAACGCTTCATGCGTATGGTGAAAACAAGGGCTAAGGGTTTTCCGATTGAATATATCACCAATGAGGTGAGTTTTTATGGCCGTATCTTTTTTGTAGATGAGCGGGTACTTATCCCCAGACCAGAAACAGAAATTTTAGTCCACCAAGCTTCTGAGTTAATCCAAGATTATGGGATTAAAAATGTTGTGGAAGTGGGGATTGGTAGCGGTGTGATCTCTGTAAGTCTAGCTATGGCACACCCTAAAATTTCTATTTTGGCTACAGATATTACAATGGAAGCCTTAGAAGTGGCCAGTGTAAATATCTCTACTTTTAACCTACAAAACCGCATTAATTTATTCCAAACCTCTTTGCTAGAAGGTGTAGACATTAAGGCTAGAACTTTAGTTGTGAGCAACCCGCCTTATGTTGCGCTAGATTACCCCTTAGAAGATTCAGTGCGTTATGAACCAGAGATTGCACTCTATGGAGGCGAGTATGGAGATGAGATTTTAAAGGCCCTTATTGATCAGGCGGCAAATAAACGGGTGAAATATCTAGCCTGTGAAATGGGGCATAACCACAAGGCTTCTTTAAGTGAGCATTTGGGGTTAAAGGGCTATCAAGCAAATTTTTATACCGATTATTCTGATTTAGATCGAGGCTTTGTAGCGACTAGACCGACTTAATTACGCTCTTTATAGTGAGAAAAATCAAACTTTTTTAGTAACTTGAATTGGTTATGCTCAATAAGACCCAAACTAGGTAGGGCAATTCCATTAAAAGTGTTGTTTTTCACAATCGTATAATGCAACATATCCTCAAAGATGATTCGATCGCCCACTTGTAAGGGGTTTTCAAAATAATAAGGCCCAATAAAATCTCCAGCTAAACAACTCACACCCCCTAGAAAATAGCCAAATTCCCCCGCCTCACTGCCTACTTGTACACTGCCATCTAAAGCCACCTTAAAAATTTCAGGTTTATAAGGCATTTCTAGGCAATCGGGCATGTGGTTGGTGATACTCACATCTAAAATGGCAATTTGTGCTCCATTTTCCACAATATCTAGCACGCTAGAGAGTAAAAAACCTGTCTGATAGCCCACCGCCTCCCCGGGCTCACAAAAAATTTCTGCCAGATTAGGATAGTCTTTTTTAAGTTGTTGTATGGCTTGAATCAAAACTTCTAAAGCATAGCCCTCTTTGCTCATGTGTTGCCCTCCTCCCATGTTAAGCCATTGCACTTGGGCTAGAGTTTCTCCAAAATGCTTTTTTACATGATCTAAGCCCTCTTGCAAATCGGAAGCATCTTGTTGGCAATGGGTGTGGAAGTGTAAACCACTCACCCCTTCTAAACCATAGCGCTCTAAACCTTCTTTAAAAGCTTTGGGTGGGATACCCAAACGGCTATGAGGAGCACAGGGGTTATAAATCAAGGGTTGGACGCGGCTAAAAAGCGGGTTGATACGCAAACCTATTTTGATTGATGAAAGCCCTAGTTTACTCAGTTGTTTGTTTTTTGCTAAGATGAGGTCTTTATAGGCGTGATACTGGGCAAAGGAATTAAAAATAATATGTGTGGCAATGGGCAAGAGTTGTTTAATATCCACCTCTTTAAACCCCGGACTAAAAACACAGATCTCTTTACCACTCTCTCTAGAACCAAATTCTTCATAGGCTAACAAAGCTTCATATACCCCACTTGCACAGCAACCATGCAAGCTCACCCGCAGCCATTCAAAACTCCGCCAAAAGGCAAATCCTTTCAACGCGAGTACAATTTTAACCCCCGCTTCTTTTTGTACTCTCTCCAAAATTGCTAAGTTGCGTTGTAACTTAGCTAGCTCTAGTACATAGCAGGGTGAGGGGATAGAATGATAATCCATTAAGCCTGTTGTGTGTGCATGAATTGTTTGACAATGCGCTCTACATCTTTAGGGTTGGATTTGGAGATAAAATCATCGGCATGTAAAGAACGCGCCATTTCCTCATTGCTACTCCCACTCATGGAAGAATTGACAACAATAGGGATACGCGCCATATTAGGGTCTAATTTAGCCCGTCTAATCACCTCAAACCCGCTAGCTTCTGGCATTTCTAAATCTGTAATGATGAGCCCTATGTCTTCAATGACCGTTTCTTTAGCAAAGAGATAATCTAAAAGCTGTTTCCCATTAATAAAATCCAAATGTTTAATACCTAATCTATCTAAGATCACCTGCATGGTTTTAAGCACGCTAGGAGAGTCATCAGCTAGTAGCACAAGTTTATCGCTATAAAGCTGGGTTAGCGTGTCTAGCTCTGCATGGCTTTCTTGTTCAATCCAGGGAAACACATCTGTTAACATTCTTTCAATATCTACCACCTGCACCAAACGCCCATCAAAATAGCGCGTACGGCTCACTAGCTTACTATTTCCCGTACTGCCCCCCACGCCCGCACTCTGCTCAATTTCTGTCCATTTTTTATTTAAAATGCGATCGGCCTCATAAATGCGCACTCCAATTGTCCAGCGGGAAAATTCACAAATCATCACAATGTCATCTTTGCCATCAGCCTTTTCAATGCAATAAGGGCGTAAATCCTTTTGTTTATTGCTGCTGTCATAATAAAACCACTTTTTCATGTCAATTAGAGGAATGGTGAGTTCTCTAATAATGATGAGCCCCTCTACTAAAGAGTTGGGTTCATGGCTAATAATGGTTAAACTCCCGTTATACTTCACCACTTCACGGATTTTAAACACATTGACCGCGTATAAATCCTTGTTTTTGCCTAAACGAAAGCACAAGAGTTGTAGCTCGTTGTTTTTATGTAGACTTGTAACTTGATCGATATGGGCTAAATTGTTGGGCATACATTTCCTTTAACTACAAAATAGACATTACAATACCTAAACATTAAATCTAAAATGCATCACATCGCCATCTTGAACGATGTAGTCTTTGCCCTCCACTCTTAAAACCCCCTTTTGTTTAGCGCCTTGTTCCCCTCCACAGGCGATAAAATCCGCATAAGAAATCGTTTCAGCTTTAATAAAGCCTTTTTCAAAGTCCTTATGAATCACTCCCGCAGCCACCGGCGCACTAGAGCCCTTTAAAATAGTCCAAGCGCGCACTTCTTTAACCCCAGCGGTAAAATAACTCATTAAACCTAGAGCATCAAAACCTAAGGCAATGATTTTATCTAACCCGCTTTGATTTACCCCTAGACTTTGTAAAAACTCTTGAGCCTCATGTTCTTCCATGCCCCCTAGTTCTTCTTCTAGTTTAGCGCTTAAACCCACAAAAGGTGCGTTTCTTTGCTTGGCTAAATCTTGTACGCAGTGTGCATGGGCATTTAAAAAGTTGACATGTGCCTCATCTACATTAGCCACATAAATCACCTTTTTAGCGCTTAAAAAGCGCAACTCGCGGTTAAGTTCTAAGAAATAATCATCTTGGGGAGCAAAAGTACTAGCCGGTTTTAATGCGTTTAAATGCGCTAAAAGCGCGTCAGCAACTTTTAAACTTGCTTGGGCTTCTTTGGATGTTTTAGCAAGTTTGTTTAGCTTATCTAAGCGTTTTTGTAAACTCTGAATATCAGCTAGGATCAGTTCGATTTCTATGGTTTCTATGTCGGCTAAAGGATTAATTTGGCCACTAACATGGGTGATATTTTCATCTTCAAAACAGCGCACCACATGCAAAATCACCGCACATTCTCTAACAGCCCCTAAAAATTGATTCCCCAAGCCCTCGCCTTGACTAGCCCCTTTAATCAATCCGGCAATATCTACAAATTCTACGCTAGAGTGTTGGATCTTCTCAGGCTTGACAATGCGCGCTAACTCCTTTAAACGCGCATCGGGCACATCTACCACTGCTTTATTAGGATCAATGGTACAAAAAGGGTAGTTTGCACTCTGGGCTTGTGTTGTGCGGGTTAAAGCGTTAAACAAGCTAGATTTACCCACATTAGGCAAACCCACAATCCCAATAGATAAACCCATTAAGATTTAGCCAAAACTTCTAGTACAAATTCTACACACATGCGCACACCCGCCCCGCTAGCTCCGGCCGTATTAACATCCCAATCTTTTTCAATATAAGCGGGCCCGGCAATATCAATATGTAGCCATTTATCTTTATAATCCTCGCGGATAAACTCATTTAAAAACAGCCCAGCCGTGATCGCACCCCCATAGCGCACAGGTGTAACATTGCTAATATCTGCCATTTTAGAATCTAGCAATTTGCGCAAATGGCGGTTAAAGGGCAATTTAGCCGCTAATTCCCCGCTCTTAAGCGCGGCATGTTCAAATTGGCTTTTAAGATGCTCATTATTGCCCATAATGCCACTAGTATAAGAACCAAGACCCACCACACAAGCCCCTGTAAGTGTTGCAAAATCTACGATGAGATCGGGTTGTAAATCTTGTGCAAAGCTTAAACAATCAGCCAGCACCAAACGCCCTTCTGCATCGGTATTGCGTACTTCAATGGTTTTACCCTCTTTAGAGATTAAAATATCATCGGGGCGATAAGAACTTCCAGAAATCATGTTTTCAGCTAGGCCCAATACCCCGTGTACCTCCGCATCTACAGCCAAATGCGCTAAAGCATTGACAGTAGCTAATACCGCGCATGCCCCTCCTTTATCTGCCTTCATGGTGAGCATATATTCAGGTGTTTTAATGCTAAGCCCTCCGCAATCATAAGTCAACCCCTTACCTACAAGAACGATTTTTTTCTTAGCATTTTTAGGTTTATAGATCAGATGGACAAGTTGGGGGGGATTGGCTGAAGCTCTATTGACGGCTAGATAAGCCCCCATTTTCTTTTCCTCCAAATAATCCTCTCCATGTATAAAACAATCTAGTCCATTCTTTTCAGCTAAATCCTGTGCGATCTTAGCCACATAGGGCGCGTTTGCCACATTGGGGGGTGTGTTGACTAAATCGCGGGCTAGGTTGACATGTTCAACCAGAATACGGGATTTATGCAAGGCTTTTTCTAAAGCGTGTTCTAAAGTTTTGCTCTCGGTTTTTAAATCTTTTGCCTGTAGAGAAACAAAAAGCTCTTGTAAATGCGCGGGTTCTTTTTTTTGTTTATAGGCCTCATATTCGTATAGCCCAAACTGTGCCCCAGTAAAGATAGCCAGCATTGTTTCTTCTAGGGCGTGTTTATCTACAGAATGTTTAGCCGCGTAGAGTCCTACTTTTGCACTTTTAAACTTGGATTTTTTCAAGGTACGCACCGCCGCGCAAGCAGCTTCTCTAAATAGGTGCACATCACTTTTAGCAAGCCCTACATAAAGCACCCGATTGGCCTGATCTAAAAACACACCCTCTCCCTCATAATGGAAGGTTTCTAAAGTGTTTTTATCCACCGCTACGCTTAAATCCTTATCCACCACAAACACGATGGTTACATCTGCTTGTATTTGCTCCAAAGAAGCCTGTTCTAGTTTGAGTGTTAACATCACTTTCCTTTCTTAAGTTTTAGTCCTTGCTGGACTTTTTGGATTCTCTTATCAATCCTTCTTGTAGACACATTAAAATACCAAACTACAGCCCCTAATACAAGAGCCAATAGTAGTATAATTAGGTAAGGATAACGCTTAAGCAATTCTAATAAGTCATAAAGTTGTTCTCCAAAATACCACGCAAGCGAAATGGTAATTGATGCCCACACAAAGGCGCTAGCTAGATTAATTAGGGCAAATTTAAGCATGTTGTAACGAGTCAAACCAATACTAATAGGAATGATTGTGCGCATGCCATACATGTAGCGTTGGATAAAAATAATAAACCAGCCATATTTTTGTAAAAGCAAATGCGCTAGGGCTAACTTGCGCCTTTGTTTTTCTAGTTTTTTATTGATAAATTGTTTGCTCGTTCTGCCAATGTAAAAATAAGTTTGATCCCCGCTAAAGCCCCCCAAAGCAGCTACACTAATGGCTAAGAAAAGATTCATATGCCCCGCATAACAAGCCATGCCCGCTAGGATTAGCCCAATCTCACCTTCTAAAATACTCCAGAAAAAGAGAATTAAATAGCCCCAGTTGGCCGCGTAATTGTTCCACAATTCTAGGATATACGCTTCCATGAGCCCTTTTTATCTTTCATACTCTAAAACACTAAAGGCACTGGTCTTTTCAGCAACTTTAGACAGACCCTCTAAATCTCTAAGTGCGATCAAAAAACAGGCTTCTATGCATTTGGCTTGGAGTTTTTCTAATAACTCTAAACTAGCCAGAGCCGTACCTCCCGTAGCGATGAGATCATCTATGAGAATAACATGGGCACTTTTAAGCTCTCTAAACGCATCGCTATGGATTTCTACACAATCTTGCCCGTACTCTAAGCTGTATTCTGCACTTAGTGTATGGTAGGGTAATTTACCTTTTTTACGGATGGGTACAAAACCCGCTTGAAGAGCATAAGCTAAAGCCGCGCCTAAAATAAAGCCCCTAGCCTCAATCCCTACCACAAAATCAATATTGTAGAGTTTGTAGCGATCTTTGAGCGCATCAATTAGAGTAGCAAATAAAACCGGGTGGCTTAAAAGCGGGGTGATGTCTTTAAATAAAATCCCTTTTTGGGGGTGATCTTTAATCTCGCGAATCTCTTCTTTAAGTTGGGCTTTTAATTTCTGACTAAACATGTTTTCTCACAACAAGGCTTCAATTTTTTGTTCTAATTCGCGGATACGCGACTTATATTTATCTGTCTCTAAGCGGTACTGGGCATTTCTTTGCTTTAAAACTTTGACTTCGTCTTTAAGCGCATTCATCTCATGAGTGAGAATATCAATATTGCCCAAAGATCGCTGTAATTGTAGCTGGTATTTTTGGATCAAAACTTCTGCCTCCTGCAAAGTGAGTTTCATGGACGCGGTGTATTTTTCCTGCTTTTTGGCCACAGAGCGGTAAAAAAAGGTACGCACCGCCATGTAACAGGTAAATAAAATAATAAGAGTAACTAGCATCCATTGGGCTAGCACTGCATCTCCTCTATTTTAGCCACCCGTCTAGCATGCCGCCCACCTTCAAAATCTGTATTTAAAAACGCCTCTAAAATACTCTGTGCCACTCCAAAACCCACCACATTTTGCCCTAAGCATAGCACATTAGCATCATTATGCAATCTTGCCATTTTAGCCATATAAGCATCAGTGCACAAGGCCGCACGCACGCTAGGTATCTTATTACACGCCATGCTCATGCCTATCCCGCTCCCACACACAAGCACCCCCTTAAGGTGTTGTATATCTTCTAAAAGAGCTTTAACAACTTGTTTAGCAAAATCCGGATAATCTACAAATTGCCCTTTTTCTGGCTTATAAACTTTTAGTAAAGCCTGTTTTTCTTGTAAAAAATTTTGTATAAATCCTGCTAAATTCAAGCCCGCATGATCACAACCCAGTACCACAAATTTCTGCATCAATCCTCCTGTACATGGCGTTTCTCTAGTTGGCTTTCTAAACCTGCTAGAGTTTTAAACATGCGCTTCCAGCGAACTGTAAAGATATTTTTAGACCCTTTGCCAGCCTCAATGCTATTAGTAAGATTGAGGCTAAAATAAACAAACCAAGGCGTACCCACAATATGGCTATAGGGCACACTCCCCCAAAAGCGCGAATCACCGCTATCATCGCGGTTATCCCCGATCATAAAAAAGTGATCTTTTTCAACCTTAACATAAAAAATATTCTCCCCGTCATGATCTACTAATTGCATGCTAATCCCGGGCAAATTAAGGATTTGGTGCGCATAAATGGCTTCCATGATGTTAAAAGTTTGGTTATTCTTACTATAAAAAATCCCCAAATGCTTATCCGCATAAGGTGCAAAGACAAAATCTTTTCCTAAAAATTGTTTTGTTGGGTGGTTGGGAAAATGTGTGGCGATGTATTTTGGATCTTTTTCGCTTTCTACTGGGTGCAGATAAAACCCCTCTTGGTTAAACACCACCTCATCGCCTCCCACTGCAAAAAGCCGTTTAACATAATAACCCTTATTGCTTGGCGGAATAAAGACCACTACCTCCCCCCGCTCAGGTCTTTTACCCTCAAAAAGATGGCCATTACCTTTAAAATCGGGTAGTAATGGAATATCTAGCCAAGGCAAACGCGGGATAGGAATGCCATAACTAAATTTTTTCACAAAAAGCATATCGCCCTCATAAAGTGTACCCACCATAGAGCGCGAAGGAATCACAAAAGCTTGGGCTACAAAAAAGATAGCCAGTAATACCAAAACAACCGTCCCCGTCCAACTCATCACAAAACGGCGCAATGCCTGCAATATACCCATATCTACCCTTGCAATATAAATTAAGCCCCCACCCCTACTTGCTCTTTAGCTGCTAAAATCGTGTTTTGTAGTAAGCAAACAATGGTCATAGGTCCCACTCCCTTAGGTACAGGAGTGATATAACTAACCTTGTCTTTTAACCCTTCAAAGTCTGCATCTCCTACTACTTTACCCCCCTCTTTATTAATCCCAATATCTACCACCACAACCCCCCTTTTAACCATGTTAGTCTGGAGTAATCTAGGTTTGCCTACACCCACACAAATAATATCTGCCCGCTTAGTATAAAGGCTTAAATCTTTTGTGAGGACATGGCATATACTCACGCTTGCTCCGGCATTAAGCATTAAAGAAGCTAGTGGCCTACCCACGATATTACTTGCCCCTATAATAACCACATCTTTACCCTTTATCTCAATCTCATAATGTTTTAAAAGTTCCACCGCTCCCATAGCTGTAGCCGGTAAAAAGCCCGCATTCAAACTATTAGAATACACCCGCCCCACATTTAAAGGATGAAACCCGTCCACATCTTTACGCGGATTGATCGCCTCAATGATGCGCCTTGTATCAATGTGTTTTGGTAGGGGTAATTGGACTAAAATTCCATGGATTTCTAGGTTTTGGTTATGCTCTTCAATGATTTGTAAAAGCGCCTCTTGGGTGGTTTGTTCGTCTAAAATTTGGAGTATACAGACAACCCCTACGCGTTTACAAGCCTTAGCTTTCATATTCACATACAACACACTAGCCACATCTTGCCCCACTAAGATCACAGCCAAAGCGGGGCGTACTCTGCTGTGTAATTTTTCTACTTCTTGGCATAATTCTTTTTCTCTTAAGTTGGCAAGCGCTTGCCCGTCTAATAAAACCATCAACCCCAACCAAATTTTTGCGCTATTATAATCAAAGTTTTTTGAAAAACTTTTTTGAAAGGGAGAACTTGCATTATCTCTTAAGCTTTTTACTAAGTTTTTTCATGTTTGCTAAGGCCAGCACGCAAGATGACAGTTTCATCACGCTTTTAGAGTACGGCAAGGAGCTTTATCACAATCCGCGCAATATTAGCTGTGCTAAATGCCACGGAGAACTAGGCGAGGAGAAAATCATCACCCGCTACACCACAGCCAATAACCAAGAGAGGATTTTTAAAGCCCCTCCCATTTATAACCTTGATTTTGAGCGCTTTTCAAAAGCCCTTTTTAGCGGCAAATCCATCATGCCCCGCTACAATCTAACCCCTGATGAAATCCGCGCTATCTACTACTACATCACCTCCACCCATAGCAAAAAAGATTAAGCTTTATCGCTCTCTTTTTGTTGGTAATTTTTAAAAATATCTTGGCTCACCTTATAGCTACAAAACTTAGGCCCACACATGGAACAAAATTCTGCTTCTTTGAAAACATCTTGGGGTAGCGCCTCATCGTGGTACTCTTTGGCGCGATCAGGATCAAGGGCAAGTTCAAACTGCCTATTCCACTCAAAGGCATAGCGCGCATCGCTCATCAAATCATCGCGCACTCTAGCATTAATCCTACCCCGTGCAATGTCGGCTGCATGGGCAGCAATTTTATAGGCTAAAATCCCCTCCCTTACATCTTTAGCATTTGGCAGGCCTAAATGCTCCTTAGGCGTAACATAGCAAAGCATCGCTACCCCCTTCCATGCCGCCACACACGCTCCAATCGCGCTAGCGATGTGATCATAACCAGCTGCAATGTCTGTAACCAAAGGCCCTAGAACATAAAAGGGGGCGTGGTTACATAGCTCCTTTTGCAATTTTACATTGCGCTCAATTTGATTTAAGGGCACATGTCCAGGTCCCTCAATCATCACCTGCACATCTTTTTCATAGGCACGCTTAGCTAATTCTCCTAAAACTTTTAGCTCAGCAAATTGGGCTGCATCGCTAGCATCAGCTAGGCAACCGGGGCGCAAAGAATCGCCTAAACTCAAACTCACATCATATTTTTGGCAAATGGCTAAAATGTCATCAAAGGCGCTATAAAAGGGGTTCTGTTTGTGATAGTGCATCATCCAAGAGGCCATTAAACTCCCCCCACGGCTCACAATCCCCATTTTGCGCTGACTTACAAAGGGCATATGCTCAAGCAAAAACCCGCAGTGAATCGTAAAATAACTCACCCCCTGTTTGGCCTGTTTTTCTAACACCCCTAACATTGTATCAATATCTAATTGCATCACATCGTTGTTGACATCGTGTAAAATCTGATACATCGGCACGGTTCCAATAGGTACAGAAGAGGCCTTGATAATTTCTATGCGGATTGCATCCAAATCCCCACCAGTAGAGAGATCCATCACCGTATCTGCTCCATACTTAATAGCCACGCGGAGTTTTTCTACCTCCTCCTCTGTAGAGTGGATAATAGCTGAGCTACCAATATTAGCGTTGATCTTAGTTTTAAGCGCTACTCCAATGCCCATAGGTTCTAAATTGCTATGCTCTATATTAGCCGGAATAATCAGCCGGCCTCTAGCTACCTCAGATCGCACCTGCTCTGGGCTCACCTCTTCCATATTGGCAATATAAGCCATTTCCTCCGTAACGATCCCTTTTTTGGCGTAATGTAGTTGGGTTTTAATTAAATCCTTACTTCTTTTAGCTAGATAACTGCGCATGCGCTCTCCTTTATATTTAAAAGAGCAACACATTAGCAAAAGCGCTTGAATATAGGCTTAAGAACTCTTATTAATTTTAGATAGCTAGGATAAGGGCTTTTAAATTTGCCTATGGAGTTTGTTTTGGAAAAAAGTTTTTCGCTTATTTTACTTGCTGCGGGTTCAAGTAGCCGCTTTATAAAAAGCTTGCCCTCTAAACTGCCCCCTATTAAAAAACAATGGTGGGTTTATCAGGGGCTAGCTTTATGGGAAAAAGTATATAGAGATTTTAAGGCTTTGGGTTGTTTTGAGCGCATTTTTCTAGTGGTCAGTAACCCTTTAGAGCAAATTTATATCAAGCAAGCTTTAGAGGATTTAGAGCTTAGCGTGGTTTTAGGAGGAGAGAGTCGCCAAGAGTCGGTGCTAAATGCGCTTAAATTAGTACAAACCCCCTTTGTGGTGGTGAGCGATGTGGCGCGTTTTATTGGGGGATCACAAATGTTTTTAAAACTGTTAGATCGCTTCAAAAACCAACCCAAATTAGATGGCATTGCCCCAGCTTTAAGCGCCTCTGATACAATGGTTTTAAGCCAGCAAGGTTTTACCACACTAGATCGCGCCCACACCTTGCATGTACAAACCCCCCAGATTTGCCGGACAGAAAAACTAAAAGAGGCTTATAGCAAAGGAAATTTTAGTGATGAGAGTAGCGCGCTTTTAAGCAATGGAGGGCAGGTAACATACATAGAGGGTAGTTTAGATTTGCACAAAATCACCTTTGCCCACGATTTGCCTCCCTACACAACTTGTTTTACAACCCATACTGGTTTAGGATTTGATGTACATGGATTTGAATCAAATAAACCTATGAAAATAGGCGGGGTTCTTATTGATCCTAAAGATAGTAAAGAGCAAGGGTTAAAAGCCCATAGCGATGGAGATGTGCTTTTACATGCTCTTATTGATGCGATCTTAGGGGCGATTAAAGGCGGAGATATTGGCATGTATTATAGCGATCAAGACTCGCGCTTTAAAAATATGGATTCAAGCTTAATGCTCACACAGATTTATCACCTAGCACAGGGAATGGGGCACACTATAGAAAGCATTGATTGTACCCTTTTAGCTGACATGCCAAAAATCGCGCCTTATAGGGAGGCGATTAAATCGCACTTAGCTGATCTATTACGCTTAAATAAAAGGGTGATCAATATTAAAGCAACTACCTTTGAAGGGCTAGGATTTATCGGGAGAAAAGAGGGAATAGCCGCGCAGGTATTGGTTCAGACAAGTGCGTTAAGTGCTGTTGATTTATAACAGGTGTGAATCACCCCTCCCTAAAGGGAGGAGTTTCCTAACTAACAGAAACTAGGGTTTCTGAACTCGAAAGGCTTTGCTGTTTAGAGTCTGCAAGGCTAATTCCTAACCCAAGAGACTTTAACCCCGCTCTTAAGATATTCTTAGCGGCATTGATGTCCCTATGCTCTGTGTATTCACATACAGGACAGCAATACTCTCTATGATTTAACTTAAGTTGGCGGTTGATATTCCCGCAATGATGACAGGTTTTGCTCGTGTATTGTGGAGGGACTTTCACAAAAAGTTTGCCATTATGCTGTTGTTTGTATTCTAAGAATTTGATGATTTGGTAGAATGAGGTATTAAGAATAGACCTATTCAAGCCACTCTTTTGTTTCACATTCCTAAGTTTAGCTCTCTTGGTCATATTCTTGACTTGTAAGTTCTCAACTGCTACCAATTCAAACTTGTTAGAAAGTCCGCTTGTGATTTTGTGATACCTATCTTCCTTCTTGTGTTTAGATTTAGTAAAAATGGCATTCAAAGAATTTTGGCATTTGTAAAAATTCCTCCCTAGTTTTGTTTTGGTCTGTTTAGACTTTAAAACCCTGCGACTCTGTTTTCTTTGCAGTCTTTTAAAGGCTAAATTATATTTAGCTAAGTTAAATGTCTTAGAATGCGTAGGAATGAGAGTCCCGTCACTTAAAGCGATGTCATGGATATTTAAATCTAAACCTATGGCTTTGTCTTGGTGGCTTAGGGTTTTTAAGGGCGTGATGTCCCTATGGTATTCCACGCTAAAGCTCACAAAATAGCGTTCATTCAGGCAAGAAAAAGTGATTTGTTTAATGGTGCAATCTTTAGGCAAATCCCTAGACCAGCGCACTTTAAAATCTTGGCGCATCAGTCTTAAAATCTTAAAGCGTTTGTTGCAATCTTTAATGGAGTAACCTTGATTATTCCAATTAAAGCTCTGTTTAGCAATCTTGGAGTTTTTAAATCTGGGAAAGCCTCTATCTTTGAGGGTTAAAGCACTTTTGAGAGCTTTTTGCGCGTTGATACGGCTTTGTTGCGCCACAACACTAGAAAAGCTTTAATCTCTTTGTTTAAGATGATACTTAATCTTTGTGTCTAAGGCACTAGAGCTTGACCATTGTCTTTGGCTTTTCTCTAGGGTCTTATTCGTGTTGTATTGCTCTTGTTGCAAGTTTAGGCAGATATTATAGGCTTGGTTGTAAATGAAAAAATGGTGCTTGAGTAAAGCCTTTTGCTCTTTTGTAGGGAACAAGCGGTATTTAAAACCCTTATTGATCTGCATTTTTGGAGTTTAGCATAATTATGTTAATATTGGTCTATGGTAAAGTCTAGTGATATTAGACACGGCAGACATTGTGTATTTCTCTTGCATGTGCATTTGATCTTTGTAACAAAATATAGGCGTAAGGCTTTCAGCAAAGAAGTGATAGACTTTCTAGGCGAAGTCTTTAAAAAAGTGTGTGAGGACTTTGAAAGCGAGTTAGTAGAGTTTGATGGAGAATCTGATCATGTGCATTTGCTCATCAACTACCCACCCAAAGTGAGTATTTCTAAGCTGGTTAATTCTTTGAAAGGTGTGAGCTCTAGAAGGGTGCGTGCCCAGCAGTTTAAAAGTGTTTGTAACACATTATGGGGTGATCACTTGTGGTCGCCTAGCTATTTTGCTGGCAGTTGTGGCGGTGCTCCTTTGGAGCTGATTAAACGCTATATCCAAGAGCAAGAAACACCTGTTTAGTTATGCGTCTGTGCGCTTACATCTCCGCCCTAAAGGACGGAGTTTTACGCGCGTTCAGATAAAAATTAAAAACAAATGTTTTAGATGCCTACATTTGTACTAGGTTTGACTTTTAGTGTTGGTTTTAGTAGAATATGAGGCTGATAGTGCCTGTTGCGTCTAAGCAAGGCCTGTAGTTTACCTGCAGTTGTGGACTTGCGCTATCTTTTGATAGTCGTATATACGCACTATCTTTAAAAGTCGGGCTATTTTCTAACTTCCCGTTTTCCTTATACATGGTCTTTAGGTTCAATTGTCCATTCTTCGCTCCTATAACTTCTACTACAACAAAATATCCGTTAATCTGTTTGCCACTCACAAGCGTTTTAATTGCATTATGTTTCTTAATATACATGATGTCTGCATTATTAACCATACTTGGATAATTCGCTATATCTGCGGTTTCTATGGGCGATTGTCCTCTTTTGTGGTGGATAGAATTAGTTCCATGCTGTCTTTGCACATGTGTAAGAGCCTCACCATTAGCAATAAACTTAATAGGTCGATCTGGTTTAAACCCTAAATGCTCAATAATGCTTGAGTTATTTAACTCCCCCACCCACACTTTAGCATTGTGCTTTTTAACTTGATCTAATAATCTCTCTGTAATTTCAGCAGGTTTAAGCATTCTTAAGGGTTTGCTAGTATCTAGCAAATCTTTAATGTTTTGACTCTCAGCTTTTTTAAACTCAATGTATCTTGTAGTGTGTAGGGCTCTAGTGGCTTTCTCTTGACTCTGAAGCGCTTTAAACTCCGCATAACTTAAACCCTTAGCCTTAGCCTCCTTATAAATCTGTGAATCGCTTTTAAAGAGCAGTTGTTTAGGGTGCTCTATGACTTCTACATCAATGTAGTTATTAGGCTCTTGACTTTTAAGGGGGGGAGTGGTAGGGTGTGGCCTATCCTTTTGGGCTAGATCGGAGCCAAGCCCAGACTTAGCCGCGACTTGGTCGAACTTCTGCGCGGGGGGTTTTTTGTAAGCCGTTACTATCCAGTAATTTTTTCCTTCATGTTTCCACCCTTGCGTTAAACCTGCTCCAAATTCTTAGTTATCTTTTTTTAAGATGTTGGTTTTTACAGCCAGCCTAAGGGCTGGATGCTTGAGGAATTTAAAGTTAAAGAGTTTAAAGAAAAACCCGCATTAAGCGGTGAGGGAAAGACTTTTACTAAAACTAAAACAAAAAATCAAGAAATCCCCCACAATAAAGCCTTTGGCAAAAATTTTAAAGAGTTTTACCACGATCTAAAGGGCGCAGTAGCCAAACTTATAGAGGCTAAAGAAGGCCAAGTAGCCGGAGCATTTTATAGAGAGGATTTAGGCGATATAGATTTAGTGTGGGGAGCAAATGCGGCAGACTTAAAAGACTTATAAAGATGTTAATGGCAAACCGCTTAAGCCCTAGAAAAACATGTGAATGATTTAAAGACTTTGAGGGAACGAATATACAAGAAAAACTTATTAATGGCTTAACAGAGATCGTAGCAAAAGGGCGTGTACTTGAAAATGCAGGAGTCTATACAATCCACCTTAAAAACCAAAAAGGAAGTTTTAGGGTAGGTTTATCTAGGGGGTGGAACGAACAGGGGGACAACCAAGAGTGCGCAAACTTGCATGTGTGAAATAATACCCGCTAGAATACCACTAAAATACGGGTTTAGTAGGATAACTAAAAGCTCTTGCACTAGAGCTCCCCAAAGTAGCATTTAAACCTCTAGAATACATAAAGTTAAAAGCTTGGCTTTGTCCACTTCAGATAAAAGCCACAATAAGCACATTGACACAGCTAGATAAAAAAAGGGGAAATAGCGGGACTAGGAGGGGGATACTTAAAGTTTAGAAGTAGCTTAATGGCACTAGAGCTTGACCATTGTCTTTGGCTTTTCTCTAGGGTCTTATTGCCATTAAAGCGGTATTGGCAAATTTAGGAACTCTTGCACACTACGATAAGTCGCTAGAGCGGGCGCGATAAAAGTTAAAAGCTCTCCTGATACAGCCCGCTTAAGCGGGCGCTAGTTAAGAGCTCAAGTAAAACCACACAAACCCCCCTAGCATAGCACTTACAAAAGTTAGAGGAGCTCTACTAAGCGCTACGACCCCTCACAAGAGCTCTAGGTTAAAGATCTTTTGTACCACTACGATAGCTGCTAGTGGCGGCTAAATTGGTTTAACTAACTTAGATAATTTAGCCTGAATCAAATTAGCTAAATGCACATCTTTAGCTGCTTGATAACCTCTTGCAAAGAGCGGTTTAGCAAATCGCGTTAAAGGCCTCTAAGATTGTGCCCCAACTGTATAGGTTAATCAGAACAAAGCGCTTTAGGCCTTATAAACACCCTGTATCGCCCTCAAAAATCGATCTAAACAGCAGGTGTACAATAGGAAAATCGCACCCTAAAAGTAGCGCGAAATGATGTATTTAAATTCCTTATCCTTTAGTGGGTGTGTAAAATCCGCCCCTCTAAAAAGTAAGCATCAAGTTTATTTACTCTTATGTTTTATCTTTGCATGAAATTTATCAAAAGTGCAATAATTGCAGCGATACCGTGCGTACATTTCTAAGGTTTTGTATTCTAATTGCTAGAGTTGGGCGTCTATTCTAAAGAAAGAAAGCTATTAACTTTAGCAATTACTAGTTTTGAGTACTAGAAGGCAAAACTTAAATTGGATTTTGTACTCGCTTAATATTTTCCAGATCTTTTAGCTTTATATCTTTCATTATGCAAAATTTGGCTAATCACTTAATAAAGGCCACCAATATCCTTACCAAAGCCACGATCCACAAATAAATATCCATAAAAGCCACATAGAGTACAGGAAAATGTAAAGAACATAGACGATCTAGGAGCAATAAGGCTAATACACCCAAAAAAAGCATGCCTAAAGGTTTATAAAGAATAAATGCGCATAAAGAGAACAGGCATAGGCTAATTAGCGTAATCTTATAAGGAGCATAGATCAGACTAAAGGGCAAAAATCCTAAAGTGTCTATAAAAATAAAACCCTCAAAAAGGGTTAAAAACCACGCCGCTTTTAGGGGTAAAATTTCTTGATGGGTGTAGTAATTTAGCAATGCATGCGTGCATAATCCTAAGCTAAGCAGGCTCACAGGTCCAAAAAGCCCCACACAGAGCATGCTAAGAGTTAAACCTTTAAGGGGAATTTGTAAACCTAAAAAGACAAGAGACGCTTTAATTAGTGCATACCTTTTAGAGCACACCCACACACAAATAGCCAAAGCACAGGCAAATAAATACGCCGCATCACCCATTAAAATTGTTTTAAATAACCTAGATTAAAAGAAAGATGCATAATGGCTTTACGCTCTTTGGTATAAAGCACATGGATTTGGTTATTAAAATTTAAAACAGCCGGGTAACTCACTTCACCCTTTAAACTGCTATCTAAAATTGTTAGCGGGCTAAAGTATCCATCTTTAAATTTGGCTAAATAAAGAGCACTACGGGGATTATTGCTATTCTTAAGAGGTTCATTGTAGAGTAAATAGAGGGTGTGGTTGGCATTAAAAAGTACAATGGAGTTATCATAATTGTGTAAATTGCTTAAATGGGGTGGATTCCACTGCAAGGGGGTTTTACAGGTTTGGGTATAAAATTGTTGTGTTTTATAACTACGCAATGCCATGAGCGCACAGGCTTTATAGGGGGCTAGGGTGGGCTGTAATTGTTGTTTAAGTGTATTAGGCTTGATTAGAAACTCTAAACGATCTTGTGTATCAAATTTTAATAGTAATGGGAATTTATGGGCTAATTCATGATAACTAGGCAGAAGAAAACCCCCATCAGTGGTGGGCAAAACAGCGGTACGCACTAAATGGCTGATATTAAGAAATGGGCTCAAAGGAAGGATTTGTAAGAGTGAAAAATGAAAGGGAGGGGTTATATTAGAGACTAGCATATAAATCCTAGAGGTAGCCCATCCTCCAAGGCTCACACCCACCACAAACAAATAGAGGCGGTCATGCTGCGTGAATAAAACCGGGTTACCTAATGCCTTCACATAGGCATTAGCAAGCCTACTTAATTCTGGCGCAGAGAGTAAAGCAAAGGCCTTTTGCCAAGTTTGCGTTTTAATAGAGTAAAGATTGGCATAGATTTTAACATCACTTAAACCCTCAGCACTCCCTCCAAAATAAGCGGCTAATAAATAATCATTGGATAGCGCGCTAAGGGTGGCTGAATGCACAGATTTTACAGGCGGGGGGGGCAAGCATTTTAACCTCTAGAATACATAAAGTTAAAAGCTTGGCTTTGTCTTTTTAAAAGAAAAAGAGCGGGGGGCTTTAAGAGTGAAACCTAGAAAAAGTAAAATCAATAAGCTAGAGTAGATGAGAACAGATCGCATCTACACTCCAATGAAGGGGAAAAATCTGTGGCATATATAACCCGTCGGGAAGTTTGGGTGGATTTGGGGGTTTTTTAATCAGAGTGATAGTTTTATGGGGAATATCTTTAAGTGCATAAATGCGCATGGCATTTTGGCTAATAAAGCTTTGGAGTTTATCTAGGGCATTGTGTTTTTCAAAAAGAGAACACAGCGCGCTTAAAAGCAAAGGTGCGCTAAAAATACCCGCACTACAGGTGTGGGTGTGTTTATAAGCGATTAGATGAGGCGCGCTGTCAGAACCAAAGGCTACTTTAGGGTGTGCATTGAGGGCTAAATTTAAAAGTGCTTGCTGATCTTTAGGGGTTTTTAAAAGAGGTTTACAAAAGAGATGAGGATTTAGCGCGCCTCCGGCTAGATGATCTAAATTAAGCGCGATGTGATGTAGGGTGAGGGTTGCGTATAAATTAGGGTAGCGTTCTAAAAGGGAGATACTGCGCGTATCGCTTATGTGTTCTATGATGATTTTTAGACGGGGAAATTCTTGGGCTAGGGTGGTTAAAATAGGGTGGAAATTATATTCTCTATCTAGCACAAAGCCATGATCTTCAGCGTGGATACAAAGGATAAAACCTAGATTTTGGGCTATTTCTAAAATCTTAAGCATTTGTGGGCTTAAAATATTGTCTACACCTTGATCTGAGTTAGTGGTGGCATTTTTAGGGTAGAGTTTGAGTAAAAATAACCCGGCGGCTTTAGCTTGTTCTAATTCTTGGCTACTGAGTTTTTCATGCAAATAAAGGGCTACCAGGGGTTTAAAATGCGCGCTTAGACTTTCAATTTCTGCTTTGTAATCTAGGGCTTGTTTGGTGGTAGTAATGGGGATAGTCAAATTAGGCATGACTACTGCTGTACTAAAGGGGCGAGCGCTAAAGGGCAAAATGGCTTTGAGTAATGCACCCTCTCTTAGGTGTAAGTGCATGTCTAGGGGGTCTTGTAGGGTGATTTTATCCATTAGCGGTAAATAAAATAGCGTACACGAATACGGATTAGAGTTGTAGTTCTTGGGCGCGGGTAGTCTTTATAGGCAATGGTGATAGTTTTAAGCGTATTATCATCTAAAAGTTTATAACCGGAGGGTTCGATGATCTTAAGCCCGGTAATATCGCCATTAGGGTGGAGATAAAATTCCACCGCATCTACACCGTCTTGCCCTAAATATCCGGCAGCACTGGGGTATTCTAGGTATTTTTGGGTGATGCGCCCGATCTCACTTAAATTACTCTTAATAAAATCCTTTTCAGCCGTCCCTAAATCCCCAAATTCCTCCCCATAAAGCTCGTCAATATCTTTACGGGTTTGGCTATCCATGCCTTTATCATTTTCATAACTGCGCTCACTAGGGGTTGGGGGTGGCGCGGCTGAATTTTGCTCTGAGGGCAAAAACGATAGGCTATTGGGGTTAAAATCATCAGTCTTTTGCTGGGTTGTTTTCTTAGGCTCTTCTCTTTGCTCTCTGCGCAAAGCCTTATGATGGCTCTCTCTGCTAGCCACTCGAGTACTTTTATGTGGGTTGGCTCTGTGTCTTTTGCGCTCAACCACTCTTTGGGGTTTGGATCTTGGTTGAGGTTTTGGCTGTGCTACAGGAGGAGATTATTGCTATTCTTAAGAGGTTCATTGTAGAGTAAATAGAGGGTGTGGTTGGCATTAAAAAGTACAATGGAGTTATCATAATTGTGTAAATTGCTTAAATGGGGTGGATTCCACGCCCGCGTTTGAGCACTAATAAATTGCTAGGGTTGAGCTTAACAAGTTTAGGTTGGTGAAAAAATTGATGACTGTACTCTACTAACCACCAGAGGAGTAAGTGGAGTAAGCATGAAATAAATAAAGAGATATAGAAATTACGATCAGAGCGTCTATCTATAAAGTCTCTGTCTAGTGCTCTAACAGACCTAGACATAGGAACTTTTCAACTTAGATTCTCTAATACGCTGTTTTGTTTCTTCCATAAGGGTTTCTTTTTTAAGTAATGTGGGGTCTTTTTTGGGGAAATCTAGCGTGATCTTATCTAAAATAAGGCTTTGGTTAGAGTTTAATAAAATCAAGTATAGCTGGTTGCGTACTTCAATAGTAACGAGTTTATGGGTGGCATCTAGAGGTTTTATAAAAGTTACACTTGGTTCAAGACCTACTTTTGGGAAGAGAAACTTTTGGGTACTTTTGCGTTTAAGTATCCATAATAACACCAATAAAGCACCAATCACAATCCCTACTTTCCACAAATAATCCCATTCAAAATCTTTAAGCGACGCATTTTTAGGGGCTGGGGCGGTTTGCTCTTGAGATTTTTGCGCTACATCGGTGAGTTCAGATAAAAGAGGGACAAATTCTAGGCGCAAATAGCGTTTATCCTGCGAAAGTTTAGCTCTAACATGGAAAAGAGTGGTACTCTTTGGCACAATAAAAAGGGTGTTATTTTGGTGATAAATGGCTAGCTCTGTAAGAACGGAGGCGCTAAAATGTTCTAATCTAGGGGCAAAAGAATCCATGTTTTGTAGGGTGATCACTTGCATAGGAGAAATTTTTGGAATCTGGCTAAGAGGCTTACTAAAAAGTAGATTGATGGCCACGCCTTTTTGATCGGTTGGTGTGGGGATAATTTGGAGTTGCTCTAGTTTATTAAGATTTGCAGCAATGGGATTAGCAACGATGCTTACGCATACAAACACCCATACAAAAAAATAGCGCGCTTTGATCATTATCGCTTCTATAAGTCCTTAGCGATGTAGTAAACAATAGCATTGGAGTCTAACACTTCATTTAAGCGGATTGCTAAATTTTTCTCATACACCATAACCTCTCCCTTACCAATAACGCGCCCATTAACAAAAGTATCCACACTCTCTCCTGCAGGTTTTTGCAAATCAATCACCGATCCTCTTTCAAAACGCAACACTTCCCTTAAAGGAATAAAAGTAGAACCAAGTTCGGCCATGAAAGTAATTTCCATGTCTAATAATCCCTTATAATCATTGATCAACTCTTCTAAATAAGTTGTCAGCTCTAACTCTCTAGGGTTGAGAGTGGGTTGCTTTTTAAGCCTAGGGTTAACCGGTGTCAAAGTTGCCAGCGTAGGGTTAGACTGGATATTCACCCCATCTTTATTATTACCATTGTTATTATTGTTGTTTTGGCTATCCATACAATTTTACCTTTCTTAGAGATAACCATTTAAAATGGAATATCATACCAGCAATTACCTAATTAAGGGTTTAACGGGGTTTGAAATTAGCTTTGTTTGAACAAAATTCCTGCAAAAAACAAATAGAACATTGGGGTTTAATGGCTTTACAAATTCTGCGCCCAAATAAAATCATGGCATGGTGGAGTGCACCTAAATCCTCTTTAAATAGAGCGCTCAAATCAGCCTCCGTTTGCAAAGTATTTTTAGCCTTAGTTAAACCCAAACGATGCGATACTCTAAAAACATGGGTATCAACGGCTAGTACATTTTGATTAAAAGCCACAGATAATACCACATTTGCGCTTTTTTGGCCAATACCTGCTAGGGTTTTTAGCTCTTTTTGGCTTCTTGGGATTTGCCCATTGAAATTTTGTAAAATCTGTTGTGCCATTTGTATTAAATGTTTAGCCTTGCTATTGGGATAAGAAATGCTTTTAATGCATTGATACACATCTTCAAAAGAGGCGTTAGCTAAACTCATCACATCTGGATAGGCCTTAAAAAAAGCAGGGGTTGTGGCATTGACTCGTTTATCTGTGCATTGTGCAGAAAGCAGTACAGCTACTAGTAATTCATAAGGGTTTTGATAAATAAGTTCTGTTGTGGGCTGTTTGAAGTGCTCTAAAAGTAAGGTTTTAATGATCATTGCTTTCATAAGGGGTTAACCAAAACACACTGGGCTTCATGGGCGCGCAAGGCAATTTGTGCATGCCCAATTTCAATACTAAAGGTGGCTTTTCTAATGGAGTGTTGCAAAAGGGTTATCTCCTCCCCTACAATAATCCCAAAAGATAAAAAGCGGTTCTTTAGTTGGAAGTCTTGAGTGGTGATTCCTACAATCCTATAGCGCTTATTTTTTTGGCACTCTAGGAGATTCATTTCTCATTCCTTTTTTGATTTCACTAATGATAATATCTATAGGCGCAAAAATACGCCGTAAAATTTTAAAGGGAGCACGGACAATATCTTTACCTAAGGTAATTTTTGCATTCAGATTATCCAAATTTCCGCTTAAATTGACATGGGTAGAGATCTTCCTATTTTTACCTAGAATAAGGTAATTCAGGATAGGGATTTTATTAATCACATTTGCAAAACCTTTAATTGTAGAAAGATTTAAAGACATGTCAAGTTTGCGGTTTGATAATTCTAAAATCCCACTGCCATCTACATCTAGGGTTGTACCTATAAGGTCTATATGCTCAAAACCAATATAGCCCGCATTGATACCAAAAATAATTTTCCCCTTAGCAATTTCATAACCATTAGCGCTTAAACGCGGGTCTCTAAATGCAAGCAAAGAGGGAATGGTGTTAATCACATTCACCGTCTTTTGCAAGACTTTAAGATTTTTAATGGTGGTGTTTTGTAGCCGCAATTCTCCATTAAACACGCGATCCTTATAGCCCCCAACAAGATTATATAACCCCCCTTGTATAATATCTTTGGAAGTGATGCTTTGTAGCGCCATGTTGAGATAATCCCCGCTAAAATTACTAGCCTTTAGTGTGATATTGCCATGGATCATATCAAGATTGAGCATAGCCCGTTGGTAACTGCCATCTATGCTAACCTGCCCGTCTCTAATCATTAAACGCAAATTCTCTAAGGCTAGAGGTAAGGATTTAAAAGTTAGCACTGTGTTAGTGGCATTGATAATAGTGGCGGTTGGGAGAATATTATGTATTTTCTCATAATGCTGTTTAGCGCGGATAAAAATTTTCTCGGCTCTGATTTGTTCTTTGGTGGGTTTGTGTTTGCTTGGAGCAAGTAATTCTTGGATAATAGGTATTTTAGAGTTTAAAAACTCATCTACATTAAAGTTAATATCATTGATAAAAACAATCTTTTCACCTCCTTGAATTTTAGCCATAAAAGCACCGTCAGGGCTAAATATCTCCGCGCTATCTTTTCTAAAAGTGCCTAATAGAGAAAAGGAATTAATGAGACGGCCATCATGGTAGTATAAGGGCAAATCAATATTTAAATTTATGCCAAAAAATTGGAAATTGTGAAAATCTTTAGTACTGATTTTAAGCGATCCTTTTTTGAGGGCAAAATAGCGCGCTAGTGGAGAAATAGGAATGAGTTTGGCTAGATTTTTAACACGCAAACTATAAATCTTACCCATCTCCCCCTCAATCCCTAACTCACCAATTCTAAATGTCGTTTTATGCTCTTTAGAAAAATCTAGATTAAAACTCAGGCTTGGCAAGTTATCTTGATTGGCATAGATTGCATCTTTAGTAAATGTTTCTTGGCTTTGGGCTTTGATTGTTTGGCGGATTTTATCTTGAAAGGCCTGTGAGGATTGCCCTTGAGCGATGAGATCGGGTAAAATATCTAGGCGTAAAGAGGGAGCGTGGGTATTAATAGTGGTTCTATAAGGGCTAAAGACGCGCATGTTAATCTTGCTATTGGTGTTGATCTGGATTTTATGGATAGTGGCGCTACTGGTTAATAGTTTGTGCTTGAAATCTAAAGTTAAACGCGCATCTATATCGGCCATGTTGTGGTAGCGGGTGTGTTGTGTGTTGATATAAACAGTTTTGCCTTCCGGACTAATATCCAAAAAGATGTTAGCAGACTGACTAAAGAGAGGTACGCCATAGAGTAAAAAATCCCCCTCCCCTACACCAACACTACCTTGTATAAAAATTAAGGGGTGGGCATGGGGCACAAGTTGCAGTGTGAGTAATAAATCTGCACCAATTAAGGATTTCATGTTTTTTAGGGGTAAAAGAATTTTATAAGCTTTAAGCAAACGCTCTACATGAGGATAAGAAGCTCTAGGGGCGATTTTAATACTGGCCACTATTTTAGAGGCGCTTCCAAAATGGCTAATGTTAACATGCGAGCCTTCTAAAGCCATGTTTTCATAAGTTGCGTACTCAGGCGTGATCATTAAGACTTGATCTTTAAAATCAAGCAAAACTTTAGAAGAGAGAATAGGCGGGAGATTTTCGTGGAATGAAACGCGCGCGTTTTGAACTATGGCTTGGGCACTTAATTGTGCTAATAGGGTGTTTAGTAGGTGTTTATCTTTAAGATTGAGAGAAAGTTTGGCATCCTCAATTTTAAAGCTAGAAAATCTGATATTATCAAATAGCCAAGTGCGTAAAACTTTATGGGCAGCGGGTATATAGGGCTTTAAAAAATCTAAGTGGCTAATGGCGTTGCTATTGCATTTAAGCGCTAGGGTTTTAAAATCTGTTAAACCTTGCATGAAAAACTTTAAATTAGATTTTCTAAGAGAAGGGTGATCAAGAGGCGAGAGTTGCAAATTAAAGGTAAGTTGTTTGGTTTGGCTACTATAATCTGCATTCCCTGCAATTCGTAAATAAGGCGCTAGATCTAGTTGTAAAATTTTTAAATAGATTTTTTGGCGCTCCTCTAGGTAAAATTTACCCTCAATGCCCGGAAAAGAGACTTCATATTGGTGACCATCAAAGAAGATACGGGCGGTAGTGGTGGGGTTGATATAAATCTTTTGAATGGATAAACGCTTAAAATAATCTAGTGTCCATATCCCGTATCTAATGCCTTGTACAATTTCTTCTACACTGGGGGTTTTTCTTTGGGCTTTAGGCTTAATGAGTGCTGCAATATCTAACATGCCAATGTCTAGCAAAAACTTGTTATCTAGTTTTAGATACAATCGCTCTAGCTTGATCTGTCCGATATGTATGGAGGAGATATAGATTCCATTTCTTAGAGTGATATATGTAATTAAAAGCAGCACAAAGACAAAGATTAGGGAAAAAAAAGGGCGGAGCACCCTCCCAGAGATTATTTTAATCATAATGCTTTCGTTGTTCTTTTATCTTAGTATACCGATAAAATCTAGTAGCATTGTTTACATACCAAATGGCCCTCTTAAAAAGGCCTTTTATCACTTAAAAAATATCTCTTTAGAGGCTACAACCCCTACAATTCCTATACAAGTTAACACCCTAGACCTGTGGATTTTGCGTCTTATGGAAGGATTGCACATATGGCAAAAACCTAAGAGTGGTTATATCGCTATTTCTATTAAGAAACACAATCAAATTAGAAAGGGGGATTTTTTACATGCTCTCAGCATTTCTAAGCCTGTGTATAGAGATATTACCCTAATCCCTGGAGAAACCCTTTATTTTTTTATCCGCGATTTAGCCCGAATTTTTTATTTAAAAGTGCAGGATTTAAAGCAGGCTTACAACACACCCTATCAAGAAGCCGGTATCATTCCAGATACCTACCGCTTTAGTTTAGGCATTTCAGCCCAAAACCTAATGCGCTATTTACTCCAACATGCCCACACATATTACCAAAATCTTAGCATACAACTACTAGGCCGCTATGATGTCAAAGAGTGGCAAAAAACCCTCATCATCGCCTCTATTATTCAAAAAGAGGCGGCGAATGCTTCTGAAATGCCTTTAATTTCTGGGGTAATTGCTAATCGCTTAAAAAAGGGCATGCCCTTACAAATGGATGGGAGTTTAAATTATGGCAAATACTCCCACACAAAAGTTACACACGCGCGTATTTTAGAGGATACTAGCGATTATAACACCTACAAGCATAAGGGATTACCCAAAGTACCCATTGGTAGTGTAGGATTAGAGGCTATTAAGGCCGCTTTATTTCCCGCTAAAACAAAATTTTTATACTTTGTAAAAACCAGAGAGGGAACACATAAATTTAGCCAATATTACCAAGAACATGTGCGCTCTATCCATAGCTATTAGCAGATGTGTATCTAAAATGATAAAAGAGCGCCTTATATTAGCTATGATTTAGAAATTTAATGTTAGTATCACGCCGTTTTACTCTGGTTAAAATCATGGTTTCAAGGAGTTTAAAAATGTCTAAAATGAAAGCGCCTGAGGGTGTGCCTGTTTGGGTGAATGAGCAGCGCTGTAAGGGTTGTGATCTATGCGTATCGGTGTGTCCGGCGGGGGTTTTAGGAATGGGGGTTAAGCCCACGCATGTTTTAGGTAAAGTGGCTAAGGTGGCCTATCCAGAGAGTTGTATTGGTTGTTATAAATGCGAGCTGGGTTGTCCGGATTTTGCCATTTATGTAGCTGAAAAGGGAGATTTTAAGTTTGCTAAGGTGTCTAAAGAGGCAGAATTAAGAGGGGAAAAAGTGCGCGCCAATCATTACATGCTTTTAGCAGAGGCTTTAGCAGAAGGGAGAGGAAAATGAGAGAGGTGATCTCAGATGGCAATGATTTAGTTGCGCAGGGGGCTATTGATGCGGGTTGTCGCTTTTTTGGGGGCTATCCTATCACGCCTAGCTCAGATATTATGCATGCCATGAGTACGCTTTTACCTGCGCATGCGGGGCATTTTATCCAAATGGAAGATGAGATCGGGGGAATTTCTGTAGCTTTAGGGGCTAGCATGAGTGGGGTTAAATCCATGACAGCAAGTTCGGGCCCGGGGATTTCTCTTAAAGTAGAGCAAATGGGCTATGCTTTCATGACAGAAACGCCTCTTGTAATTGTAGATGTGATGCGATCAGGCCCTTCTACGGGCATGCCAACAAGAGTAGCGCAAGGCGATGTAGACTTTTTAAAACACCCCATTCACGGGGATTTTAAAGCGGTGGCTTTAGCACCCGGAAATTTAGAGGAAACCTATACAGAAACTGTCCGTGCTTTTAATCTCTCTGAAATGCTCATGACACCCGTCTTTTTATTGCTAGATGAAACAGTGGGGCATATGTATGGTCGTGTGCGTTTGCCGGATTTGGAGGAAGTGCAAAAAAGCGTGGTGGATCGACGGGTTTTTAAAGGCGATCCTAAAGAGTACCAACCTTATGGCGTACCCCAAGATGAGCCAGCTATTTTAAACCCCTTCTTTCAAGGCTATCGCTACCACATTACAGGGCTTCACCATGCCCCATTGGCTTTCCTACCGAAGATGCTAAAATAGGCGGAGCTCTTATGGATCGCCTGTTTCATAAAATTGATTCTAAAATAGATACCATAGGTTATAACGAGGAAGTAGATATAGAAGGGGCTGAGATTTTAATCATTGGCTATGGCTCAACTACTCTAGCCATTAAAGACGCACTTAGAGAACTTCAAGCAGAAAACTACCCTAAAAAAGTGGGTCTTTTTAGGCCTTTAACTCTATGGCCTAGCCCTAAAAAGCGCTTAGAGGAACTGGGTAAAAAGTTTGATAAAATCTTAGTGGTGGAGCTTAATAAGGGGCAGTATTTACACGAGATCGAGCATAGCATGGGTAAAAGAGTACATAGTTTGCTACAAGCCAACGGACGCCCCATCTCCCCACGACAAATTATTTCTAAAATCAAGGAGTTTTAGATGGCATTTAATTATGATGAGTATTTGCGGGTAGATAAAACACCCACTTTATGGTGTTGGGGCTGTGGAGATGGGGTGATTTTAAAGTGTATTATCCGCGCTATGGATAATTTGGGCTGGAATATGGATGATGTGTGTCTTGTTAGTGGCATTGGTTGTAGCGGGCGCATGAGTTCTTATGTGAATTGTAATACCGTGCACACCACACATGGGCGCGCTTTGGCCTATGCCACCGGTATTAAAATGGCTAATCCAAGTAAGCATGTGGTGGTGGTTTCAGGCGATGGGGATAGCTTTGCTATTGGAGGCAATCACACTATTCATGCCTGTAGGCGCAATATTGATCTAAATTTAGTTTTGATTAATAACTTTATCTATGGCCTGACTAATTCACAAACCTCCCCCACAACACCAAATGGCATGTGGACAGTAACGGCTCAAGGGGGCAATATTGATAACCACTTTGATCCATGCCAAATTACAATGGCAGCAGGGGCAACTTTTGTGGCTAGAGAGAGTGTATTAGATCCTAAAAAATTAGAGCGGGTTTTAAGTGAGGGTTTTAACCATAAAGGCTTTAGTTTTATTGATGTGCACAGTAATTGTCATATTAATTTAGGGCGCAAAAATAAAATGGGCGAGGCAGCACAAACCCTTAATTGGATACAATCTCGTTTGGTAAGCCAGCGCAAGTATGAGGAATTAACACCGGAGGAAAGGGAGGATAAATACCCCGTAGGTGTTTTAAAACATGATACTAGCAAAATGGAGTACTGCCAAGCTTACCAAGGTGTGATTGATAAAGCCCTTTCTAAAAAGAAAGTTTAAAGGAGCGAGCATGGAAACACAATTGCGTTTTACCGGTGTGGGGGGTCAAGGGGTGCTTTTAGCAGGAGAAATTCTAGCAGAGGCTAAAATTGAAGCCGGAGGTTTTGGCACTAAAACTTCTACCTACACCAGCCAAGTACGCGGAGGGCCTACTAAGGTAGACATCATTTTAGATAGCAAAGAGATCATTTACCCCTACGCTAGAGAGGGTGAAATTGATTTTATGCTCTCTGTGGCACAAAGCAGTTATCAGATTTTTAAAGGCGATGTGAAAGAGGGGGGGATTGTGGTCGTTGATCCGCACTTAGTGAGCCCCACCCCAGAAGATGAGGCTAAATTTAAGCTTTATAAAATCCCCATTATCACCATTGCTAAAGAGGAAGTGGGCAATATCATTACCCAATCTGTGGTGGCTCTGGCTATCACAGTGGTTTTAACCCAATGTGTTGATCGCGAAGATGTGATTAAAACCATGATTTCTAAAGTACCAGCTAAGGTAGTGGAGCTTAACAAAAAAGCCTTTGAAATCGGGGAAGCCCACGCCCATAAAGTTTTAGAAGACAGAAAAATTTCTTAGTCCATGTTAGATTCGGCAAGCCTTTTAAAGGCAGCCTCTGAGCACAAAACCCCTTTTTATCTTTACGATTTGCAAGGGTTAACACAGGTATTCTTAGACTTTAAAGAGGCTTTTAAAGGGCATAAATCTTTGATCTGCTATGCCCTTAAGGCTAATTCTAATCTGAAAATTTTACAAACTCTAGCAAAAGAGGGGGCGGGGGCGGATTGTGTGTCTCTTTATGAAGTACAAAGAGCGCTTTTAGCCGGTATTCCAGCCTACAAGATTATCTTTAGTGGGGCGGGTAAATTAGAGGAGGAGATTAAAGAAGCCCTGCGGCTTAAGATTTTATTTCTAAATGTGGAGTCTTTTGCAGAACTCAAACGAATCGAACAAATTGCCTCTGAGCAAAAAACCCCCGCCCGTATCTCAGTACGGCTTAACCCCAATATTGATGCTATCACACACCCCTACATCTCTACCGGCCTTTTTGAAAATAAATTTGGGGTAGAGGAGAAAGAGGCGGTGCAGATATTTATGTTTGCCAAACAATCCCCCTTTTTAGAGCCAGTAGGTTTGCATTGCCATATTGGATCGCAACTCAATAATTTAGAACCCCTCAGACAGGCGTGTATGAAGCTAGCAGATTTAGCGCGTTTTTTAATGGCTAGCGGTATAGATTTAAAGTTTTTAGATGTAGGCGGGGGGCTTGGGGTGGATTATAGCCAAGAGCAAGATCAAACAATCATCGCCCTTGATGATTATAGTGAAGCAATCAAACAGGCTTTTAAGGGGCTAGATTGCACGATCATTTGTGAGCCGGGTCGGCGCATTATAGCCCCTAATGGGGTTTTAATCACGCGTGTGCAGTATATCAAACACAGAGCGCATAAATGCTTTGCTATTGTAGATGCAGGCATGAATGATTTTTTGCGCCCCGCGCTTTATCAGGCAAGCCACCCTATCAAAGTGCTTAAAGAGCAAACCCCCACACAAAAAACCTATGACATTGTAGGGCCTGTGTGTGAGAGCGCGGATTGTTTTGCTAAATCAATGCTTTTACCAGAGATACAAGAAGGGGACTTGATTGCTTTTTATCAAGCAGGGGCTTATGGATCAAGCATGGCTAGCCGTTATAATAGCCGCCCACAGATTTTAGAGCTAGGAATCACAAAGGAGGGCATTAGTGTTTTAAGAGAGCGGGAGGATTTTTTAGATTTGATCTTACATGAATTAGGCGCTTTAGAGGGGGGTGAGATTACTAAACAGCGCGCCTATATTGATAGTTTAGATCGTAAAATTAGCGCACTTTTGCATGCCCGCTTTGCTTGCACCCGCCAAATTGCCAAGCAAAAGCATAAACAGGGTATGAGTATTTATAACCCCGTACGCGAAAACGCAATTTTTAATCAGGTAGGTACAGATTTAGAAAGTATTTATACTGAAATTTTAGGGGTCTCCAGAAGCCTTATTAGTGTAGAAAAAATAGGTTTAAGCGGGCTTGTAGACGATGCGCGCATGGTTTTTGGCAGGCGCGCTCAAGTTTTAAAGTTAAATCCGGAGGAGCTTTTTAAAGCTATAGAGGCGCGCAGGGTGGATTTTGGTTTTTATGCGCTAGAAAAAGAGACTTTAGGAGAACTTGTTACAGAGTTGATTTACCAGCGCCTTAAAATTGTGCATAGCTTTATTTTAAACCAGCGTTGGTATTTTGTGCTTGGAAGAGGGGATTTTTCTAATCCTTCTTCTGATCCTAGCCGGTGCGCGCTATGGTTTGCTAGCCAAAAAGAGCAAATCCAGCCCTTTTTAGAGACTTTGGAGGTTTTTGAATTTCTAGCCACAAAAGAGGGGGTTTTAGTAGAGATAAACGCTTTGGCTTTGCAAAATTTGCCCACACCCACGCCTATTTTACTGGGTAATTATTCTAGTACACGGAGAGAACTTGCACTTTAAACCCATTTGCTTAGAGGATAAAAGCGTAGTAGATGCCTTTTTAAAGCAAGATGATTTTTTGATCGCCGATGTGAATTTTACCAATCTTTATTTGTGGCGCTTGGCTCGAGAAATTAGCCTTTGCATGGCGCATGGTTGTTTACTGATTCGCACGCAATATCCCCAAGAAAAACCCTTTTATTTCTACCCCATTGGAGCGGGCGATAAAAGGGCGGTGCTTGAGGAGTTACTCCATACAGAGGAGGCGCTAGAGATACGGGCTTTACAAGAAAAACACAAGCAGGAATTAGAATGCTTTTTCCCCGGGGTTTTTGATTTTCAAGCACAGCGCGATCGTTTTGATTATATCTATAGCGTACCGGAGCTTATTATCCTGCAGGGTAAAAAATTCCACAAAAAGAAAAACCACCTCAACGCCTTTTTAAAAACCTACCCGCATTTTACCTACAAACCTCTTTTAACTAACAATATCCCCCAAGTTAAAGAGGCTTTACAAAGCTGGCATGCTTTAGATGATTCTAGTGATATGGGGTTAGAACATGAATATCAGGGGATTTTAGAGGTTCTAGCAGTTTATGAGCGGTTACATTTGCAGGGGGGGGTAATTTTTCTAGGGGAGCGTGTGGCGAGCTTTAGTTTTGGGGAGAAAATCCAAGAAAAAGTAGCGGTGATTCACATTGAAAAGGCAGACCCAGAAATACGCGGAGCTTATCAGATGATTAACCAACAACTGCTCAAAAATGCCTTTGCAGATTGCGAATTGGTAAACCGCGAGGAGGATTTAGGCATTGAAGGCTTGAGGCAGGCAAAGATGGGCTATCATCCCTTATTTTTATTAGAAAAATACCACGCCTTAAAACGCTGATTGCCCGTTGGTTGTTTTTAAAGCAGTAGGATAGGGCTAACTCAAATAAGGAGTTAAACATGGATTTACTAGTTTATCATCTAAAACAAGAGGACTTCCAAAAATTCCAAGACGCAGTCGCCCCTTTTGGGGTTGTAATCTCTGTTCTTCCAAAAGCAAAGAGTGTGCCATGGGCATCTGTATTGCAACGGCTTTCTAAAGAGCCTGTTAAAGTGCGTTTACCTCTTACAGGAGGGGCTTTATCTACAAATCTAGCTGATACACATCCTTACAAACAAGCCCATTCTTGTAATTCCTACCATAATCCGCTCAACACCCACAGGCAAAGCCATAACCGCCAAATCAAAGGCGATGATTCTTCTCGCGTAACTAATAAGCCTTGGCGCCATTACGATACAGGGTCTGATTCTGGTTTTGATATGGACATTTAGCGCGGAAGTTTAGAGCCATTTTTCTAAAATCTGCATAGCCTCTGTGTGTTTTTTGCTATCACCTTCATAGGTCTGGTAGCGCTTGATTGCCTCTGTATAGAGATTCTTAGCCTTCTCTAAATCTAGGGGTACTCCTAGTCCTGTTTCATACATTTCCCCCAAAGCGTAAAATTCATAGCCAAAGTCGTTTTCATTAAGAGCAATGCAACGGAAGTAAGCAAAGGCTTGCAAATAGGCTTGTACCATATGAGGCGCACCCTGTTGATCGCCGTTGTACTGGTTGAATAAATCTAGCAAAGCATCATCGCTTAGTTGAACGGGTAAATTAGGTAAATTCTCTAACATGGCCATCCTTATTTTAGTTTAAAGGGAAAGTCTTCTCCCCGTTTTAGAGAGAGTTTTTTTAAGATAAAGGTGCAAATAAGCCTTAGTAATCTCTAACTTAGCCTCTTTGAGTTTATTTTGATAATGCAACACTTTTTGCATATCCTTAGCCACCCCATTTCCCATTTCATAAGCCCCAATTAATTTATTAAGCGCATGGATATAAATCCACTGGGTTTTAAAAGCCACTTGAATAATCCCCTCATAACAAGATAAAGCCTTTTGCTCATCTTGAGCCACCCCCTGCCCTCTTTCATACATCTGCGCTAAGCGGTAAAAAACCTGCCCGTTACGCCAATCCCCTAAGATAATTTGTTTATACAAGGAAAAAGCCTTGAGATAGTCTTGCACATTATGCGGAGAAAAGACATGCCCTTTTGCATGCCGTTTTCCACACCCATTATAGGTATTAAACATCTCTAAAAGAGCCGCATCGCTTAAATTTAAATCACCTAGACCCATGTATATCCTTTTGACATACTCCCCATAGAGAACTAGGGGATTGAGAGGATCATCAAGGCTTGAGCGCTAAGCGGCCTACAGCCTCTACTCCAAGATGAGCCCTTACTCTGTTTGTGATTGTAGCATAAAACCTTTAGCATGTCGCCTTAATCGCTTTAGCTAAAGATTGTGGGCTTTATAGCGCGGGTGGTAAACTACCCGTTTAGCAGTCCAGTCGTGAAGTGCCCAAATGCTAAAGACATTTGGGCTTCCTAGGCTGATGTTGCCCGTAGGGAGAGTTTGGTTCTCACTCTGTGTCCCTATAGTAGGGATTTTACAGAGTTTGAGCTCCAACGCATTCCCTACAGGTCTCACACATCATATCTCCAAAGGCGTAACTTCCGACACTTCCTGCCGTAGATACGAATGTATGGGGGCATTATACCACAAATTAGTGGCATTCATCCCACCCGCTAAAGACGAGTGGGATTTCTGCCGGAGAGTTTTAAAGCCCCTTAGACTTGAGCCAAGCTAGAATAGATGCTAATACTTCTTTTCTGTCCGGTTCATCTAAAATTTTATGGCGATCGCGATCAAAGAGGCGCAGGCTAACATCTGTAAAACCCTGCTTTTTTAAACATTCTCTAGCCTTAATCACCCCCACCCCAAAATTCCCACATAAATCATCTAGCCCACTAACTAAAAGAATAGGCACATCTTTAGGCCCATAAGCATGGGTATAAAACACTTTATAAGTGCCCTCTACTAGGCAAGCAAAGCTATTCGTGCTAAAGTAAAAGTGGCATGCTGGATCACTGCGCATTGTTCTAAGGGTTTGGACATTACGGCTAATCCAAGAGCCTCCCATAGCCCGCACGCGGGGGTGCAAATGAAATAGCGTATTAATATTCCACTTAAAAGAGACTCGTAAAGCCCTTAAGATTTTAAGAGCCCATGCACATAGGCCTAATCCTAAAAAAGGCGCGGGAGTACCGGCTAATACAAGCGCATGAATAGGCTGGTAATTATGCTGCATGAATCGTCTAGCTAGTAATGAGCCCATGCTATGGCCTAATAAAACATGTTTATAGCCCTTGCAGATGTTTTGAATATGGCTAGCTAATTTTGCCATGTCTTTTGCTGCTTGCTCAAAGCCATCAACCCCCATCTCCCCCCAATAAATTTCACTCCCATGTTCAAGTACACTCAAACCATGCCCTCTATGATCGTAGATAAACACACTATAACCATGCTGGCATAATTCAGTGGCTAGCCAAATATAATGCCTTTTGTGTTCAACCATACCTGTAGCAATTTGAATCACCACACCCTTAGGCTTTTTGGGTTTGTAATAATCAAAATACAATTCTAAATAAGAAGGGTTTGTACTACTAATGCGTTGATTCTTGAATATTTGCATGCTTTTCCTTCAAGACAAACGCAAATGTTTATAATCTGTAGGGATACAGTGATCAACACAGCTAATCCATTCGTTATATAGCCCGTGTTTAAAGCCTATTTCAAAGAGTTTATCAATCCCTGCTTGTTGTTTAGAATCTAGTTTACAAGCGCTTTCATTGGCATACATCTTTAAGTAGGTGTTTAATTGATCCTTTTCTACCCGCAATAACTGCCGCTCTAAAAGCATTTGTGAGAGTAAATTTTGATGCTTAAGAGCAATTTTGATTGCCTTGCTTAAAGCCTCTTGCATGAAAATTGCCTGTAAAAGCGGAATAGACCGGCGTAAAATCATGCAACCAAGCGGCAAAGGCAAGGTAGAATCACTCAGCGTACACCATATTTCCCACATTTCCTTTTCCACTACCAAATCTGCATGGAAATCTAAAATACTCTCATGGATTAAAACCCCCGCATCCACCTCTGAGTTAAGCACAGCCTTTTCAATATCTAAAAAGTTTTTATACACGATACGCGCTTGTGGGTAATAAAGCCTAAAGAGCATGGCATTAGTGGTATAGCGCCCGCTCAAAGCCACTTTAAAATTCTTTTTTAGAGGTTTGTTTTTAAGGCGCACTAGCTTAGGCCCATAGCCCTCTCCAAAACTCGTGGCACACTCTAAAAGGGCATATTGATCTTTAATCAGCGGATAGAGAGCAAAACTCACCGCACTAATGGCATGCGTGCCTTTAAGTGCTTCTGTGTTGAGGGTTTCAATGTCTAGGGCGTGGTGAATAAAGGGTTTAGGGAAATCAACCCAGCCAAATGCTAGGGCATAAAACATAAAAATATCATCTGCATCTGGGCTATGGGCAATGCTAAGCATTTTTAAACTCCTGCTTTTCAAACATTCTAGCTTATTTTATTAAAAGATTGCCCACTTAAAGACTACGAACTAAATTAAAAGCACCGCCCGCTAGCCTATAAATTAGGCTAGAAACAAACTAAAACTTAAAAGAGATAGGCATACGAGATATAGATATTAGCACTTTTTGCTGTTTTGTTTAGAATCACTTTTGTGTTATTAGCTTGCATGGATAAATTGCGGGTGATGAGAGGATTTTTGACCCCGATTTTAAAGATATTATGCGATCGTTGGAAACGCAAGCCCCAATTAAAGAGGACATTATACCCTCGTGTGCGGGCTAAGGGGGTCTCTTTCATGTCTAAATAATAATAATTACCCGCCCCAGCAATTCCGGCAAATAAACCTGCAAACCATTTTTGTTTCCCCTTAGCAACAAGCATATCATAAATAAAATCCGCCCCAATCCCCCATGAAACCCCTTGTAATGCTTTAAAATTATCTAGGCGTTTTAAAAGTGGGCTATTTAGATAGCTATACTCCGTGTTGATATAGGCATCAAAACCAAAATGGCGGCTAAAGAAATACTGGTATCCAACGCCTATACTAGCATTCCAATTAACATTACCAAAAGGGCGTGAGAGACTATTAATGGTATTACTTAGAGGTGCAAGACTGATTAAAGCCTGCATGGGTGTGAGGTTATGCTGTTGGTTTGCTTTACTCTGATCGGCAGTAATCGTGCTAGCTTGGCTGTTATAGGTTAAATTTAAAGTGGGGGCTGTGGGTTGGGGGACTCGGAGAGTTTCGGGGACACTTAGGTGATAGTTAGAAGTATTGTGAGCAGTCCGGATAGAATCGTTATAATCGTTATAGATTTTAAGCAATTCGAGCTCTAGATCGGTATTGTTACTCGCTAAAACCTGACTACCAACTTTGCTAAACCACTCATAAATCTCTGCGAGTTGCACAACAGAAACACCATTAGGCGCTTTATTGCCAAACATATCACTGCGTAAAGTACTAAAGCACGAGCTAATACCAGAACTAGTGGTTAAAGTACAAGCCTTTACCTTTTTAGAACTATCAGTACTAATACCATTTATCTCATCATCTGCTTTCTTTTTAGCATTTTCAAATTGGCTTTGTGAAATAACAGAAGATCTTGTTAAAGAATTACTAAGAAAGCCTGAAATGTCATTGTTAAGGACATTATAAGCGGTAGTAATTAGCGTTTTAATATCTTGTTGGAGTTGTGAAATTTGAGGTGAGGCTGGAGGACTACACCCGGAGGGGTACAAACAGGGATACCAATACACGAACTAATATCATGCTCTAATTTATCTTTGGCTGTAGTATAGACTTGGTTAGCAGCCTGATTTTGAGCATTAACACTAGCCACCTGAGCGTTATACGCACTTTTCTCTGTAGAAAGCTTGCTATTGTATTGATCAATTTGTGATTCTAGAGAGCTACCCACACTTTTTAAACTTTCTAAAACTTGTTGGTAGGCTGATAAAATCTGCTGGTTAGAGGATTTATCCTGCGAATCTTGTGAAGAAGCGATTAACTTTTGTAGTAAGCTAATTTCATTAGCAATTTGGCTCTCTAGGGCTTGGATTTCTGCTAAAGTGGTTTTCGCATCAATGGGGTTAATCTTTGTAACATCGTTTGTTGTGCCAACTTTGGCTGCTGTGCTGTTTAGGCTGGTGAGTTTAGCAATTAACTCTTGGAGGCGTGCTTTAATATTATTTTGTAAGCTTGTACTGTGAATTGTGGCTATAACTGGCTGTTGGGTCTGAGAGGTAAGCGCCATGTTTTGTGCCCCTGCACTTCCCTCAAGATAAATCCCATTTCTAACATCGCCTCCCCGCGCGCCAAGAGAAGCCAAAGATGCGCACAGCACAAAACCACATTTAAAGCCTAATTTTTGATTATTTTTTCGCATGAAACTCCTTAATAAGTAAGACCGCTTAAGAGCAATTTTGATTGCCTTGCTTAAAGCCTCTTGCATGAAAATTGCCTGTAAAAGCGGAATAGACCGGCGTAAAATCATGCAACCAAGCGGCAAAGGCAAGGTAGAATCACTCAGCGTATACACCATATTTCCCACATTTCCTTTTCCACTACCAAATCTGCATGGAAATCTAAAATACTCTCATGGATTAAAACCCCCGCATCCACCTCTGAGTTAAGCACAGCCTTTTCAATATCTAAAAAGTTTTTATACACGATACGCGCTTGTGGGTAATAAAGCCTAAAGAGCATGGCATTAGTGGTATAGCGCCCGCTCAAAGCCACTTTAAAATTCTTTTTTAGAGGTTTGTTTTTAAGGCGCACTAGCTTAGGCCCATAGCCCTCTCCAAAACTCGTGGCACACTCTAAAAGGGCATATTGATCTTTAATCAGCGGATAGAGAGCAAAACTCACCGCACTAATGGCATGCGTGCCTTTAAGTGCTTCTGTGTTGAGGGTTTCAATGTCTAGGGCGTGGTGAATAAAGGGTTTAGGGAAATCAACCCAGCCAAATGCTAGGGCATAAAACATAAAAATATCATCTGCATCTGGGCTATGGGCAATGCTAAGCATTTTTAAACTCCTGCTTTTCAAACATTCTAGCTTATTTTATTAAAAGATTGCCCACTTAAAGACTACGATTTGCCACTATAGCCCCCCAAGATTTCATAACGCGATTCTATCGCAATAAGATTTTTCATAAGCACTTCTATGAAATTTCCAAACGATATTAGCACTTTTTGCTGTTTTGTTTAGAATCACTTTTGTGTTATTAGCTTGCATGGATAAATTGCGGGTGATGAGAGGATTTTTGACCCCGATTTTAAAGATATTATGCGATCGTTGGAAACGCAAGCCCCAATTAAAGAGGACATTATACCCTCGTGTGCGGGCTAAGGGGGTCTCTTTCATGTCTAAATAATAATAATTACCCGCCCCAGCAATTCCGGCAAATAAACCTGCAAACCATTTATGATTAATCTTGTTTAAAATCTTAGCGCTCATTTTATGAATAGATAACACCTGCCCACTCGCATCACAAACTTTTCCGTCCGCTAAAACTTGGCATTTTTCTTGGTAGTCTGGAGAGTATAGCTTATCCCCAATTTTTAAATACCCTGTATCTATTAAAACTTTCATAGACACCTTAGGGGGCTTTTTCTCTAATTCTAAATAAGCCATTGCATCTTGACTAATCGTTATCTGCTCTATTCTTCTTTGTGCGGCTTTGATTAAAGCCTGCATGGTTTCAATGCCTTGCTGTTGGTTTGCTTTACTCTGATCGACAGCCATTGTAGTTCCCGTGCCAAAAAATGGATCTAAGATGAGATCATGGGGTTTTGTTGCCATTAAAATGAGTTTTTCTAAGAGTTGTTCGGGTTTTTGGGTGGGGTGTAACTTATTGCCCTCTTGGTTTTTCAGCCGTTCACTCCCTGTACACAGAGGGATAAACCACACCGTGTTACTCGCTAAAACCTGACTACCAACTTTGCTAAACCACTCATAAATCTCTGCGAGTTGCACAACAGAAACACCATTAGGCGCTTTAATTTCATGGGCATTACAAAGCCTGCTTCCTGTAAAATTAGGCACGGGGTTAGTTTTATGCCAAATGATGTCATTAATGATCCAAAAGCCTAAATTTTGCATTAAATAGCCTAAGCGGTAGATATTTTGAAACGATCCAATTACACAAATACTTCCCCTATTTTTTAAGAGCCGTCGGCATTGGGCAAGCCAGAGACAAGAAAAATCATCGTAGTGGGCAAAGTCTTTAAATTGATCCCAAGTAATATCTTGTTGGAGTTGTGAAATTTGAGGTGAGGCTGGAGGACTACACCCGGAGGGGAATACAAACAGGGATACCAATACACGAACTAATATCATGCTCTAATTTATCTTTGGCTGTAGTATAGACTTGGTTAGCGTAAAATGGTGTTAATTTGCAAAATCTCTCCTCAAAATGTAGGCAATTGTACCTAAACTTTGTGAAAGGCTATAACTCCACTTCTAAATTAATGCGTAGTAAAATCTCATTACCCACCATGCTCTCTGCTATGTCTTTTCCAATACCAAAATCTTTTCTATTAATACTCCCCTGCAACTCTAACCCATAGATTTCTTTAGAATTCATCAAATTTTTACCGGGCCCAACAATTTTACCCTTTAAAGTGATGGTTTTTTCTACATCTTTTAATTTAAGCTTAGCCTGTATCTGTAAAACACCTCCGCTTTTTTGCTGGATAGAAATCGCCTTTAAAGTGCCTTGCGGGAAACGGGTAGCATCAAAAAAATCAGATGATCGCAAACGGGTATCCCGGTCATTATCTTTTGTAGAAATGCTTTTAATCTGCACCACCCCCTCCAAAGCCTTGAGTTTGCCTTTTTCAATCTCTGCTTTTCCGCTAAAATTTGAAAAATTCCCCTCCACTTTAGCCACCAGCATATGCCTAACCTCAAACCCGGCATTAGAATAGCTCACATCTACGCTATAAGTTGCGGCACTTAAAAATCCTGCTAAAACAAGACTAATTAATGAAAAACGCATGCAAATCCTTCTCTTAGAGTTAAGGGGGGAATGATAAGTAAACAACCTTGAACATTGGCTAAAATTGTAGTAAGTGTATCTGTATTCTTTTATCACGCTTAAACAAGTGGTGTTAAAATGTGGAGCATGTGGAGTTAGTCTAAACAAAAACGCCCTGAATAAAGCAAAAATGAGACTCAAAAATATTTCTTCCTGTTGAAAATAAATGCGCAATCTGCTAAATTCAAGCAAGGTTGGACTATTTTTACAAACTTATAGGAAAATGACGCTTGATAACTTAACTATTCTAGAAATAGTTACACGCTCTGCATATCCTATCTTACAGGCTTTTTTAACATATTCCTTGGCTTTCTGCAGATCTTTTTGCACACCCTGTCCCTTAGCATACATGATTGCCAAGTTGTGATAAGCTGTAGCAACTCCTCCATTTGCAGCCTTTCTGTAGTATCGCAAGGCTTTTTGATAATCTTTCCCCACACTCTGCCCATTATGATACATAAGCCCCAAATTGAAATAGGCGCTTGCAAGTCCCATATCTGCTGCTTTCTTGTAATACTCCATAGCTTTTTGATAGTCCTTTACTACGCCCTGCCCGTCATGGTACATGATCGCTAAGTTGTTATAAGCTAAAGCACTCCCCATATTTGCCGCTTTTTGGTAGTATTGCAAGGCTTTTTGGTAATTTTTTCCAATACCCTGTCCGTCATGATACATGACACCCAAACTGAAATAACCTTCAGCACTCCCCATATTTCCGGCCTTTTGAAAATACTCTAGGGCTTTTTGATAATCTTTGCTCTTGTAAGCTTTTTGAGCCATTAAAAAATACGAATTGCCCTCCCCTTGTATACTGCCTAAACACAGTGCCCCAACCAAAACCGCATGCAAAATACTTTTAAACATTTCTGTTCCTTTTGAAATAAAATTATTCCTTATCCTAATCTGTTTGTTCATAAACTCTATTTAAAGAGCTAGGGTGTTATAATCATCTATTCTAATAAAGGACTTCCATGATCACCCCAAAGACCCTGAGTGGCTTTAAAGATAGACTGCCTAAAGAGGCGATGGCTAAGGGCGCGGTGCTAGAAAAATTAGCCCGTGTGTTTAGAAGTTTTGGTTTTGTGCCCATTGAAACCCCCCATTTAGAATACGCCTCCATTCTCACACAAGAAGAAGGTGAGATTCAAAAAGAACTCTATCTATTCAAAGATCATGGCAAGCGAGAAGTGGGCTTGCGCTTTGATCAGACCGTGCCTTTAGCCCGTTTTATTGCCCAACATAGCCATGCTCTAGGCCTGCCCTTTAAGCGTTATGCGATTGGCAATGTCTTTAGAGGGGAGCGAGCACAAAAGGGGCGTTACCGGGAGTTTACCCAGTGTGATTTTGATTTTATCGGTAGCTCTAGTTCGTTATGCGATAGTGAGATTATCCAAGTGATTATTGCAAGTTTAAAAGCCCTAGATTTAGAAGAGTTTTGTGTGTGGATCAACCACCGCAAAATTTTAAATGGTTTATGCCAACACTTTGGCTTGCACACTGAAGAGGAGATCACCGCTTTTTTAAGAATCATAGATAAACTAGGCAAGATCGGACAACAAGGCGTTATTTTAGAACTCAAAGCCTGTTTTCCTCTTATGGATTTTCAAGCTTTTTTAGAGATTATCAACACCAAACAACAAGAAGACCCCCTAGAATTTTTTAAGAGTGTGGCCTATCTTAAAGCTTATAATTCCACTTTAAAAGAAGGGTTAGAGGAATTAGAAGCGCTTTTTAAATTATTACTCTCTTTAGAGATCAACCCCGATCACTTCAAAATAGATTTTTCTATTGCTAGAGGGCTTGGTTATTATACGGGTATTGTCTATGAAACCACCCTTAACCAGCTAACGAGTTTGGGTAGCATTTGCTCAGGGGGGCGTTATGATAATCTTTCTAAAAGTTTTAGTCTTAAGAGTTTCCCGGGTGTGGGTGCGTCTATTGGTTTAGATAGGCTTTTAGTTGCCCTAGAGGAATTAGAACTCATTGAAAATAAATCCACTAGCGCTAGGGTGTTAGTGGTGTGCATGGATGCAAGCCACTTTAGTTATGCAAGCCAAATAGCCCAAAATCTCCGCCAAAGTGAAATCAATACCGAACTTTATCCCGAAATTGGCAAACTCAAAAAACCCTTTGGTTATGCCAACCAAAAGGGGCATGAATTTGTAGTGGTGCTAGGTGAGGAAGAGGTGCAAAGAGAAACTTTGACTTTAAAAAACATGACAACAGGTGTACAATTTAACCATTTGAGTTTTTTAAGGGTTTTAGCGATGGTAAAAGAATGAAAACCTATAACATTGCCTTAGTAGGCGCAAGTGGTGCAGTAGGAGCTGAGATTATTTCTGTTTTAGAGGAATATCAATTCCCCATAGGCCACTTTTATCCCCTAGCTAGTAAGCGCAGTGCCGGGCAAAAAATCAAGGCCTTTCAATCAGAATACAGCGTTTTAGAAACCACCCATGCTAGTTTTACCGGTATTGACATTGCCTTTTTTAGTGCCGGTAAAAGCGTGAGCGAGGTTTTTGCCCCCAGTGCAGCTAAAGTAGCTTTAGTGATAGATAACACTAGCCATTTTCGTTTGCAAGAGGATATTCCTTTAGTTGTACCTGAAGTTAATATCCAAGATTTAAAGCACTGCCCTAAAAATATCATCGCTAACCCTAATTGTTCTACGATTCAAATGGTGCAGGTCTTAAACCCTTTACATGAAGCCTTTGGCATTACACGGGTAGATGTGAGTACTTATCAAGCCGCTAGCGGAGCGGGTAAACGAGGGTTAATAGAATTACAAAACCAAATGGCAGGTCATGAAACTTGTGAAGTCTTTCCCCATCCTCTAGCTTTAAATGTAATTCCTCAAATTGATGTCTTTTTGCCCTCTGGTTATACTAAAGAGGAAATGAAAATGGTGCAAGAGAGTCATAAAATCATGCATGCAGATTTTCCAATTAGCGCGACTTGTGTACGAGTCCCCGTGCTTAGAAGCCATAGCGAAAGTCTTAGCATTCACTTTAAACAAGAAGTACAAGCCACTCAAGCTAGAGAAATTTTAAAGAATTCGCCTAATTTAGTGGTGATAGATGATCCTAGCAGGGGTTTATATCCCATGCCCATTACAGCTAGTTGTTCTGATCAAACTTTTATAGGGCGTATTAGAAATGACTTATTTGATTCTAAAATTTTGCATCTATGGTGCGTGGCCGATCAATTACGCGTAGGGGCAGCCACTAATGCGGTAAAAATTGCCTTAGAGTGGATTAAAACGCATCACTAGGGAGTTGTTTAAGGGTTTGGAGTACTTCTGAAAAATTAGGTTTTGTGATGCCATGCTTTTTTAAATAATCCTCATCTAACCTTTTCCAAATAAAGGTTTTACCAAAGAATCCCCGTCGATCTAAACTTGGTAAAAACTTTAAATCCCCATTCTTTTTTTGTTTGATCTGTACATAATAGGTACGCCCGTCATAAAAATTATAAGCCCGCCCCCCTGTGTAAGTATCCCCACACGCTCGCGTTAATTTATATAAAAACACCGTCCCCTTATCGCTACGGTTGCGCAAAGCCGGGTTTTTATTATAAATATCTTTATTGGCTTTAGAACCATCTACATTAGCAATTCCATAGGCATAATACTTATCCCCATACTTAAAAAATTCCACATAAGAGGCTTTCATGTATAAAAAAGCTTGGGTTTTATAAATGCCGTCTAATTCAGCTAAAAGAGGTGTGATAGCGCCCGCGCAAAACAAACAAAACCACTTCATATAAAACTCTAAAGCTTAAATTTAATCAGATTGGTAGGGACTTTAGCCACAATTTTATAAACTAGACCTTTTGTGTGCGCTGCTGTGGCGTGTGCATCTTGGCTAAATAAAATGGCTAACATGCCCGCATCTAAACGCAAAGAATAACAACTTTCATTCATTTTATAAGTCTGTTTATCTAGGCTAGAATCATAAGGTTGCTCTACTTCTAAATCTGTACTATCCCCTAGATATAAAAGTTCGCTACCTTGCACCATTAGCAAAAAATCTACATGATCTTGGTGGGTTTCTAGTAAACCTAGAGAAGGTGTATAAATGATTTCTGCCGCGCTCATGCCTTGCTCTAATTCTTGTTTAATCACTCCTTGCCTTCTTTGTAAAAAAGCTTGGTGCTTAGAACTAGCCGGGTCTAACATTGCCTTTAAATAGGCATAAAGGGATTCTAACTCTTGGGTTTTAGAAAATAAAGAGGCTAAAGAGACTAACTTGCCAATAACTGCCATTTTATCTCCACTGATTTTAATCTCAGGATTTTAATCAGAAAAGTCCAATGGAGTTTAAACCTCTTGGCGTACAAAGGTTAAGGCTTCTTTTAAATCTGTAAGGGTAGTGATGCTATAAGTGGGCTTAGCGCTAAGCCGTTTATTAAGATTTTTTAAGACACTCGTACCAAATTCTACATAATAAGAGGATCGCCTCTCACACACCTGCATACATTCGCTATAGCGCACAGGTTGGACAAGTTGGATTCCAAGACATTCAAGCGCGCCTTCTTTATCTTGATAAACCTGTGTAGTGGCATTAGAAAGTACGCCAAAGTGATAATTATTGTGTAAACTCTCTTGTAAAAGTGCCCTAAAATCCTCTACCATAGGCTCTAAAATAGGGCAGTGGCTCACCACATTCATCGGTAAAAGTACGCATTTTTTAGCCCCCAGTATTTTAGAATTAAGATTTTGTAAAAGAGATTTAGGCCCGGCTAATACAACTTGTGGGCCATTAAAATTAGCCACATACAGCAATTGCCCCTCTTGTTTAGCCTGTTTGCAATAATCTCCTAAAACCTGCGCATCACCTCCCAAAACAACCAACATGCCAAGCTCTTCTTTATAAGCGCTACAGATCTCCTCCATGCGCTCTCCTCGTTTAAAGACTAATTTTAGCCCCCTTTTTAAATCTAGCGCCCCACTGGCTGCATTAGCGCTAATTTCACCCAAAGAATGCCCCAAAGCTAGCAAAGGCTTAACAGACCCGCCCAACTCTTGCATAAACACCTCAAAGGCCACCATAGAAACCAAAAAGATCGCGCTTTGTGCATAGGTACTTTTGTTTAGCTGCGTATTCTCACTGTGTAAAAGCTTAACCATATCTGTTTGTAAAATATCGCTAGCCTCTTGGTACATTTCCCTAGCCAAATCAAAATTTTTATAGATTTCCTCACCCATGCCCACATGTTGTGAGCCCTGTCCACCAAATAATGCAACCATTCTTATCCTTTCACCCCTCTAATCCTTGTGCCTGCGCATGCGCAATTAATGGCTCAATCACCGGGTCTAAATTACCCGAAAGCATGAGCTCCTCCAAACTATAAAGCGTTAAATTAATGCGGTGATCGCTTAAGCGGTTTTGCGGGTAGTTGTAGGTGCGAATCCGTTCGCTTCGATCCCCGCTACCCACTTGCATTTTACGCTCGGCTGAGTGGGCTTGTTGTTGTTCCTCAATTTGTTTTTCATACAAACGGGCTTTAAGGATTTTTAAGGCCTTATCGCGGTTTTTATGCTGGGATTTTTCATCTTGCATGGATACACTAATGCCTGTAGGGATATGCGTGATGCGCACGGCTGAATCAGTGGTGTTTACACATTGCCCCCCATGCCCTCCGGCGCGAAATACTTCAATACGCAAATCGCTAGGATTAATATTAATCTCTACATCATCTGCCTCAGGCATGATCGCTACAGTGATAGCTGAGGTGTGGATACGCCCTTGTGATTCGGTTTCTGGTACGCGTTGTACGCGATGTGTCCCCGCTTCAAATTTTAACCTTGAATACACACCCTGCCCTTTAATGAGCGCAATCATTTCCTTATACCCGCCCACGCTATTTTCACTTGAGCTAACAATTTCTACTTTCCAACGCTTTAAATCTGCATAACGGCAATAGGTTCTAAACAAATCGCCTACAAAAATCCCTGCCTCATCGCCCCCTGTACCGGCGCGTAATTCCAGATAGATATTTTTAGAATCGTTTGGATCTTTTGGGATAAGCAAGATTTTAATGTGATCTCCTAGATTCTTGCTTTGCTCCTCCAGACTTTTAAGCTCTTCTTTGGCTAACTCGCCTAGTTCTTTATCCTCTAATAGCGCCTTATTTTCTTGGATTTGATCTAAAATCTTTAAATAGCGCTTAGCTGCTTGGGCTAATTCCTCTAAACTAGCTTGTTCCTTGCTTAATTCAGTAAGCCGCTTGACATCGTTTAAAACTTCAGGTTGGGTTAGGCAGAGGGCGAGTGCGTCATAACGCGCCACAACCTCCTTTAATTTCTGGGATAGCACGATTACGCGTTAGCTAGGGCGATCTTTTTGACGCTTGCATTGAGGCGCGAAACTTTCCTAGAAGCGGTGTTTTTCTTTAAAACGCCCTTGCTGACAAATTTATGCAGTTCTTTATTAGCCACTTTAAAAGCTTCTTGGGCTTTGGCTAGATCGTTATGTTCTACGGCTTGGCGTACAGCTTTTACAATGTTTTTAATGCGGGTTTTATAAAAGCGGTTGCGCTCCGTGCGTTTGGTAGTTTGGCGGATGCGTTTTTCTGCGGATTTATGATTAGCCATAGCTTAATCCCTTTATCAAAAATAATATGGCAAGATTTTATCTAAAAAAGCATTAAAGACTGATTAACTTAGGAAAACGCATGGTTTTTGGTACAGATGGAGTGCGGGGTAAGGCTGGGGTTGAGATCACCCCGATGTTTGTCATGCAATTAGGCATTGCGGCTGGATTGTATTTTAAATCACAGGCAAGGAGCAATAAAATCTTAGTGGGCAAAGACACCCGCAAGAGTGGTTATATGGTTGAAAGCGCGCTCGTGAGTGCTCTTACCTCAGTAGGTTATGATGTGATTCAAATAGGGCCTATGCCCACACCTGCTATTGCCTTTTTAACCGATAACATGCGCTGTGATGCGGGGGTGATGATTAGCGCTAGCCATAACCCTTTTGAGGATAATGGGATTAAATTTTTTGATCGTTTCGGTTATAAATTACAAAGACAAAGCGAAATTGCCATTGAAAAGATCTTTGCTAACACGCAACAAATAGAGAGCAGTTGCCAGTGTGGGGTGGCTATTGGCAGTTCTAAACGCATTGATGATGTAATCGGGCGCTACATTGTGTATTTAAAAAATTCCTTCCCCAAACATTTAAATTTGCAGGGCATGCGGGTGGTAATTGATACGGCTAATGGAGCAGGTTATAAAGTTGCGCCCATTGTCTTTAGCGAGCTAGGTGCTGATGTGATTGTGATTAATAATGAGCCTAATGGGAGTAATATTAATGCCCAGTGTGGCGCGCTTTATCCTTTAGAACTCAGCCAAGAAGTCAAACGATACCGCGCAGATTTAGGCATTGCTTTAGATGGAGATGCGGATCGCTTGGTAGTAGTCGATCATTTAGGGCAGGTGGTGCATGGAGATAAGCTCATTGGAGCATTAGCTACTTACCAGCACAAACAAGCCAAATTAACTAGCCCACAAATTGTAGTAACCACAATGAGTAATCTTTCTTTGCAGGAATATTTAGAAAAACAGGGGGTATCTGTTTTATATTGCAATGTGGGGGATAAATTTGTGAGTGCATGCATGCAAGAAAATGGGGTGAATTTTGGGGCTGAACAAAGTGGGCATATTATTTTAGGCGATGCAAAAACAGGCGATGCAATCATGAGTGCTTTACAAGTAGCTGCTTGCATCGTTGAGAGTCAAAAATCAAGTGCTGAGGTGCTTAACCCCTTTGAATTAACCCCCCAAATTTTAGAAAATGTGCGCGTTAAAACCAAAAAACCCCTAGAAAAACTCCATGGATTAAAGGATAAACTTAAAAACCTTGAGGAAGAGGGGATTCGCCACCTGATTCGCTATTCAGGTACAGAAAACATTTTACGCATTCTCTTAGAGGGTAAGAATCAACACGCCTTAGAAAAACACATCAAAGATTTACGGACTTTTTTCCAAGAGCATTTAACTTGAAATCCCCCATTTTTGCCTTTATCCTAGCCTTTGTTGGGGCTGTACTAAGCGATCAAGTGCTTAAACAAATGATCTTAGCTGGCTTGCGCTATGAGGGACCGGTGATTTCTATTGTGCTAGCTTATAATGAGGGTGTGGCCTTTTCTATGCTGCATTTTTTAGGGCCCTCGCACGGCTGAATCAGTGGTGTTTACACATTGCCCCCCATGCCCTCCGGCGCGAAATACTTCAATACGCAAATCGCTAGGATTAATATTAATCTCTACATCATCTGCCTCAGGCATGATCGCTACAGTGATAGCTGAGGTGTGGATACGGTAATTGATTATGTCTACTGGCATTATCAATTTGATTTTGCGATCTTTAATTTAGCCGATGTTTGAATACACACCCTGCCCTTTAATGAGCGCAATCATTTCCTTATACCCGCCCACGCTATTAACACTGTATAATGGCGATTTTTTATGCGGCGTTTTTTATAAAATTCCTACGGAATTTTTCCTGCGCAATTTAAGGGTCGCGTAGCTCAGTGGTAGAGCACTACCTTGACATGGTAGGGGTCGCTGGTTCAAATCCAGTCGTGGCCACCATTAAATAAATTAAGCTAAGAAATACACCAAAATCTTATACTCTCTCAAAGCCCTAAAAAATCTCTTAAAAAGCAACAGCACATGCCCTTAAAAACACTAAAAACTCTTCTGATTCTTATGTTCTCTATGTTTGTAGCATTGTCAGCTAAATGTAATGTAAAAACAACCAATCTACAAGCCTTGTTAAAACAACATCATATCCCGGGTGTGCTGATTAAGTCTGCTGTTTTACCCAGTATCTTAAACTCTTGGTTGTAGAAAATAAGGGCAAATGGAGTGGTACTTAGATAAATACACTCTTAAACTCACACATGAAAAACCCGATTGGCTTTGGGATATAGGGGTTGAAGGGGTTGATCGGAATAAGGCAGCTGTGCGCATGGAAGATGAAATTAAGCCACATAACCACGCCATGTCTGTAAAAATGTACAGTATCCTTAATCAAGATGTGGATCACTACCTTGATGAAACTTTACTTTCCTTAAAACTCTTAAAGGGCACGCATTACAAAATCGCTACCTTTAATGGCCCTAGCGTGTGGCTGATCAATTCTGATACCACACTTGCTATAGAAGTTAACCAAGCTTTTGGACCTGGTGCTGCTCCTTTCAATCAAGTTAATATGCACTCTGAACAACTAGCTGCCAAAAACGCGCCTCTTCTCTTTGGCTCTTTTTTAATACCCTACCCAAAGCCTGTTTAGATAACTTCCCCTCTTTTAACCCTAAAGCCCCCGATCTGTACTTGATCTTAAGTTTTAAAAAAGATGATTATACAAATCTTTACCAGCGCACCAAACAAATCCTTCAAAATTTCCACTCTATTCTAAAACACTATAACGCGCATGTTTTGGCTCTACAGCAAAACCCTAATAGTTGTAAAGATGAAGATCCAAATCTAAATACTCCTGCTTGTCTAGCCCTATTTATGGCTTATCAACAGATCAAAGAGCAATTCCACGCCACCCCTATTCATAGGTTAGCGTAGCTAGGCTAATCACACAGCCTCTACTCCAAAAGTGAGCCCTTACTCTGGCAATTGCAGTACAAAACTTTTAGCATGGCGTCTTAATCGCTTTGGCTAAGCTTGCGGGCTTTAGCGCGCAACTAGTAAGTAACTCTTATTGTTGATCCTAATAAAAACTGCTCATTAGAATTTAAATGTACTTAAAAAGCTATTTGAATCAAGAGTTTGTTTATGTAAATCATCAGAGGACTTTTGCATAGAATCGTTGATTTTTAATAAATCCTGCACGCACAAGGCGATCTTGTCTACATTTTCAAAGATACTTGCTGTGTGCTCATTTATTCTATTAATATTGTTAAGATTTACCAGAGAGTGATCCACCGCATCCACGATGATAGAGGAAAAATGATTGATATGGCTTTGCATATCGCTTGAGTGCTGGGCTAGGGCTTGCATCAATGAGAGGCTGTCTTTTCTTTCTTGATTAAGCTTGGCAATAGCCTCTAAGATATGTTTGACAATAGATGTACTTTCTGTAATATTTCTTTGTGTCCTTTCAGCCAGAGCCCGCACTTCATCAGCCACCACCGCAAACCCGCGCCCATGCTCGCCTGCTCGCGCAGCCTCAATAGCCGCGTTTAAAGCAAGTAAATTGGTTTGATCGGCAATCTCTACGATTGCATCTAGCACGCTTTGTATATCTTGGGCTTCTTTAGATAAAGATTGCATGTTTGTAACACTCTCTTCTTCGCTGGCTATACTGCGCTGGATATGTTCATCAATCGCGGTTACAGCTGTTTTGGTATCAGAAACATTTTTTAATACACTCTCTAAAAGCTCCCTAGTAGAAACAGATACCGCCACGCTTTCACTTAATATTTGTCGGCTAGAGTGGCTTAAATCCGTGTTACTGCGGCTAATTTGCTCTATTTGTTTGGAGTTTGAGTCTAACCCTGCAGAAACAGCGCTTAAAGTTTTGGAGATGGCTATATTGTCGTATACCTGCCTAGAGATTTTTTGCAAAGTGCCTCGTGTGTATTCTATGAAGAGGTTTACAGACTTAACCATCAAGCCTATTTCATCGTTAGCCTCAATGCTGATCTCATCGGTGAAAATTTTGTTGTTTGCGATGTGTTCTAGGGTCTTATTAACTTTGTTTAATCTCCTAGAAATACGGCACATTATCAAGTAAAGACAAGTTGTCATTACAGAAATCAACAGTACCTGAAAAGCCAGCAGAAACACAAAATAGTGGGTGTTCTTTGTGATGGTAACATCTGTGATCTTTGTGATGTTAGCGTTGATACTATCCTCTACCTGTTTGAGTAAATCCATCTTCTTTGTAATGGTTTTAAACCAAACATTAGGGTTAACACCAAACCCCCCCACTGAATATTTTGAAATCAGGATATGACGCATTTTTTCCACATCTTTAAAGCTAGAATCTTCAGAAATACGATGGAATAATGCTACACTCTGTACATCTGCAAAGAATAGGAAAATTTTTTGATAAACTTCTTGCTTGGCCATTAGAGAAATAAAGTTAGCGTAGTTAGGATCAGCAGGGCTGTTTGCAACAAAAATACGAGTCGCCGTAGCTCTTTCTAGTCCGGATTTCTCTTCGGCATAAAGAAAATCAATATAGCTTATGAGCGCATCAGAGGTTTGGGAATCACGGACGATTGTAATGGATTTAAGCACGCTATCTAGAAATATTGTAATGATCTGTGTAAAATATTTTATCGTGCTATCCACAATTGCCTTTTTATCCTTAGATTCCATAGCGTTGCGCATTTGAGGCAATTTGACTAAAAGATTTAACCCTTTTTGCAAAGCCTGCACATAGTTAGTATCCAAACCCGAAGTAGAACTCAAAAATCTTTTAAGATCGTCTAATTTTGTATCTGTATGCCGTCTTTGCTCTTGTAACTCACTGGCAAACTGCACCCCACCACTAGATAAAAAACCCGCACTCATTCCCCGTTCCTTTTGCATCTCATGTACAAGCGAGGATAAGTATTGAGATGCCTTCATTTGGCGCGCCAAATCTTGACTGCGCTTCAAAGTATCATAGGCGTTATACGATCGCCAAAACATAAGAATCAATAGGAAAACCATAGGAACAGAAGCAATTAAAACAATTTTATCCCGCAACTTCAAATCGTTAAGCAAAGTGCAACAAAGCCTCCAATTAACAAGGCGAATAAGAAAATAGGTAAATTAGATATTATCAATTAGTGATAAATGGTATCAAAACAGACTCCATTAATGAGTTCTTATCTAGTTTTAAATAAGTTAAAGAACCCTCTTAAATTCAATCTTTTATAATGTCGCCTTTTAATGAGAGGAAAACATGCCCAGTCAAGAAGAACGATTAGAAGATGAGATCAAAAAAGAGTTAGAAGACCTCAAGATCGAGTTTTACAATAAGACAAAAACCATGGATAAGCAAATTGAATATGCCCTAAAAGAAGCCCCCTCCAAAGGCGGAGGAAGTGGGCGCAATTATCCCGATCTTAAATTGCTAATAAACACTCAAAAAATGCGCCATATCCCGGTGATGATAGAGATCAAGGGACTTAAGAGGCGTTTAGAAAAATTTAACAAAAACAACGCAAGCCTTGATATGAGCACAGACGCCATTAAAAATTACGCCCTCAATGGGGCAGTGCATTATGCTAATGCAATTCTAGATTATAGCGACTATAAAGAGGTCATTGCCATTGGTATTAATGGCTATGAAGAGGCGGACAAATTGCATAAAGAATATGCTTTTTATTATTTGCAGTCTAAAGCTTTAGCCGTGCCCCAAAAGATTGGCGATTTTAGCGATCTCTCTATCCTAACTAATTTGGAGGAATTAGAGGCTAAACTAGACACGCTCACTTTAAGCGATGAGGTACGCGCTAAGGCTATTGAGGATTTAGAGAGCCAAACAGAAACCCAGTTAAACAAGCTCAACCAGTTTTTACATGATGAAATTTTAAATCTTGACCCCAATGATCGCGTGGCTTTGCTTGTGGGGATGATCATGGCAGCTAGTGGGGTTGCTTACAAAACTTCTCCACTCAAACTAGAGGATTTAAAGAACGAACAAGATAAAGACTCCCATGACGGACATGAGTTTTTAAAGAAAATTAAAGCTTTTCTAAACGCCAAAAACTTACCCCCAGAGAAAATTAGCATAGTTGTTCATGAACTCCAAAAAGTTTTTATCCACTCTAAGCTATGGCAAACTAACACCTACACCAGAAAAAACATAGCAATAAGCCCGCTAAAAACAATCTATGGGCGGTTTTTAGAGGGAGTTTTTCCTTTGGTTAAAAAACTTAGCCAAGCTGATATTGCGGGTAAACTTTTTAATGTGCTTACCAAATGGCTGGAGGTTCCGGATAATGAAAAAAACGATGTAGTGCTCACTCCCCGTATAGTTGTGGATTTAATGGTAAACCTAGCTGAAGTTAATCAAGATTCGTTTGTTTGGGATTATGCTACTGGATCGGGGGCGTTTTTAGTTTCTAGCATGAATAAGATGATTCAAGATTGCACAGAAAAGATACTTAACCAAGAAGAGAGAGAAAAGAAAATCGCCCATATTAGGGCATACCAACTACTAGGCATTGAAAAACGCACAGATATTTATTTGCTTGGGGTGTTAAACATGCTCTTACTAGGCGATGGAAGCGCTAATCTCTTGCACAAAGATAGTTTAGTGGATTTTAAAGAAGGGGTCAAGTACGAACAAGGCGATTATAAGGGTAAACTTTTTAACGCTAATGTCTTCTTGCTTAATCCTCCCTATAGCGCTAAGGGTAAGGGCTTTGTTTTTGTAGATCGCGCTTTAGAGAGAATGACTAGCGGGCGGGCGGTTGTGATTATCCAAGAAAATGCAGGCAGTGGGAATGGGCTGCCCTATACAAAAGATATTTTAAAGAAAAACACCCTACTAGCTAGTATTAAAATGCCTTTAGATTTATTTGTAGGTAAATCTAGCGTGCAAACGGCTATTTATGTCTTTGAAGTGGGCAAACCCCATAATAAAGAGCACATGGTTAAATTCATTAATTTTAGTAATGATGGCTACATGCGCGCAGCGCGTAAAAAAGCAAAAGCAAGTGTCAATTTAAGAGATGTAGATAGGGCTAAAGAGCGCTACGCTGAATTGATTAATATCATTGTACATGATCACGATCCTAAACTGTACAAAGATCACTTCATTAAAGATAGAATTAATCTAGGAGGTGAGGATTGGACTTATGCCCAGCACCAAAAAATAGACAACACACCCCAAATTACAGACTTTAAAAGGTGTGTGGCTGATTTTCTGACTTATGAAGTTTCTTTAGTGCTAAAGGGGGATTCACTCACACAAGAGGCTAAAGCTTAGCTTAAGTCATGGTTTTAAAAAGATTGATATAAAATAAAACGCCCGGGAACACTACACCAACCCCGGGCAGAAAGGAGCGATCATGCGGCCTCATGATCGTGATCCTATGTGGGTATTGTGCCTTAAATTCTCTATATTTGGGCTTAAAGTGAGTCTAAAAATCAAAAAGAGATAGCATGGGATCGCCCCTCCGGGGGCACCTTTGATATTTTTCTAAAATATAAGGGTAAGCATGGGTATTTTAGATAGTTTTGAAGAGTTATTAGCTTTGGATTGGCAAGAGGTTAGGGTAGGGGATTTGTTTGAGGTAGAATCTAGCAATAAAATTTTGCATGCCAACCAACTTAAAGAAATTATAGATATTCCTAAAGAGGGTTATTATCCTTATGTAGTTAGAAGTGCGCGTAACAATGGAATAAGGGGGTTTATCAAAGAGGATACAGCCTATTTGAATCCGGGTAATAGTTTAAGTTTTGCGATGGATACTTTTAGCGTCTTTTATCAAGAGAGACCCTATTTTACGGGAAATAATGTCAAAATCCTAGTTCCTAAATTTGATCTTGATAGATACAAGGGGTTATTTATTGCTACCACCCTGCAAAAATCTATCGCCCATCTAGGTTGGGGGACAAATTGCACAATTAATGATATTGAAACAATGTGCTTTTCTCTCCCCCATACCTCCACCAATAAGATCGCCTTTGAGGCTATGGAAGCTTTTATTAGAGAAATTCAGGCGGAGCGCCTGAGAGAAATTCAGGCGTATCTAAAAGTAACCGGATTAGAAAACACCACTTTAACAAAAGAAGAAGAAAACGCCCTTTCTCTTTTTACAGATCAGACGCCATTAAAAATTACGCCCTCAATGGGGCAGTGAAGCGCTTAAAGTGGAGGGAGTTTAGGGTGGGGGAGTTGTTTGAAATTAGCGGGAGTAAAACCACTCCCAAATTACAGTTAGAGAAATACGGCAAAGGTGATTATCCTTATATAACCACCCAAGCTACTAATAATGGCGTTGCGGGGTATTATAACTTTTGGACAGAAAAAGGAAATTGTTTAACCATTGATAGCGCCGTGCTAGGCACTTGCTTTTATCAAGCCAAAAATTTTAGTGCCAGCGATCATGTAGAAATTTTGCGCCCTAAGTTTAGCCCTTTTAACCGCTATATTGCGCTGTATTTTGTAACGACCTTAAACCGCTTAAGTCTGTGTTATGGTTACTCTTATGCTCACAAGCGATCGCAAAGAGCCTTAAGAGAGGAAATTTGCCCCCTGCCTATCAGCAAAAACGGTACAATCACCTTTGACTTAATAGAACACTTTATTAAAGCCTTAGAAAAACAACGGATAGAAAAAGTTAAAGTTATGGGTGTGCAAGAAATAGAGACCTATACTCAAGTAATAGTCCAATAAACTCTAAATTTGAGGGGTGTTTAATTCTTATTTAAAAAGTGTTTAACCCCGCTTAAATGAGAGTGTGGTTAAAAATTTTAAAACATTGTATTAAGACTTTAAAAATAGAGGTGAAAAAGCTAGAAAAGTTTAAAAAGAGGGTTAATAGGAGTTAACACGGATTAAAGGGCTAGGTGTTATAATCACTCATTCTAATAAAGGACTTCCATGATCACCCCAAAGACCCTGAGTGGCTTTAAAGATAGACTGCCTAAAGAGGCGATGGCTAAGGGCGCGGTGCTAGAAAAATTAGCCCGTGTGTTTAGAAGTTTTGGTTTTGTGCCCATTGAAACCCCCCATTTAGAATACGCCTCCATTCTCACACGAGGTTTGGGAATCACGGACGATTGTAATGGATTTAAGCACGCTATCTAGAAATATTGTAATGATCTGTGTAAAATATTTTATCGTGCTATCCACAATTGCCTTTTTATCCTTAGATTCCATAGCGTTGCGCATTTGAGGCAATTTGACTAAAAGATTTAACCCTTTTTGCAAAGCCTGCACATAGTTAGTATCCAAACCCGAAGTAGAACTCAAAAATCTTTTAAGATCGTCTAATTTTGTATCTGTATGCCGTCTTTGCTCTTGTAACTCACTGGCAAACTGCACCCCACCACTAGATAAAAAACCCGCACTCATTCCCCGTTCCTTTTGCATCTCATGTACAAGCGAGGATAAGTATTGAGATGCCTTCATTTGGCGCGCCAAATCTTGACTGCGCTTCAAAGTATCATAGGCGTTATACGATCGCCAAAACATAAGAATCAATAGGAAAACCATAGGAACAGAAGCAATTAAAACAATTTTATCCCGCAACTTCAAATCGTTAAGCAAAGTGCAACAAAGCCTCCAATTAACAAGGCGAATAAGAAAATAGGTAAATTAGATATTATCAATTAGTGATAAATGGTATCAAAACAGACTCCATTAATGAGTTCTTACCCGGTTTCAAATAATCCCGCTTTCAAACTAAATTTTTTATAATGTTATTGATCCACTAGAGACTCCCCTTAGCACAACGCTAGAGGAATTCAAGGAACGCTACATTGGCTATAAGCAAAGTTCACAATACAGCATAGCAAACCGCCTAAAAGCCATTGTGAAGTTATTAGATGTAGATGTACACATGCCTACAGCTAAGCTAAACCATGAGCATATGAAAAACTTTTATAAGGGCTTGGTTGAGAACAACTATAACACTAATAGCATTGTGCACTTAACAACCCTACTAAAAAGCTTATTAGACTTTAGTGTAAGTAGAGGCCAGCTAGAAAAGACCCCCTACTACAAGCAAAAAATCCTAATTGCTCCTGCTCCTAAGAAAATTGAAGTCTTTAGCCTAGATCAAGTGCTAGAGATACTAAGAGCATGCGATCAGCCATACCTAAAGACCTACCTAAGCATAGCCTTCTTTAGCGGTATGAGAGTAGAAGAGATACTAGCCTTGCAGTGGGGAGATATAGACTTTAAGAACCACACAATCAACATCAACAAAGCCTTAAATGGCTTAGGGCAAGTAACCACCCCTAAAACAGCTAATAGTATCCGTGTGATAGATATGTTACCCATTATAGAAAAGCGCTTGAAAGAATTTAGCCTATTTATGGATGTAATCAACAACGATACCCCCATATTTGGCACTAATCCTAAACTACAAGCGATCATGGCTAAGCAGTGGGCTAGACTACTTGAAAGCCTAGAGCTCCAACACATTAAGCTTTATAGCACACGGCATACCTTTGCTAGCATCATGTTAGAAAGAGGCGAAGAGCCCTTATGGGTGAGCTCTACACTAGGGCATAAGAACTTACAGATCACCTATAAGGTTTATGCCAAATACATTCCACAACAACACAAACCCAGAGCAACATTTTTAGAAGGAGTAGAGAGATACTTCTGGGTGGTATTTGGTAATTTTAGCTAGTCCATAACCATCACTTTTAGCACTCCCCGCCTTTCCCCACACTAAACCTATATCGCCTAAATCCTCTCTATAAAATGCCCCTGCAACTTGCCCCTCTTTAGTTTCTATGAGTTTAGCGATTGCACCTTTTGATCGTGGTAAAACTCTTTAAAGTTTTGGCTAAAGGCTGGGTTATGGGGCACTTCACCCGCTATCTCATTCTGTAGCCCTCTACCCTCTAGCTTTTGCCCCGCTCCTAGTGTTTCTCTCTCTAAACCTCTAGCTTTTAGCTGTGTTTCAGCTACTCCTCCACTGCTAACACTCCCCCCACTCTCCACACTCTTAGCTAAATTTTGTTCAATCTCTCTAATTAAGGCTCTAGTAGCGTTACTAAACTCAGCTCTATTTGCGATCTTGTTAAGATTTTGTTTAAAGGCCTCTATGCTGTGGCTCTTATTTAATGCGGCTTTAATGTGATATCTGAGTGCTGCACCACTTACTTTATCATTGAGTGCTTTAGCAAAGGGGATATAGGGCAGAGTTCTAACAATAAAGCCAAAGGCAGCCTTGTAGATATTTCTCTTAATCGTGTTTAAAAAGAGTTAGCCTCTTGTAATGATCCTTGATTTTCTAACTCAGCTTTAAAGTAGTTTTAATATCACTAGCTATACAACTACCTCAGCACATATTTTTAAATCATTTGTACATATCGTAATAAAGAAACTTTCTAATACCTTTATAAATTCTTGAACTACGCTCTTGGATGTATTCCTCTTTCCATTCTGCTCCATAACGCTCAGCTTTTCCTAATTCTAGTACTTCTGTCAGATAAGACGGTGCTTCTTTATAAATATCTTGTTTTTGGCTAAAATTCCCATTTCTAGCTTTTGCATTCAAACATTTTGGTAATAAAATCTTATTGCCAATATGCTCTACATATTGCCCTCCCCACGGCTTACACTTAGCTCGGATGTGCTCTACTTCTAGCGGACTTTCTTTTTTCCTCTTTTTATCCATGTAGGTATATTTTTCTGGAATAGCTTGAAAATCGTTGTGAATATAGGCATACAAAAGCAAAAAAGGTCTTGGTTTTTGTGTAGCAAGGCGTTCACAAAAATCCTCAAGAGAAGGAAACTTAGGTACACTCACTAAGGGTATGGTGTGGAATACAGTTTGGTTAAACTTTAAAAGGAAGGTTTTTAACTCAGTGGGTTTTTTAATATGTAAAATTATGATCCTTAGCAACCGGTATAACCCGGACTCTAATAATTTAAAGATGCGATCAGAAGAATCCTCTTCTTCTGGAAAATCTCCGAATGCATGTTTAAATGCGTCTCTATTCTTCCACAATAAACAACTTACAAAGTGCTCCCATTGTTTGTTTGGGAATTCATTAAGTACACGCCAGTAGCATAATGCCCGCTCATTTAAATAATCCTCTGGAGTACTCCAAAATCTAGCCAAGATCTTAATAAAGGACATAAACTCCTCTTTTTTATCAAAGTATTCCTTCCCTTTACCCTCCTCAAAAAATGATAAAAGACAGACAATTTGAATATCTTTTTGCTCAGCCATAAAAACATGCATGCATTGTGTGAAGAGAAAGTTTAGATTAAAATCTGCATGAAAACCTTCGCTGATTTCCTCCCAGTCTTTCTCAAAATCCTCAAGCGCCTCTGGGGATTTATTCCCATAAAACTCATGCAAATGTGATTTTAAAATATGCGCATCATCAAGTTGCTTACCACGGGTATTATGAGTTCTAAAAATCGTCATCGCAGTATATTTGCTGTTACACTCCGTTTTAGACACACATAGACTATTAAGTAGAAATTTGCAAAAACTCTCCCATTTACCTTTTTTATTCCATTCTTCATAGAGTTCTTTGATTCTATCTTTGAAATACTCGTAATTTTTAACGCAAAGCAATTTATTTTTCATCTCTTTTGAATACGACAGCTTGGCCTCTTTGCTTAAAATTTTTTCCAGCGCTTCCCTAGCATCTTTTTTCTCCATACTCGCAACATTTTTCAAATGGCGTTGTTCATACTTTAAACCTTTATTGTTCTCATAGTGCCACAAACATTTACCAAAATCTTTGGCATAGTCATTGTCGGCGTCTTTTTGTTCTTGAAAATATGCATAAAGAGCACGAAAAAGCAAGTTAAAGGTGATGATGCGCTGTTGCCCATCTACAACCTCAAACACATCTGCATTCTCATTTTTTGGATAAACCACAACTCCGCCTAAATAATGACCACCTGCATTGTTAATCTCAAAAGCTTGTTGTATATCTTCTAGTAGCTTTTCGCAATCATCTAATTCCCACTCATAAGGTCTTTGGTATTTTGGAATTTCAAGGCTCATCTTACAAAGATTAGCAATAGATACTATCTCACATGTAAGGCCAAAACCTTTATTTCTCTCTTCCATCTTTCATCCTTGATAAACAATCTAAAACCGCCAACTACTTTACAACTACTGGCAAGGATTATAACAGGAAAACAAGGTGCGTAGGTAGGCTTAATTAGATCTGTACTTGCTTGATTTTGCTGTAACAAAGCACTATTTTAAAAGCCTACAATCCCTCCCATGTTATAATTAAGGATTTTTAAATTAAGGGGTACACGTGCAATATATCCGCTTTTATAAAGAATTAAATAATAAAGATGTGGCTTTAGTGGGGGGCAAGAATGCCAGTATTGGGGAGATGTTTCAAGAACTTGTACCCAATGGGATTAAAGTCCCTAATGGCTTTGCTATCACCAGCCAAGCCTACTGGTATTTGCTTGAACATGGAGGCATTAAAGAGCAAATTATTAGGCTTTTAGAAAATGTAGATGCCACTGAATTAGATGTACTTAAACAACGATCCAAACAAATCCGCGAGCTTATCTTTGGTACGCCTTTTCCAGCCAATTTACGCGATGAAGTTTTTCAGGCTTATAAGATGCTAAGCGATGAGTATAAAATGCGCGAGGCAGATGTAGCAGTGCGCAGTTCAGCAACAGCAGAGGATTTACCCGATGCCTCTTTTGCTGGACAACAAGATACCTATTTAAATATCAAAGGCAAAACAGAATTAGTCCACTACATCAAGGCTTGTTTAGCCTCACTTTTTACCGATCGTGCTATTAGTTACCGCGCCTCTAGGGGTTTTGATCACCTTAAAGTGGCTTTGAGTGTGGGGGTGCAAAAAATGGTGCGATCAGATAAAGGGAGTGCGGGCGTGATGTTTTCACTAGACACTGAAACGGGCTTTAAAGATGCGATCTTTATTACTTCTAACTGGGGACTTGGTGAGAGTGTGGTAGGGGGGCTTGTTAATCCAGATGAGTTTTATGTCTTTAAGCCTACGCTTTTACTGGGCAAACAGCCCATTATTAAACGCCAACTGGGTAGCAAAGCCCAAAAAATTGTCTATGCTAGTCGTGGGAGCGAAAACCCCACTAAAACCATACCCACTACCCAAAAGGAAAAAAGCAGTTTTTCTCTTAGCGATGCGGATTTGTTAAGTTTAGCTCGCTATGCCATTATCATAGAGGAACATTACAGCAAAGAGGCCGGGCAGTATCGCCCTATGGATATTGAATGGGCTAAAGATGGAGATAGTGGGGATATTTTTATTGTACAAGCCCGCCCTGAGACTGTGCAAAGTCAGAAAAAGAGCCAAGAGCGGGTTTATGAGAAGTATCGCTTTAAAACAGAGGAGAAAAGAGAAATCTTACTTGTAGGGCGGGCTATTGGGAATAAAATTGGAGCGGGCAAAGTGCGCGTGATTAATAGCTTAGATCACATGAATATTTTTAAGGAAGGTGAGATTTTAGTAACAGATAACACCGATCCAGATTGGGAGCCTCTCATGAAAAAAGCTAGCGCGGTGGTTACAAACAGGGGAGGCCGCACCTGCCATGCAGCCATTGTGGCGCGTGAAATTGGCGTACCTACTATTGTAGGGGCTTTGGGGGCAACAGAGTCGCTTTATACGGGCATGGAGATCACCATTTCTTGTGCAGAAGGGGAGGAGGGCTATATTTATGCGGGTTTTCATGACTTTGAAATAGAGCGTACAGCCTTAGATCACTTAGAAGAACCAAAAACTAAGATTTATCTTAATATTGGTAACCCTGAAAAGGCCTTTCAATTCTCCCAAATCCCTAACCATGGCGTGGGTTTAGCGCGCATGGAACTTATTATGCTCAATCAAATCAAAGTCCACCCTCTAGCTTTGGTAGATTTGCACAACAATAAAAATATCAATGAGCATAAAAAAGTAGAGGTTTTGATTGCAGGCTATGCAGGCCCTAAGGATTTTTTCATTAAAAAGATTGCTGAGGGAATGGGAATGATTAGTGCGGCCTTTTATCCTAAACCTGTGATTGTGCGTACCAGTGATTTTAAATCTAATGAGTATGCCCGCATGCTTTGTGGTTCTGTTTATGAACCCCATGAGGAAAACCCGATGCTAGGTTTCCGCGGGGCGAGCCGTTATTATTCTGATTTGTATAAAGAAGCTTTTTCTTGGGAATGTGAGGCGCTGTGCATGGTGCGTGAGCAAATGGGACTGACTAATATGAAAATTATGATTCCTTTCTTGCGCACCGTAGAGGAGGCAAAAAAGGTTTTAGAAATTTTGCGTAAAAACGGGCTAGAGTCTGGTAAAAATGGCTTAGAGCTTTATATTATGTGTGAGTTGCCTATTAATGTGATCATGGCCGATGATTTTTTAAGTCTCTTTGACGGTTTTTCTATTGGCTCAAATGATCTAACCCAGCTAACGCTAGGTGTGGATCGAGACGGGCAACTTGTAAGCCATGTATTTGATGAGCGCAACCCGGCAATGTTTGAGATGTTTAGGCGGGCAATTGAAGCTTGCAAAAGGCATGGCAAATACTGCGGCATTTGCGGGCAAGCGCCTAGTGATTATATAGAGGTGGCTAAGTTTTTAGTCAAAGAGGGGATTTCCTCACTCTCTCTTAATCCGGACTCTGTGATTCATACTTGGAATCAAGTCGTGCAGCTAGAAAAAGAACTCAACCGTGCTTAAAAAATAGGAATGGGGGCGGGGTTGGCATATTATGTTTATAAAACTTATAAGCACTTGCAGGGTGTGGTAAAAAAGCCGGGGGTGGGGGATATTCTTTGTTGTGATTTGTTGGGGGATTTAATGGAGCATTCGGGGGTTTATGTGGGTGGTGGCGTAATTGTGGAATTGAGTAGCAATGGAGAGGTGCGCCAAACAACCCCTCAAGGTTTTTTAAAAAAGGCTTCTTACAAGGGGATTTATGTTTTAAGTAGATGTACTAAAACAGGGGAGAAAAATAGCAAGGCGAGGAATATGTACAGATTATAGGCGGGCTAGAGTATGTTGCAAAGAGGGCTTTAGAATCTGTGGGTAAAAAATTAGATTACCGTATAACTGCTGGATTAGAGCGCTATAACTGCCATAAGTTTGTGTGTGATTGTCTGCTAGAGGGGGCTATTAAAGGGGAGGAGTGGCGGCTTAAGGATATTAAGAAGACACTTTATAAAGTTATCCAGCAAAAACACCGACTCAAAGAGAGCGATCTAGGTTTTTACGAGTGGGATACTAAAATTTAAAAAAGGTGGTGAGAAGTACTAAGAATTTCATAAAGTAGAGGTTTTTAAATACAAATACCCCACTTTCTCCCCGCGCCAACAAATTGTATTTTAAACCGCCCAATATAAGACTAGCCGCCGTTTAGAAATTGCGTTGTTTAGTCAAATTTAGGGTAGCATTGGAGAACTTATAAACTGATAGGGTGCTTTAACATGAGAGATATTAAAGTTTTTTTATGCGATTGTGATGGAACACTCACAGATGGGGGCATGTATTATTTAGAAGATGGGAGGGAATTTAAAAAATTCTATGTAGCCGATGGGGTGGGTTTTGGATTACTTAAAAGTGCTGGGATCAAAACCGGTATTTTAACAGGCGAGGTTACACCCATTGTAGAACACCGCGCTAAAAAACTTAAACTGGATTACCTTTATCAAGGTTGTAGCCCTGAGGGCAAACTAGAAGCGGCGCGTACTATTTGTGCTCAGGAGAATATCTCATTAGCCCAAGTGGCTTATATAGGCGATGATATTAATGACTTGCCCCTTTTAAAAGAAGCAGGTTTAAAAGCTTGTCCTAACAACGCCCAAGAGAGTCTTAAAAGTTTACCCCATATTGTAGTTTTAACAAAAAATGGAGGAGAGGGAGCGGTGAGAGAGTGGGTTAATTTGATTTTACACCCTCAATTATAAATTTGGCTATCTAAACGGTATTTTGTGGGGAATTAAAAAGGGTATGATCTTTTGGTACAATTTTTGTTTGATAAGCAAGTTTTACAAGATTAAAAGCCACAAATAAAGATTGATTAATAGCTTAGATCACATGAATATTTTTAAGGAAGGTGAGATTTTAGTAACAGATAACACCGATCCAGATTGGGAGCCTCTCATGAAAAAGCTAGCGCGGTGGTTACAAACAGGGGAGGCCGCACCTGATTGTTAAACAAGTAAGGGAGTTGCTCTTCAAGCTTGTTTTTAAAAGAAGTCAGTTTATTTTGTAAATCAGCGTGCCTGAAATTTTCTACGAAATTTGGATTTGAATACATGTTATCTAGGATGTTATTTATGGTTTTAGCTTTAGCTTGTTTGGCATTCTCATCTAACATAATTCCTTGATCTCTATGGAAAGTATCTAAAATTTCTGAAAGCTTTTCTAAGTGGGTTTGTGGCGCTTTTGTACTATCTGCTTGAAAGGGCTTTAGCTCTGTTTGGCCTGTGAGTGTTAGTTTAGCCTCTTGTTCTTTTTCTAAACGATATTGCTTAAGCGCCACTACTTTAGTAATATCCTCTGGATTTTTATCTCTTGGTAGTTTTTTAATGAGTTCTACAAGCAATCTAAAGAGTTTTTCTAAAGAGATGTCTTCAAAGGGCAAAATTTGTACCAAAAACTCGTATCCTTTGATATAGGCTTTTGCTTTGCTATAAAACTCTTGTTGTAAGTCCTTCTCTAAGGCGCTGTAGCGTTGTACCATTGCATCTAACATGACATGGATTTGAAATAAGTGGGCATTGTTAAAGAGGGCTAAATTAAAAGCTTCTACTTCTTCTTGGGTGTATACCTCATAATTATTTAAGTGTGTTTTGAGATCAAAGGGCTTATTAAGATCGCTAGGTCCTTCTAAAGAGTTTTGTTTGTAGTAAGGTTCAAAGGCTTTAATAATCTCTTGAGCGTTATTAACAAAATCTAAAATACAAGTGTTTTTTTTTATCTGGGTGTGTGCGGTTTAAACGCGAGAGGGTTTGTACGCAAGCCACACCGCTTAAGACTTTATCTACATACATCGTGTGTAACAAGGGTTGATCAAAACCGGTTTGGTATTTATCTGCCACAATTAAAAAGCGATAATCATCCTTTTCAAAGGCTTTAGGTGTGTATGTTTCTGGCATGTGATTTAAGCTAGCTTCGCTATAAGTTTTTCCTTTTAAGTTAATCTCCCCTGAAAAGGCCACTAAGGCCTTATGCGGGTATCCTTCTTGCTTTAGTTGTGCTTGAAAAGCTTTAAAATATTCAAGGGCACTCTTGCGTGAATCTGTAATCACCATAGCCTTAGCCCGCCCCTTAATTTGGGTGTGCACATAGCTATAAAAATGATTAAGCATTACCTCTGTTTTAGCCTGAATGCTTTTGGGGTGATCTCTAATATAACGCTTAAGTTTTTTAAGAGCTAGGTTTTTTTCATAGTGTGGATCATTTAGGATTGTAGACATAACTTTAGCATAATCTTTATAAGTAATGTAGTGGGCAAGTACATCTAAAATAAATCCCTCTTCAATGGCTTGTTTCATAGAATATAGATGAAAGGGGATAAACTTCCCTTGACTTGTTTGCATGCCAAAAAGCTCTAAAGTTTCAGGCTTAGGCGTGGCGCTAAAGGCAAAATAAGAAGCGTTTGGTTGGAATTTCTTAGCTTGAATAGCCTTGTTTAAAAATGTCTCTAAGTCTTCTTGTTGGTTCTCCTGGTCTTTCCCTGTGGTCTTAGCAAGGTCTTGGGCGTACTTACCCCCTTGAGAGGAATGCGCCTCATCTATGATAATGGCAAATTTTTTATCACGCATGGAAGGGATATCCTCTAAGATATAGGGGAATTTTTGAATCGTGCTAATGATGATCTTCTTGCCCTCAGATATGGCCTCTTTAAGTTGTCTACTCCCTTTTGTGATAGCCCCTACAACCCCTTTAATAGGGCAAAAGGCTTCAATTATGTCTTGTAATTGGCGATCTAAGATGATGCGATCGGTGATCACTAATACACTATCAAAAATCACCTTTTCTTGTTTACTTAAACCCACCAAAGCACAGGCTAGCCATGCAATAGAATTACTCTTACCACTGCCTGCGCTATGCTGGATTAAATAGCGCCCTCCCACACCCTCTTTTTGCACAATCTGGCATAACTTCCTCACCACATCTAACTGGTGGTATCTAGCAAAGATCACAGTATTTGATTTACCCCCCGGTTTGATCATCTGTAAGATTAAATGTAATAAACTATCCTTTTGTAAGATTTTTTCCCATAAATAAGCTGTTTTTATGCTATCTGTGGCTGGATTACCCGCGCCACATTCTCTATCAAGTTCCCCACTCCCGTCATTTAGCCCTCTATTAAAGGGGCTAAAGTGTGTCTTAGCCCCCTCTAGTTTAGTGCTCATATACACTAAATCATTATCTAGGGCAAAATGCGCGAGGGTGTGGTGTGTAAATAGGCTTTCATGCGGGCTGCGATCTTTTTTATACTGCTCTATTGCATCCACCACGCTTTGCCCGCTTAATTTATTTTTAAGCTCAAAGCTAAAGAGTGGCAAACCATTTAAAAAGATCACCATGTCTAAAGAGTTGTTATTTTTAGTGCTATAGTGTAACTGGCGCACTACAGAAAAAAGATTACTTTGGTAGTTTTTCCAAGTATCTGGATTTTTTTGGTTAGGGGGTTTGTCATAGGCAAGTTTAAAAAACACGCCTAAAACCTCCACCCCCTCTTTTAAAATCTTAAGCAAACCCTCTTTTTCTATTTGGCTCTTTAAACGCTCAAAGAAGTTTTTTTGTAAATCCGTACCTCTTTGGCGTTTTTGTAATTCCTCTATTTGTTTAGGCTGGGTGGTTTTTAAAAACTCCCATAACAAATTAGTGTCTAAACAAAGCGCTTTATCATAGTCTTTGGGGTTACCTTTAATGTATTTACTTTGGAGTAAATGCTTCTCTATTAAGTCTTCAAAGGATTTTTCATTGTATCTTTGCATGCTTTGCCTTTAGAGGGATTTGGCCTAAAACAGCCTCACTAATAAGCGCGCTTTTATAATCTTTTAAGTCTTGTATTTTGTTTTGTAATTTAGTAATCAAATAGCCTCTTGTTCTTTTTCTAAACGATATTGCTTAAGCGCCACTACGTTGTTCTTTTAGGGGAGGGACTGGCAAAAGCATCTGTTTAAAGCTCATAAAGTCTATACTTTCTCTGATTTTCATAATGCCGTAAGCATATTGACCTAAACTCTGCTGAAGTGCTTTAGAAGCAAACAGCGAGCTTTTGCTTTGCTATAAAACTCTTGTTGTAAGTCCTTCTCTAAGGCGCTGTAGCGTTATACCATTGCATCTCAACAAATTTGAAACACCTAGAGAGCCAATAACAGCGTTCATTTTATTAAGAACTAAATCCCCAGACCTCACAACTTGATATTGCGATAAATCCGCTTTGGCTTTATTTCCAATATTCCCTTTTTCTGAATAGGGTAAAACGCCAATATCCTTAACCAAAGATAAAATTAAAGTAATGGCTCTGTCCTTGTTAATCTCATCCCTAATTTTAAAAATTCTCCCCTTTTTTATCTGGGTCCAATCCCCCGGAATATCTCCAAGCCACGCTACCCCGCTCGGTTGCTTAAGCTCTTGTGGGTTTAGCCCCTTAGTGGTTATTTTTGAGATTAAGGCCTGTTTATATTCCTTTAAAAGAGCAAGCATACGCGTCTTTTTAGCAATGCACGCTACAATTTTAGCGCATTTATGATCTAAAAAAGTAGCGATAGCATGTTGTTCTTTTAAAGGGGGGAGGGGGATAAGAATTTGATACACATGTTCACGATTTAATCCGGGAACTCCTCCACCCGTCTTTAGATGTTCCAACTGCAGATTAGTAAGAACTCTTGCGTGAATCTGTAATCACCATAGCCTTAGCCCGCGGACAAAATAAGTTGTATCTATGGGGTAACAATCCTGATCTATGTAATTCACTTTTCCCGCTGAGCCTTTACGCCCAACAATAATGGCAGGACTCCTGATTAAAAAAGTGTTGTGGTAACCTACAACTCCGTTAGATCCCATTATAGGATATTTTCCTGTTATTCTTTTATATTCGGGTAAACTATCCCCATACTCTAAGCTTAATATCTCCCCCAATCTCACCCATTTCACTTTGAACCCCCCTTTAAACCACACCAAAAGGCGCGACTCTTTGTAGAGGGGGTGTAGCCATTTCTAACTTTAAATAAATCCACCAACTTTTTAGAATGCACCGGGATTTGACCTAACCCTTTAATCTTTTTAAACCCCTTCATGCCAAAATCTCATCTAAAAGTTCTTGGATTTCCCCCTCTAGCTCTCTAATTTCTTGTTGGATAGTACGCGCGCTTTTAGCCTCTGTGGGGCGATAAAAGTGTTGGTTAAACAAGATTTCATACCCCACTTTAATGCTTTGGCCCTTAATAAAGCCTATCTGGGGCCTAATTTGCTCTAAAAGCTCTAAAAAATAAGTGTCTTTATCCTCTTTAAGCGGGATTTTCTCTTCGATAGCCCCTACAACCCCTTTAATAGGGCAAAAGGCTTCAATTATGTCTTGTAATTGGCGATCTAAGATGATGCGATCGGTGATCACTAATACACTATCAAAAATCACCTTTTCTTGTTTACTTAAACCCACCAAAGCACAGGCTAGCCATGCAATAGAATTACTCTTACCACTGCCTGCGCTATGCTGGATTAAATAGCGCCCTCCCACACCCTCTTTTTGCACAATCTGGCATAACTTCCTCACCACATCTAACTGGTGGTATACCGCTTGCGGGCCTTTTATCTGTTTAGAAAAAAGCTCAAAAATGGCATCAATGTGTTCTTGGCTAAGGCGCTTACTCTTTTTCCCTAAGCTTTTTGCCATAGGTTCAAAATAGCTAGTTGCATATATGCCGCGCCACATTCTCTATCAAGTTCCCCACTCCCGTCATTTAGCCCTCTATTAAAGGGGCTAAAGTGTGTCTTAGCCCCCTCTAGTTTAGTGCTCATATATGATAACCCATTATCTAGGGCTTGTGATAATATGGCTTCTAATAGCCACCTGCCCGCTATCGCTGTTAAATAGCGCGCTCCCATTGTGTATAGAGGCAATGCGCGAGCCTAAAGGGGTGTCTTTCATCTTACTAATCATATTGAGTAAAAACATCATTTGCCCATCACCAACCCCTGTAAGCCCCACTGCAAAGCGCGAATCATTTTTACATTTCTCTTGCTCATTCCCATAACTCTTACCAAAGGCCAAGTATCTGGATTTTTTTGGTTAGGGGGTTTGTTTAAACTGATCATCACTCAAGGTTGAGCCAAATTTAATATTCTCTGGGTTTTCCCCCTTAATTAGCATATCTGCCTTACAGATTGCATAAGTTTCAGGGTTAACCTCTTGTCCATATAAATTAATCTCAGCTGTTGGTTGCAAATTCTTAATAAAGGCTTTAGACTCGGTGAGCATCCCGCCACTCCCACAAGCATTATCATAAAGCGCTTTATCATAGTCTTTGGGGTTACCTTTAATGTATTTACTTTGGAGTAAATGCTTCTCTATTAAGTCTTCAAAGGATTTTTCATTGTATCTTTGCATGCTTTGCCTTTAGAGGGATTTGGCCTAAAACAGCCTCACTAATAAGCGCGCTTTTATAATCTTTTAAGTCTTGTATTTGTGTTTGTAATTTAGTAATCAAAGTATCTAGCTTGGCTAGCCTGTGATCTAAAAAGGCGGCTATAGCGTGTTGTTCTTTTAGGGGAGGGACTGGCAAAAGCATCTGTTTAAAGCTCATAAAGTCTATACTTTCTCTGATTTTCATAATGCCGTAAGCATATTGACCTAAACTCTGCTGAAGTGCTTTAGAAGCAAACAGCGAAGCGTAATATTGCATTAAATGTAGATTTTTGTTTACTTGCATCACATAAAAGTGGCGCTTCAATTCCTTTTTCTAAAAGCCCTTTCTCTTTACATTCTTTATATTTTGCTAGCACCTTTTGTTTTGTGGGCTCTAAGATTGCATCTAAGCGCCTAATGACCGTCATTGGTAAAATCACATCTCTATACTTGCCCCTTTTGTAGTGATCTCTAAGCAAGTTAGCGATGTCCCAAATAAAATTGATAATGGGCTGAAACTGCACTCCGTCCATATTCTCCCCCTTGTGAAAAAATAAAAATATCAAAATCTTGCGCATTTTAACATAAGTTTAAAGCGCCTATCTGCTAAAAATATTTTTAGCTCCTGTATTTTGTGTGGTTTGTATTTTAAAGGATATGGGAAAACCCCTTAAAGAGTTTAGAGGGCTAACTTTTTAAGAAATCATCGCAAAAATCTAAGAGTTTTATCTAAAACCGCTGTAGTTTTGCGCTTTTAGCGCTGGTGTACTTTTGTGTACTTGTCTAACTAAAAGCTATAAATATAGCGCAAATACATGGAATATTGCCGTCTAAAAGTTTCTTGTAGCGTGTAAAGATTATTGCTCTTCCAAGCGCTTCCCTTGTAGTATAGACTGGGCAAAGTGGGGATTTTTATCCCAAATTCTACCCCGTGGTGTTTGATGATATTGGTGCGCAAACCCACATTGACTAAAAATTGAAAATGCGTACTGTTGATACTGTGTTTTAGGGGGCCTGTGGTTTTTAAAGAAGCAGGGTTAATATTTCCACTCGTGCCAATATCTGTAGTGGGAGTAGAACCATTACAAGGATTATCACTATCTGGAATATAAGCACATTCTCCGGGGACAGTGCCAATCACATAGCCTTGATTAAAATAATTTGCCTTATTACTCGTCCAAGAATTGCCCGCAAATTGTGATCCTATAAAAAGACCAAAGACAAACTTAGTTTTATTAATGATGTTAAAAAGCATGTCTATTCCTGCTCCATAGGTGTACATATCCACCTTAGCATCGTTAAGATAAAACACACTCACGCGATTAGAAGCTGTAGCATTAGAAAAATTACTATGCCCATAGTCAAAAAAGCCATAATAACGCAACCCAAACCACTTCTTTTTGCCAAAAAATTGTTTGTAGCCTGCTAAAACATTGAGCCCAAACATGGGTTGGTTACGCCCGGGATTATTAGCATTACTACTTAGCATAGTCTCACTAGACCACACCGCCTTACAATTTCCCTGTACGCATTGATCCCCCCCAACTTGGTTAGCATCTGGTTTAGATGCACTCAGTACAACCGTGCCTTGTGGGACCTGGAATAATTGCCCATTTTTTTCCCCCACAACTTCTTTATTAGCCCGCCCCACTTCTAAACCCACTCCAATAAAGGCCGCGCTATTTTCTGCCGACAAACTAAGGGTACAAACACCTAAAAAAACCCCACCACTTATTAATTTAGCACTCTTTTTAGCATGTGGTGTAAAAATCTTGCTCTTAAACATGGATAATCCTACCTTCTTTAATCAGGTTTAGAAAAAAGCTCAAAAATGGCATCAATGTGTTCTTGGCTAAGGCGCTTACTCTTTTTCCCTAAGCTTTTTGCCATAGGTTCAAAATAGCTAGTTGCATCAATGAGTTGGACTTTTTGCTTTTTGTGTGCTTCCTTGCGGAATGGGGGCGTACCATTTGTGCTTTTGGTGTGGTGGGGGTTGGGGCGCTTTTGGCTGAGGAATCACGGACTCTAGGTAAAGTAACCACTCTTGGCGAGCGCACCTTTGAGTATAATAATGAGATGAAAATTGACCGTAAAGAATTACAACAACGACAAAGTAATCAGGTTAATGATTTATTTAGAACAAGGGCAGATGTGAATGTGGCAGGTGGGGGATTAATGGCACAAAAAATCTATGTAAGGGGCATGGAAAGTCGTTTATTGCGCGTTACCATTGATGGGGCGGCACAAAATGGGAATATATTTCACCATGATAGCAACACCATTATTGATCCAGGAATGCTCAAAGAAATTGATGTGATTAAAGGCGCGGCTAGTGCTTCAGCTGGACCGGGAGCTATTGCCGGGAAAATGGCGATGGAAACCATCGGGGCTAATGATTTTTTGCGCAAGGGGCAAAGTTATGGGAGCAGTGCTGCGGTGAGTTTTTACACTAATTTTGGCTACCGCGTTAACACTATTGCGGCTTATCGCGCTAATAAATGGGATATTTTAGGTTATTACACAAATCAGAGAATTTTTTACTATCGCGATGGCAATCACGCCATGAAAAATCTCTTCCACCCTACCTATGATATTGATGATCCAGCTGCAAGTGATAAAGTCATTGGTAGCCCTAGCCAGCAAAACAATATTTTATTTAAAATCAATGGCTATTTTAATGAAAAGGACAGTCTGGCCGTGAGTTATAACATGACGCGCTATGACTCTACTCGTTTGTTGCGCCCTAATGCCACTAGTGCTTGGAGTAAGGCTAATGATCCGGGTACCCAGCCTGCTCCCTTTGTAATTGATTTTGGTAAAGAGCTGGCTTATTTGATCAATGTCAACCACAACCTTTCTTTTAAATACAACCATGAAGGCGGAAGCGATTTTAATAAACCCCGCATCACCGCAACAACCTTTTTAAATGTGCGCAATGGTAATTATAAACCGGTAAATAATCCCTTTGCAGTTACTTCAAATGAGCCCACTAACCCTTATTATATCCAAGAGGTGAATCAATGGTGCGCGCTTAATCCTAGTAGTTGTGAAAAAGGTACAATCACTCCTGCACCCGGTGGGGGTTATAATATTAGTACAGATACAAATGGACAACAAATGGTGCCAAAATATAAAGCCTATGACATGACTCCTCCTAATGCGCAAAACCCGCAAGCTAATGACTGGACTTTAGGCAATGCCGATGCAGAAGGGACTTTGCAACGCGATATTTTCTTAATTAATTCTGGAGTCAATGTTAAAGTCCAACACCCCATTAGCCCTGATTATGCAAATGTCTTTGAATACGGCGCGATTTATCAAAACCTCACCGCTTTCTCCGGTTTAGCTCAAAAAAATGGTTTGTATCCGGGCAATATTAACCCCAATGATCCAACCGGTCCAGGACTACCCTATCGCCACTACTACATGGACCCCGATGATGCGTATAACCAAAACATGAGCGTGGCTAATCCGGCTTATCGTGATTTGCCCCAAAATTCCTATGGAGTGGGCAATATCATCGGGGGGTATGTGCAGGCTAATTACAACTTCTTAAAAAACCTCATCATAGGGGCGGGTACGCGTTATGATATTTATTTATTAAAAGATAAAAATGGGGATAATCATTTTACCTCTGGCTTTAGCCCTAGTGCCACTATTTTATATAACCCCATTGAAAACTTAGGTTTAAAACTCTCTTATGCCTATGTTACAAAGGGCGCATTACCCGGTGATGGAGTCTTAATGCGCGATCCAAGTGTGATTTATGAAAAGAATCTCAAACCAGCTATCGGACAGAATGCAGAATTTAATCTTGACTACAATAGCCCTTATTTTAATGTCCGTGGCGCTGGCTTTTATCAGGTGATTAATAACTTTGTTAATTCCTACGGGCAAGATGTTTCTAAAAATGGAGGTGGCAATGCTACGGCTAAAAATCTCACTGGCAATCTAGCCCAAACCATTGCTATTTTTGGGTATGAAGTGAGTGGGAATGTAAAATACAAAGGCTTTACAGGTACTTTTTCTATCGCTAGGTCTTGGCCCACGGCTAATGTTAAGGGCAAATACTATTTATTAGCCGATACCTATGCTTTAGCCGCCACCTATGGCAATGTTTTCATTCTTAAAGCCGACTATGTCTTTAAACATGCCGGTTTAAGCCTCACATGGCTAAGCCGCTTTGTTACGAATATGTATTATAACGGCTACAGCATTTATTATCCGGGTTATGGATTAATCCCTATTCATAAACCCGGGTATGGTGTGCATAATATCTATGTCAACTGGACACCGCCTTATAAACGCTTTAATGGTTTGCGTTTATCCGCTGTCTTTAATAATATTTTAAATAAGCAATATGTCAGCCAAACCTCTGTCTGGCAAGCAAGCGCTGATGCCCCGCATGGAGATATGCTTGCTAGAAATGGCCAGATTCGCATGGCTTTACCAGAACCGGGCTTTAACGCACGTTTTGAAATTGTCTACCAGTATTAAGCTTGTCAAACTCTACACCATTTTAGGGGCGCGGCCGCAATTTATCAAGGCTAGGGCTTTAAGCGCTACACTTAAACAAAATCCATATATCCATAGTCCACATGCCACCTACCAACTCCAAGAGTTTTATATCCACACTAACCAGCACAGCCAAGCTAACATGAGCATGGATTTTTTCAAAGAATTACACCTAGATAGCCCCACACATACCCTACCAAAAGCCCCTAATCACCTAAGCCGTTTAGAGCATGTAGGGTTTATGTTTGCTAAACTCAAGACAATTTGTACTCAAGAGCGCCCGGATTTTATTTTAGTTTATGGGGACACTAATTCTACTCTAGCTGGAAGTTTGATCGCGCATTTTTTAAATATTCCGCTAATACACATTGAAGCGGGTTTAAGAAGTGATAACTTTAACATGCCCGAAGAATATAACCGTATTGCTACAGACAAACTAAGTACACTCCTTTTTTGCCCCACTAAACAGGCCTATCATACCTTTAAACCAAAGCCACACCAAAAGCTCTATTTTAGTGGAGATGTGATGTTAGATAATGTATTGTTTTATCAAAACCATGCCCATCCTCCACAAGGATTTGAGGCTAAAAACTTTCTCTTTGCAACTTTGCATAGAGCAAGCAATATTGATAACCAAGATTGTTTACACGCCATTATTAGCGCCTTAGAAGAATTAGCCCAACAAATACCGGTATTTTTAGCTCTGCACCCTAGAACTGCTATGGCCTTAGAAAAATACAATCTCTTTTTAAAACACACCCATATTTTGCCACCTCTAAGTTATTTAGAAACTCTTTATATGCTTAAACATGCGCGCCTTGTATTAACAGATAGTGGAGGGTTACAAAAAGAGGCGTATTTTTGTAAGACACCGGTTTTAATTTTACGCGAGCAGAGTGAGTATCAGGTATTAATAGAGGAAGGGGCGGGAGTATTAGTTGGGCATGACAAGGCGCGCATTATACAGATAGCCATGCAAAGTCTTAAAGAACAACCTAAACTTAGTTTTGCTAGTATGCATCCCTTTGGGGAGGGGCATAGCGCTTCACTTATTTTACAAGCTATCAAGGAGCATGTATGTTATTTGGAATCATTGGTGTTGGAGGATTTATAGCCCCTAGACATATCAAGGCTATTTATGAAACCGGGCATGTATTAGATTGTGCCGTAGATGTACATGATAGCGTGGGGGTTTTGGATCAATATTATTTAGATTGTGAATTTTTCACCTCTTTAGAGGATTTGCACCAGTATATTTTAAACTGCAAAGATCAGGAGAAATTTTTAGATTTCCTAGCCATTTGTACCCCTAATTACTTACACTTTGAGCATATTGAATTTGCTCTAAGCCATGGGATCAATGCCATTTGTGAAAAACCATTGGTACTTGATCCAAATGAATTAGACGAAATAAAGAATTTGGAGAAGAAATATAACCGCCGTGTGTTTAATATCATGCAACTACGCCTCCACCCTAATATGTTAGATTTAAAGCAAAATATACAGGCAACTTTGCAAAATGAACCTACAAAGGTTTATCATATTTCTCTTACCTACCTCATCTTGCGGGGGAAATGGTATTTTAGTTCTTGGAAGGGCAATATTGATCGCAGTGGAGGATTAGCCGCTAATATTGGTATCCATTTCTTTGACATGCTATTACATATTTTTGGCTCTGTAGTGGATAGTGTGGTGCATGTACACACAGCCCATTGTATGGGAGGGTTATTAACTTTAGAGCATGCTAAAGTGTCTTGGTTTCTCTCTGTTAGTCCGGGCAGTTTAGGATTGCGCCAAGATCAAGCGCACCGCTATTTAGTGCTAGAGGGACAAGAAATTGATTTTAGTACAGGCTTTGAAGAGTTGCATACAAAAAATTACCAGCAAATCATCAATAACGAAGGTTTAACTTTAGACGATTTGCGCTCTGCAATTGAACTAGTAGATAGCATCCGCCATGCTAAGCCCTCAGAACCAGATACAGATTGCCATCCACTGTGCCATAAAGTATTAGATTGATTCACCCTAGCGCTAGTATCCACCCTTCTACTTATATTGATGCGCGTGTTTGTATCCAAGAGGGGGTTAAAATTTGGCATTTTTGCCACCTTTTAGAGGAAAGTTATTTGGGTAAAAATGTGAGTGTGGGGCAAAATTGTGTGATTGGGCCTAGAGTCCGCATAGGGCAGGGTTGTAAAATCCAAAATAATGTGAGTTTGCATGAGGGGGTGGAGTGTGAGGATTTTGTTTTTATTGGGCCTAGTGTGGTTTTTACCAATGTTTTAAGACCCAGAAGTTTTATCAAAACTAAGCGCTCAGAATTTTTACGCACACGCCTAAAAACAGGTTGTAGCATTGGGGCTAATGCGACGATTTTATGCGGGATTTGTATTGGGACTTATGCCTTTGTAGCAGCGGGGAGTGTTGTAACTAGAGATGTACCGGATTTTGCGATGATTAAGGGTAACCCCGGGCGTTTTGTGCGCTTTGTAGATAAAGCACTCAACCCCTTAGTTTTTAAAAATAACCGGGCAATAGATAGCTTAGATGGCTCTATTTATGTATTAGAAAATAACCAAGTACGCTTACTCTAATGGATCTGTATAATCTAGCAGACTTGCACCAAGAACATGCAATAGAAATTGAGGACGCGCTTTTAGCGTGTGCTAGAAGTGGGCGCTATATTTTAGGGGGTGTTGTAGAAGAGCTAGAACAAGAGTTAGCTAATAAAGCTCAGTTTACATTTGCCTTAGGTACTTCTAGTGGGAGTGCTAGTTTGCTTTTGGCCATTTTAGCCTGTGGCATTGGCTGTGAAGATGAGGTGATCACGCCTGCTTTTGGTTTTATAGCCGCCGTAGAAATGTTATTACTCATAGGGGCTAAACCGGTTTTAATAGATATTAATCCGCGTACTTATCACTTAGATTTAAAAGCCTTAGAAAGGGCAATTACTCCTAAAACAAAAGCCATTCTTCCTTTAAGTCTTTTTGGAATGGCCAGCGATCGCTATGCTTTAAAGGCGCTTGCAAAAGATCATGATTTAGTAGTGATTGAAGACTGTGCCCAGAGTTTTTTAGCCCCCTATCATAGCGCTACTAACGATGCACCTGATATTTTAACCACTAGTTTTTTCCCCACTAAACCACTAGGGTGTTATGGCGATGGGGGGGCTGTATTTTGTAATGATGTTAACTTATACGCTAAACTTAAAGCCCTACGCGTACATGGCCAAAGCCAAAAATATAGCCACATTTATTTAGGTCTTAATGCTAGATTAGATGCCCTGCAGGCTAGCATATTAAAAGTTAAGCTTAAGTATTACAAGACACATTTAGAGCGTCTGCGTGCTTTGGCAAAAACCTACCACACTCTTTTAAGCCCTTTAAACTTACAACTACCCCTAGATACAATCCAGACAAAACACTGCACCCGCCAAAATATTTATTCTCAATACCCTATTTTGCACCCTAAACGAGATCAGCTAGTAGCAAAGCTCAAACAAGCAGGGATTCAAACAGCTATCCATTACCCAAAACCCCTCCACCACCAAGAAGCACTCAAACATTTAGGCTATCCTCCCTCAGCCTTCCCCAATGCCCTAAAGGTTTCAAAACAAATTTTAAGCCTACCGCTAAACACAAATTTAAACATGCAGGATTTAGAAAAAGTTGCCCAAATCATCGCCCATGTTTAAAAATAACCCTACTTTAGCTATTTTGGGTTTAGGTTATGTTGGATTACCCTTAGCCTTAGCCTTTGGAGCACACTTTAAAACAATTGGCTATGATATTTCTTATAAGCGAATCTGTGAATTACAAAACCACCATGATTACAACCAAGAAATAGCCCCCATAGATTTTACAAAAGCCCCCCTTTTGCATTTTACAAATAATTCTTGCGATTTAAAAGGGGTAGATGTTTTTATTATTGCGATGCCAACGCCCATAGATGCAAATAACCAACCCGATTTATCTAAACTCCAAAGCGCCTCTATTCTGGTGGGTTCTTTTTTGCGCCCATCTGGGCTTGTTATCTATGAATCCACAACCTATCCTACTTGCACACAAAAATTTTGCGCTCCCTTATTAGAACAAGCTAGTAAACTTATTTATAACCAAGATTTTTTTATCGGCTATTCCCCTGAGCGAATCAATGTTGGAGAAAAAAGGCCTTTACACACAATTGTTAAACTCACCTCTGGGAGTACGCCAGAAAGCGCGCGCTATGTTGACTGGCTTTATAGCCATATCGCACCGACTTATCTGACTAGTTCCATAGAAATAGCCGAGAGTGCTAAGATTTTAGAAAACACGCAAAGAGATTTAAACATCGCCTTTATGAATGACATGGCCATGTTATTAGCCCGTCTTGATATTCCTCTTTATGAAGTTTTAGATGCCTGCCAAACAAAATGGAATTTTTTACCCTTTACCCCGGGTTTTGTGGGCGGGCATTGTATTGGCATTGATTCGTATTACTTGGCATTTTTAGCCAAACAGCTAAATTATGATCCGGCTTTAATCCAGATCACTAGACAAATTAATAATGCCATGCCAAATTTTATCGCCTCTAAAATCACCCAATTACTCAATACCCACAAACTACCCATACAAGGGGCTTCAATTTTACTCTTAGGGGTGAGTTTTAAAGAAAATTGTAATGACTTGCGCAACACCCAAAGCCTGCTTTTAAAACAAGAATTAGAATCTTTTGGGTGCTGTGTAGCCCTTTTTGATCCTCTCATTGATTCTAAAGCCCTTGAAGAGCTGTATCAAACTTCGCTTTTAGAGCAACTCCCCAAAACCCCCACCTACCATGCCATTATTTTGGTAATCGGGCATGGTGTTTTTAGAAATTTAGAAATACCTTCTCTTCTTTTGCCTCAAGGTTTTATCTATGATTTAAAACGCTTTTTTAACCCGCCTCCGCCGGTTGTACTTTACACACCCTAGAAAGCGCTCAGAATTTTTACGCACACGCCTAAAAACAGGTTGTAGCATTGGGGCTAATGCAATTAGCAGAACTCTCCATGCTAGAAATAGAAAACTCAGAACATGATAAATTAAAAGCGCATTTAGAGGAGGTGTTAGATTTTGTGGAAAATCTTAACACAATGGATTTAAAAGAAGTGGGCGATTTGGAGCAAGAAAACACCCCTTTTAGAGAAGATTATGCTGTGCATAACCCTAGTGTTTCACAAGCTATTTTAAAACAAGCCCCCCAATCTCAAGAAGGTTATTTTGATGTTCCTAAGATCATTGAAACCTAAGAGGCTACCCAATGAGATATGCAGAAATTTTTAATAAACGGGGTATTTTTGTACCCTTCATGATGTCAGGCGATCCTAGTTATGCGCTTAGTTTTGAAATTGTCAAAACTTTAATAGATGCGGGAGCTGATGCATTAGAGTTAGGTTTTGCTTTTTCTGATCCAATGGCTGATGGAGTGGTGATTCAAGCTAGCCATTTGCGGGCATTAAAAGCGGGTGTGGATATGCGCTCTAATTTTAATTGGCTTTCTCAAATCCGCGATTATAACGCTAAAATCCCTATTGGGCTGTTGGTATATGCTAATTTAATTTATCATTTTGGGATTGAAAACTTTTATCGCGCTTGCTTTGAGAGTGGGGTAGATAGCGTACTTGTTGCTGATGTACCTTTAATAGAGAGTCAGGCTTTTTTGGAAGCAGCATATAAATACCAGATTAGCCCGGTCTTTATCGCCGCCCCACACACTAAAAAAGCAGATTTAGAACGCATCGCCACGCTTAGCCAAGCCTATATTTATGTACTAGCCCGTGCGGGGGTTACAGGGGCTAAACAGGTTTTAGGAGGAGAGGCTAAAGAAGTGATCTTTACTTTAAAGCAATGTAGCGATGTACCCTGCTTACTAGGATTTGGAATTTCTAAGCCAGATCATATGCAGAGGGCGCTAGCTATGGGAGCAGACGGTGTGATTTGTGGCTCAGCTGTGGTGCAAATTATAGAAGAACATCTAAATTCCTCAAGCATGCTAACAGAGCTACAACGCTTTAGCCAAACCATGCTTACAGCCGTTTGTTAAGTCTAGTGTAGTGATAAAAACTAACCCCTATTAAAATAATAAAGGGCGCTAGCACCCCCACCTCTGGTAAAAACACACCTGAGATACTAAATTTCCCCATAGCAAAGAAAAGCCCCCAAAGAATAAGAGAGAGCAAGATAAATTTTAAACTTAAAAGCGCGAGATTTTCATAGCGTGCTAGATTGGGCGTATAGTAAGCAATTAAAATAGCTGTGAGGGGTACAAAAAATGGCAAAAAGATAGAAACATATAAAAACCCCCGAATTTTTTTGGTATCTGCTTTTTGGCGGTAGAGGACATGTAAAGAGCGAAAAGCATCTGTGATAGAAACAGCGGGTTTATTTTGATAAATTGTATCTAGTACCTTAGGGCGAAAACCTTTAAGAGTTTTGAGCAGGGGGAGTTTTTGAACAGATAGCCCTTTTTTACCTAAAAGTAAAGGGGTGGGTAAAGTAGAGAGAGTAACGCTGTGTAAAACCCAAAATTTCCCCTCAAAAGAAGCACTTGGAGCCTGAGCAAAGGTGTTAAGCTGGTTATCCTTTAGCATGAAAATCTTAACATTTTGCGCGTTTTGTAATAGGGGGTTGATCTTGCCAAAGTAAATATAATCGTTGTTATATTTCACCAATAAATTTTCAGAAATGCTATTTGTATTGTCTTTGTAAATAATGGATTGTGCTTTTTCTTGCATATAAACAAAGGGGGTAGCATTTAGCCCTACATAAATGAGGATACATAGGCCATTGATCCAAAGCATGGGCTTTAAAATTTCTTTAATGGAATAGCCAATGGAGAGTAAAGCCGTGTATTGGTTAGAACGGATAAAAGCGGTGTAGAAAAGCACTAAGCCTAAGAGTAGAGAAATGGGCAAGGTATAATTAATCGCATAAAGTCCATCGTAAACAAAAAATAGCAAGATAAGATTAGCTGCGCTAGGAAATTTTTCGGCATACTGGAGGCTATCAATGCCTAAGAAGAAAAATTCTAAGGCGAGTAAGATAATTAGGCAGTATTTAGCATAATAAGACCCTACAAATACCCACAATCTCATGTGTTGCGGGTGAATTGGTTTTGCATGGCTGTAAAATCTTGGGTTTTGAGATAAAATAAAAGGGCTTGTTTGGCGTGGGTAAACACTTCTTGTTTGAGTGGTTCTTCTTGTGCTAAAAAGCGTTGCAAGACATAAGAGATAGTAGCATCGCGCGTATTCTCATGGGCGCGGCCAATCCCGATCTTCATTTTATAAAAAGGTTGTGAGCAGTGTTGCATGATAGATTTTAACCCATTATGCCCCCCATGCCCTCCCTTAGCTTTAAAGCGCAAAGTCCCTAAAGGCAAGTCTAAATCATCATGGATAATTAAAATCGATCGGGGTTTGTGGTGGCGCAAAAATGCCTCTAAGGCCTGACCTGATAAATTCATATAAGTGGTGGGCTTGAGTAGGTGGATTAAATCTATCCTAGCATAATCGCCACAATACTGCGCCTTGTGTATGAAGTGCACACCTAGATCTTGTGCTAGTAAATCTAAGATGTCAAACCCCACATTGTGGCGGGTATGAGCATAAGCAGGTGTGGGATTACCCAGTCCCACAAGCAACATTACTTAGCCTTAATAACCCCGACAACAGCGTTATTGGGATTTTCTAAAACTTTAACATGAGCAGGAATTTGCAAATCGCGCACCAAAATAGCGTCCCCCACATCTAGATTGCTAACATCTAAATCAAAGTTAGAAAATAAATGCTCTGGAGTGCACTCTACATGGATGCGGTGTTTAGAGAGCATTAAAATCCCTTTATTCTTAATGCCAACAGCAACACCATGGATTTTAACAGGGATATAAAACTTGGATTTAACTCCCTTTTGTAAAACCATTAGATCTACATGCATAAGCGTATTGCTAATGGGATCTTTTTGATAGGATTGAATCACCACATTATAGGCATTTTCACCAATTTTAACCATGAAATCTAAATTGGGTTTGTGTTTGACAAAGCGGATAAAATCATTAATCTTAAATGTTGCATATACATTGGGGGTTTTCCTACCATAAAGATTAGCTAGCAACATTCCCTGCTTTCTTACAGCCTTGCGCTCTGATTTACTAAGCTCACCCCTTATTTCACCTTCTAACATGTCCACTCTCCAAGCAAAATAAAATAAATGCGCATTTTAACATATACTAGCTTAAAAATTATAGGTAAGATCAGGGATAGCTAAACCATAGGTACAAAGCCATTAGGCTTAGCTCTACTGACTAAAACATCTTCCATAAGCGTGTCTAAATCCCCATCTAAAATAGCCCCCACATTGCTATAAGCGATTTCACTACGGGCATCTTTGATCTGTTGGTAGGGAGCTAATACATAACTTCTAATCTGGTGTCCCCAACCAATATCGCTTTTTTCCTCCATATTGCTTTGTTCTCTTTGTTTGCACAACTCTAACTCGTACAGTTTGGATTTAAGCATCTTTAAAGCCATAGCTTTATTTTTATGTTGGCTGCGATCGTTTTGGCACTGCACCACAATACCGGTAGCAAAATGCGTGATGCGAATGGCTGATTCAGTTTTGTTAACATGTTGCCCGCCTGCTCCACTCGCGCGGTAAGTATCAACGCGAATATCTTTTTCCTCAATCACAATATTAATATCATCATCAACTTCTGGGCTCACCTGTACACTAGCAAAGCTAGTATGCCGTTTGCCATTAGCATTAAAGGGCGACATGCGCACTAAGCGGTGAATCCCATTTTCATTTTTCATATAGCCATAGACATTCACTCCACGAATCACAAAAGCCACACCCTTAATCCCTGCTTCCTCGCCCTCTTGGTAGTCTAAAAGTTCTACTTTAAAGCCCTTGCGTTCTGCCCAGCGTAAATACATTCTATAAAGCATGCTTGCCCAATCCTGACTCTCTGTCCCCCCTACCCCCGGCTGGATACTTACAATGGCATCCATACTATCTTGATCGTTAGCTAACATCACACTCACTTCCATGCTTTGCACACGGGCAGCAAGTTTAGGCGCTTCTTCAAAGAGTTGAGTAAGTGCTTGGGTGTCTTCTTGGATTAATTCAAATAATTCTAAAGCTTCTTCTAGCGTATGCTTGGTGTGTTCATAGGTTTGTAAAAGCCTCTCTATGCGCATTTTTTCTTGATTTTTTTGGGCGGCTAGTGTTTTATCTTGCCAAAAGGCTGGATCAACTTGTTCTTGAGTGATTTGCTCTAGTTGGACTTTTAGCCCTTCTGGTTTGATGATTTGCGCGATATTATGGCATTTATTTTGTAGTCCCTTAAGTAACTCGCTGTACTGGTAAATGTCCATTGTATTTCCGTATCGTTGGTGTTCTGGTTTTATTATACGCCCAAGTTGCCTATTTTGTAAAGACTAAATAACCACAAAAGGAGTTGCATGTACATTGAAAAAGTTTTAAAAAGGGTGAAAAGCACATATCCACACCAGCCAGAGTTTAACCAAGCCGTAGCAGAAATTCTCCACTCTTTAGCCCCTTTGCTTAATAAAAACCCCAAGTATGAAAAACACGCCATTTTAGAACGCTTGATTGAGCCTGATCGCGAGGTTTTTTTCCGTGTAACTTGGGTTGATGATGCGGGCAAGGTGCGTGTTAATAGAGGATGTCGTATCCAGTTTAACGCAACTATTGGACCCTACAAAGGAGGTTTAAGGTTTCACCCTAGCGTTAATGAGAGCATTATTAAGTTTTTAGGTTTTGAGCAAATCTTTAAAAATGCCCTCACCACTTTAAATATGGGCGGTGCTAAGGGAGGGAGTGATTTTGATCCAAAAGGTAAGAGTGAAGCAGAAATCATGCGCTTTTGCCAAGCCTTTATGGACGAGTTATACCGCCACATCGGCGCACTAGTAGATGTACCAGCTGGGGATATTGGAGTTGGGGGGCGTGAGATTGGCTACATGTTTGGCCGTTATAAAAAGATCATGAATTGCTTTGATGGTGTGCTTACAGGTAAAGGTTTAAGTTGGGGTGGGAGTTTAGTACGCAAAGAGGCCACCGGCTATGGGTGTGTGTATTTTGCTCAAGAGATGTTAAAAGAGCGTAAAGAAGACTTAGAGGGCAAAATATGTAGTGTCTCTGGAAGTGGCAATGTGGCTATTTACACCATTGAAAAACTCTACCAAGTAGGGGCAATTCCTGTTACAGCTAGCGATTCTAATGGCATGATCTATGATAAAGAGGGAATTGATCTTGAATTACTCAAAGAGATTAAAGAAGTAAAAGCGGGGCGTGTTTCTGAATATGCTAAGCACAAAAAGAGCGCGGTATACACCGATGCTAAAGATTATAAAAAAGGCACAAATGGGGTATGGAGTGTACCTTGTTTTGCGGCCTTCCCCAGCGCTACTCAAAATGAATTAAGCGAGTTAGATGCTAAAACTCTTTTGCAAAATGGGTGTAAATGTGTGATTGAGGGGGCTAACATGCCCTCTAGTAGCAAAGCAACACAGGCATTTTTAGAGGCTAAAATTTGCTATGGTCCGGGTAAGGCTGCTAACGCAGGCGGGGTGGCTGTAAGCGGGTTAGAAATGGCACAAAATGCAAGCATGCACCCTTGGAGTTTTGAGGTAGTGGATCAAAAGTTACACACTATCATGAAAGATATTTTCCAAAATACCGCACACACAGCTAAAGAGTTTAACGATCCAACAAACTTGGTTTTGGGGGCTAATATTGCGGGCTTTAGAAAAGTAGCTGATGCGATGATTGAACAGGGATATTAAAAAGTGGTGTGCTCAGAGGGATTCAAACCCCCGACCTACAGGACCGCAACCTGTTGCTCTATTCAGCTGAGCTATGAGCACTCAAAAAACATCATTATAGCCAAATTCTTTTAAATTTTAGGTTAAATTTACAAAGATTTTGCTAGTATCGCGGATATTTGAGTAGAGAAAGTAGGTGATAGCATGCCCGGGATTAAAGTCAGGGAAACAGATAGTTTTGATGAAGCCTACCGGCGTTTTAAAAAACAAACTGATCGCAACTTGGTAGTAACCGAGTGTCGCGCGAGGCGCTTCTTTGAATCTAAAACTGAAAAGCGCAAAAGACAAAAAATCAATGCAAAAAAGAAAATCTTGAGACGCTTGTATATGCTTAGGCGTTATGAGTCAAAGCTGTAGTTGGTAGTTATGGAATTTAGCGGGCATAATGTGTTAGTTACAGGAGCAACTAGGGGGATTGGGCGCGCGATCGCCCTTTTGCTCTCTGGTTATACAAATAAAAATAAACAACCCCTGAAGGTGTGGATTAATTATCGCAACTATCCTGAGAGTGCGGATAATCTGAAAAAGGAGATTGAGCAGCAAGGGGGCAGGGCTGGCGTGATTAAGTTTGATGTCAGCCAAGAAGAGGCTTTTATAGAGGGGATTAAAACTATCGTAGAATCTGATGGGGGTTTGAGTTATCTAGTCAATAATGCAGGGATTGTACTAGATAAATTAGCCGTGCGCATGAAAACGCAGGAGTTCATGCAAGTGCTAGAAACCAACTTGAAATCTGTTTTTGTGGGGTGTCGCGAAGCTTTAAAGGTAATGGGAAAACAAAGATTTGGGAGTGTGGTTAATATTTCCTCAGTAGTTGCAGAACGAGGCAACATGGGGCAGGTAAACTATGCAGCCAGTAAGGGGGGGGTTGTTTCCATGACTAAATCTTTTGCTTACGAGGGGGCTTTGCGCAATATCCGTTTTAATTGTATTACTCCGGGTTTTATTGATACAGACATGACTAACCTTAAAGAGGAAGTGAAGGAAAGTTATTTAAAAACTATCCCTCTAGCACGGCTAGGACAACCACAAGAAGTAGCGGGGGCTGTGGCGTTTTTGCTTAGTGATTTATCTAGCTACATCACAGGAGAGGTTTTAAAGGTAAATGGGGGTTTATATATGTGATGAAGAAAGCTTATATAAGAAAAAACTAAAGAAGGAGAAGTGATGTCGTATTTAGTTGTAATTTTGCTGTTAGTGATCATCTACTTTTTGTATCGCATTGCAGATATTTTAGAGCACAAGTAGGCATGGTTTGGGATTTTGAAGGATTTTTAAGCTAGAATTTTTGCTTGTTAAAAGTTTTTACACTAATTTAGGAGGTTTTATGGCTTTGTTTGAAGATGTTCAGGCGGTGATTGTAGAGCAGTTAAATGTGAGCGCGTCGCAGGTTACTGAAGAGGCGGATTTTATTAAAGATTTGAATGCAGACTCTTTAGATGTGGTGGAGCTGATTATGGCACTAGAGGAAAAGTTTGGGATTGAGATTCCTGATGAGCAAGCTGAAAAAATTAAAACGGTCGGCGATGCGCTTCGATTCATTGAAGAGAACAAATTAGCATAAAGAAAATTTTTAGGAAATGTTAGGCACGCGTGGTTAGAAGGAGTTCTTTTGCGTAGAGTTGTGGTAACGGGTATGGGAATGGTGAATGCCCTGGGACTAGATAAGGAAAGCGCTTTTGGAGCCATTGCGCGCGGGGAGTGTGGCGTAAAAAAGATCACCAGTTTTGATGCTACGGGTTTTCCTGTACAAATTGCAGCTGAGATCACAAATTTTGATCCTGCCTCTGTTATGAATTTGAAGGATATTAAGAAAGCAGGGCGTTTTATCCAGCTAGCTTTATTAGCCAGTAAAGAAGCCATGTTTGAAAGCCAAATTCTACAAGAGGGCAAATGTCCGGAAGAATGGGCTGAGAGAATGGGCGTGAGTTCTGCATCTGGGATTGGAGGCTTGGGCAATATAGAGGCAAACTCTATTTACTGCTATGATAAAGGTCCCAGAAAAGTTAATCCTTTTTTTATCACCTCCGCCCTTGTGAATATGATTGGTGGGTTTACTTCTATAGAATATGGCATTAAGGGGCCCAATCTCTCCAGCGTTACTGCCTGCGCGGCTGGTACCCATGCGATTATAGAGGCCTATAAGACGATCATATTAGAAGGGGCCGATCGCATGCTAGTGGTGGGAGCAGAATCAACAATTTGTCCTGTAGGTATTGGAGGCTTTGCTTCTATCCGTGCCTTGTCTAATCGCAATGAGGAACCCCTAAAAGCCTCCAGACCTTTTGATAAGGAGCGTAATGGCTTTGTAATGGGAGAGGGTGCGGGGGCTTTGATCTTAGAGGAATATGAGCATGCCAAGCAAAGAGGGGCGCACATTGTAGCAGAGTTAGTAGGGTATGGTGAAAGCGGAGATGCTAGCCATATCACCGCGCCAGCACCTGAGGGTGAGGGGGCTTATAGAGCCATGAAACAAGCTTTACATATGGCGGCTAAAGTGGGGGCTAAGGTAGGTTATATCAATGCCCATGGCACTAGCACAAGCTATAATGATTTATACGAAACCATTGCCTTAAAAAATGTCTTTGGTGGTAGAGATCAAGTGCCTCCTGTGAGCTCAACTAAAGGACAAATAGGGCATTGCTTAGGAGCAGCAGGGACTATTGAGGCTATTGTGTCTATTATGGCCATGCAAAAAGGGATATTGCCCCCTACCATTAACCAAGAGGTGCGCGATCCGGGTTGTGATTTAGACTATATCCCCAACGAAGCAAGAGAGGCTAAATTAGAGGCTGTTATGAGTAATTCCTTTGGATTTGGTGGCACTAATGGGGTGGTTATATTTAAAACCATTTGAGGATTGAGATAGCAAAGTGGCGGTCTATTTAGATTTTGAGAATCGAATCAAGGGACTTCAAGAAGATGTTGAAATGGCCACTATTAGAGGAGATGTAGATGCTAAGGAGATTTTAGAAAAGCGTTTGGCTAAAGAAACCGAATCTATTTATTCTAATCTCACAGACTACCAAAGACTCCAGTTAGCCAGACACCCAGATAGGCCCTATGCGATGGATTATATTGAGCTAATTCTCAAAGATAGGTATGAAATTTTTGGAGACCGACACTTTAGCGATGATAAAGCCATTGTAAGTTTTATTGGTAAAATTGAAGATGTCAGTGTTGTAGTCATTGCTGAGGAAAAGGGGCGGGGCACGAAAAATAAATTAAGGCGTAATTTTGGCATGCCCCATCCAGAGGGTTATCGTAAGGCTTTAAAAAGCGCTAAGTTTGCAGAAAAATTCAACTTGCCTATTTTAATGTTAGTAGATACAGCAGGGGCCTATCCGGGTATTGGAGCAGAGGAGAGAGGCCAGAGTGAGGCCATTGCTAAAAATTTGCAAGAATTTGCAGCCCTTAAAGTACCCACAATCTCTATTATTATTGGAGGTGGTTAATATTTCCTCTTTAGCCATTGCTATAGCCGATCGTTTGGCTATGATGGAGTATGCTATCTTTAGCGTCATTTCCCCTGAGGGGTGTGCGGCCATTTTATGGAATGATCCAAGTAAAATTGAAGTAGCCGTTAAAGCTATGAAGATCACCCCTACTGATCTAAAAAAAGCCAATTTAATTGATGATATTATTTTAGAGCCACAGCGCGGGGCTCACCGCGATAAAATCCAAGCTAGCCAGTCTATCAAAAACTACTTTTTAGAGCAATTAGCTATCATCAAAAACACGGACTTTTTAGAATTGCGTTACCAAAAACTCATGGCCTGTGGGGCTTTTACTTAAAGACGCAGTTAACTAAAATTAGACTTTATAAAGGAAAGTACAATGTTTAGTGCAAGAAACCAACTAGAAGCTAAGATTGTTGAGATCAAAGAAGGTGTAGTCAATTCGCTAATAGTGGGGGAATTACAGAGTAAAGAGATTATCAAAGCTATTATAACAGCAGATAGCCAAAAAGCCCTAGAGCTAGCGGTGAGTAAAAGAGTGCTTTATTTATTTAAAGCTTCCTCTATCATTATTGCTAAGGGTGAGGATCAATTAAAACTAAGCGCTGCTAACCAATTTAAGGGGGAAGTTGTAGGGATAAAAGAGGGCATGATAAATACTGAGGTGATGATAAAAACTATAGGGGGCGACAAACTAAGCGCAATGGTTACTAATAAGTCTATTAAAAATCTAGCCCTCCAAATTGGAGATAAAGTAATAGCCATGATCAAAGCCAGTCAAATAATCATTAGCGCTTAATCTTTTTTCTAGGTAAATGGCTGTAGAAAAGTTGGGAGTTTGGAACTCTTAGTTAAAAATACGAAAGATATTAGGGAGATCTAGATGGCTGGAAAAATTATTCTAACAGATAGAACGGGAAATAATAGAATATATGAAGCTGGCTTCAGTTGGACGATGTTGTTTTTTTGTCCATTTGTTCCTTTGTTTCGTAAAGATTGGAAATGGGCTTGCATTCTGTGGGGGGTGTGTGCGCTGATTTTAGTGTTAGTTGTGCAGACTAGTCTGTTGTTTAGATTATTTACTAGCAATTTTAGGTTTTATGTACTCTTGCGCTAAAGGGCAATGGTAAGAAAATAATAACGGCTTTTGACTCTGTATGCGCGCTTATCCTTTTTTATTTAAAGACGCGCGGGCTTTAGAAACAGGGTTACTATACTAGCAAAGTTTTTTATAAGAGTATATACCTCTCTAAGAGAGAGGTTTATCATTTATCCCTTATTTTGGAGTGCAAGAAAAAACGCCCTTTTAACTAGCGCAAAGAGAGAACTTTAACATTAAGTGAGGAAGGGAGACTTCTAACAAAAATAATATTGTTGGTGTTGATACACACTTGGTGATCTTTAGCTCCATGCGCTAAACTAGCTCCATGCTCAGCATCGCAGGTAATCATATGAAAAGTAGCATGTAAACTAGGGTTATTATCTACATTGAGCGCAAAATTATTTGCCTCGCTGTTTTTAATCCGCCCCACATAAACAATATTGGGGAAAATATTACTACTTCTGGTATCTGCTGCTGTACTGGCTTTGTTAGCCGCATGCATGGCTGCTCCTCCTATACTTGCAGCAAGACCTCCATAACCCCCCGCGTATTGGCCTGCTGCTTTTAATCCTTCCTCTGTACCTGTTTTTAAAATAGCAGAGGTGATCGCGCGAGCTTTGATAGTAGGGAGGGTTGTTTGATACTCCTTACCCACAATCGCGCCAAAATTAGAGAGTACGGATAAATTTTGTACTTTGTTTTCTACCACAAGCTGGAAACTTTTATGAAAATCTTCTCCGGGTACTAAAAGAGGTAGGGCAAGATTGATAGCGTCTATTTTGTATTCTTTAAGTGTGGGCTGTTTGCCATCCTCTACAATCACCCAAGTAAATTTTTCTTTAGAACCGTGTTTAAAATTTTTAATATCTTGTGCCACAACAGGGTTTTGACTCACCCCATAAGCCTCTTTGAGATCATCTAGCCCTTTTGCATCTTTATTGCTACAGAAGAATAGCCCACTCACATAACTCACCATAGGGTTAATAAACCCATCATAGGCTTTAAATTTTTCTAGATTAGAGTAAGTTTGTTTTAACTCTACATCCATTTGATTAGTCCCAGCTAGCATGCTCGTAAATTTATTGCTATTTTTACTTTTAGCTTTTTCCGCTTGTTCTTGAGCTTTGGCGATCTCTTTTCTATAGGCGTCTTTAATGCGTCTTTGCCGCTCAATGGTGCGGTTAAATTCCACTCTAGCATCTTGCTTTTTGTTTAAAAACATATAGTCAAGTGCCATGTAGTAGTTGGTTAATGTCCATTCATACATATGCCCCTCATAAGGTATATTAGCCGCTGAACCATAAGTAGCCGCCCCTGCTTTGGCTATCCCTTTTTCCATATTTTTATAATTCGTATCAAAGGTTTTATTAGCCATGTCTAGTGTTTTTACAGAAGAATCGTAATTGCCCATCATGAAAGCATTCACCCCATTTTCTAGATTCCATAAAGGCGTATCTCTATTTTTCTTATCCTTACTGATAAAATCCTTAGACATTTTATCTGCCTGTGCCTTAAACGTGGCATAATCTCTATTATTATTGGAGAGGGGGGAGTGGGGGGGCTTTAGCCATTGCTATAGCCGATCGTTTGGCTATGATGGAGTATGCTATCTTTAGCGTCATTTCCCCTGAGGGGTGTGCGGCCATTTTATGGAATGATCCAAGTAAAATTGAAGTAGCCGTTAAAGCTATGAAGATCACCCCTACTGATCTAAAAAAAGCCAATTTAATTGATGATATTATTTTAGAGCCACAGCGCGGGGCTCACCGCGATAAAATCCAAGCTAGCCAGTCTATCAAAAACTACTTTTTAGAGCAATTAGCTGATTAATAAAACTCACAGGGCGGTATTTTTCCTCAAAGGTAAAACGGGGCTTTGTAATATCAAAGTCTGCCATTTCTTTACGGATATAAATTTCTACTTTTTTAGCATTAGCTTGCCCACCTTTTGAACACACTAGAAGCTATGCGAAGGTAGTCTGCGTAGAGTTCTGCACCTATTCCACAATACAAAAGTAGTTTAATTGAATATGGTAGAACTTGCAGGTTAACAGCAGATAGCCAAAAAGCCCTAGAGCTAGCGGTGAGTAAAAGAGTGCTTTATTTATTTAAAGCTTCCTCTATCATTATTGCTAAGGGTGAGGATCAATTAAAACTAAGCGCTGCTAACCAATTTAATACTCTCCTGTTTACTCCCTTAAATGCCGAAAAAAACGGTGTTTTCTTAGAAGGGGGGGTTATCTATTCTAATTTTGAAAGTATAGAAAAAGAAAGCAGAGGACCAGAGACTCTTAAAAACATCGGTTTAGTCCCTATCCTTGTTCCGGGCACAGCCACCATGCAAAAGTCCAATGGCGATCTTTATGGCGCAGATATTATGCTAGGTTATAAACACTTTTTTGGAGCTAAAAAACATTTGGGGTTACGCTATTACGCTACTTTTAGCGGACAGGGAGGTAGTATTTGGCAAAACCAAAACAGTACCCTTGGATACACACAACCTGCAGCTAATCTCTTTTATGGGGTGGGTATGGACATTTTATTTAATCTTTATCAAAAAAACGAGCATAGTTTTGGAGTCTTTATAGGCGCGATGGTGGGAGGGAGTAGCTGGTTAATGGGTAAAAGTGGGCAGTTTGGACAGTGTAGATTTAGCTATTTAGGTCATGTACTACGATGAATGCGTATTATAGCCAACTGGCCCAACAACAAATAAAAGGCACTACAGCCAATTTCTCACCCACCTTTGTACAATTTATTTTTAATCTAGGCTTTAGGGCTCAGTTATCCCGACACAATGGTATTGAATTAGGTGTAAAAATCCCTACAATTGATAATCCTTACTACACCTATTCTAGTCCTAAAGAGAATGCTGCTTGGGGGGTTGCTGGAGCTTCTAAAACAACTATTCGTTTTAGGCGCAATGTAGCAGCCTACTTAAATTATGTGTATCATTTTTAGAATTTTCTTAAATTCTTTTGCTGTACTTGTTTGAGTACAGCTTAATAATTAAGGTTTCTACTCAAGCCATGTTAAAAGCTATTGATCTTTTGCTAATATGCCCCTTTTAAATAAGGAGATTCATGCAAATTTACAAGATTTTAGCCAGTGAGGTATTAGATAGTCGGGGTAATCCCACTCTAAAGGCTAAGGTTATGCTTAGCGATGGTTCTGTGGGTGTGGCCATTGTACCTAGTGGAGCTAGCACAGGCAAGAGAGAGGCGTTAGAATTACGGGATAGCGGTCAGCGCTTTTTAGGCAAAGGGGTTTTAAAAGCCTGTGGTTTTGTAGAGGGGGTGATTCAAGAGGCTTTAGTGGGTTTAGATCCTTATAACCAAAGCCATGTTGATTCTTTATTGCAAAAAATAGATGGCACAGAAAATTATGCGCATTTGGGGGCTAATGCTAGCTTGGGGGTGTCTTTGGCTTTAGCACGCGCCTCTGCTTGCTCTTTACATTTAGCCCTCCATAGTTATTTAGGAGGCATTAATGGCCTGACACTGCCCACTCCTATGCTAAATATCATCAACGGGGGCGCACATGCTAACAATAACTTAGACTTTCAAGAGTACATGATCATGCCTCTTAAGTTTGAAAGTTTTAAAGAGGCTTTACGCGCCAGTGTGGAGGTTTATCACACACTAAAAAACATGTTAGTAGAGGCCAAACAACCCATTAGCGTAGGAGATGAAGGCGGATTTGCGCCCAATTTTAAAAATAATAAAGAACCTTTGGATTGGATTTTAAAAGCCATTGAAAAGGCGGGTTATCAACCCGGTGAACAGATCGCTTTGGCTTTAGATATAGCCAGTAGTGAATTAATGAATCCTGCGGGGCGTTATGTGCTGAGTAGCGAAAATAAAGAACTTGAAGCAAGCGCGCTAATTGAATATTATGACAGACTGCTAGAAAAATACCCCATTGTCTCTATTGAGGACGCTTTAGGCGAGGAGGATTATAGCGGCTGGGCAGAACTAAGCGCTAAATTAGGGCAAAAAGTCCAATTAGTAGGCGATGATCTTTTTGTAACCAATAGCAAACTTTTACAAAAAGGCATTGAGGCTAAACTAGCCAACGCGATTTTAATTAAACCCAACCAAATAGGCACACTCTCACAAACTATTCAAACCATGCACCTAGCGCAAAAGTCAGGTTATGCCTGTGTGATGAGTCATCGTAGCGGGGAGAGTGAGGATAGCTTTATCGCTGATTTTGCAGTAGCGCTTAACACCGGGCAGATTAAAACAGGTGCGCCCACTCGTGGCGAGCGCACGGCTAAATACAACCGCCTTTTAGAAATTGAGGATAGTATAGAAGGCATTTATGCAGGCCCCTCACTCTTTTAAAATTTGGCTCATTGGTTTTATGGGTAGTGGCAAGAGTACTATAGGCGCGCTTTTAGCACAAATGTTAGGCTGTAGCTTTTTAGATACAGATTTACAAATCAGCGCCCAAGAAGGCTTAGAGATTACACAAATCTTTAACAAATATTCAGAAGGCTATTTTAGAAAACTAGAAAAAGAATTAGTCAGTCAAATTAGCCAATTACAAACCCCCTTAGTGATTGCCACAGGGGGAGGATTACCCATTTTTACCCCTATAGAAGTAGGTGTTTTGATCTATCTATGCCTAGATTTTAAAGTTCTTTATACACGCCTAATAAATGATTCTACTCCCCGCCCTCTTTTTAAAACAACAGAACAGCTACACGCCCTTTATCAAAAGCGTTGTAGCCGTTATGACTCTATGGCACACCACCGAATCAATGCCAATCAAAGCCCAGAAAGGGTGATTGCAGATATTTTAAAGCGCTTATAAATCCTTATTAAATTCTGCAACACACTCACCGCCTTCAAAACTAGGGGCTTTATAGCGCTGATGGTAAAACTTCTCATTGCTATAGGCTACCCTCAATCTAGTAGTTTGTAACCAACACTTCTTGGCTTGGGGTGTTTTTATGTTTAGCTTGGTAGCTAGAATTAGCATAGCTGTATGTTAAAGGGTGTATGTGCCACTTTTGTGCCCCACACCACTCTAAAAGCATTTGGTGCTTTGCCCCCTTATGCTCAAGCACATTAGAAAGCGCAAATTTAATACCCCTGTGGCTAACTTTTTGTAAAAAGTGCAATAAATCTAGTTCATCTTCTAAAGACCACCCTCCATTTTCGTTATAATGCGCACAACCTAAGAGATAGGGCGGATCAAGGTAAAAAAAATCATTAGATGACACAGCGTTTAAGTCCATCGCCCTAAAGTCCATGCATGAGAAATAATTCCCCTGTATCCTTTCTTGAAAAAGCTGTAATTTGTGCCTAAGCCTTGTATTAAAATCCCGCTTGCCTACAGGCAAATTAAAAGCCCCCTTGTTATTAAAGCGCATCTGGTTATTAAAAGCAAAGATCACCAACACGAGTAACAATAAGGGCTCTTTGCTATGGTTATAGCTCTCCCTAAGCTTTAAAAACGCTTGCTTATTATGCGCCCCCAAACCTGTGTTAGAAGTGGTGTTATAGTGGGAGTAACCCCATAGACTAGATTGGCTGAGTCCATGTGTAGCGATAATCTGATCAATTTGTTCCTCTAAATTGGAGGTGTTTTGGATATAAGATAAAAGCTCAATTAAGGATTTGTTCTTATCTATGCCTAACACCCTATGTGCCTTGACATTTGCCCCCACATTAAACCCACCACAAAAGATATCATAAAAGGTGTGGATATGGGGCGGAAATTTGGGGAGTATTTGGGGCAAGAGTCTAAATTTACCTCCCGTGTAGTTAAGAGGAGATTGAATCAAGCTTTATCTTAGTCTGTGGATTTCTTAAACTATGCCTAAGTTTATAGGGATCAACAGCGCATAAAAACAGCCGTTCTTGGTGGTTAGTGATAGCAGATTTACCCGCACTAAAGGGGGTACAATCCTTACTAAAGACAGATACCACGCCCTTTTGCCCCAAAATCTCTAAAATGTCAGTATCGCTAATTTTAGTGTTAGAGCGGGGATTGGCGCCATTGGTATTGTTGTAGGAAAAGAGAATATAGCGGGCTTTGAGTGTGTTTATGATTTCTTTGAAGTGTTCTTTGGCATCTTTTAGACAATACTGGCTTCTTAAACTACTTAAATCCATTTTGCCCGCACTTCCAAAGACGGGGGGTTTGGTGTTGCGAGCGATGTTTTCTAAAAAGTGGTAAGCGTTGGCGTATTGGCGCGAGTTGTAGGGGGGGTCTAAATAGACAATGTCGGCTTGTAGATGCTTAGCAAGTACATTAGCGTCCATGTTAAAAATTTGATTATGGGTATTATGGGTATTAACAATGGTTGGCATCCGCAACTCTAAGGATATTTCTAGCGCCCCATTTTTGCGGTAGGCATCATAATGCCCCACGGTGTTAGCGATTCGATCGATGGCATAAATAAGAGAGGTTAGTAAAATAGAGTGTTCCCGCTCATTAATTTCTTTTTCTTTAAGTTTTTGATCTAGATCATCGCGAATAAAGCCCACTTTCTTAAGATTTGCAGCACTTAGATAGGTGTTAGCAAATGTTTGGCTGTAGTAGTTGTCGGCTAAATCTGTAACTTGGTTGTAGTGTGTGAGTAGATGCAAAATCAAGCCCCTATCATAGGGCATATACGAGAAAAAGCATAGATAAGCGTAGTGATTGCACGCCAAAATATCATTAACCACGATGTCAAAGCTTGGGTTAAAATGATGGGCGACAACACCTGTACCTGCAAAGAGATCAGCAAAACTCTTGCAGCCATGTGTATGTGTGCGCACGACCTGCTCTATCAAGCCTAGCATGTGCGCCTTACCCCCCAAATAACGGCGGTTGGATATGCTAAAGGTTTTCATGGCACACATAGGGCTTTTACAGCCTGCCAAACTTCTTTATGCCACTGGTAAGTTATGGGTTTAGGGTTGTTATAGCTGTAGTCTTTAAAAATGGTGGCAATTAATGCCTTGTAGTTGGGCTTTTTTTCTAAGAGGTAGCCAAGTTGCTTGGTATTTAAAGCAAAGATTTTAACCCCATTTGTGCTGATTTTTTGACGGGTATGTTGGAGTTGCGCGTAGGCGCTGGCTCTAAAAAGATTGATGACATTAACATCTAAAGTATCGGCTATGAAAAAAACATAAGACTTACGCCCTTGTTGGTTGTTTTGGGCACTTAAATTTGCACCATGCCTGATAACAGGCTCTAACTCTCCCCGCTTTTGGGCGTTCTTATCCATAAGAGTAACCTCTAGCATGGTATCAAAAGTAGCATGGCGTGCAATAATATCGCCATCTCCACCCGGAGCATGTAATAGGGGCAAGCCATCGGCATCTAGGCTCAATTTCATGCTATCTTGCAAATTAAAGTCCTTACCACTGATTCTATGCCACACAAGAGCAACGATGTATTCAAAGATAGTTGGCACACTAGCGTTATCTGTGGTGATCTCTTGGATCTTTTTATGTTGGCTTTTGTGGCCAAACATACCTAAAAGGGCGCAAAGCTGGCTATCTGTGTAGAGACTCTCTATTTTGGCTTCAAATTGGCGCTCATATTGGTTTTTAAAAAAATCTTGTGTAGAGACTTTAGAGGGGATTTGGCACTTAGCTCTAATACGCTTCTCAAAGCTCTCTAGGGCGTTTTGTTCTAGGTTTAGGATTTGTACTAGGGAAAGGTCTTGATAAAGGCTAAGGGCGTTTGTAGGGGGTGAGAATTGCGCATCTAAGATGATCTGATTTTCAGAACTAAAGATTTCTTGGATCACTTCCCTTTGCTTTAGGCTAACTAGGTTGTTATTAAAACTAATAAGCCCTGAAACTCTAAAAATGCGTATGAGTACATCGCTGTATTCTTGCACTTGGTCGTAATGCCTTGAGTCGCGATATCTTTCGTAGAATTGGCGGTTAAACTCTTCTAAGTTGGGCGCACCAAATAAAATATTATCTTTTCCACTTACAAGCGATTTTACAAACAGAGGTTTGCCAAAACCAAAAGCTTTGATAACAACTTGATTAGAACCGATTGTGTATAAGTTTTCTAGGTTTGTGGGGGTTTTGGCGTTATAAAAGTTTAGGCAAGCTTGGTAAAATTGCCAATAAAGAACTGTTGAATTTTGGCTTTTGCGGTTTTTAAAGTAGATGTTAAATTTTTCTATTTGCATCTTATCATTTGTAAAATGCACCTCTTTACTTTTTATGTGGAGTTGTTTGATAAAGGCATAGATGTCTTGCTTATTCTCTATAACTTTTTGGTAGCCATCAAGGACACTTGTTAATGTCCCTGCGTGTTGCTTGGGCTCTAAACTTAATAAAATCTTACAGAAGTGATCTAGCGGGATTTTGTAAAATCTAAGCAGAAGTACAAGAGCTATGCGGTAAAAATAAATAATGCTCCCATTTTGATGAACCTCTAACTTGAAAAGTTGCCGTAAAAAAGCAACATTATCTTGTTTTAAGCCTAGCAAGGATTCTAAGAAATCTAATTTAATTTCATTGTGTAAAAAGGCTAAACCTGCTGGGGTCAATACCCGCTTATGGTCTATAAAGCCTATTTTAACAAGTGCATTGCTGTAGGTTCTTGCCCGCTTGGCTTGCTCTGCATGGCTAATATCCTTATCTGGTGGTTTAATAAGACCACTTTCTAACACATAGCGGTAAAACATTTCCTGCGACCCGTTGTGTATATCCCACTCTAGGTGTAAATCACATAGTCCCTGAAGTAGGGTTTTATAATCGCCAACGATCTCTTTGCGCCTAAAACTGGTATCGCCAAGGTTAATAGGTGCATTTGGTTTTTTAGTTATCATCTGGAGTTATCTTTTTACCTTGATTGTAGCACACTTGATTGTATCACACTTCTTATATTGCGTTAAAATCCAACCACACCCCCCTTTACTCCAAAAACCATGTAGTTATCCTTTAACTTTGCGTTTTAATCATTTTCTGCAGAAATCCCACCCGTTTTTAGTGGGTGGAATGAATGCTACCATTTTCACCACTTTATGATACAATACCGCATACATCTGTATCTACGGCAGGGAGTGCTAAAAAGTTACGCCTTTGGATATGTGATGCGATTTGACCTGCAAGCGAATGCGTTGGAGATCAAACTCTGTAAAATCCCTACTATAGGGACACAGAGTGAGAACCAAACTCTCCCTACGGGCAACATCAGCCAAGCAAGCCTGAATGTTTTTAGCATTTGGGCACTTCACTTCTGCGGGTTATATATAGTACTTATTGTAAAAGGAAGATGCATGGGTCAAGGAATTTTAGTATATGCACCTTTGGATTTAGAGGAAAAGGCGGTTAGTTTTTTAGAGGCTTTCTTAAAACAACACCATAAAAGCGTGGCGCTATTTACCCCCCCTATTAATGGGAGTGAACAGGTGGTTTTAGAAAGACTTGTTAATGAGGAGGAAGGGGTTTTTACTCAGATATTAGAGGCGTATATTCCCTTAGTTGAGCAACATGACTATGTTTTAGTACTAGGGAGTTGTTTTAATTTTCTAATACATCTGGATAGCCAGATTTATATTAACTTAGCTAGACATTTAAACTTAGCTGTTATACATGTTTTTAGCGATGTTAGTGCTTCTGAAATTAAGCTAGCCAATACTAGTTGGAAACGCGCCGGGTTATGCAACCCTTTAAGCCTAATACAAAAACCTTTAGATACGCCTATCACAGAACCCTATGTGATTGATCTTAACAACCCTCAAGAAGCATTAATTCTTAGAACTCTAGAAACCATCCATACAACTTGTTTAAGCCCCTTGGCCTTCCAACACCAAATTCTAAAGCGCGCTAAAGAAAATGTAAAAACAATTGTACTCCCTGAGAGTGGTGATGTACGCATTCTTAAAGCCGCCCATGCCATTTTACAAATGCAAGCGGCCAAGCTAATTTTATTGGGGGAAAAAGAGCGGGTTAATACGGAGGCTCAAAAATTAAACCTTGATCTTAAAGAAACCCCTGTTATTGATCCGAACAATTCAGAGTATTTAGAGGAATTTGCCCAAACCCTCTTTGCCCTGCGCCGTGCCAAGGGTCTTAGCCTAGAGCAGGCAAAAGATTTAGTCAAAACCCCTACTTATTTTGGAACACTTCTTGTACACATGGGCCATGCCGATGGCATGGTTTCTGGAGCCACCCACACCACAGCTGATACCGTGCGCCCAGCCTTACAAATCATCAAATTAGCCCCGGGTAATAGCCTTGTCTCTAGTGTGTTTTTCATGTGTTTACATACAAAAGTTTATATTTTTGGAGATTGTGCGATCAACCCTAACCCTAACAGTGAGGAGTTAGCCCAAATTGCTATCACTTCGGCCAAAACGGCTAAAAATTTTGGCTTTGAGCCTAAAGTGGCTTTGCTTTCTTATTCTAGTGGCGCTTCAGGCAAAGGCGCAGATGTGGATAAAGTAGCCCAAGCCCTGCAAATAGCTAAAAAAACAGACACTACCTTACTCATTGATGGTCCCCTACAATTTGATGCTAGTGTCGTTCCTGCTGTGGGTGCTAGAAAAATGCCCGGAAGTTTAGTCGCCGGACAGGCCAATACGCTTATTTTCCCCGATCTAGATGCGGGTAATATCGCCTATAAAGCCGTACAGAGATGTGCCCAAACTTTAGCCATTGGACCGGTTTTACAGGGTCTTAAAAAACCGGTTAATGATTTGAGTCGCGGTTGTTTAGTAGAAGATGTGATCAATACAATTATCATGACAGCCATTCAGGCACAGGGGAATTAATGCGTATTCTTGTACTTAATGTTGGGAGTTCCTCTATCAAGTTCCAACTTCTTAATATGGAAAAACACATGGTGCTTGCTAAGGGCATTGTTGAACAAATTGGAGAAAAGCAAAGCCATATTAGCATTAGTACTAGCGGACATATACACAAAACAGAGGGCTTACACATCAGCAACCACGCTGAGGGCTTATTGCAAATGCAGGATAGATTGCAAAGCATGGGGGTTTTGCGTAGTTTAGCCTATGTAGATGGGGTGGGGCATAGAATTGTGCAAGGGGGGGATTTATTTATAGAACCTACGCTAATCACCTCTGAAGTTATGGGGCATTTAGAAAAGCTTTGCCCCCTAGCACCTTTGCACAATCCAGCCCATATAGCTGGGATTAAAGCCTTGCAAGAACAAGTACCTAATTTGCCTCAAGTGGCGGTGTTTGATACGGCTTTTCACCAAAGCATGCCTAAGCATGCCCACTTATACGCTTTGCCCTACTCTCTTTATGAGGAGCATCGCATACGGCGCTATGGTTTCCATGGAACTTCCCATCATTTTGTGGCTAAAGAGGCGGCTAGGTTTTTACACATTCCTTATTTAGAATTTAACGCGATTTCTTTACACTTAGGCAATGGGGCGAGTGTGTGCGCGATTAAAGAGGGAAAAAGTGTGGATACTTCTATGGGATTAACCCCGCTAGAGGGCTTGGTAATGGGCACGCGCTCAGGGGATTTAGATCCGGCTTTAGTAGAATATATCGCACAGGTGAGCCAAAAGAGCCTTAAGGAGGTAATTAGCATGTTAAATAAACAAAGTGGGCTTAGAGGGCTTTGTGGGGATAATGACATGCGAGCTATTGATGCGCGCATTGAGGCCGGAGATGAGCGGGCTAAACTAGCCTTTGAAATTTATGCCTACCGCATTAAAAAATATATCGGGGCTTATGCCTTTGCTTTAGGGCGGCTTGATGCGTTGATTTTTACCGGAGGTGTGGGGGAAAACTGCGCGAGATTACGGGCTTTAGTGTGCACAGGATTAGAAAACTTTGGGTTTTATTTAGATCAGAAAATCAATGCTAATCCTAGACCGGGCATTGCGCTTTTAAGTGAGGCGCATAAACTGCCAATTTTACGCGTACCCACCAATGAGGAATTAGCCATTGCTCAGGATACAGTGCAAGTGGTTTCTAAGTATAAGTACCATTGTCTATAGTTTTAAGCAGAAACTATAGGTTTTTTAAGTGAAGTTGAACCGGCTTTAAAAGATTAAAGTCTTTAGTATTTGGGTACTTCACTATTTAAAAAGTGGCAAAAGCGCTACATTTAGGTTGTTGCTTGGGCTACAAAACTTTTAAGCTTTAATCATTTTCTGCAGAAATCCCACTCATTTTTAGCGGTGAGATGACAGCTAGCTTTTCTACTATTTTGTAGTGCAACACCCACATACATCCCCTCTCATGGCAGGGAGTGCTAAAAAGTTACGCCCCAGATTGATGCGATTTAACCTGCAAGCGAAGCTTTTTGGATGTTCAAACTCTGCAAAATCCCTATCATAGGGATACAGAGTGAAAACCAAACTCTCCGGCAACATCAGCTAAGCAAGTCCAAATGTCTTTAGCATTGGGCGCTTCACTCCTGTCTTTTAATTTTAGTTGCGCTGTGTTTAACTATAGATATAGGCATGGGTTAATGGAATGGTGTTATCCACGCTATTAGTTAATAAAAGTTGGTACAGATCCACACTACCCACTCTAAAAGCAGAGGCACAACTTCTTAAATAAAGCGACCACATGCGCACAAAACGGGCATCATACATTTTAGTGATCTTCTCTTGTTGGTTTAAAAAGTTTTGATACCAAATATCTAGGGTCTTAGCATAGTGCAGGCGCAAACTTTCGGCTAAAACTAAGTGAAAATCGCTTTCACTCACAACAGAGATCACCTCCCGTAAAGAGGGCAAATACCCGCCCGGGAAAATGTACTTATCAATCCAGCTATTTGTTGTGCCCTCAAAACAACATAAAATAGAGTGCAATAAAAACATGCCCCCTACTTTTAAAACTTCCTTGATTTTCTTAAAATAAAAAGGCAAATTATCCTTACCCACATGCTCAAACATGCCCACACTCACAACTTTATCAAACCGGTAACGCATGCCATCTAAATCTTGGTAGTTTAAAAGTTTAATGGTAACCCGATCCTCTAATCCCATATCCTTAACCCGTTTACTAGCGGCCTTAAATTGCTCATTAGAGATTGTAATGCCCATGACCTCCACATTGTATTCTTGAGCGGCTCTAATAGAAAGATAACCCCAGCCACAACCCACATCTAAAAGCTTTTCGCCTTGTTTAAGGTCTAGTTTTTTAAGGGTATGATCGAGTTTTTGGATTTGTGCTTGTTGCAGGCTATCTTCTTCTTTTTTAAAATAAGCGCAAGAATAACTCAAGGTTTCATCTAACCATAAAGCATAAAAATCATTGCCTAGATCATAATGGCTTTTAATATTAGAGCTCTCTTTACTTGCTTGTTGTACGGGCATGGCATTATCGTGTTTGTGTAGGTGTGTATAATTGGTCTGTAGATACAAAACCCGCATCAGCTCATCCATTGACCCCTCAATTTCAACTAGACCGTCCATATAAGCCTCTGCGACGGTTAAAGACATGTCTTTTTTAATATCACTCATCTTAAATGGCCGTTTGATATTGATAGTAACTTGTGGTGTCTTTGTACCGTTTTGATACACCTCTTTATCCCAAAAAACTACCCGATAATCCCCATTTTTCCATTTTTTAAACATGGACTTTAGAAACATCTTAGATAGCATGCATGCCCTAGTTTATGGTTTTGTGCTATTATAGGCGCTTTAGGCTTAAAAAGGTGTTGTCTATGCAAAATTTTAAATTGATCTCTACTCCTATTTATTATGTCAATGATAAGCCCCATTTAGGGCATGCTTACACAACTTTTATTGCCGACATGCTTAAAAAATACTATAGCTTGCAAGGAGAGGAAGTTTTTCTACTCACCGGCACAGATGAGCATGGCCAAAAGATCGCACAAAGTGCTTTAAAACATAATTTAAGCCCACTTGAATACGCCTCTAATGTTAGCCGTCTTTTTAAGAATCAGTGGGATTATTTTAAGATTGATTATAACCATTTTGTGCGTACTACAGATAGCCAACATAAAGAGGCCGTACAAAAAGCCTTTGAGAAAATGTATCAAAAAGGAGATATTTATAAAGGAATGTATCAGGGGTCTTATTGTGTGAGTTGTGAGAGTTTTGTAACCACCACGCATTGCCCTGATTGCAACCGCGAGAGTACTTTAGTTGAGGAGGAGAGCTATTTCTTTAAACTCAGTAATTATCAAGATCGCTTATTAGATTTTTATCACACCCACCCTAAGGCCATTTATCCTCTCTTTAGACGCAATGAAGTGTTGCGCTTTATTGAACAGGGGCTTTATGATCTCTCTATTACCCGTACGAGTTTTGAGTGGGGGATTGCTCTGCCTAGTAGTTTAAAAGAAAGTAAGCATGTTGTTTATGTATGGCTAGATGCGTTGCTTAATTATGTGAGCGCTTTAGGCTATGGCAAGGGGGCTAATTTAGAGTGTTTTAAACACACAATCCATGTTGTGGGTAAGGATATTTTGCGCTTCCATGCAATTTATTGGGTGGCGTTTTTAATGAGTTTAGAACTCCCCTTATTTGAAAGGCTTTGCGTACATGGCTGGTGGACAATTGATGGGGTAAAGATGAGTAAGAGTCTTGGCAATGTGCTAGATGCACAAGATCTAGCAAAAACTTATGGAACAGAAACGCTGCGCTATTTTTTATTGCGCGAAGTACCCTTAGGCCAAGATGGGGATTTTAGTTTGCAGGCTTTAATACGGCGATCTAATGCAGATTTGAGTAATACTTTGGGCAATTTAGTACAAAGAGTGCTAGGCATGGCTAGCCAGTATTTTGGTGGCAAGCTAGAGAGTGAAGGTGTTTTAACCCATTATGCTTTTTTGTACCAACAACTCCAAGATTTGCTTAATTCTTTAGATCAGAGCATGCAAGAGATGCAACCCCACCGTTATTTAGAAGATTTATGGAAAATCTTTGAAGTGTGCAATGCCACCATTGCACAAGAGCAGCCATGGAATATGGTTAAAACACAACCTAAAAAAACTATGGCTTTGCTCTCTTTGATAGCTACTATTTTGGCTAAAAGCACATTTTATCTCTATCCAGTAATGCCAGAAAGCGCGACAAAATTAGCGGCTATCTTTGGAGTTAACTTAAATTCACAGAATTTTTTAACCTTTAAACAAAGCCATTATTTATTGCCACCATTAACACTACACAAAATAGAAGCGCTCTTTCCTAAAATAGAGTTAGAAACTTCTATTAAACAAGAACAAAAGCGCCTTAAAATAGAGGATTTTTCTAAATTAGAGATTAGAGTGGGCACGGTTATTAAAGCTGAGAAAGTACCTAAAAGCTCTAAATTGCTGTGTTTACAGGTTGATTTTGGTTTAGAAACACGCCAAATTCTCTCAGGTATTGCTAAATACTACAAACCCGAAGAACTAATAGGCAAACAAGTATGTGCTTTGGTAAATTTAGAACCTAAAAAAATGTTAGGCTTAGAGTCTGAGGGCATGATTTTAACAGCTGGTGGTGTGAATCATCTTAAACTCATCGCACCCATTGGGCATATAAACAATGGAGCCCATATTGAGTGAATGTAGATGAGGTTTTATCCATCACAAGAGGAACATTACAAAGTAACCCGGTGGTGCACACATTTAGCCATATCACCCATACCATTGAGCGGGTTAAAAAAGGCGCGCTCTTTATTGCTTTAGAGCCTAGCTATCTTGATTTGGCTATTAAACTAGGGGCTTATGGGGTACTAACTAATCAGAAAAACCCCAGTGATTTAGAAATTGCTTGGATTTATGTGCAAAACTTACAAGACGCGCTAAATAGATAGAAAGATAACCCCAGCCACAACCCACATCTAAAAGCTTTTCGCCTTGTTTAAGGTCTAGTTTTTTAAGGGTATGATCGAGTTTTTGGATTTGTGCTTGTTGCAGGCTATCTTCTTCTTTTTTAAAATAAGCGCAAGAAACCACTATAAGTGCACTAATCATGCAAGAATCTTTTTTAGCCAATAGCCTAAAACTTGTAGATACCCTCCCCTACCAAATTCTACAAGAACAGTTATTAGCTAGCACGATTTTATATAAAAATAGGCGCTATCATCTCAAACTTGCAGGGCTTTATTTGCCTGAGCTTGCTAAAGTTTTACAGGTGTGTCAGGCATTAAATATACCAGTAGAACTAAATCGCTTAGGAGCATTTCCCAAACCTTTTTATACTAATAAACGCTTAGAACCTTGTGCACAGTATTCACAGATTCTTTTTTTAGAAAAACATAAAGAGATGATCAATTTGGCAATCTATGCGCAAAGAAAAGCCCCATGGCTTAAACAAATTATTTTCACACAAGAAGAACTAGACATGCCCCATATTCTCTATAAAACCCTTCATGAGCTTAAAACTCTACTCACCTCACAAATCTATCATCTAGCCTTCATTATAGGAGAGGTAGAAATAACAGATTTACTCTACAAACCCTATAAGAAAAGTCTATTTGATGCGCTATAGCATTGATCAAGGGGTTAATATAGAATTAGATCCCCATTTTAGCCTTGATCAACTCCAAACAAAGGCTTGGCAATTAAGACCTTGGCGCAAAGGGCCTTTTTATTTTAAGCAAGGTAAAAAAGAGTTTTGCATTGATAGCGAATGGAAAAGCTATATCAAGTGGGATTTAATTAAAAATGTTAATTTGTGTGGTTTAGATGTAGCTGATGTGGGTTGTAATAATGGCTATTATTTGTTTTGTATGTACAAACAAAACCCACAAAGCCTAACAGGTTTTGATCCAAGTTCACTTTACAAGCAACAGTTTAGTTTTCTAAATCATCTATTACAACTCCCTATCACCTATGAAAGCTTAGGCGTGGAGGATTTGCGCACTTACCTTAGACGCTTTGATGTGATCTTTTGTTTGGGTGTGCTTTATCATAGAAAAGACCCCTACAGCGCTTTAAAATCTCTTTACATGGGTTTAAAAAAAGGCGGCACTCTTGTACTTGATACGCTCATTTTTGAAAGTCCGCTAGAAATTGCTCTCTGCCCAAAAACTTATGCCAAAATGAGTAATGTCTATTTTATCCCTAGTATCAAAGCTTTGCAAAATTGGGCTTTTAAAGCAGGCTTTCAAGAATTTAAACTTCTAGCAACTAAACCCACCACTTTATTAGAACAACGCAAAACCCCATGGATTGAAGGCCTAAGTTTAGAATCTTTTTTAGACCCTAAAGATGCTAGCAAGAGCATAGAGGGCTACCCTGCTCCTTGTAGGGGGTATTTTATTTTACACAAATAAGGATAGTGATGACAGAAACACCTATGTTAGAGGAAGGATTATTTGTTTGTTCTAAATTAGATCAAACCCTCTGTGCGGATTTAGTCTCTTTTAGCCCTAATAAGGCCACAGTTTGTTTCACCCCTAAGGAGTTTATGCTCTGTGAGGAAGATGTTGTACATGCGGGCTTTATTGTGAGTGCGGCTAGCTTTGCGGCTTTGTGCGCACTTAATAAGAAAAATAGCTTAATTTCTTCTAGTGTTTTTAATTTACTCGCCCCCATTGAGCTTAAACAAGAAGTCTATTTTAACGCCATAGTGGTACACGCAAGTTCTAAAAAATGCTCAATTCGCGTGGAAGGGGAATTTATGGAAATTAAAGTTTTTGAGGGAGATTTTGAGATTTTAGTCTTTGAAAAACGCCCCTTCAAGTTTAATTTTAAGGAAGAGTCGTGATCATTGCCTTAGTGGTGGATAGTTTTGAGGATAAAAGCAACGGGACTTCTATGACCTGCTATCGCTTTTATAAGGCGCTTAAGGAGCGCGGGCATGAAGTACGGGTAGTAGCGCCCTTTATACAAGGTGAGGGTTTTTTTGCTCTCAAAGAGCGCTATATTCCGCTGGTTACAGAAATTGCACGCAAACAACACATGATCTTTGGCAAACCCGATGAAAGGATTTTAAAAAAAGCTTTTGAGGGGGTAGACATTGTGCATGTATTTTTACCCTTTGACTTAGAAAAAACAGCAATCAAGGTGGCAAGAGAGCTTAAAATCCCCTATGTGGGGGCGTTTCATCTGCAACCCGAGCATATTACCTACAATATTAAACTCCAAAATTTAAACTGGCTTAATCGCTTGATCTTTTGGTGGTTTAAAAAGAATTACTACCAATATCTCTATCATATCCACTGCCCCTCCCCTTTGATTAAAAATGAACTAGAGAGGCATGGCTATGGGGGTAAAAAATATGTAATTAGCAATGGCTTTGATCCACTCTATACCAAACGCTCCCATAATACTAAAACCGATGATCTATTTCACATCATCATGGTAGGGCGCTACTCTAATGAAAAAAACCAACAGGTACTCATAGAAGCGGTACGTTTGAGTCGTTTTAGCCAACAGATTCAATTGCATTTAAAAGGCATTGGGCCTAATCTAGCCAAACTACAAAAATGCGCACAAGGCTTAGTATATCCGGTAGATTTTGGCTTTTTAGAGCCACAGGATTTAATAACGCTGCTGTATCAATGCGATTTATATGTGCATGCTGCAGATGTGGAAGGGGAGGCGATTGCTTGTTTAGAAGCGATGAGCTGCGGGGTGGTGCCTGTGATTTCTGATAGCAAAATCAGCGCGACAAATCAATTTGCCCTAGATGAGCGATCGCTGTTTAAATCTAACGATGCCAAAGATTTAGCCCAAAAAATAGATTACTGGCTAGAACACCCAGAGGAGCGCGCATTAGCAGAAAAAAGATACACTCAAGCCACACAAAACTACCGTTTAGATGATTCTATTAAGCAAGCTTTAGATATGTACACAGAGGCTATTGCTGATTTTAGAGAGATTTATAAGGAGAAAAGATAAATCTACCAGTAGAACTAAATCGCTTAGGAGCATTTCCCAAACCTTTTTATACTAATAAACGCTTAGAACCTTGTGCACAGTATTCACAGATTCTTTTTTAGAAAAACATAAAGAGATGATCAATTTAGCACCCAAAGGAGAGTGATGATCAAACGGCTTTTCTTGGCCACTCTTTTTATTGCTCAAGTCTTTGCTAGTACCCCTAAAGATACCCTTATTATTGGCATTGAAAACGAAACAACCCGTATTAATCCGCTTTTTGACACCGATCATGATAGTGCCTTAGATTTTGTCTTTAGCGGACTCACACGCTTTTCACCTGACATGAAAATTGAGCCGGATTTGGCTAAGAGCTGGGAAGTAAGCCCTGATGGACTCACTTGGATTTTTCATTTAAGAGAAGATGTTTTATGGCATGACGGGTATAAATTTAGCGCCGCAGATGTAAAATTTAGCATAGAACAAGCTCTAAATCAAAAACTCAATGCACCCGCACGCGCCAATTTTGAGGAGGTAAAACGCGTAGAAGTGCTAAACCCCTATACCTTAAAAATTACACTTAAAACCCCTTTTCCTGCGCTTTTAGACGCATTAAGCATGGGAATATTGCCCAAACACCTTTTAGAGGGCAAGGATTTAAGCACCAATGCTTTTAACCAGCACCCCATTGGCACAGGGCCTTTTGAATTTGTGAGGTGGCAAAAGGGGAGTTATATTAGTTTTAAAGCCAACCCTAACTTTTATCGTGGACGGCCAAAAACAACTAAGGTCATCTTAAAAATTGTGCCTAATTACAATGTGCGCACTTATGAGATTAAAAACGGCTCTTTAGATGTGGCTTTAGTAGAGCCCAATTTGCTAAAGGGTTTAGAACATGATAAAAATATTAAGATTATGGATATGAAGAGCGCAGATTACCGCGCTTTGATGTTTAATTTTCATAACCCTCTTTTAAAGTCTCTAGCAATTAGGCAGGCGATTAACTACGCCATTGATAGAAATTTAATTGCCACTAAGATTTTACACGGCTATGGTTTTGTGGCCAATAATCCTATCCAAGCTAGTTGGGCTAATGATACAGATGCTAAGACCTACACCTACAACCCTCAAAAGGCTCAAGAAATTTTGGTTAAAAATGGGTGGAAGTTACAAGGGAAGTTTTACTATAAAAATAACAAAGCCTTAGAGTTTGATATTTATGCCTTTAATAGCGATCCACTTAGGATAGCCCTAGCTAGTATTTTACAAAGCGAATTAGCCAAAATTGGGATTAAAGCCAATGTAATTGCTAAAAATCACGGCGCCTTTGATATAGACAAGGTAGATAGCTTTATTATTGGCTGGGGAAGCCCGCTTGATCCAGATGTGCAGACTTATCGCGTTTTTAGTTCTAAAATGGATGTCAGCACCAATGAAAATGGCTGGAATTACAACCATTACAGCGATTTAAAAGTTGATGAAGCTCTACTTAAAGCCCGCACTACAAACAAGCTAGAACAGCGCAAGTTTTGGTATGCCAAATTCATTAATGCGCTATATGCTGACCCTCCCTTTGCCTTCTTAGTGTATTTGCGCTACCCTTTAGCCTACCGCGCTAATGTCCATGGCATTAAACCTACTATTCTAGGGCATCACGGGGCGCGTTTTACTTATGATGTTGCTGAGTGGAGTAAGAATTAGTGTGGCGCTTTGCCACTAAGCGTTTTATAGGGGCTTTTTTACTCTTACTTGTTTTTAGTTTTGTGATCTTTGTGATGTTAGATTTTTCTAGCGGGAGCGTGATCTCTGGTGTTTATGGGGATAGTATCCAAGCGGCTAATCCGGCTATAAAGCAACAAATGATGGCTAATTTAAGTTTAAATCGCCCGCTTTTGGTGCGTTATGTGGAATGGTTGGGGCGGGTTTTACGCGGAGATTTGGGGGTGAGTTTTGCTAGTGGAGAAAGCGTAATAAAAATCATTAAAGAGCGCTTGCCCTACACTTTAATTTTAGGCTTAACAAGTTTTATTTTAAGTTTCATTCTAGCCCTTATTTTGGGAGTTTTTAGCGCGCTATTTAAAAACTCACTATGGGATAAGGCAATCATGATCATCACCTTAGGGTTTTTCAGTGTCCCTAGTTTCTGGCTAGGCTTGGTCTTTATCATGATTTTTAGCGTATTTTTAGGACTCTTTCCTAGTTCTGGAATCTATGATTTAGGAGAAGAACCTAGTTTTAAAGGATTGATTCACCACCTAGTACTCCCCATAGCAGTTCTAACCCTTTCGCATTTAGCCATTTATACCCGTTTAGTGCGTAGCGTTATATTAGACACTCTCAAAGAACCCTTTATTATGAGTTATCGCGCATGGGGGTTAGTGAAAGAATGATCCAATTTAAATTAGTGTTGCGCTATAGCCTTTTACCTATTCTAAGTTACTTTGGGGCTAATGCAGCTGGGATTTTAGGAGGGACTTACATTGTAGAAAGCGTGTTTTCTATTGGAGGACTAGGCAGTACGACAATTAATGCCTTACTCAATAAAGATTACCCTCTAGCCTTAGGCATTATTTTACTTAGCACCCTTGTAGTGGTTGTATTTAACCTCATCGTAGAGATTAGCGCCAAACTTTTAAATCCAAGATGGCGTTCTTGAAAAAGATTTTTCTTTTTGGCGCGCTTTTGATCGCCGGGTTAACACTATTGCCCCTATGTGCTCCCTTTGCACCCACTGAAATCAATTTAACCCAACTCAAACTCCCCCCTAGTTCTACCTACCTTTTGGGCACAGATTTTTTAGGGCGCGATGAATTTTCTAGGCTACTCTTTGCTCTTAGAAATTCTGTTTACATTGGCCTTTTAAGCGCACTAGGTGCTATGTGTCTTGCTTTAGGTTTTGCTTTTGTTAGCCTTAATGCTCCCAAATGGCTAGCCTCTTTGTTATTACGCTTTTTAGATGGGTTTTTAGCCCTACCCAATCTTTTACTCATCTTACTTTTTAGCGCCTTTAACCAACGCGGGTTTAATTTGTTAGGACTAAGTCTATTGGTGGCATTTTTTGCTTGGGGGAGTGCTGGTAAGGTTATCCATGATAGCTTTAGCAATATCAGCACCCAAGAATTTATCTTAAATGAAAAAGCCTTAGGGGCGACTCGTTTAGCGCTTATGTTTACACAAATCTTACCTGTAGCTAAAAATAGCGTGTTTGTACTCTTTATTAACACCTGTGCCCATGCCATTAGCACAGAAGCCCTACTTAGTTTTTTTGGTTTGGGGCTTAGAGTGGGGGAGGCGAGTTTGGGCAATATGCTTAATGAAGCCTCTGAGGCGATTTTTACGGGTACTTGGTGGTTGCTACTTACCCCGGGCTTAGCTGTTTTTGTTATTGTGTTTGGTTTGATGTTATTAGGAGAAAAAATACAAGAACATGGTTAAAGTGGCACATTTAAATATCTACACCCCAACTAGCCAAATTCTGCATGATATTAGTTTTGAAACAGGGGCTAATTTGGCTATTTTGGGGAGTAGTGGGAGTGGGAAAAGTACGCTTTGTAAAGCCCTTTGTGGGCTTTTAAGCCCTAATCTTAAAATCAGTTATAGCGCGCTTGAAGTGCAGGGGCGTGCGGGCTATGTCTTTCAAGATTGCATTAGCTGTTTTTTCCCTTATTTAAAAATACTAGACACCTTCAAAATGGTTCTTAAAGACAAATTAGACAAAGCTATACCTATTTTTGAGAGTCTAAATATTCCTTCTAAAGTATGGGGGCTTTATCCTTATGAGCTGAGTCGTGGCATGGCTAGCCGCGTACAAATCGCGCTTAATCTTACTTTAGAGTCTCAAATCCTCTTATTAGATGAGGTAACCAGTTCTTTAGATCGTCTTAATACCCAAAGCGTGGTGCAATTACTCTTAGAATTAAAGATTCAAAAGATCACCATTACCCATGATGAGGAGGTGGCCTATCGTTTATGTGAACAGGTACTTGTTTTAGAAAGTGGCGCAATTACTTATTTTGGGGATAAAAAGGGGTATTTTACATGGGATTAGAAGTAATGGGTTTATATAAATCCTATGGGGAGTATTGTATTTTAAAAGATATTCATTTGTACCTAGAAAGTGAGGAGAGTGCTGCACTCTTAGGCTCAAGTGGGAGCGGGAAAAGTACGCTGGCTAAATGCATCGCGCATTTAGAAAGTTTTGATCAAGGCAAAATCACCTACCAGCAAGAAGATATTTTACATATGCCTGAAAAACACTTAAGACAACGCATCCAGTATGTTTTCCAAGATCAATTAAATGCGCTTAATCCAGCCAAAAAAGTTAAAGACCTCTTAGAAAGTGTGGCTAGGCGTTTTAAAACACAGAAAGATTTACCCCAAATTTTACAAAATGCGCGGCTTAAACCCTCTCTTTTAGACAAGTTTCCCAGAGAATTAAGCGGAGGGGAGCGCCAAAGATTAGGCATAGCCAGAGCCATGCTAGTTAAGCCCCAAATTTTACTTTTAGATGAAATCACCAGCGCACTAGATAAGCGTTTAAAATACGAGATTATGGAAGTATTACTAGATTATCAACTTACAACTAAAACAAGTATGATCTGTATCACCCATGACAGAGCCATCGCACAAAAATACTTTAAAAGACATTTTATCATTGAAGCAGGCAAGTTACGGGTTGGTTGAGATGGGGGTGTTAAATGTAGGGTTTGTTAGAAAGCCGCACCGCTATGATGTGCTATACAAATGAGGACGGGCGACCGCTTAACATTGTTCCTAATTTGCTGGTTATTCCGCCTAGCCTTGAAAGCGCGGCCATGCAATTACTCAAAGCCCCTACACTGGCAAACGGGGCGGCTAATATTTGCTATAACTTAATGGAGTATCTAGTGTGCCCCTATCTAAATGCCGATCGCTGGATTTTGCTAGATACAACAAAAACCATTAAACCCATTATCTTACAAACCAATAAGCTGGTAGAATTTAGCGCGCTAGATCAGCCCACCAATCAAAATAATTTTATGCGTAGAGAGTTCCTGTACGGCATTGATAGTGAGGATAACGCGGGTTATGGTTTGTGGCAGTTAGCCTATTGCAATGAACTACCAAACAAAACAAAAGAGGCAAAATAGTGGGCTTGAATTTAGCCGGAGCTTTAGCCCACCAAATCCCAAACTTTATAGATTACGAGTTTGTCAAATGGGCGCTACAATCTGAGCGCTATGAGGAATTAGTAAAAGTCTTTCGCTACTTTTTGCGCTTTGATGCCCAGATTAGTAGCGAGGTGTTTAAGCGGCGTTTGCAAGTGGCTAAACTCCCGCTAATTTTAGAATGTGAAAGCGAGCCGGCACAAAATGCCTTTAAGCATATCCAAAAGAAAGGGTTTTATCAGTTTGTTTTTGACTGCACTAGCGCGCTTTTTTTTGGTTGTGCTTATTTTATTAAGGGGTTTAGCGAAGGTGGAATTAATTTTAAACTAATCCCACATCATTATGTCCATTACGATGGGCAATTAGAAAAACGCCCATTCATTTTTATAGGCGGTGATAAAATCTATTTAGATAACCGCCCCGACATTCTTAGCGTTTGTGATCTAAATTTGTATGATTCTAGCGCTTATCGTGTGGTTTCTATCTGTGCACTTAAATACCTAGCGCTGGGTAAATACATGAGTTATTTAGAAAACTTAAGTATTCCACCCCTAGTGGCCAAAAGCCCCGATCTAGAAAAAAATAGCGTAGAAAGATTATTAGATAACTTAGAGGATTTGCGATCGGCTTCTGTGGGTGTGTTTGGGAGTGATGATCAAATAGACTTGTTAACCGGTTCAGTAGACAAAGATGCCTTTTTAAGTTTTGTGAGATATTGCGATGAATGCATTAGTAAGGTCATTAATGGCCAAGTTTTAGCCGGTAATGCCGTAGAAAAAGGCACACAAGCGCTAGGCACGGTACATGAAAATGTAGGCCGATCTTTTTTAGAATTTGACGCGCGTTTTATCTCAGTGGCGCTAAATGAGGCGCTCAAAGAGGTTTTTAAATTATATTTAGATCAAATCCCACCATTTGTTTTGAGCCTTGATACAAATACTGAAGTTGATGAGGCAAGACAAGTACAAGTCTATAAAGCCCTTTATGATATGGGCTTGCAAGTAGATTTAGAGATTTTACAAAAGGCCTTCAATGTGCCTTTAAGCCGTATTCAACAGCCATTAAATGGCGGTTTAATTGAGCAAACAAATACGATTGAAAAAGCCATTGAGAAAAAGCCTCCGCGTTTGCCTTTAGAGATTGAAAAGCAAATTGAAAACCTTTTTCATAGCGATAGCACACAAGATTACTTGATAGACACCTACAATGCCCTATCTTGAAAGTATCGCCGCGTTAATGGCGCGCAAACCTACGCTAATCAAAGACCCGGCTAATTTTAAGTTTGAGGATCACCTAAGAGTATTTGCCCTCAGTAAAGTAGGCAGTATTGATACAACTATTGATGTTCAAAACGCGATAGAAAAGGCTATTGCTAATAAGCAAACGCTACATGAATTTTTAAAAGCAAACCCTAGCTTAATAGAAAATTTAGGTAAAAAACGCTTGAGCCGTATTTTTGAATACAACAAGATTTATAGCCACACGCGGGCTAAGATGTTGCAATTTGAAAATACACCGGGTGATCCAAATAGTGAGAATGGCGATGGCTGGTATTATATTTTTGAGAGCATGCATGATAGCGCGGCGCGTCATTTAGCTTTTGATCAAGTATGCCTTCCGCGCAAAGACCCTTATTGGAATACCCACACCCCGCCACTAGATTGGGGCTGTAGGTGTCAATTGCACATGGTGAGTAAACGCGGGCTAAAGGCTTTTAATGAGAGTAGGGGTACTAATATTGAGATATTAGAAAAAGCCCCAAGTAACTTGCCTGTAGTTGATTCTAAAATTGCTTTTGAGCCAAATACCTACAAATACCTACAAAACTTTTTTAAGGCTAAGTTAGAAAGTTACGCGGGCAATAATATGGCTAAAGAAAAGCTTGTAGGTGTGCTAAAGGCCATTGAGGATAAAAAAAGGCGGTTTAAAGAATTGGTGGGATTGACAAAAGAAGTTAATAGGGTTATGGATTTTGCCACATTAAGCCCAGAGATTACTAAGATTGTGGGCGCTAGTAGTTCGGTTGTCAAACTACAGGGCGCGCAAATGGTTAGTCACTTGCAAAAGCACGCCCATACCGATCTATTTGACTACTACTTAGTACAAGACATCTTAGAACAACCGGCCTTAATTGCTAAAGACCCAGTCTTTAAAAATAATATTGTTATTGGCGTGAAGTTTGGGCGGTGGTATAAAATCGTTTTGAAAATTTTAAAACTCTTTGGCAGAAATCCCACTCGTCTTTAGCGGGTGGGATGAATGCCACTAATTTGTGGTATAATGTCCCCATACATTCGTATCTACGGCAGGAAGTGTCGGAAGTTACGCCTTTGGAGATATGATGTGTGAGACCTGTAGGGAATGCGTTGGAGCTCAAACTCTGTAAAATCCCTACTATAGGGACACAGAGTGAGAACCAAACTCTCCCTACGGGCAACATCAGCCTAGGAAGCCCAAATGTCTTTAGCATTTGGGCACTTCACGCGATGAAACTTGGTTTAGTTCACTTGTGTGGACTAGCGCAAGAAACAAATTGGTAAAAAATCTAGATAACAAAAATATAATTTATCATGATCTTAACTTCCCCTACCAGTGAAAAGGTAGTTGCGCACGCCTAACGCAACACGAAATGCGCATTCGCGACCTCTAAGGCACATATGTCTATTTTCATCAAGTAGGGTTCTTATACTATGATGTACCAACTTAATACAAGCTTATTTGTCAAGTTTGGGCGGTGGTATCGGTTAGCAATTGGCGTGAATGCGGGCACAAACTGGCTAAAAAGCTTATTACACAGTTCAAAGGCTAGACCGCTAAAAAAGCTAATGAATTCAAAAGACCTAATTTTTAAAAGCGATGATTTTAAAATGAAGTGAAACGCCCTACCCAAAAAGAACTAGAGGGGCACCGTTCACACCCTCACGGTGTGCACCCGCGCTCTTATCCACGGCGTATAGCTATCATTTCAAGTAGGATCGTCATTTTTACAAATCACGCCTTATATTAAGCGGGTTTAGCGAAGGTGGAATTAATTTTAAACTAATCCCACATCATTATGTCCATTACGATGGGCAATTAGAAAAACGCCCAGGAGAAGAGATTTAATACTCTCCCCCGTAACTGCCGAAATTGGTAGAATAAAACGCGCCTCTAAAATCTCAAGAGGCATTGCAGGCATCACGTCTATTTTATTGATCACAACTGCAAATTCTTTTTGGGCAAGTTCTTTAGAAAACTTGGTAAGCTCTTGGCGCAACTTTTCATATTGCTCTTGCACATTAAAAGTACTATCTAAAACAAAGAGCAAAAAGCGCGTCCGCTCTAAATGGCGCAAAAAATCTAGGCCTAAACCCTTGCCCTCGCTTGCTCCCTCTATAATCCCGGGAATATCTGCCATAACAAACTCTTTAAACTCCCCCACGCGCACCACTCCTAAATGGGGAATTAAAGTTGTGAAGGCATAGGGCGCGATTTTGGGTTTAGCATTAGAGATTGCGCTAATTAAAGTAGATTTCCCCGCATTTGGAAAGCCCACCAAACCCACATGGGCGATAAGTTTGAGTTCTAGGCGTAAAGAAAGCGTCTTTCCAGCTAGCCCCTTTTGGGCGTAAGTAGGCCGTTGTTTGATCGCATTTTTAAAGCGCATATTGCCAAGCCCGCCCTTGCCCCCTTTAAGTAAAACAACATTTCCCGCCTCTATTAAATCACAAAGAAGTTTTTCCCCTTCAAAAATTTGCGTCCCCGGAGGTACACGCAAAATCAAATCCTCCCCCCTTTTGCCACTACAATTTTTAGGCCCACCGGGAGCGCCATTTTGTGCTTTGTAATGTTTTTTGCCTCTAAAGGCGCTAAGAGTATCGCTATTAGAATCTATACTAAAGATTACATCGCCTCCATCGCCTCCATCGCCTCCATCTGGTCCTCCTTGCATGACAAATTTTTCCCGCCTAAAGCTCACGCAACCCGCCCCTCCCTTGCCTGAGGAGACACTAATTTCTACCCAATCTACAAACATTTAGCCCTCTTGGAAGTGTTGGGTTTTTTCTAGGTGGGGGATAGCGCTTAACAGTTTTTGTGTGTAGGGGTGTTTGGGTGTATCAATTACGGCTTGTACCGTCCCCTCCTCAACAATGAGCCCCTTTTCCATGACTAAAATCCGATCGCTAATGTGCTCCACCACCCCTAAATCATGGCTAATAAAAAGATAGCTCAACCCTAAATGCGCCTGTAAATCTAAAAGTAAATTAAGAATTTGTGCTTGAATAGAGACATCTAAAGCCGAAACAGGTTCATCACAAATTAAAATACGCGGTTTAAGCATAAGAGCCCTAGCAATGCCTATGCGCTGTCTTTGCCCCCCTGAAAACTGGTGGGGGTAGCGCTTAGCCCACTCAGGTTTAAGCCCGGTTTGATTCATCATCTCTAAAACCTGTTTTTGTCGTTCTGTTTTATTTAGCTTGGTGTTTAATAGCAAAGGTTCAGCGATAATATCCTCAACTTTCCAGCGTGGATTAAGGCTTGAATAGGGGTCTTGAAAGATCATTTGCACACTTTGGCGATAGGCTTTCCAATCTTTAGCGCTAAATTGTTGCATGCTCTTCTTTTCAAAGAGTAGCTCTCCCTTGCTAGGTTTTTCTATGCCCACTAAAATTTTAGCCACCGTGCTTTTGCCACAGCCACTTTCTCCTACCAAACTTAAAATCTCTTGAGGCTGGATAGCAAAGCTCACTCCCTTAAGCACAACAAGTTCGCCGTAAGATTTATAAAGATTTTTAACCTCTAGCAACGGATTTCCCTAGCAAAATCTAAATAATTCGTGTTTTCATCTACACTTTTAAGGCGTACCTTGCGTTTGCCCGGCTTTGGAATGGCCTCTAATAGCGCCTGTGTGTAGGGATGTTTGGGATTGTTAAATAAATCAGAGGCACGCGCTTTTTCTACCACTTCGCCCTTATAAAGCACCACCACTACATCAGCAAACTGCGCGACTACGCCTAAATCATGGGTGATAAAGAGCATAGCCATGTGCTGTTGTTTTTGTAAATCTTGCATCAACTCTAAAATCTGTGCTTGAATTGTAACATCTAGCGCGGTGGTGGGTTCATCGGCAATTAACAAGGAAGGTTTACAAGCCATAGCCATAGCAATCACCACTCGCTGGCGCTGGCCTCCGCTAAGTTTAAAGGGATAGGCGTTATATTTGCTCGCATCTAATCCAACGCTATTTAAAAGTTCTAGGCTTTTTTGTTTGATCTGTGCGCTGCTGAGTTTGCTTTGGTGGATTTTAAACACCTCGCTGATTTGAAAACCAATAGTATAACTAGGATTAAGGCTTGTCATGGGCTCTTGAAAGACCATGCCTATTTCTCTACCCCGTAATCTTTGCATCTGCTTATCTGAGTAGGCCAGCAGATTTTGCCCCTTAAAAAGAATTTTACCGCCCACAATTTTACCCGGAGGCCTAATTAATCCCATAATAGACCACGCGCTCATGCTTTTTCCGCTCCCACTTTCTCCAACAAGGCACACAGTTTGTCCTACTTGAATGCTAAAACTCACCCCGTCTACAGCTTTAATCAGACCGGTGCGGCTAGAAAAGTAAGTTTTAAGATCCTCTACTTCTAAAAGCGCGTTCATGTGGATTTTTTAGGATCTAAAGCGTCCATGATCCCATCTCCTAATAAATTAAAACCCATTACCGTAAAAAAGATCGCACAGCCCGGGAAAAGCAAAACCCAAGGGGAGGTGGTGATGTATTGTAAAGCGTCCATGAGCATCGCGCCCCATTCTGGGGTAGGTGGCTGTGCCCCTAAACCTAAAAAGCTCAAACCTGCTGCCTCTAAAATTGCCCCCGCAAAGCCCATAGTAGCCTGCACAATAAGCGGGGCGGTGCAGTTTGGCAAAATCACAATAAACATAAGGCGCAAATGAGAAGCGCCATTAAACACAGAGGCTAGGGTATACTCTTTTTCTTTTTCAAGGAGCACACTACCCCGTATAATGCGGGCAAAACTTGGAATACCCACAATGCCAATGGCTAGCATGGCATTTGTCAAAGAGGGGCCTAAAATTGCTACTACGATGATGATAAGTAAAATAGAGGGCAAGGAGAGCATTAAATCCATAAAGCGCATGATAATCATGTCTGTTAATCCGCCTACATAACCCGCTACAAGCCCAAAGATCACCCCAAAGATAAGGGCAATCCCTACAGATACTACCCCGATAATCAGCGAAATACGCGCCCCAAAGATCAAACGAGAGAGAATATCACGGCCTAGATCGTCTGTGCCTAGATAGTGTGCTTTACTCCCACTCTGCGTAAAAAAAGGTTCTAAAAGCCGCGCTTGGGGGTTTTGTAAACTTGGATCGTAGGGGGCTAAAGCGGGCGCAAAGATTGTACAAAACACCAGTATAACTAACAAAACAAGTCCAAAAAGAGCTGCCTTGTTCTGCCTAAAATTTTCCCAAAAGATATAAAAGCGTTCCATTAAGCCAGCCGGATTTTAGGATTGATAAACCCGTAAAGAATATCTACAATCAAATTTGTCCCGATAAAGATCACCGCCACAATGAGGCTTGAGGATTGGATAATGGGAAAATCGCGTTGGTTAAGAGCATTAACCATCCAGCGCCCTACCCCCGGCCATGAGAAGGTGGTTTCAGTTAAAATACTTCCGGCTAAAAGGCCGGCTAACATTAAGCCAATAACAGTAGTAACTGGAATAAGGGCATTTCTTAAGGCATGGACAAACACTACCCGCAGGGCTGAGCAACCTTTGGCCTGTGCGGTGCGGATATAATCTTCTTGTAAAACCTCTAGCATGCTTGAGCGCGTCATGCGGGCAATAATGGCAGTGGGGATAGTGGCTAGGGCGATGCTTGGTAACACTAGGTGGCGCAGGGTGTCTAAAAAGGCGGGAAAATTAAGCGCTAGTAAGCTATCAATTAGATAAAACCCAGTGGGGCCCTCTAAATCATAGGCGTCATTGAGTCTTCCAAAAACAGGAAACCAGCCTAATTTCACGCTAAAGACATAAATAAGCATCAAACCTAACCAAAAAACAGGCATGGATACCCCGGCTAAGGCTGCACCCATGCTTACATGATCAAAGAGGCTATAGCGTTTAGTGGCTGCAATCATACCTACAGTGATCCCTACGACAATAGAAAGCAATAAAGCGCTTAGAGAAAGTTCTAAAGTAGCCGGAAAACGCTGTAAAAAGGCCTCTAGTACGCTTTCACCAGAAACTAAGGAAGTACCCAAATCCCCGTGTAAAATATGTCCCATGTAGCTAAAATACTGCTCTAAAAGCGGTTTATTAAGCCCCATTTGCTCACGCAAGGCCTCTAGCGCCTCTTTATTGGCATGTTCGCCTAAAATCATTAAAGCTGGATCACCGGGTACTAAATGCACCATAGAAAAAACCAAGATTGAGACCCCGAATAAAGTGGGGATAGTCCATAAAATCCGTTTGAGTAAAAAAGCTAGCATGTTATTTCCCAAAATACACATAAGCAAAGCGGTTGTTTTGCACCCCTTCTACATGGTAGCCTAAAACATTAGAAAGTCTTGCCACCACATTATAAGGGTAGGCAAGGGGTACCCAAGGGGCATCGTTGTGGAAAATCTCTTGGGCTTTTTCATATAAAACCGCGCGCTTGGCTTGATCGGAGAGATATTTAGCCTTCGTAACTAATTTAGAATAAGTTTCACTCTTATAAAAACAGCTGTTGCGGGTGGGAATCTTAGAGGCTGCCTCTTTGCTCCATAAAATATAAAGAAAATTATCTGGATCCGGAGTGTCTGCCATCCAGCCACTAAAGGCCATTAAATGTTCCCCCATGGCGATCTTTTTTAAATAAGTCCCCCACTCAAAAAATTCAATTTTAACTTGGATACCAATTTTGGCTAGCTGGGATTGTACAAACTCAGCGGCTTTTTTATTGTATTTAGAGGCTGTAAAAAGCGTCGTGCTAAATCCATTTGGATAGCCTGCCTTTGTGAGCAATTCCTTAGCTTTTTTAAGATCGTAGCCATAGGGTTTGATCTTTGTGTTATAACTCCACATTTCAGGGGGGATAGGGTTAATTGCTACTTTAGCGTAATTTTCATACACGATTTTAATATAGTCTTTGGTGTTAATTGCATGGTTGATAGCCAGTCGCACCAGGCGGTTATCAAAGGGCTTTTTTTGCATGTTTAAACTCATCCAAGTTACAAAGAGAGCGGGTTTTTTATCTACGGAGATATTAGGCAGGCGTTCTAAACGAGGGATTTCGTTACGGTGGGGCATGTTAATTAAAGACACTTCGCCTCTTTGCAAAGCTAAGGCGCGCACGGAAGGATTAGCAATCACGCGCAACACCACGCGATCTAAATGCGCGGGTGTGCCCCAATATTCTTTATTTTTGAGCAAAACGATTTTATCATCTCTAAACCAAGTAGAAAACTTGAAAGGTCCCGTGCCTATGGGCTTGCGGGTGAGGGCGTCCTCTTTGTGCAGGCTTTTTAAATGGGCGGCATAATCAGCGCTAAGTACGCTTAAAAAATCCATGCCCAAATCTGCTAAAAAAGGCGCTTCGGGGTGTTTGAGAGTAAAACGGACTGTGTATTTATCAAGGGCTTCTATTTTATCAATGATAGAAGACATGCCCATACTCGCCCAGTAGCCATAAGATTTACCCCCCTTGTAATAGGGGATAGTACCCATTTGGCGCTCAAAGGAAAAGATCACATCTTTAGCGCTTAATTCTACTTTTTGATTCCAGTATTTAGTGGTGTGGAAATAAACCCCTTTACGCAGGTGAAAAGTATAAACAAGCCCGTCTTTAGAAATCTCCCAACTACTAGCCAAAGAAGGTTCGATCTCTGTGCTACCATATTTAAAACGCACCAGAGTTTCATAAATATTAGCGGTAGCGGCATAACTTTCGCCATCTACAACTAAAGCCGGATCCATTCCCGAGCTATCCGCCCCTCTGGCATAAATTAAAGTCCCGCCTTCTACCCCAAAAAGAAACGATACAGCTAGAAACAAACAGGGAAGAAGGCGCGTTTTCAAGGCGTAAAAACCTCTTTGACTTCAGGAAGTACAGAAACTTTTTTGCGGTACTTATCTTTGTGTTGGAAGTACACGACACCATCAATTAAAGCAAAAAGGGTATGATCCTTACCCACGCCCACATTTTTACCCGGATGTACTTTAGTGCCCCTCTGGCGCACTAAAATATTACCGGCGCGTACAAATTCTGATCCAAATTTTTTAACCCCTAAACGGCGGCCTGCAGAGTCGCGATTATTCTGGGTACTGCCCTGACCTTTCTTGTGTGCCATCTTGATCCTTTATGCAAAAATTTTAGTGATTTTAAGACGGGTAAAGTCTCTACGAAAACCGCGTTTGGTTTTACTATCTTTGCGGCGGCGTTTTTTAAAGATCACCACCTTTTTACCCCGCCCTTCATTAATCACCTCTGCCTCAATGTGCGCCCCCTCTATAAAAGGCGCGCCATAAACCATACCCCCCTCTTTACACACGGCTAAAACTTCTTCTAGCTTAACCTCTGCCTTAGACTCTAAGCCCATTTTATCCAGCAACACAATATCGCCCTCTTGTACTTTATACTGCTTGCCTCCATTCTTAAAAACTGCATAAACCATAAACCCACCTAAAATTTGAGATAAAAAGCGCCATTTTAACATAGCAAACCTAAAAGTTAACCTTTAGTAATGGTATACATCTTGCATGTAATCCTAGTAGATTTTTTAAGGGGGTTTGATGCGCATTACTGATAGTAACCGCTATAACCAGATTAATTATTACCAAAACGCGCTCCAAAACAAACTCAACACGGCGAATAATAAAATCGCCTCAGGGTTAAAATCAGAGTATGGTTATCAAAATAGCCAAGTGAATAACCAAAATCTTAAATACGGTTTTGAAACCAACACCCTTGATCAAGCCCATGATGTCGCCAAAAGCGCCTACACCGCTACACTTAATACCGATAAAGCTCTAGGTGAGCTCTCTAGTACAATGCAACAATTTAAAGTTAAGCTTATCCAAGCAGCTAGCGATGTACACTCCACCACATCCAGACAAGCCATTGCCCTAGATTTAGAAAAACTAAAAAATCATATGATCAATGTGGCTAATACTTCTATTGGGGGGGAATATCTCTTTGGAGGTAGCAAGGTCGATCGCCCCCCCTTTGATGCAGCGGGCAATTACTATGGCAATGATGAAAACCTCAACGCTTTAGTTGGCTCGCATAATCTTGTCCCCTACAATATCAGTGGGACTAATCTCTTTTTGGGTAAAGATGCGGACAAACAAACAAGCATCATCGCTAATATCAAAAAATTTAACCAAAGCAAATTACACCCCGACATAATGGACTCTTTTAATAAAACCCAAAACCCCCAAGAGGTCTATATCACCGCTCAGGATACATTACGCGATCTAATTGGCGATAATGATAACAACCCAAGCAATGACAAACCCGAGTATTTCTATTTGCAAGGGGTTCGCCCCGATGGCAGTGCTTTTAAGGCTAAGTTTTCTTTGGATAAGGCTTATTCTAACAAAGATAGCGCTACTAAAGTTCAAGATTTGCTCGATCAAATCGGGCGGGCTTATGGCAACACCTCTACTAATCAAGTGGTAGATGTCTCTTTAAATGCTCGGGGAGAAATACAGATTCGCGATCTCACCCCGGGAAATGCCACCCTAGATTTTCACATGCTCTCTAGTGAGGAAAATGTAGATAACTTAGATGATTTGCGTAAAAGTAATGCCCGTGTTAGTAAATATGTCAAAAGCGCCTTTGTTACGGATAGAGGGCTTTCTGAGATTCAAGGCGTGCCTAATCTCTATGATCACCGCATGCTAGATTTTAAAAGCGCCCTTATCACGCAGGATAATATTCCCGCTACCCGCAACACCCCCTTAAGTGCGATTTTAGATCCTTCTGCTGTGGTTTTAAAAATAGAAGGGACACGGCCTAATCAAGAAGATGGCAGTGTGGATAATACCCCACTAGAACCTTTCTTTTTGCCGGTTAAAGGATCAAGTGTACAGGATTTAATGGATGGGATTAAATCTCATTTTGGCGGAAAGTTAGATGTAGAAATTTCTAGCGATGGGCATTTGCGCCTTATTGATCACAATGTGCACAATAAAAGCCATGATAGCAAAACCCCTCCCTTTGATGGGCCTAGAGGATTGAGTGTTAAGATCACAAGTTTAGATGATAAAGGCTTGCCCACACAAGCCCTACCCACAGATTATGCTAGCGCTTATCAAAAAACCTATTTTGCTAAACAAGGCGCGCTTTTATACAGCAATGTTTCCCAGATTGTACCAAAGAGTATGGACTATGCCACAGGTTCTACTACCCTTGCCTCTGTAATGGGCGCTAATATTTTAGATCAAACTTATGTGATGCAGATGAAAGATAATAATGGTATTCCTCTTATAGCTAAGTTGCATTTAACCTCACAAGGGGCATTTTTAGAATTACCCAATAAAGAAGGGGGCCCAGCTTATAAAATCCCGCTTTATGATCGCACCCAAAAAACCCCCACCTTGACTAAGCCCAATGATTTTACCTACCGCCAATTAATGGATGCTATCAGTCTGGCTCTTAATTATAGCAATGGCGATCCGCAAGAATACACACAAGCACAAAACAACACCCCCTCACAAGAAAGTAAACAGGCCTTTCTTTCTCTTTTAAAGCAGGCTGATGAAAGGGTAGATGTTAGGCTTAACGATAGAGGGCAAATTAATATCCGTGATAAAATCCATGCCACCACCCCGATGCAATTTATGTTTTTTGATTCAAAGGCTGATGACTTTAGCTCCGAAAGCCTTAAAAGAGACACCCCAAATATCCGCCTTAATGCTAATAACGCCCTCATTATAGACACCCCCCATATCCACTTTTTCAAACAATTAGATAGCGTGATTGAAGCGGTGCGTGAGGGTATTGATCGCCCCGATGCTTTGCCGGGTTATGGTAAAGAGATACGCAACGCTGGCATACAAAATGGGATCGCTTTAGTGGATCATCTTGGCGATCACATTGAAAAAGTCATCGCATCTAATGGGGCTCATAGCCGCAGCTTTTCTAATGTCATGCGCCGCAATGAAGTACTTAAAACCCAAGTAGACTCGATTCGTGCGGATACAGTGGGTACAGATGTGGCGCAGACTTATAATAAATTTGCCCAACTACGCAACAACTACAACGCCTCTTTGGCCTCTGCTAGCAAGATTAACCAAATGAGTTTGACTAATTACCTTTAATATCTTGCAAAAGTGGGCCTTTGAATAAGAAGTACCAGCTTAGGCCATTGGCGATTTTATCTTTTTCCATGAGGTTTTTAGCCCGTCTTAGATCTGCTGGCAGGGGCGATTTTTTAAGGCGCTTTTGACCTGCAAGATAAAATAGAGGCCTACCCTCTTGATAAATAAAATTAAGCCCCGGGGTTTGTGAGGGGCTAGCAATGGCCTCAAAACCTAAAGCAAAATTAGAATCAGAGTTACAATCAAGAGAAGAAGTGGGATTATTGCTAAAAAGAGGTTTGCCAAAACTCACATAGGGGTGGCCTTTAGGTGCGACAAGCTCCATAATAGTAGGTGCAATGTCTATATGCGATCCAATGCAGGCGATCTCTTTGGGTGTGAGGCTTGGGGCATAAAGAATAAGGGGTACGCTTTTTGTCCAGTAAATATTATCCTTAGCGTATTCAAAACTGCGATCAAAGTGATCGCCGGTGATGACAAAAAGTGAGTTAGGGAATTTAACACTGGCTTTTTTAATGAAATTGACGAGGATTTGATCATACCAATAGATATGGCCTAAAAAATTAGCATTGGGCATATTAACCTGTTTAGGAAATTTTTTAACAAAATCTTCAATCTGAAACACAGGCACCATAAAGGCTTTAAGATTGACATTGCGCGTAGGGTGGTTGCTTAAAGTCATCATCATACTAAAGGTTTTTTGATTGACCGGGGTTTTTTCTAAAATATAATCAAAAAGGATATTGTCATGTACGCCCCAGTTGCTTTCAATTGGCTCAGGATAGGCTTTAGGATCGTAAGGTTTACCCTTATTAGGATCGTCTTTAGCGTATTCAAGTAAGGGGGTGTTAAAAATAAGCTTGTCAAAACCCTGTGTTTTAGTAAAACTATCTAGGCGATTCCAAATCCCACTGCCTCCATAGTAAAACACATTGTGAAAACCTAGCGCCTTCATTTGATTACCAATAGCAGTAGGCAAGGGGGGGATTTTTACACCCATTCTGACAAAATTTGTATCATTGATGTTAAAAAGCCCGGTGATTTGCACATCTAAGCTTTTTACCGTGCGTCTACCATTTTCTAAAAAGAGCGGGAGAATAAAGCCATGTTTGTCATCTCGGAGACTCTTTAGATTGCTCACTAGACCAATGGCATCAAACTGTGGATCAAAGTGCCAGCTAGAGAGCGATTCAGAAACGATATAAAAAACATGGGTGATACTAGGCTTTAAGGGGTTTTGGCTGGTGTGTTTGAGAAGTTGGCGCAAATCTAGGGGAAGTTTTGTATCTTTGGGTAAATGGAAATAATCAATGCTGGCTTGTAAAAGAGTTTTGGAGGTGAAATCAGAAAAGCGAATAGACCGGCTTTTTCTATAGTCGCGAAAAACTAGACAGAGATTGCGAAAAGCCCCGGGGGTGATTTTGCGCAAAAAAAGGTTATCTACGGGTTGGATATGCAGATCAAGCGAGATACCGGTAAGGGCTAAACGAGAATTAATGCCATAGAGAGTCCAAAGAGAAAAACTTAGAAAAACAACAGCTAGGCTAGGTTTGAGGGGCAAATCCTGCAAGATTTGAAAGCAAATATGAGCCCCTCTCATGGTTTTTAAATAAAGATAGTAGCAAAGAGCGCTACACAAAAGCCAGATAAGGATTTTGCTCCCTATGCTGTACTCCCCACTAATAGCCATGCTCCAAAGAATTTGAAAGGTTTGGTTAAAGGCATCTAATAGATTAGTATCAAAAGCATCTCCATAAATGCTATAAAAGGTGATATTAGCCACCTGTAAAAACAAAGAGAGTGAGATAGCAAAAAGGGCGTAAAGATTTGGGGTGGATTTAGATCGCAAAAGTTGCAAGAGCAAAAAGATCAAAGAAAAGGCAGCCACCACGCGGTTATCGTATTTAAAGCCATCTAAAAAAACCTGACCCACTTGATCCCAGGGGATTTTACCCACTAAAGCGTCTTTATAAATCCCTGTGTAGAGAAAAAACCCTAACCGCATGAGCACAAAGAGCAGGCTTAAAAAGAGGCTAAAAAAAAGAGAGTTTAGCAAGAGGCGTAAAAACCTCTGGCCTAAAGAAAGTTTAGAAGAAAAAGGAGAAAACACGAACTAATACTTGTGTTGTGCCTTTAAATCTGCAATATCTCTAGCATAGGATCGGATTCTTTCCCGGGTTACTTTGGTGTCAATTCTTTCCATTACCTCTGCAAAAATCTTATTAAGAGATGTTTTTACCGCATCATTAGAGTCGTCTTTTCCCTTATATAAAGAGCCTAAAAGCCCCCCTGTGTGTTCGGATCTGCTAGAACGGATAAAGGGCTGTTTGATGTCTAATTCACTCAAATCTATCATAAACGAATCAATAGCCTCCCCGCTACTTGGTTCAATAAAGACGACTTTGATATAGCCCATAGAGAGGAGAACGCCCTTTGTAACATCCATACCAGTAGAAAAAATCAAACCAGGACTAGATTTTTTCTGTTCAGTGGTTTTAGGATCGGGGCGCAAAACAACTTCCCCACTTAACTTCAACCCCAAATAGCTTTCTTTTTTCTGGGCAAAGGAAAGATCATCTTTATCGCTCACATCTAAAATAGAAGTTTTATAACCCCGATTATTGAGTATCGCTTGGATTTTAAGCATGATTTGTTTTTTAAACTGGTTTGCATACTCTTTAGCAATGTTATCGCTATAGCGCAATGTGGGTTTGAGTAAAATGATCTCTTGATTAGTGGCTCTAGCCTGAGGAGATTTAGACTGATAAGCTAGCCGCAAAGGGACATTATTAGTTGTGATAATATTTGGCCCACAGCCTGCAAAAAGAGTGATAATAGCCATTCCTATTAGCCATGTTTTAAGTTGCACGATTCTCCTTATTATTTGAATACACCTCTGAAAACTTCTAGTATACTTGATCTTGGATTAGAAAGCTTTTAAGATCGTAGATACGATCCGCTCTTGCCTCCCTCTTTGCTTAAAAGCTTGATAGAATCTATTACCATGCTTTTATCTATGGCCTTAGCCATGTCATAAATAGTCAAAAGCCCGATAGAGACGCCTACTAAAGCCTCCATCTCCACCCCCGTCTGCCCTCTGTATTTGACCTCAACCTCCAACACAAAGGCGCATTCACTTTCACATTCTATAACTCTAACCTCTACATTGCTAAGATTAAGTGGGTGGCAAAGAGGGATAAGATGACTTGTTTGCTTAGCCCCCATAATCGCTGCAATGATAGCGGTTTGTAAAACAGGACCTTTAGCGATATTTTTTTGCACAATGGCCTTGTAAGCCTGTGCTTGCATGCTAATTTTTCCGCTAGCTATGGCTTTGCGCTCTGTAATTTGCTTGCCCCCTACATCTACCATAGTGGGGTGGTTATGTGCGTCTAAATGGCTTAGTGGCATTACTTTTTAGGGCGGAAAACTTGGATATTTTGTGTATTAGCCTCCAAAAATGGGCCACCGATTAAATCAATACAATAAGGAATAGCCGGAAAAACCGCTTCCAAACATTCGCGGATGCTTTTAGGTTTTCCAGGTAGGTTAAGAATGAGACTAGAGCCTCTAATCCCCGCGCTTTGTCTGGATAAAATGGCTGTAGGGACATATTTTAAACTCGTAGCGCGCATAAGCTCTCCAAATCCGGGCAACATCTTAGAGCAAATGGCCTCTGTGGCCTCAGGGGTTACATCGCGCAGAGCCGGACCCGTACCCCCCGTTGTAACAATGAGTGCACAACTTGCCCTGTCGCTAAGTTCTATTAAAGTTTGCTCTAATAAATCTTGCTCATCTGGTAAAAGGCGGTAGACAAATTCTAGCGGATTTAAAAGATATTCGCTTAAAACTTGCTCAATGGCTTTTCCGCTCTCATCTGCATACAATCCAGCAGAAGCCCTATCGCTAGCCACCACCACCCCGATTTTTATATTAATCATGCTAAAAGCCCACTGCCTCTAAGCGGGTGGCTTCTTTGGCTAGCATAAACCCGCTTCTCGCCTATGAGATCGTATTTCCAAATGGGGGCGTTATGCTTAAAATCCTCTATAAAATCTGCATAAAGCTCTAAGGCACTTTTGCGATGCGCTGCTATTAGACCGGTCATATAAGAACTTTGCCCTATGAATACATCTCCGCTAGAGTGAGCCATGCACAGCTGCACGCCTAAAGCCTTAGCCTTTTGCTCCCATTGGTTAAACCAGTTAGTTAATAGGGGTGGGTAAATATCAAAGCTCAATCCCTTAAAATTTTCCCCCTCAGCGCGTACTACCCCCGTAAAAACACACAGCGCCCCGCAGTTTTGCTTAGAGCATAAAGATTGCCAACTTTTATAAAGCGCCTCTGTATTTAGAGCTCCGGCTATAATTTCTAACATTTAACCCCCACAAACGGGTGGGAGAAACACCACTTCATCGCCCGCTCTTAAGGGGGTGTGGATATCCTCTATTAGCTCTCCATTAATAGCAACCGCGCTCACAGAAAGCCAAGAGTGCAAATTTTGTTTTTCGTGTAAAATCTGTCTTAAACCCTCTAAATTACTCGCTTCTACTTCAAAAGTTTCTTCTTTAATCGGGCCTAAAAATTTCACATAAACCATGTTAACTCCTTTAAAAGATATGGTGCAATAAAAGGGGTACAGCCTCGCCTTGTTTATACAAGCGACCCCCCTCCTCTAAAACCAAAAGCGCGCTTTCACTTTCATGCAAATGGGAGCGTTTGGGTATGCTAGCGTAATAGACTCCCTCTTTTAAATGCACATGGCAGGTTTTAAATTCCATGCGTGCCTCTTTTTTCTCTAAATCTTGCTCTAAGATAGCCTGTATAAAGGGGGGAGTGTAGGGCTTTTCAAAGAAATGCACCCAGATTGCATGCCCAAAGAGATAGAAAGTTAGCGCCGCTGAGGGAGGGTTACCCGGCAACGCTAAAAGGGGCTTATGCGTGCCATCTTTGGCATAAATACCATAAGCCACAGGTTTACCCGGTTTAATTCTTGCATATTTGAAAGCTATTTCGCTGATATTAGCTATAGCATGTTGGGTGTGATCTAAATCGCCTTTACTCATTCCCCCGGTGGTTATAACCATGTCGCAATCTCTAAAGGCGTTATAAATAGCCTGCTCTATGCTCTCTTGATTATCCGGTAATAACGCATAAAGCACCCCCTCCCCTCCCATTTTCTCTACCATAGCTTTAATCATATGGTTATTCACACTGCGAACCCCCTCGCCAGATGCCCCCACCTCTATAATTTCCTCCCCTCCGCTTAAAATCCCCACTCTAGGTTTTTTATACACTTCTATAAAAACTTGGTTGATGTCTGCAAGCAAGCCTAAGGCATAAGGATTAATCACAGAGCCTTTTTTGAGTAGAAGTTCTCCTTTTTGCTGGTGAAAACCTACGGGTCTAATCCAATTATAAAACCCGCTTTGCTCTTTTAGAAAAATTTTATCACCTCTAAGCTCTACTTCCTCTACAATCACCAAAGAATCGCTATTAAAGGGCATTTTAGCCCCCGTGAAGGTTTTAATTGCGTGTTTGGGTTGAAGTGTTAAAGGGGGCTCTAAATTAGCCGGGTTAATAGCTTGAACAATCAAACCTTCCTCTTGCAGGGTAGAGAAATCTGCTTGCCTGAAAGCATAGCCATCCATGCTAGATGTGGGGTGATTAGGGTTGTTTGTGGGAGCGTAAATGTCTGTAGCTAGTACCCGCCCTAAAGCCTCTGAGAAAAAGACCTTTTCAAGACCTAGCGGGCTTAAAAAAGCTGTTTGGATTGCCTCAAGTGCTTCGGCAAAACTTAGCATACACACCTCATAGCAAATGCCCCATTTTATTTTTCTTGGTTTGCAAATACTGATGGTTGTAGCAATTACTTTCTACTAAAATACTGCACCTTTCTACTTGTACAAAAGCCCCGATAGCCTCTACTTTTTTAGGGTTATTGGTGAGTAGTTGGATCTTGTGGATGCCATAGTACTGCAAAATGTCTTGTACAATGCCATAGTCGCGCTCATCATCTTTAAAGCCAATGGCCTGATTGGCCTCTATGGTGTCATAGCCTTGATCTTGCAGGGCATAAGCGTTGATTTTATTAAATAGACCAATGCCCCGCCCCTCTTGGCGTAGATAAATAACCATGCCCCCCTGTTTACCACTGCTTGCAATGCGCTCCATAGCCATTTTAAGCTCGCCCCCGCAGTCGCATTTTTGTGAAGAGAACACATCTCCTGTTAAACATTCTGAATGTACGCGTACAAGAGGCATTCCAGAAAGGGTGGGTGTAAAGAGTACTAAATGATCAACAGCAGATCCATTTTTATCTTCTCTAAAAGATTGGATACAAAATTCTCCAAAGGGTGTTGGAAGTTTAGCTTGGCTAGAAACTTGAAGATGCATAGACACCTCGCTTATATAAAAATAGGGGTTTATTTTAGCATTCTGCGGTGGTATTATGGTAAACAGCAGGGGCGTTTTTATTATAGATGCCACAGGCCTTTGCTAAGCCAAAATTGCGAATCACAAACCCGATAAAATCCATTGCAAATAGGGCTAACCCCGTTAAAAATTTAGTGATTAAATATTTTCTTTCCTGATTTTGTAAGCGCTTGCTGGTGTGGTAGAAAATTTCTCCGACTAAAGGACCTAGTGTTGGTGTACAGATGAGGTCTTGGATACTCGGGATTTCAACAAAAGCCTCTAGGCCAAATTCCCAAAAAAAGGTAGAGACTAAAAAAGTAAAGAAAACTCCGGTTGGAAAGCGATAGCCGGCTGTGCGTGCTTGCATGTAATAAATGCCCCCAAAATAAGGGTGCATAACCCAATTAAAGATAAAAAGATCATCATCAAAATGCGGTCCTAGACTGACATTTTCAAGCCAACTTAAAAAGCCAAATTTTTCCTTAGTCCAGTGGGTAACACTCTCTGGCATTAAATACATTCCTATAATGCCTAGTACAAAAGCAATCCCTAAAAGCCCCACGCTTAAGGCTAGATAGCGCAAACGGCTACTAGGTACAAAAAAATGAATATCTTGATCCATTAGCTAATAGGGTGGTAATACAAATAACTTAGCGGTCGCATCAAATCCTCCAAAAAAAGTAATTCTTGCACAAAAAAACTTAAGTCAAGCTATGTTAGAAAGTACAAACTACCCATGCTAACAAGCCCTGCATATACAAAGCCCACCAATAAATACCCGATAATGCTACGAACATCTAAACCAGCCAATCCTAAAAGAGGCAGCGCAAAGAAGGGTTGGATCATATTTGTCCACGCATCTCCCCAAGCAATGGCCATGCTAGTAATGGCCGGATCCACCCCCAAAGCCACCCCACTAGGGATTAAAATAGGGCCTTGTACAGCAAATTGCCCACCCCCACTGGGGATAAAAATATTGAGCAATCCTGCACTTAAATAACTTAAAATGGCAAAGTTTTCTTTGGAGGCAAAGTGGGCTAAAGAGTTAGCCAAAGTGCTAGCAAAACTCACACCTGCAACATTTTTCACGCCCATGATTCCGATAATGCCTGCATAAAGAGGGAAGAGTAAAACAATACCGGTTGTGGCCTTGAGGTCTTGTTCCATAGTTTTAAAATAGCGCTGCTGGCTTGCGTGGGCTAATAATCCTAGAAATAAAAAGAGCAAGATTAGGGTATTAAGATTAAGAGAAAAACCCTTGTTAATAAAGGTGATGATCAGATAAATTACACCTAAAAAGCCTAAAAATAAACCTAAAAGAGGGCTATCATCTGGGCGATCTACAAAAGAAGTGGGTAGAGATAAAGAGGGAGGGTTGCTCTTTAAGAAGGTTTGGATCAAGGGTGGTGGGGTTTTTAGGATGCATAGACATGTTAATTAAAGGCAGCCCTACAAGTAAGAGAATTACCATTGTTAAATTAAAAGGCGCAAAGAGGGTATGGCTAAGAGGGATAGGGGCATGGAGGATTCCTGCGCTTAATTTTTCTAAATCCCCGTCGTTTGTGGCTAGTTTAAGAGGAATGCTTCCTGATAGCCCTCCATGCCAGATTAAAAAGCCTGAGTAGGCGCTAGCTACCAGTAGGGGATAATCTACACCTCTAACCTGACGGGCTAAAGTCTTAGACAAAATCGCCCCCACAATTAGCCCAAACCCCCAACTTAAATAACAGCACAAAAGAGAAATAAAAGTAATGCTCCAAATGGCCATTTTAGGGGTTTTAATGCCAGAGATGAGAAAGTTAAGGCCTTTTTTAATCCAAGGGGATTTTGCTAGAGCAATACCGGTTGCTAGTAATAAAAGCATTTGCATAGAAAATTTAAGCAGCAAAAACAAACTCTCTCCCCATTTATCTAGCAATAACGCAAGACTTAGCCCCGTACTCAAAAAAGCCCCTAAAAGCGCAATAGCGGTTAAAAGAATAGCAAAAATAAAAGGAGAGGGGAAGTAATTTTGTAGCGCTACAACCAGCCATTTAACCATTAAAAATCCCTTTAAACAATTTACCCACTAACCGGTAGCTTTAAACCCCAAGCGCTATCTCAAACTTTTATTTCACCGTTCTAAGTTTAAGTCTAAAACCATCGGCGTGTAAATCCCCTTGCTTTAAAAGTGTATTAGCGCTAGGGCTATTGTAATGTCTGGCTAAAATAATGAAATAGGCATTGTTATGGACGCCTACTAAATTAGGTTGGAAATAGGGGAAGGTTTGGGGGTTTAGTATCCATGTTGCTATTTTGTTGTAGGCAATGGCTAATCTATGCCCCGCTTGACTTTGCCATAAATCTATCCCATTTTCAAAGAGTAATTCAGCTACAACACTAATAGGGAGCAAAGCAAAATTACTATAGGCAATGCCTTTAATACCCTTTGTGTGTCCGCCATGGTAGTTATTTGTATCACTCCCGCTGATGGCACTTTCAATCACCCCATTATTATCTATAGCTGTTAGTACCCACTCTTGCCACCTGCGCGCACTTCTTTGTAAGAGTGCATGATCGCCTAATGCAAGTGCAAAACTTACATCAAATAAGATTCCCCATGCGCCATGGTTAGTATTCAAATTGGATTGCGAATAATTTAACATCTCTCTTACAAACTCTTCATATCGGGGGCTAGGCAATTCTTTTTTGATAAACAAATAGGCCATGTTCATATAGGGCATGTAAAAGTTAATGTTGTCTTGAGCTTGTAGTGTATCTGCACTTTTAGGTTCTTGAGCCCAGCTTTGCAAAAACTCTCTAGCTTTTAAACCATAATTCTTTATTTTGAGTTACTAGAAAACCAAGCGCTAAATCATAAGAAAGCGTGGCTGATTTTTTAAATTCTTTAGTGCATTTATCTGGCTCCCCAACTCCAGTTGCTGTGTAGTGAGACCGAGCTTTAAATGCGCACAAGGGTGTGGATTTTCTGTAAGTTTTGAAGCTAAGTTGAGTTTTTGGGCTAAATTTGTCGCTTTAAAATCTTTAAAAAACCCCGGTTGTGCGTGGATACAGTCTAGTATATAGAGGTAAAATAAGTTTTCTCACTAACTTGCCTTTATGCGTGCTTTTCAAGTGAAAATCACTGGGGTTATGTTACTTGATTCAAATTTAAAAAGCAAACTTTTAGAAATAACAAAGTAGAATTCCAGCTTTTATGGGCTTATACGGGCTTATAGCTCAGGTGGTTAGAGCGCACCCCTGATAAGGGTGAGGTCAGAGGTTCAAGTCCTCTTAAGCCCACCACTTTTTGGGGGATTAGCTCAGTTGGGAGAGCGCCTGCTTTGCACGCAGGAGGCCAGCGGTTCGAACCCGCTATCCTCCACCAAATCCAAAGCTTGTTATTGGTATTTTTCTTACCAAAATTAGGGCTTTTTAATTGGGTAATTTTTAATGGAGTTCGTTCATGTCTGTTTTTCGTGTTTTGCATGAATGCTGGCGAAGGGTTGTGGATACCTTGTGGCATGGTTATTTGAAGCCCGGCATCGAGGAAAAACTTTTTTGTAGCCTGCATGCTCTACTTTTGTTTTATCGTCGCTATAAACCACAAGAAATCCGTCCTAAAACCCTACTTCTTATACGGGTTGATAGACTGGGTGATTATTGTCTTATGAGAAATTTTTTAAAGCCTTTGAGGGAGGGCTATCCAGACTAAGAAATCACTTTTTTATGCCATGCAAATTTCCCAGAATTAGTAGAAGCTTGCGATCGCGCATATGTGGATAAATTGATCTCTGCAAATTTTCTAAAGTACTCTTTGCTACGCCACCCTCTTTATACTCTTAAGGTGTTGTATATGTTGGCACAACAGAGTTATGAAATTGTGATCTCACCTATATATGGCCGCACTCAAGAAAGAGACGATCAAATTGTGTGCTGGATTAATGCCTCCACCAAGATCGGATCACTTGGATCAAGAATTTCAACGGATTGGTATCAAAATACTTCTATACACAGGCTCGATAGGGTTTATACGACTTTTCTAGAGGCTAGACTAGAAAGGCTCTTTGAATTCGATCGTAATAGAGAGTTCTTTAGCCAGCTTCTTAAAAAGCCCCTTACAGATATTAAATACCACCTTGATCTCCCCACTTACCCCAAAATTCCTCTCTCTCTCTCTCTCTCTCTCTTGTGAACCTTATGGGGTGTTTTTTCTAGGGGCTTTTGAGCCTCAAAGAAAATGGTCTTTTAAATCTTGGGTAGAACTTGCCTTAAAAATCTCACCAGATTTTCAAATTGTACTTTGTGGTTCAAAGGAAGAGATAGATGAGGCACAAGAGATCATGTTAGGTTTCCCTAAGGCTATTAATCTTGTAGGAAAAACCGCCTTTATAGAACTTTTACATGTCCTCTCTAAAGCCTCTTTTATTGTTTCTGTAGAAACAGCAATACCTCACTATGCTGTAGCTTTAGGCTTAGGTCCAATTTTTATAATCCCTAACGCCAATGCTCTCGTCCAGTTTGTCCCCTATCCAGAATATATACAAGCTAATTACCATGTGATCTACCATCCTAAAATGGAAGCCTTATTAGCAACATAGACTAGATCTAAGAATCTACTGCCCTGGATTTTCTGAGAAAGTAGCTGAAAAAATGAAAGCTGTGGATGGGAGGTTGGTTAGGTAGGGTGGTGGCTCTTAAAGCTAGTACTTCTATCCATTATAAACTCAAAAAAGCCCCTAAAAGCGCAATAGCGGTTAAAAGAATAGCAAAAATAAAAGGAGAGGGAAGTAATTTTGTAGCGCTACAACCAGCCATTTAACCATTAAAAATCCCTTTAAACAATTTACCCACTAACCGGTAGCTTTAAACCCCAAGCGCTATCTCAAAATAACACTCTCTCCTACCACCGCCCTTCACTCTGCGCCTTAGCCTCGTTTAATTTTTAGGATTTGCTAGGTGTTGTTTTGTTATTTACGCTCACAAGGCTAACCGCGCTAGAATTAAAAAAGTCTTTTAGGAAAAATTTCATGAGCTTACTTTTTGGATTAGCATGCGTTTAAACTTTGACTTGCCTCCAATATAGGGCATATACTGCGTTAGTTTTGCAATTTTAAACCCACACTCTAACACACCATTTAAAATAGGATTGGTTGACACTGCAAAGGGTAAATCGTAGTCGTTAGGGATATAGCTATTATCCACGAGTAAAGTCCCGCTATCATCAAATGGTAGTTATTTGTATCACTCCCGCTGATGGCACTTTCAATCACCCCATTATTATCTATAGCTGTTAATATCCACTCTTTAGTAAAAAATGCACTTCTGCGCGCACTAACTGGCGTTTAGGGGTAAGAAACCAATCCACACGGGTATACCCTTCCCCATAAAAATATGGTTAGTATTCAAGATAAAAGCCGTATTAACGCAGTTAGTAATGCTAGATAGAATGATAAACTTCTTTTTACTTTTAATAAGAATCTGCCAATATTCAATAGCACGCGAAAAGGGTGGGTTGGTACAAACTATGTCGGCTTCCTCATTTAAGATTCTTAGCGACTCCTTTTCTTCAAAACCACCTCTATAGTTAGGTGGGGTGTGCTTTATTTCATGCGCTCCCTCTTTGGTGAAAATATAACCTTTCACTCCTGCATTAAATAAATCCTGTTGGCTACCATAATGGGTGCAAATGAGTTTTTTAAGCTTTAATCTAAAGAAATGCCTTAAAAAATACAGGGCAAAAGCAGATGAATCTGTATAGTCTCTCCTCTCTCCTATAGCATCATCGCAGTTACAAAACACAACTTTATCTTGCCATATTTTTAAAGGATAGTTTGCTAACTCTTTTTCTACAGGTAAAATAAGTTTTCTCACTAACTTGCCTTTAACTTTCTTGTTCAAGTGAAAATCACTGGGGTTATGTTACTTGATTTAAATTTAACTAGGCGTGGTGATGGGCTTGACTTCTTGTTTTTGCTTGGGTGGCTTGCTACTAACCTTAGCGATAAAATGTGCATGCGCGCTAATAAAGCTAACATAGGTTTCAAAAAGACTTGGGTTAAAAAAATAAATCTCTCTATTATTCTGCTCTCTTAAATGTGCAAACGCGTTTTTCATATCTTGCTCAATTACGCGCATGTTAGCAACCTCACATGTAAAAAGATAGCTATAGGTCTGCTCACTTGACTTACCTGTGATGTGGTTATATTCTTTCAGCCGCCTCTCTAAATTATTTGTAATACCTATTTTACACTTGCTCTTTTCTAGGTTGGATTGGACTATGTAGAGATATTGTTTCATGCGCTTCCTAAAGGTTTAAAGAAAAAGTTCTTTAGCATTTTAACACACACGAAGCACTGATAGATTGATAGATTAATGAGTATAAATAGCTATTAGTTTTTTAACAATCCCCCGCATCACCCTACTTTCCCACTCTTGCAAAGAGCAGGCATAGGATATTTTTAAACTAAAACAATCTCCTTACCTTTGGCTTTTAAAGAGTCTTGTACCTTTTCATACCACGCTGTAATGATTTGTGAGATTGGTGCATCTGCTGTGCATTTGGTTAAAGTATCTTGCAATCTTGGGGGTTTTAGACCGACTTTCATCTCCTCATGTATTATATCTAAAATTTTAACAGGTCTTCTGTAGGTAATCCAGCTTACCAGGTCGTCTTCCTTTTCAACCATGCATAAGCTTCTGTCTTTTCTAATATCATATGCTGTGCCGATGACCTGCGTTAAGGCGATGAGTTTATTGCCTTTTCTTACCGCCACAATGTCATTAACTCGCATTGCATTGAGAAAATCTCTGATGAATACAAATGCTCTCTTATTCTTCCAATTTTCTGTCAGACCATGCAAGCCAATGAAACTATATTTTTCTAAAATTTCACGCTCTTTCCATAGTTGTCCAGGCGTTCCTCCTGGATGCATTTGCATGTGCCAAAACATAAAAACCTCCTAATCTTTGCATTTGAACATAAAGACTAGGGATTATCCTACACAATGGCTTAAAACATAAATGCAACACAAAAGGGAATTACAAAAGAATCGTTTAAAAGAAAGAAAAAATGAATTTGATGATAAGGTTAAGTGGATTAAAATCCCCCGCATCACCCTACTTTCCCACTCTTGCAAAGAGCAGTATCATCGGCGTTAGAGAGCTTGACTTCCAGGTTCGGGATGGAGCTGGGTATTTCCTCTCTACTAGGGACACGGGAGAAAAAAGCGTAGCTTTCTCAGCGAAGCTTTTTTGTAGCAAAGCTTTCTTCAGTGTAGCTTTTTCTTTAGTAAAACTTTACTAGTATAGCTTTCCTCTTAAAGCTCTTGCAAGTTAATAAGCTTTTGCAAAAAGTAAGCTTTACCTTCCCTGCAACTTTGCTATACACAAAAGCCTAAATAGCTAAAACTTTAAGCTTTTTCTAATTTAGGCAATTTCTCTAAGCAGATGTTGCTTAAATTATGCTTAAAAAAGCTATAGAAAAAGCCAAAGCTTTATTAAAAAAGCTACACAGAAAGCTAACAAGCTTAAAGCCTTAAGCCTTAAAAAGCCACACTTAAATAGCCATGTAAAGTCTCTACAAAGTCTTACACTCAATAAGGCGGTGTAACCTAGCATGCAAACAAGCCAAACGCTCTATTAGTAGTGGTTAGCTGAGTGCATTGCTGCACTTACACACCCACCCTATCAAACATGTAGTCTTCATGCGAGCTTCAGGGAAAGCTTATCTTGGAGTTGGCTTCGAGCTTAGATGCTTTCAGCTCTTATCACAACCATGCGTAGCTACCCAGCGGTGCTCTTGGCAGAACAACTGGTGCACCAGTGGCATGTCCATCTCGGTCCTCTCGTACTAAAGACAGCTCTCCTCAGCTTTCCTACGCCCACAGCAGATAGGGACCGAACTGTCTCACGACGTTCTGAACCCAGCTCGCGTACCGCTTTAAATGGCGAACAGCCATACCCTTGGGACCTGCTCCAGCCCCAGGATGCGATGAGCCGACATCGAGGTGCCAAACCTCCCCGTCGATGTGAGCTCTTGGGGGAGATCAGCCTGTTATCCCCGGGGTACCTTTTATCCTTTGAGCGATGGCTCTTCCACACGAAACCACCGGATCACTATGACCGACTTTCGTCTCTGCTTGAGTTGTCTCTCTTGCAGTTAAGCTAGCTTATGCCATTACACGCAACTGGCGATTTCCAACCGCCATGAGCTAACCTTTGTAAGCCTCCGTTACTCTTTAGGAGGCGACCGCCCCAGTCAAACTACCCACCAAACATTGTCCTGCTAGAGGATAACTCTAGCCAGTTAGCTAACAAAAACGCCAAGGGTGGTATCTCAAGGATGGCTCCACAGACACCAAAGTATCTGCTTCAAAGCCTCCCACCTATCCTGCGCATGGCATTCCCATTAGCAGTGCTAAGCTATAGTAAAGGTCCACGGGGTCTTTCCGTCTTGCTGCGGGTAGGAGGAATTTTCACCTCCACTACAATTTCACTGGACCTCTCTTTGAGACAGCTCCCATCTCGTTACGCCATTCATGCAGGTCGGTATTTAACCGACAAGGAATTTCGCTACCTTAGGACCGTTATAGTTACGGCCGCCGTTTACTCGGGCTTCGATCAAGAGCTTTGCATCACTGCTAACCCCATCAATTAACCTTCGAGCACCGGGCAGGCGTCACACCTTATACTTCCTCTTACGAGTTAGCAAAGTGCTGTGTTTTTGGTAAACAGTCGGGAGGGACTCTTTGCTGAGACCTACTTGCGTAGGCACACCTTATCGCGAACTTACGGTGTCAGTTTGCAGAGTTCCTTAAAGAGAGTTCATCCACGCGCCTTAGAATACTCATCTCATCTACCTGTGTCGGTTTGCGGTACGGACAATTAGAGCTAAACTTAGAGACTTTTCTTGGCACAAAGTATCAGTGATTCTCCCTTTGATCCGAAGATCTCCAGGAGCCTATTTAGGTTTTGAATACAGGAGCGGATTTGCCTCTCTCCTAATCTATGACCCTTAGACCAGCACTTCCATCCGCTGGCTCACCTAACTTCATGCGTCCTCCCATCGCACACCCTAATTGGTATAGGAATATTAACCTATTTGCCATCGCCTACCCTTTTCAGACTTGGCTTAGGACCCGACTAACCCTACGATGACGAACATCGCGTAGGAAACCTTAGATTTACGGCGGATGCGATTCTTACGCATCTTATCGCTACTCATTCCTGCATGCTCACTTCTGTGCGCTCCAACACTCCTTACCGGTATGCCTTCAACGCTGCACAGAACGCTCTTCTACCACTGCACAAAAGTGCAATCTACAACTTCGGTGTCTATCTTAGCCCCGTTATATTTTCAGCGCATGATCACTAGACCAGTGAGCTGTTACGCTTTCTTTAAAGGATGGCTGCTTCTAAGCCAACCTCCTGGTTGTTTGAGTAACCACACATCTTTTTCCACTCAGAATAGAACTTGGGGACCTTAGTTGGTAGTCTGGGTTGTTTCCCTCTTGACGATTGATTTTATCACCCACCGCCTGACTCCCAAGCTAGAACAAGAGGTATTTGCAGTTTGACAGGGTTTGGTACTGCGGCGAGCAGCCCTAGTCCAATCAGAGCTCTACCCCCTCTTGCTACCACTTGAGGCTATACCTAAATATATTTCGAAGAGAACCAGCTATCACCAAGTTTGTTTGGCCTTTCACCCCTATCCACAGCTCATCCCAGCCCGTTTCAATGGGCACGGGTTCAGTCCTCCATAAGCTATTACACTTACTTCAACTTGGCCATGGATAGATCACTTGGCTTCGGGTCTGCAGCATCTGACTAAAACGCCCTATTCAGACTCGCTTTCGCTACGGCTCGTTTTCACTTAACCTTGCCAGACACCACAACTCGCAGGATCATTATGCAAAAGGCAGTCCATCACCCTGATAAATCATAGGGCTCTGAATGATTGTAAGTAGATGGTTTCAGGTTCTATTTCACTCCGTTACCCACGGTTCTTTTCACCTTTCCCTCACGGTACTTGTGCGCTATCGGTCAAAGAGGAGTATTTAGGGTTGGAGAGTGGTCTCCCCAGCTTCAGCCCGGATTTCTCGTGTCCTGACCTACTCTGGATTCTACTATCTTTGAAAAAACTTTTCGCATACAAGGCTATCACTTTCTATGGCATGCTTTTCCAAGCACTTCTGCTTTAATTTTTCTTAGAATCTTGTAGTCCTCAACCCCGCATGCAAGCACGCGGTTTGCCCTTTTCCCCTTTCGCTCGCCACTACTTAGGGAATCTCACTTGATTTCTTTTCCTCTAGCTACTAAGATGTTTCACTTCGCTAGGTTCGCCCTCTATTAAATAGAGTAGCTTATGTTGCCATAAGCTGGGTTGCCCCATTCGGAGATCTACGAATCAAAGCTCCTTGACAGCTCCTCGTAGCTTATCGCAACTTACACACCCACCCTATCAAACATGTAGTCTTCATGCGAGCTTCAGGGAAAGCTTATCTGCTTGCCACTTTAACATATCCGCTAAAGTGTTGCATCAGCTCACCGCCTTATTGAGTGTAATTCTTTTGGCTTTGTAGTTTACCCTTTACATAGGCTATTAACAATAAAAAACCAAATAATTAAAGACAACTTAAAAACCAATCTTTAAAGGAAAAAGAGAAAAGCGATCAAAACCTCAATCTTTGCAACTTAACACAATCTATAAGGCTTATTCTCGTTAAAACTTAACCCTAAAACCCTTTAAAATGCTAGCTTTCTTAGAAGCAAAAGCTGATTTTATCGTTGATAAACTTAAGGCATGCTGAAATGTTTAGGAAGGTTTGTTGGGTATAAAGCTTTTTGGATATTATTAGGGTTAAAGCATTTGTGGTAGCTAGGGTGAGTGGCTCGCTATTGTGGCTTACTATTTTGATCTTTAAGATTTTTAGTGTTGGCTACTATAATAGGGTTATTAAGTTTAAGAATTACCTTGAGAATTACCTTGTTGGGGATTATCTTGGTTTAACAGATTATCCAGTGTGTCTAAATCATGGCCTATCTCTTTGAGTTCACTTGCAATCTGTGCAAGCTGTTCCTCTACATGGCTTAAATCATCTTTGATTTCTTCAAATTCCTCAAAGAGTTCATCAATGTTTTGGGTGTTATTTTCTGCTTTCATGGAGCATCCTTGTGAAGTGGTGGAAATGGAGTTTCAAATTTTATTCCTTATTGATTTCTTGCACCACTAAATCAAAAGCATCTTTTGTGCCCGGGCGCACAGAACTTAGTAGGCTAAAAATCACAATGGCTAGGGAACTGGCGATAAACCCGGGTACAATTTCATAGATGTCTAAATAAACCTTCCCAAATTTATCGTATAAAATCACCGTGCTTGCGCCAAAAATCATTCCCATAATCGCCCCTATTCTTGTCATGCGTGCCCAGAAGAGGGAAAATAAAATCACAGTGCCAAAGCTAGCGCCAAAGCCCGCCCACGCATAAGATACGATTTTAAGTACGCTAGCGTTGCGATCGGTAGAGATAAGAAAGGCAATACAGGCTACGGCTAAGACTGCTGCGCGACTAACCAACATCACGGCTTGAACGGGGGCTTGCTTGTTAAAAATCTTAGAGTAAAAATCCTCAGCAATGGTAGAAGAGCTCACCAATAATTGCGAGCTAGCCGTACTCATCACTGCAGCTAAAATGGCGCTTAAAAGTACCCCGCTAATCCATGGGTTAAAGAGGGTAGCGCTCATGTGGATAAAAATCTTTTCTGGATCATCTAAGCTTAAATGGAATTTGGCTACATAGGCCACACCAAGTAAACCAATTAAGCAAGAACCAATCAAACTAATTGCCATCCACGAGATACCTACTGCTGTGGCTTGGGGGATTTCTTTAATAGAACGAATAGACATGAAACGCACTAAAATATGGGGCTGACCAAAATAACCCAAACCCCAAGCCAAACTAGAGATAATGGTTACTAGAGAAGTACCCTCTAAAAAGGTAAGATTATTTGGTTTAACCTGTGCGATAAGATCAAAGCTATGACCAAATCCGCCTAAGTGATAAAGCATCATGCAAGGCACGGCTACTAAGGCCCCCATCATCAAAAGTCCTTGAAGGAGATCTGTCCAGCACACCGCCTTATAACCGCCCAAAAAGGTATAAGTTACAATGATAAGCGTCCCGGTAATGAGGGCATGGTTGTATTTCACTCCAAAGGTAGCTTCAAAAAGCTTAGCCCCACTCACTAGCCCAGAGGAAACATAAAAGGTAAAGAAGATCAAAATTACAATAGCCGATAAAAGCCGTAAAATGTGTTTATCATCGCTGAAGCGGGTTTCAAAATAATCCGGGATAGTAATAGAATTAGCAATTACGCTTGTATAAACCCTGAGTCGTTTAGCGATTAAAATCCAGTTAATACATGCCCCGATTGTTAAACCAATGGCAATATGGCTATTGATCAATCCGCTTACATACAAAGCCCCGGGCAAGCCCATTAAAAGCCAACCACTCATATCGCTTGCCCCCGCACTTAGTGCGCTGACAACTGGTCCCATAGAACGATCGCCTAAAAAGTAATCCTCTGTGGTTTCATTCTTTTTATAAAAATAAAAACCAATGGCTAGCATTAAAACAGAGTAGAGAACAAAGACGGTAAAAACCTGATAATTAATCTGCATGGGCCGACTTTTGCATTTTTAAGCCTCTTGCGCCTAGATTGCCATAGCGGTGATAAGAAATACTCACCGATTTTTCTAAATGGTAATTGAGCAATTCAAAGCGCCCACATCTAAGAGGCTTAGCTGTAGCTAGCACAATGGCTAAAGCGCTGGCGGCCTCATAAAGAGGGTCTAATGACTCGCTAAAGTAGCGTATCCGCCCAAAGCTTTCTAATTTAGCGCTAAAATCCTCCAAACTTTCATAGCAAATTGTAGGGCTAAAGTGGTGTTTGAGGCATTCTAAACAGGCTAGAAGTTTTTCAAAATGTGGGTTTTCTGTTTGGCTGGCTGTACTAATTGTAAGTGGAATGCCACACACCGCTGCAGCCATTAAAACGCTAAAGAGTTCTAAAGGGCTATCTGTAGGGCATACACGATAACCAATGCTAGAAACTTTGGTGTATGAAAACCAATTTTCCTCGCCTCTAATTTGTACAAAGTCGCGCTTTTGGCTAAACTCCTCTTGTTCGTAGTAGGCGTAGTTGCGCGCTAGTTGTACAGCTTCCTTAAAACTATGGTTGTTCTGGGCATTAAAAGACTCAAGGGCTTGTAAAAAGGGAGTAGTGGCGCTTTGGGTGATGAGATCGGGGATTTCCTCAATGCGCACAAATTGGGTTACATAATTATAAATCCCTACTTTGCGCCCCAAACCTACGGCAGATTTTTTAATCCCGCCAAAGGGTTGGCGTAACACAATAGCCCCTGTGGTGGGTTTGTTGATATAGATATTGCCTACTTCAATGTGATTAACATAATATTCCCACTCCCTCTCATCTAAAGATTCTAAAGCCCCTGTAAGCCCATAACCTGTAGCATTAGCTATTTCTACAGCTTCTTTTAAATCTTTGGCTTTCATCACAGAAAGATAGGGGATAAAAAGCTCGGTGGTGTGGGTGTAATCGCCTAAGCGAGTGCCATATTTGATACAAGGGGGCATTAAATAGGGGTTATCATTCAGAATAACAGGTTTAATAGCCCACTCCTCGTGATCTTCAATATGATCAAGTGCTTTTTTAACTTTAAGGCTAGGTAGATCGGCTAAAGTGCCTATTTTGTGGTACAACTCCAAAGGATCGCCCACACTCATAGACTTAGCCGCGTCTATTAAAGTCTTTTTAAAGTCTATATCGTTGTAAACTTCCTCTTCTAAGATCAAAAGCGAAGTAGCCGAGCATTTTTGGCCGGAGTTACTAAAGGCTGAATGAATGACATTGCGGATTGCTTGATCGCGATCGGCAAATTTGGTTACAATGGTGGCGTTTTTCCCGCCCGTTTCTGCACTTAAAGCCAAAGTGGGGCTAGCCTCTAACATGCGTTTGGCTGTATCTTCTGATCCGGTTAAAACAGCAAAGCTAATGAGAGGACTTTTAAGTAGGTGTTTACTCACATCTTCGCCTCTACAGGGTAGATAAAGAAGTGCATCGCGAGGAATCCCCGCATCCCAAAAACATTCACACAAACGATACCCCACCACAGCGCTTAAACTAGAAGGCTTATAAATCACACGATTACCCGCCGCTAAAGGCGCAGCAATTGTACCTACAGAAATACCAATAGGAAAATTCCACGGGGCCACCACAACCCCCACCCCCTTAGGCTGGAATCGCACTTCGGGGTGTTGTTTGAGGAGTTGTTGCAAACTATGGGGGTAATATTCTAAAAAGTCTATCGCCTCACTCACCTCCGCATCGCTCTCTACAAAGGTTTTACCCACCTCTAGCGCACTCAAACCAATTAAATCGCCTCGCCTCTCTCTAAAATACTGGGCTGTTTGGCTTAACAGGGCGTGGATTTCACTAAAGCTTTTTTCAGAAAAAGAACTTTGTCCTACAGATTCAAGCGCTTCTTTGATCACAGCTTCATTAGCCAAAGCTACAGTGGCGATTTTTTTATGGGCGATTTTATCTTGGATAATTAAGGTTTTAAGGTCTTGGGCGTTGTAGGAACGGCCAATCACAGGGGAGAGTTCTATAATGGGTGCATTTCTGGTTTTATCCACGATTTTTTGTGCCCATTGCCGGTTAGGCTTTAAAATAAAATCCGTATCGCTTTCGTTTCTAAAAGGATTATCTGGATAAGTAGAATGCCCACTTTGTGCGCTGTTTCTATCCTGAGTGCGGTAGGGAATGTTTTGGATAGTGGCCATACCCCCTAAACTCTTTAAAAAGCGGCTTTCTTGATCCTTCCAAGCAGGGGAGTCTACGGTGAGATTGAAGTAGGCTTTCATAAAATTATCGGCTGCGGTGTTTTCATCTAAACGGCGGACAAGATAGGCAATGGCGTTATTAAAATGTTTGGCATCACAAACGGGGGCGTATAAAATGAGTTTGTGCATTTCTTTAAGTTCATAGCTAGCCTGTAAACTCATTCCCTCAAGCATTTCAAAGGTAAAATGTTCCTGTGCTATGGGGTCGTTGAGTGTGTGGATACGGGTATAGGCATAGGCGATCTCAAAGAGATTATGCGAAGCGATACCAATATGAATGTATTTGTAATTCTCATCTTCTAAGATCAAATCAAGCATTTTATTATAGTTAGAGTCTGTGTCTTGTTTGCTTTTAAAGGTGGGTAATTCCCAGCCCTTCATCGCCGCGACCACTTCCTCATTTTCCATATTCGCGCCTTTAACAAAGCGGATTTTAATAGGGGGGAGTTGGCTTAAAACCCGCTCTTTAGAAAAGGCTAGTAATTTTTTAAGATATTCATAAGAATCAGGGATATAGGCCTGTAATACAATGCCTGCACTGATAGGAAATTTAGCAATAGATTCCATAAACGCAGCCACGGTGAGCTCTAAATCTTTATATTCCTCCATGTCCAGATTGATAAATTTATCCCGCCCATGTTTTTCCTTTTGCTCTAAAGCTAAACTATAGAGAATATCTAGCCTTTTAACCACCTCTTGTTTAGAGCGTTCAAAGTCTAAAATATTGATCTGAGAAAAAATCGTGGTGATTTTAATGGAGATATACTCAATAAAACTAGTCTTAATCGCTTCTTGGTATTTGTGCATGCGATAAGAAGCCTCTATCTCACCTAGCACTTCCTCCCCGATGAGATTAATATTAAGCGTGATATGCGCCTCGCGCCGTGATTCAATTTTTTGGCGTAAGCTCGCACCCTCCTCGTCTAAAACAAGCGTTTCTGTGTCCTTACGGAGTTTTTTAATGAAAAAGGGGACGCTGATAGAGGGGGCGATTTTACCCACACTCAAAAAGGCCACAAGTAAGAATTTTTCAAAGCCGCTAAAAAAATCTGCGATGCCATGCTCTTTTAATGTATGTTCAATGAGATCAAAACGGGCGCGGTTGTTTTGGCAACGAAAACTACGATCAAGTAATTCAATCAACATAATTTTATTAGACGGGTTGCTTAAGAGTTTTTGCATCTTGTCATGGAAAGAACGCTCGGTGTGGCTGAGTTTCTGGCTGATGCGTTGTTGCAAGGTGCGGGCAAGGGTACAAGTTGAGCGGATAATTTCCTCAAGAGGCTGTGCTGGCATGATAACTCCGTTTAATCAATGAATAAAAAACCTGCCGTATTGTAGGGTGTTTAAGTTAATCAATGGTGTTTAAGGGGTTGGTACGCTTGGCAGGACTCGAACCTGCGGCCTACGGCTTAGAAGGCCGTTGCTCTATCCAACTGAGCTACAAGCGCGTGGTACGCTTGAAGGGAGTCGAACCCCTAACCCCCAGATCCGAAGTCTGGTGCTCTATCCAATTGAGCTACAAGCGCAAAATGCAAGAAAGGGGAAATAAGCAGAAGTTGAAGCAAAATGGGGTGGGTGATGGGGCTTGAACCCACGACCCCCAGGACCACAATCTGGTGCTCTAACCAACTGAGCTACACCCACCATAAAACCTTGCTGGTCGGGGCGAAAGGATTTGAACCTTCGACCCCTTGGTCCCAAACCAAGTGCGCTAACCAGGCTGCGCTACGCCCCGAAATTCTCACAAAGGGGCATTTTATCCTAAATATGGTTATCTTGTCAAGCTAAGGTTTTTATAGCTCAAAGATAGGCACTTTAAACATATTTTAAATTACTCACTTGTATAAATTATCCGCATAAAGCCTCTAAACGAGACGATGAAGAGGGTTAGGTATGTTTTATTTAGGTACACAAAAATGCAAGATACAAGAAGGGAGTTTTTATGCTAAAAGAAAAACTAAAACAATTACGGAGTGCCAATAACTTAACCCAAGAGGAGTTAGCCTTAAAATGTGGGATTAGTCTACAAAGCATTAAGCGCTATGAGAATGAGCACAAAAGCAATATCACTTTAGAAACTTTAGAAAAGTTAGCCCACGCCCTCAATACTGATTTGTACTTTTTCACCTCCACCCACCAAGAGGTAAAAGACACCGTGATGGTGCCCTATTTTAGGGATATTAAAGTGGGCACTAGCAATAGCCCGGAGGATAAGGATAAAATGACTTTTCTGCCTTTGAGCAAATCCTTTTTAAGACTCTCCGGCAGAAATCCCACTCGTCTTTAGCGGGTGGGATGAATGCCCCCTACCCTTGATTTTCTATGTATCTTTTGATGGTTTCTGGGTTAGCTTCTCCTATGGAACAGGCAAAAAATCCATCTGTCCAAAATTTTTGTTCTTTCCAAAAATGCTTGCGTAAGAACGGGATAAATCTTGGTTCTCTCCAAACTCTATAAGTAGTCATCTGCTTGATCCGCAAGATAATGGAACTGATAGACACCCTAGGGATATACTGAATCATCAGGTGTAGATGATCTTTATCTGTCTCCATTGCTATGATGATAAAATCTGAACTTTCCTCTATCTCTTCAAGCACAGACTTTATAAAAATAGCCACATCTCCTACGAGCAACTTTTTTCTGTATTTACACACTAAAATCAAATGGGCTTTTAGATTATGTTTGCTCCTGTTTGTGGACAAATAGCCTTTGAGTTTGTAATGGTTTTCTTTCATTAAACTCTTTAAAAAGCGGCTTTCTTGATCCTTCCAAGCAGGTGTAAAGTTAAGGCGTAAGAAATTGCTTAAAGCAATAAAGTTTAGAATTTATCCCACCATAGAGCAAAAAACCTTGATACACAAGCACTTTGGCTGTGCTAGGGTGGTCTATAACTACTTTTTAGTATACCGCCAAAAGCAATACGCACAAGGCATTAGAGAAAATTACTTTAGCATGCAAAAGGCGCTCACTACTCTCAAAAAACAAGAGGCTTACGCTTACCTAAGTGAATGCAACTCTCAAAGCTTGCAAATGGCACTAAGACAGCTGACAACAGCCTTTGATAGGTTTTTCTCTAAGCTGGCAGATTATCCTAGATTCAAATCTAAAAAGCATTCTAAGCAGTCTTTCTGTGTCCCGCAACACTTAGAGATGGATTTAGGCAACAACCAAGTCAAGCTACCCAAATTCAAAGAAGCTATTAAAGCCAAGTTTCATAGGCATTTGCCTACAAACTCTATCGTCAAACAGGGGTTTATCTCTTGTGTAGCAGATAAATACTATCTTCCACCCTCCCCCCATTCCACCCTAAGCCCCATTTTAGGGGCTTAACCTTTTCCCTAAACCTCCCAATTTAGCCTAACTTTGGCACATTGGCACACGCTCGGCTCACCTATAACTTTAACGCTTTTGATCATAGCTATTTAAAGCCAACTTGTCAAGCCTCTAAAGCACTTTTAAAGCCATTCTAAGGCCTTTGATAGTGTATGTATAGTGGTTGGGGATTGTCAAGGCCTTTTGTGTGGCTCTGCGTGGGCTGTATTAATCTAGTTTGGCTATATTTTTAAGCGCGCTAGCGCCACCTATGTAACCCTTAAATCTAGCTAATTTAAGCTATTTTTAAGCTTGCCCTCTTTCTCCCTATCTTTTTGGTTCACTAGTTTAGCAGTTCTTGGTTTTATTACAAGTGCCACACTTTAGGCCTCTTATTGATCTCAGTTAAATATGGCTTTTTCTTGCTCCGCTAGTTTAGCCCGTATAAAGGCTTTAAAGGTGTTTTGCTTTCTAATCTCCACTTCATTAAGTGATACATTTTGTTCTACTATGCTGTTGAAAAAGACTTGATCCCAGCTTTGCACTTGAATAATGGTATCATAGTAGTTCTGTCGTTTATTATCAAATCCTACTATCGCCTCATATTTCCAATAATACCAATCTCTATAAGCGCTATCATTTGGCCTTAAATTAGTGGTCTCATCTAGTAGATATACGCTAAAGCAGTGCCAATATTCTATTAGGTAGTCCTCATAAGCTCTTTGCGCGCTATATTCCTCATCTACACTTAGGTTAAGTTTCTCTTTGTCTAGGTAGCGTTGGGCTAGTTCGCTTATGTTTGGAGGTTCTCTGTTTTGTTCATACCACAGCAAGGCTAGCACCTTAGCGCCAACCTTATGGCCTTCATTATAGCTTTCATCATTGCGTTTTTTATATTGGATATAGCCGTCTTGATCAATGGCGTAATCATACCAATACCAATACTTCCTACTAAATTCATAATCTTGTCGCCATTGGCTAACATGCACTAATCCCTTAGATTCGTAAAAACTTCTGATTCGCACTTTGCCCGGAGGGTTCATTTTCTCAAATAGTGGTAGTCTTTTTCCCTCGCGGTAGTATTGGTTTTGGATAATAAAGCTTTCTGTATTGATGTGATTAACTATGGGTGTAATGTCAGCTTTGCTATGTTCCTCATACATTCTCCCCAGTGGATTTCCTCCTTCATCAAACGCTCCAAAGTAGTTCTCTGCTGGGATTTTAAAGCCTTGTTCTAGTTGCTTAATGCGGCTATCAATCTTAATTTTAAGATACTCAATATTCTTTGGATTATAAAGGTTATGTTGGGCTTTTGGCATGTCTAAATTTAGCCCGTCATAGTAGGCATTTCCTGCCATATGCCTATGGGCGCGGTTGTTAATTTTCTCACCTAGCACATTAATAGATTTAGTGCCTAATATCCCACGCATGGGGTTAAAGGCCTCAATGCCAATATAGCTAACACTGCCCGGAGCTCCGTCCTTGTAGATACTGCCTTCGGCTAGAATTTCGTAGGGGTGATAGATTAGCGCATTGACACGGGGATTTTTAGCGCTTGTTTGGCTTTTGGCTATCTGTGTGGCTATGCCAATATTGCTAGTGGTGTTTTGATAGTATCTAATAGCATTCTTAGAATGTTCATTGAGCACTCCCATAGCAATACTACCCACAATAGCAGTAACTGCACTAGTTACAGCTGCAGTGGTGCTAACAATAGTTGCTACTAGGCTAGCCCCTCCTGTAAATACCGCTAGTCCTATGCCAATAATAGCACTGATAAATGCGCCTATGATATTGCCGATATTGCCGCCTCTAAAGGCATCGCTAAATACCTGAAAGTGTTCATCAGCCTTTGCCTTAGCCACTCTAATAGCGTTACATTCACAAGTATAATCATCAATTCTTAGGTTGTAGTTATCGCGGGTCTCACAATAAAGCCTTTTATAATGCGCTGTCCAGTTGCGCACATAAGCCTTATACTTCTTATCGCCTCTATCAAAGATTAAAGGCATTTATTTAGGTAGTTGGTTGAGGGGCGCTGTAGTTGATCTTAATGACTTCCTCAATGTTGCTAGCGTTTTCAATTTGCTTAACGGCCTTAGCTTTGCTCCCTAGCAGTGTGGCTAACTTTGTAGTGTAGGTCTCGTGTTTCTCTTTAATCTTATTGATTAGATCAATGCGGTTTTCTCCTCTAACTTTAGCTAATTCATTGATAAAGGGCGTATTTTGGGTAATGCCTAACATGGCTTCTTGATACTGCAACTCAAAGGTTAGCACTTCATCTAAGGGGATGTATTCTTTTTGCACTCTAGCCACCTCAAGCTCAAAGGCACTTATCACTTTGCTAATTTGCATGGCCTTAGCTTGATCTAGGCTAAGCTCCTCAAGCTCGCCATTCTCATTTAGCGCTTGTCCTATAGCATTTTAGCATGCAAAAGGCGCTCACTAGCAAAGAGCTTGATGTGTTGCGTGTTGTAGCTAGGTAGACTAGAGCCCTTAAAAATATCTTTGACGCGGTTAGCCTCAATGAGTGCATAACTGGTATTGCTTTCACATTTACCGCTAGTTTCTAAGATCGCTTTAGCCATTATTGATCCTTGTTTGGTGAGCTATCTTGGCTAAAGCTCTGATCATCATCGTAAAAACAAGTCAAGCTACCCAAATTCAAAGAAGCTAGGCTAAATAGTCGTCGTATTGTTCTAAAAGGGCTTGTTCGTGTGGTGTTAGGTTATCCATGCTACTTCCTTGAGTTTAGGTTGGATAAGGATTTAGCTAAGATTTAAGCGATCTATCAAGGGTTAGGCTTTTGTAGCCATTTGACTATGCGCACATAGCCATCTTTTTCCATTTGCTCAAAGGCTCTAAATACCTTATCGGATACCAACATACGGATATAATAGGGGTTATCAAGGCGGTATCTAAGCACTCCAAAGCTTATTCCATAAGCCTTAGCAAATTTAGGCAAACTTCCAAAATCTTTTCTAATTTTCTCGCGGTCAAATTCTATATGGGGTTGCATGTTAACTCCTAGCTAATAAGGTAGAATGGTTTAGCGTGAAATATTTGGGTATGTTTCGCTTGATAGCCTTAACTTAGTATATTGCCCTCTTTCTCCCTATCTTTTTTTAATCCTATTACTATCAAGTATACCTTTAAGATTTTCAAGGTTTTTTAGCATTTTTGCGCCGCTCCTTTCCTCTTTTTAGCCTAATACTCTAGGTGTTGGGCACTAAAATACTTTTGCCATTTACTCCCTTGTGCATGGGTGGGCTTTGTGGGGCTAACTTGTGGGTTTTGAACGCCTTGATCTTGAGCTGCAGCTAAGTTAGCTAAGTCTAAATTTTGGTTGATCTGCTCGCTAGCCGTGTGAGCCTCTACTAAAGCGCCTTGTTGGCTGTATTTTTGGGCTTTAGCTTGTAACTCCGCAATTTGTGCAGCTATCTTTTGCATTTCTAGGGCTTGGAGTTGTTGCTGATAAGGCGCTTGTGCCTCTGCTTGTTGTTGCTGTGCCTCTTGAGCCTGAGCTATCACCTCCTCAACATCAGCCACTATCGGGCTATCTAAATCATTTAGCACAAGCGGCAATAAGTTAGGAACTAGATCAGGTCTAATACCACTAAGCATTTTGAGTAACTCATTCCATTGGCTAAATCTTTCATCTTTACTTTCTATTTTGAGTTGGGTTTTGTAGATAAGATCGAACTTACAAGGCCTGATCATGTTAGTAGGGTTATCATTAATGCCAAAGTAGCGATCGCCAACTTTCTTATCTACAATTCTAAAGACTTGCTTTTTAGTAAAGTAGTGGCTAATTAAAGACACCGCTAATTCATAGATCAGCTTATCCATGTCATCACTGACTTTTAAAAAGTTTTGCAATCCCATAAGCCCACTCTCGCGGCGCTGGGCTATGGCCACTCCACTTTGTCTATTTATAGCCATGCCTAAACTTTCATCATTTAGCCCCGCTAGTATCTTTAAAAGGTTGCGTTTTTGTTCAGCCTTAGCACTTAGCGCGGCTATGTCGGCTTGATTATTCATAAATTGGATTTTGCCGTCTTTTAGCGCTCCGGGGCGCACTCTTACAATAGCATTATCTAGAGCCATGTTTTCTACGAACTCATCAATGTTAAGTACGCTATCCTCCTCAAACATCGCCTTAAAGCTCCCCATCATATTTCCCATGCGATTCTCCGCATAGTTGATATGATGTTGTTATTCCTGCATGGGCTTAATGTCTCTAAATAAGCCGTAATAGTTGTTATTTTGATCTACATAATATTTAGCCACCACAAAGGGGTTTAAGCCATTTTTGAAGGGTTTAGATTCAACTTTATACACGCCCCCCTCTAGTCCCCAAATATATCTGTTCCAAACTAATTCCCCACTAGCTTCCTCAAATTCAATATACCAACTCTCAATAATCTTAGCTAGCCGTTCCTTGTGGCTGTAGTTATACACCACTTCCACACCGGGCAATAATCTTTTTAGGCTTTCCTCATCTACAACTAACATCTTATGCATGCGCCTAGCATCTAAGGCATTGCTATCGGTGCTAAAATAATCAATAATGAAACTCTCAGGGCTAATTGCCTTAATTTCAATATCAATATTGCCCTCACTATCGCCTATTGTCCACAACCCAATCACGCCTAACCCGCCCATTAACAAATCTCTATCCCGCTTAATAATCTCCTTATCATAGTTGCGCTTTTGGGAAAAGTATTTGAGTAAGTCATTTAGCAGATCAGCTAAGGGCTTGTCTTGTTCTTGTCTAGGAGTTAGCCTAACTTCTTGAATGCTACTTATCTTATAGCCTAAAATCTTGTTAATGATCATTTTGTAGATATTTTCCACAATCGGGGTCTGTCCACGCTCCTCAATGATATTTAACACATCGGGGGGGAGTTGTTCCCCGTGATAATAAGCTTTAGCCTTTTTAAACTCCTCAATGCTGGTTTGTGCGTGGTTAAAATCGGTTCTAAAATCTTGTTCTAATTCTGTGTAACTTTTCATTCTTAACCTTTACTTGTGGCGGGAGAGTGTGTTTCTAAGTGCCATTTAGAAGGTTTAGGGTTACCCGCCACAAGATCCGTTCTACAAAGGAATAATCAGCAACGGATTTAGCTAGATTAGCAAAGTTTGTAAAATCTTTAAAGGGTTAGGATTTGTGAATTGTAGGGAGTGAATGCGGGGCTCTAGCGCCCACTTGTAGGTCTTGCAAGAGCTCTAGCCTAGCCCAACCCCCTATTTTAGGGGCTTTCTAAGGGTGTTATTTCACCTAGTAGAGCTCTCACACACCTTTAAACCCGCGTTGTTATGGGCATTTGTTGGGCGGTGTGGAGCTCTAGGCTAATTAATGCGCCTCACTTGTAGCAAGTGTCCATAGTTATGTGTTTTTAACTTTAGCCTATCACACTCAAGCTAGCTAAGCCTAATTCTATAAGCTTAAATCTCTCTTATTTAAGCCCCATTTAAGCCCCTCCAACACTCTGCCCCTTTTCTCTTTTTTAGCTCTCTAATGGTTTAGATATGGTTATTGTGCCACTTGTGCGGGGTTTGTAGGTGTGGGCTTAATCTCTTTTGTGCAAAACTCTAAATCTTTTTCTAGCCTTTCAGTGTAGATCAACAACTCTTTCAGATAATCTATAAAGTGCAAACTTTTAGGCGGTCTCTCTGGCTTAATAATATTACACTTAGTGGGGATATAAACCTTTTGGTAGATAACGCGGGGGGTGCAGGCGGTGAGTAACAAGGTTAGGGTGGTGGTAAGTTTGATATTCATGTTAGGATTTAAGGGGTGTTATGGTAATGTTTCTTTTGGAGTTTAGTAACAGAGTCTCGTTACTAGTAAAGCCTTTGGAGTGGATAATCTTTAAGGCTTCTCCTTCACCTTGTTATCTTGATAGGCGGTTACAATCCATCTATTTTTAGTTGGTTTGCCCATCCAATTATTTTTAAGTCCCACTTTGTATAAGTGTTTCCCTTCGTGCCATACAATCGTAGCTCTTTGGTTTTCTTGCATAACTACTTTTCCATTTTCTACTATTTCCTCCAACCCCCTACCTAACTTCTCAAGTGCACTATTCCCCTCAAACCCTTTAAAGTCATCAAGGTGTTTTTCTACGATCTTAGCTAGTCCATGCCCTTTAAGCTTACCACCTTGATCTCTAATTTCCCCCCACACCAAATCTATATCGCCTAAATCCTCTCTATAAAATGCCCCTGCAACTTGGCCTTCTTTAACCTCTATGAGTTTAGCAATTGCCCCTTTAGGATCATGGTAAAACTCTTTAAAGTTTGTACCAAAGGCTTTATTATGGGGGATTTCTTGATTTTCTGATTTAGTAGTGGAAGTCTTTCCCTCACTTCTACTTAATGCGGGTTTCTCTTTGACTTCCCTAACTTTAAACTCCTCAAGCATATAACGCTTAGGCTGGCTGGGGTCTGCATTGTTTGTAAAATGTATTCCTGCTTCAATATCCCATATCTTGCCATTGTAGGTATCTCTCATGCTCAAAATGACTTTATTATGACCTACTTCTATTACATCACCCTCTAAGATCGTTTTAGTAATATAAGCTGCTAAATGGGTGTTGCGCCATTTTTGAAAGTCTTTATTAGCTTGCCCAACAGGTGTTAAAAAGTCTTGTGGTTGATCTTTAAGTAATTCTAGGCCTTTACTGGGCTGATCTTTGATACCAGAGCCTCCAATGCTTTTAAGTTCAAATTGTGTATATACATCAATGCCGCCTAAATCTTGTCTGTAGAATGCGGGGGCAATTTGGCCACTCCTGCGCGTTTTTTCATACATTAAGTGTAAAAGCCCCTCAATGGCCTTTTCTTTCTTGCCATTCCACCGATAGGAAGTATAATTTTTCCCAAAGCTCGCATTCACCGGTAGATTTGTAGAGACTTTGTATAAATTATCTAAACTGATCTTTTCAGGCTGGTTATAATCTTTGGCTTTTTTGGGTTTAGTGTTCTTTTTTGAGGTCTCTTCTTTGACCATTTCCTCTATATCTTTTTGTAATGCTGCTTTGTGTGCATTACTTCTTTCTAGTTCCTCTAAACGCCATTTGTTTACTTCCTCTTTGCTAAAGCCTAATTGGCCATTATGTATCTGTTTGCTAGTAAATCCTCTTGCTAAATCTATAGGGTCGGTTGAATTAGTGTATTTAAGTTCACTTTTTAGCGATTCTTGATCCCATAATTCTAAGCGCCAATATGGGGTATCCTTTTTAGGATCAAAGCTGTTAAAATACCTATTCCACTGCACTACCGCGTAATGATCCTCATCTATTTTTTTTATAAATTTCAACCTCCCCCTTAAGTTTTGCAAGAGATAATCTGGATTTTCTAAAGCGGTTTTGAAGTAGGGTAGGGTTTGGGTGGCTTTAATCGGATAGTCTATTTCAATTCCCTTAGCAATACTCAAACTATCTTGATCATAGCTATGCTTTAAGGCCTTTTTCACATCAGGCGATAGATTAGGGGAATAATTACCATTTTCTAAGCCTAAATGTTTGTTCACGGCTTTTTGAAAGTCTGTTTTAGAATTGCTGTTAACTTTGTTATTCCAATCCTGCCTAATTTTAGTTAGAAGTTCTTGTACTTCAGGGGTTAACTCATCTTGATTTTTAAGTGGGAGGCTACTACTATCGGGGGTGGTAACTTGGGGTCGTGCGTCTAAGTGGACACTAGGTTTAGGGCTTAGCGAGTCTTCGCTATCTTTAGATAGTCGTAAACCCATGTTGCCATTATCGCTAAAGATTTTATTTTTACTCCACTCTCCATTTTCCTTATAAAGTGTTTTAAGTTTTAGCTCATTGTGTTTTGTGCTAATAGTCTCTACCACCATAAAATACCCGTTAATTTGTTTAGCACTAGCTAATAGCTTTTGGCCGTCTTTGTTTTCTATAATCTTGCTTACATCCGCCTCATTGATCACTTTAGGATACTCCCTAATATCTTGTATCCCTACTGGGGGTTGTTTGTTTTTAAGATAGTGAATGGAATGTTGGCCGTGTTGTTTTTCTACATGGGTAAGTGAACTACCATTAAAGGTAATTTTAATGGGGTGGTTTGTATCTAGCTTAAGTTGATTAGCTAATGTTAAATCTTTAAGTTCTCCAACCCACACCTTAGCATTGTGCTTTTTAACCTGATCTAATAATCTCTCTGTAATTTCAGTAGGTTTAAGCATTCTTAAGGGTTTACTAGAATCTAGCAAATCTTTAATGTTTTGACTTTCAGCTTTTTTAAACTCAATGTATCTTGTGGTGTGTAGGGCTCTAGTGGCTTTTTCTTGATCTCTTAAAGCCTTAAACTCTACATAGCTTAAACCCTTAGCTTTAGCCTCTTTATAAATCTGTCCTGTAGTCTTGTAGGGGAGTGCTTTAGGGTGATCGATCACTTCTACATCAATGTAGTTATTAGTGTTAGTCTCTTGACTTTTAAGGGGGGATTTAGTAGCCTCTGGCTGATAACCCCTGCTTAGAGTTCGGTCTAAGTCGTATCCCTTTGAGGAAGGCGTAGGAGGGGTCGTGATATTGCTAGGCATATGGCCTTCAAGATTAAGGCTTGAAGTCGTGTTAGGGCGTTGGCTGTGGGATAGCAATACTTCCTTATTAAGCTTGCCTCTTTGTTTCCACATATCAAAAAATCTTAATTTATCTTGCCCGCTTAACGCCTCCTCTATCACAACAACATGCCCGTTAACTTGCTTAGCATATAACACGCGCCTATTATCTTGGATATGCTTAAAGTCGGCTTCTTTTATGGTGTCTATGTAGTGGCTAATATCCTCTAAGTTGATCGCAATTTGCCCTCTTTGCGCTTCTTTGGCTATATCGCCATGTTGTTTAAGGGCGTGGATCACTTGGTGGGAGTCGATCTCTCGGACTAAGTCCCTCTCACCTGTGAATTCAAGGGCTTTTGTTAGTTCTTCTGCCTCCTTTGCTTCTACTCTAGCAACCACTAATCTTTGTTTGCCACTCTTATTACTTGTGGCGCTTAAATCCCACTTGCTAATTACCTCGTGTATTTCTTGTGGGGCTAAATCTCTTTCTAATTTGGTTTTAGTGGGTAGTGTTTGTTCTGCTGCGGGTGTGTTGCCCACACTCTTAGGCGCTAATTCTGTATCTTGTATTTCTTGTGCCTTAACTACTTGTGCTTGATCTTGTACCTTTACAGGCACTTCATTTTGTAGAGCTCTCCCCTCTATATTTGTTTGAGTGCCCCCACCCTCCACACTCTTAGGTAAATTCTGTTCAATCTCTCTAATTAGGGCTCTAGTAGCGTTGCTAAATTCAGCTCTACTTGCGATTTTGTTAAGATTTTGTTTAAAGGCCTCTATGCTGTGGCTCTTATTTAATGCGGCTTTAATGTGATATCTGAGTGCTGCACCACTTACTTTATCATTGAGTGCTTTAGCAAAGGGGATATAGGGCAGAGTTCTAACAATAAAGCCAAAGGCGGCTTTAGTAACTTGGAATTGTGCAGCCCCGCCTACACTAGTAGCAATACTACTTCCAATAGTTCCCCCCGTAGTGGGCTTAAGCGCTTTAGCAATAGCGCTATCTTGATTAAATAATCTATGAAAGCCCTTAGCAATTTCTATAAAGTCTTTAGCGCCTTGAGTTTTAAAACTACTCTCTTTAAGTTCCTCTAGCGCATTCATAAACTTAAAGCTATCTAGCACGCTAATATCTTGGGCATCAACAAGGGATTTTTTAAAAAGTCTATCAAGCATATTAAGTTCTAAGACTTCTCTATTAGAGTTACTTAAACCTTTGCTAATGGCACTGAGATTATCTAGCTTATCACCCTGCCCTTTAGTAAACTTAATAAGGCTATCAAGGGCTTTTTCTGTGCTATTGTGCGCATCTCTTAGCCCTAATTTCTTAACATCTTTTAGGGTCTGTTTCATAGTCGCATAATCATTTAGCGCGGTGTTGTAGAGTTCTTTGTATTGATCTACTTTATTTTTAGGGAGTTGTTCAAATAAGTTATCAATGCCTGCTTTAATGTCTCTTCTTAAAAACCCTTCTAAAGCTCTATTGATATAATCTTTAAAGTTAGGGTCTTTAGTATTCTTGTGATAAGCATTAAGGAGCTTAAGAGAGCTATTGAGTTGTCTAAAGTTCACCCCTGCAGGGTTATAAATGTTTTTCTCAATCACATTTAAAAAGCCTTTAGCCTCTTGATCTAAACCTTGATCTTTTAACTCGGCTTTAAACTGGTTAAAACTTAATCCATTGGCTTTATTCTCTGGGTTTAGTGTGGTCTTAATATCGTTTGTTAGCACCGCTGGGATTGTTTTGTCTATAGCGTCGTTATAACTTTCCTTAGTGCCTTTTTCTAGATCATCAAAGATTGCCTTTATATCGCCCTTATTTAGCTGGAGATTTTCAAGCTGTTCTTTTAGGTTTGCTGTAGTCTTGTTTAGAATACTTTTAAGGGTGTTATGGGCTTGTACACTGCTATTTGCCGCTTCAGTTAGAAAGGCTAATAAATTCCCGCTCTCATCGGCTCTAATAGCCCTAATAAAGCCCTCTTGTCTCTCTGTATGTGTGGGCAAAGTTAGAATATTATAAGCACTATCAAAGGCTTTAAGCGCCCCGCTATCCTCCCCAAAACTACTTGCTATTTTCTCTCTTAGTGGGCTTTTAGCATTTTCAAATTTAGTCCCACCTCCAAAGCTTTGCCCAAATTCTTTTAAGGCCTGTTCTTGTTCTGGAGTGTAAACCTGATTGATAAGTCTTTGTGCGGCTCTATCATTTCCACTCATTGCCCGCTTAAGTGTGCCCACTACGGGTAGATAATCACTAGCTCTACCTAAAGCTTTAGGAATGTCGCCTACTTTAGCAATAGCCTTAGCTGCGCCCATAAAGGCAACATCACCCACTACACTTAATAACCCCTCTTGTGTGGCATGTTTGATTGTTTCGTTGAAGTTTTGATCGCGGTTTAGCACAAAATTAGTTAGGGCTGCATCACCTGCACCTCCAACAAATGCCCCAATTGCTCCGCCTGCAATAGTGCCTACTAATCCGCCTCTGCTGCCTCTGCTTGCCCCCTTAGCTGCGCCTACTAGACTGCCTACTAAACTCCCTGTTATACTGCCTGCATTGGCTGCAATAATGTTTTTAAAGTTATCAAAGAAACTATCATTAACTTTATAGGTTTTGTTATCTTTAATGGCGTAAATCTCGCCCTTGTTGCTAAACTCTAAGTTATCAAACCCTAAACCTTTAGCAATATCTGTTGCGCCTTTTCTATATTCTGCCACTTCTTTAGGATCACTCCCAAAGATCAAACTAGCTACACTTTTACCGGGTGCGATATTGTCATACAGCGTTATGGCCTTTTGGAGGTCTTTAGTGATCGCTTGAGATTTTAAATTTTCTTGATATTCCTTTAAGTCCTCGTTTTCATCTTTGAATAAGCTATTAAAGTAATTCGTTAAGATGTTTCTATCGCGATAGATTTGGCTTTTCTGTTCCTGACTTAAGTCTTTAGCATTCTTAACTTTTAAAATACTTTGGCGGGTGATTTCTGCCTTGTATTCTCTAGCGCCTTTGTTGAGGCCGTTTAGACTTAATAACATGCCATTTGGTGAGCGTCATTTAAGTATCCCCTTAGTATCATATAATATGTAGTCTAAATCGGGGGTAGTGTTTTTTTGAAAAAGATTGTAATCGATGTAACCGTCCTTTTAGAAGATCTGACAGGTCTTGGGTACTATACTCTGAATTTAGTTCAATCTTTAGAGAAGCATTTTGAAAATAGAGATGATATAACAATCAAGCTTGTTGCCCAAGACAAGCTTTATAATCTCGCATTTTTTGGTAGTTCTGCGTTTTTTAGTGGCCCTGTGTTTTTTGATAGTCTCACAGAATTTGAGCAGCAACATCCCCTGCAAGACACTAATCGCGTTTCTGAAAAATTAACCCAACATGCCAAGCCACACATTTTGAGGCGCATTCTGGGTAAAATTTATCGCTCTGTTAAAAAAATCATTAAAGAATCATTACCACAGGGATTTTATTTTTTGAAGTATCGTTATGGTATGGGGTTTTTGTTTGTAAAGCGTTGCGAGGCCCTTTGTAATGAGACTTTTGACCTCTATATTGAACCGGGGTTTATGACTGTCCCTCTTAGGGCTAAGAAAATCTTAGGAGCTATCCACGATTTACCCTTATGCGATCCACAAAGCTGGTTAATGTCTAAAGATGATAAAGCCCGTTGGGAATACTATGTTCAGCCCAGAATGTCTACCTATGACTCAGTGGTTTGTTTTAGCGAGCATGTCAGAGCAGACATTCTTAAAACATTTGGATTTCCCAATTCTAAGGTACATGTCATCTACCATGGGCTTAGAGATTATAAAGATACCACTCCTGCAAATCTATCACCTTATCTAGGAGAGTTTATTTTAGCAGTTGGTGCTGGATCAGCACGCAAGAATGTGAAAAGACTAGTAGAAGCGTTCCAATTATTGCCACAGGAAATACAGCAGCGCTATAAAGTGGTGTTCACAGGACCGGGTATAAAAGCGGGTTCATGTGTGGGGATAGAGCATTGTGGGATAAAACCACATAGTTTTATCATTAGTCTAGGTTACGTCTCTGATTCTTTGTTGCGCACTCTTTATGCCCATGCCCGTGTTTTGTGGTGGGGAAGTCTGGCTGAAGGTTTTGGTTGGCCCATGCTAGAGGCCATGCAGGCTGGGTGCGTGGTGTTGGCTAGCAATGTCTCTTGCATGCCAGAAATTCTAGGGGATGCAGGGGTTTACTGCGATCCTTATAATGTCCAAGACATTGCAAAGCAATTGGAAAAAGCCCTCACAGATAAAGAACTAAGAGAGCAATGCATCAAAAATGGCTTAGAGCGTGTTAAAAAATTTGATTCTCACAAGAACATGCAAAGGCATATGGAGATTATTGATGAGATGCTAGGGTTTGTGTAATTAACCATGCTTTCTATTTATAACTAGCTGGAGTTTAGGTGTGTCTTTGAGTGTGCAAGATTTAGCGCTAAAAAGTAACCGCGTGGTGTTTTCAGTCTAAATTAAATTTATAAGGGAGTGTAATTTGGAAGTTTTTCTTAGAATACTTTTTAAAATATGGTATTATCTGTGTCAATTAGCAGAAAAAGTATTTTTCCTCTTGAGTTTTGCTATGGTGTGGGTTTTGCACAAAATCAAAAAGCCAAGAATTCGCCCAAAAACCTTGCTGTTGATCAAGCTTGATGCAATAGGCGATTATGTATTGTTCAGAAATTTTTTACAACCTCTAAGAGAAGCTTATGCTGGTTATGAGATCACTTTTTTGTGTAATGCAGACTTCTTAGAAATTGTCCATGCTTATGATAGATCTTGTGTGGATCACATCATACCCGTGGATATGCACAAGTGGTATCGGGTATACGCCTTATTTTATCGCCCCAAGATGCTGTATTTATTAAACCAGCAAGGCTATGAAATTGTGATTGTCCCTACATACCACCGCTTTCCTCACAGAGATGACTATTTGGTCAGGCTTATCCATGCCCAACATAAAATTGGCTCTAAGGGACTTGAGTTAACCAGACAATGGCATAAAGCTACAGAGAATCTAAGGCCGTGCGACATGGCCTACACCACTTTATTAGACACCACTCCGGAGGAGCTGTTTGAATTTGAGCGCAATAAAGAGTTTTTTAGCCAATTATTGCAACGACCCCTTACAGAAATCCAACTCCATCTCCCTACATTGCCAGCTAATAACTCTCTCTCTTTGCCAATGAGCTATGGTGTCTTCTTTTTAGGTGCATCCGATCCAAGGAGAAAGTGGGCTCTTGCTTCTTGGGTTGCCCTAGCAAAAAAATCTCTCCTGCATTCTCAATTGTGCTATGTGGGTCCAAAAAGGAAGTCTTAGATGCCCTGCAGATTATAGACAGTGTTCCTGAGGCAATTAATTTAGCGGGCAAGACCACTTGGATTGAACTCTTTCATGTGCTCTCTAAAGCATCCTTTATTGTCTCCAATGAAACGGCAATCCCTCATTTTAGTGTGGCTTTGGGTCTAGGACCTGTTTTTGTCATTAGTAATGCCAACACTCTCAAGCGCTTTGTGCCCTATCCTGAGTACATGAACGCTAATTACCATGTTATCTATCATCCCAAAGTTGAAGCGCTTTTACAAACCTCTCATGGTTTTGGGCGTTGCATAGAAATTTACGGTTATTGTGGAATGCTAGATTTACGGATTCCTCACCCGCAGTTTTCCCAAAGGGTGGCTGATAAAATGGCCATAGCCAACCCTGATTTTATCAAGGACACTTGAATCAGACCAGTTATTAGAATTTTTTGTTGAAATAATTAAACCTCAAAAATTAAACTTTTTATTTTTTCAAAAAAATAATCTTACTTGCGCCTCTATCAAGGTTTTGGTGTTAGATTTTTTGAATGTGATACTAGAAAAACCGCCTCCTAGAACAACTCACTATGTGTACACAGCCTTACTTAAAATAAGTGTATCATTTTGTATTTGATAGAGTAGTAGCAGATCTGGTTCGATATGGCATTCTTTACAGTTTTTCCATTGTTTTAGAACATGGTTTTTATGTTTTACTTCTAATGGAGTTTGTTCTTGGAGTTTAGAAATCATAGCACTGAGTTTATCTTCTGTGATTTTCTTATTTTTAAGACATCTTATGCGATCTTTTTTAAAAGACCTTTTAACAATGAGTTTGAGCACTAAAAATCGATCTTCTGGCATTATCGTATTACCTTTTTTGCGCTATCCTAACATGCTTTAACAAAATCACCAAATGCAAAATCACCGCCCTAAAAGGGGTATTCATAAGTTCTTAGTTTTTAATAAATTAGCAGAGAAGTACAAAGCAAAGATAGCCACTGAAGCGCTCAAAAGTGTAAGTTGGAAAGCTGGAGGTGGGAATATTTAGAGGCTTAAAATACTCGAGATGGTGAAGTGCCCAAATGCTAAAGACATTTGGGCTTCCTAGGCTGATGTTGCCCGTAGGGAGAGTTTGGTTCTCACTCTGTGTCCCTATAGTAGGGATTTTACAGAGTTTGAGCTCCAACGCATTCCCTACAGGTCTCACACATCATATCTCCAAAGGCGTAACTTCCGATACTTCCTGCCGTAGATACGAATGTATGGGGACATTATACCACAAATTAGTGGCATTCATCCCACCCGCTAAAGACGAGTGGGATTTCTGCCGGAGAGTTTTAAAAAAGGTGGCTGAATAGAAAAACTTTGAGAATATAAACACCTGCCAAGTAAAATTAGCCATAGTCTAAAAAAATGTGCAAACTAACCGATCTTGGCTGTCTATTTTAATTACCAACCACGCCGTAAAGCCCCTAGCTTTAGCTATGGGGATATAAGGTGCATGCTCTTTAGAGCATAATAAAGAATAGCTACTTTAGGGTATTAGTTAATATAATCTTGTATAATACTTTGTATGAAAGCCACTATCCAATACAAAAGTAATAATAATATTGTCTATTCTTGCAAATACCACATTGTATGGTGTCCTAAATAATATAGACGAAAAGTCCTTGTAGATCAGGTAGAAGTAAGGTTAAAACAAATCATTTTGGAAGTGGCGCAAGAGCTAGAAGTAGAGATTTTGGAGATGGAAACAGATAAGGATCATATCCATATTTTGGCAGAAGTTGATCCTAGCTTTGGGGTGATGAAGTTTATTAGGACGGCTAAGGGCAGGAGTAGTCGGCTTTTAAGACAAGAGTTTGCACATTTGAGAACAAGACTACCTACACTATGGACAAACTCTTGTTTTATTTCTTCTGTGGGGGGTGCGCCTTTGGAAGTGATCAAGCAATACATCGCCAACCAGCAAAACTCTGAAAGACCCAAGCAAAAAAACAAGTGGAAAGACTATGTTAATCGCCTACAAGCAGAAACTCTACAATTCAAGCAAGAACAAGCAGATAGACAGACTCTTGCGTCTTTATGGCATTTGCTACAATCATTGTATCGCTTTGCATAAGCGGTATTATAGACTTTTTAAAAAGCATTTAAAGCTTTATACCTTGCAAAAGCATATCACTAAACTAAAGAGAACAGCACGCTTTGCTTTTTTGAAAACTCTAGGCTCTCAAACCTTGCAAGAGCTAGTAGGGAGGATAGACAAGGCTTATAAAAAGTTTTTTAAGAAACAAGGCAGACCGCCTAGATTTAAAAAGGTGGCTTTATACCAATCTTTCACATTTAAGGGGGGAACAGGTTATAAAATCCAAAACAACATTATCTCTTTTAATGGCTATCGCTTTAAGTTTGTCAAAACCTACGACCTTGCAGGCAAACCCAAGACCTTAACCATTAAAAGAGATAATCTAGGCGATTATTTCTTGTGCTTGGTGTGCGAAACAGAGGATAACCTTAAGCCCGCAGGCGGTAACAGCGTGGGGCTTGACTTTGGGTTAAAAACTTTTCTCACATGCTCTAATGGCACACAAATCCCATCGCCTTTATTTTTCTCTAAATTCTTGCCTTTGATCCGTGCTTGCTCTCGCTCCCTATCCAAAAAGAAAAGAGGCAGTCATAACCGCCTAAAGGCTAGGCTAAAACTTGCTAGATTGCACCGCAAAGTCCAAAATCTTAGAAAAGACTTTTTCTACAAGATTGCTAATAGCCTAGCCAAACAATACGCCACTATTTTCATTGAAGATTTGAACCTGAAGGGTATGGTTAAACTTTGGGGGCGCAAGATTAATGATTTGGCTTTTGGTGAGTTTGTGGCTATCTTGGAGAGAAAAACCCAAGTGGTTAAGATTGATAGATTCTATCCCAGCTCTAAAACTTGTTCTAGCTGTGGGGAGGTTAAAGAGGACTTGAGCCTCAAAGATAGAATCTTTAATTGCCCCTCTTGTGGGTTTTCTTTGGATAGAGATTTAAACGCAAGCATTAATATTCATAGAGTGGGGGCATCCACTCTTGGAGGAGAAGCTGTAAGACCCGCCTAGCGGGCAAGCTTTGATGATCCCAGAATCCCCTAGCTTTAGCTATGGGGAGTATGTCAAAAAGGAGTTTTCATGGCCTTTCATCGTGATAAAATGGCCATAGCCAACCCTGATTTTATCACTCATGCTAGGTTGTACTGCTAAGTTAGGTACAATTAATCCTAATCAGCCAATGACAGGGGAGACGCATCAGGTTGTTGCGGTTAGTTGTAAGCCTTTTACTTGGCCTTATGGTAAATCTGAAGATCTTAAACAGCAGACGATACAAAAACTTCAAAGTCAGGCAAATAGTTATGCCCGCATAGCTCATGCACAAGAGGCAGAGCTTATCAATGTAACGATTAGTAAACAATATTGGCCATGGTTTTATTGGCTTTTGGGAGGAGTGTGTGTGAAGGCGGAGGGTTTTGCACGCCCTAAAACCCAGTAATATTTAATTTTATAAGCCCCCAAAGAGTTAAAAATACTGGGGGCTATAGCTACCCTGCTAGCTGGTTTTAAACAAAACTTTAGATACAATAACCCATGTCAAAGGTAGGAGAAAAAGATGGGTATAGAGTGGGATTTAAACCAAAGGCGAACATTTCAGGGGCTATTAAGAGAGTTTGTAGAGTTGGTAGATGAGAAGGTGGATATTGGGAAACAAACCGGGAAACCCCCAGAGTGTGCAAGGTATAAAGATATTCGCGATAGATTTAATATCTTTTTGCAGGAATGGGGCTATGAATGCGCGCCTAATCTTGGGCAAAGATATTTACCTAAAGAGCCCGGGATTGCTTTTTTGCGTCAAAATGTTTTAGGAGAAGGTTTTGTTAATTCTAAAGCAACTACCCAAGAGGGTTTTTATATCTGGTTCGCGTATGCATGGGAGGAGCCCTCATTTTACCTCCACATAGGTAGATCTACTAACAATCTAGCAGAATGCAAGAAGTGTACACTATATCCAAAAGTTTTTGGGGCAGACGATAAAGTTTTGCGAAAATATTCACATTTATATACCGCAGATTTAGAGTCTGAGTTAGACGGGATCACTGATGATTTTTTAAGATTAATGGATCAGTTCAATGAATTTCCTCCAGAAGATTTTAAGCCAACGGCTACTACCCCTAAAGCAGTTTCTGTTACAACCCCTTCTAAGGTAGTTTCCATGAGTTCTCTTAAAATTCCCCTTAATCAAATTTTCTATGGACCTCCGGGTACGGGCAAGACCTATATGACTATTAACAAAGCGTTAGAAATCATACTAGACAAGCAAGGGCAGGAGTTAGAGCTAGAAATTAAAAACACATTGGAGGCATTAAAGCCTGAAGTTTCTAAAACTATCCAAGCAGAGTTTAATAGAGAAACTGATGATATAATTAGAGCAGAAAAGATAAATAGAGCGCGCGCTAAAGCCTTGTTTGATTATTACAAGGAACAAAGACAAATTGACTTTGTTACTTTCCACCAGAGCTATAGCTATGAGGAGTTTGTAGAAGGGATCAAACCTAAAATGCTTGATGGGCAAGTGTGCTATGAAATTAAAGATGGGATTTTTAAGCAGATATGTAAAAAAGCAAAAGACGCACAAAAATTCCCCCCTGAAAAGCCCTACATTCTCATCATTGATGAAATCAATCGGGGGAATATCGCTAAGATTTTTGGCGAACTCATCACTTTAATAGAGCCTAGTAAGCGCATAGGCAATGAAGAGAGCTTAGAGGTTACTTTACCCTATAGTGGGGATTATTTTGGTGTGCCTAATAATCTTTACATCATCGCCACAATAAACACCGCTGATTCAAGCATTGCCCTGCTAGACATTGCTTTGCGCCGTAGATTTAGTTTTGTAGAAATGATGCCAAAGCCAGCCCTTCTTAGCACAAATTGTAGCGGTGTGGATTTACAAAAACTTTTAAAAGCAATCAATGAGCGCATAGAGTTTTTACTTGATCAAGATCACAGCATCGGGCATGCCTACTTTTTAGGTTTAGAAACTTTGCAGGATTTGCAAGATTGCTTTAAAAATAAAATTATCCCACTTTTGCAAGAATACTTTTATGATGATCACGCCAAGATTGACGCGGTGCTTAATAAAAATGGCATGCTAAAACCTAAGAGTCTTGAGGGCGCATTACAAAATCTCTTAAACGATTTTGTCGATCCTGATAAGAAAATCTACACCCTTACAGAGGCTAGTGAGTGGAAAGCTGAATATTTTATAAAAATTTATGGCAAAAAAGAAGAGGCACAAACGCCACCTGTTTCAGGTGAGTCTGTAAATCAAGCTGATAGATAGCCATGAAAACCATACCCACGCTTTATATAGGTGAATACCAAAGTTTTGGCAAACAAGACTTAAAAAAATGTCTAGCTACAGGGCAAGAACACAGAGCAGACAAAATATGGGAAGCTTTAAAACACTTTGCAAGCCAAGAACGCAACCAAGCTCTTTTGCGTTTTAAAAATTCAAATACCCTTACCACTCAAAATTATGTGGGTGCGATCCAACTTAAAAATTTTTGTATTGAGATTTTACCCAAAATACATAAAGCTAATCTATCAGGGCATAGCAAAGATTGCCCCCAAAAACTATACCCGCTAGATCGCCTTGAATTTATCAAAAAAGTCCGCCAATTTATAAATCAAGAGGGATTTGAATTTGTCCGCCCCACCTGTTCTCTTTGTTATGCGAGACAAATTTTGCTTAATTGTCTAAGCACTCTTAAAGATACTCCCTTTAAAAAAAGCTCCTTAGCCCATTTGACTAACGCGTCCCTGCCACTCTTAGAAATTTTTGTACGCATGTTTTTAGAGGAGTGCGAACAACTCATTAAGCGGGGGCTGAAACGGGATTATTTAGCAATCTCTGAAAACCGCCTCTTTTTTAAAGGCAAACTAGAATTTGCTAGCCATCTTAAAACTAATTTAATCCACAAAGAGCGCTTTTACACCACTAGCGATACATATAGTTTAGATGTGCCCCCTAATCGTCTTATCAAATCCACACTTAAAATCCTCAAATCCTTAGCATTAAGCCCTAAGAGTCAAGAAAAATTAAATTCTATGTGGTTTGTTTTAGATGGGGTGTGTGCAAGCCAAAATATAGAGAGCGATTTTGCAAAAAGTAAGCTCGCTACGCGTTTTAAAGAATATGAAAATCTTTTAGCATGGTGTAATCTTTTCTTGCGCCAAAAATCTTTAACCCCCCATAGTGGAACTGATTACGCCTATGCTTTTTTGTTTCCGATGGAAAAACTCTTTGAATCTTTTGTAGGATTTTGGTTGCAAAAAAGTTTAGGGGATATTTATACAGTGAGTTTACAAGAACAAAAATACGATTTTATAAAAGACCGCTATCTGCGCCCTGATATTATCTTAAGAAGTAAACAAGCGCCACAAAATGAGTGTTGTATCTTAGATACCAAATGGAAAAAAGTTCAAGGGTTAAAAGATGTCTCCTACGATGATCTGTATCAAATGTGGGCTTATGCAAGTACATATGCCACCCTAGAGCAAACACACATAAGCACTTGTTTAGTCTATCCATTACAAGACGGTATGCAAAGCACAGAAACTTTCCGTGCGCGTCCATTTACAGATAAACCCGTTAAGCTTAAGATCGCATACTTTCCCCTAGATAACCACGATCATCTAAAATAACAAGAGAGGCTTAAGACCCCTTAAAAAATTTACCTGAGCCATTGGGTGGGAGTTAAACAGAAAAACCCCATCTTTTAAGCACACAGATCACTTATTTTTCAAAAACGAGTAATTATTCCGCATTTACAAAGAGGATTTTGCGTAAAATAAAGTCTAATTTGGATTAAAATGCATAAAAGCTTACATTGTCTTGGTAAGATTAACAAGATACAAGATACGAGTTAAAGGACTACAATGAGAAAGTGGATACTTTTAGGTTTATGTTTTCTAAGCTGTTTTTTAAGCACGCTACAGGCCACGCAATATTTTTTTTAGAGATTTTCATGCGAAGAATTTGGAGTATGTAATCCATCTGAAAAGAAAACTTAAAAAAGAAATCCAAGCTTGCGCGCAACTGAATACCTTGCCACACTACACACCAACCGGTGAAAGAAAAGCCGATTCTTGTAGCGCTGCATTTAAAAGATCGGCTACCATATCTTATGATCTGGCCTTAGGTTTTCTAACAAGCCAGAAAGAAGAATACGCACAAAGAGCTAAAGAGATTTTAGAGAAGTGGGCACAAACACTTCAGGCGGTTGACTCAAAGGAAGCAGAAAATCTAATCAATTTTTACATGCCCTATATGAACATGGCCTATTCTTTCATCCGCTCCAAATTTGCTAGCCCCTCATTTGAACAATTTTCTAGCAATATGTTCACTTACGCACGCCTTAATAAAGATAATAATATCGGAGCTTGGGCTATACTTTTGGGGGTGAGTACAGCGCTTGTAACCCACGATCATGATCTACTCTCAAGAATGGCTGATAAATGGCAAAAGTGGATTTTAAACGCCATTGATAGAAAGGGTGTTATGGCAAAGGAGGTTGTGCGCACTAACACGGCTAATTATAACAGCGGGCCTAATAAGGGCATTAAAGGGATTGCCTATACACATTTTGCGCTTGAACCAATCAGTGTGGCCGGACAATTGCTTTGTGAAAATGGTTTTGATCTATGGCACAGCCGCGCGGCTCAAAGACTCTTTATTGCCTATAATACAACCGCAGGGTGGGTACTCAATCCTACGACTTTTCCTTATTACCAACCAAACTTAATTGGTATCAACCACGACGCCTATTTTTTGCTGTTAAACCAATACTTTACAAGTTTAGCAGGACAACAAGCAATCAAACAGGATCATTTTAAAGGCGATAAGTTTAGGTTAGAATTTAACGATGATTTAAAAATCAGAAAATAGGCATTTTGCATTGCCACCCTCAAAGGTAAAAGTGCTAATTTCTTTGATGAATTCTATGCTTTTTTCTAAGAATGTGATCACTCTGCAGGGGAACTTAAAAATATCTTTTAGCCCGCATACCACCGGCAAATAATAACTCTAGGTTTTATGTGGAATGTGTAATCTTGTTTCAGGTCTTCTAAAATCGTTAATACAGTGCTTATTGTCCTTGAGTTCTAAAAATGCCACGCCCCAATCTTTAAGTTGTTTTTTATCGTAGGCAAGATTTTTATCTTTACAGAAAGTCTTAGCGCTGTAAAATCCCTCAAAAACACCGCATTTTGACACAATGTTAGGAGCAAAGGCTTTTCCACCTTCTTACCCACACTGCTGCCCCACCCCGCAAAGCAATTTTCTTGGTGGCTAAGGCATTAATCACCACCAAGACTTGTTTAAATCAAGCTCTACACTAATGCTTTTATGGGTTATTTTAAGATGGATTCCTATATTCTCACTTTCTCCTAGGGCATGTAGCAAATTTTCAAGATAATCCATGTTATTTTGTGCCAGATCGAATCGATCCTACATGCTAAAAAAGATCACATCAAGGAAACCATCAAGCAAAACCTTAGCCATATCAAGGTAGACTCCATTATTCTAGAGTGTATCGCTGAAACTAGTAGCGATGAATTGCTACTTAAGGTAATGAACTTGCAATTTATCAATAAACAAATGCTTATGGTGGCTATTATTGCAAAAGAGGAGCTCCTTAAAATGGTTAGATCTGACTTGCACAATCTTGACATACTCCCCATAGCTAAAGCTAGGGGATTCTGGGATCATCAAAGCTTGCCCGCTAGGCGGGTCTTACAGCTTCTCCTCCAAGAGTGGATGCCCCCACTCTATGAATATTTATACTTGCGTTCAAATCTCTATCCAAAGAAAAGCCACAAGAAGGGCAATGAAAAAACCTATCTTTTAGGCTTAAATCCTCTTTGAGTGCTCCACAATTAGAACAAGTTTTAGAGCTAGGATAGAATCTATCAATCTTAACCACTTGGGTTTTTCTCTCCAAGATAGCCACAAACTCACCAAAAGCCAAATCATTAATCTTGCGCCCCCAAAGTTTAACCATACCCTTCAGGTTCAAATCTTCAATGAAAATAGTGGCGTATTGTTTGGCTAGGCTATTAGCAATCTTGTAGAAAAAGTCTTTTCTAAGATTTTGGACTTTGCGGTGCAATCTAGCAAGTTTTAGCCTAGCCTTTAGGCGGTTATGACTGCCTCTTTTCTTTTTGGATAGGGAGCGAGAGCAAGCACGGATCAAAGGCAAGAATTTAGAGAAAAATAAAGGCGATGGGATTTGTGTGCCATTAGAGCATGTGAGAAAAGTTTTTAACCCAAAGTCAAGCCCCACGCTGTTACCGCCTGCGGGCTTAAGGTTATCCTCTGTTTCGCACACCAAGCACAAGAAATAATCGCCTAGATTATCTCTTTTAATGGTTAAGGTCTTGGGTTTGCCTGCAAGGTCGTAGGTTTTGACAAACTTAAAGCGATAGCCATTAAAAGAGATAATGTTGTCTTGGATTTTATAACCACATTGTGAAAATGTGAAAGACTGATAGTTGGCCACCTTTTTAAATCTAGGCGGTCTGCCTTGTTTCTTAAAAAACTTTTTATAAGCCTTGTCTATCCTCCCTACTAGCTCTTGCAAGGTTTGAGAGCCTAGAGTTTTCAAAAAAGCAAAGCGTGCTGTTCTCTTTAGCTTGGTGATGTGCTTTTTCAAAGTGTAGAAATTCAAGTGCTTCTTATAGAGCCTATAATACCGCTTATGCAAAGCGATACAATGATTGTAGCAAATGCCATAAAGACGCAAGAGTCTGTCTATCTGCTTGTTCTTGCTTGAATTGTAGAGTTTCTGCTTGTAGGCGATGAGCATAGAACTATATTATACACACTTTGCTTGAAAAACGACCAAACATGCGCCTTATATCCCCATAGCTAAAGCTAGGGGGTTTACGGCGCGGTTGCTAAAATGTTTGCGGATTTAAAAATTAGTTTGTATTGTTTACTTAGTATAGTTCTTTTTCTAATCTAATATGGCGGCTCATGTTTGCAACTTTATACTAAAACTTTGGGTAATAGTTTTTTCTACACCAAGTTTAGTTAGTGTAGCCTCATCTAAGTTAGAGAGCGCGCTTAAAGGATCAGCTCTTTTAATCTCTTTGCCAAAATACTTAGCCCTTTACTCTAGCAAGGTGTTAAACGCAGAAATACCCACATCTGCTAAAGACTTAGCTAATTTATGGTTTTTAAGCATATTATTCACTCTTAAACTCTCAAGACAAAAAGGATCAAAATGAGACACTAAGACACTGGTCAATTTGTGTAGAAAATCTAAACGAATATTAGAAATACGCTGGTGTAGTTTGTTTAGCCTTAAAGAGGCTTTTAGAAATTTTCTAGACTTCTTAAGTTTATCACCTTTGGCTTTCGGGTGTTGCTTCTTAGAAAGTTGAAGTCTTGTTAGCCTCCTTGTGAGCTTAGTTAAGGGCTTGGGGGCTTTAATCTGCAAACCATTAGATAAACTCACAAAAGATTTAATACCGGTATCTATGCCTATAGTTTTAAAATTTTTTAAAGGCTTATGGGTGTGGACAAACTCGTTTTTGGTGATCTCCATTGCAATAGAAACAAAGAATTTAGAGCCTTTTATTGAAATAGTTACCCCGCTAATTTTTCCCTTAAAGCGTAATTTCTCACACATCTTAATCTTGGATAAATTGGGGATTTTTAGGTAATCGCGCTTATAGCCCTGAATGATTTTAATCTGATCACCTCCGATATAAAACTTGCCCTGAAATTCTCTTTTCTTTTTGAAACGCGGGTAACTTAGTTTCCCTTGTTTTAAGTCTCTAAAGAATTTAGTAAAAGCTAGACCAAGATGCATAAAGGGCTGTTGTGTGGCATATTTGCTAACCTCATAAACAAAAGGAAACTGCTCTTTTTTGATAGCATTAAACTCTTTTTTAAGAGCAAGATGGTTAGTTGTAATCCCATTTACCACCCACACCTTAAAATTTAAATCCTTACAATCTGCGCTCCAGAGCCCCCTAGTTTTAAGGGAGCATCGCAAAAATCTAGTACTTTGGGGTGGTTTTTAAGCCAGAGCCTAATGGCTTGGCGTAAAATGCCCTTGCCTTTGCCATGGATAATCACGACCTCATTAAAGCCTGCTAAAAGCGCGTTAGATAAAAACCCTTGTACTTCTTCTAAAGCCTCTTGTACATCTAATCCACACACATCTAAATGCATGTTAGCCTGTGCTTTTGGTTTTGTCTCTAATTTAACTTGGGGTTGTTTGCTAGTTTGGTTGGTAGTAATCTGTAAATCTGTACCTTTTGCCTTGATTTTAAGCCCATTATCCAAAGCCACCACAAACAAATCCCCACTTTTAGCAATGATACGCCCCTTTTCTTTGCTACTAGCTTTTTTATAAACCACTAGTGTACCTAATTCTATAGATGTGGGTTTATTGGGTTCTTTAGGCGTTTTATCTAGGTCTTTTTTTAAATCCAGTTGGATAGCTTGGATACTTTGGTGGGCTTGGCTTTTGTTGTGGGATTGTTGGAAGTTCTTTAAAGCCTCTTGCAACTCTCTTAACGCCTTGTAATAGCTTTTCTCTAAAATATTTTGTTTCTTTTGCTGTTGCTCCTCTAGTTTTTTTAGTTTCTCTAAACCCTCTTGTTCTAGATTTTCTAGGGCTTGACTGCGTTCTTGTAGATGCATGCGTTCTAAGTTTAATTCTTGCTCAAGGGCGCTTGTTCTTTCAATCAACGCACTTAGATTCTCTTGATCCTGCCCATAGAGATGTTTAGCCATTTGTACTAAATTTAAAGGTATCCCATATCTTAAAGCGCTTTCAAACGCATAACTTTTACCAATGAGTCCGGGAGTAAAAGTATAAGTAGGCATTTGCTTTTCTAGATCATAATTAGCCGCTAAGAGTTGTACGGCTGGATTTTTAGCTAATAACATGGCTAAGTGTTTATGGTGTGTGGTTATTACAACCTTTGCATTATTTTGTACTAAGTGCTCTAAAAGCACCTTATATAAACAACTTGCTTCAGCCGCATCCGTGCCTAATTCAATCTCATCAACCCCTAGCAAAAGATCAGATTTATCTAAAACTTGGCCAAAATCTAACATGCGCCCGGCAAAAGTAGAAATATCATTTTTACTATTCTGTGGATCGTTGATAATGGCGTGGATATTTTCTATATAAGGAACATGGGAGTGGTGCGGGTTTATTTTAAAGGGTAAAAAGTGTTTGGCTAAAAACACGGCGCTTAAAATAGATTTAAGTAGCATCGTCTTACCCCCCGTGTTAACACCAGTGATTAGCAAAAGTTTTTTACCAAAATGCAAAGAAATAGGCTTAGGGTTTTTAAGGTTGGGGTGGGCAAAGTCTTTTAGAATGAGAGTACCTTCTAAATTAGGCTTAATAAAAGAAAGATTTTCAGCCTTAGCAAAGAGTACCCGGGCTTGTAGGTGATCTAGATAGTCAAATTGGCGATCTAGGAAGCGTAAAAATAAAAAATGGGGGTGTAAATTTTGAGTCCAATGGGTACAAATTCGCCCAATGCATAGTTCAATTTCTAATTGCTTTTCTTGGATTTTATGGCCGAGATTTTTAGCCTCTAAAGGTTGGATATAAAACTGCCCGCTATGCGATCGTTGCACCACCACCCCTTTAAGCGCATGTGAGAAACCGGGCTTAAGCAAGAGAGTTTCTAACCCTTGTATGAAATGTACCTGTCTATCAACTAAATAGGGTTCTAAAGCACTTTGGCTTAAAATTTGGCTAAAAACTTGCTGTTGTGCGCGCTTGAGTCGCTCTAAACTTTCTAATAAGGCGTCTAAATCGCTGTAAAACCCTGTTTTAAAAGCGGGGGTATCTGCCATTTGTTTTTCTAAGTCTAAAAGGGGGGCGGGGATATGGATATTTTGAATATAATCAAAAAGATAGGGCTGTATTTTAGAATCGGTGTTTTTTTTAAAAACCAGTAAATAGCGAGTCATCTGGGTAAATGCAAACAAGGTTTCAAGTTGCAATACCCCGCCTTTTTTAAAGGATTTTAAGGCCTCTTGTAAAAAAATAACCGCTGGAGGGGGATTTATTTGGAGTGTTTCTAATTCTCTTAGGTGTTCCCAAATGTGGGGATTTGTGCTAGCAAGGGCAAAGTCTTTAGGGCGTGCTAAAAAACTCTTGAAACGCTCTAAAAACCCTTCTAAATCTAGCTGTAGGGGCAACATCAAAGAATCTTACAAGTCCGTAGTTGCACCAATATCCCCTGCATAGAAGTGTTTTGTTTGCCCAGAAAACTTAGCGTTTTTCTCACTAAACTAAAGGTTTTAGAGTTGACTTTAACACCCCTGCACTCTAATTCATCTCCGCGTAAAAATGCCTTCTCTAATGCCATGTGGGTTTGATTAGTCCGATCTTGTTTGTAAGTGTAAACACCCAAAGCTCCCCCCAAAGCCATTAAAAAGATCAAAACAATAAGTTTTTGTAAAATCCCTTTGGCAAAAAAATCTTTGAGTAAAAACCATAAAAGTATGAGTACTAATAAAAGAATGATCCATGCTAGCAAAATACGCCTCTGAGTTGATCGGTGATGTCTCCTGCGCCAAATCCAATCACTAGGCCTCTTTTAAGGGTACGGATTTTGCGCTCGCCTACAAAAAAATCTAAGCCTTCTGCTGTACGCCAGATTCGATCAATAAAAGTAGGTTGTAGGTGTTTGAAGAGATTTGGCAAATCTATCTCACGGGGTTTTTCACCTGCTCTATAAACGGGTAGAATATAAAGATCGCAAACCATGGGGTGTTTGAAACACTCTTGAAACCCTTCTAAATTATCTAATAGACGCGAAAATTTATGGGGTTGCCAAATCACTAGAGCATCTGACATGCCTTTTAAATCCGCATAGGTTTGTAAGGCCTCTAAAGTGGCACTAATTTCTGTAGGGTGGTGGGCATAATCATCAATGATGATCAGTTCTGTTTTTTGTAAAATATCAAAGCGTTTTTTAATCCCTTTAAAATCCAAAAGATTTTGGCGCAAAGTTTCTAAGGGGAGTTCATCTAAAGCAGCCAAAATTGCCAAAGCCGCATTAGTAGCGGTGTGTACCCCCAGCCCCCACACTTCAAAAAACCCTAAATCTTTGAATTTAAAACGCGTATAAGGCTCTTCATCTCTTAAAAAATAACTAATTTCTGAAATATCTTGATTGGGATAAAGTCGTTTGGCTTTTAAATCTAAAGTACTTAAGAAGGGATCATTAGCATTAATCACGCGCTTTTTACCTAATGCTAAAAACTCCTGATAGGCCGCATAAAAAGCCTCTAAATTGTAATCATAGCCATCTAAGTGTTCTACTTCTGCATTGGTTACAATGGAATAATAGGGATTGGAATGTAAAAAACTTTGATCAGACTCATCGGCCTCAAAAACTAAACTATGGCTATGGCTTTCTTTGACATTTGATCCAAAAGCCTTACTAGTTGCTCCAATGATAGCTCCAAAGTGAGGCAAAAGCGCGCTTAACATCGCGCTTGTACTGCTTTTCCCATGCGCACCGCATACGCTAAAAACCCGCTTATCCCCTAAAATGTACTCTAAAGCTCTTTTGCGCGATAAAATGATGCAATTTTTTTCCATAGCAGCCACAATTTCTACATTCTCAGCCTTAATAATGGCAGAATGAACCACCACCTCTTGATCGTCGAGCGCGTCTTTATTATGCGGAATAGTGATAGGGATATTTAAACTTCTTAAATAGCGCGTGATAGAGCTTTCTACAATGTCTGATCCGCTTACAATCGCCCCCTGCGCTTTTAAATATTTGGCTAACCCTGAAATGCCAATCCCACCAATGCCAATAAAATGGATTTTATAGGTATGGATAGGCCGTTTTAGCATAAAGAAAGCTTATAAGAATCTAAGGCATTTTTCAGGCATTCTAAGGCGGGTTTTAAAACTTCAGGGGTTTGTACTAAAGCAATGCGCACAAAATCCTTAGTGTGTGGGCTTTTTAAATAGCCTAGAAAATCTCCGGGCAAAACTTTTAGCCCGGTTTGTTCGTATAGATAGCGGGTAAATCTTTGTCCATCTGGTACTTCTAGCCACACATAAAAGCTAGTAGGAAAAATAGGGATTTGTAAAATCTCTTGGGCAAGTTTTAAATTGGTTGCATAGATTTCGTGGATACTTTGTTGCGCGCTGCTATCTAGCCACCCTGCAGCACTAGCATACTGGAGTGGTAAAGGGATAGCACACCCGCTATATGATCGAAAAATCTGATAGGCTGCAAGAATGGTTGTGTCTCCGGCAATATAACCACTACGCAGTCCCGGGGCACTCAAAGACTTAGAGATAGAACTAACCGCTAAGACATTTTTAAACTCAGAGTTACCCACAAGTTCACAGGCCTCTAAAATGGAGGGCGGGGGAGTGGTGCTATAAATATTGCAATAACATTCATCATTGAGTAAAACAAAATCCTCTTCAAGGGCGCGTAAGACCCAAGTTTTAAGCTCCTCTAAATCTAAAGTACGCCCGGTGGGGTTGTTTGGCGAATTTAGAATTACTAAGTTAGGTTTAGCCCCCTCAGGCAAAAGGGGGGTAAAATTATTTTCTTTAGAAAGGTCCATAAAAATCACCTCTGCCCTAGCCACTCTAGCGCTAGCTAAATAAACCTGATAAGAGGGGTTAGAAAAAGCCACTTTGGGGGAATGCTTGCCATGCAAATAAAAAAGGGGGAAATTAAAAAGCACCTCTTTAGAACCAAGTGTGGCTATGATTTGCCACTCTTGTAAATCCAATCCAAAACGCCTTTTAATAAAACTAATCTGTGCCTCTTTTAGAAAATGTGTACCTATGCTTTTAGGATAAAAGCGCAACGCATCAGTGTGTTCTTTTAAGGCTTTTTGGATGGAAAAAGGGGTGTCAAACTGGGGTTCGCCAATGGAAAAGTCTAAAGGCTCAATTATAGGAGTAACATCTCCTAGCAAGGCATTTAACCGCTCAAATGGGTAGGGTTCAAACATAACAACCTCCGCTAAAAAAGGCCATTATACCTAAATTCCTACTCTTGAATCGTTTGGCCCCGGGCTTGGTTTTTGTGTTTTTGTGGTCTGGGGCTTGTTTGTGGGCTTGTTTGGCTTATAAAAAGGGGGGGCTTTATAGCCACAACCGGTTAATAAACATGCTAAAATAAACATATGAAAGATGCGCAAAGTATCCTCTCCTCCATTCTACAAGCGCCCTATCTTAAACCTCTTAAAATGCGCCTGCAATTGGATAAATTAAAATTATTTCTCCCACCAGCTGTGAGTATGGGGTTAGTCTCTATTGTAATGAAAAATTCTAAACTCTTGCTTGTGTTTAAACATCCCAGTACGCGTTATTATTTTCAGGCAAACTACCAAGAATTTAGCCAAATTTTATTACAGGCCATTAAAAAATTAGAGATTGAAGTACCGTCTGATTTGCAAATACAAACTTATATACCCTGCCGTATCGCTCAAAACTTTGAGAGTAAAGCGCCTAAAGCCACTTATACAGAGCGATCTAAAGGGCACTTTATTAACCATGCAACAGATCCAGAAATCCATGCGGTTTTTGAATTAATTCGCACCTGTGTTAAGCACAATAATGGACGCTAAAGTTCTTGTTAATCTGCCCACCCATAGCGGTATTTATCTCTATTTTGATACCAAACATAGATTGCTTTATGTGGGAAAAGCTAAGAATTTACAAAAACGCATCTTAAGCTATTTTAAGATCAAAGATGGGCAGGTTCTGCCTAACCCTAAAAATAGTCTGCGCGTACAACGCATGGTAGCCCAGATTGCTAGCATTCAAACGCAATTTGCAGCCAATGAAGAGGAAGCGCTACTTTTAGAGAATCAAACAATCAAGGCTTACCAGCCCAAATATAATATTTTGCTCAAAGATGATAAAACCTACCCTTACATTTGTGTGGATCTAACTAAACCCTATCCTTTTTTTGCATTAGCCCGTAAAGTCAAACCCGGTTATACCGGCTTTGGTCCTTTTAGTAGCGGGGCTAGAGATATTTTAGAAAGCCTGCTTGAATTTGTACCTTTAGTACAAAGCAAATCTTGTTTACAGGGCAAAAAGGCCTGTATTTTTTATGAAATGCGCCGTTGTAAAGCGCCTTGTGAGGGTAAAATCACCCAACAAGATTATGCCCTACTCGTTGAGCAGGCTTTAGCCTTATTAACCGATAAAAGTAAGCTTGTGGCTTTAATAGAGCAACGCATGCGCACACTAGCTTTACAAGAGCGTTTTGAAGAGGCAGCGATCTATCGTGATCATTTACAAAAAATCCAAGCCCTTTTAAAGCGATCAGAACAATCTGAAGAAAGACTAATCCATGCCCTGCAAACACTCTTTAAGCTACAAAAACTCCCCCAAAGAATTGAAATTTTTGATGCTAGCCACCACGCGCAAACCCATTGCGTGGGGGGTATGGTGGTGTTTTCTCATGGAAAATGGCTTAAAAATGCTTACCGGCGTTATTTATTGCAAGGCAAAGATGAATACGCACAAATGCGTGAAATGCTAGAAAGACGGCTAAAAAATCTAAAAGAAATGCCGGATTTGTGGCTCTTAGATGGGGGCAGGGCGCAGGTGTGTTTGGCTGAGGATATTTTAAAAGCCGCTGGGTTTGATATTAAAGTTTTAGGGATTGCTAAGGCTAAAGTGCGGGGAAAAGCCAAACGCGCTAGAGGAGATGTAGAAGATGTGATCTATGAGTCTAATCAGACATGGCATCTTAAAGCACAGGACTCATGCCTACAATTCTTGCAAAAACTCAGAGACGAAGCCCACCGCTTTGCTATCTCTTATCACCGGTTAAGAAAACTCAAAGCGCTGGTCTAATGTTTAAAGTTAAGTGCCTACTTTCTGGGGTTAGCCTCAGTAACGCGGATAGTGCGCCCCATAAAATCAGTGTTGTCTAAACTAGAGATTGCCTTTTGTGCCCCTTCATCTTCCATTTCCACAAATCCAAAACCCTTAGGTCTTTTAGTCTCTCGATCCTGGATCAACTTCACCGAATTGACAACGCCAAATTGGCTAAACAATTCCTCAACATCTTGGTTTGTAGCGCTATAAACCAAATTCCCGACATAAATGTTTTTCAAAATCCTTCCCCATGGCTAATCTTGAACTAAAGAATAAACTAAAGGCATTCTGATCCTACTGCAAAATAATTTAAAAGAGACTGAAAATCTTATTCATTACGTAAAATCGCTAATACATTAACACCTGAAGCCTTAAGGGCGGGATAATAAGAGGAAAACGCTACAATGATCAACGCCCCAAGCACAGTGCCTAAAAAATCCCCCATAGAAAGATCTAAGGGTAATCTATCCATGCCATAGACATCTGCGGGTAGAGAAATGATAGGAAAGGTTTTTAAAATCCATAGCACCAAAAAAGCTAAGAGAATGCCTAAAACAATCCCCCCCATACCAATCACAGCCCCTAAACTAAAAAAGGCTTTTTTGATTTCTTGTTTTGTCGCGCCTAAACTAAGTAATAGCGCAATTTCTTTGCGGCGATTCATCACCACCATGAGTAAAGAGCTGATAATATTAAGAGAGGCCATTAAAATAATGAGCATTAAAACGATAAAAAGCGCGCGTTTTTCCAAAGCCATAGCCGAGAAAAAATTCCCATTTTGTTGCCACCACCCTTCAATCCCCACTCCATTATTAGGGATACTCTTTAAAGCTTGTTTGATTCTCTCTAAATCTTTCATCGCATCTTTAGAATACACATGCACCCCGTCATAAATCTCCTCTGGCAAATCTCTAATGGCGCGCAGGGCTTGAATATTAGTGTAAAGATAACTCCCATCATAGGCTTTTAGACCCGATTCAAAATACCCTTGCAAATTAAAGCGTTTCATGGTCGGGGAGAGTACAAAGCCGGTGGGTTCTAATTTAGTGAAAAATAAATCAATTTTGTGGGCTTCTGCTAGCATTAAAGATTCTTTAAAACCCTTGCCAGCTACTAAATTAAAAGGGGTTTGCATGAAAGTTTTTACATTTCCCTCTAATCCCTTTTTAAGGATATGATTAATCCGCACCTCTTGTTTGATATTGACCCCAAAGAGCATGCCTCCGCTTAACATGCCATTAAAACGCGCCATGACTTGGGCTTGTAAAAAGGGGCTAAAGATGAGATGAGGGAAGCGTTGTTCTAAAGCAATCACGGTTTTTTGATCAATTCCATAGTAGCTAGTGGCATAAAGGGTAAGGGGATAATTCATAACAAAGAGCTTATTTTCAAATTCTTTACCCATGCCATTCATAATAGCCATAGCCACAATTAAAACCATCACCCCAACTCCTACCCCTAAAAACGCTAAAAGCGCGGTAATACTAATAAAGGGCTGAGTCTTATCAAAACGCAAATAACGGCGGACTAAAAAGACCGCTAGAGAGGAGGGCTTAAACATCAACGGGGCTTATTTTGTGGGGCAAAGATTCCTTTTTTGGGGCCACTTTTAGCATGGCAATGTTTATACTTCTTGCCACTCCCGCAAAAACATGGGGTGTTGCGCGTCATGGTTTTGCCATGCTGTTTGGGTTCTGCCTCCCAGTTATTTAATCCTAGTTCAATATCTTGGTTATTAAAACTTAAATCTGTTTGTGATTCTTCTAAGCTACTTAAAAGTTGCTGACTCTGATCGGGTGCATCGGCTACTAACTCAAGCTTATGAAAGGTTTTGATCGCCTCTAGTTTAATCGAATCAATGAGTTCTAAAAAGAGATTATAGCTTTCCTTTTTATACTCCACTAAAGGGTCTTTTTGGTTATAGCCTCTTAGCCCGATACCGGTTTTAAGATTATCCATTGTGTAAAGATGTTCGCGCCAAGCCTGATCTAAAATCTGTAAATACACGATTCGCTCAATTTTATTTTGATCCTCCATGCGAGCCATTTTAGCGCTATACTGTGCCTCCAGAGCCTCTAAAATAAAATTTTCTACAGAAGTTAGATCCCTTTGCTCTAATGCATTGAAATCTAGGTGCAAATTAAATTCTTCTTGCAAATTTTGGGCAACATGGACTAAATCCTCATCTTGAAAATCCTGTTCTTTAAAAGCCTGATTTGTTTCTAAAATACGGCCTATAGCGTATTGGCGGTTTTCTGCAATGCGCGCGCCAATATCATACGAATCGTCTAATAATTCGTTTCTAAATTTATACACCGTCTTTCTTTGCTCATTGGCCACATCATCGTATTCTAAAAGGTGTTTACGGCTTTCAAAATGCAAGGCTTCTACTTTTTTCTGCGCATTCTCCACTGAGCGCGTAACGAGTCTAGATTCAATATATTCCCCATCTTGTAGCCCTAGTTTTTCCATCACCCCCTTAATGCGCTCACTCCCAAAAATGCGCAACAAACTATCCTCTAAACTCAAATAAAACTGACTCACCCCGGGATCCCCCTGTCGCCCGCTTCGGCCTCTTAATTGGTTATCAATGCGCCTACTTTCATGGCGTTCTGTGCCAATGATATAAAGCCCGCCTAAATCCTTAACTTCTTGGCCAAGTTTAATATCCACTCCGCGCCCGGCCATGTTAGTTGCAATAGTAACTGCCCCTTTTAGTCCGGCATCTTTAATAATTTCAGCCTCTCTAGTGTGTTGTTTGGCATTAAGCACAGTGTGAGCAATGCGCTCTTTTTGTAATAAGGCATGCAAAGCCTCACTTTTTTGGATACTAGCCGTCCCTACAAGTACGGGTTGGCCTATGGCGTGTAATTCTTTAATCTTAGCCACCACTGCTTCAAATTTTTCCCTTTCGCTCTTATAAATCAAATCGTTAAGGTCTTTGCGCTGGATGGGTAAATTAGTAGGGATAGACACAACTTCTAAATGATAGATTTCTAAAAACTCTGTAGCTTCTGTTTGGGCAGTACCGGTCATGCCAGAGAGTTTTTCATAGAGTCTAAAGTAATTTTGAAAAGTAATATCTGCTAGGGTTTGACTCTCCTCTTTAATCCCGACCTTTTCTTTTGCCTCTAGGGCTTGGTGCAACCCCTCACTAAAGCGCCGCCCCTCGCTTAAACGCCCGGTAAACTCATCAACAATTACCACCTCCCCATTAGCCACTACATAATCTTTATCCCGTGCAAAGAGATAATGCGCCTTGAGTGCTTGATCTAGATGGTGGGAGAGAATGGCATTTTCTAGGCTATAAAGATTATCCACCCCAAAGAGTTCTTCGGCCTTCTTAATCCCTTTTTCGGTGATTAAAATCACGCGGTTTTTCTCATCAATATTAAAATCTTCCTCCACCTTCATGCGTTGGGCTACTTGATCGGCTCGCTCATAATTTTCCATGCGTTTACTAACTGGACCGGAGATAATTAAAGGTGTGCGCGCTTCATCAATGAGAATAGAGTCCACCTCATCTATAATGGCAAAGGCGTGTTCTTTCTGTACCTTTTGATCTAAAGAATATTTCATGTTATCGCGCAAGTAATCAAAGCCAAATTCATTATTTGTACCATAAACTACATCGCAGGCATATATCCCCAAACGCGCCTCATCATCTACTTCCCCTGTTACCACGCCCACGCTATAACCTAGAAAATTATAAAGGGGTTGCATTTCTTTAGCATCGCGTTGGGCTAGATAATCATTAACCGTAACTACATGCACGCTATGCCCATTTAAAGCATTAAGGGCTACGGCTAAAGTGGCCACTAAAGTTTTGCCCTCTCCAGTTTTCATCTCAGCAATCTTACCCTCGTGTAAAACCATGCCCCCGATGAGTTGGACATCAAAGTGGCGCAGGCCAAGCGTGCGTTTAGAAGCCTCTCTAGTGATAGCAAAACTCTCAGCCAACACCTCGTCTAACCCTTTTTCCTGACTTTGAACTTGCACTTTTAAGTGATCAAAACGCGCCTGTAACTCTGCATCGCTTAAATTAATCATTTCTAGTTCTAAAGCATTGATCGTAGCTACGCGTTTTTTATAATTTTTAATCGCCCGTTGGTTTCTCGTGCCGATGATTTTACTGAGCATGGCTTTAATCATATTTATCCTTTAAGCTCAAGGATACTTGAATTTGTGTTGCATAAGATCGGATTTTAACAAAATCTTGTAGAATTGCCAATAAAACAAGAAAAGAGTTAGCATGCGTTGGTGTATTTTTCTATTTTCTTTGCATTTTTTAGTGGCCGCGCCCTTACAATTTACAACTTTAAGCGCGCATTTTAAACAAGAGGTCTTAGGCAAAAAGCCCTCCCCTATCAACCCTGTTTATGAAGGTGAGGTTTTAGCTAAAGCCCCTTTTTATGCTAAATGGGTTTATAACAAGCCTACTCCTAAAGAGGTGTATATGCAAAATAAGCAGGTGATTATTTATGAACCTAAGCTATTGCAAGCCACTTTTACTAAGCTTACCAAAGACCTTAATTTTTTTACTATCTTACAAAAAGCTAAGTTACAAAAAGATGGCCACTATAAAGCTAAGATCAACCAAACCACTTATTACCTCACTTTAGAAAAAGGGTTACCCATTCAGTTAGATTTTATTGATAATCTTCAAGAGAAGGTACGCATTACTTTTAGCGATGTCCGGGTTAATATCCCTTTGGGGTCTGCCTTATTTGAATTTACTCCCCCAAAAGGCGTTGATATTATCAGACAATAAGGTTATTTTAAGCTTTTTATGCTAGATAGGGCATGCCTTTAAAAAATAAATAGTTTAGGCCGTGAAAGTGAGGTTTTTGGTTCATGTTGCAACAGGAAGATAGGCTTATTCAAATTAAAGCACTTCGCCAGAGATTGCACGCTCTACGAACCGAATATAGGGTTGCTAAGGAAAAATTAGACGCACTCAAATGCAGGTGTGCGGAGTTAGAAGAACAATGTGGATGTGTAGATAGTGCATCTGATGATTTAGAAATAGATGAGGAGCAGAGGTGCTGTTAGTAGGGCGCAGTTAAGCACTGTTTTTAAGTGGGGGTGTTTTGTTGCTGGCCCGGTTTTGTTATAATGCCTTAAAAAACCGGTAGATCAATGTATCTTGACACTTTAAACCACCTATGCGCTAGACAAGATTTAAATTTTTTACAAATAGAGGCGCTTTTTAAGGCGATTGTAGAGGATCGTTTGAATGAAATTGAACTAAGCGCCCTTTTGATTGCGCTTAAATGCAAAGGAGAAAGCCCTTTAGAAATTGCTAGCGCGGCTAAGGCTTTGTTAGTGGAGTGTCCGCTGCGCGGTAGATGGGTGGATAATTGTGGCACGGGCGGAGATGGGATTAAAAGCATTAATATTAGCACCATTAGCGCTTTGCTGTGCGCCTCTTTAGGTGTTAAAATGGCTAAAGCAGGCAATTATAGCGCCAGTGGAAGCGGGAGTGCAGATTTACTCCAATGCTTAGGGCTTAATTTATCAATGCCACAAGAGCGCCTTAGTATTAGTCTAAATCAAACTAATTTTGCTTTTCTCTTTGCGCCCCTTTATTACCCTAGCTTTGCTAAAGTGGCTAAGCTTAGGCGTGCTTTACAAACCCGTACCATTTTTAATTTACTAGGGCCTTTACTTAACCCTTTAAGACCGACTATCCAGCTATTAGGCGTTTATGATGCAAAACTTTGTTATCCTCTAGCTTTAGCTTTACAAGAATTAGGGGTACAAAGGGCTATGGTGGTGCATGGATCTGCTACAGATGAGGTGGCTTTACATGGAAAAACTTTTGTGTGCGAGTTAAAAGAAAGAGAAATCACACAATATGATTTATACCCGTCAGATTTTGGGCTTAAAAGTTATCCCTTAGATGCGATTAAAAGTACGGGTTTAAAACAAAATGTACAAATTTGCCTAGATATTTTACAAGGCAAGGGCACAGAGGCACATAAAGCTAGTATTGCGGCCAATAGCGCTTGCGTGCTTTATTTAACCGGTAGGGTCAATGATCTTAAAGAAGGGGCAAAGATGGCTCAAGAGTGTATGCAAAGCCAAAAAGCCTATGAAAATTTAGAGAGGATTGTTAAAATTAGCCATGCATGATTTTTTAACAACCATGTTAGAACATAAAAAAATAGAGGTGCAGTCTCTTAAAAACCGCTATCTTATTCCAGAGGCGCTTAAGAATAGTACGCGAGATTTTTCACAAGCGCTACAAGAGAGGCGCACTAGTTTTATTTTAGAGTGCAAACAAGCCTCCCCCTCTAAGGGTTTGATTAGAAGCCATTTTGATTTGCTTAGAATTGCTAGCGTGTATGAAAAATACGCCACTTGTATTTCTGTACTCACTGATGAAAAGTATTTTCAAGGTTCTCATAGCGATTTACAGATCATAGCCTCCAATACGAGTAAACCTATTTTATGTAAAGATTTCATCATTGATCCCTTTCAGGTGCGCTTAGCCCGTTTTATGGGTGCAGATGCGATTTTATTAATGCTTAGTATTTTAGATGATGCGACCTACACCAAACTAGCCACTTTAGCCAAATCTTTACAAATGGCGGTTTTAACAGAAGTGCACAACCAAGAGGAAGTACAAAGAGCTTTACACTTGGGCGCGTCTATTTTGGGCATTAATAACCGCAATTTAAAAACACTCAAAGTTGATTTACACACTACCCTAGAGTTACGCCCCCTAATTCCAGATGATAAAATCATTATTAGCGAATCAGGGATAATAAGCCATGCCGATGTTAAAAAACTCTGTGGGCATGTACATGGCTTTCTCGTTGGGAGTTCTTTAATGTCTCAGAAAAATCTCAACAAAGCCTGTAAAAAACTCATCTTAGGGGAAAATAAAGTTTGTGGCCTTAAGCGGGTTAAAGATGCTAAGGCCGTTTTTAAGCACGGGTTTATTTATGGCGGGTTGATCTTTGATCCAGAATCCCCGCGCTGTATTTCTCTTAAAAAAGCGGCTAAATTGATTAAAAAAGTGCCTAAACTAGACTTTGTAGGGGTATTTGTCAAAGCAGACATCAAAACCATTATCCAATATGCATGCCAACTGCGCTTAAAAGCCATACAACTACATGGAAACTACACCTCTAAACAAATTGCGCTTTTAAAGCAAGCCCTCTCTTGTGCGATTTGGCAGGTAGAGCGCGTTGATGTAAATGCGTCTAAATTGAGCGCTCACACTTTACATGCGGATTTAATTTTATATGATAGCAAGGGTGCTAGAGCTGGGGGTAATGGCGTGGCTTTTTCTTGGGAAATTTTAAGCGGATTATCCCATCGCTTTATGCTAGCTGGAGGGTTAAATGCTAGTAATTTACAAAGAGCCATTAGTACAGGCGCGCTAGGTTTAGATATTAATTCAGGTGTGGAAAATACACCGGGTAAAAAGAACAAACAAAAGATCGCACAAATTGCAAAAATGTTACGGGAGTATTGATGGATCGTTATTTTGGAGAATTTGGAGGATGCTTTGTCCCTGAAGTTTTAGTGCCTGCTTTAGAGCAACTCCAAGAGGCCTTTAGAGCATGTTTGCATGATGTAGATTTTCAAGCCGAGTTTAGCCGGTTATTAAAAGATTTTGTAGGCCGCCCTAGCCCTTTAACTTTGGTGCAAAATGTGGTGCAAAATCCCAAAGTCAAACTTTATCTAAAACGCGAAGATTTAATCCATGGGGGGGCGCATAAAACTAACCAAGCCATTGGCCAAGCGCTTTTAGCTAAAAAAATGGGTAAAAAACGCATTATTGCTGAAACGGGTGCAGGCCAACATGGAGTGGCAAGTGCTATTGCCTGCGCGCTTTTAGGGTTAGAATGCGTGATTTACATGGGAGAAAAAGATATTCAAAGACAAGAGCCTAATGTTTTTCGCATGCGTTTAATGGGGGCTGAGGTGATTAGCGTAAAAAGTGGATCGGCTAGTTTAAAAGATGCGATCAATGAAGCTCTTAGAGATTGGGCTAGTTCTTATACCACTAGCCATTATTTATTAGGCACGGTGGCTGGTCCCCACCCTTACCCGCAAATGGTTAAGCACTTCCAACGCGTGATAGGCATAGAGAGCAGAGCCCAGATTTTAGAAAAAGAGGGGCGATTACCTGATTGTGTGATTGCTTGTGTGGGAGGGGGATCTAATGCTATGGGGATCTTTTCTGGCTTTTTAGAAGATAAAGAGGTGGAGTTAATTGGCGTAGAACCAGCAGGGTTAGGTTTAGAGACTAATAAACACGGGGCGGTGTTGTGTAAGGGAAGTGTAGGGATTTTACATGGCAGTAAAACTTATATATTACAAGATAGTCAGGGACAGATTTGTGAGAGCCATAGCCTTTCTGCTGGATTAGATTATCCGGGAGTGGGTCCTGAGCACAGCTATTTAAAAACAACAGGGCGCGCGCGCTATGTCGCTATTAGCGATCAAGAGGCCTTAAAAGCCTTTGTAAAGCTTTGCAAAACTGAGGGGATTATCCCTGCGCTTGAAAGCGCCCATGCTTTAGCTTATGCTTTGAAGATGGCGCAAAATTGTACACAAGAGACACTCATGGTGGTTAATTTAAGTGGAAGGGGCGATAAGGATTTAGTGAGTGTGCAAAAAGCATTAAAAGCCTCAAAATGATAATCTTAAGAGTATATAGAACAAGCTTGAGTGTGCTATTAAAGCATTTATATAAGTAAGATAAACTATAATCGCCAGATTATCTAAGGAGGATAGATGACCCAGGAAGAATTGGATGCCTTGATTAATGGAGGCGGTTTAGAGATAGTAGAACCTCTAGATCGAGAAATAAATTCCTCTGATGAGGCAAAACAAAAAGAGGAAGAGCACACTCTTACTGGGGCGGAGAGTAAAAAAGAAACCGCTACAGAAACCGGCTATATGAAAGTGGATAAAAAGTACGCAGAGAGATATGGCAAGATTGATTCTGAGGAGTGGCCACCTCCCCCCCCTACTGAAGAACATAAAGTAGTACACCAGCTTGATGATGTAACAAAAGACTCTGAAGTTAAAGCTACCCAAGTTTTTGATCAACTAGATTATGTCAACATGAGTTCTGAGGGCATTTTAAAAACCCTTAAAAAGATCAAAACACCCTTGCAAAAACACCTAGAAATCTTTGAAATCCTAGCCGAAGCTTTCCCCCTTATCCAGACTTTTCAAACCTCTTTGAATGAAACCCATGAAATTTTACAAAGTATCGATTCTATCCAAGAAAAAGCTGAAGGGTGTTTGGATTCTTCTATGCAGGCTATGGATATTATGCAGTATCAAGATATTCACCGCCAAAAGATCGAGCGGGTTATTAATGTCATGCGCGCGCTCACCCAGTATATGAATTCTTTATTTGAGGGCAATATTGAGGATTCTAAACGGGTTAGCTCTGCCTCTTATATTGTTGGCGATGATAATGAAAGTGTAGCGAGTGAAAGCGATATTGAAGCGCTCATCGCTGCTTTTGGGAAAAAATAACTATCTTTTATGCCTATTTCACCTGTAGAGTTGCTTGCTCCTGCTGGCAATCTTGCTAAGCTTAAAATTGCTCTTGATTATGGCGCAGATGCGGTTTATGCCGGTTTGGGGCAGTTTTCGTTGCGTAACCGCGCGGCTAAAGAATTTGATCTAGAGAGTTTTAAAGAGGGGGTGGATTATACCCATGCAAGGGGTAAAAAATTCTACGCTACTTTAAATGCTTTTCCTTTTAACTCCCAAATTAAGCTTTTAGAAGAACACCTTAAAAAGTTAGCCGCTTGTCAAGTAGATGCGCTTATCATTGCTACTATTGGCGTTCTTAAACTTGCCCAAAAAATCACCCCCCATATTCCTATCCACCTTTCTACTCAAGCTAATGTCATGAATGTTTTAGATGCGCGCGCCTTTTATGAAATGGGGGTTAAGCGCATTGTAGCGGCTAGAGAAATGAGTTTAAGCGATGCAATACAGATTAAAGAGGCATTACCGGATTTAGAATTAGAGGTTTTTGTACATGGGAGTATGTGCTTTGCTTTTTCAGGGCGCTGTTTAATTTCAGCACTCCAGCATGGACGCGTGCCTAATCGGGGGAGTTGTGCGAATGATTGTCGGTTTGATTATGAGGTTTATATTAAAAACCCAGATACAAGCGTGATGATGCGCCTAGAGGAAGAAGAGGAAATAGGGACGCATATTTTAAATGCTAAAGATCTCAATCTAGCTAATCATATCGCAACTATCCTAGACTCTAAGGCTATTAGCGCGCTTAAAATTGAGGGGCGTACTAAATCTAGCTACTATACAGCCATTACAACTAAAACCTACCGCACCGCTATTGAGGATTACTATAATAACCAATACCGCCCAGCCCTCTATCAAGCCGAACTAGCCACGCTTAAAAATAGAGGGTTTAGTGAGGGGTATCTGATCAAACGACCCTATGAGAAGTTAGACACCCAAAACTTTAAAACCGCTATCAGTGAGGGCGATTTTCAGGTCAATGGTGAAGTGTTAGATAATGGCTTGTATTTTTTATGTAAATTCACCACTAAACCCAACCAACCCTATGAATTGGTTTTGCCCTTTGGCGTGTCTATAAAACCTATGGCTAATGAAATTGGTAAGATCGTGCAGGCCAACATGGAGTGGCAAGTGCTATTGCACACCATTCTTTTAGAAAATGGCACAGAATTAGAGGCAATTCATAGCGGTAATACAAACCCTGTAAAACTCCCTATCAAACTCCCCTCCCGCACATTTTTACGCACAAAATTAGCTTAGCCAAGTGTGCAGTTAAGCAATAAAGAACACAGGCTCTTAGAGATTGGGCTAGTTCTTATACCACTAGCCATTATTTATTTGTGCATGACCTTTGAAGAATTTCAAGAAAGCTTTATTCAGGATAAATCACCACAAATTAGAGGTTCTTTTTTTGAGGTGCTCTCTAAGCACATGTTGGAGAAAACAGATACAGAAAATGCTTTTGAAAAAGTGGATTTATGGGGTGATTTCTCATACAAAGATGGTTCAGATCACGGCATCGATCTTGTGATCACTAAAAAGGATAATTCTTTTGTTGCTGTACAGTGCAAATACTATAAAAATCAAGTGGATTTGTTAGAAGCAAAGAGGTTTACAGCTCTTTTGCAAAGCGGTTTAAGCAATGGGATAAAATTCTCAGAGGGGGTTTTTATTGCCCTTAATGGGGTGAAGAATGAAAAGACTAAAAAACATTTTGATACTATCACAGATAATAATAGCTTACCTATCCGCATCATTTCTCAAGATGACTTTTTAGCCGCCAATATTGATTGGGCTAAGTTAGCTGAGCGCAAAGAAATTTCAATCACAGAAAAATCCCCAAAGCCACACCAAGAGGAAGCCATATCAAAAGCTCTAGCCTATTTTAAAGAACACGATAGGGGTCAAATGATCATGGCTTGCGGTACGGGCAAAACTTATACAAGCTTAAAGATTATGGAGGCAATGATTAACCCCGGAGTAGGATAGCTACAAACTCGCTAAAGCCAGATCGCTAATCTTTCTACCCCACAGCTTACACATAGCTTTCATGTCCAAATCCTCAATGAAAACATGGGTGTATTGTTTAGCTAAATGGTTAGCGAGTTTATAGAAAAAGTCCGTTCTTAAAAACTTAATTTTTCTGTGTAGCTTAGCTAGTTTAATCTTAGCTTTAAAGCGTCTGTGGCTACCTCTTTGCTTTTTAGAGAGAAATTTAGAGCAAGCACGGATTAAAGGCAAAATTGTGAGAAAAATAAAAATCCAAGAATTACTAACTCAGTATAAGCCAAGAGGCTAGACTTGAGGCTAAAGTAATACAAGATGGCTTGACTAAAGAAAGTTTAGCCCAAGTGGTCAAAGAACAATTAGAAAGCTTTAAAGGTGATCTAACTCAAAAGCTTAGCGGTAGCACCCAAGAGCTAAAGGATGACTTAAAACAAGAGAGTTTAAAACATTTACCTTCTGTGCTAACAGAGTGCAAAGAAACAATCGCTAAAAAGGCTTTAGAGGTAGAAATTTTGAATAATACAGAAAAGGCTGTGATTATCAAAAGCCTAGAAAGAGGTTGTATCCCAATATGCTCCAATATGCTCAAAGAGCATGCGCCTTAATCTACTTGGTTAAAGCTAGGGGCTTATGGCGCGGGTGGTAAGACCTAAATGTCTTTAAACAAACCTAAATATCCTTAGCTTTTAGACTTCATTCCCCACAACAGGCATAACTCCGCGTTTTGTATCTGCTTACTAAGCCACTTTAAAGCGTTTTTAAATACAACCCCTCACTCTCTTAGCTACTTCTTGGATTATAAAATATAGCACAAAGAGTAAAATTACTTGGAGTATTAACCCTAAATTGCCCATGTCTAATAAATTAATTTTAGGAAAGCTAGTAAAAAGTGGTGCGTAAAAATCCCAGCTTAAGGCCACTAAACTAGCCCCCACAATATTACCCAGCCCTATAAAAAGCGCGCGCCCCTCCCCTTGCATGGTACGATACATCCAACCACATTCACACCCCCCAGCTATGACAATCCCAAATCCAAAGAGTAACCCCCCTATCACAATACCCGGACTAGCCCACATAATTTTAGGCATAACTCCCAATCGGATATAAGTCATCACTCCGATACTCCCCACTAACATAGCCCAAACTAACGCGCTAGCCTCTAAACCTTGACCCTGAGTAAAGAGGCGCGCAAAGGCAGCCGTAAAACAAATCTGTCCCTTTGAGACAATAAAGCCAAAGACATAGCCAAAGAACAACGCATAGGTTAATTTAGAGGAAAAATACCCACATAAAAGCAGACCCATAAAACCTACCAAAGCAAATAGGCCTAAGAGTTGGCTTATTTTAAGCGGAATGGATTTTCCTTTAGGCGGACTAAAACAGGGAGTAGGAAAGCATTTGAAGGCAAGATACATGCCAAGAAGAGTAGCCAAAGTGAAAAACCACGCATGCAAACTAAATTGGGGGATACCGGTTAAAAAACTAGCTAAATTACAACCCAATCCTAAACGCGCCCCTAGTCCGGCTAAAATCCCCCCTGAAATGGCACGCCCTAACTCTTTGATTCTAGGCCAACTTAAGCAAATAGAGCCGCTTAAACTAGCCGCACAGAACATGCCAATAAACATGCCTAAAACCATCACCCCATCTATGCGTTCTAAGAAATTGCCATGTAGACCGATGATTTTAAAATACCCTAAGTGATCAGTATTGACATGCAAAGCTTGTAGTAAAGCCCCGCCCCAACGGGTAAATTCGCCCGTAACAGCCCAATAAGTGCCCAAAAGACCAAAGTAATAAACAGAGGCAACGCTTAAAGCCAAACAAGAAGGCGCAAAATCCCATTTGCGCATTAAGAAGGAGTACATGGAAACTCCAAAGATGAGAGTCCATTCTAAAAAGAGAATGTGTGCCTTAACTAAGGCCTAAAAAAATCTAGTGTGATCTACCGTTCAATCACTTCGTATTTAAGTCCTTGCTTAACCAGTTCTTCTAAAAAAGGATCGGGATTGAGTTGTTCTAAATTAAACACCCCTTTAGAATTTTCCCCACCCCAAATGCCTTTACAAATTAAAATCGCCCCTACCACAGCGGGTACACCTGTTGTGTAGCTAACAGCTTGGCTACCCACTTCTGCATAACATTTTTGGTGATCGCAAACATTATAGATATAAAGCATCGTTTCTTTCTTATTTTTAGTGCCATGGATATAACAACCAATATTGGTCTTACCCCTCACTTTGCCGGCTAAACTAGCTGGATCGGGTAAAAGTTGTTTGAGTATTTGGATAGGCACGATTTTACCCATTTGGCCATCAGCTAGGGGTACATCTACGGCCTGAATGCCTAACATTCCCACATTAGCCAAACAACGCATATGGTTAAGATAATCATCTGAAAAGGTCATGAAAAAGCGAATGCGCTTTAAACCCTGAATATACTTGGCTAGAGATTCTAATTCCTCATGGTAGAGTAAATAAGAAGTGCGCTCGCCAATTTCAGGATAAGCCCAAGTTTGTTTAATTTCTAAAGGTTTTGTTTTAATCCATGCCCCATTTTCATAATAACGCCCCGGGGCACTCACCTCGCGCAAATTAATTTCAGGGTTAAAATTAGTTGCAAAAGGATAGGGGTGGGTGCCGGCATTGCAATCTAAAATATCAATGTTATAGATTTCATCAAAATGGTGTTTTTGGGCATAAGCACAAAAAACATTGGTTACACCCGGATCAAACCCGCTACCTAGCAAAGCAAAAATCTGTGCATCTTTATAGGCTTTATCAAAAGCCCATTGTTCTTTATACTCAAACTTAGCTAAATCGGGGTGTTCATAATTAGCGGTGTCTAAATAATTGGTTTTGGTGAGTAAACACGCCTGCATAATTGCTAAATCCTGATAGGGCAGGGCGATATTAAGCACCACTTTAGGTTTGTATTTTTCAATTAAGCCCACCACAGCCTCTATACAATCCGCATCTACTTGCTCACAAATTACCTCCCCTAACCCTTTAGCCTTAATGCTATTAGCAATACTTTGGCATTTGCTTAAAGTGCGGCTAGCCAGTACCACCCTTTCAAACAAGTCGCGGTTTTGGCACAATTTATGCGCTACCACACTCCCCACGCCCCCGGCTCCAATTTGTAAAACTGTGAGCATTTGATCCCTTCAAGTTAGGTCTTCACAACTATGCTATTATACAAGATTTATATTACCTTTTGATTAAATGAGAAAGTCTTTATGATGATGATTAGCTTAGATATTTATGCGACTTTGGTTTGTATGGTGGGCGTGTTATTGCTTGGCCGTTTGATTATCCGCCATGTCAAATTCTTAAGAGATTATGATATTCCTGAACCGGTGGTAGGCGGGGTACTGGTTGCTTTTGTGATTACGGTGTTACACCATTTCTATGATTTCAAACTCGTTTTAGACTCTAGCCTTAAAGACCCGCTCATGCTCACCTTTTTTATCACCATTGGTTTAAGCGCAGATTTTGCCTCTTTAAAAAAGGGGGGCAAAATGCTAGGGGTGTTTTTAATCGTGGTGGGGGTTTTTGTGGTGATACAAAATTTAGTAGGTATAGGAGTGGCTAGTCTGATTGGGGTTAACCCTCTCATGGGTTTACTAGGTGGCTCTATTTCCCTAACCGGCGGGCATGGCACAAGTGTAGCGTGGTCTGCAACTTTTTCTCAACCCCCCTATAATTTCCCTGAAAGTTTAGAGGTTTCTATTGTGTGCGCCACTTTTGGGTTAGTGAGTGGAGGGGTTATTGGTGGCCCTGTAGCTCATTATCTGATTAAAAAATACCGCTTAGAACCCACCAGCCAAGAGAAACAACAACGCGAATTAGCCCCTAAACTTGCCTTTGAAACCCCCAAACAAGAAAGACTCATCACCGCTAATAGCTTTATTAATAGTTTGGCTTTAGTCAGTCTTTCTTTATTACTAGGTACATTTATTGCTAAATACGCTAAATTCACCCATATCGGGAGTTTTACCCTCCCCACTTTGCCCACTTTTGTTTGGTGTCTGTTTGTAGGCGTGCTTTTAAGAAACTTTCTTTTTTATAGCAAAATCCACCAAGTTTTTGATCGCGAGGTAAGCGTGATTGGCAATGTCAGCCTGAGTTTATTTTTAGCCTTTGCCCTCATGAGCATTAATTTAATGGAGTTAGTCAACCTTGCTTTGCCCATTGCTATTATTCTGACTGTCCAAGTAGCGCTTATGGTGCTTTATAGTATCTTTGTAACTTTTCGTGTGTGTGGTAAAAACTACGACGCAGCCGTGCTAAGTGCCGGACATTGTGGCTTTGGACTAGGTGCAACCCCTACGGCAATGGTTAATATGCAAACCATCACCAACCACTATGGGCCTAGCCATGTTGCCTTTATTGTCGTGCCTTTAGTGGGGGCGTTTTTTGTAGATATGATCAACGCTCTAGCGATCAAGGGATTTTTAGCCCTACCCTTCCACTACTAATGCTCACTGAAATTTTAATGCGCGCCTGTATTCAGCATGCCTATAAAAGCCAGACTCTAGCTCTTCCAAATCCTAGCGTGGCTTGCATGATCTTAGATCAACACCATAATATTTTAGCCCTGCAAGATCACAGCCAAGCTAACACCCCCCATGCTGAGGTGCGTGCCCTTAAAGATGCCTACAATAAACTAAGCCCCACGCCCTTTCCAAAAGAAATTAATAGCAAGGATAGAGAACAAACCTACCAATTTTTAAGCAAGCATCACAATAACCTATTTAAAGACTGCACCCTTTTAGTTACTTTAGAACCCTGTAATCATTTTGGTAAAACCCCTCCTTGCGCTGCCCTTTTAGCCCAGATCAAACCTAAAAAAGTGATCATTAGCTGTTTAGAAACCCATAAAAAAGCTATGGGTGGTTTGGCTTGCTTAAAAGAGGCCGGTATTGAGGTTATTACTGGCGTACTAGAAAAAGAGGGCAGGGCTTTACTGTATCCTTTTAAATGTTTAGAACAAAAGGGGGTGTTTAATCTTTTTAAAATTGCGCTAAGATTAAATGGCTCTTTTGAGGGCAAAATTTCAGAAGAATTAAGCCAAATTTTTACCCATACCCAGCGATCTATTGCTAACTACCTCATCATCTCAGGCCAAAGCGTGCGCAGCGATCGCCCTACTTTAGATAGCCGCTTGAGTGCTTATACAAAACGCCCCCCTAATGTCGCTATTCTTACAAGAGACACAACGCCCTTTGATCCTACTGTTCCTCTTTTTCAGGTAGAAAAACGCCAAGTACAAATATGCCACCAAGTAGAGGAGTTGCCATTACAACAGGGTTTTAACATCATTGAGGGAGGTTGGGACTTATTTGTCAGTTTGCAAAAACATGTAGACATGCTTTTAATACACCAAAACAGCACCCTAGCAGGATCGCTTAAGTCTACTAAAATGCCTCTAAAATCCTTTACTTTTTGTCATAGCCAGCTTTTAGGACCTGATTTATTGGAGTGGTTTATTTGCGATTCTACCAACCACTAAAGGGCTATGCCTACAACAGCACCAGTTTATTTTTAGTCAACTTTGCATTGCCCTTTATCAAAAAAGGCGATCGGCTTTTAGATGTGGGGGCGGGCTGTGGGATTGTGGGGATTTTATGCGCTAAAAAATATGCTAATCCTTTAGATTTGATAGAAATAGATAGCAATCTTGCCTTTTTTGCTAGGCTTAATAGCCAAAACCTCCCTCAAGCACAAGTCTATCAGGCAAATTTTTTAGATTATCCTTTAACCCCGGGCTATGATGCTATCCTCTCTAATCCCCCCTACTACCCAGCAGAGAGTCTCAAAAGTCCCTACACACAAAAAGCCCGCGCCACTAACCAAAGCTTTTTACCCTTGCTGGATTTTTGTACTAAAGCCTCCTTTTTACTCAAACCAAAGGGTTATTTTATTCTTTGTTACCACGCTAGCCTAATAGATACCCTTATTAGTGCCTTGCAAAAGGCAAAACTGAAAGCTATTTTATTGCGCTTTGTACACCCCTTTAAAGATCAAAAAGCCAGCTTGATTCTTTGCTGTGCGCGTAAAAATTCTAAAAGTCTAGTACAAATTGGCCCCCCACTGATCACGCATAAGGCCAAAGATCAGCGCGCCATTACAGAAGAAGTTGCTAGCATTTATGCGCGCTTTAAAACCCATAGTATCAAGGCTTCCCTTGAAATGTGCGCACTGTAAACTCCCTATCTCCTCTAAACCCCTGAGCCTAGAGACACTCCATGAAAAACCCCTACAAACCCCGCTTTATTTTTGTTGCAGTGGCTGTAAACAAGTTTTTTTACTCCTACACTCTTTAGAATTAGAAAGTTTTTATACTAAGTTAGTGGATCGCACCCTAGAGCCCATCACCCCCATAAAAGAGCATGACAGTAATTACTACAACTCTGCTTACTTTCTAAAAAACTTCACCACCCCTTTAAAAAATGGCTATTTAGAAATATCTCTTTTATTAGAAAATATCCATTGTGCGGCCTGTGTGTGGCTTATTGAGCGGGTACTTTTAAAACAAGAGGGGATTAAAAAAGTACAGATCAACTACACAGCCCAGCGCGCCACTTTAGCCTTTGATCCACAAAAGATCAACATCGCCACCATTTTAAACACCATTGCCTCTATAGGGTATAGGGCACAAATTTACGATCCGCGTATCCAAGATAGCCACGCTAGAAAAGAGGAGGAAAAAGCTTTTAGAGCACTTGTGGTAGGGATTTTTGCGAGCATGAATGTGATGTGGATAGCCATTGCTAACTACGCGGGCTATTTTTCAGGAATGGACGCGTCAATGGCCTTTAAACTCAATGTGGCTTCATGGGCGCTAGCAAGTTTAACCCTAGCCATTACAGGGTGGCAGTTTCTAAGAGGCGCGTTTTATGGACTTAAATACAAATTTGTAGGCATGGATTTTAGTGTGAGTGTGGGCGCGTTGGGGGTTTATGGCTATTCTATTTATGCTACTTTTAAGGGACTAGAACCTTATTTTGAATCGGTGTGCATGCTCCTTACCTTTATCTCTGCCTCTAAATTCTTAGAACTTAAAAGTAGACACAAGGCCAACGCAATCTTAGATCAATTACAAAATAGTTTACCCTTGCAGGTACTGGTTTTAGAGTTAGAAAATGGCCAAATAAAGCGCGTACTTAAAGAACCCCAAGAGGTAGAAATTGGGGCGCGTATAGAAGTGTTGCCCGGGGAGTGCGTGGCACTAGATGGGATTTTAAAAAGCCCTAGTGCTTGTGTGAGTACGCAAGCATTTAATGGCGAAACTCTCCCCATAAATCTTCAAAGCGGGGATAAACTCTTAGCTGGCTATGTCAACCACGCACAAGCCTTTATTTACCAAGTTACAGAGAGTTTTAAACTCTCCTTTTTAAGCCAAATGGTACAACTCATACAAAAAAGCTTTGCACAAAAACCTTTATTACAACAAAAAGCCGACACTTTAGCTAGGTTCTTTAGTCTTGTCATTCTTTTCATCGCTCTTTTAGGGTTTGTAGTTTGGTACTTTTTAGCAGGCTTATACAAGGCTTTTATGGTGGCTATGGCGGTGGTGGTGGTTGCCTGCCCTTGTGCCTTTGCTTTAGCCGCGCCCATTGCCCTAGTGGTGGGGGTGCATTTAGCCTTTAAAAAGGGGGTTTTATTTAAAAAGACAGAGAGTTTAGAATACTTAGCCAAAGCCAACACGCTTTTTTTAGATAAAACAGGGACTTTAAGCACGGGTTTAAGTGTGGCAGATTATAAAATCCACGCCCCCTATAATCCTAGCTTGCTTTTATCTTTAATTTGGCATAACTCCCACCCTATTTCACAAGCTATCAGTACCTTTTTAAAAAAAGACGCCCGTCCAGATATATCGTTGCAATCTATCAAGCAAGAGGAAGGCGGCTTAGAAGGGCATTATCAAGATCAGATTGTACACGCAGGCAGTGTGGCTTATTTAAAAAGCAAGGGCGTTGAGGTAGGCGTACTTTGTGCAGATTTTGCATGTAGCATTAATTTAACATTGGTAGCTAGCTTTACACTAAACTCCCCGCTTAAACCTAAAGCCATGCAACTTGTACAAACCCTAAAGAAAAAGGGGCTCAATCTAGCAATTTTAAGTGGCGATAGTTCGACTCAGGTATTTGAGATCGCTAAAAGTTTAAATATCGCCTGTTTTGCGCCCCTCACGCCCCAGCAAAAACTACAACACATAGAAAAAGCTTTAGCCAAACGCCAAATTGTAGTCATGGTAGGCGATGGAATGAATGATACGCCAAGCCTAGCTAAGGCACATGTTTCAATTTGCATGCATGAGGGGCATGATTTAAGCTTACTGTATAGCGATGTGATTGTGCTTAATAATAGTTTAGAGGGTGTTTTAGAAGCCTTTAGGACTTCAACTAGGGTACACCGCCTTATTAAGCAAAACCTAGCCCTAAGCTTTTTATATAACACGCTTCTTATCCCCTTAGCCCTCTGTGGGCTTATCACGCCATTAATTGCCGCACTGGGCATGGGTTTAAGCTCTTTATTAGTTGTGGGTAATAGTTTGAGACTTCTCTCTAAGGATTTCTAAAACTTTATAGGCTGTATCTTTGGCTTCTTTTAAACTCATTTTTTGATGACAGGGTAAAGAAATTTCACTTGCGTAGAAATCCTGTGCCTTAGGAAAATGCAAAGGCCCTAAGAGATTTTGATAGAGTTTAAAGGTGTGGATAGGTTTGTAATGTACCTGCACTCCAATTTGTGCCTTTAAAAGTTGCTCTAAAATCTGGGGTTTATGCGCCCATAAAAAGGGTTTGAGTAAAATAGGGTAGAGGTGGTTAGAGCTTTTAATGTCGCTAGGAATTTGTGCATGCAAACAAGTAAAATAGGGATTATCTTTAAAAGTTACATCGTAAAACTTAGCGATTTTCTCACGCGTAGCAATAAAGCTATCTAATTTTTTAAGCTGGCTTAAACCTAGTGCTGCTTGTAACTCTGTCATTCTAAAATTAAAGCCTAAACTTTCTACTTCTACCTCAAAACCTTTTTTGATCACCCCGTGAGAAACTAAAAGCTTGAGTTTTTGATACAAGTTACTATCATTGGTTGCAATCGCCCCGCCCTCACCGGTGGTTATAGGTTTAATAGCATGGAAACTAAAAATGCTAGCATCGGCTAAAGTCCCAATCTTAGATCCCTTATAGCTACCCCCTAAGCTGTGCGAACTATCTGAGATAAAATAGAGGTTGTGTTTTTTGCAAAATGCTTTAATCGCGTTTGCCTCTACACTTTTGCCCCCATAATCCACACTCACCACCGCCTTAATCGCTTTATTTTGCACATGCTCTAAAAGATTCTCATCTATATTTCCATCTTCTTTAATGTCGCAAAAAAGAGGCAAGGCATTATTGGCAAGTAACATGCTTGAAGTGGCCACAAAACTTAGCGGAGTGGTGAGAACAATCTGTCCTTCTAAATGCAAAGCCCTATAGATCATAAAAAGCGCACTTGTTGCAGAGGTGCACACACAAACATGCTTAACCCCCAAATAACCCGCCAAAGCCTGTTCAAATTGCTCCACTAAGGGGCCTTGTGTGAGATGCGGGCTTTGCAGGGCTTGATTGACAGCTAAAATATCCTCAGCGCTAATGCTTTGGGTGCTATAGGGGTTCATAGGCTAACCTTACATAAACTGACAAACAAACAAGCACCTAGTATTCCGTTTTTAAATTCTAGCTTAGGTTTAAGAGAATCACCCGCACTTAAAGGTATCAAGCTTGTTAGAGCTAGACTTTAACTATTCTACTAGAAATCTCAAGTAGGCGTACAAACAAACGCGAGGCATTTGTTGGGTTGGATGTAGCTTTAAATATAACTCCAAGTGCCCTTACCTTTATCTCTGCCTCTAAATTCTTAGAACTTAAAAGTAGACACAAGGCCAACGCAATCTTAGATCAATTACAAAATAGTTTACCCTTGCAGGTACTGGTTTTAGAGTTAGAAAATGGCCAAATAAAGCGCGTATTTAAAGAACCCCAAGAGGTAGAAATTGGGGCGCGTATAGAAGTGTTGCCCGGGAGTGCGTGGCACTAGATGGGATTTTAAAAAGCCCTAGTGCTTGTGTGTGAGAAGTATCTGAGAAACATCGGCAGTCTTTAGCTAAATCTTCAAAGCGGGGTCTGCTTCTTAGCTGGCTATCAGACTCACAAGAGTATCCTTTGAAGTTAGACTTAGATCCGTCCTTATTCCATGATATATTGGATATATACATAGAACTTCTGGAGGATTTTGAGGCCTTATTTGAAGAGTTGATCTCTCTTTCTCATGATTTGCTAGATCTTCCAGATATAGAAATTTAAGTATCTTTGGCAGAAATCCCACTCGTCTTTAGCTAGTGGGATGAGCCAGCCATTTCCACTTTCGCGGTACAATACCCGCTGTTACAACGATACCCGTTAATTTTTTTAGCAAGGATGTTTTATGTCTAGTCTTTTTAAAGTTGCAGGGGAGGATATAACTCTACTCTGCCATATTGGCAGGATTAAAGTATTGGTGGGTTTTTATTAGGAGGGTTGTTACTCACTTTGCTACTTGGTGGTTGTTCCAATCCCGCAGTGATAGCGGCAAAATTTGATCGCAATGTAAAGTATCTTGTGCAGTTTAATAGTAGCGATTTTAATGTGGGTGGCTTAGTGAGTGCAGAAATACCCTATAACCCTGAGAATTCTAACATGACGGAGTTATTGCTTGATAAGGCTATTGCTGCATGTAAGTGCGATACTCTTCTCCTACCATTGGCAAGTAACATGCTTGAAGTGGCCACAAAACTTAACGGAATGGTGAGAACGATCTATCCTTCTAAATGCAAAGCTCTATAGATCATTTTGTTGCAGAGGTGCACACCACAACATGCTTAACCCCCAAATAACCCGCTAAACGCTTGACTGAGAGCTAAATTTAAGCAAGCACCTAGTATTCCTTAGCGAGGTATAAAATTTGCTCGCTTCTTGGCATGGGTGCTTTTATAACAAATCTTGTGGGTCTCTTTGCCTGTGTAGATCCTTATTTGCCTCTACATACTCTGAGGTGTAAATCTCATTTAAATGGGGTACTTAAGTCGCTTGGGGCTTTGTCAACGGCAGAGTTAGAAGATGTTAAAAGAAGGGTCAATATTTGTTGCAGTTTTCCTAATTCTGTTGCAACTTTTACCCCCCCCCCCCAATCTTTAGGACTTTTTAAAGGTATAGCCAGGGGAAGTCGCTACTACTACGATTTTATGCAACATTTTAGGCACTTCCCCCAAGGTTTGGCTTATCATTTGGAATATGGTGATGTGAATTACAATATGTTGATTCCTACCTTTTTGTAAAAGCAGGCCTGTTTTAAGCAAGACTCACCCTTATTCCTACAATGTGTTGCTTCCTCTAGATAGAAGACGGCACTTCAAACATATTTTTCCTCCAGTAAACCTACCCTTTAGTGCTAAAAAAGACATGCTATTTTTTAGGGGCGCAAGTTTACAACCCCATCGCATTGCCTTTTTGCAACGCTACTTCAACCACCCTCTTATGGACCTAGGGCATGTGGGTACTACTCTAAACGATTCTAAGTTAGAGCAAATCTTGCTCCCTCTAAGTAAGCCAAGAGCCAGCATTGCTAGGCACTTAGAGTACAAATTTATTCTCTCTTTGGAGGGCTATGATGTGACGAGTAATTTAAAATGGATCCTAAGTTCTAATTCAATTGCGCTGATGCCCGCACCCAAATTTGAAAGCTTTTTTTTAGAAAGCCAGCTTATCCCCAATGTCCACTACATTCTTATTAAAGATGATTACAGCGATGTACAAGCGCAGCTTAAATTTTTTAGTACTCGCCCCAGGGATTGCCTAAGAATCATCGCCCATGCTAACGCTTATGTACAGACCTTTCTCAAGCTAGAAAAACTGGTGGCTTTTTTGGTGATACGCAAGTATTTCTATGTTACAGGACAATTGCAAGTTTGTCCCTTAGAAGAGGATTTATTCCATTAGATAACACACACTTTCTTATCTTAGCGCATCTGATAGCTCAAGACTTGGGCAAGTGCTTGGCTACTGGATTTAAAAAACTTGTCCATAAAAATTTCTAATTTATCCTTTTGAAGCCAGATTGGATTTTTAACCGCACTCAAATGTTCTAACGCCTTAATCGCTTCATCATAAGTGCTAACCCGATCAATGAGTTTTAAAAATAGGGCTTGTTTAGCACTAAAGATTTTACCCTCAGCAAAAGCAGGGGTGTCTTTGGGATCTAAATGTCTAGCCTTAGCCACATCGCTTACAAACATACCATACTGCTCATTGAGTAAGCCATTGAGATATTGTTTTTCCTGCGGTGTCCACTCCCGCATAAAAGTACCCACCTCTTTATACGCACCCTTAGCAACACCTTGTGTCTTAATCCCCAATTTGTCCATTAAAGGCGCGATATTTACGCCACTAAAAATCACACCAATAGAGCCAATGAGTGCGCCTCTGTTGGCATAAATCTTACTAGCCATCATGCCCGCATAATAACTCCCACTAGCCATTACACCGCGTACATATGCCACTACGGGCATTTTTTTAGCTAAGCTAGCCACCATATCAGATAACTCCACACTCGCGCTAATAGTCCCGCCCGGAGAATCAATCATCAAAAGAGCGCCTTTAATACTGGGGTTTTGTAATATTTTATTGATCTGATCTTGAAAACTCTCGCTTTCAAAAATAGGGCCATACAGATAGAGTTTTGCCAAATTGGGTTTTTGTGTTGTAGTGCCTTTGGTGCTGATGAGTAAAACAGCCACAATTAATAAAAGTACAAGGGCTTTAAAATAACGGGTGATGAATTCTAAGGGAATGGTGATGATTCTGGCTAACTTATCAAGCATAAAAACTCCTAGAATGATTAAAGCCCCCCATTATACTACCTTTAATGAAAGTGTGTTATAACCGACAAAAAGAAATGTCATGGCATGCAAGTTTTGTCCTAAAATCAGATCTACGGATTTGCTATTTGTGTTAATCGCGGGTGGGGCCTTTTATGGGGTTTATACGCACCAAATAGCAGCCTTAGAAGCCACAAAAAAACACATAGAAAATCCACGCAAAATCCAAAAGACTGATTCACACCAAGATAAAAACATGCCAGAATCCTTAAATCTAAATGAGCCTTAAATAGGGGTTAATATGCTAGCAAAAATTTTACCTTTGGTTTTTGTGTCTTCTTTGCGTTTTTTGGGTTTGTTCATTGTTCTACCCGTGATTTCTCTTTATGCGGTTAGTTTCCATGCGAGCGCTTCTATGGTGGGTTTAGCTGTGGGGGGTGCGTATTTTACCCAAATTCTTTTCCAAACCCCCATAGGGGCACTAAGCGATCGTTATAGCCGTAAAAAGGTGGTGATTGGGTGTTTGGCAATTTTTACTGTAGGCTCTTTACTCTGTTTTTTTGCCCATGATATTACATGTCTAGTGGCGGGTAGATTAGTACAAGGCATGGGAGCTGTGGGGGGTGTGCTTAGCGCTATGGTAGCTGATGTGGTAGAAGAAGAAAAGCGCACCCATGCTATGGCTTTTATGGGGGCGGGGATTTTTATGAGCTTTACCGCAGCTATGGTAATAGGGCCTAGTATTGGCATGGCCTTTGGGGTGCAGTGGCTTTTTTTTCTCACCGCGCTTTTGACTCTTTTTTCTATGTTTTTAATGGCTTTTAAAGTCCAAGAACCCCCCAAGATTTTTTATAGCCTCAAAGAAAAACCCCAACTTAAAGATGTATTTAAAAACAAGGATATTTTTATCATCAGTAGTTGCTCTTTCTTTGAAAAGTGTTTAATGACTTTGATTTTTGTGGTTGTACCTTTGGCTATTGTGCATGAATTTAAAATGGATAAAAGTGTGTTATGGAAAATTTATACCTCTGGGGCGGTGCTTGGAATGATAAGCATGGGACCAGCAGCCATCATTGCTGAAAAATTCCACAAAGCTAAGGGTGTGCTTTTAGGGGGTATTACATTATTCTTAGTCGCCTATTTATGTTTGGCCTTTGCCGATCGCCATGTTAATTCTCCGGCTGCTTGGCTTTTTATCACCGGGATCATGTGCTTTTTTACTGGGTTTGGTACGCTTGAGCCTATTATGCAATCTTTGGCTAGTAAATTTTGTAAAGCACACCAGCGCGGGCTAGTGCTTGGAATGTTTGTAACCTATGGCTATGTAGGATCGTTTATAGGAGGAATGCTTGGAGGAATAGGTTATCACTATTTGGGTGTAGAAAAACTAGCACTCATTGTGGTGGGTGTGTGTGCGTTGTGGTTTGGCTTAGTTTGTTTTTTAAGTAACCCTAATCAACAAAAAAATGTCTATTTCCCCTTAGATGCCTTTGAGCGCGCAAAGTTTAGCACACTAGAAAACACACCGGGGATTTTAGAGTGGTATGTGAATGAAACCCAAAATACGATTACTGTCAAATACGATGCCCTGCAAATTAGTAGAGAGCAGATTATAGAGACTTCAGTGGCTTTTAGAAAATCGCCTGAGTAGGGTTAAAATCCTATTGCAAATACTAAAAAAGGGTTTTTTACAAAAGTAGTGGGGCAAACAATGAGGGGTTAGTTTTTGGCCAGTCGTTTTTCCTCATTTAAACCAAAATACTATTTCATAGATTATTTAATCAAGATAGCGCTATTGCTAAAGCGCTTAAGCCTACAACGGGGGGAACTATTGGAAGTAGTATTGCTACTAGTGTAGGCGGGGCTGCACAATTCCAAGTTACTAAAGCCGTCTTTGGCTTTATTGTTAGAACTCTGCCCTATATCCCCTTTGCTAAAGCGCTTAATGATAAGGTAAGTGGAGCAGCACTCAGATATCACATTAAAGCCGCATTAAATAAGAGCCACAGCATAGAGGCCTTTAAACAAAATCTTAACAAAATCGCAAGTAGAGCTGAATTTAGCAACGCTACTAAAGCCTTAATTAGAGAGATTGAACAGAATTTACCTAAGAGTGTGGAGAGTGGGGGGAGTGTTAGCAGTGGGGGAGTAGCTGAAACACAGCTAAAAGCTAGAGGTTTAGAGAGAGAAACACTAGGAGCGGGGCAAAAGCTAGAGGGTAGAGGGCTACAGAATGAGATAGCGGGTGAAGTGCCCCATAACCCAGCCTTTAGCCAAAACTTTAAAGAGTTTTACCACGATCAAAAGGTGCAATCGCTAAACTCATAGAAACTAAAGAGGGGCAAGTTGCAGGGGCATTTTATAGAGAGGATTTAGGCGATATAGGTTTAGTGTGGGGAAAGGCGGGGAGTGCTAAAAGTGATGGTTATGGACTAGCTAAAATTACCAAATACCACCCAGAAGTATTAGATAAGTTAGATGATTTGATCCAAACACTACCCATTGTTAAAGAAAGCCCTAACCGCTACCAATTAGAGAATGCCAACTATAAGGCAAGTATCCGAAAAGACTCTGAGGGTGTAAAAGGAAATTGGGTTTTAACTGCATTTGAGAAAAAAGAAAGCATTGCCAGACGCAGTACAGACTTGCCTAGCACCCAATGGGAGGCTAAAAAGACTACTTTAGCCAATGCTGGAAGTAGCCCTACATCAACCCCCCTTAAAAGTCAAGATTTTAAAGCAAAAGCCACAGAACTTTACAACACCGCTAAAGCTCAAGAGGGGGAGTTTAAAGAGTTTTTAGAAAATCTTAAGAGTGCTAATAATTCCTTAGAGTTAGGCCAAATTCTTAAGAGTGAATCTAGCATTGAAAGTAAAATTGCGCGCAAGCAGGGGGATATAAGCGCGATAGGGGATTATCTAAGAGCGGCCATTATTAGTAAGGATAATACCCACTTAAATACGCAGTTAGTAAGACTAGTAGATAGTTTAGAATCAAGAGGGATTAAGCCCACTATAGAATTACAGCACAGAGAGACCGGGTATAAAGGTGTGCATGTCCATTAAGTTTAACGGCGTGCCTTCTGAGATACAGCTACACACAGAAAAGAGTTGGGACATTTAAAAGCAAATAGATAGTATCTATCCTGCCAGAATCCTTAAATCTAAATGAGCCTTAAATAGGGGTTAATATGCTACCCCCCAAACTAGAGAGCTAAGAACTTATCAAAGCTCCTAGCAATAGCCTAAGCCATTTGAAAAAATGGCCAAATTTGAGCCTATCAAATCCCCAAGGGGGGTAGGAAAAATGATGACACGAGCTAAGCAACTTGATAGCTTTAACAAATTTAGAACAAAGGAAATACAAATGCGCGTTTACACACGCAAAGACCAGCTATACGCTGAATACTACACTGAGGAGGGCAAGAGAGTTCGCAAGAGCTTAGGGCTAAAAGATACTGAGAGCAACCGCGCTAAGCTAGATCATCAGCTAGAGGATAGGATCAAAGCTGCACAGGCTAGAAAAAGATTTATTGATCCACTAGAGACTCCCCTTAGCAACCGCGCCGTAAACCCCCTAGCTTTAGCTATGGGGATATAAGGCGCATGTTTGGTCGTTTTTCAAGCAAAGTGTGTATAATATAGTTCTATGCTCATCGCCTACAAGCAGAAACTCTACAATTCAAGCAAGAACAAGCAGATAGACAGACTCTTGCGTCTTTATGGCATTTGCTACAATCATTGTATCGCTTTGCATAAGCGGTATTATAGGCTCTATAAGAAGCACTTGAATTTCTACACTTTGAAAAAGCACATCACCAAGCTAAAGAGAACAGCACGCTTTGCTTTTTTGAAAACTCTAGGCTCTCAAACCTTGCAAGAGCTAGTAGGGAGGATAGACAAGGCTTATAAAAAGTTTTTTAAGAAACAAGGCAGACCGCCTAGATTTAAAAAGGTGGCCAACTATCAGTCTTTCACATTTTCACAATGTGGTTATAAAATCCAAGACAACATTATCTCTTTTAATGGCTATCGCTTTAAGTTTGTCAAAACCTACGACCTTGCAGGCAAACCCAAGACCTTAACCATTAAAAGAGATAATCTAGGCGATTATTTCTTGTGCTTGGTGTGCGAAACAGAGGATAACCTTAAGCCCGCAGGCGGTAACAGCGTGGGGCTTGACTTTGGGTTAAAAACTTTTCTCACATGCTCTAATGGCACACAAATCCCATCGCCTTTATTTTTCTCTAAATTCTTGCCTTTGATCCGTGCTTGCTCTCGCTCCCTATCCAAAAAGAAAAGAGGCAGTCATAACCGCCTAAAGGCTAGGCTAAAACTTGCTAGATTGCACCGCAAAGTCCAAAATCTTAGAAAAGACTTTTTCTACAAGATTGCTAATAGCCTAGCCAAACAATACGCCACTATTTTCATTGAAGATTTGAACCTGAAGGGTATGGTTAAACTTTGGGGGCGCAAGATTAATGATTTGGCTTTTGGTGAGTTTGTGGCTATCTTGGAGAGAAAAACCCAAGTGGTTAAGATTGATAGATTCTATCCCAGCTCTAAAACTTGTTCTAGCTGTGGGGAGGTTAAAGAGGACTTGAGCCTCAAAGATAGAATCTTTAATTGCCCCTCTTGTGGGTTTTCTTTGGATAGAGATTTAAACGCAAGCATTAATATTCATAGAGTGGGGGCATCCACTCTTGGAGGAGAAGCTGTAAGACCCGCCTAGCGGGCAAGCTTTGATGATCCCAGAATCCCCTAGCTTTAGCTATGGGGAGTATGTCAAGTAGTAGTCTGGTTTGTCTGGGTATAAGCCTTCAGGGTGGATTTTTAGGAAGTGTCTTTGTTCTAACTCCTCAAGGGCTTTTAGTATTTCTGTTTGGCTTTCCTCTAGTCTTTCAGCTAGTGTTTCTATGCTGGGGGTTTTTCTAAGGCTGTAGATGTAGGTTAGCACCCCTAAAGCCTTGCAGCTTAGCCCCGCGCTAAATATCTCTAAGGGGATTTCTACTACTGAAGTATCTAAGTTATAGTTGCGCAAGATCATATTTCTACTCCTTCTAAAAATGTTGCTCTGGGTTTGTGTTGTTGTGGAATGTATTTGGCATAAACCTTATAGGTGATCTGTAAGTTCTTATGCCCTAGTGTAGAGCTCACCCATAAGGGCTCTTCGCCTCTTTCTAACATGATGCTAGCAAAGGTATGCCGTGTGCTATAAAGCTTAATGTGTTGGAGCTCTAGGCTTTCAAGTAGTCTAGCCCACTGCTTAGCCATGATCGCTTGTAGTTTAGGATTAGTGCCAAATATGGGGGTATCGTTGTTGATTACATCCATAAATAGGCTAAATTCTTTCAAGCGCTTTTCTATAATGGGTAACATATCTATCACACGGATACTATTAGCTGTTTTAGGGGTGGTTACTTGCCCTAAGCCATTTAAGGCTTTGTTGATGTTGATTGTGTGGTTCTTAAAGTCTATATCTCCCCACTGCAAGGCTAGTATCTCTTCTACTCTCATACCGCTAAAGAAGGCTATGCTTAGGTAGGTCTTTAGGTATGGCTGATCGCATGCTCTTAGTATCTCTAGCACTTGATCTAGGCTAAAGACTTCAATTTTCTTAGGAGCAGGAGCAATTAGGATTTTTTGCTTGTAGTAGGGGGTCTTTTCTAGCTGGCCTCTACTTACACTAAAGTCTAATAAGCTTTTTAGTAGGGTTGTTAAGTGCACAATGCTATTAGTGTTATAGTTGTTCTCAACCAAGCCCTTATAAAAGTTTTTCATATGCTCATGGTTTAGCTTAGCTGTAGGCATGTGTACATCTACATCTAATAACTTCACAATGGCTTTTAGGCGGTTTGCTATGCTGTATTGTGAACTTTGCTTATAGCCAATGTAGCGTTCCTTGAATTCCTCTAGCGTTGTGCTAAGGGGAGTCTCTAGTGGATCAATAAATCTTTTTCTAGCCTGTGCAGCTTTGATCCTATCCTCTAGCTGATGATCTAGCTTAGCGCGGTTGCTCTCAGTATCTTTTAGCCCTAAGCTCTTGCGAACTCTCTTGCCCTCCTCAGTGTAGTATTCAGCGTATAGCTGGTCTTTGCGTGTGTAAACGCGCATTTGTATTTCCTTTGTTCTAAATTTGTTAAAGCTATCAAGTTGCTTAGCTCGTGTCATCATTTTTCCTACCCCCCTTGGGGATTTGATAGGCTCAAATTTGGCCATTTTTTCAAATGGCTTAGGCTATTGCTAGGAGCTTTGATAAGTTCTTAGCTCTCTAGTTTGGGGGGTTTAGGGGGTTGTTGTGGTTGGGGTTGGGTTGGGTTTAGATTGGATAAATACTATCTCTCTATAAGCTATGAGGATAATGAGCCTGAACCTAAACCCACAACTATCAGAAAAGCTGTGGGTTTAGATATGGGTTTAGAGTCTTTAGTCATCGCCAGCAATGGCGTGTTCTACCCATATAAAAAGTTTTTCCAGAGTCTACAAACCAAACTCACTAAAGCGCAAAGGAGATTGTCTAAGAAACTAAAAGGTTCTAATAATAGAAAAAAACAAGCTAAGAAAGTGGCACAAATCCACGCTTCTATCAGGAATAGCAGAGAGGACTACCTACATAAAATCAGTAATGAGATAACCAATCAATACGATTTGATAGCAGTAGAAACCTTGAAAGTTAGGAATTTGGTCAAAAACCACAAACTCGCTAAGAGCATTGCCAATGCCAGCTGGTCTAGGCTCATTAGTCTATTAGAATATAAGGCTGGTTGGAAGGGTAAAACCCTTATCAAAATTGACCAATACTTCCCTAGCTCTCAAATCTGCTCGACCTGTGGGAGCAACACAGGTAAAAAGCCACTGCCTATTAGAAATTTTATCTACCCTTGTTGTCAAACATACCACCACAGAGACCTAAACGCTAGCATCAATATCAGAAACTATGCTTTGGGAATGCTAGATGAGCGACACGCTATCAAGGTAGATAAAACTAGGGTAGGGATTACCCGAAGTTACGCTTGTGGAGATTCCGCTAACGGGGCTGTAACCAAGTATGGCTACATACTGGATACTGCTAGTTATGGATCGTTGAAGCAAGAAGCCCACCCGTCTTTAGCGGGTGGGTGATTCACTATTAGCTAGCCCTTTATTAAACGCCTCTAATTCCTCATCACTCCAAGAAACTTGCAAAGCCCCTAAATTTTCTAAAAGGCGGGATTCTTTGGTGGTACCAAAGAGAGGGACTACAATTTTTTGGGTGTGTAAAATCCATGAGAGGGCTAACTGGGCGGGGGTGATGCCTTTTTGGCTGGCGTGATCTTTGATAAACTCCACTAAAGGGTAATTTTTAGCCATATTTTCAGGATTAAATTTAGGTACGGTGCTTCTAAAATCTGAGCTAGCAAAAGTGGCGTTTTTCTCAAATTTTGCGCCTAAAAACCCCTTGCCCAAAGGTGAAAAGGCCACAAAACCAATGTTATTTTTTTCTAAAAACCCTAAAATCTCCTTTTCAGGTTCACGCCACCACAGCGAATATTCACTTTGTAAAGCACTCAAGGGGCAAACAGCATGCGCCTTTTGAATGCTAGAGAGCCCAGCCTCACTCATTCCCCAAGCTTTGATCTTGCCCTCTTTAATGAAGGTTTGCATCAAATCAGCCACTTCCTCAATGGGTGTATTGGTATCTACGCGGTGTTGGTAGTATAAATCAAGACACTCCACCCCCAGCCGCTTTAAACTCCCCTCAAGGGCGCGTTTAGTGCGATCTAAACTAGAATCTAAAAACATGGTTGCATGTTTATTGTTGGGATCTTTATAGCTAATCCCAAATTTACTAGCAATCACGACTTTATCTCTAAAGGGTTTGATCGCCTCACCTAAAAGTTCCTCATTATCAGCCCCATAAGCCTCTGCCGTATCAAAAAAAATTAAGGCCATGTTCAAAAGCTTGATGGATAAGTTTAATCATTTCTTGTTTATCATGAACTTCACCATAGCTAAAAGGACTCATACCCATAATCCCTAAAGCTAAAGCGCTTACTTTTAAAGAATCTAGTTGTTTTTGTTGCATGTAAACTCCTTATAAAAAATAAAAAGCCCGCCATTGTAAAATTAATTTGAGATATTTGTCAACACACCGCTAAAATTTTAAGGGTTTGATAATTTTAACCGGATTAGCGCCTATAATAGTATTTAAAAGTATCTAGATAGTGTATTCTAAATATAGCTAATCTCACAAAAAGGACGCATAATGAGCGGAGTTTATGATCAAATCTATCAAGAGTCTATCAAAAACCCAGAGGCCTTTTGGGCTGAGGCTGCAAAAAATGTACATTGGTACAACGAATGGGATAGGGTGCTTGATGATAGCGATGGGCATTACAAGTGGTTTGTTGGTGGGTGCATGAACACTTGTTATAATGCCCTTGATTTGCATGTGCATAATGGTAGAGGCAATCAACTAGCCTTGATTTATGATTCTCCAGTAACTGATACTAAGAAAAAATACACCTACCTCCAACTAAGAGATCGTGTTGCTAAGGTAGCTGGTATCTTGGCAAATAAAGGCGTAGTAAAAGGAGATAGGGTACTTATTTACATGCCAATGATACCTGAGGCACTCATAGCAATGCTAGCTTGTGCGAGGCTTGGGGCTGTTCATAGCGTAGTCTTTGGTGGTTTTGCAGCACATGAATTAGCTGTTAGAATAGATGATGCTAAGCCTAGAGTAGTTATAAGTGCTAGCTGTGGTATAGGGGTTAGTAGTATCATAGAATACAAACCTGTTTTAGATGAGGCTATTAAAAAATGCTCTGCTAAGCCAACCACTTGTTTAATTTACCAGCGCCCACAATCAAGAGCTAACATGCTCCCTTGGCGTGATATAGATTGGGAGGTTGAAGAGGAAAAAGCAAGGGGCGTAGAACCTGTACCTGTTTTAGCCACCGATCCGCTTTATATCCTTTATACTTCGGGTACTACAGGCCAGCCAAAGGGTGTTATCCGGTCAAATGGCGGGCATTCAGTAGCGATGAAATGGTCTATGGATAATATTTACAATGTAAAGGCTGGAGATGTGTTTTTTACAGCCTCTGATGTGGGCTGGGTTGTTGGGCATTCTTATATCGTTTATGCGCCGCTCATGAGTGCTTGCACAACTATTATTTATGAAGGAAAGCCTGTAAGAACTCCCAACCCTTCATCTTTTTGGCGTATCATAGAGGAATATAAAGTAAATGTGCTTTTCTCAGCCCCAACAGCCTTTAGAGCTATCAAAAGAGAAGATCCAGAAGGTAAATGGATCAAGAAGTTTAAACTAGATAGCTTAAGAGCTATTTTTGTAGCAGGTGAGAGATGTGATAGCTCTACGCTTGGGTGGATAGCAAGGCTAACTAATAAACCGGTTATTGATCACTGGTGGCAAACAGAAACAGGTTGGGCTATAGCTGCAAATCCTCTTGGGCTTGAGTTGATTAAAATCAAGCCCGGAAGCCCTACAAAGCCAATGCCCGGTTTTAATCTAAAAGTACTTGATGAAAATGGCCAAGAGTTACAAGCCGGTCAAAAAGGCATTTTATGCCTTAAGCTACCTTTGCCTCCTGCTTGCTTAATGGGGATTTGGGAAAATGATGAGGCTTATCATAGAGGCTATTTAGATAGGTTTCCGGGATATTATCTAACAGGAGATACCGGCTATATAGATGAAGATGGGTATGTGTATGTGCTAGGTAGAATGGATGGGATCATTAATGTAGCCGGGCATAGATTATCAACAGGGGAGATGGAAGAAATCATTGCAAAACATCCAGATGTTGCAGAATGTGCTGTTATAGGTGTAAATGATACATTAAAGGGTGAGTTGCCAATGGGTTTTATTGTGCTAAAAGAGGGCATAGAAAGAGATCATGCTGGGGTGGTTGGGGGGGGGTTTGTGCCCTTGTGCGCCAAGAAATAGGGGCTGTGGCTTCTTTTGAGATAGCAACTATAGTGAGTGCTTTACCCAAAACAAGAAGTGGTAAGATACTGCGCAAAAACCTAAGAGAATTAGCAGACGGCCTTCCTCTTAATATCCCAGTAACAATAGAAGATGCAAGTGTTTTAAGGCTTTGTGAAAAAGCCATTAATGCTCTAGGTTATCCAAAAGGGAAAAAGGCAAAATAATGAGTGCAGGAAAGAAATTTAAAAACTTAGTAAAAGAAAATAAACCCCTAGCAATAGTGGGCGTTATTAATGCTTACAGCGCCCTGCAAGCTAGCAGAATAGGCCATAAGGCTCTTTATTTATCCGGTAGCGGCGTGGCAAGCGCTAGTTATGGTTTGGCTGATCTTGGCATTATAGGCCTTGAGGAGGTTTGCATAGATGTTAGGCGCATTAGCTCAAGGGTGGATACACCTTTGTTAGTAGATGCAGATACGGGTTTTGGGGGGGCTTTTAATATCGCTAGAACTGTTAAAGAGTTAAGTAGAGCCGGAGTTGCGGCTATGCATATAGAAGATCAGGTATCTCAAAAAAGATGTGGACACCGCCCTAATAAAGAGCTTGTTAGCATACAAGAGATGTGTGATCGCATTAAAGCAGCCCTAGATGCTAAGTTAGATCCTGATTTTGTGATCATGGCAAGAACAGATGCTTATAGCATAGAAGGGCTTGATCGCGCTATTGAAAGGTCTTTGGCCTATGTTGAAGCTGGGGCTGAAATGTTATTTGCTGAGGCTGTTAGTAAGTTAGAAGATTATGAGGCTTTTAGCAAGAGTGTTAAAGTGCCTGTTTTGGCTAACATCACTGAATTTGGAAAAACACCTTATTTTAGCCAAGAGGAACTCAAAAAGGCAGGTATTGCTATGGTGCTTTATCCACTTAGTGCTAACCGCGCTATGAACAAGGCAGCTTTTGAGGTGTATACAAGCATATTAAAACATGGCCATCAAAGAGAAGTGTTAAAACTTATGGAAACAAGAGAGGAGCTTTATGAAATGCTAGATTATTATGCTTATGAGCAAAAATTAGATGCTTTATTTAAAAAGGGCAAAAAATGAGTGAGAAAAAACAAGGCGGTTTAGCCGGTGTGATAGCTGGAGAGAGTGCGATTTGTACATGCGGGCTTGGCAATGGCCTTAATTATTACGGCTATGCTATTGAAGATCTAGCTAGGTATGCTACATTTGAAGAGGTGGCTTATTTGTTACAATTTGGTGTTTTGCCAACAGAGGAGCAGTTGCATGCATTTAAGCAAAAAATCATCGCTCAAAGAGCTCTAAGTGAGCCACTAAAGGCCATTTTAAGGGCTATGCCTAAAAACGCACATCCCATGAATGTCATGCAAACCGCAGTTGCAGCCCTAGGTGCTTTAGAAAGTGAAAGAGAGGATTTTACAGATCAAGATGAAAAGATTATTAGACTTTTAGCCATTTTGCCAAGCATACTTTGTTATTATCACCACTACACACACTCTAAAAAAGAGATAGATTTTAATTCAAAGCAAGATAGCATCGCTGGGTATTTTTTAGAAAAATTAAAGCTTAAAGAACCCAAGCAAGATTTTATTAAAACCATGCAGTGCTCTTTGATACTGTATGCAGAGCATGAATTTAACGCCTCCACTTTTACAGCTAGGGTTTGTGCCTCTACTAAGAGTGATATTTTTAGTGCCGTTTGTGCTGCTATAGGGTCTTTAAGAGGGCCTTTACACGGCGGAGCAAATGAGGCAACTATGTATTTGATTTCTAGTTTTAAAAGTGTAGATGAGGCTATTGAAGGCGTTTTAGAAAAATTAGCCAACAAAGAGCTTTTAATGGGCTTTGGGCATCGTATTTATGGGCTTGGTGGAGATCCGCGCAGTGCTTTAATTAAAGAACATAGCAAGTATTTAGGGGGCGATAGCTTGCTTTTTAAAATCAGTGAGGCTATAGAAAATTTAATGAAGCAAAAGCGCCCAACCCTCCCGCCTAATGCAGATTTTTACAGCGCTTCTGCTTATCATTTTATGGGCATACCCACACCTTATTTTACGCCTATTTTTATTATGAGTAGGGTTAGTGGCTGGTGTGCGCACATTAAAGAACAAAGAGCCAATAACAAACTTATACGGCCAAGTAGCAAATATATAGGCGTAGAGCCAAGAGCCTTTATTAAAATACAAGATAGGAAAAACAAGTGAGTGATATGGGTATTTTAGATGCGAAGCGTCCGGAGTTTGATGATCTAATTATTAAGATAGCAAAATATGTAGATACATATGAGATAACAAGTAAGCTTGCCATGCAAACAGCTAGATATTGTTTGATGGATACTTTGGGTTGTGGGCTTTTGGCCTTAAAATATCCTGCTTGTACTAAGCTTTTAGGGCCTAGCGTTGAGGGGGCTGAGTTTAGACCACTGGGGGCTAAAATTCCGGGTACTTCTTACCAACTAGAGCCAATAAGGGCTGCTTTCAATATAGGTACTATGATAAGATGGCTTGATTTTAATGATACTTGGTTAGCAGCTGAGTGGGGGCATCCTAGCGATAATCTAGGCGCTATCTTTGCTTTAGCTGATTATTTAAGCCGTAAAAATCTAGCGAGTAACAAAGAGCCTTTAAAAGTTTCTTGTGTCTTAAAAGCCATGATAAAGGCGCATGAAATACAAGGTATTTTAGCCCTTGATAATTGTTTTAATAAGGTTGGTTTAGATCATGTTTTATTAGTCAGGGTAGCAAGTAGCGCTGTAGCTGCTAAGCTTTTAGAATGTAGTTTTGATGAAATTTTAAGCGCTATTTCGCATGCCTTCATAGATGGAGGCGCTTTAAGAACTTATCGCCATGCGCCAAATACAGGTAGCAGAAAAAGCTGGGCAGCTGGCGATGCTTCTAGCCGTGGTGTGGATTTAGCCCTAAAGGCTAAAAGCGGTGAAATGGGTTGTCCTTCCGTGCTTAGCGCTAAGTTTTGGGGTTATGAGGCTGTGAAAATGAGGGGTAAAAAACTCACCTTAGAGCAAGATTTTAAAAGTTATGTTATGGAAAATGTGCTTTTTAAAATCTCTTTTCCAGCTGAATTTCATGCCCAAACAGCGGTTGAGGCTGCTTTAATCTTGCATGATGAGATCAAACACCGCTTAGATGAAATTGAAAAAATTATCATCACAACTCAAGAATCAGCCCACCGCATCATTAATAAAACAGGTCCTCTATCCAATCCAGCAGATAGAGATCACTGCATACAATACATGGTTGCTATAGCTTTGATCTTTGGGCGTTTAGTGGCTGATGATTATGAGGATATGGTGGCTAAAGATGCGCGCATTGATGCACTTAGAGCTAAGATGATTATAGAAGTAGAGGAAAGATATAACAAAGACTATTTAGATAGGGATAAAAGAAGTATCGCCAATGCCTTGCAGGTCTTTTTTAAAGACGGCACGCATAGCAAAAAGATAGAGGTGGAATATCCAATAGGCCATAAAAGAAGAAGAGATGAGGGCATACCCTTATTAGTTTCAAAGTTTAAAGCCAATCTAGCCACCCGCTTAGATCCAAAGAGATGTAAGATTATCTTAAATCTCTTCGAAGATAAAGAAGCCTTAGAAGAGATGTATTTTAATGAATTTAGCGACTTATTTTGGCTTGGGTAAAGGCTAACACAAATAATATTTTTTGTTAGCCTAAAAATCTCTGTTGGTTTTATCCTATTATTGGACGGGGCGGCATGTAGATGGACTGCTCTTGTATATGTAAATTCGTTTAACCTTGATACGCGGGAGTTTATGATATCTATGGGGTTTGTGGAGTTTAGGGCGTATAATATACTAGTAACCTAAAGCGCGATGCATGAATAATTTTTCATAGGTCATGAAAAACCCGATGTCTTTGGCATTTATATCAAGCCCAAGATCAAGGTAGTCAGACTGCCAATTAATCTCATGTGGCACTACGGGAATATCAACCCCCCATTTGATGATATTAGTATTAAACTGCAAACGCAAACCCAAATCTACATCTACATTGTAAGAGGCGCGCCAACTCTCTACTGGCCCGGTTAAAACCCAGTTAGTACTGCCCCCTTGCACACCTGCAAAAATGCCATAAAATACGGGGTTAGAGTTGTTTTTGGGTGTGTTAAAATCAAAAATTAGATTAGCGCCTAAACCTATGGAGACATTTTGCAACGATTTAAAAACACTCAAGTTATTTTTAAAGAGTGGGCTATTCACATAGCCATAACCTAAATCTGAATAGGTGGAGTAACCAAAGTGGTTACTAAAAAAATACTGCCAACCCAATAAAATACCGGCGTTATAACTCATATTCTGAAAAAATCTTTGGGCAGAGTAAATGCTTTGAATCATCGACTCTAAACTAAGGTGCACGGTTTGCATACTAGTAATTTGTGGGCTAAAATTTTGGTAGTTAAACTTCAAATTGGGAGGTGAGGGCTTAGCAGGTGGGTTGCCAAATACTTCTTTTGCGGTAGGGATATGCCCCGCGCTCGTCATATTAATAACACTAAAAGTGGTTCGGTAGACCGCCAATAAATCAGACATGTATTGGGGGCACTGCTCTTGAATCTCTTTAGCCATTTGTTTAAACCAGTTTGTCACCGCGATGAGTTGATCAAAATTTGTATTGTATAAAGTAGAATCAATGGCCTCTAGCAAATCGCCAAGATAAGTTTGTCCTCCTGTTTGCAATCCTTGTTTTAACGTACCGGCCACAGCAAGCGCGTTATTAATACCCTCATTGCTATATTGGTTATATTGGTTAGTCAGACTCTGATCAAGACTAGTCATAGTCTTTAAATCACTGATAATACTTTGTACACTTGTTGCAACACTACTTGCACTAGAAGCGCTATTAATGTTTGGGACTAGAGAATTTCTGTCGTTGGTGTAGTTTTTAATATTTGTATTGTAGTTGCTAAGTATATTCTGGTAGTCTGCTTTGTCCTGATTATAGGTGGCTTTAGAGTTACTAAGCTGGTTGTTGTAGCTATTTACCTCTGAGATAAGCTGTTTGCCTAAATTCTTAATTTGGCTTAGTAGCTGGTTATAAGTAGAAAGAACTTTTTGGTTTTGTTTGCTTTTAGGATAGAGATTTAGATTACTCGCAAGACGCGCAATATCATTACTGATTTCTTGTTCTGGCGCGCCTAGATCACTAATACTAGAAGGATTTAAGGGAGTTAAATCACTGATATTTTGGGATTTTGTTTTAGTTGCACTGATAAGATTTTGTAAGTTTTGTAGTTATATCCTGCTTGTACTAAGCTTTTAGGGCCTAGCGTTGGTCAAATTTGTAATTAAGGAAGAATAACCGCTTGGCTCTCCATTAATTAATCCACAATTTGGGCATGGCTGCTTTCAATATAGGTACTATGATAAGATGGCTTGATTTTAATGATACTTGGTTAGCAGCTGAGTGGGGGCATCCTAGCGATAATCTAGGCGCTATCTTTGCTTTAGCTGATTATTTAAGCCGTAAAAATCTAGCGAGTAACAAAGAGCCTTTAAAAGTTTCTTGTGTCTTAAAAGCCATGATAAAGGCGCATGAAATACAAGGTATTTTAGCCCTTGATAATTGTTTTAATAAGGTTGGTTTAGATCATGTTTTATTAGTCAGGGTAGCAAGTAGCGCTGTAGCTGCTAAGCTTTTAGAATGTAGTTTTGATGAACTAAGGGTCTAATAATTTTAGCTGGAACACCGCCTACAATCACATTAGGCGGTACATCTTTAGTTACAACAGAACCCGCTGCTACAATGGAATTTTCCCCAATCGTAACACCCGGGCACACGGTTACATTAATACCAATCCAGACGCGCTCTTTAATTACAATCCCCTTAGAAATAGTAACTTGCCGTTTATAGGGATTAAAATCATGGTTAGTGGTGGTTAAACACACCCTAGGGGCAATCCAAACCCCGTCTGCTATACTGATCCCTCCCCTATCCATAAAAATACAACACGGACCGATGAAACAACTTTTCCCAAAGCTAATATTGTGCCCAAAATCTGTATAAAAGGGGAGCATAATCCAATTACTCGCATTAAAGGGTTTACCTGTTATCTCGCTCATCAACTCCTCTATTTGCTTATCGTTTAAGGATTCCGTGTTAAGCCTATGGATAAGTCTTTGGGTGTTCTTGAGCACCTTAAGAATTTTGGGAAATTCAGGATCAGCCATATCTGTCGGCTCACCGGCTAACTCTCTTTCAAAAATATCTTTCATGGTTTTCCTCTCACTAAATTATGTTTGAAAAACGAAACTATTTATCAAAGGGAATCTTATCTACCCTATCGTATAAATCTACATGCCCGGCTCCTTTGACATAATAAAGCTCTTTGGGCTCTGCAGCCTTCTTATAAGCAGACTCGCTAAATTCTTTAGAATGGGCTTGATCGCCTGTGATAAAAGATAGCGGACGGGGGAGATCCAATCCAAATTTTCAAAGGGATAAAAGTTTAAGAATTTAACAATCCCTGTAAGAGTTGGCATGGTTGTTTTGTGGGTGCGCCCTTTGGTGTGTATTCGCCCCTTTGTGTGCGGTAAAAACCATAGAATTCTTTTTCTATTGGTGTGGAATTTTTGGTAATTTTTAAGGGAGTACCTAGCACATATTCTTTCTAAAAAATCCGCCTCTATGCTCTCTATTATCTGTTTTTTATAGCGCGCAATCTTACTCTCTAAAATCCCTTCCCACTTCTGTAAGATAAATTGGTGCAACGCTTGGCTCTGCTCTTGTTTAGAGGACATGCCCTTATTTTTAATCCTAAAGCCCTTATTTTTAATCTTAAAAGAGGAGCTATTTAACTGCCTTTGTTGCTCCTTAATAAAGCTTAAATCCTCCTTAGGGTTAAATTTGCTAAAAGCCTCTGTAGTTTTTTCTACTAGCTCAGCCTCTTGCTTAGCATAACTGCGCTCTATATAAGCCCCCCTCTCTACTCTAAAGGGGTGATTTTTAAGCGCTTGCTTGATTTGCTCCTCTTTTTCTAGCTTTGCTTGCTCAAACGCGTTAGCGATCTCTTTGTCTTTTAATAGATCGCGGTAGGTTTCTTCTAAATTCATTTTTTGCTCTCTTTAGACTTCTGCCACGCTAACTACAGCCTGCCAAAGATTGTACGCAGTATCAATAATGCCCCTAACGACAATAGGATCATTACCATTACCATAATAGTTATAATTACGAGGCAAAATACCAATCTCTATCGCTTTTTGCAAATAGAGTTGGCAATACTGGTTCGTATCCATCTTGTTATTGCTGGTTAACTTAAATGACTCTGTTAGCAATTTGGCAAAATCCCGGCTAATCTCCTTAGCATCGGAGTATTGTTTACCATGTCTCTCTTGCAAGTTTTTTACAAAAGGTGCAAGTAATTTTTCAGAGCTAAGCAGATCCAAACAAGCCTCTTGTAAATTCTTCTCTACCATCTCTTTGCTTTTACTACCCTGTGCAAGCTCAGCTAAACTTACGCTTACTTTATCTACAAATGCCTTTCTCTGCACCTGTTCCACATTTTGAATTTGGGGTATTGTCTCCAACTTCTGCTTGAATTTATCAACTAAAGTGATATCTATCTTTTTTGGCGCTTTTTTAGTAAACACCGCCTTTGGATCATGCAGTATTTCTTCAAGTTTTAATTGTAAAACCCTTGCCTGCTCTAGTACTTCTTGCACCCATAAGAAGGCGATTTTATGATCGTTAATTGATAAAAACACATTGGCTTTTTCTCCTCTCTCTTGGATTGCCTTTTTTAAAGCTTTAATTTGTTCTTGTACCTTAGAATCTAACCTTAGCCAGCCTTCTTCAAATTCTTCGCGGCTCTTTTCCTTATGCAAAAACTCTAAGTAGTTAAACTCCTCCTCTATTTTTTCTAGTACTCCTAAACTTACATGCGTACTCTGCTTTAAACATTGGCGCAAAATCGCATCAATTAATGGGATTTGTTGTTCGTGATCCCATAAACAATGCCTTAAAAGCACTAAATCCTCTACCTCTACCTCTTTTTGATCGCTAAGTAAAGCGCTGACTCTTAAAAGCTCGCCACATTGCTTAAAACGCCTATCAGAAACATAGGGGATTAAATCTTGATCTTGATTTTGATCTTTTTGCTCTGTTTCTGCATTCTCTGTAATTCCTAGATAAGAGGCGATGAGCTGGGGGTTATCTTTAAGTTTTTCTAAAGTGCCTCTAATTTCTAAAAGGGTGTTTAGGGCTTTTGGAGAAAAACAAATTGTTTTAGCCTCTTTTTGGATCTTTTCTAAATCCTCTTTTAAAAATTGATCCTCTGGAGGGCTAAAATCTTCTTCTTGTTCAATCAAGCGGATAAAATTTTGCGCAGATTGCAAGGGTTTTACAAAATAGCGCACCAAACACCTATCATAAAGGGCTTCTAAACCTTGATTTTTGGGAGGAAATTCATTGCTCGCACACACCACGCCTTTAAGTGGGACTTTTTCATCTTTGCCCCCATTTCTAAAAAGCCTTTCATTTAAGATCGTTAAAAGGGTGTTAAGAATAGCCGGCGAACTTTTCCAGATTTCATCTAAAAAAGCAAAGTGGGCTTTGGGCAAGTAGCCTTCTGTATTCCTCACTAAATTATTTTTCTTTAGCTCGCCTATATCTATAGGCCCAAAAATATCCTCAGGCGTGCTAAAGCGATGCATTAAAGCTGCAAAGAAATGAGTAGCTCCAAAGGCGGTGCTTACCCTGCGTACTAACAAAGATTTAGCCGTACCCGGAGGTCCATAAAGAAAGATCGTTTTACCCGAAAACATCGTTAAAAGCATAAGAGAGGCGCACTCCTCGCGTTCTAATAAACCTTTTTGTACATGCGCTAATAGACTCTGTACTCTTTTTCTATACACAATCTTACACATAAAAAACTCCACTCTAAATTTTTCTTAATAGAAGTGGCATTATAAGAGAGAGAGAAGTCAATAGGGGGTCTTAAAACTTCTAATTTGTTAGGCTAAATTGGAGTTGTTTAAAAACTGGTGTAGTTGCTTATATTCTTTAGGGTTTAAATAACGCGTTTTGCCCACAGGTAAAGCGTTGAGTGAGACAAATCCAAAGCTAACCCGTCTTAAATCCAGTACTTCTTTCTTAAAGTGGGCAAAAAAGCGCCGGATTTCGCGGTTATGCCCCTCTTGTAAAGTGATTTTAATCTTGGAATAATTGCGGTGGTTTTTAAGGATTTGGCAGGCCATAGGCGCAATGTGCATACGCGTGTATTTGCTCTTAGGGTGCGCGCCCTCTAAACCTTGAAGCTCTAATCCTGTTTGCATGGCCTCTAGCATAGTTTGCGTGATATTCCCTTGAATTTTGACTAAATAAACGCGCTCTAAAGAACTGTGCATCAGCGCATTTACTACTTGCTTACTATCGCTTAAAAGCAATAACCCCATAGAGGCAAAATCTAAACGCCCAATAGGGGTAAAATGCCTAAATTTGCTCTCCAAACTCTCAAAGATCGTTTTACGCCCGCGATGATCAATTCTACTGACTAGTTCGCCTTTAGGTTTATGATAAACCAGTACGGTATAACTTCTTTTTTCATAAGAGTTAAGCATACGCCCCTCTACAAAGATTTTATCATAGGGGCTAAAGGGAGTAGCAAAGCTAGCTAACTGGCGGTTAATTTTAACCTTGCCCTCTTTGATGAGTTTATCGGCTTGTCTACGCGAACAGGGGAGATTGTGGGCTATAAATTGATTAAGACGCATTAGGCATCTAACCACTCAAAGCTTTTAAAATTCTCTTTAATCGCGGTGTTAACCTTTAAAGCGGTTGTAAATTTCAGTCGTTTGCCCTTTTCATTAAAAATCACGCAAAGGGCACGATTACCCTTATGGCGCTTAGCTTCCTCTTTAATGCGCACAAAGAGATCAGGGGATACACTAGTGTCTAGTACTAAAGAGAGAGGGGTATGCTTTTGATCAAATAGACAGGTAGTGGCGTTAAAATCTCTAAGAATATCTATAGGTTCTGTATCTTGCTCTTGTTCTTCTGTGCTTTTATAACGCGCCTTAATAATCTTAGTCTGTTTAATTGCCTCTAAAGTTTGGATTTCTAGTAATCTTAAACGGGCTACTTCCTCTTGCTCCTCTACCTTGCATTTAAAGGCAAGGGGTAGAGAAATATCAAGCTGATCTAAAGCGCTCAGCTGTTTTTCAAAAAGCAAGAGATCAAAGCGCCCGGATAGATCCACAATACTAGCCTCTCCATAAGGTTTTCCGCTCTTTTTACCTATCTTGCGCTTGAGTTCTAGGATTTTGCCAATAAAGGTCGCTTGCGATCCAATCTCAAGACGCAAAATATCCCGACTTTTGGCTACATTTTTTAGGGCTTTAATTTGATCTTTAAATGCATCTAGTGGGTGTCCTGAAAAATAAAGCCCCATGCATTCATACTCAAAATCTAAAAGCGTACTATCATCGTATTCATCATAAATTTTTAGTGTTAAATGCGCTTTCTCTTGATCCTCAGTAGATAGATTAGCAAATAACCCACCACTCATCTGGGCATTAGATTTATCCTTGCGCCGCCCTTCCTCACAAATCAAATCCAAGTTTTCTAGCATGGTTTTGCGGTTATAGCCCAAATTATCCAAACTCCCGGATTTAATCAAGGGTTCTAAAATGCGCTTGCTAAACTTAGAAAAATCTATCTTGCTGATAAGATCTTCTAAATCCTTAAACTTCCCGTATTTTTCCCTGAGTTCAACTAGCATGCCCAAAGGTCCCTCGCCTGCTCCCTTAATTGCCTCTAAGCCAAAGATAATCACCTTTTCCCCATTCTCATCTTGTACTCTAAACTGCACATCAGAAACATTGACATGCGGGCGCTTAATCTCAATGCCCATAGAGTTAGCCTCCTCCACATAGTAGGCCACCGAATCAATATGGCGGCACTCGCTACTTAACATGGCAGCCATAAAGGCGTGTTTGTAGTGGGTTTTTAAATAGGCCGTTTGAAAAGTGAGCATCGCATAGGCAGCCGAGTGGGATTTATTAAAACCATAGCCGGCAAATTTAACGATGAGATCAAAGAGTTCGCCTGCTTTATTGCAATCAAAGCCCTTTTTCTCCGCGCCCTCTACAAATTTAGCCCTGTTATCAGCCATGATTTGTGCGTCTTTTTTACCCATTGCACGGCGGATCAAATCCGCCTCCCCCAAGGAAAAGCCGGCGATGGTCTGTACAATTTGCATCACCTGTTCTTGATAGATAATAGTCCCATAAGTGGGGCGCAAAATAGGCTCAAGCGCATCAAACATATAGGTAATGGGTGCAGATCCATGTTTTCTATTCACAAAATCATCTACCATACCCGACTCCATAGGCCCCGGGCGTCCTAGCGCAATAATGGCAATAATATCCTCAAAGCGTGAAGGGCGCAGGCGTTTATTAAGGGTTTGAAACATGCCTGATTCAATCTGAAATATCCCTACCGTGTTGCCCTCTTGAATCGTGGCATAAACCTTAGGATCGTCCATATCCACACGCAAAAAGTCAATTTTTTCATGGCTGTATTTTTTAATGATATTTAGTGCGTCATGGATAACTGTGAGGGTTTTAAGCCCTAAGAAGTCAAACTTAATTAAATCTATGGCCTCTAAATATTTCATAGAATACTGCGTAACAATGCCCCCCGTGCGCTCGCTAGTATATAGCGGGGTTTTATACCACAGTTCGCGTTCACTATCCACCACTAAAGCTGCGGCATGTTTGCCTGCTGAGCGGTTAAGATTTTCTAGGCGCAAGGAAAAATCCCAAACCTCTTTGGCTAATGTGCTTGTTTGCAAAAGTGTTTGGATTTTAGGCTCTAAATCATAGGCTTCTTGCAAAGTGATGCCTAGACGATTGGGGATAAGCTTAGCCATTTCATCGGCCTCTTTATAGGGCATGTCTAGCACCCGTGCCACATCGCGAATCACCCCCTTAGCCAGCATTTTATTAAAGGTAATAACTTGGGCGACATTGTATTTTCCATATTTGGCAATCATATAATCTAACATCTCGCCTCGCCGTCTTTGGCAAAAATCCGTATCAATATCTGGCATAGAAACGCGCTCAGGGTTTAAAAAGCGCTCAAAGAGTAAATCGTATTTGAGTGGGTCAATATCTGTAATTTGCAAACAAAAGGCGACTAAACTGCCTGCTGCACTGCCCCGCCCCGGGCCTACTGGAATGTTATTTTCACGCGCATAGCGGACAAAATCCCACACAATGAGCATGTAGCCTGCAAAGCGCATATCTGTAATGACTTTAATTTCATACTCTAGCCGCTCCTCATAGCGCGCATGTTCTTTAATATCCACCATTTCTAGGCGTTTTTTTAAACCCTCCCTAGCCTTGTGGGCAAAGTAGGGCGCATCCTCTTTTATATCTAGCCCTTCACTTAAAGCGTACTCTTGTGTGAATTTAAAGCGGGGCGGGGTTGGGGGATTACTCTCATCTTTTAAATCAATCTCAAGCTGGCATTTTTGCGCGATCTCTTGGGTGTTCTCCAAAGCTTCAGGAATGTCTGCAAAAAGTTTAGCCATTTGTGCAGGAGATTTAATATAAAACTCGTGTACGGAGTGTCTTAAGCGAGTAGGATCGTTTAATGTCTTGCCCATTGCCACACACATAGCAATTTCTTGTGCGCTAGCATCCTCTTGGTTAGTGTAGTGGGTGTCATTGGTAGCGATGAGTTTGATCCCTGTTTCTAAAGAAAGTTTGAGGATTTGATCCTCAATGAAGAGTTGGTTGGCAATGCCATGGCGCATGATTTCCATGTAAAAGTCCTCACCAAAAATACTTTGGTATTCCTCTGCCACCCGTTTAGCTTCATCATAGCCCTTAGCCCCGTATTTTTTGTTCTTTTCGCTAAGGGTGTTTAAATGCCAATTAATCTCGCCTTGTAAACACGCACTTGAGCAGATTAGCCCCTTGCATCGCTCTTTAAGAAGTTTTTTATTGATGCGGGGGAAGTAGTAAAAGCCCTCCAAAAAAGCCTGTGAACTTAGATACATCAAGTTATGATAGCCCTCTAAATCTTTGGCATAAAGGCAAAGGTGGAAGCGCTGTTTACTTTGTTTATCGCCTAAGTTTGTAGAATTGTGGATATAAGCCTCCATGCCAATAATGGGCTTGATCCCCTCTTTTTTCATGCAAGTATAAAAATCAATCGCCCCAAACATGTTGCCATGATCGCTCATACTCACACTTTCCATGCCAAGCTCTTTAATCTTTTTTGCCAAAACTTTAATTTTATTGGCCCCGTCTAAGAGCGAGTACTCGGTATGTAAGTGGAGGTGGGTAAAATTTTGCATGCAAATCCTTTTTTTCATCTTATTACGGAAGGACTTAAAAATCAAACCCTTTAGTGTGGACTAATTTATTCTTTATACCCCCACACCACAAAAAAGACCCCTCTTAAAACTTTCTTTTCTCTTTTTTGGGCATCTTGTAAAAATTCATTCTAACTTTTTGTTAGCACAACTCGGGTGTCAGAAATTCTCTTGAGATTATACCCTCTTAATTTATTGAGTACCCCCACTCCACCAGCTGTAAAAGCAATTGCTAGTGCTGAAGTAGTGGCTTAGAAGCCCTAGCACTCCTACAGCCCCAGCTGCAACCACACCACTAGTAGGAGCAGCCACGCCTCCACTTGCAAGTAGTGCTGCAAGAGCCACACCAATCGCCCCTATTGCTACAGCCCAAGCAACTTTGCCTGTTGCCTTAATCTTAATCGTTTTGGTTGCTAAATCCTCCTCTATTTCTATGGTATCCCTCCCCTCTTCAACCGCTCTAGCCAATTTTTTCAGTTTTATACCAGCTTTCTCCCTACGGTTTAACACGCCCTAGCTTGGTGCAATTATCCCCCACTACTTCTAAAAAATTTGCCTCCTTATCTAAGGGCACTTCTACCAGTATAGTCTGTGTCCAGCTAAAGTTTTGCATGGATTTTATTGGCGCGTCTAGCACAAAATCTTTTTGAGAAAGCTGTGCGGTTTGGCTTAGGGTGAGTAAAAGATCATTTTCTATAATTTCTTGCGTACTTGCAATTAAAGAATGCTCTAAAAGTTGGTATAAAACACCCCATAGATGTTTTTCTTGGATTAAATCAATGGGTTCTAGTTGTTTTAACAAACTCTCCTCTAAATGTTGCCTCTGTGTCTTTAAAAGATAAAGCAAGCCATCTTGTTGCCATAGCTTGGGTATAGTTTTATATTGGCACAAACCCACAGCAACTAACACCAAAGTAGGCGGGATTTTAAAAACCTTGTTATCTCTGTGGGTTTCATTATTTAGCGACACATTACCACTCACTACAGGTACTTTTAAAGCCTCTTGGCTTTCTATTAGCCCGCCTAGCATTTCCTCTAAAACCCATGCGTCCTCTTCTACACTGGCTAAATTAATCCCATCACTTACACCCAAAATTTTAGCCCCGCCTAACACTAAATCGCGGCAGGCACGCACAAAAACGCGTTTGCTATCCTCTCTAGGGTTTTGAATGCTTAGGGGAGTGGAGCTTGCTAAAGTTATCATAAGGTGGTTGTTAATCTCAGGAATCCATATTCGTTTGGTCTCTAAGCTTTGTTGGGAATTTAAGAGATTTTGTGGGTAGGTGGTTTGTAAAAAAGAGGTAGGTTTAGCTAGCAGAGGTTTTAAAGGGGGATTTAACAACAAAGAGAGAGGTAAAGAGACACAGGGCTTATTTTGATAAGTGGCTATAAAATCTTGTTGTGGGGTAATTTGCCCTACAATAGCACCTTTAAGTCCATATTTAGCGCTAATTTCTAAAGCTTTAATAGCCTCTATTGGCATGAGAGATAAAAGCATGCGTTCTTGAGTCTCGTTTAATAAAAGCGCTAAAAGCTCTAAAGGTTCGTAAGTGGGCACATTCTCCAGCTCTAAACTCACCCCACAACCCCCCTTGAAAGCCAATTCTGCGCTAGCAGTGGCTAGCCCTCCTGCTCCTAAATCCTGCGCCCCCACAACGGATAAAGTGTGATAAATTTGCAAACACGCCTCTATCAGTTTAGCCTGCAATTTGCCATCACCTTTGGGTACATTTGAGTTTGTATTTGCCTCTAAGGCTTGGCTACTCATGCGCGCCCCATCTAGCCCCTCAGATCCACTAGGTTTGCCGATGAGCACTAACAAAGCCCCTTCTTTGGCTTTTGCATGTACTAAGCATCTTTTTTCAACCACCCCCAAAGCGCAGGCATTCACTAAAACATTGTGTTCAAAATCTTGAGAAAGACCGGTATTAGCGCCTAAATCTTGAATGTGGGTTTCTTTGGCATAATTTTCAATGCCCTCTAGGGCTTCTTTTAAATTAGAGTGATCATTAAAACGCAAGAAAGACAAACCCGCCACAGGCCTAGCTCCCATGCTAAGTACATCGCGCTCAATTCCGCCTAAACCTGTGGCCGCGCCCTCTTTTGGATTTAAAAAGCTAGGGTGGTTATGCGATTCAACTTTAAACACGGCTGCATACTCTGCGCTAATTTCTACCACCCCTGCATTTTCTGCAAAAGTCCCCAATTTTTTTAATAAAGCTTTACTTGAGCGATAAGAACAATGTTCGCTCCATAGCGTGGCAAAAAGGGCTTTTTCTAATTCACTAGGCGCGCGCTTTAGAGCTCGTGTAATGGTGCTTAGATCGGATTCACTTAGTGAACTTGCGCTCATAATTGCCCTTATCTGTAACAATCTTAAGCTCTATAAGTTCTGTAGGCTCACATTTGAGGCGGTAGACAATTTTTTGGGAATATTTAAGGCGGTGGTTAAAGAGGGGTTCTTTTTTGAATTTTTCTTTAAAATCATCGCCCACTTTGCGGACAATGTTGCAAGAATTGCCCCTATTAGGGATCACCTTTTTAATCACCACATCTTCGCTATTGAGTGAAATAATGGTTAAAATCGTGCGATCTAGCACAGTGCCAATCACCTTTCCACCCCGGGGTTTATAAGTGATTTTAAATTGCAAATCAGCAGCCCCTAAACTGGCACATAAAAGAACACTTAGAAAGAGAGTTTTAAACATAATCTTCCTTTTCTTGGATTTCTTTTTGTAATTCAGCCTCAAGTGCTGTTTCAAACACGGGAGTATCGCCCCAAACATGTTGCCATGATCGCTCATACTCACACTTTCCATGCCAAGCTCTTTAATCTTTTTTGCCAAAACTTTAATTTTATTGGCCCCGTCTAAGAGCGAGTACTCGGTCATCGCTTTGGCAATAGCTATCAATGCGCTTTAAATCACAAGGTTCTTGGTAATAAAATTCATAAACCTGATCCCCGCTTAGATCATACTTACCCGGTAAACCACACATCGCACAGATTCCATCAAGCTTAAACCTAATGCCACTAAAATGCCCTAAACTATCTAATAAATCTACATGGAATGTTTCGCAGTAGCGGTAGCGGTAATTTTTATACTTATCTTTCTTTTCTTGTTCATAAAAAGAGGGCACGCTGAGGTTAAAGGCTAGAGCCTTGAGTAATAAAAGAGGCATGTCAAATTGGCGGCCATTAAAAGTTACTATTTTAGGTTTGTGTTTGTTAAAAAAGCTAAAAAAATCGGCCACTAGAGTTTTTTCATCATCACACCCCTTACCAAAATTACCCACCTTTTTAAAATAGCCATGTTCATCAGCAATTACGCTAGCAATGGAGACGATTTTATGTAAATGCAGGGGTAGAAAGGTGCTTTTATAATGCTCTTCATGCCATGCAAAAACATTTTGACAGATTTCTATAGGGTTTTGTGTGTTTTTACACAAACCTGGATAATATTGTTCAATCAGTGCTAGATTAGGCACGGTTTCAATATCTAGTACACATAAACGCATCACCGCCCTTTTAAGTTAGCTTGTATTAGAATGGCTATTTTAAAATTTTTGAGCTTAAGGACTTGCATGGTTGTAACGCGCTTTGCCCCCTCCCCTACTGGGCATTTACACATCGGCGGATTAAGAACAGCCTTGTTTAATTATTTGTATGCAAAAAGTTGTGGCGGGAAATTTTATTTACGCATTGAGGATACGGATTTAGATCGCAATGTAAAAGAGGCTACAGAGGCGATTTTAAAAGCCTTTGAATGGGTGGGGCTTAAAGCCGACGGGGAAATTCTTTATCAATCTAAACGCCTTGAAATTTATCAGCGCTACATTAAGCAATTACTAGAAGAGGGCAAGGCTTATTATTGCTACATGCAAAAAGAGGAGCTAGAGGCTTTAAGAGAAGAGCAAAAAGCTAGGGGGGAGACTCCTAGATATGACCGGCGTTACCGCGATTTTAAGGGTACACCACCGGAGGGTAAAGCACCTGTTGTGCGTCTTAAAGCGCCTTTAGAGGGGGAGATTGTTTTTTACGATGGGATTAAAGGGGAGGTGCGTATCCAAGCAAAAGAATTAGATGATTTTGTAATCGCGCGATCTAATGGAGTGCCGACTTATAATTTTGTGGTTAGCATTGATGATGCGCTAATGGGAATAAGCGCCGTGATTCGTGGAGATGATCACTTAAGTAACACCCCTAAACAAATCTTAATCTATCAGGCGTTAGGTTTTACACTCCCAGATTTTTACCATGTTCCCATGATTTTTAATCAGCAGGGGCATAAGATGAGTAAGCGCGACGGGGCTATGGGGGTGATGGATTATAAAAATTTGGGTTATCTTAAAGAGGCACTCTTAAATTTTTTAGTGCGGCTTGGCTGGAGTTATGAGGATCAAGAAATTTTTAGCATGCAAGAGATGTTAGAGTATTTCAAGCCAGAGGATTTAAATAGCGCTCCGAGTTGTTTTAGTTTGCATAAATTAGACTGGCTTAATGCCCACTATCTTAAAGAAACACCTAGCGCTCAACTCCAAACTTTGCTAGAGGATTTTAATTTGCCTCCAAATTTTAAGGATTTAAACGCGAAAGATATTTTGTTAAACGAATTAAAATTAAGATGCCACACCCTTAAAGAAATGGCAATTAAAATAGCTGAGGTACTTATCCCTCCTACTAACTACGCACTCAATAAACTTAAAAATTTAGATCAAGCCCGCGCTGTACTCACAAAGCTCAATTCTGAATTTACCCCCGCTACATTTGCTAGCTTAGAAACACTTGATAGTTTTTTACACCGCTTCATGCAAGAAAATGATCTTAAACCCGGGGCTTTGATGTTGCCTGTGCGGATTGCGCTTTTAGGAGAGCCCGGAGGCATCGGGGTTAAAGAGGCGTTATTTATTTTAGGATTAAAAGAATGCCAAAGCCGCATAGCGGCTTTTTTAAACAACCTTTAGTGGTTGTGGCTTCTAACAAAATCTACGAGTTGGCGGGTATCAATACCGATTGTAACGAATTGTTGGAAGGTGGTATACCACGGACCGCCATGTCCATTAAGGCTATGTCCATTACCCCCACCAAAGAAGTTAAAGAAGCAGTCAACCCGAGCGCTTAACCATTTGTTTTTATAAACATAAAAGAGCGCGAGTCGCTCAAAGTTGGGTGCATGATACCATGGCAAGCCAGTATAGAGCGCACGGCCATAAGTAGCATAAAACGCCATTTGAGGTTTATCAGAGAAGTAGTATTTTTCATAAAAACCAAAGCCTTTATACTGCGCTACAAAGTCAAATTGGCCACCAAAGCTGTTATACCACTGGCTAGGGCCGCAATTTACACCCCGTCGCACGCAGTAGTGCTCTTGTTCACTCATCGTACCAAAGGAGAAGGAAATTTGATCCATATAAGGCATGAGCCGTTTGAGGCTGGTTTTGATATAGCCATAATAGTAGATCCGATCTAAGACAGTTGGGTTAGAGTACACACCGGGTACCCCCCCATCTGGTTTACCCTGTGCATAAGGATAACCACCGGGCCAAAGTGGGGTATCACCAATAGTGGCTGGATCGTCATTACCTCCCCAAGGATAGACACTGCCCATGCTATAGTGGCTAGTGTTATGAAAAGCCACAACGCGCCCGCCAAAGCTAAGATAGCCTTTTAAGAAAGACCACTCACTTGCTCCAAAATAAAGCATTTGGTTTAGGTTATAGTGGTTAGCGGCGTATTCTTTGGTGCCGGGTTTGCCAACATTATTCCAGTTACGGCCTCCATACCAGTCAAGAATAAATTCCGCCCAACCATTCCACCAACGGTTAGGGTTATAAGCCGGTTTAAACTGAAACATCGCTCCTCGTGCGGTTGGATCTTTAAACCAGAAGAGCTTTTTAAAAGCTGCAAGAGGATAGGAAGCGATAGAATAAGTTCTTGGGATAATCCCGATATAAGTCCTAAAATTCTTACCTACATAGCTATAGTGAGCAACTAGACCCCAAGAGTAGGGGAAGTAGCTATAGTGGGTGTGTAGGTTTTGGATAAACCAACCCCCAAATACGAAAGATTGGCGTTTGGTAAATTGCAAACCTATAGTGGGGATAATCCTATTTTTGAAGTTATCCAAGCTATTCCACATAGGGTTATTTTTGCCCGCGAGGTTATAAGTAAAGCTCATATACTTGAGGTCCCAGACAAAACTAACCGCATCTAGCCCCGTGCCAAGGCCAGCAGAACAGAGCGCGCCAAAAGCCCCGCATTTTAGCATTTTAAGCATTTGCACAACAAGACTCCTTGATTTTTGGTTTTGGACTTTGTTTTGATTAACTTATCAATATCAGAACCTGATCAGCCTGTCCGAAGCAACAGGAGTGTGTGTTTTTACACAAACCTGGATAATATTGTTCAATCAGTGCTAGATTAGGCACGGTTTCAATATCTAGTACACATAAACGCATCACCGCCCTTTTAAGTTAGCTTGTATTAGAATGGCTATTTTAAAATTTTTGAGCTTAAGGACTTGCATGGTTGTAACGCGCTTTGCCCCCTCCCCTACTGGGCATTTACACATCGGCGGATTAAGAACAGCCTTGTTTAATTATTTGTATGCAAAAAGTTGTGGCGGGAAATTTTATTTACGCATTGAGGAATGGAGAGTGTATTTTGGGTGATTTTTATTCTAAAGTTGTGGAGAACTGCGCGGATATAGGGCTTGAGTTAGAAAAAGTAGCGCAGGCTTATAATCTTGATGTGGGCGAATTGTGGTTTGATTTACTCAAAGTACACACCCTGATACGCACAGACCCTAAGGGCGAGTTTAAAATTTTAAGTCCTGAGAATGCAAAGCGCATTGATGAGGATGCTTTTTATGAAAACAAAAATTTAGAGGTGATTCAGCGCTATGACATCTGTGTTAAAAAGAGGCTGTTTAAATATTTCTTAGATATAGAATTATCCGCTGATGAGGATAAGCTGTATGTGGTGCTTGAACACCCCTTTATGATCATTAATGATAAATGGCTATTTGATGAGTTATGCGATCATATAGAAGCTTGCATGGCCTTTAAAAGAATCATCTTGCGCCAAATGCAATCCCAGCATGCATTATTCAAACAAGAACTCGCTCGCTACGCTACACAAGACACCTACCCCGATCGTTTCTGTATCAAATCTACAAACTATAAACCCAGTAGACATGGATACTTTGAGTTTTCTTTAAAAAAAGCTTGGGAGCATAAGAATAACGAGGAAGCCCCCGTTAATGCCGTTTATGGAGCTTGTAAGGGGAGTACGGTTTTAAAGTATATTAAACCTATGCAGGGAGTGGATGGGCGCAACTTAAAAGGGGAAATGTGTGTGGTTGAAACGCTAAAAAATATACCCGTTGAGTTAGAATATAGCGCGGAGGCTTTTGAATCTAGTGATTCAATCCATGAAATTAGTTATGTTTCTAAAACAATCCAGTATGTGGCCTTTATGGGCAATACGCTTAAGGGTTTTACTAAAAGCCAATATATGGAAATGAAAAGCACTAATATGCCCATGTTTTTAGGGGGGATTGAGGGGGGCATTGTGCTTAAAATTAGTGCTAAAGATGGAATTGAAGATGCCATTGGTGATAATTTACGGGTAGAGGCTAAAGAAATTTATATTCAGGGGAATGTGGGTAAGAATGTAAAATTAGTGGCTAAGAAAATTTCTATTGATGGGCAGCTACACACTGAGAGTAGCGCTATAGCTGATGAAATTGCCGTTACTAATAATAAAGGTCTGTGCGAGGGTAAAATCGTGCATTGCAAGTATGCCGATCGGGGAACTATCTTTGCTGAAACTTGCAAGGTTGAAGCCTGTGCCGGAACTTTAATCCATGCAAAAGAGATCACACTCAAACAGGTTAAGTCTAACAACGCCTTTTATTTTTCCTCTAGTTGTACTTTAGATAGAGTAGATGGAAATGAAAATGCTTTTTGCTTTTCTGCCTTTGCCACACCTGAAAATAAAGAAGTTTTAGAATACATTAGAGTAGCGATGGATACTTATAAAGACAAAGCACAAAGGGTTATGGTTGAGTATCAAAAGTTAAATGTTTATATGCAAAAAAACCAACCCGTCATTGATAAAATCCGTAACGCCGACATCAACACAAGAAAGGCCCTCATTGAGCAAGATTCGGTCAAACACATCTATTATGATTTTATGGATTGTTTAAAAAGGATTAAAATTTTACACATGTATCTTTCTAGAATCCAAGACCTCAACCGCTCTTTTGTAGAACGGTTAACCCAAATTGAATCAGAAATGAAACAGGCTAAAATCCATACAAATGGTCCTTGGACGGCGTTTAACACCATCACCTATGTCAAAATCTATTCAAAAGGTTCTCAAAATGTCTTGACAGAAAAAGGAGAGACAGCAGATTATGTTTTAGAAAATGGAGAGGTGAGTAAAGTTGCGCGCTACCAACACGCCACTTAATCCATGATTGTTGGCTTAAGAGGCATTATTTTACAGGTTTTGCCTACTTTTATTGAATTAGAAATTAACGGGGTGGTTTATGGGGTACATGTCAGAGCGGGGGAGAATTTTGAGTCAAAACAAGAAGTGTTTTTACACACCGCCCAGATTATTAAAGAGGACGGGCATAGCCTTTATGGCTTTTTGCAGCGCACAGAAAAAGAACTTTTTGAACGGCTTTTAAAAGTTAATGGGGTGGGGCCCCGCGTGGCTTTGGCTATTTTATCTACCTATAGTTGTGCTGATTTTAGCGTTTGTATTCAAAGTAAAGACCTTAAGGCCTTACAAAGAGTACCGGGCGTGGGGGCTAAGTTAGCCGGAAAAATCATGCTAGATTTAGCTGGTTTGGTGTTGCAAGAGGAAACAGAAATAAAAGATACAGCCATAGAACAAGCGGTGCTAGGTTTACAAAGTCTAGGGTTTAAAACAACAGAGGCGTTTAAAATTTGTTCAAACTTACCCAAAGGGCTAGATACACCTACTTTAATTAAACTAGCCCTCCAACAACTTAAATGAGAGATAAAATGCAAAAAACATGGCAGGCTACTAGCTGGCGTACCTTTCCCATTCTCCAACAACCACACTATAGCGATCCTTTAGCCTTAAAGAGAGCCGAAAAAACCCTTAAAACCTACCCGCCACTTGTTTTTGCCAAAGAAATCAATAGCCTTAAAACCGCCCTTAAAGAAGCCGCACACGGGCGGGCCTTTTTATTACAAGGGGGGGATTGTGCAGAGAGTTTTGCTAGTTTTAGCGCGGATAGTATCCGTGATCTTTTTAAAGTGATTTTACAAATGAGCGTGGTTTTAGCCTTTAGCGGGGGTTGTCCTGTGATTAAAGTAGGGCGTGTGGCCGGGCAATTTGCTAAACCAAGAAGTTTAGAGAGTGAGATCATTAATGGGGTTGAAGTGCCTATTTACCGGGGGGATATGATTAATGGGTTAGAGATTACAGAGAGAGAGCCTGATCCGACTAGACTTTTACAAGCCTACCACCAAAGCGCAGCAACTTTAAATTTATTACGCGCCTTTGCTAAGGGAGGATTAGCCGATTTAGCCGAGGTACAGCGCTGGAATTTAGATTTTGTGAAAAATAATAGTTTTGGGCAAAAATATGAGGCTTTAGCCTTACAGATCACAAAAGCCCTTGAATTTATGCAAGCTTGCGGGGTGGCTAATATGCCTGCTTTACAAGAAACAGATTTTTACACTAGCCATGAGGCGTTATTACTTAATTATGAAGAACCTCTAGTACGCCAAGATAGTTTAAGTGGGCGCTATTTTGCTTGCTCAGCGCACATGCTTTGGATTGGGGAGCGCACAAGAGGGTTAGATCAAGCCCATGTTGAATTTTTAAGAGGGGTGGGTAATCCTATTGGGGTTAAGATAGGGGCTAAGACAAAATTAGAGGATTTATTAGGTTTATGTGAAGCACTTAATCCAACTAATGAGCCGGGAAAATTAAGTTTTATTGTGCGCATGGGGGTTAAAGAATTGCCCCGTGTTTTTCCTGAATTATTAAAAGGGGTTTTAGCGCATAAAAAAGAAGTGGTATGGGTGTGTGATCCTATGCATGGCAACACCACTAAAACCCCTAGCGGGATTAAAACAAGGTCTTTTACGCATATTTTAGAGGAAGTACAACATTTCTTTGAAATCCACCGCGCTTTTAGTAGCTGTGTAGGCGGAATTCATTTAGAAATGACCGGGCAAAATGTAACCGAATGTGTGGGCGGATCGCAAGGTGTGAGTGAGGAAAGTTTAGGGGATCACTATTACACGCAGTGTGATCCTAGATTGAATGCTACCCAAGCCTTAGAATTAGCCTTTTTATTAGCCGATAAACTTAAAGAGCGTATAGTGCGCTAAGTATTAAAGCGCATTTTTCTGGGTGTGTTTGAGGGCTTCTTTGCGTCTAATAGCCCGCTCGTAGCGTTCTTTTTCTTTCTCTGTACGGGGAGTAAAGGGGGGCATGGGAACGGTCTTGCCGTCTTTAACCGCTACCATTGTAAAATAACAGCTATTGGTGTGTGTGGCGGTTTTATTTTTAAAATCCTCACAAACCACTTTAATCCCCACCTCACAACTTTTAGTCCCCACATAATTGACACAGGCATAACAGGTTACTAAAGTCCCGATTGGAATGGGGTGTTTAAACAGCACGCGATCTACACTCAAAGTAACAGTAGGGCAACCACAATAACGCGTAGAGCACACATAGGCCACTTTATCCAAGAGGTTTAACAACTCTCCACCATGCATGACACTATTAAAATTAACCATTGTAGGGGTTACTAGAAAGGACATGACTAATTGTCTTGCATCCCCGATACTAGACATTGTATCAGCCACTAGATCTGTTGTATTGCTCATAACAGCTCCTTAGAAAAAAATAGGGTTATTTTAGTAAATTTTGGATAATGTCAGTCAAATTTTTCTAAGGTTGTTCATGTTACTTTTTACCGGTGCTTGTGGGTATATTGGTTCGAGTGTGGCGCGCTATTTTTTAGAATACACGGCTTATAAAATCTGGATTGTGGATAATTTGAGTACAGGTTTTGCTATCCATGCAGAGATTTTAAAAAAGCTTTACCCGGATCGTGTGTATTTTGATCAGATAGATTTAAAAGAAAGCGCTAAGCTTGAGTTTGCCTTGCAAGAAAAAGAAGCGCAGGGGTATCAAATTATAGGGGTATTACACTTTGCGGCTAAAATTTTGGTTGAAGAATCCACCCATAAGCCTTTAGAGTACTATGAAAACAACACCCTTAACACCCTTAAATTAGCGCAACTTTGCCTCCAGCATAATATAAAATATTTTCTTTTCTCCTCCAGCGCAGCCACTTACAAGGCCAGTACAGAGCCTGTGAGTGAAAATGCCCCTCTTGATCCGCTTAATCCTTACGGGGCTTCTAAAATGATGAGTGAGCGCATGCTTTTAGATATTAGCCTAGCCTCAGCGCTTAAGTGTGTTATTTTGCGCTATTTTAATGTAGCAGGCGCGATACACTTTAATGATTATAAAAACGCGCTTGCACTAGGCCAGCGCACACAAAATGCCACGCATTTAATTAAAATTGCTTGCGAGTGTGCGGTGGGTAAGCATCTTTCTATGGCTATTTTTGGCTCAGATTATCCCACCCCCGATGGAACATGTATTCGTGATTATATCCATATTGATGATTTAGCCCTTGCCCATTTAGAGGCCTTTAAAACTTTGCTTGAGAAACAAACTAGCGAGGTTTATAATGTGGGCTATGGCAGGGGTTATAGTGTGGCTGAGGTTATCAATAAAGTTAAAGAAATTTCAGGGGTCAATTTTTTAGTGCGCAAACAAGGCAGACGCGCAGGCGATCCTAGCTCTTTAATTGCTAATCCGCATAAAATCCTCGCACAAACCGCCTTCAAACCCCGCTTTTGCAGTTTAGATTTGATTGTACAAAGCGCCTACGAATGGGAAAAGTATTTAAGTAAATGTTAGAGGTGGTACTTACAGGGGCAAGCAGTGGTATAGGATTAGAGAGTACGCGTCTACTACTTAACAAAGGCTATAAAGTGTATGCTCTCTCCAGAAAAAGTAGCACAATTAAAGAATTAGATCACCCAAACTGTATCCGTGTTGATTGTGATTTACAAGATCAAAAGCAGATAGAACAAGCCGCGCATTTTATCCTCAAGCAAAGCGATGTACTTTTTGCTCTGATTAATAATGCCGGCTATGGCCTTTTTGGTGCATTAGAGGAACAAGAAATACAGCAGGCTAAAGCTCTTTTTCAAACTAATCTTTTTGGGCTAGCTAGACTTACTGCGCTACTGCTGCCAAAACTGCGCGCTAATGCCACCCTTAAGCCTAAAATCATCAATGTAGCCTCTAGTGCAGGGAGATCAACCACACTTTTTTTAGGCTGGTATCATGCGAGTAAATACGCCTTAGAGGGCTATAGCGATTGTTTACGCGCTGAGCTTTTGCCTTTGGGAGTTTCTGTAATACTCATTGAACCCGGGGCGATTAAAACTAAGTGGCAAGAGGGTTTAATAGAACCGTCTTTTAAAGGGGTTTATGCGAAGGAACTAGAAAAAACCCACGCCTTTTTTAAACAAGTTTATGCTAACGCGAGCCCTGCAAGCAAGGTTGCTAGCACTCTTATAAAGGCTTTAGAATCACCTAATCCTAAAACGCGTTATTTGGTGGGAAAATACGCGCACCTATTAGTCTATGGTAAAAAATTTTTACCGGATAAAATTTATGATCGTTTTATGCGTTGGTTTATTTTAAGGTGAGTGGTACGGAAGAGAGGAATCGAACCTCCACGCCTTGCGGCGTCAGATCCTAAGTCTGGTGCGTCTACCAATTTCGCCACTTCCGCTTAAAAAGCGATCATTGTAATTTCTACCCCTTTAAAATACGCTTAAAAGTGTTTTTAAAGTTTTTGATACTAAAAACTAACTGAAAAACCTTAAAACTTGTTGTGAATCACCCCTCCCTAAAGGGAGGAGTTTCCTAACTAACAGAAACTAGGGTTTCTGAACTCGAAAGGCTTTGCTGTTTAGAGTCTGCAAGGCTAATTCCTAACCCAAGAGACTTTAACCCCGCTCTTAAGATATTCTTAGCGGCATTGATGTCCCTATGCTCTGTGTATTCACATACAGGACAGCAATACTCTCTATGATTTAACTTAAGTTGGCGGTTGATATTCCCGCAATGATGACAGGTTTTGCTCGTGTATTGTGGAGGGACTTTCACAAAAAGTTTGCCATTATGCTGTTGTTTGTATTCTAAGAATTTGATGATTTGGTAGAATGAGGTATTAAGAATAGACCTATTCAAGCCACTCTTTTGTTTCACATTCCTAAGTTTAGCTCTCTTGGTCATATTCTTGACTTGTAAGTTCTCAACTGCTACCAATTCAAACTTGTTAGAAAGTCCGCTTGTGATTTTGTGATACCTATCTTCCTTCTTGTGTTTAGATTTAGTAAAAATGGCATTCAAAGAATTTTGGCATTTGTAAAAATTCCTCCCTAGTTTTGTTTTGGTCTGTTTAGACTTTAAAACCCTGCGACTCTGTTTTCTTTGCAGTCTTTTAAAGGCTAAATTATATTTAGCTAAGTTAAATGTCTTAGAATGCGTAGGAATGAGAGTCCCGTCACTTAAAGCGATGTCATGGATATTTAAATCTAAACCTATGGCTTTGTCTTGGTGGCTTAGGGTTTTTAAGGGCGTGATGTCCCTATGGTATTCCACGCTAAAGCTCACAAAATAGCGTTCATTCAGGCAAGAAAAAGTGATTTGTTTAATGGTGCAATCTTTAGGCAAATCCCTAGACCAGCGCACTTTAAAATCTTGGCGCATCAGTCTTAAAATCTTAAAGCGTTTGTTGCAATCTTTAATGGAGTAACCTTGATTATTCCAATTAAAGCTCTGTTTAGCAATCTTGGAGTTTTTAAATCTGGGAAAGCCTCTATCTTTGAGGGTTAAAGCACTTTTGAGAGCTTTTTGCGCGTTGATACGGCTTTGTTGCGCCACAACACTAGAAAAGCTTTAATCTCTTTGTTTAAGATGATACTTAATCTTTGTGTCTAAGGCACTAGAGCTTGACCATTGTCTTTGGCTTTTCTCTAGGGTCTTATTCGTGTTGTATTGCTCTTGTTGCAAGTTTAGGCAGATATTATAGGCTTGGTTGTAAATGAAAAAATGGTGCTTGAGTAAAGCCTTTTGCTCTTTTGTAGGGAACAAGCGGTATTTAAAACCCTTATTGATCTGCATTTTTGGAGTTTAGCATAATTATGTTAATATTGGTCTATGGTAAAGTCTAGTGATATTAGACACGGCAGACATTGTGTATTTCTCTTGCATGTGCATTTGATCTTTGTAACAAAATATAGGCGTAAGGCTTTCAGCAAAGAAGTGATAGACTTTCTAGGCGAAGTCTTTAAAAAAGTGTGTGAGGACTTTGAAAGCGAGTTAGTAGAGTTTGATGGAGAATCTGATCATGTGCATTTGCTCATCAACTACCCACCCAAAGTGAGTATTTCTAAGCTGGTTAATTCTTTGAAAGGTGTGAGCTCTAGAAGGGTGCGTGCCCAGCAGTTTAAAAGTGTTTGTAACACATTATGGGGTGATCACTTGTGGTCGCCTAGCTATTTTGCTGGCAGTTGTGGCGGTGCTCCTTTGGAGCTGATTAAACGCTATATCCAAGAGCAAGAAACACCTGTTTAGTTATGCGTCTGTGCGCTTACATCTCCGCCCTAAAGGACGGAGTTTTACGCGCGTTCAGATAAAAACTTTCCTTTTTCTAGGGAGGGAATTAAGGCGCTTTAAAAACACCCCCACCCTTATAAAAGCGCTAATAGAAAAAAAGAAAATATACGGGCTTAGAAGTTTCTAGTAAAAATTTGACTATACTAGATCCTTTTTAGGAGGAAATGATGGATCATCTGAGCCGCAAGAAAATTTATAACCCCCAGAGCCAAGAGCAGGTGAGCGATCGCCAAATTTTTGGGGGTAACCCGACAAGTATGTTTGATCTAAACAAAATCAAATACCCTTGGGCGTCTAAACTGTGGAAAACCATGCTCACTAATACTTGGTTTCCTGAGGAGGTGAGCATGCACGGAGATAAAAACCACTATTTACACCTTAGCCCACAAGAAAAAATAGGCTACGATCGCGCCCTAGCCCAGCTTATTTTTATGGATAGTTTGCAAACCAATAATTTAATTGATAATATCAATCCCTTTATCACTAGCCCAGAGATTAATTTATGTTTAGTGCGCCAAGCTTATGAGGAGGCTTTACATAGCCATAGTTATGCGGTGATGGTGGAGAGCATTTCGGCTAATAGCGATAGCATTTATGAGATGTGGCGTACTGATGTGGCTTTAAAAAATAAAAATGATTGCATCGCCCAAATTTATATGGAGCTATCTAACAACCCTACTGAGTACAATTTACTTAAAGCTCTTTTTGCTAACCAAATCTTAGAGGGGATTTATTTTTATAGCGGCTTTAGCTTTTTTTATGCCCTAGCGCGCAGTGGTAGAATGCTTGGCAGTGCCCAGATGATTCGCTTTATCCAACGCGATGAACTCACCCATTTACACCTCTTCCAAAACATGATCAACACTTTACGCAAAGAAAGAAGCGATCTGTTTAGCCCGGAACTCATTGCTGAGGTTAATGAGATGTTTAAACAGGCGGTGGATTTAGAAAGCGCTTGGGGGGCATACATTACACAAGGTGAAATGCTAGATTTAAGCCCACAAATCCTTAGAACCTACACAGAATATTTAGCCGATACCCGGCTAGCTGTTGTAGGATTACCTAAACTCTATAACAGCCAAAACCCCATTAAATGGGTTGATCAATTTGCTAATTTTAATAGCCACCGCTCTAACTTCTTTGAGGCCAAAGTGAGCAACTACTCTAAGGGTAGCTTAAATTTTGAGGGGTTTTAGGTGCATCGCATTAAAAACGCCCATATGTGCGAGGCTATTGCTAAACATTTTCCCTTAGAAGAATCCATTAAAAAAGCCATGTGTGCTATTGATCGCGAGGAATTTGTCTCCCCTAAACATTTAGCCTATAGTTTAAATGCTTTGCCTATGGGAGGGGATCAATTTGTCAGCTCCCCGCTTACTGTGGCTAAAATGACGCAATATTTAGAACCAAGTGGGGCTGATAGCGTGTTAGAAATTGGGTGTGGGAGTGGTTATCAGGCAATGGTGCTCTCTAAGCTTTTTCGCCGTGTTTTTAGCATAGAGCGCATAGAAAAACTGCTTTTACAGGCCAAAGAGCGTTTTAGAAAATTACAAGTTACTAATATCCACACTAAACTTGGCGATGGGCAAGAAGGCTGGAAAGAATTTGCCCCCTATGATCGCATTCTCTTTTCAGCCTGTGCAACACATATCCCACAAACTTTATTTGATCAACTCCTAGAGGGGGGGATTTTAGTTGCGCCCATGCAGACAGAAAAGGGGCAAATTATCACGCGTTTTAAAAAGCACAATCACCGTTTACTCTCAGAAAGCCTAGAGCCCTGCCAATTTGTACCTATCTTAGATGGAATAGAGCGAGGCACTTAGGGAGGTTGCATGGATTTAGCCAAAACCTGCATGTTTAATGCCATTTCTCAGATTTTCTTTTCCTTCTTTTTAGTACTCTTTTTCATCGCCTCTATGGTGATGCTTATTAGCATTGCTAGCGTTACGCTTGTAGTTAAGCTTAGCTTTTTAGATTTAGCCCAACTTTATATCTATTCTCTCCCGGGCACCATTTTTTTTATCATTCCTATTACCTTTTTTGGGGCTTGTGCTATTGGCCTAGCTAGACTTTCTTACGATCATGAATTACTCGTCTTTTTCTCACTAGGCATTGCGCCTAAACAGATTGTCAAAGCCTTTTTGCCCCTTTGTATTTTTGTCAGTCTCGTGCTTTTGATCTTTTCTCTTATTTTAATCCCGGCCTCTAAAAGCGCTTATTATTCTTTTTTGCGGGCTAAAAAAGATCGCGTAGATGTGAATATCCAAGCGGGCGAATTTGGGCAAAAACTAGGTGATTGGCTGGTGTATGTGGGGCATAAAAAGAAAGATATTTTTAGTAATCTCGTGCTTTTCTCACACAAAGGTCTTGCCTTTGAAAGTTTTATGATTGCACAGTCCGGGCAAATTAAAAATCAAGAAGGCGTATTTGGGATAGAACTTAGAAAAGGAGATGCCTATTTTGCGGATAAAAACCAGTTGCGTAAAGTCCACTTTGAGACGCTTAATTTACGCAACAAACTTGCCTTCTCTGCTAAAAAAGACGCCGCTTATTTACACTCCCATGACTATGTCTCTTACTGGAAAAAGGCCTTTGGGCCTCATCCGGATAAAAACCAACAACGCCGTTTTACGCAGGCTATCTTAGTCTCTCTTTTTCCACTCGCTAGCCTCTTTCTCATTCCCCTTTTTGGAATTGCCAATCCTCGCTTTTCTAAAAACCTCTCTTATGTTTATGTGCTTTTGGCAGTGGGGTTATATTTTTTAGGCATGCATGTAGCTAGCCAAGATGCCCCCATTAGCGGTACGATTCTTTTGCCCATTGTGTGGATGCTTGGCGCTTATGGGCTTTATAGACGCATCATTGTTCGTTTTTATTAATGCGCCGTTTTAAACTTGTGTTAGCCTATGATGGTAGCGCCTTTTCTGGCTTTGCTAAACAAGCAGGTTTGTACACCGTAGAGGGTAGGCTTATAAAAGCTTTAGAGAGTTTGCAAATACCAAGCAAAATTTTAGCCGCTGGGCGTACCGATAGGGGTGTACACGCCACCCACCAAGTGATTGCCTTTAATACTTGTGATATTTGGAGTTCCTCTAAACTCCTTAAACACCTAGCCCCCAAACTAGGGTATTTTATTGCCTGTAAAAGTTTAGAAGAAGTTCCGCTTTCTTTTCACCCCAGATTTGAAGCTACAAGGAGGCGTTATCGCTATTTTTTAAGCTTAGCTAAGCCCAGCCCTTTTTTAAGCCGCTTTGTAGGCTATCACCCTTGCGGGGATATGGGTATTTTAAAACAGGCTTTAGAGCTTTTTAAAGGAGAACATGACTTTAAATTTTTTAGCAAAAGTGGGAGTGATCCTAAAAGCACAATCCGCAGTATCTACAAAGCCTTTTGCTATCCTTACATGCTTTATAACCTGCCTTGTTTGGTACTAGTCTTTGAGGCTAATTCTTTTTTGCGATCCCAAGTACGGCTCATGTTAGGCGCAGCCTTAGCTTGCTCTTTAAAGCAAATCTCTTTAGAGGATTTGTACAAACAAATCACGCTCCAAAGGCGCTTTTTAATGCGGGCGGTATCGCCTTCAGGACTTTATTTAAGCTCTGTGTTTTATTAATCCATGTGTAAAACTTTATCTCTTAAGGTGAGAATATAAGCATTTTTGCACCCTTAGCTAGTGCCTTAATTTGCTTAACTAAAGCTTATGGGCTTTATAACGCAAGTGGTAACAGGCGCTTTTTGCTTAGATTGAAAGGCTAGATTATGATTCGCTTTATCCAACGCGATGAACTCACCCATTTACACCTCTTCCAAAACATGATCAACACTTTACGCAAAGAAAGAAGCGATCTGTTTAGCCCGGAACTCATTGCTGAGGTTAATGAGATGTTCATCGTTTTTTTGGGCCTAACTAACTTGTATGTGTATAAAAAATTGCTCCAAAAAATGGTTTTACTCCAGCCACAAATCCTTAGAACCTACACAATGGTTTTAGCGGATACCCGGCTAGCTGTTGTAGGATTACCTAAACTCTATAACAGCCAAAACCCCATTAAATGGGTTGATCAATTTATTCTTTCTCTTTCCTACGCGCCTACTTATGTTTTATTTGGGATAACTCTACAATTTGAGTGTTTAAACATCGCCCTAGCTTTAATAGGCAAACCCCACAAAAGCCACTCCCCCTATCTCTTTTTTCTTTACACCTATGGCATCGAGTGTATTCTTATCTTTTCCATGTGTGCTATTGATCGCGAGGAATTTGTCTCCCCTAAACATTTAGCCTATAGTTTAAATGCTTTGCCTATGGGAGGGGACTTAGCATTTGCCACGCTTGTTAGCCTTGCTTTAATGAATAAGCAAGAAATTAAAAACCAATTTTATCCCCTCTTTGATTTAGCTTTTTTGGTTTTAGTGATCTATTTTAGTGCTATCATTGCCCATAACGCCCTTGAAATCCCCGCCATTAAAAAAGTCCAAGTTGAAATACCCGGGCTAAAACAAGACCTAAAAATTGCCATGCTAACAGATATGCATTTAGACCCTAATTTGCATGAAAAATTTCTCAATGGAATTATTAAAAAGGTTAATGCCCAAAAAGTAGATATGGTTGTGATTGTCGGGGATTTGGTAGACACTAACCCTAAAAACCTAGAAGGCTATATTTCTAAACTTGATGATCTAAAATCCACTTACGGGACATTTTATGCCGTAGGTAACCATGAATACTATCACGGCCTTTCCTCTGTCTTAAATCTCTTAAAAACCCATACCCATATGAAAATTCTATTTAATAGCAGTGTATTTATGGGGCCTCTTAATATCGCCGGATTAGCCGATCTAGCAGGGCTTATTCTTTTTTACTCTTTTTCATCGCCTCTATGGTGATGCTTATTAGCATTGCTAGCGTTACGCTTGTAGTTAAGCTTAGCTTTTTAGATTTAGCCCAACTTTATATCTATTCTCTCCCGGGCACCATTTTTTTTATCATTCCTATTACCTTTTTTGGGGCTTGTGCTATTGGCCTAGCTAGACTTTCTTACGATCATGAATTACTCGTCTTTTTCTCACTAGGCATTGCGCCTAAACAGATTGTCAAAGCCTTTTTGCCCCTTTGTATTTTTGTCAGTCTCGTGCTTTTGATCTTTTCTCTTATTTTAATCCCGGCCTCTAAAAGCGCTTATTATTCTTTTTTGCGGGCTAAAAACACCGGGTATTTATTAGAAGTTGATTACATAGTTCATGTAAACTGAGAAATTGCGTTTGAAGATAACTGAGTGAGTACCCGCTTCGTTGCCTCTATCCACAACCGCTTTGTAGTAGTAATTTGTAACAAGAGGGATACGCAAGCCAAGTTCAAGACCCTGATGTTTTGTAAAGTTAGTTCTAAAACCAAGATTGATAGGGAGTTGAAAATAGCTAGTGTTCATGCTAGCATGCTCGCCTGGTAGTTTATTGGTATCATTCATCAAAGAAATAAACCCGCTTTGTCCAGCAGCTAGCCAAGAAGACCCTTCTAAAGCTATCCCAGCAAACAGACCGGCGGTTTTAACCCCATTTTTACCTTCAAAGAAGTTATAAAGAAGATCCGCACCGCCGCCGTAATTAAAGTTATCTAGGTCTGTGCGCCCACTATAAAAAGTCCCATGTTGGTATGCAAAGGTTACATAGTAGCGTATCCCGAATCGTTTAGATTTGCCAAAGAATTGTTTATAACCAATTTGGGTGTCTAAACCATACATTTCTCCATACGAGCTAGAGGAGAGACCATTAATAGAATAACCACCAGGAGCGCCAAAACCACCCTCGGGCTGATAACCCACGGTAGAACTTTGCCCACGCATCATAGTAGAGTATTGGAAACCACCTTCCATATAAGCCCCGCTTTTTTCAGCACAAAGAGGGGTTAGACTCGCAAATGTTGAAAAAGCCATTGGAATTGCTAGAAAACGAAAACGCATGAAAACTCCCTAAAATAATTTACAAGGCGATATTATAGCAAAAAAATTAATGATCAGAAACAACAAAGGGTTAATTTGGCCAAAAACAGGCCAAAACATTTTAAATTTTAACTTTTGCTTAGTTGTTATGTATAATATCGCCATTTGAAAGTGGGTTGATGATGTTTAAAAATATTAAGGCTAACTTGGCTGTTTATATTTCTCTTGCATCTTTACTTGTAGTGGGTGTTGTTTACTTTTCCTTGCATGCGAGTTATGAAAGACTTACCACCAGACAGAGCATAGCTTTTAGTGAAGTGCCCAAATGCTAAAGACATTTGGGCTTCCTAGGCTGATGTTGCCCGTAGGGAGAGTTTGGTTCTCACTCTGTGTCCCTATAGTAGGGATTTTACAGAGTTTGAGCTCCAACGCATTCCCTACAGGTCTCACACATCATATCTCCAAAGGCGTAACTTCCGACACTTCCTGCCGTAGATACGAATGTATGGGGACATTATACCACAAATTAGTGGCATTCATCCCACCCGCTAAAGACGAGTGGGATTTCTGCCGGAGAGTTTTAAATGTTAAATTTGATCTAAGCAATATCCGCGATCAAATACTAACCCACACCCTTAGAACTTTAGGTTTTATTTTAGCAATCCTTGCATTCATTGGCTTTGTTTTGCTATTTATCTTTGAAAAAAATCTATTTGGACCCCTAGCGCGTTTAAAAAGAATGGCAAGCACCCTCACCCAGTCTAAAAAGGCAGATCTAACCCAAAGATTAGAAAGCAAACGATTAGATGAAGTGGGCAGTACAGCCCATTTTTTTAATCTCTTTATCCAAAAACTCCAAGATATTATCAAAATCTCTAAAACAATTCTAAGCTCTAATATGGCCACTAGTGGCGCGATTGAAGAGGCCACAAAAACCCTTAAATCCACAGAATCTAATGAAGATCAGATCATTAAAACCATGCGTAGCTTAAGCCATGATGTAGATTTAAATGCCACAACAACTTTACAACTACTCCAACTAGCCACAGATAAGATTAAAAAAGCCGATGCCTCTATGCTCACCTTTAGCCAAAGCATTAGCCAGCATGTCCAACTAGCTTTAGACGCGGCAAAAAATCAAGATAGCATTGCTAAAGAAGCCAAAGAACTCACACATAGCGCGGCTGAAATTAAAAATGTACTTTCTATTATTGAAGAAATTGCTAATCAAACTAATTTATTAGCCCTTAATGCCGCTATTGAAGCCGCGCGGGCGGGTGAACATGGCAGAGGGTTTGCGGTGGTGGCTGATGAAGTGCGCAATTTAGCTAGCAAAACGCAAAAATCTCTTGCAGAAATTACAAGTATGGTTAATGTGATCACCCAAAGCATTGGAGATATTGGGCTTAAAATCCAAAACATGGCTTTAGAATCTGAAGATCTTTCTAAACAAACTTCTGAGTTAAACACCCATATTAAAGCCGTTCAAGATGATTTGTCTATTTCTAATAAAACCGCTGGGGAGGCCATTAGCAGCAATGAGCAAATCGGACGCCAGATTAAAGAAATGGCCACAGCCACCCAAAACTTAGTTGACATGTTTTCTCAGATCAAACAACAACGGCTGAATTTAGAAAAGAATATCCAAAAAATGCTAGAACACAATAGCCACCTTAATCAAGAATTTTCTAAGTTTGAGGTGTAAATGCTTTTTCATATTTTAGAGCGCCTACGAAAAAGTGCTTGGTTTGCCTTATTAGAACCTCTTAGCCAAAGCCCTTCTTTCTCTACTCTTAATCAAAATTACATGCAAAGCTTAAAAGAGGCGCATAAAAAGAACACGCGGGTTTTTCCCCTGTTTACCCAAATTTTTAGGGCTTTTGAAGACACCCCTTTAGAAAAATTACACACCATTCTTTTAGGCCAAGACCCCTATCATGGCACTTTTATGCACCAAAACCAAGAATACCCCTTAGCTTGCGGGCTAAGTTTTAGTGTGCCTAAAAATGCCCCTATTCCTCAGAGTTTACAAAATATCTATAAAGAATTGAGCGCTAATTTGCAGATCAAACCTAGTTGTGGCGATCTAGCCCCATGGGCAAAACAAGGCGTATTGTTACTCAATGCCATTTTAAGTGTAGAAAAAAATAGGGCTAAATCCCATGCGGGTTTGGGTTGGGAATACTTTACTGATGGAGTTTTAAACCAAATTTCCCAACTAGAGCGCCCTTTAGTCTTTATTTTCTTAGGCAAGGTTGCGCAAGAAAAGATCAAGCTTTTAAAGCCTAACCCTAAACATCTAATCATCACAGCCCCCCACCCAAGCCCTTTAGCCCAGCTGAGAAACTCTAACTTTCTAGGGAGTCGTATTTTTAATCAAGCGGAGGATTTTTTAAAAGAACAAGGGGTGTTGATGGATTGGTTTTTACCATGCCACTGATTTATTGCTACCTAGTTTAGTGATAGGAAATTCATGACTCCAAACTTCTAGCCCATTGTGGACGCTAGTGATACTAAGGATAAATACATAATCAATGCGTTGTTTTGTAGAACTCACCCTAGCATTTCTTTGGATAATTTTACCACTCAAGGAAAGATCGGGGGCGCGTATTGTACCTTTTTCTTGTGTGGTTTCTTGGTTAACCTCCTCATTGTCTCGGAGCTTACGGGCTTTAGCAATCATCTGATCTGTCGCACCCCCACTACCAGCAACAAATCTAGTTACATAATATTTATCCTTAACTTGCTCTTGCAAGGTTTGAATCACCATTTGGGTAAGTTGTTGTGGATCAAAATGTTGTTCGGTATCATTGATCACATCAGAAACTGCAATCACTTTTTTACCTTGTAACCCTTGCATTTCTTTGCTAGCTAGCATGGATTGTACAGCCGTTTTAGCCGCGTATTCAATATCTTGATAATCTAGTCCCGCTGTAACATATTTTTTAGACTCTTGATCGTGTTTGGAAACATAACTCACTTGTTGGCCACAACCGGTAAGTAGTAGCGATCCAAGTACACAAGAAACCCATATTTTAGGGCTGTGTATCCCTTTTAAAATCCACTCTCTCATGGTATTATCCTTTCATCTTGCTTATTTAGATTTTAGTAGGTTTTTTCTTTAAAGGCCTTATTTGCTTTAGTTTTTAGGCGTGATCTCCTTTTGTAAAGGAGGTTGTGCGGCACTTTTGGTAGGTGGGCTTATTTTTTGTTCTACTGGGGTCTGTTTTTGATTGTTAGGCGGAGTTATAACACCGGAGGGTTTTTTTTGCACGATAACCTTAACCTGTTTACTGCTCTTAGAATCCATACCAAGCAAGACATAAACCCTACTAGAGTCTACCCACTTGGCTTTTAACAAACTTGGTAGTTGCACAGAAACTTCTTTCTTAGAATCAACTTTTTGATCTTTTAGTACAAAGTCTGCTAACTTATCTCTAGCTACAGCGCTAGCCATACTCGCGGCATAATCCACATCTCCATCCAAAATATCCGCAGACCCGCAAGCTATAACATTTCCCTTACTAAGCTTTGCTACACCAGAGCATTGCTTAACCCACTTGGGCGCACCCGCTAGAAAACTACTTGCTAATAGCAGGCCAAACACTACCCATCTCATGCCTATTTAGTAGAGTTTAACCCTAATTCTGATCGTACTTTGGAGATAACTCCCTTATCTAAGCCCACCAAAACCCACACGCGATCTTTACCAACCCATCTAGCTAACATCTTACTAGCCGTGAGTACGCGATCTACTTTTTCACTAACGGTACGGCTACTGGTCTCACTTAAGGCATTATTACCCCTAGAAACCTGTTCTTGAACATCTTTCATGAGTTCTGCTTTAAGATTTGTGGCTAGATCAGCCCTAGCTTTAGCAGCAGCCATGTCAGTAGCATAATCTACATTATTACCCACAATATCCTCTTCACCACGCCCTTTAAATACGGCGCTATCCTCTTTGCTCTCCATTTTGATATGGTTTAAGTCCCCAGTAACCCATTTAGGAGCGTCTTTAGTTTCAGCGCGATACGCTTTATTTTTTCTACTCACCCCTGATTTAGGTTGACCGCACCCTACAATTGCCAACACACCTACTAAACTTCCTAGTAACACCCACTTCTTTAAGCCCATCAATGCTCCTTCAAAACAAAATCAAATTATTATACAACAAAAACCAAAATACACACTAAGACAGCCTAAAAGGATTGTCTACAACCTTTTTACGATCCACGATATAGGGGATAAGTGCCATGTGCCTTGCGCGCTTAATCGCCACCTCTACTCTTTCTTGCCACTTTTTACTATTCCCCGTTAGCCGTCTTGGCATGATTTTATAGCGCTCAGAAAGTGAATGCTTGAGCAATTCTAAATCCTTGTAGTCAATAAATTCAATCTTGGCTTCTGTGTATTTGCAGTAGCGTTTAGAATACTTTTTTCTTTCCATTCATTCTCCTTATAGTGTTAAAAAGGCAGGTCATCATCAACATTGATTTCAGGGATTTTCTCCTCCTGTCTTGGTTTAGAACTTGGCACAGGTTTAGAATACGCCTCATCTCTTTGTTGGCGGTATTCTGTATTGGGTTGTGCCGCACTTTTAGAATCTAACATTACAAGACTTTCAGCAGAAACGCTATGTTTACTGCGCTTGTTGCCATATTGATCACTCCAGTTTTCAAGCTTTAAACGCCCTTCAATTAAGACCTTTGATCCCTTGTGTAGATATTGGTTTGCCACCTCAGCTGTACGCCCAAATAAATCCACATCTATAAAACAAGTTTCCTCTGCCTTGCTCCCGTCTTGGCGTTTATAAACATGGTTAGTAGCAATGCCCACCTTGCCCACCACTCCCCCATTTGGCAAATGGCGTATCTCTACATCGCGGGTAAAATGCCCAATAAGGACGATTTTATTATACATCTAAGACTCCACAGGGGGAACCTGTTGGGGCGGGGTTTCTTTATGGGGTTTTTCAAAACCAGCGTGTAGTAGGTTTTTAGAAGCACGATGCACCAAAGTTTGCCACGCTTTTTGTTCTTTCTTGCTCTCATATTTTAAAATCATGAAACGCAAAATATCCTCATTGATACGATACAGCCTTTCTAGTTCTAATACTACATCTGCATGGGCTGTAAAATAAATGACAAAATAGTACCCGCGCTTGTGTTTTTGGATTTCATAAGCTAAGTTTCTGTGCCCCATATCCAAAGTATTAACCACCTCCCCCCCGCTTTTTGTGATCACCTCTTGGTAAAACGCTAATTTATCTTTGATGTCCTCTTCTACTAAAGTGGGTTTGAGAATAAACATTGTCTCATAATGTTTCAAAAAATCTCCTTTTACATAAACTCTTTTTTTCATTAAGAGCAAGGTTTTAATCTTCCATTTTAGCAAATATTATCTTGTATTTTGATTAAAAAATGCCAGCTTTCATTCCCTTGCATACTAGCCACATACCACGCATTTAAATACACAAAAACCTGTTGGTAATTCATCACTTGCTTACACCGCTCTTTTAAAGTTTGTGTGATCGCCTGAGGAGGGTTATAGCCTAGAATTTCCTTAGCATTGCCTGATCCTTTTTGCATATAGGCATAAAAACCAAAGAGTTGGTAAAAATAGCGTTGCAAACCGCGTATGAGTTCGATCTCTTCAAACCCTTCTGCTAGCAAGCGCATAAAAGTTTCTAACACTTTAGAGGATCGTTTAAATAAAACCGCTAAAAGCTCTTCTAATTGTATCCCACCCACTCCATAAACATGCGTGTGCACATCGCTAAGCCCAATGGGTTTATCTAACAAGGCTAATTTTTCTAAATCCTGATAGATTATTCGTATATCATTATTTTGCACTTCTAATAGCAGAGTGAGCGCCTCCATGCTAACTGATAAGTTTAAAGCCCGTGTTTTCTCTTGTAATAAGGCTAATCGCGCATGCAGATCTGGCATAAAAAAGCGTACCTCTATAACTTCTAATTTAGGGTGCTTAAACTGGGCAGCAAATTGTTTGAAATCTTGGGCGTATTCACTCTGGCTCTTAGCTTTATAAAATTCTATGATCAAGGCATTTTGTAGGTGTTTGCTTAGTCTATCTAAAAGCATGCGCACTTCTTTAGCCGCTAGTTTTTTATCTAGCTTAAGCCACACCAAACTACCTCCGCCAAATAAAGAATCTTGGCTGATATACTCTAAAACTTCTTCAAAACAATAATCTTTGAAATAAACCCGGTAAATCTGAACCTGTGGGGTGAGCTTAGCAATTTTATTGGCATAATATTCTATATAAAACTCCCATTCTCCATAGAGCAAAACAGCCCGCGGGATTTTGTGTTGTAGATAAGTTTCTAGTTCTTTTTGATACATAAGATTACTTTTAAAATTTCTAACACATCGTGCTTATGCTTAGCGCTCAAGATACCAAAAATCTTCATGGTTTCTAGTAAAAAATATTTGTCCTGATCTGCTAAGAGTAAATAAGCATGCTCTTTAGGCTGGGCTGTTCTTTTTAAAAGAAAAGGCATACCGGGCGCGGGTTGTAATTTTTCAAGGGGGAAACAGACATAGAGCATGGGTTGTATATCCACAGCCCGCTGTTTTTCTCGCACCGCAATCTCTACTGAAATATCCAAAGAATCAAAGGAGTAGACTAAAAGAGGGTACTTCACTTCAAGGTGGTAAAACACCATCTCTAAAATTTCTTTAGGCTGGGTGCGATCGCGAGTAATGTTAAAATTTGAATCTAAAAAGTCCTTTTGTCTGATATTTTCTAGGGTTGTTAATAGATCCCCAATTTCCACTTTTGTAATGAGTCCCCACTGAACAAAATAGTAAAGATATTCGCTCAGCTCGTAAAAAGCTTTGGGTTTGTTATTTGCCCCTTTAAATTCTGTATAAGGGAGTGTACTGAGGGCTAATTTTTCTAAATTGCTTTTATCTACATCATAACCAATCTGCCATTCTACATAGTGTTTTAAAGAGAAGGGGATTTGTCTTGTGGGTGTGGGTAACCCATATTCAGTAAAATCATTACGGACTTTAACTCTTATCTTGCCGCTTTGGCTTGTAAGAGGGATTGGTACTTTAATAACTTTGTTTGTTTCATCTATCTCAATTTTCATAGTGTTCCCCTAACAAATCCTTAAAGTAGCGCTCAATTTCAGGGCTTATTTTCTTAGTTTGGCTAGCTATAACAAAATGATCTTCTAAATTCTTAAACTTAGCATAGTCTAAAAACACATCGCAGTTGCGCAAATAATAGGGGATATGGGGGATCTGGGTTTTAAAGACATCAATGTAGCAATACAAGCTGTACTTCTCTTTAGTGATATAGATAGCATGCGGACTCTCTTTAACTAAAAAAGTCTTGGAGCGCAAAAGGGCATTAATATCTCTAAGTGTATAAAACATGGAAACTCTTAAATCTTTAGAGACTTTCTTTTGATTAGGGTATTTGTCTACATAGGCACTAATAAAATCCCAATCTTGCAATCTAAAGCTTTTACCCTCTAGAGTTTGGAAATTAAAACTTGCAAGAAAACCCTCATCTAGACCTTTAATATCTCTTTTGTATAAGGCTATAACAATAGGAAAGTAACTTAGCGATTTTGGGCAGAAAATTTGCGAACTCACTACTAAGCTATCAACAAGGCGGTAGTTTTTAGCAAAATTTTTAAGAGATTTTAAATTAGCCCTCTTGATGAGATAAGAGAGGGGGTGGAGTACACAAACATAATCTGCTTTAAGTAAATCAAAGGAGCGTAAAAAGCTAATGCCTATATCTCTAGCTTTAAGGGGGGTATCCATCTTAAGCGCTTCTTTATCTTTAAAAGAAGAGCGTACCCTAGAGGTTCTATCATTGTAGGGCGGATTGCCCATAATCACTAGCTTACTAGTGCTAGGGATATTAAAATTTTCCCGCATAACAGCGCGTAGGGCGTTTTTGTGCAAGAGAGTAGCGTGTTTACAGGTTTTTCTAGCCTTTTTTAAGGCCAAGCTATCCTTATCCACGCCCACATAGGCACTAAAGCCCGGTAGAGCTAAAAAACTTCCATAACCACACGCACTATCTAGCAAAATATAATCTTGAGGGTTGATGTGTTTTAGGAGCATTTCAAAAGCTTTTTGCACTAAAAAGGGAGGCGTGTAAAAACTGCCTAAATTGATTTGCTCGGAGTAATGCAGATGTGAAGGTTTTATAACAACACCTCTTGCATAGTCTGTAAAATCACTTCAAAGGGGAGTTTGTGATCACAAAAATACAGAAAACTCAGCGCTGCTTGAGCAATGAGCATGGCCTTGCCATCTAGAGTGATGAGCCCCTCTTGCTTAGCTAGATTTAAAAAGGGCGTGTGCTGATAGATCAAATCATAAGCAAGAGTGGCGCGCTTCAAAAGAGCTTTTAACATTTCTAGATTACATGGCAAACTAGGCTCTTTAAGGCCTGCGGTGGTGGTGTTTATGATGAGATCATAGGGCTTGATTTTAAAATCTTGAGGGGTGAAACATTTTAGCCCTAGAGATTTGAAATAGTCTAATTTGGGAGTACTGCGGTTAAGGATTTCTATTTGAATGAATCGTGATTTAAGAGCGTGGGCTATAGCTCTTGCGCTCCCTCCAGCCCCTAAAATAAGCGCGCTTGAAAAAGTATGATCTTGAAGGGGATATAAAAAACCCTCTACATCGGTGTTATAGCCCACAATCTGCCCACCCTCAAACACCCACGCATTCACCGCCCCTGTCTCTTGCGCTACACCTTTTACAACATCGCTACAAGCAAAGGCCTTTTCTTTAAAAGGAGTGGTGATATTAGCCCCGCTTAAGTGGAGTTCTAAAAATTTTTCTTTGAGATTAGCCTCTCTATCTAGTAAAAGGGGGTGGTAGCTGCCTTTAAACTTAAGTTCTTGCTCAAAGCGCAAAAACACCGCATTATGCAACAAAGGAGATTTAGAATGCGCGATAGGGTTACCAAAAACTCCAAAGAGGCGCATTATTTTTCTTTGAGTAGGTGTAAAAATACCCAGCCACTTTTAATCCGTCCCCAGCCATGTTTAGTTTCTAATACTTGTACTTCCTGACCATGCAAGATTTTAGCCACCACTTTAGAATTCGTGCTAGGTTGCAAGCGTACATTGACCACACTATAAAGCACATAATAAGTCTTATAGGAGGGTTTAGTATTTTCTGGAGCTGGGGTTGGAGGCGCGGCAACTTGATCTTGATCTTGATTCTGTGGAGAGGCTTGTGGTTGGCTTGTGGTTGGCTTAGGTTTTAAAACTTCTGTATTTTGTGGCGTGTTTTGGGGGGGTTTTTGATCTTGTGGTGTATTTTGGGGGGTTTCTTGGGTTTTGGGTGGCTCTAAAATTTGTGTAGGAGAGGTGTTTTCCGGTGTTTTTTGGGTGATTTCTAGTGTTTTTTGAGTAACCCCAATAGGAGGCGCAATAGGCGCTGTTTTACTTTGCCCTAAACGGTACAGACCCATAAAAACCCCCACATAAAGACCCAATAATAACAACAACACCCCACAAGCATACCCGTATAATTTCCAATAAATTTTAAATGCCATGATCACCTCCGATAAATTGGATTTTCTCAGAACTTAAAACCACTTCCCCTAAGTAAAATCCCCCAGCCGCACGCAAAGCGTTAAAATCAGAGGGCGCAACCACTGCAATCATTCCTACTCCCATATTAAACACCTGTAAACACTCCTCTAAAGGCACTAAAGATTTTAACCACTCAAAAACAGGCATGCGCGGGAGATGTTTAAGCTCTATCACAGCCCCCAAAGAGGGAGGCAAAATACGGGGCAGGTTATACACTAGCCCTCCGCCGGTGATATGAGCAAGAGCACGGATTTTAGATCGCAAGTGTAACAAATGCCCATAAAGCCGTGTGGGGGTTAAAAGAGTCTCTAGCAGGCTTTGATTGCCCAGATGTGAGGGGGGGTTTTGTGTCTTTAGTAAATGGCGTACTAAAGAAAAACCATTGCTATGCAAGCCACTACTTTTAAAACCTACCAAAATATCCCCCGCTTTTATTTGTTCTATTTGAGGTAAATCGCACTTTTCTACCACCCCCACACAAAAACCCGCCAGATCAAAAGCCTCCTTTGTGTAAAAACCCTTCATCTGTGCACTCTCTCCACCTAAAAGCGCACACCCGGCTAACTTGCAACCCTGTACAATGCCTTCTAAAATTTCTAAAGCCTGTTTTTGGTTGAGTTTAGGGGTAGCGTAGTAATCTAGAAAAAAAAGAGGTTTAGCAAAACTACAAAGCAGATCGTTAACATTCATCGCCACTAAATCTAGCCCAATTTGGCCTAGTTTTTGTACTTGAGAGGCTAAAAGTAATTTAGAGCCCACCCCATCACTGCAGGCAATGAGTACGGGCTCTTTTAAGCCAGCAGGCAAGGCATACGCCCCAAAAAAACCCCCCACACCCTGTAAAACTTGTGGGCTATAAGTTTGTTCGGCCAACGGTCTAAGAGCCTCTACAAATTCCTGCGCACCTCTTAAATCCACCCCGCTTTGCTGATAAAGCATTTAGCGCCTTTCAAAATCAATGCGTGGATCGACTAAAGTATAGGTCAGATCGCTAATGAGATTGATCAAAAGCCCTAAGAGTGTAAAAATATAAAGCGAGCCAAAGACCACAGGATAATCACGACTCATCAAACTATCAAAGCTTAAAAGCCCTAGTCCATCTAAGCTAAAAATAATTTCAATAAGCAAACTCCCGCTAAAAAACATGCCCAAAAACGCCCCCGGGAAACTAGAGATCACTAAAAGCATCGCGTTTCTAAAAACATGCCCATAAAAAATACGGCCTTCACTTGCACCTTTAGCCCGTGCGCTGATGAGATACAGTTTGCCCATTTCATCTAAAAAGGAATTTTTCACTAAAAGCGTGAGGCTAGCAAACCCGCCAATGCTCATGCAAAGCACGGGTAGAGTGATATGCCATAAATAATCCTTGATTTTTCCCAAAGTGCTTAAACTTTCAAAATTATCGCTAATAAGCCCTCTAAGAGGGAAGATTTTAAAGTAAGTCCCTGAAGCAAAGAGTACGATTAAAATTAAGGCAAATAAAAAGGCAGGAATAGCGTTGGCTACCACGATAGCCACACTACTAGCCGCATCTAAAGGAGAATTATTATGCCTTGCTTTGTAAATACCAAGCGGAATAGAAAGCAGATAAATAAGCAGGGTGCTAAAAAAACCTAGCGAGATAGAGACGGGTAACTTTTCTTTGATCAAATCAAGTACCCCAATTTGGCGATAAAAACTTTGCCCAAAATCAAAACACACATATTTTTTCAGCATAATAAAATAACGCTCTAACAAGGGTTTATCAAAGCCATACATTTTTGTGATCTCTAAATAAAGCGCATTATCCATACCTAACCCTCCTCTATAGACGCTTTCTTTAAATTGCTGATCTTTTAGAGAGTTATTAGTACTCTCTTGATTAGACGCATTGCTTAACTTAGCCATCATCTGCTCCACAGGTCCACCCGGAGCACTTTGGATAATAAAAAAATTAATTGTAATGATTCCCCATAAAGTAGGAATGATCAATAAAAGCCGTTTGAGAATATAAGAGAGCATTTAAGGTTTCTTTTCTAAATTTTTATCCCACCACAAATAGGGCGAAAAACCATAAGGGGGGTTTTTAAGCATGCCAATTTTATCCCAGTAGGCAATGCGCCAAAAAGGAGCGTGGTAATGAGGGATCACATAAAACCCCCAGAGTAAAACCCGATCAAGGGCGCGCACAGTAGCAATTTGGCTAGCGCGATCTTTAGCGCTAATAATAGAGGCAATTAAAGAATCAATCACCGGGTTAGCAATGCCGGCATAATTGTAACTCCCCTGTTGCTTAGCGCTAGCACTTCCCCAAAAATAGCGCTGCTCATTGCCCGGAAAAAGCGACTGGCCAATAGCCCCCACCACCATATCAAAATCAAATTTCTTTAAACGCCCCATATACTGGCTTAAATCTACTTTTTGAATCAGCAAATGGATACCTAGTACCTTAAGATTTTTAGCATAGGCTAGGGCTAGGCGCTCAAAGGCTTGGTTATTGAGTAAAAGCGTGAAAACAAAGGGTTTTTTAGTTTTTGTATTGATGAGTTGATTGTTGCGCACTACATAACCTGCCTGTTTTAAAAGTGCTTGGGCGTATTTGAGATTTTCGCGGCGATTCTCCCCTAGTTTTTGCGCCCCATTCGTGCGCGGAACTATATAGGGACTTGTAAAAATACGCGGGTTATAGCGATCTAACTCCTTTTTATAGCGCTCTAAAATTTGTAGCTCCTCTCCTTGAGGCAAACCCCTAGAGGCAAAGACAGAATTACTAAAATAGCTCTTGGTGCGGGTGTATTGTGAAAAAAAGAGATTATTATTAGCCCATTCAAAATCAAAGGCATAAAAGAGGGCTTCTCGAACGCGCAAATCCTTAAAAAGCTCTTTGCGGGTGTTCATAAAAAACCCTTGCATGCCAGCAGGTAAGGCATGTTCTAAGCGCTTTTTAATGATCTTGCCCTCTTTAATGCCCTTACCCACATAACCCCGCGCCCAAACCTTAGCCATGCTCTCCATGCGCCAATCATACGCCCCGCTTAAAAAAGCCTGCAGCGCCACCGAATCATCTTTGTAGTAATCAAAGCGAATTGAATCAAAGTTATATAACCCCTTTTGGGTGGGTAGATTTTGAGCCCAGTAGTGTTTGTTGCGTGTGTAGGTGATTTGCTTACCAATGCTAAAAGACTGAATTGTATAAGGCCCACTAGAAACAGGGATTAAAAGCGGATTTTTATCAAAGCCATATTTCTCAAAGAAATGTTTGGGCAAAACTTGTAACTGCCCCAAAATTAGGGGTAATTCTCTATTGTGACTATCTTTAAAGGTGAATTTAACATGGTGATCATCAAGTACCAGCGCTTCTTTAACATCATCATAATATTGCCTAAAAACTGGACTTCCCTTTTGTATCAAAATATCAAAGCTGTATTTTACATCTGTAGCCAAAATAGGCACTCCATCGCTAAAGCGCGCGCGATCATCAATGGTAAAGATCACAAAGCTGTGATCGGGGGCGACTTGTATATCTTTAGCAATGAGGGCATACTCAGTATAGGGTTCATCTAGGCTTTGGGCTAGCAAAGTATCATAAACTAAATCCAGCCCGCTAGCCTTACTACCTTTGAGCACAAAAGGATTAAGGCTATCAAAAGTACCCAGCGCGTAATTTCTTAAAATCCCGCCTTTGGGGGCGTTAGCATTGGCATAGTCAAAGTGCGTAAAATTTTTGCTGTATTTAGGGGGTTCACCTAGAGAAATAAAGGGCGCAGCACTTAAAGGCAAAAGCAAAAATAGAAAAATCAGGTATTTCATAATAAACCCATTAATTCCTTAGCTTTCTTATAAGTTTGCTTAGCCAGTGGAGCAATGCTTTCTTTGCCTCTTTCTAGGAGATTTAAAACATAGCCCGGATCCTCTTGTAATCTCTTATAATTTTGCTGGATAGGCCGCAGGGTTTCAATCACAACCTCAATCAAAGCTTTTTTAAAATCACCATAATCTTTGCCTTCAAATGTGGCTTCTATTTCTGAGGGGGATTTTGCACTTAAAAGGCTATAGATATTAAGAAGGTTATAAATCCCGGGGCGATTTACATCAAAGATAAGAGTACCTACTGAATCTGTAGTTGCCTTTTTGATCTTTTTAATAACACTTTCCTCACTATCTAGCAAAAACAAAGCATGGAAAGCCCTCTTGTGTGATTTACTCATTTTTACGCTTGGATCATCTAACCCCATGACACGCGCACCTTGAGCAGCAATCAAGGGCTCAGGCACTTTAAAACATGGCCCAAAATCGCGGTTAAATTTAATGGCTAAATTTCTAGCTAATTCTAAATGCTGTTTTTGATCCGCGCCCACAGGCACAGCATCGGTTTGGTAAAGCAAAATATCAGCAGCCATAAGCACCGGATAATTAAACAACCCCACCCCGATATTTTCCTCCTTTGCACTTTTATCTTTAAACTGAGTCATGCGGCTTAGTTCGCCCATGCTAGCAATACAATCTAAAAGCCAAGTGAGCGCCCCATGCTCTTCTATTTGGCTTTGGATAAAAAGGCTAGATTTATCCGGATTAATCCCGCAGGCTAAAAGCATGCTAGCCATTTCTAAAGTTTGTTTGCGCAAAATTTGTGGGTCTTGGGGTAAAGTGATTGCGTGGGAATTGACGATACAAAAAATAGATTCGTAACGATCCTGCATTTCTACCCAATGCTTAATCGCGCCTAAATAATTGCCCAAGTGCATGCCCCCTGTGGGTTGGATACCTGAAAAAACCCGCTTTCTTATCTCTGTCCTATGCAAAACACCACCTCGTAATCTAAAGTTTGAAGGGGGATTTGTTTTAACGCCTTTTTTTGCGCATAAGAGAGCGTTCCCCCTCCTAATAACCCCCCAAATTTAAGCTGTTGGAGTAACTCTTGCCTGTTTTTAAAGTGCTGGGTGAAATTTTGAGTCCACATTTTGCGCTTAAATTTATCTAAACTACGATTCAAAATCGCCTCTGTTTGCTCTTGTGATCGCAAAGGTGAATTGCTACCTAAAAAGGCGTGCAAGGCGTGTAAACTTCTGTTTGTGTGCACAGCTAGGGCGATGTTTGTACTCTGCAAACAAAGGCGCGTGCATAAAAATTCAAGCTGTTTAGCCCACTGCAAAGAGGAACTTGCAATAACCAAATCACAAGGATTTAAAAACATATCTTCAAAATCTGCATAGATTAAAGAGATTTTTTGTACGCCCTCTATATTTTGCGGGTGTTCTGTGAGCATTTCTAAAGAAAAATCCACGCCGATAAATTCATTGGCAGAAAGATTAAAGCGGGGAAATTGTTTGATCACATTGCCACTCCCACAGCCTAGATCAAGTACGCGTGCATAAGAATGCCCGGCCAAATGGCTTAATAATTGGCTGATGATTTGATCTTGCACGCGACAATAGCGCGCATAACTTTTTGCTGCCCGGTTAAAAGAGTGGCACACTGCTTCACCCAACTCACACCCCTTAAAAGTATCAAGCGCTAATTTTAATAAATTTTTGCTAAGATCGCCTTTTAACCCTAGTAGATTTTGGAGTGGATATTTGAGTGGTCTGTTTTTGGTTTTGCAGATTGTTTTGGCTGTACTGATTGTAATTGTCGTGTTATTACAAAAAAGCTCTAGTATCGGTTTGGGGGCTTATAGCGGGAGTAATGAATCGCTTTTTGGGGCTAAGGGTCCGGCTAGCTTTTTGGCTAAACTAACCATGTTTTTAGGTTTTCTCTTTCTCTCTAATACTATTGCACTAGGCTATATTTATAACAAGGAATATTATTATTAGCCCTTAGATAGAGCGCCTAAAAACTCTTTAAGCGCAGCTCGCGCAATACCCCAAAACCCCAACTCTAGGTGTTTGAATAACCCCTTACTAACCCCGCCTCCTGCTGGTCCTCTTGTGCCTAAAAAATCAGAATTGCCCTCTTTAATGCCCTTACCCACATAACCCCGCGCCCAAACCTTAGCCATGCTCTCCATGCGCCAATCATACGCCCCGCTTAAAAAAGCCTGATGCAAAAGAGTTTACAATCTCTTTTAAAAGATTTTACTACCCTGCGTAGTGGCAAGGTTTCTATTAATTTGCTTGAACATGTACGCGTTGATTATTATAACTCCCCAACCCCGCTTAACCAAGTGGCCTCCATTCTTTCAACAGATGCCTCTACCCTCACGATCACACCTTGGGAAAAGGGTTTACTTAAAGAAATTGAACGGGCTTTGCAAGAGGCTAATTTGGGTGTTAATCCTAATAATGATGGCGAAACTATTAAGCTTTTTTTCCCGCCCATGACAAGCGAGCAACGCAAGGAAATTGCTAAAGAAGCTAAGGCTATGGGCGAAAAGGCTAAGGTAGCGGTGCGCAATATCCGCCAAGATGCTAATAACCAGATTAAAAAGCTAGAAAAAGAGAAAAGCATTAGTGCAGATGAGAATAAAAAGGCCTTAGCGGAGGTGCAAAAACACACCGATGCCTTTATTAATAAGATCGAACAGGCGGTTAAGGCTAAAGAGGAAGAGGTACTTAAACTTTAATGGATATCCGGCAAATTTATAAAGACTGCGGGGCGCTTTTAGAAGGGCATTTTCTGCTTAGTAGTGGCAACCACTCTAATTTTTATCTCCAATCAGCAAAAGTCCTAGAATACCCAAGACTAGCTGAAAAACTCGCCAAAGCCCTAGCCCAAAAAATCATACACGCCCATTTAAAAATAGAAAGCATTTGTTCGCCAGCACTTGGGGGAGTTTTAGCGGGTTATGAATTAGCTAGAGCTCTTGGTGTGCGCTTTATTTTTACCGAGCGCGTCAATGGAGAGATGAGCTTGAGGCGAGGTTTTTCTGTAAAAGAGGGTGAAAGATTTTTAATCTGTGAGGATATTATTACTACGGGTGGATCGGCTTTAGAATCTAGCCTTTGTCTGCAAAATTTAGGGGCACAGATAGTAGGCTTTGCTAGTTTAGCTAGTAGAGGCATTTGTACCCCTGATTCTGACCTGCATAATAATCCTGCTTGTAAACTCCCCTCTTTGCCCTTCTTCACTTTAGAAAATTTTGATTTTCCCATGTATCCCCCCGATCTTTGCCCTCTGTGTGTTCATTCTTCACCAGTCAAACCGGGTAGCCGTGGGCTTTAAACAAACGCTACAAGTTTTACACGCTAGCTTACGGCTTAAGGCCTTTATCACCGATATTTTTATGATCTACACCCCTCTTTTATACATCACCACCTATTTTATTCTAGGCTCAGCGCAGGCCTTTAGAGAAAACCAAATAGCCATTTTTGCCTGTGTGTGCGTCTATGGTCTCATTTCTGCGCTTTTTTTAAGTTTGAGCGCTCAAACCCCGGGGCTGCGCTATGTAGGCTTAGAGCTTGTCAAAAAAGATCGCTCCCGTGTGGGGTTTTTACAGGCTTTATTGCGCTTTTTTCTCTGGCTTTTAGGGGTGGCTTTGCTTGTAGGTTTGATCTTTCCCTTTATTAGTTCGCAAAAGCGGTTTTTACACGATATTTTATGTGGTACGGATATGATTGTTAAAATAAGAGATTAACAAAGTGGATCACACCTGCTTAAATGAGATTAATTGTTATCTTATAGCAGAGAAGGTAATATAACACAGCAGATTTATATCTGGATATTAATACAATTAAGGAAAAATGATGCGTGTTGTTCTGATTTTGCTGGGTGTACTTTTGGTGGCGTGTGTTCCTACTCATAAAAAGCAAGCTTTTTTAGCTGGCATGCCAGATTGGATGGTACAAGATCAAAGCATGTATGTAACTAGGGGGGTGGATAGTTCCCATGTCATTAATGGAGAGGTGAAAAAATCAGAGGCCATTGCTAGAGAACGGGCTAGATTTCGCGTAGCAATCCATATCGCTGGTAAAATTAAAGATGTTTTTAAAAGAACACAAAATGCCAACCAAAAACCCTATGATGATGCCATCTTTGAAGAGATCACACAAGCTATTGCCAACAGTTTAGATAAAGAGGAACAATTAGGCGAATACATCAACCCTAATAACCAAGAAGTGTTTATGCTAGTGCGGGTTAATAGCTACAGTGCTATGCGTTTGGGGAGGGGTTTAAGCGAGATTAAAACACTAGACCCTGAAACGATTAAACAAATCATGTCAGGTGTTCAAAAAGTCTTTAATGAGGCGGTGTTAGAAAAAGATGCTAAGTCTAATCATGATTTTACTCAAGATCGCGGTGGGCATTAAAAGGTTTTTGAGTTAAAAATCATTTTTTAATCTTAAAACGCTAGCAAAAAAGTTTAACCTATCTTTTAATCGCTCAAGGTTTAGATCAAGCGCTCAAATGCCAAAGACTTTTGGCTTGGTTGGTGTGTCGCATTTTTAAAGACTACACCCCAACTATCAAAGAGATTCATGGTTTCTGCCATTGCGCATTAAAAAATCTAGACTTTGTTGCAATAGTTGCGCGCCTTTCAATGTCATGATGCTTTCTGGGTGGAACTGGTAGGCTAGGGCTCTATCTTGGGGGTGATAAATCCCCATTACAATATCTTGATAATGTGCGATTATTTGCAAACAACTTGGTAAATTACTCACCATTAAAGAATGATAACGCCCAACCTGTAAAGAATAACCCAATCCTTTAAAGGGTTCAAAGGGCTCAAGAGTGACTGTTGAACTCATGCCATGTGCGATCTCTATACTGCGTATAATTCTTGCCCCATAACTTTCTGCTAAGGCTTGCAAACCTAAACAAATGCCTAAAATCGGGAAATTCCCGCGCATCCGTTTTAAAATAGGCAAAAGTTCTCCGGAGTGTTGTGGATCACCCGGACCGGGTGAGATAAAAAGTAAAGGCGTTTCTTTTTCACTCTGCATCATTTTAAAAAGGGTGTCTGCGGGTGTGGTGTTGCGAAACACTAGTACAGAATGCCCTAACCCTTCTAAATCATAGACAAGATTAAACCAAACAGAATCAAAATTATCTAAAAAGTAGATTTTCATGCATGCGTCTTTAAAATAGCATTTATTACAGCTCTAGCTTTAGCTTTTGTCTCTGCAATTTCAGCCTCTATTAGACTACCTAGTACAATACCCGCACCTGCTTGGATAGTAGCGCGCTGATCTTGTACAAAAGCTGCACGAATCACAATGCATGTATCCATTGAACCATCAGCGCATAAATACCCCACCGATCCACCATAAGAACCCCGCCGTTTGCCCTCAAGTGCTGCAATGAGTTTAAGCGCTGCAATTTTAGGCGCGCCGCTTAAAGTGCCAGCATTCATAAAACTTCTATAGGCATGCAGAGCATCTAATCCTTCCTTAAGTTCACCTTGCACACATGAGCATAAATGCATGACATGGGCGTATTTTTCTACCTTTAAAAGTTTGTTCACTAGTCTAGTATGAGGCTTAGCTACTCTAGCAATATCATTTCTAGCCAAATCTAAAAGCATAATATGCTCCGCGCGCTCTTTAGCATCGCTAAGTAAATCAAGCTCTAGGCGGTTATCTAGATCAAAATCAATGCTCCCATCGGGGTTTTTAGCCCGGCTACGCGTACCGGCAATGGGATAAATTTGGACTAAATTTGTAGAGGCATCGTATTTTAGCGCGCTCTCAGGACTAGCCCCAAAAAGGCTAAAATCCTGTGTTTGCATGTAAAACATGTAGGGGCTAGGATTTGTAACTTTAAGATGATAATAGGCGCTAAGTGGGTCTTGACATTCTAAATAAAAACTCCTAGAGGGCACGGCTTGGAAGATTTCGCCGGCCTTGATTTGCTCTTGAAGTGTGCTAACCATGCGCGCAAAAGCTTCATCATTACAATTAGTGCTTAAAGTGGAGTTTTGGGGGTAGGTTTTGGGGCTAAATTCTTTAAGAATTAAAGCTTTCTGTTTAAGTTCTTTGATTTTGTCTTGAATGAGAGCTTGGTATGCTAGATCAAAACAACTCCCTAGAATTTGTGTACTTTGCTTTTCATGATCAATGATGATTAAAGTCTCAGCCACATAAAAGAGAAAATCCGGGGCGCTATTATCCTGTACTTCTAAGGTAGGCAAATCCTCAAAAGCCCCAATGAGTTCAAAACCAAAAAGCCCCGCACAAAATAACCCAAAAGGGTGGCTGGGTTTATTAGATACACCTTGAAAAATTTGGCGCAAAACATCTAAAGGGCTTGGCATCTTAAGCTTTAAAAACTCATCATAAAGGGCCGTATTCTTGGGATAGTGCAAACGCAGTTGCCCCTCTTGTAAGTGGGTTTTAAAAAGATTAGATAGTTGTTTTAAAAACACCGCTCCATTAGCACTCAGCGCCTCTACTAGCACGCATAAATCTAAACAGGTCAGTTTTAAGCAAGCATGAGAGAGGATTAAAGACTTCGTGTGGCGCTTGTTATCTGTCTGTGCACTCTCTAATAAAAGTGTATCGGGGCGTTTTAAAGAGGCATAAAGCGCTAGGGGGTGTTTAACATAAGGGATATGCTCTTCTAAACTAATCAAAACACCCACTCTCAACCTTGGGCTTGTTGGTAATTTGCAAGTGCTTTTCTTAAAATTTCCTCAGCCTGTGCTTTATTGCCAAAATCCTTAACTTTTACCCATTTTTGAGGTTCTAGGTCTTTATAGGTTTCAAAAAAGTGTCTGATCTTTTGTAGCACAATGGGGGCTAAATCCTCCAAACTTTTAACATGCGCATAACGGGGGTCAATTTTACTTAGCGGTACAGCTAAAAGTTTTTCATCTCCAAGCCCTCCATCTTCCATAATTAGCACACCAATTAAACGGCATTTAATCACACTACCGGCTTGTAAAGGGTCTTCATTGAGTACTAAAATATCTGCCGGATCGCCATCATCACTAAGCGTATGGGGTATAAAGCCATAATTAGCTGGATATACCATAGATGTAAACATAACCCGATCCACCACAACCGCCCCGCTTTCTTCATCTACTTCGTATTTGATTCGTGATCCATACGGGATTTCAATAACGGCATTCAATACATCAGCGTTACTAACTGGAATTTTTGAGATGTTCATAAATATCCTTAAAGTTGATTTTTTATATAAGTTTCAATGTCGTTTACAATTTCCTCAACACTGCGCTCGCCATTGATTTCTTGGTGCACTTCTAAAACCTTGTAAAACTCTACAATGCTCTCAATGGGTTTTAAATACACCTGCATGCGGTTATTAAAAACCTCCAAACTATCATCTCCTCTAGAGCGTCCAAGTACTCTCTCTCTAGCCACAGCCTCGCTAACTTTAACCTCAACCACACCTTTAAGTTTTACCTCCTCCTGCGCTTTAAGCACGCGATCTAAGGCGTGCATTTGTTCTACACTGCGGGGATAACCATCAATGATAATGATCTCTTTAGAAGCATTTTTGATCGCATGGATAATAGTATCAATCACAATTTCTAAGGGTACTAACTCGCCCTTGCTTGTAAATTGTGCAATCTGCATGCCCCTTTGACTTTGGCTAGCAATTTCTGCGCGTAATAAATCTCCGGTAGAGTAATGTACCATACTAGCGCTATTGCGTTCTGCGATGAGTTGTGCATCTGTAGTCTTGCCACTGCCCGGTGCGCCAATGATTAAAAACAATGCTTTCATAGTTATCCTTTAGATTTTTGAGGGTTTAGGGTTTCTTAAACGGATATGTAATTCTCGTAACTGCTCCTCTGAAGCGCTACTAGGGGCCTTGCTTAATAGACAAGTGGCCTTTTGAGTCTTAGGAAAAGCAATCACATCGCGGATACTAGGCACTTTGGCTAAAAGCATGATGAGTCGATCAAAGCCCATAGCAAAGCCTCCATGGGGAGGCGCGCCATACTGGAGTGCCTCTAATAAAAAGCCAAATTTCTCTTGGGCTTCTTGTTCACTAATGCCTAAAATCTTAAAAACCTCTTTTTGAATGGCCTGCTTATGGATACGGATACTCCCCCCTCCTAATTCCACTCCATTAAGCACAATATCATAAGCAATAGATTGTATTTGAGTTGGTTTACCTTCTAAATTTTTAGGCATCGTAAAAGGGTGGTGAGCAGCGCTGAGTTTACCCTCTACTTCCTCAAACATGGGAAAATCCACAACCCATAAAAAATTAAAAGCCTGAGAATCGATCAGATTTAAATCCTGCCCTAACTTAAGACGCAAACGCCCCATATAATCTAAAATGACCTTTTTTTCTCCTGCACCAAAGAAAAGAATATCGCCCACTTTAGCCTGAGTGCGTTTAAGAAGTGTTTCTAAAGCAGCCTCAGAGATAAATTTAACCAAAGGACCTTTTGCTCCCTCTTCTTTCACTTGGATATAGGCTAATCCTTTCGCACCAAACTGGCGTACAAATTCCTCAGCCTCGCTTAAATACTTGCGGCTTAAAAGGCGATCGCCTCCCTCTACTCTTAAAGCCTTAAAGCGGTTGTTGTAAGAATCACTAGCAATCTTTTTAAAAATCTCATTGCTTGAATCTACAAACAAATCCCCCACCTCTACAAGGGGCATTTCAAAGCGCAAATCCGGTTTATCACTCCCATAAGATTCGGTGGCTTCTTGATAAGTTAAGTGTTTAAAGGGAGGGGTAATTTCTACACCCACACAGCTAAAGACCGCCTTTAAAAGCGTCTCAGCCACCTCTATTACATCTTCTTGCGTACAAAAACTCATCTCTACATCAATTTGGGTAAATTCTGGCTGTCTATCCGATCGTAAATCCTCATCTCTAAAACATTTGACAATCTGGTAATAGCGATCCATTCCAGCAACCATTAAGATTTGTTTGAAAAGTTGGGGGCTTTGGGGGAGAGCAAAAAATTGCCCGTCGTGTACGCGGCTTGGGATTAAAAAGTCTCGCGCGCCCTCAGGGGTTGTTTTAGAAAGCATAGGGGTTTCAATCTCTAAAAAATCCAAAGAATCCAAACAATCGCGTACGGCCTTAGCAACTTTACTGCGCATTTTAAAAATCTCATAAGCCTTAGTAGAGCGCAAATCTAAATAACGATACTGCAAACGCAAATCCTCATTAACACTATTATCACCAATGCTAATAGGCGGGGTTAGACTCTTGCTTTCAATGCATAGATGGCTTAGTACAACCTCAATTTGGCCGGTTTTAAGTTTAGGGTTTTCTAAACCCTTTTCCCTAGCACGCACCACACCCTCAACAATGAGTACATCTTCATGCCTAACTAAACTAGTCTGCTCATAAGCTTTAGAGTTTGGATCACACACCAACTGCACCAGCCCGCTTTTATCCCTTAGATCAATAAAGATCACCCCCCCATGGTCGCGGTAATTATGACACCAACCACAGAGTTTAACACTCTTTTTAAGATCAACTAGACCTACCTCTGCACATAACTGCGTTCTTAGCATGATTAACCCTTCACTTTTATTTGAGATATTCTTGTAAGAGTTCTTGGATTTCATCAGGGTGGGATTTGATCACAAACCCATCGGCATGCAAAGAATCGGCTAGTTGTTTATTAGATTCGCTACTCATAGATGAGTTAATGATAACGGGTAAATGTTTGGTTCTAGCATCCGCTTTAATGCGTCTAAGCACTTCAAAACCGGAGACAACAGGCATTTCTAAATCCGTTACAACCGCCCCGACTTGATCGATCATGTTTTCAGAAAATAAACGCTTAAGCAGTGCATCGCCATTGGGGAAAGCTTCGTATTTTAAATGCAAGCTAGAAATAATTCTTTCCAGATGATGCATGGCCACCTGAGAATCCTCAGCGATAAAAATGAGTTTATCGCTTTTAATGGCATCTACAAACTGGGTTTTGAGTTGATCGATCTCTTGCATGGCTGGGAAGGTCTCTACTAGCATTTTTTCTACATCTAAAATTTGAATCACGCGATCTTGCTCAAAGCGCGTGATCGCGCTCACTTTGCCACCCGTATTAAACCCCTGTTTATCCCCCACACTCACCTCAGCCCAATTTTTATGCACGATGCATTTAATCGCAAAGATTTTAAGCCCCACCACACAGCCTGAAAACTCGCACACAACCACTAAATTTTTATCACTCTGTACAGAGGCTTGGCTTAAATCTTGATTGGGAAACTTAGAATCAAAATATAACCACCGCCTAACATCAATGAAAGGTACAGATTCGCCACGAATGGTTAGAAAACCTAACATCATGCTATCATTTCCACCTACCGTTTCTGTAACATCTCCATCATAATGGATAATTTCGCGGATTTTAAAGATATTAATCGCATACAGTTCAGCATCGTTATTTGCATCGCTATCTAAAGTAAAACACAGAAACTGGGCTTCATTATTCAGGTGGAGAGAAATAATGCTATCAATGTCGCCAACCAAAGTATCCCTTCTTAAGCTAATCTGACCTAAAATATTAAAATCCTGATTATAGCAAAGACCAGCAAATGATCCAAACTTTTGAGGATTACAAACACTTAGTAGACAAGCTTTGCCAGTACGCCTATCATTACTATGTACTAGCTAGCCCGTTAATTAGCGATGCAATCTACGATCAACTTTATCGCCAAGTACTAGATTATGAAACTAAATACCCCCAAAACATTTTACCCTATTCGCCCACCCAACGCGTGGGTGGAGTGGTGTTAGAAACTCTGCCCAAACACACCCACAAGGTACGCATGTGGAGTTTAGAGAATGTTTTTAATTTAGAAGAATTACAAGTATGGATTAATCGTATTGTAGAATCTGAGCACGCGCTTAAAACTAAGGGACGAATCTCTCAAACATACCCTAGCGCCTCTTTTACCCGTTTTACTTGTTCGCCTAAACTTGATGGGGCTTCGCTGAATTTATATTATGAAAACGGGCAATTACAAAGTGCGAGCATGCGAGGCAATGGTTTAGAGGGTGAATTAGTAACCCACAATGCTAAAACGATCCACTCAATCCCTTTAATCATTCCTTATACAAAGCCTATTGAAATTCGCGGGGAAGTGGTGTTACAAAGAGAGGATTTTAAAGCCCTTAATGCAGAGCGCCTTAAGCAAAATCTCCCCCTTTTTGCTAATGCTAGAAACGCTACTGTTGGGAGTTTGCGCCAACTTGATTCTAAAATTGCCGCCCAAAGAAAACTCACCTTCTATCCTTGGGGTTTAGGATTAGTGGAGGAAAAATACACCAGTTTAAAGCAAAGCATGCAAATGGTGAAAGATTGGGGGTTTTTGTCTTTAGAATTTGTACTTTGTGAAAGTTTAGAGGCCATTGAAGAAACCTTTAAACTCTTTCATACAAGGCGCTCTGAGGTTACTTTTGATGCCGATGGTATGGTGGTGATGTTAGATGATTTATATTTGCAAAGTATTTTAGGCTTTACAATCAAATCCCCGCGCTTTGGTTTTGCGTATAAATTCCCAGCTACAGAAAAACACACCAAACTTTTAGATGTACTTAATCAAGTGGGGCGTAGTGGGGCGATCACGCCGGTAGCGCTTTTAGAGCCCATTAAGCTAGAAGGCGCTTGTATTTCTAAAGCCACTTTAGATAATTACACCCAAATCCAACAACAAGGCCTCATGATCAATGATACAGTGGTGATTGTGCGCAGTGGCGATGTGATTCCTAAAATCATTAAACCACTAAAGCATTTGCGCAATGGCACTCAAAAACCAATCACACCTCCCACCCATTGCCCGGCATGCCAAAGTGTACTACAAAAACAGCCCTTAAATGTGTGCCCTGAGTGTAATCTGCCTTTACTCTTAAAAAATAAGCCTAACTTTTGCCCCAAATGCCAAATCCTTTTTAAAAAATACACCCATTGCCCGGTGTGCCAAACTCTCTTAGGCAAACAGCATAAAAAATGCCCACAATGCCAAAGCGATGTAACATTTCCTAAGCATTGTTTACAATGTGGCGGGGATTTAGAGTTAAAAGAATATTGTTACCGCTGTGATCTGGATTTAAGTAATAAAGATCGCTACCTTTTTTGCCCTAATAAGGATTGTATGGCTAGAGTTAAAGAGAGCATTGTTTATTTTGCCTCTAAACATGGGTTAGAAATTAAAGGTTTAGGGGATAAAGTGGTGGCGCAATTACTACAAGCAGGGTTAATTAAAGGGGTGATTGATCTTTATAGCCTAGAGGAAAAAGCCCTACTTGAACTAGAGGGTTGGCAACAAAAAAAAGCACAAAATCTATTACAAGCCATTACCAAAAGTAAGCAAGCGCCCTTGTGGCGTTTTATTAGTGCTCTTGGGATTGAACACATTGGCAAAGGCGCAAGCAAGATTTTAGCGCAGCATTTTGGGCTAGAGGTGTTTGATAAAACTTATCAAGAAATTGCTAGTTTAGAGGGGTTTGGCGCAAAAGGATTAAAAGAGGAGGAGAAAAAAATAGCCGCTTCTTTTGTGCGTTTTGTGAAGGAAAATAAGGGTTTAATCAAACAACTTTTAACTCTTGTAAACCCCATAGCCACAGAGAAAAAAATAACCCCCTCTTTTTTTAAAGATAAAAAGATCGTGATTACAGGCAGTTTAGAAAAACCGCGTACAGAAATTAGCGCATTGCTTGAAAGTCTAGGCGCACATGTACAAACTGGGGTGAGTTCTAAGACAGATTTACTCATCTATGGGGAAAACCCCGGGAGTAAATTAGAAAAGGCTAAAAAGCTAGGGATAGAGGTGATGGAGGAGGTAACTTTTTTAGAGCGTCTTAAGAGTGAGGGGAATGGTTAAATAAAACATTAACCTCATTATTTTCAAAAAAACCACCCATTTGCTTTTTTCATTTACTTTAACCCGCTAGACTTTTCCCGTTAATTTTTTAAAAAAAGGATCTTCCATGTTTAGCCTTTCTAAATTTCACGGGGGGGGTGGTTAACTCTTCTTACTTTCCTCTCTTTTTCCTCTTTAGCTTTTTTACTTGTTCTTAAGGAGCTTGCATGCCTAATGTCTTAGAAATGGCTAGCTACCTTCAGAATCAAGCTTCTAATGCGGTTTCTTCCGATTCTTCTTCTAAATCTTCTGTGAACCATGAGAAAACGAAGTATGAGCAAATCCAAGACTACATTGAAGCCAAACACAAACAAGAAAAACAAAGACTAGATGGGGATCAAGAGGCTGGACCTTTGCCTTTATGGTATTACAAGGGAGATAATTTAACAGCCTATGAGGATTATTTAAAGGCTAGCCAACAAGATAATGCAGAAGCCTATTTAGAGTTAGGTAAAATGGCAAAAGAGGGCATTGTTTTACCCCAATCTTTCCTACTAGCACATTTTTATTTTAACAAGGCCATTGAGCTAGGCTCTATCCGAGCCTTAAGCCATTTAGGGTTTTTGTATTTGGATTTAGCAGAGGGTATAATTAGTGGGGATAGAGAGAAAATAGCAGCACAACTAGGGGTGGATGCAACAGAGGGGGATGAGTTTAAAGATGACAAGTTTGAAGATGAGATGATTAAGCGTGCCCGTGCGTGTTTTGAAAGTGCACATGTGTTAAAAGATGGGTGTGCTAATACAGGGCTAGAGAGAATCGATCATATAGAAGGAGATTATGGCAACTGGTTTATCTGGGAGGGGAATGATTGTAGCACTGATATTGAAACATTTGATGAGGAGGCAATTGTTAGAGAGCAAGAAATCAAGGGGGAATGTTTTCATAAACATAAGTATTATTACGGATATGACAGCGATTACGAATATGATGATGTGCAACATCTTATAGATAGTAATCTTGATGATAGTTTTGGTAGTGATAATGAATTTGATACACTCTTTTGTTTTGGCTTTTATGCCACAATGGATGGGGTGAATGCCCGTTTGTATTTGAGTTGGTTAAAAACCATTTATAAGCTCCGCGGTGATCGCACTAAAAAAGAGGAACAACAAGAAGCCTATGAAGATGCAAAAAAAGAGTATGAAGAGGGCATGGAGCTTGGGAGTGGGCGCTGTGCTTTAGAGTTAGGGGAATTGCGCAATAGTTTTTGGAATGGATGTAGAGAGTTTGGTGGCGCACGCTATAAACTCTCCACTTCTAAACGAGATGCAAAAACCCTAGAATATAACCACACCACCCTTGCTTGTTTTAAAAGAGCTGTGGAGTTGCGTTTTAATAACGCTATTGAGCCTTTAATAAAGCTTTTAGAAAAACAGCAAGAATTGCTTGAAAAATTAAGTAAACATCCTAGCCATGCAATTTTAAGCACACAATACCAAGCAGATTTAAAACAAGCAAAAGCTTTTGAGTTAGCTATTAAAGAGGCTGAGGCTGAGGATTTTAAACAGATCAAACCAGTAACACTCATGCCTAATTTTGCTAAAAATGTAGATTTTATAGCACCAGAACAAAAAGCTAAAAAAGAGGAGCAAAAAGTTAAACCCTTGTGGCAATATGGCAGAAACACCAAACAAGCCTTTAAAGATTACATGGAGGCTAAAGATAAAAATAACTCTTCTGCTTGGATAGAACTAGGTAAGATGAGCTTATTAGGTGTTGTGGTGCCCCCCGATCCAATCGGGGCTATGGTGTGCTTTATTAAAGCTAAAGAACTTGAGAATTTACAAAGCTATTATGGGGAGTTGTTGAGTTGTGTAGTTTGGGAAAAACTGAGAGATGATCTGGATATTCTGGTTATTGAAAAAGAGGGTTTTAACCCAAATTATGAAACACCTCTTAAAAGCACAGAGTTAAAAGAAGATCAATGCTTAATTTTCCCAATCAATAAGCCAGCCGATGGGATGATAATGGGAGTGAAGATAGTAGATGGTGATGATGTTGAAGTAGCACTGGATGATATTTGTGCAGGTGCTGGAATATATAATCGGGTGTTTGAGCAAGAAGAGTGTAGGGGGATATGGTATATGTATGACGGTAGAGAACGCCCTTGGTGGAATAAAACCGATTATGAGGAGGTTATAGGGGCTATAGAGAAGGCTATAGAGAAGAATCCAGAGGGTGATATGCAAGCATGGTATGGGCTTTTACGCATAAGTGCTGGGTTGGGCTGTGAACAACTCAAAGAGGTCGGCGATCTAGAGCTCATTACTATTAATTGGCATGATGATGGTGAAGAGTACATAGAGGATGTAATAGGATTATCTCATGCATATCATTATGTAAAAAGAAGAAATGGAGCTGAAGAAATCTATAAAAATCTAGCGCACGATGCAGCTAATGAAGGGTATTCTAGTCTTGAAAAAGCCATTGCTGATGGTTTTATAGATGGGTATTGGTTTTTAGGGACTGATGGGTTTGTGCAGGACTGGTTAGTTGGGTTTTATAGAGCCTTAGAACTGGTGCGGGCAAAAACAATTGAGCGTTATGGAGCTGATGATTATGAGGGGGTTGAAATTTATTCAGATGAGGTTGAATACGAGGAAGGTTTAGTCCCAGAGATATCTGATGATCTAGGCAAGGAGTTTTATGAGGAAAAGAGAAAACAAGCCCTTTTAGAAGGGGCTGAGGCTGGATCGGCTATGTGTGCTGCAGAAGCTTATGAGTGGATTGGGGAGGAATTAGAAGGGGAGTTTGCACAGCGCAACGCACAGATTGCATTTTTAACCCCTTTCTTTGAGGAGCAAAGATCTTTTAGAGTGTTAGATAAATTGCTTGAAGTGCTAAAAGAACAAATTGATTCGTATGAGGAGGATTTAATCTCATTACCACGCGATGAAGAAGAGCACTATGAGCAGTATAAAGAAGCCTATGAACGCTACACAGCACTTCTCAAGCAAGCAGGCTGGAGTGTAGAGGAATTAAAAGCCTATTATTTTTTCAAAAAAACCACCCATTTGCTTTTTTCATTTACTTTAACCCGCTAGACTTTTCCCGTTAATTTTTTAAAAAAAGGATCTTCCATGTTTAGCCTTTCTAAATTTCACGGGGGGTGGTTAACTCTTCTTACTTTCCTCTCTTTTTCCTCTTTAGCTTTTTTACTGGGGTGAGTTCTAAGACAGATTTACTCATCTATGGGGAAAACCCCGGGAGTAAATTAGAAAAGGCTAAAAAGCTAGGGATAGAGGTGATGGAGGAGGTAACTTTTTTAGAGCGTCTTAAGAGTGAGGGGAATATCCAAGACTACATTGAAGCCAAACACAAACAAGAAAAACAAAGACTAGATGGGGATCAAGAGGCTGGACCTTTAATCACGCTAGAGGTGCTCAAAGAGGCTAAAGGTCCTGTGTCTATTTATGATCTTTATACAAAGGCACAAGAACTTTATGATGCGGGTAAGATTGATAAAATGTTTAGCATAGCTAAAGATAAAGCTGATAAAGCTTACTACCCCGTGTGGCTAGCCCTAAGAAATGGTGAAAAATTGCCCTTTGTAAAGGTTGCTGATTATCCCATCACCATTGCGCTTAAAGAATATGCGGGGAATGTGAGCACAGAAAGCATACAGGCTAAATCTAAAGAGAATAATTGTTATGAGCGTCGGTTACACCCCCTAGTGGCTTATTTTGCCAACGAAAAATGGGGCACACACACTAAAACTATTGATCACACTAAGGCAAGCAAGGCAAGAGCGGGTAAATTTGAGTGGCTCTATCCGGATATGGTGGGAGCAAGCTTTGCTTATAAGGATTTTGATCCTGCTTTGCGTGAATTTGTAGAGAAATTCGATCTGTTGCCTTTAAAACTCTTTTCTTTTGAGCTCAAACAAGAGATTAATTTAAGCAATTGTAGAGAACACTACTTTCAGGCAATTAGCAATAGCTCTTGGGCACATGAGGGGTATTTAGTAGCAGGGAAGATAAATACTGAAGATCATGATTTAATGGACTTGTTAAAACGCTTACACGCTAGCTTTGGCATTGGGGTTATTTTGCTTGACACCGAGGACATGCTAAAAAGCCGTGTGCTTTTTAACGCCCGCTTTAAAGATAATTTAGATCATACCATGCTAGGTGAGTTGTCCAAAAACTCCCCTGATTTTCAAGAGTTTTTAAAGACTTTAAGCCTTTTTCACGGCGCAATTAAGGCAAACATGAGCGAACAAACCAAATTTCAAGGCTTTGAAGAAGTCTTCTCAAGCCATGATAAATTAAAAGAATACATCGAGCTGGAGTTAAAAGAGACTCAAAAGGTTTAGCTTGCTTAATCTGTGGCTTGTGCTTTAGATAGATCAATCTTAAGAGAGGAGGGAAAAGCTATGACTGGATAATAGCCTTTAAGGGGTGCTCAATAAGAGCAGGTTAGGGGTTTGTTGTTTAAACTTTTAAAATTTTTAAGGAGAAGATCATGGCGATTAGTACAGCGGTTCAAAAGGGTTCACATGTTTATGTCTATGATGAGAAAAATCATCAGTTTTATGTCTATGATGAAAAAGGACACCAAACAGGCTCACATCACACTTGATCACCTTTGCACTATTAGCCCCTAGTTAAAGTTAAACCCTTGTGGCAATATGGCAGAAACACCAAACAAGCCTTTAAAGATTACATGGAGGCTAAAGATAAAAATAACTCTTCTGCTTGGATAGAACTAGGTAGAACAGATACAGCTAATCTACAAGAGAGCATGCATGCCTTAATGTATCTAATTATGAGTAAACGCACTATCATCACTAATCAAAATATCTAACCTACTGGGGAGTTGTTGAGTTGTGTAGTTTGGGAAAAACTGAGAGATGATCTGGATATTCTGGTTATTGAAAAAGAGGGTTTTAACCCAAATTATGAAACACCTCTTTATTGCACAGAGTTAGAGGATAGTTTAAAAGAGTTTCAAGAAGAACATCTAACAAAATGTTTAGAAAAAATAGAAGAAGGCATGGAACTACACCACAAAATGGATACACGCTTAGGTTGGGATGAACAAAACCCTAAATTAAGTTTGGAAGGCAAAACACCAAAAGAAGTGGCGTTTAAAGATGATATGTATGACGGTAGAGAACGCCCTTGGTGGAATAAAACCGATTATGAGGAGGTGTTTTTACCCAATATTAACCAGAACTTGAAGGTTTTTGAGGAGGCTTTGGGGGATTATTTGCATTGCTAAAGTTGCAGTCTGAGTTAGTATAACCATGTAACCGCCAAAGCCACTAAGCATAACCTTACTAGAAGATTACATGGGAGCAACCAGTAAACCTGCACTTAGACACTCTTTGGGGCTAAGTTCTCTTTCAAACTCTTTAAAGGCGGCTTTAGAAACCCATTAAGGGATTTTACAAAGTTTAAAGCCCCAACGCATTTTTGCAAACCAACGCGTCATTTATTAAAAAGCGTAAACTCAAAGATCAAAGATGCATTAACTAGAAATGTTGTAACACAGTTCAGAGACCCCAACCACTCAAGGTGGCTGGGGTTTTTGCTTAAGGCGGGAAAAGCTTTAGTGCGAGCAACCACACCCGCCCCCGCAACATTTACCGCTAGATTGTCCTTTTAAAATTTCTTGTTCAGAAGGTTCTCTAAAGCCTAAAACCTTGAGTTTAAAGCTCAGTTCTTTACCGGCTAAGGGGTGGTTATAATCTAGCATCACCATGTGATCGCTAAAATCTTTCACACTCACCTGTACACTCTCTTGGTTTTCCCCTTGTCCAAATAAAGTCATGCCTCTTCTTAGCTTAATATTTTCAAACTGATCGCGAGGGACTTCTTGGAGGTAATCATTGTGGTATTCTCCATAAGCTTCATGGGGAGGAATTTGTAAGGTAAGGATCTCTCCAACTTTAGCCTGCGCAACTGCCTTTTCAATCCCAATAATCACCTGCCCTGCTCCCATTAGAAACTCTAATGGTTGTTTACCAATATTAGAATCTAAAACCTCTTGGGTGATGTGATCGCGAACTTCATATTCAATAATGGCAATTTGATTTTGCATAAACATCCTTTCTTGTGGTTTTGTGCTCAGTATTTTAGCGTGTTTTTGTCTTTTCTTCTAAAATAACTTGTGCTTTTTTGCCCTGCGGGCTTTCTGGGTAGAGCTCAACAAGAGAGCGCAAGAATTTATGGTAGTTTGTCCAATCTTTAAGTGCTCTGAAGGCAAAAGCTGTATGCCAGAGTAAAATTGGCATGTAAGAGGTTTTATCTTGAATCAAGGCGCTTTTTTTGAAAAGTTCAATAGCCTCTTTGTAGGCATTATCCATATAAGCAGCCTCACCTGCTAAGTAGGCATAATATGCTGGTCTGTAGGGCAAATTCGCTAACCAGACAAAGCGCACCTTAGCCTGTGCATATTGTTTTTGTCTAAATAACTCTAATGCTTCTCTAGCAATGGCTTCTTTTTTTGAAGGGTCTTTATCAAAGGAAGGGGTATTTTGTTTTGTTTTCATCTGGAGCATTTGCTCTTGAATGGCGCCCAAATCTTTTAACTTTTGGGTGTTAATGTTAGCTTGTGTATCAATAGATTTTTGTAAGGCTTCTAGTTTGGTTGCAAACTCTGCATGTATTTGTGCTAATAATTTATTGGTATCATCAGTTTTTTTTTCAAATGCGGCTAGGGCTGCCTGATTAGCCTGTATCTGACTTTTAAGGTTATTGATCAAATCTGCTTGTTGTTTTAAAAGATTGGCCTGCATGTCTTGCATGCTCTTAAGCGTCTTTAAAGTGTTGGCATGCACAACAAGCGTATCGGTTGCTCCTTTAAGCTTAAACGCCTGGCCTTCTACCAGACTTTTTAAACCATCCTGCCCTTGTAAAAGCGTATCTGTCTGGCTTTTAAGAGTGGTGAGGATATCTTGTAAGTTTTTATTACTAGTTTTAAGAGTGTTTAACTCCTGTTTGGTAGCCCCGCTTTGTAAGTCAAAGGCTGAGGGCTCGGCCATTAAAAGAGCACCCACTAAAGAAAGGCAATAACGCACCCTATTCTTCTACGACCTTAATATCAACACGGCGGTTTTTGCGATAACATGTTTTATTCTTTTCTTGACAACTAGGTTTAGTTTCTCCAAGACTTACTACGCGGATTGTATCTTGGGCAATCCCTTTAATGATAAGGGCTTGTTTGACACTTAAGGCGCGTTTATTAGCCAAAGCAAAATTATACTCCCCACTGCCAAATTCATCTGTGTTACCCTCTAAAAGTACTTTCATCTGAGATTCTTTGATCTTTTGGGCTGCTTGATCAATGATACTTTCCATATCTGCCCGGATATCGTATTTATCAAAGCTAAAATACACTTGCCCTACAACAGTCCCGCTTTCTATTTGTGGTTTTGGTTTTTCTTGTGGAGCGGGTTGTTCATGCACTTGCTCTTTGGGCACTGTCTTATTTTCTGGAGGTTGAGAAGCGACTTGTTGTGCACTTGGCGGTGTCTGCTGCGCTGCTGGTGTAGAACCTACTTGCCCAGAACACCCCACCATCAATACAAACGCTAACACAGACCCAGACAAGACCCACTTTTTCATAAAATTCCTTTAATCCAGATTACAAATAGGTTTAAATTATACACGCTACTCTCTTAACAGCCTATAAATTATTACCAATCAAAGGATTGGATTTCCAAATTCTCTAGTGGAAAAAGATAACTTTGGTTTGAATCTAGCAAAATCACCCCTAGCGCACTTTGCGATGCTGCCTTTTTTAAAAACATCACAGCTTTACCGTCGTAAGAAAAACGGGGCATTTGATTAACCCCGCTTACAGTTAAACGCCGGACATAATCGCTTTTAAGGGTGATGAGATGTAAATTAAAAGTACTTTGCCCATTGGCATCTTTATCCTCACGGCTAACATACACGATATTATCCCCAGAAGCTGTTATCGAATCGTTATTTTTGGCATAAAACACCACCTGTTCTACTGGGGCATTTTCACGGAGTTTTTTAAGATAGATATTAGGATAACCAGAGCGATCGGAAACAAAAACCATAGCCTTTTCATTATCTACAAAAGTACCCATTACATCAATGCCGCTATAAGTTGTTAAGCGTTTAAGACTTTTTTTCAGAGTGTCGTAGAAAAAAATATCAGTTTGTCCATCTGGAGCGAGAGATAAAAGTAATTTATCCCCATTTTTACTCACACTAGAAACAGCGGCCATGCCAGAACTTTGTGTGATCGCCTCACTTTTACCCGTGCGTATATCGTATTTGATGATCGTGGGCTCGCGTAGATACTGGGTAAAATAAATCGCGCTTTGATCAGCATTTGCCCATTTGGGGAAAATATTTAAAAGATTATTTTTAATGATCTCTTGTTGGTAGGATAGCGTATAATCGGCTACAACAATACTAGTTACTCCCGGGCTTAAATATTTAGCAAACACCACCATGCGCTGCATCCAAGCAATAGAGGGGGCTTGGATTAAAGCGTTGGTATCAATAGCTACACGGTGGGCAATAAAGGGGTAGAGTGCTTTTGTGTTAAACTCGTAATCCTTGCTAGCTTTAATAGAACGATTAGCAATGTCATAAAGAGTTGCATGGATTTGGTGGTTTTGATCTGCTTTGATCTCTACTAAAATCTGAATACCTTTTGTAGCTAGACTATCATAAGAGGGGGTTTGTGTTTGTATCTGTGGTGCGCCCATTACTTCAAAATGCCCGCTTATTTTTAGATCAGAGGCTAATAGACGGGCAATTTTTTTTAAATAGGGGTCTGTATTCTGATAAAAAATAGCAACTTTGGGTAATTTTCCAATGGTTTTAACAATGTCTAGGGTTGCATCGGTGGCTAACAAAGAAGAATAGCACAACAAAAAAAGCCACAAAATCCGCATTACTGATCCTTTGTTTTAAAATTCACCCTCAAGGTGATCGTGCGCTTTTGAGGGTTGGGGGGGAATGTTTGCTTTTGTAAAGAGAGTAGAAGCGTTTCTATTTCTTTGTTATAAGTTGCAAAGGGCGAATATTGCACAATGCTAAAGCTTAATTGCCCGGTTGTAGAGATCGTGATGAGCACGCCTACAGAAGCCTTTTGATAAAAACTAAGTTTCCATTTAGCATAAAGAATTTTATAAATTTGTGCAAACCACTTTTTTTCCTCCTCAGAGGAAGGGCTTTCTTCTTTAGGGATTTGTAATTCCATGTGTTTATCTTGCAAGGTTTTAAGGCTGCTATCAAATTGATTAAGGCTATCTTGTAGCGCCTTAAAATCCTTGTTGTGTTGGCTGAACTGGATATTACGCAATAATTCCTGCGCGCGTTTGATTTGCTGGATCTCTTTTGGGTTAATGGAGGCCTTTTTATCAGGCAGGGCAGCAAATATGTTTTTAACACCTAAATCCTCTTTAAAGGGATTTGGATTACTTGGCAATTTAGTAACATCGCTAATAAAATCTACATCTAAAGTTTGATCAGGCAAAGTTAAGGGGCTATCTTTTTGGTGTTGTAATAAGAGAAATAAAAGGAGAGCATAACACAGAAGGGCTAGAAAACCACTACCAAAGAAAAAACCTTTATTTTCCATTAGGCACTAGTAACTAGAGAAACCTTGTGAAATCCTGCCTCTCTAATATTCTTGAGAAGATAAATAATTTTGTCATAGGTTAATCGTTTGTCTGCTCGCACATGGACAGCTATATCTTTATTGTATTTTTTAGCCAAAAGGTGAAAAGAATCCGGGAAAGAGGCAAAGCTATAAACTTTATCATAAATATAAATTTTACCCTGAATATCCATGCGTATTTCTAAAATCTGAGCTTTAGGAGCACGGGCACTTGGAGAACCTTTGGGCAATTTAATGTCTTCTTTATAAGTGATAGTAGGCGCTGTAAGCATCAAAATAGCTAAAAGTACTAGCATAATATCCACTAAGGGCGTGATATTAAGCTCAGGTTTATCGCTATCCCAACCTTCAAAATCCATTATTGCATGCCTTCCTTAGCAATGAGCATATCAATTTGCATTTGTACATAAACGGATAAATCGTAAACTTTGCGCTTTAAGATGAGAAAAAAGGAATAAGCCGGAATTGCGGTTAAAATACCTGCTGCTGTGGCCACTAGAGCTTTAGAAATAGTAGGAGCGATAACATCAAAAGAAACTTGCCCTCCCAAATGCCCAAAGGTTTCTAAAATTTCTACCACCGTCCCAAAGAGTCCAACAAAAGGTGCGGTGCTAGCAATAATGCTAAGTACCACAAGCCCGGTGGTGTTTTGGCGCAATAATTGGCTTTTCCACACAGCTAGCCACTCTTTAGAAGGTTTATCCATGTGTGCGGATTTAAATTGTAGGTCTTTTTGTGCGCCTCCCATAATGGCTTCTAAAGATTGCTTTTCTTTCAGGATATTAGTCTTAATAGAAACATACTTATAAAAAAAGACCCATAAGGTTAAGATAAAATAAATAGAAAGAAGGATCAAGACAAAAAGAGTAACAAGCCCACTACTGGCTAAGAAATTTTCTACTAAGGCCATAGCTTATCTTAGACCATGCGCTTCAATTTTAGCAATCACGCTAGAAATAGCTAGGCGATCGGAAGTGGCATCCTCTAAGAGTTTTTTAGCCTTATACACTTCATCATCACCCTTAATAAAGACCGCCCCATCGGCTAAAATATCCACACTCTTATGTTTAACTTCCACATAACCCCAATTAATAGCAATTAGGCTCACCTGCCCCCCTCTTTCAATCTCAATCACGCCGCTTTTAAGCAAAGAAACCATATTGCTATGCCCCTCTAAAACCCCAAATTCTCCCTCTTCTCCGGGTAAGGTGATGCGATCTACCCCCCCTGAAAAGATAGAGCCCTGAGGCACTACGATACTAACCAGTAATCCCATGCACTTCCTTTAAGATGCGTTCTTTTTATCCTTGCCTTCAGCCTTCATTTTTTCATATTTTTCCATCACTTCTTGGATACTACCCACCATGTAAAAGGCATTTTCTGGTATCTCATCGTATTTACCCTCTAAAATCCCACCAAAGCCCTCTAGGGTTTCTTTAAGGGTTACATACTTACCCGGACTACCTGTAAAGACCTCAGCCACAAAGAAAGGTTGGGAGAGAAATTTTTCTACCTTTCTAGCGCGTTCTACAATCTTTTTATCCTCCTCAGAAAGCTCGTCCATGCCCAAAATAGCGATGATGTCCTGTAAGTCTTTATATTTTTGTAAGATTTGCTGGGTACCTGTGGCGATGCGGTAATGCTCATTGCCAATTACCTGCGCGTCTAAAATCCTTGAAGTAGAATCAAGCGGATCAACAGCTGGATAAATCCCCTTTTCTGCAATTTTACGATTAAGCACTGTGGTGGCATCTAAATGCGCAAAAACAGAGGCAGGAGCCGGGTCTGTTAGATCGTCTGCAGGTACATAAACGGCTTGAACAGAAGTAATAGAGCCGTTTTTAGTAGAAGTGATGCGTTCTTGGAGTTTACCCATTTCGCTAGCTAAAGTAGGTTGATAACCTACCGCTGAGGGTACACGCCCCAAAAGCGCAGACATTTCCGCTCCAGATTGGGCGTATCTAAAGATGTTATCAATAAACATCAAAATATCCAAGCCCTTTTCATCGCGGAAATATTCAGCCATAGTCAGACCCGTAAAAACAATGCGATTTCTAGCCCCGGGTGGTTCATTCATTTGTCCATAACATAGGGCTACTTTATCTAACACCCCCCCCTCTTTCATTTCATGGTATAAATCATTGCCCTCTCTAGTGCGCTCACCTACACCGGCAAAAACAGAATAACCGCTATGTTTGTAAGCTACATTATGAATCAATTCCATAATAATGACGGTTTTACCTACACCCGCGCCCCCAAAGAGCCCCACTTTACCGCCTTTAGAATAGGGTGCTAGTAAATCTATCACTTTAATCCCGGTTTCAAACATCTCGGTTTTAGTGCTTTGCTGTTCAAAAGAGGGAGCAGCACGGTGGATAGGCCATTTAATGGGTTCTTTAAGGGGTTCTTGGTTATCAATCACATCACCCACGACATTAAAGATACGGCCTAGCACCTCCTCCCCCACAGGTACTTCAATCATTTTACCCCGCGCCATGACTTTTTGTCCTCTTGTAAGCCCTTCTGTCATGTCCATTGCAATAGTGCGTACGCGGTTATCGCCCAAGTGAGCCGCTACTTCTAAGACAAGCTCTCTAGCCTGATCTTCAAAGTGATAACTAACATCTAGAGCTTCATAAATAGCGGGCAAATAGTTTTCAAATTCCACATCTACAACAGGCCCCATGACCTGAATAATTTTTCCTTCCATGTTTCTCCTTTATTTGATCGCTTCTACACCTGCATTGATTTCTACCAACTCAGTTGTGATTGCCTCTTGACGGGCTTTATTATAGGAAACAGTGAGGGTGCGTACTAAATCAGTTGCATTATTAGTCGCCGTATCCATAGCCTGCATTCTAGCGCTGTGCTCTGCTGCTAGCGAATCTAGCAAAGCATAATACATGTTAAAATCAATGAATTTTTTAGCCAAAGAATCTAAGATCGCCCCCTCCTCATCATCAGGTTCAACCACAATCCCCTCTTTTTCCTCTTGCATACTATCATCTTGAAGATGCGTACCAAAATCTAGGGGTAAAATGGTCTGGATTTTGATCTCTTGAGAGATCATGTTTTTAAAACCATTATGAATAATAAGTACACTATCTGTTAACCCATTTAGATAATCTTGCACGGCTTTATTAATAAAAGCACTGGCTCTATCATAATCAGGTGTAGAGCTTAAATCTAGCGCTTGATCTAAAAGGCTAATGCCATTGTAGGTAAAATACGCCACGCCCTTTTTGCCAACTCCGCGCAAACGCACCTTGATATTTTGATTCTTATAAGTATTGATTAAACGCATCACCTCTTTAATCGTTGTGGTATTAAACCCACCACACAAACCTTTATCAGCGGTAACAAAGATGATGTCAATTTTCTGGACTTCTAAGTGTTCTAATTTAAGAAAATACTTACTCTCAATGCTTTTTAAACCTCTACTTTTAACTTTCGCGCAAATATCCGCAAAGACTTCATTAAGTTTTTGGGCAAACACCCTAGAACGGCGCGTTACTTCCTCTGTTTTTTTAAGTTTAGAGGTAGAAACCAGTTTCATAGCACGGGTGGTTTTTTGGGTATTTTTAACACTGGCAATTTTTTTACGGATTTCCTTTAGGCTGCCTCCCATATCTTTCTCCTAGAGAGTTAGACTTAGTTTAAATTCTTCAATCGCCACTTTTAGCATAGTCTCTAAATCTTTATCTAATGCCTTTTTAGTGCGGATATCCTCAAGGATATTAGGGTATTTAGACTCTAAAAATGGATAAAGGCTTTCCTCAAAAGCCACCACTTTTTTAGTGGGTATCCCATCTAAAAAGCCCTTAACTCCGGCATAAATCATCACGATTTGTTTTTCAATGGGCAAGGGAGAATAGGGGGGTTGTTTGAGTACCTCTACCATTCTTTGCCCGCGCTCAAGCTGTTTACGGCTCGCCTCATCTAAATCAGAGGCAAATTGGGCAAATGCTTGCAATTCGCGGTACTGTGCTAAATCCAAGCGCAAAGTTCCGGCTACTTGCTTAGTGCCCTTAATTTGAGCCGCTCCCCCTACCCTAGAAACAGAGAGGCCTACATTAATCGCTGGGCGAATCCCGGAATAGAATAAATCGGTTTCTAAAAAAATTTGCCCATCTGTAATAGAAATCACATTAGTAGGGATATAAGCAGATACATCGCCTGCTTGGGTTTCAATAATGGGTAGAGCGGTTAAAGAGCCTGCCCCTTTCTTATCACTCATTTTAGCAGCGCGCTCTAACAATCTGGAATGGATATAAAACACATCGCCCGGGAAAGCCTCACGCCCGGGAGGCCGTCTTAAAATCAAAGAAATTTCGCGATAAGCCACAGCATGTTTACTCAAATCGTCATAGACAATGAGCGCATGCCGTCCTTGATCTCTAAAATGCTCCCCAATTGTTACCCCAGCATAGGGAGCGAGGTATTGCATGGCCGGCGAGGCAGAGGCTGGGGCATTAATCACAACGCTATATTCCATAGCGCCGTATTCTTCAAGTTTATGCACCACCTGAGCCACTGTAGACTCTTTTTGCCCGATAGCAACATAAATACAGATCACATTTTGATCTTTTTGATTAATGATTGCATCAATGGCAACAGTGGTTTTACCCGTTTGTTTATCCCCAATGATAAGCTCGCGTTGCCCGCGCCCAATAGGCACAAGCGCATCAATGACTTTAATACCGGTTTGTAAAGGTTCATGCACGGATTTACGATCCATAATCCCCGGGGCTTTTTGTTCTACAAAGCTGAAAGCATTAGCTTCTATGGGCCCTCTGCCATCAATGGGTTCGCCTAGTGTATTAATCACCCGCCCCACGACCGCATCGCCTACGGGTACTTTCATAAGTTGTTTGGTGCGTTTAACACTTGTACCCTCTTTAATATTTCTCCCCCCACCAAGCACAATCACCCCGACACTTCCTTCTTCTAAATTAGAGGCCAAGCCCCTATCGCCGGTATCAAATTCAACCACCTCATAAGACATCACATCTTTAAGCCCATAAACTTTAGCAACGCCATCAGCATAAGCAATCACCCGCCCCACTTGCGTGATATTAATATCAGGCGCAAAACTTTCAATGCGTTCTTTAATGATAGCGCTAATTTCTTCTGCTTTTAATTTTAACAATTTATCTCCTTTGTGGTTTTACACCGCTTCCATAATGTACCGTTTGAGTTGTTTAAAAAAATAGTCTTTATAAAATGCAATCTCAATTTCTAAATCCGGAATGTCTAACCGTAACCCCTCTTTATCTTGATGGAATATTTTAAGTTCCAAAGAGATATTTAGATAGGCTGAAACCTCCTGTTTTAACTGCTCTGCTTGTTCTGAAGGGATATTTTGGTTACAATACAAATAGCCTTGATAGATATTTTTCTTGCGCTGTGTCTGTGCTAATAACTCTTGATAAATTAAAGGCAAAAGAGAGAGTCGTTTATGGATTGTTAAAAGAGCGATTAGATTATGCAGTTTGCCCTCCTTTTGCTCTAAAAAGGAAGTGAGAATGTCTTGTTTTAGCGATTCTGGATAGTAAGGAGAGGCAATTAACTCTAAAAAATCCGGGTGGTTATAAAGCGCACAGATAGTTTCTAAACCCCCCATAGTGGCCTCAAGTTCCTCTGGGCTTAAACTACGGCGTAAAGCCTCTGTATATTTTTTAGCGATGAGCGCAATCATTGCACTACTTTTTGGTGGATTAGGCGCATATAAACGGGCATGTCAAGGGCAGTTTCTGAAGCATTAAAGAGGGTGTCTAAAACCTCTGCAATCGCCTCTTCTTGCATTTTTTCCTCCTCTTTTTCTTGCATAGAGCGGTAGTTTTTAATCAATTTTTCAATCATAACTTTAGACTGCTGATCGTATTTTTGGGTGAGCAAATAGGCTTCTTGTTTAGCATTTGAGACAATTTGGCTAGCTTGTTGTTTAGCTTGTTCTAGGGCGGATAAGGCCTGTTCTTTTTCCTCTTTGATAGACTGGCGTTGATCCTGTAAACTGCTTAGCTTATCAGAAATTTTAGAACGCCTTTTAAGTAGCGCTTTTTTAAGCATACTGCCTGTGAAGTACCACAAAATCCCCAAAAAGAGCAAGAAATTTAATACCCGCATTACAATATCTGTTTGCCCCACTTGCATAGGTGTACCAGCAACCATAGCGCTTAAAATCATAACCCCAACCAACACACGCTGTAACAAAACCAACCTTAAACTTGAGATATTTTAAGCTTTAAAGAAGCCTCTAAAGCTGGCAAATCCTGCGATAATTGTAATTTTAAATTACTTTTAGTTTCCTTTAATGTGGCACAAAACTGGCGGTACTCCTTATTAAGTTCCTCCTCTTTTTGGGCCACTACAGACTCATAATTGGCATGGGCGCTAGAGAGCGCATCTTGTAAAATTTTATCCGCTTGAATCCGCGCGTCCTTAAGAAGGTCTTGTGCTTCTTTTTTGTAAGCAACCACTTCCCTTTGGATTTGCTCAATGCTTCTTTGATCTTTAGCTACTGCCTCTTTGCGCGCGTCTATATTGGCCAAAATAGGGCGGTATACCCAAATGTTTAGCAAGAATAGCAAAACCAAAAAGGTTACAAAGACCACAGCCATTAAGTAAATATTAATTGAAATGTTCATGGTTTAATCCTTAGGTGTAAGTGCGCATTCTAACAAAATCTAACTTTCTGATGGCTTAGCGGTTAGCGTGGTAAATATTGCCCGCAATTAATAAGCCTCCATCTTCTAAAATCTGGGCTTGTTGTAAAGAAATGCGATCATTTTCATGTGTAAAAAATTGGTTTTGGTGGTTGCGGGTAAAATCTTGGCAATAGGCGTTATAAACATCTTGCCAGCTAGGTTTTGTTTCTAATTTTTCTAAAAAAGTGCATAAAGTAGTCTCAGGGCATACATCTAGCGCGCCATAGTGCTTAGATTCTAAATTAAGCCCAATCCCACAGATTAAAGTATGGCGATAAATTTGAGTCATCACTCCTCCGATCTTACGCCCCTCTTTATAAAGATCATTAGGCCATTTAAGCCACACCTCAGATTTGCCAAGTTCATGCAAACTCTCTTTAAAAAGATAACCAAAATATAAACTCCAACTTTGTGTGGGTACTCCTACTTGAATCTCCCATGCAAAAGAAAAGGTTAAAGCTCTTTGTACACTCTCCCACTTTTGCGCACGGCTACCCACACCAGCACTTTGGTATCTAGCCCACACACAAATAGGCGCGCTTAATCCCCCTTTTTTAATTTGTTCTACTAAGTATAATTGGGTGGAGGGTAGGGTTTTAAAATATAAGATTCTCACTAATTTAAAATCTCCCCAACTTTCAAGCGTTTCCCGCTTAAATAACTCTTAGCGGCGATCTTTTGTTTGCCCGGAGCTTGCAAGGTTGCAATTTTAAGTACACCTCTTAAACAACCTACCAAAACACTCTCCCCCTCTAAGGCTAGAATCTCTCCTTCTTGGTGGCAATCTTGAGTATTGATAAGTTCAATTCCAAAAAGCTTCAGCCCACTTTTTAAAAAAACACCCGGCCACGGGGTATAAGCTAAAGATTTTAAATACACGGTTTTAGCGCTATCAAATGCAACAAGCCCGTTTTCTTTGCTGATTTTCTTACAATAAGTGGCTTTGGTGTGATCTTGGGGAATGGGGGTAATTTGTTCTAGTTGGTTTAAAACCCTTGCTACTAATCTAGCTCCCATACAAGCTAACCGCGTACCTAATTCCTCAGCGTTATAATCCCTATCTTTGATAAAAGAATCCATACCTAAAATATCCCCCGCATCCATCTGAGCGCTCATTTTAATCACGCTCACCCCAAATTCGCTTAAATCATGTAAAATCATCTCTTGTATGGGTGATGCGCCCCTAAATTGGGGTAAAAGCGAGCCGTGCAAATTAATACAGGGGACTAAATTAAGAAGTGATTGGGGTAAAATTTTACCATAAGCCACCACTACAACCACATCAGGCTTAAGATTTTGGATAGTTTGTAAAGTCAAATCATCTATTTTTAGGGGTTCAAAAACAGGGATAGGTAATTGTTTTTCTTGGATAAAAACCTTAGTGGCACTATCTTTCATTTGCTGTTGTCTGCCAAAAGGTTTACTAGGCTGGGTGATCAAGCCCACCACTTCAAACCCCTCTTCTAGCAAATGCGCAAGCACCACTTGGGCGAATAAAGGAGTTCCCATAAACAGGATTTTCATGCTGCTTTTTAAAAATTTGTTCCACCCTCCCTCAGATGACTAAGGCACACAAGATACCAAGCGGCTCTGCTGTGTTTCCACCCTGAAGCATTAGCTTAATACCCCATTGCATAGGTCTAAGGAAAGGCTGGCGGACTTTATCCTAAGTTTGCTTACATTTTGATAAAATGATAGGTTAAACTAGGAGAGAGAAATGCCTAAACGAAGAATAGGAATTGCATTAACTACGGCTTTTATTTTCTTGTTGTTTTTAACCGGTTGTACAGGAGGTCGCGCACAATTACAGCATTTTGATCAGCTCTATTACACCGGTTCTCTCTTCTCTAATGCCTACGCCTTTTCTAAAAAAATGGCTAAAAAAAACCATAGCAATATTTTATTATGGGATTTACAAAAGGGAATGAGTGCTTTAATGGAAGGGGATTACTCTAAATCTTTGCACGCACTTGATGCGGCTGAATTTAGATTTAACCACCACCAAAACCTCCTTACAAAATCTTTAAGCACCGTAGGGGCTGTTTTTGTTAATGACAATGTGCGCACTTATACCGGTTTTCTGAAGCATTAAAGAGGGTGTCTAAAACCTCTGCAATCGCCTCTTCTTGCATTTTTTCCTCCTCTTTTTCTTGCATAGAGCGGTAGTTTTTAATCAATTTTTCAATCATAACTTTAGACTGCTGATCGTATTTTTGGGTGAGCAAATAGGCTTCTTGTTTAGCATTTGAGACAATTTGGCTAGCTTGTTGTTTAGCTTGTTCTAGGGCGGATAAGGCCTGTTCTTTTTCCTCTTTGATAGACTGGCGTTGATCCTGTATATGACAATTTGATTAACCCTGTTGTTTCCTATCTCTCTGGCCTTTTTTTTGCGCTAGATAATGATACCTCTAAGGGACTAGATTATATCAAGGAGGCCTATGGAATCAGCCATTCTACAACTATAGGGGAGGATTTACTCTTTTTTTCCCACCCATCATCTAGTAGATTCACATGGATTTTTATTGAAGATGGCAAACAAGCCACCAAAAAGGAATTTAAAATTAATATCCCTCTCCCCACGCCTGATGGCATTTATGATGCCAGTTTAGCCCTCCCACAACTCAAGGTTGGCCGTGATTTTCATAATTCCTTTAGCCTACGAATCAACAACCAGCAACAAGCATTTGAACCTTTGTTATTTTTAGATGGCTTAATTGCTAGCGAATTTAAAAAACAACTCCCCTATATCCTCACAAGAGCCATTACCTCAAGTGTGCTTAAATTAGGCATTGAAGCGGTGTCTAATCAATATTTGGGTCGGCTAGGGGGGTTATTTTCCTCTCTTTATGCGGCTGTGAGTACTTCTGCTGATATTCGTTCTGCTAGTGTATTCCCCCATAAAATTTACATCTTACGCATAAGCAATTCTCATAAGAGTCGCGTGCATATCCAAGCAGATGGGCAAGATATTTATACCTTTGCTTTCAAGCATTGTCTACCAAGTACTGCACCAGAACCTAACACCTATTGTTCCAACCAAAACCATATTCTTTATATCCGTAGTTTTGAATTTGGTAGTATTGTGCGGACTTTGTGGTGATGTTAACTATAGTTATGCTAGGATAAGGCGACTAGTTTAAGGGAGTTTTTTATGTTAGTTGCAAAAAAACCTTGGGTGACTCTTTTAAGTTTACCTCTCATTCTCCAAGCAGTTCCACAAATGCCACATTGGTATCAAAATGCCCCTAAAGGGGTAGGGTATTTCTATGGGAGTGGCATGGCAGATACTAAAGAAGAGGCTAAGCAAAAGGCACTCAATGATTTGGCTAGTAGTATCTCTGTGCATGTTTCTAGTAACACCACAAGCGACACCACCCGTATTGATAAAAAGATCACAAAACATTCTAGCCAAAATATCCAACTTATTGTAGATTCTATTAAGTTTGTTAATGTCCAGACAGATAAGGAGGAATGTTATAGACATGTGTGTTATACCCGCTTGCGTTTGGATAAAAATATCTTTTTAAATCTTTTATCTAAACGCTATACAGAGGCCTATAACACGCTAGCCCCTTTAAAGCCGGCTAAAGGGTGTCGGGGTATTTTTATCAAGCAAAAACAGCAAATCCAAAGCGTTTTGGATAAGTTATTGCCTTTGCAAGAAATATTGAGTGCCTATGGCCGTGCTTATATGCCTGTCAAGTTTTACCAAAACATCATCAAGGATAATAGCCCCAAGCCTAAGGCCAATCTTGTATTTAGCAATGGAGCGGATAATGAAATTAGCGATGCCATCACCGGTCAATATGCCCGCTTTATCCAGCAGACTAGTGATCCGGGGTATTACCGCATTGAAAATAAGATTTATACCAGTGAGGGCAATGGGCAGTTTCATATCGGGCTAGACATTAACATTAAAAATTGTCAAGGGGATATTATTTATTCTAAACACATCAATGCCGATCAAAACACCCGTGGGGCTGCAATTGAGCGCACTAAAGCCCAAGTGTTTAAACAAATGAGGAATTATCAAAATGGCGTGGGGGCGGGTACGGCTGATGTTAACTCGGATAAGATAGAGTTTTAGACTCTCTCCAACTAATCCTTTGTTTTTGCAAGGTCTGTAAGTAGCGGATGTGGTTTTCTTGGAGGAGATCGCGCTTATTTTCCTTGTGGCAAACATGGTAGGTTATCGCGCAGAATTTGAGTATTTTCATCACACCTTGATTAAAAAGAAAACGGGCAACAAATTCGCTATCCTCTCTGCCCCAGCCAATAAAGTTTTCATTAAACCCATCAATGGCTAAAAAATCTTTTTTACTAAAACTCATGTTGGCGCTACGAACGCCCTTAATCATGGTTTTCTTTTGAAAAATATGGCGCGTGATTTGGTGGCATTTATAAACAAGATAGGCTAGAGCTAGATTGCGGTAATTTTTATAAGACCTCTTAGAATGGGTCAAAGACAGATCTCTTTGGCTTAAAATCTTTTGACTCTCTTGTTGTGTTAAAAAAATCCGCCCTCCTTGCAATAAAACTTTAGGGTGGGCAAAGTATAAATGATCGTAGATGAATAGAGGGCTAAGGATGGTATCTGTATCTATGATAACAATGTACTCTCCACGCGCTTCTAAAATGGCATTATTACGACTCTTAGCAACTCTAAAACCTGAATCTTCTTGCCAAATATGTTTGAGTGATATGCCTTTTTGTTTAAAAGAAGAAACATAGCTCTTAATTAAAAGCGCGGTGGATTGCTCACTCCCATCATCAGCGATTAACACCTCATTAGGGAAGACAACTAAATGCAAAATTGAATCTAACACTAGACTTAAATGCGCTTCTTGGTTATAAGTTGTAACGATAAGAGAAACCGTTTTAAAGTAGACATTCCTCATAAGAGTAACACCCATCTTTGGCCTTTTTACCAATTGTAAGTAAATAAGGGTTATAATGCGCTGAATATTATTTTTGGAAGGTTGTTTATGAGCAAAAAATTAGAATTCCTAGACAATGAGTCTAAGGAATTTCAAGAATACATGAAGGAATATATGCACACTGAAGAGATTGAACAAAAAGGGGCGCTAAAAGAGGGCGTGGTTGTTTCTATTAATGAATCTGAGGGCTATGCTATGGTGAGTGTAGGGGGCAAAACAGAGGGGCGTTTGGCATTAAGTGAAATTAAAGACAGCGAGGGTCGTTTGCTATTTGAGGTTAATAATCCCATTCAGGTTTATGTCTCTCAAAAGGGTGAAAAACCCAGTGTTTCTTACAAACGCGCCTTGTCTTTTATAAAAAACCAAGAAAAAATCCAAGCTTTAGGCGAAGATTATAAAGACAAGATTATAGAAGGCAAGATCACCAGAGAAAATAAGGGCGGTTATATTATAACAGATGCAGAGGGTGTGGAATATTTCTTATCTAAGTCCCAATCCTCTTTAAAAAGAGAAAGTAAACATTGTGGCAAACATATTAAGGCATGCATTATAGCCATTAATCCGGGAATGGATCAATTTCTGTCTCTCGTAAGCGCTTTTTTGATGTGTATAGCAAATACCAACATGAGCAATCCCAAAAACTTGTTGAATCGGGAGCTATTTATACGGGTATAGTCAAAAGCGTTACAAGTTTTGGCGCCTTTGTAGAGGTAGAGGGTGTAGAAGGGTTGGTACACTACACAGAAATTACCCATCGCGGCTCCACTAACCCGGCTAAGTATTTTAAAGAAGGCGATGCTGTGCAAGTTAGAGCTCTCTCTTATGATGAAAAAAAGAGACGCCTTTTACTCTCTGTTAAAGCCACCATTGAAAATCCTTGGAATGAAATCCAAACTAAGCTAAAAGTAGGTTATGCCATTAAAGTTGTGGTGAGCAATATTGAGAGTTATGGCGTATTTGTAGATATTGGTAATGATATTGAGGGCTTTTTACACATCTCTGAAATCTCTTGGAATAAAGATGTCAAACACCCCCAAGATTATTTGTCTTTAAACCAAGAAATTGATGTAAAAATCATTGAAATTGATAGCAAAAACCGCCGTTTACGGGTGTCTCTCAAGCAACTTTCTGATAAACCCTTTAATGAATTTGTTTCAAAATACCGCGTGGGGGATTTGGTTGAGGGCAAGGTTGCAACCCTAACAGATTTTGGCGCTTTTATCAACTTAGGGGGTGTAGATGGGCTCTTGCATAATAAAGATGCGTTTTGGGAACAAGACAAAAAGTGCAAAGAACACTTTAAAATCGGAGATGTGATTCAGACAAAAATCTTAAGGATCAACAAAGAGGAGGAAAAAATTTCTTTAGAAATGAAGTTTGCCCAGCCCTCCCCTGTGGAAAAATTTAGCCAAAAGTACCGCGTTGGAGATGTGATTGAGGGTAAAGTAGTTGGCATGAAAGATTTTGGGATTTTTGTAAGCGTGGATCACATTGATGTACTCATCAAAACAGAGGATTTATACCCACTCAAAAAAGAGGAAATTAAAATGGGCGATAGTGTTGCCGGTGTAGTGGTTGCTATTGAAAAAAATCACCATAGAGTCCGCGCTTCTGTGAGTCGCTTAGAGCGCAAGAAAGAGCAAGAACAATTACACGCTTTTAATACAAATACCAAGATGACACTAGGAGATAAACTAGTAGGAAAACTTTAAACTGAGCTATGCGCGCTATAATTCGCTCATTAATGCTTGGGTTTATGGCGTGCGTCGCCTTAGCTGTGGTGGCCTATCTTGGCTATAAAACCTATATCTATGAAGGCAAAAGGCCTGCATCAGGATCTTCTTTTGGTGTAAATGTGTATTCTACGCTTTTAGGTATCACAAACCAGCAATCTGATTTAAACCAACAAGATTCAACAAGTGCAGAAAATAAGAGTTCCTTTGTCAAATCTTTACACGAAAACCATATCCGATTTGCTGAAGGAAAAGAGGATTTTAGCTACCCTGTTGTGGAACGCAAACTAGCCATTGAATTTTTAGATAATGTCCCCAGACGCAAATTATTAGTGAGGAATTTAGATACCTATAAACTTTTTTGTTTGCATGAAATTCTTAAAGCTAAACATGTGGATTTTGCGATGGATCAAAAGGATAAAAAGACAACTTTAATTATCTATCTGCCTAGTACGGCTAAACAATTTTTAGATGATCTTAAATACTACCAAATTCCCTATGAATTTGATTAAAGGATAACCGTGCACATTGCTATCTGTGATCCTATCCACCCAAAGGGGTTAAAACTTTTACAAGAGCAGCGAGATTTTACCTTTGTAGATTATTCTAACCTCCCTAAAGATGAACTGCCCTTAGCGATTAAAGATGCTCATGTACTCATCACCCGTAGCATGACTGCTATTAATGCCTCTATGTTAAAAGAAGCACATACGCTTAAGGCAGTGGTAAGGGCTGGCGTGGGGGTGGATAATGTGGATATACAGTATTGCTCACAAAGAGGGATTGTGGTGATGAATGTACCCACAGCTAACACTATTGCTGCCGTAGAGCTCACTATGGCGCATTTATTAAATGCGGTGCGTTGTTTCCCCGGGGCTAATGCTCAGCTTAAACTTAAACGGCTTTGGAAACGCGAGGATTGGTATGGCACAGAGCTTTTTGGTAAGAAATTGGGCATTATTGGTTTTGGCAATATTGGTTCGCGTGTGGGGGTGCGTGCACTAGCCTTTGGTATGGAAGTGTATACCTACGATCCTTATATTTCCAAATCCAAAGCCACCGATTTAGGCGTGATTTATACTAAAAACTTTAACGATATTTTAGCCTGCGATATTATCACAATCCACACCCCTAAAAACCAAGAAACCATTAATATTATTGATGCAGAGCAAATTGCGCAGATGAAAGAGGGGGTGATTTTAATTAATTGTGCTAGAGGGGGGCTTTATAATGAGACGGCGCTTTATAATGCTCTTAAATCTCACAAAATACGCTGGTTAGGGCTTGATGTCTTTAGCAAAGAACCCGGGATTAATAACCCGCTTTTAGACCTAGAAAATGTCTATGTAACTCCTCATATTGGCGCTAACACGCTAGAATCTCAAGAACAAATCGCTTTGCAGGCTATCCAAGCTGCTTTAGAAGCACTAAGAGGGAGTAGTTATCCTAATGCGCTAAATATCCCCATTCAAGAAAACATCGCCCCCTATGCTAAACCTTATTTATCCCTCACCCAAAAACTAGGCTTTCTTTGTTCACAAATTAATAAAGATGCGTGCAATGGATTAGAGTTAATTTTAGCTGGTCCTATTAAAGAATATTCTAATTCGCTACTTACCTTTGCGCTTATGGGTTTACTTAAGCCAACTCTAGGCGAGAAAGTCAATTATGTTAATGCCCCTTTTATTGCTAAAGAGCGCAATATCACCCTTAGTATCAAAACTTTAGAAGATGCCACGCCTTATACTAATTTAATCACGCTATGCATGAGTAGCCCTAGCCAAACTACCCAAGTAAGCGGGACGGTCTTTGCGGATAATTTATTAAAAATTACTAATATCAATGGCTTTGAAATGGATGTTAAGCCTCAGGGGACGATGATCTTATTTAAAAATACAGACAAACCCGGAGTGATTGGCAATGTAGGCCAAACCCTAGCTAAGTATGATATTAACATTGCTGACTTCCGTTTAGGCCGTAATAGCAAACAAGAGGCTTTAGCTGTTATTTTAGTAGATGCCTCTATTAGCCCTAAAATTTTACACGCTTTGCAAGAAATCCCCTATTGCTTAAGCGTGTGCTTGGTTTCTATTTAATTGCACGAACTCGTTGCTAAATTACAAGCCATTAAAGCTTTGCGCGTTATTGATACGCCCCTAGATACTAGATTAGAAATCCCCCATATTGCCTACATTGAGGCTAAAAAACCCAAAGGTGGACAGGCTTTACTCTTTAATAAACCCATTAAAGATAATTTCGTTTTTGATATTCCTGTTTTAATGAATGTTTTTGGCTCAAAAGAGCGTTTAGAGATAATTTTAAATAGACCCATTGAGGCCTGCAGACAACAACTCCAAACCCTACTCAATTTAAAAAAACCTAAGAATTTGAAAGATTTATGGTTTTGTCTTAAAAATCTAGGCGCGTTGTATCACACCCTGCCTAAAATCTCTAAAAGGCCATCTTCTCACCGCTATTTTTTAGATGCAGAGATCAATCTTTATCAATTGCCCATTCTAACCACTTGGGAGGAAGATGCTGCTCCCTTTATCACTATGGGGCAAGTTTATACTAAAAGCTTAGATGGCAAACACCAAAACTTAGGGCTTTATCGTCTACAAGTTTATGATCAAAATCATTTAGGTTTGCATTGGCAAATCCATAAAGATGCTAACCACTTTTTCCATGCCTATAAACAAGCAGGGGTAAAAATGCCTGTGAGTGTGGCTATTGGAGGCGATGTACTTTATACTTGGTGTGGACAAGCGCCCTTGCCTTATGGAATGTTTGAGCTAGCTCTTTACGGGCTATTAAGAAATAAGCGCGCTTTGCTCATGCCTTGTAAAACTAATCCACTTTGTGTACCCATAGATGCAGATATTATCCTTGAGGGGTGGGTAGATGTTAATGAGTTGCGTTTAGAAGGTCCTTTTGGCGATCACACCGGATTTTACACCCCCAAAGAGCCCTACCCCGTGCTAGAAGTGAGCGCCTTAGCTTTAAAGCAAAATCCCATTTATTTAGCTAGCGTGGTGGGTAAGCCTCCAGTTGAGGATAAATACATGGGTTTTTTTACAGAACGACTCTTCTTACCCATTTTACAAAAAAGTGCGCATGGTTTACTGGATTATCACATGCCAGAAAATGGGGTATTTCATAACTTTATCCTAGTAAAAATAAAGCCCAGTTATCCCGGACATGCTAGCCAAATCATGCACCACTTTTGGGGTACAGGCCAGATGAGTTTTGTTAAACACGCCATTTTTGTAGGTGCAGATGCGCCCGCATTAACCAACTACCCGGCTATTTTTGAATACATTTTAAATCATCTTAATCTAGCTAAAACAATTATCACACAAGGTATCTGTGATGCCCTCGATCATGCTAGCCCTGATTATGCCTTTGGGGGTAAATTAGGCATAGATGCCCTAGAGATCACCCCCCACCCTAAAACCCCTTTAAATGATGATATTCTTTTAGAACGCTTACAAATTCTTATGCCCTCTATCCAAACTTTAAAGCAATACGGCACACACACTAAAAACCCCATTGTACTAGTAGGGGTGGCTAAAACAAACCCGCTTAATTCTGAGCTTAAAAATTTAGAGCCCCTCTATCCCCACCTTAGCGCAATCATTCTAGTAGATGCATGCAAAAACGATTTAAATAACCCCTACATGCTACTTTGGCGTGTGGTTAATAATATAGACGCCCAGCGAGATATTTGGTTAAGCGCCTCTTTAATTTGCATAGACGCTACAGATAAAAATATACAGGAGCACAAACGCACATGGCCTAGAGAGACGGATTGTTCTTTAAAAGTGCTTGAAAAGCTAGCTAAGCAAAATCTCATTCCCCCTTTAAGCGATGCACTTTATAAACACTATCACATTTATACCTCTCCTAAGGGTTAATATGGATTTTAGAAAAAAACTAGAACAACTTCTTATACGGATTGAAAAAGCCAGCCATTCTAACCACCCCGTACAACTCATCGCCGTCTCTAAATACGCCACCATAGAACAAATTAAAGCCCTTTATGCCTGTGGCCAATGCGCTTTTGGAGAAAATAAAATTCAGGATTATCAAACTAAATCTAATGCCTTGCAAGACCTACCCTTAGAGTGGCACATGTTAGGAGTCTTACAGCACAATAAAATCAACAAACTTCTAGCCTTAAAACCCACTCTTTTACATAGTTTGCACTCTTTAGAATTGGCTGAGGCGATCCAAACTCGTGCTAAAGAACCTCTTAACGCCCTTTTACAAGTCAATATTGCAGAAGAATCTAGTAAGAGTGGTATCAGTCCTAATTTAGCCCTACAAACCTATTTAACTATTAGCCAAACTTGCCCACAAATCCACTTAAAAGGTCTTATGGTTATTGGCCCTCTTAATGCAACTAGAGTACAAACAGAAAGTGTTTTTAAAAAAGCCAAAAAATTATTTGATCAATTACCCCATGCTCAGATTTTATCTATGGGCATGAGTGGAGATTTTGAAATCGCCATTGCCTGCGGGTCTAATATGGTGCGTATTGGGAATGCGTTATTTGAAAATTAATTAAAAAACTTTATCTAGTCACGCGATCTTAGGATAAAGCCCTGAGCACTTTGTAATCTTAGTTGGGTTAAGACTACCCACGCGCTACAGAAATAGCCTTGTAAGCGCAAACACAAGCCTTTTATGCTAGCTGTTGAGGCCTTTAGTTAAAAAGCCCTCCCTTAAAGAAGGGGTGTTTTACTCCCCATTGTGTATTGTTCTGCCATGCAAGCAGCCTACAACCCTTATAATCCTAGAAACGCTGAGATCAAAGAGGTAGAAAAGTATGTACGCCAAGAAATGGCGGACTTTGATATAACAAAAAGACATTTTACCTTTGAGGAAAAATACCGCCTAATATCATTTATTGATCAATGCCGCCGTGAGATAGCGCCCGCGCTTGTTTTGCATGTCTTGTATGAAACACGCGGGGCTGAAGTGCGACAATCAAGACTAATGAAATGGCTTAGCAAGCTGGGTGAATGGCGCAAGTACTTCAAAGAACATAAGCTTAATTTTGATCCAAAAAGAACCTATCATGTGAGTGAGAAGCGCCTAGACTACTATAAAAGAAAAACCAAAGTAAACAAAGAACTACTAAGAGAAGCTATTTTAGCAATCGGCAGCAGCGCCCCACGCAAGGGCTATAAGGCCATGTATGATTATTATTTAGAGTTAGAGCGGGTTAACAAACCAGATTTTAGCATGGCTTTTCCGCGCGTTTATACCATTATTAGGGAGATGATAGAGGGGGACATAGAACTAAGTGGCTTTTTTTTAACATCACAGGCTCACAGCGCTCATATCCGACAAATGCAATTAAGGGATTTCTCAGAGGAGGAGTAAACGCGCTAAACCCCTACTAAACGGGGGTTGAATGGGTGTTAAACCCTTGTCTTTTAGTCTTTTTTAACACAAAATCCAAGTAACTTGCTGTGATCTTAAATTTTTGTAGTGTGCTTTTTCTGCCTAGTTTGGCATAGTGGAGAGCGATTGCCTTATGTTTTTTGCGCGCCTCCTTGTGGCTAGTTCTTGGTTTATGAAAACTAACTTGACACCCTCCATACAAAAGACAAACACTTTTATAATCTAGCGCCTTGAAAGTCTCAAAGTCTAAATACTGGTTATTGGTTGTTTTTAAGGTAGCTAGGGACATAGTTTGGATCATTAATGGCTAGTTGGCAAAATTTTTGTTCTTGTACTTTTACCATGTTTTTAAGCGCGAAGATGAGGTGACTAGCTTGTTGCTTAGTGAGTGCATTTGTGCGCGTTTTGCAAATCCGCCATGCTAACTTTTCAAAATCCGCTAAAGTCATATCTAAATCATCTAAAAGATCGGCGATTAAGTTGGCTTGTTTTTTTGTCGGCGCTTTGGGATCTCTAATTCTTTTGTAGCGCTCAGAGGAGCGGCGCAATAAGGCCAACACATCTATAAGGTGTTCAATGGCTAAATCTTTGCAACTTGTGACATAAAAGCGCTCATTTAGCCAGCGCTCCCAGATACCAGACTTTGCTAATAATTTTTGGAGTGGCTCCATGTGGATTTGGGCTAAGAGGCTTTTTCTAAAAGCTTTTTGCTTTTCTGTCATACTCCCCCCTATCAGGCTTATTAGTGCCAAATTCCTTATAGAAGTCTTTTCTATAACTTCCTTATCCATGCCTCATTTTAGCATAGAAAAGCAAAAGATGTATCTAAGAATTGGCAAAATGAGCGCATGGAAAATTTTAAGCCGCTTGAAGTGATGTTAAGCCCACTGGGCAGAATTAAGGGCATTGACGGCCGCGTTTTTGTGGTAGAGAAAAGCGTATTTGAAGCGCTTAAAAAAAGTCAACTTGATTTACCGGTAAATGTTGATCATGAAGGCAGCGCTATTGGCTGGATCAAAAATGCAAGCCTAAGATTAGATGATAGCGGCATTTATGGCCTTTTAGAATTGAACAAAAATAGCCAATATTTGGTATCTGAAAAACATTATCGCTACTTAAGCCCGTCGTATTTGGTAGATAAAGATAATAATGTGCAGACAATCACAAGCCTTTCACTAGTCAACACGCCAAACATTCTCAAGCAGGCGCTAAATTCAATACAAGGAGCACCAATGGAAATACAAAAAGAGCAATTAGAGCCACAAAAAGGCCAAGAAATAGAGGGAAAAGCCGCCCAAACACAAGAGGGAAAAGCCTCCGTTAATTTAGATGAGGCGCTAAAACCACTTTTTAACGCGCTGGCTAACTTAAGCATTCAGATAGAGGAGCTTAAAAAACTTCTTGAGGCTAAAAATGAGGGGCAGGAGCAGGAGGATAGCGATACAGAGGAAAACACACAGGTACAAACCCAAGCCAAACGCGCTAAACAGATAAAAAACTTAGTAGCCAATAATGCGATTTTGCCCAAACGAGCGGGCGCGCTTATGGATTTTAAGGGAAATGATGAGGCGTTTGATGAGGCCATTGAGATTTATAAGCTTGAGGCATGCGCGATTTATAATAAAATTGAGCTTAACAAAGTGCAGGCCACACCGCATAACACCTTAGCTGAATTGATCGAACGCCAATTAGGACAATTTGGCCATGTTAGCGCCACTTCCCAAAATTGATCTGCCGCCAAGTGTTTCAGTTAGTGATCTTAACTTTGATCAAACACTTAAAAAGCTTTCAAATAACCTTGAAAATCTCAAAACCTATTGTAAGCCGCAAGAAAACCGCCAAATTGATGGCGTTATTCCAACAGATAGGAAAGACTTCCAAAACCGCCTAAAAAATGGCATAGATCGCCTAAATAAGGCTATTGATAAACACAATCAAGGCTTAATTTTAGGCTCAGATCCATTATTAGTTAGCTTTGATCTTAATTTTTACCAGTCTATTGGTGTTGATTTAGATAGGCTTTTTATTGATCTAGCCGATTTAAGTTTTAGCCCAACTTTGCAGCCAGTGCCCACCTATCTTGGGCGCAAAACTCTAGGACTTGGCTACTTTTTGGGCTGTTTTGGGGTGTGTTATTTAAAAATAAACCGCGCAGAATTTGCAGAAAATAGCAGCGCTGAAAATCACCCACTGCAGGTGCGCACTGATAAAACTTTTAGCGCCAAATGCTCCTTAGGTGTGCATCATAAAGAATATTTTTTTGATTTAAGCGATTCAAAAAACACTTTTAGCGCTGTGCTTAAGGCAGAAAAAGGCGCGCGCTTGAGCATTAATGCAGATCAAGGGCTTTATATTGCTCATTTTGGTTTTTTAATTCTTTGAAGGCTTAAAATGTCTGACTTTGGAGACTTAAAGAACTATTTAAAGGGGCTTAAATACAGCTTTAACGCCGATTTAAGCGCACAGCGTAAACAAATGGCCTTAAATAGCTTCAAAGATTTTTGTTATAGCTATTTTGTTCACCATTTAGACAAACAAGATACAAGCGCCTTTAGGGAGGCTATTTTTTCTAATATACGCAACTACCTTGAGGCCTCCAAAATCTGTATTTTTAAAGCTTATCGGGGCGCGTATAAAACCACTTTGTTAGGGCGTATGCTTGTGCTGTGGTTATTTGTGCGTGGTGATAGAAACTACATGATCTATATTGGCAATAAAAAAGAGGATACAGAGGAGACCATAGAATGGCTAAAGGTAGAATGTGAAAATAACGCCGCTTTTATCCAAGATTTTAAAGTTGATAAGGGTTTTACTTGGCGCAAAAGCGAGTTAGTGATTAATTTTGATAGCACACCTAAAAAGATCAAAAGCTATAGCATTGAGGAGAGCATACGCGGCTTGAACTTTCTAGGAAAGCGCCCTGACTTAATCATTTGTGATGATGTAGAAAATGGGCAGCGTATTCACTCTAAGAAATACCGCGAAGATGTGGCTAAACAATTTGAAAGCGCGATTTTAAAGCTCCCCGCGCGCAAAGGCAATTACAATATTTTAGTAGTGGGCACTACGCTCCATGAGGATTGCTTACTTCTAAAATTAGCCGATCGCTGGAATGCTAAAAGCTATGATTTTCCGCTAGTGCTTGATTTTGGCGCTAACATTGACGGGCTAAATCCTGAAAATATCGATCAATACGATATGCAAAGCGTTATTTTAGATGATCCTAGCCTAGACAAAAAAGAAATACTCATGGAGTTTTTAGCCAATAAAAGCGCCTTTTTTGCTGAGTTTCAAAACACCCCAAAAGCTAGCACTGATGCCATTTTAGGCAACTTTGAGACTTATACAGACTTACCCGATCTAATAGATAGTATTTATATGGGCATTGATCCAGCACTTGGCAAAAATAAAGGCGATTATTTTGCTATCGCGGTGGTGTATTTTAGCCGCGCGCAAGTGCGCTACTTTGGGAGTGTGCGCGCCTACAAAGAAAAGCCCGAAAAAATGATTGATATTTGCTTAGAAACTTATGAGCGCGCCCAAAGTATCTGCCCTTTTGTCAAAGTGGGGATTGAAGTGGTGGCCTTTCAAGTCTTCTTTAAAGATCAGCTAAAAAAGCGCGCTTTAGAACTTGGCTTAAGCCTTTTTAGACCGATTGAACTAAAAAATACGATTAATAAAGCAATTAGGCTGGATAGTTTAGCCCCACTCTTATCGGATCGCGCTTTGCTCATTGAAAAATACAGCCATGAGCTCATTAATGAGCTTGAAAGCTACCCAAATTGTGCCCATGATGATTGTTTAGACGCGCTTGAGTTTGCCATGCGGCTTGTGCGATCTAAGCCCTTTATTGACTATGGCGCGATTAGAAATGGCCTAAAACGGCGCTTTCATTTTAAACGCGGCTTAAGGTTTAAACTATGAATGGCAGTATCTATAATATCACGCTTAATGTCAATGGCGAGCCCGTAATTCGCCGCGCGCGCCAATCAGTGCAGCAACTCCAACAGAGCACCGAACAAAGCACCCAAACTACAGAGCAAAACACCCGCGCCACCCGTGAACAAGAAAAAAAGCTAAAAGAACTTGATAATCAAGTTAAAGATAATATCGCTAGCTTTAAGAATTTAGCCGGGCTTTTAGTGGGCGGGTTGTTTGCCCAGCAAGTGGCTAGCACGATTAAAGCCATTTCAGCAAATGAACAACTGAAAAACTCACTAACTAGTTTGATCTACACTAACGCTAAAAATACCGATAGTCTGGGCAATCATTTAGGCGTGTTAGATAAGTGGAGACTCTCCACTCAAGCGGCCGCTAACACCTATAAAGAACTTGATCGTATCCAGTTGGCTACTAAATTTAGCCTTGATGATTTAGGGGGCATGTTCAAATCTTTTTATTCCACCGCCGCTAAATCAATGGGCCTTAAAGATGCGCTAAAGGTTATGGAGGCAATAGCCTACACCGCGCAAGTCAGCGGGGCTGATGTCAACAGCCTAAAAGCAACTTTAGATAGTCTAGGCGCGGGCACAGTAGCAACAGCTACAGACTTTGGGCGTTTTGTCAATTCTTTGGGCTTAACTACGGAGGCTATGAGCAAGGCTAAAAATGAGGGCAATTTAGCTAACTTAATGCTTGAGAAAATGGGCAAATTCAAAGAGACTGCCAAACTCACCGCCGGGAGCTTTGAGGAGACTTGGAGCAATTTTGTTAACGCCTTCAATAACGCTAAACAAGCCGCACTAGAGCCTTATTTTGAGAATATCAAAAAGACTTTGAGTGGCTGGACTTCCATACTAGATCAAAATAAAAACCTTTTTAAAGATATTTTAGCCACTCTAGCCAAATATAAAAGCGTGATTATTGCGCTAGGGGCGGGGTTTTTAGCCTATAAAGTGCAGGTATTAGCGGTCAGTGTGGCCACTAAAGCCTACACCGCCTACACTACAGCAGCGGCCAGCGCGGGCGGGGCTTTTGCGTTATCTCTTAGAGGCATTAGCCTTGCCTTAAGAAGTATGGCTATCCCGGCCATTATTGCTGGAATTGCCTACATTGCGAGCAATTGGGAGGATTTAGCTAAATCCATGCGCGCACTTTGGGAAAAGGCGCTATACACGCTAAAAGCCCTTTGGCATAACTTTATCAACGCGCTAAAAATTGGCATGAAAGCTTTTGGGCTTTATTATGTGGAGGTATTCTCCTCCATTTTGCAAACCGCTAACAATGGGCTAGGGCGCTTTGCTCCGGAGTTTCTAAAAAAAGCTACCGCCTCTATTAAGGCCACTAAAACCGCCCTAAAAAATGAGATAAGCGCGCTAGCAAAAGAGATCAAGCCATTATCAATGCCCACACAAGTGGAGGCAAAAACTAAAGGGGTCATCTCTGTGCCCAAAGTCCAAACTACCGCTAGCAAACCCACTAAATTAGGCGCGCTTGAGTGGAACATTACAAAAGATGTTGATCCAAAAAAAGCGGAGGAACTAGCTAAAGCCCTGCATGATCTAACCCGCTCCTCTATGAGCGAATATGCTAAAAAGATTGATGACATCAAGCAAAAAACTAAAGAATGGATCAAAGCGGGCGTATCCAAGAACTTAGCCCTAAAAGAACAAAAACGCTTGATCAATGCGCTAAATGATTCTATGGCACAAGAGCGCAATAACGCCCAACTAGATTACTTAGAGGCTATGGCGCGCACTAAAATAGAGATGATGCGCGCGGGGCTAGATCAAAATATCGCCAAAGAAAATCTAGCCTATGAACAACAAATGAGGCATTTAAACGAGGAAAGCGCTAAAAAGCTTGAAAGTGGCGCGCTTTCCCTTGATCAAATTAATAAACAATACGCGGCCTTGAGCGCGCTACATGATAAAAAAATTAAGGATATTCAAGAGGCGGCTAAACTAGAGGCACAAAAGGCAAAAGAAGCGGCTGACGCTTTAGCCATTTCTAATAATCAAGAATGGCTAAATAACGAACTAAATATTAAACAGCGCGCGATTAATCTAATGGCTGAGGGCAAGCAAAAAGAAATCGCGCTAGAAAAGCTTAGACATGAACAAGAGATCAAAAACCTTAATAAAGAAATAGCCGCTAAAGCGGTGGCTAATAAAATGAGCATTGATCAGGCCAATAAACTCTATGAGCTTGAAAATGCCCAACACCAAGCTAATTTGAAGGCAATTAACACCGCTAAAACGGGGGTTAAAGGCGCGTTTAACTTGGATTTAAGCGGGGTTTTTCAAAGTGGCTTAACTAGTGGGATTGAGGGTGCTAGAGATAGTTTTATTTCTATGGCTAGCGACGGGTTTAATCAAGGCTTTTTAGCCCCCATAATGCGAGGCGATCTATCCGGAGCACTCAAGGGCATTTTTGGGGAAAGCTTTAAGATTGACGGAGATAGCTTTTTAGGCAAGTTTGAGGCCGTGCTAAAGGGGGGCTTTGAAAAATTAGGCTTAGCACTAGCTGGCTTTGGCGCGGGCACAGCTAGTGGTAATCTCATAGGGGGCTTTATTGATACACAAGGCGATAAGGCCGCACAAAAACACATGAAAACGGGTAACTTAATAGGAAGTGGAGTGGGCGCTGGAGTGGGCGCGGCACTCACTCCAGTTTTAGGCCCACTTGGCCCTATCTTAGGCGGAGTCTTTGGCGGGGTGTTTGGCACATTAATAGGAGGCTTTTCCTCAAAGAAAGTTGAGACAACTTTAGTTAATAAGGGCATCGAGTTTTTCAATACCGCCACTTTTGACATACTCCCCATAGCTAAAGCTAGGGGATTCTGGGATCATCAAAGCTTGCCCGCTAGGCGGGTCTTACAGCTTCTCCTCCAAGAGTGGATGCCCCCACTCTATGAATATTTATACTTGCGTTCAAATCTCTATCCAAAGAAAAGCCACAAGAAGGGCAATGAAAAAACCTATCTTTTAGGCTTAAATCCTCTTTGAGTGCTCCACAATTAGAACAAGTTTTAGAGCTAGGATAGAATCTATCAATCTTAACCACTTGGGTTTTTCTCTCCAAGATAGCCACAAACTCACCAAAAGCCAAATCATTAATCTTGCGCCCCCAAAGTTTAACCATACCCTTCAGGTTCAAATCTTCAATGAAAATAGTGGCGTATTGTTTGGCTAGGCTATTAGCAATCTTGTAGAAAAAGTCTTTTCTAAGATTTTGGACTTTGCGGTGCAATCTAGCAAGTTTTAGCCTAGCCTTTAGGCGGTTATGACTGCCTCTTTTCTTTTTGGATAGGGAGCGAGAGCAAGCACGGATCAAAGGCAAGAATTTAGAGAAAAATAAAGGCGATGGGATTTGTGTGCCATTAGAGCATGTGAGAAAAGTTTTTAACCCAAAGTCAAGCCCCACGCTGTTACCGCCTGCGGGCTTAAGGTTATCCTCTGTTTCGCACACCAAGCACAAGAAATAATCGCCTAGATTATCTCTTTTAATGGTTAAGGTCTTGGGTTTGCCTGCAAGGTCGTAGGTTTTGACAAACTTAAAGCGATAGCCATTAAAAGAGATAATGTTGTCTTGGATTTTATAACCACATTGTGAAAATGTGAAAGACTGATAGTTGGCCACCTTTTTAAATCTAGGCGGTCTGCCTTGTTTCTTAAAAAACTTTTTATAAGCCTTGTCTATCCTCCCTACTAGCTCTTGCAAGGTTTGAGAGCCTAGAGTTTTCAAAAAAGCAAAGCGTGCTGTTCTCTTTAGCTTGGTGATGTGCTTTTTCAAAGTGTAGAAATTCAAGTGCTTCTTATAGAGCCTATAATACCGCTTATGCAAAGCGATACAATGATTGTAGCAAATGCCATAAAGACGCAAGAGTCTGTCTATCTGCTTGTTCTTGCTTGAATTGTAGAGTTTCTGCTTGTAGGCGATGAGCATAGAACTATATTATACACACTTTGCTTGAAAAACGACCAAACATGCGCCTTATATCCCCATAGCTAAAGCTAGGGGGTTTCGGCGCGGTTGCTAAGATCGCATCTTTAGCATTAATGGGCTGGTTTTGAAATTCGGTAAAAAACGCCGCCCTATTGCTTAAAAACTCCATTAGAATCTCTTTTTTGTCTAGTGTTGGATCATCTAGTACAACTTGTTCTAAATCATAAGAGTCTAGATTTTGCGGGCTAAGTCCGTCAATATGTGATCCAAAATCAAGCACTAGCGGAAAATCATAGCTTTTAGCATTCCAGCGATCGGCTAATTTTAGAAGTAAGCAATCCTCATGGAGCGTAGTGCCCACTACTAAAATATTGTAATTGCCTTTGCGCGCGGGGAGCTTTAAAATCGCGCTTTCAAATTGTTTAGCCACATCTTCGCGGTATTTCTTAGAGTGAATACGCTGCCCATTTTCTACATCATCACAAATGATTAAGTCAGGGCGCTTTCCTAGAAAGTTCAAGCCGCGTATGCTCTCCTCAATGCTATAGCTTTTGATCTTTTTAGGTGTGCTATCAAAATTAATCACTAACTCGCTTTTGCGCCAAGTAAAACCCTTATCAACTTTAAAATCTTGGATAAAAGCGGCGTTATTTTCACATTCTACCTTTAGCCATTCTATGGTCTCCTCTGTATCCTCTTTTTTATTGCCAATATAGATCATGTAGTTTCTATCACCACGCACAAATAACCACAGCACAAGCATACGCCCTAACAAAGTGGTTTTATACGCGCCCCGATAAGCTTTAAAAATACAGATTTTGGAGGCCTCAAGGTAGTTGCGTATATTAGAAAAAATAGCCTCCCTAAAGGCGCTTGTATCTTGTTTGTCTAAATGGTGAACAAAATAGCTATAACAAAAATCTTTGAAGCTATTTAAGGCCATTTGTTTACGCTGTGCGCTTAAATCGGCGTTAAAGCTGTATTTAAGCCCCTTTAAATAGTTCTTTAAGTCTCCAAAGTCAGACATTTTAAGCCTTCAAAGAATTAAAAAACCAAAATGAGCAATATAAAGCCCTTGATCTGCATTAATGCTCAAGCGCGCGCCTTTTTCTGCCTTAAGCACAGCGCTAAAAGTGTATTTTGAATCGCTTAAATCAAAAAAATATTCTTTATGATGCACACCTAAGGAGCATTTGGCGCTAAAAGTTTTATCAGTGCGCACCTGCAGTGGGTGATTTTCAGCGCTGCTATTTTCTGCAAATTCTGCGCGGTTTATTTTTAAATAACACACCCCAAAACAGCCCAAAAAGTAGCCAAGTCCTAGAGTTTTGCGCCCAAGATAGGTGGGCACTGGCTGCAAAGTTGGGCTAAAACTTAAATCGGCTAGATCAATAAAAAGCCTATCTAAATCAACACCAATAGACTGGTAAAAATTAAGATCAAAGCTAACTAATAATGGATCTGAGCCTAAAATTAAGCCTTGATTGTGTTTATCAATAGCCTTATTTAGGCGATCTATGCCATTTTTTAGGCGGTTTTGGAAGTCTTTCCTATCTGTTGGAATAACGCCATCAATTTGGCGGTTTTCTTGCGGCTTACAATAGGTTTTGAGATTTTCAAGGTTATTTGAAAGCTTTTTAAGTGTTTGATCAAAGTTAAGATCACTAACTGAAACACTTGGCGTTGACATACTCCCCATAGCTAAAGCTAGGGGATTCTGGGATCATCAAGGCTTGCCTGCTAGGCAGGTCTTACAGCCTCTACTCTTTAGAGTTGAGCCCTTACTCTGTGTATATTAATGCTCGCGTTTAAATCTCTATCAAAAGAAAGGCCGCAAGAGTGGCAATTAAATACCCTATCCTTTAGGCTTAAATCCTCTTTGAGTGTCCCACAACTAGAACAAGTCTTAGAGCTAGGATAGAAGCGATCTATCTTATGCACCTGTGTCTTTCTCTCTAAGATAGCTGCAAACTCACTAAAAGCTAGATCGCTAATCTTTCTACCCCACAACATTTGCATGGCTTTCATGTTCAAATCTTCAATGAAAACATGGGCATATTGTTTAGCTAAATGGTTAGCAAGTTTATAGAAAAAGTCTGTCCTCAAAAACTTAATTTTTCTGTGTAGCTTAGCTAGTTTAATCTTAGCTTTTAAGCGGTTGTGGCTACCTCTTTGCTTTTTAGAGAGAAATTTAGAGCAAGATTTAATTAAAGGCAAAAATCTAGAGAAAAATAAAGGTGATTGAACTTGTATGCCTAGAGCATGTGAGAAAGGTTTTTAAACCAAAGTCAAGCCCCACGTTATTACTGCCTGCAGGCTTAGGTTTATCCTCCATTTCACACACCAAACACAAGAAATAATCGCCTAGATTATCTCTTTTAATAGTTATAGTCTTAGGTTTGCCCTCAAGCTCATAGGTTTTAACAAACTTAAAGCAATAGCCATTAAAAGAGATAAGGTTGTTTTGGATTTTATAACCTATTCCCCCCTTGAATGTGAAAGATTGGTATAAAGCCACCCTTTTAAATCGTGGTGGTCTACCTTGTTTTTTAAAGAATCTTTGAAAGGCCTTATCAATTCTCTCTGCCAATTCTTGTAGAGTTTGAGAACCTAGAGTTTTTAAAAAAGCAAAGCGTTTTATTCTTTTTAATTTTGTGATGTGCTTTTATAGAGTGTAGAGCTTTAGGTGTTTCTTATAAAGTCTATAATATCTCTTATGCAAAGCAATACAATGGTTATAACAAATGCCATAGAGTCGTAGAATCTTGCCTGTATGCTTATTCTTGCTTGCTTTATAGAGCTTTTGTTTGTAGGTGATTAAGGCCTTCCACCTTTCTTTTTGCTTGGGTCTTTTTAGAGTTTTGCTGATTGGCGATGTATTGTTTGATCACTTCCAAAGGAGCACCCCCTACAGAAGAGGTAAAACAAGAGTTTGGCGTAGGCAATTTAGTTCTTAAGTGCGCAAACTCTTGCCTTAAGAGCCGACTACTCCTACCCTTAGCTGTCCTAATAAACTTCATCACCCAAAGCTAGGATCAACTTCTGCCAAAATATGGATATGATCCTTATCTGTTTCCATCTCCAAAATCTCTACTTCTAGCTCTTGCGCCACTTCCAAAATGATTTGTTTTAACCTTACTTCTACCTGATCTACAAGGACTTTTGCCTGTATCACCATACAATGTGGTATTTGCAAGAATAGACAATGTTGTTGTTGCTCTTATATTTGATATATTTATATATTTCATGCAATGTGCTATATGCAACTATAGTTAACTAATACATTGTGAATAGGTTATGCTCCAATATGCTCCAATATGCTCCAATATGCTCCAAGAGCATGCGCCTTATATCCTCATAGCTAAAGCTAGGGGCTTATGGCGCGGGTTGTAATACACTCACACACACTTCTAAATGGCTAGGGGTTAGGGCGATGCTGTTCTCTTTAGGAAAAATACCCGGCCATTTTTCTTTAGACTCTGTAAATAAGCGCTCTAAACGATCTTTAAATTCCTGATTACCCGTACCCTCATAATTTCTAAACTCTAAATTGTGCATTTTCTCATAAAGTTTATCTGCTTTAACCCTGTTTTTATACTCTAGGGCATTGTAGTAATCATTGATCAGCTTTTTATCTTTGCGATAAGTGTTAAGTTCATCATAGAGTTTAATAAAGATGAGTTTAAAGACCTCCTCAAACGCATCAACTCCTGCCCCAGCTAGCACCTCATCTTCTATCAAGAGAATACGCGATTTTAAATTTAAGCCCTCTTTACTCAAGACATCTTTTTTAAGTAAATCCACATATTTAAACTGCTCGCTAAGCACCTCTTTTAGGCTTTGATAGTAATGGGGCAAATGTGGGATACTAATAAAGTGATTGGGGTTTCTACGATGCAAGATGATCTCATCTGCTCCATTGCTCCACACCGCTAAGGGTGCTCCGCTAGCGTGGGCATAGCTCTTTAGCTGCGCCATCCCCTCTTTTTTCTTAGGTTTTTTAAGCTCCACCACAACATATAGGTTATTTTCTTGATCAAGCACTACAATATCAGCCCTTTTTACTTCGCGACCAAAATGAATGGGATATTCTAATAAAATACGCTCTTTGGGGTAGTGATACTCCTCTATGAGTTTAGCTAGATAAAGTTGGCGCACCACCTCCTCAGGAGTCAATTTAATCGCTTTGTCCCGTACAAGACAGGTGATGTAGCCCTTCTTTTTACTCTGCTCTGCCCTTGTCTTTAAATCTGCAATCAAATCTGGCTTAAAAAAGTCTAGTGCCAAACTATCCTCAAAAATTTCCTCAAACATCTATACCCTTGCGGTGTGATTTTAATTTTTAGATGCCCCTCCCCAAAAACAGACTACATTTATCCTACTGACACTGATAACACTCTATAGATCGATCTAAGATATTTTGGATTTCTAGATCCGGGCTTTGGGTGCGTAGGTAGTAGGTGGATTTAAGCCCTAGTTTCCAAGCCAAATAATAGATTTCATGCAAGAGCTTCCCGCTAGCCTTTTTAGGGCGCAAAAATAGATTCAGACTCTGCCCTTGATCGATCCATTTTTGGCGCACCGCTGCTAACTTAATCATATCCTTAGCATCAATATCATAGGCAGAGGTGTAAAAGGGCCAAGTTTCTAAACTTAAAGAGGGCACTACAACCGGAATTAACCCGCTTAAATTCTCCTCCAGCCACTTTTTTTGATAAATAGGCTCAATGGTTTGGGTTGTACCTACCAAAATAGAAATAGAGCTTGTGGGCGCAATGGCCATTAAATAGCCATTTCTCAAACCCTGCTCTTTGACTTTCTTTTTAAGACTTTTCCAATCACAACGGGGTTTATGCGGGCTAATTTCTTTAACTTCCTGCTTGATGTAATCTATTGGAAAAATCCCCTGACTCCAAGCTGAACCCTCAAAATAGGCATAACTCCCCCGCTCAATAGCTAGCTGGCTACTTGCTTTAATAGCCTCATAGCTCATTTTCTCTAATAAGAAATCCATTTTAAGGGCATGTTCAGCGCTACCCCACTTAATGCGCGCCTCTGCTAACATCTGCGCCTCGCCCATCACCCCCAAACCAATGGCGCGGCTTTTTAAGTTGGTTTCTTTGGCCTTAGAAATGGGGTAAAAATTTAGATCAATAACATTATCTAGCATGCGCACTGCGATAGGTACGACTCGCTCTAAATCCTGCTGGCTATTAATCTTGCTTAAATTTAAACTAGCCAAATTGCACACAGCCACCATTCCCTCCTCAGCTACTTTACTTGCCATGAAAATTTTTTTGCCCCCCAAAGAATCATTGCTACTAAGTTTATTGGCTCTTTTAGTAATACCGGTATCTGTGCACACTTCCTCTAATTCCTCAAAAAATTCTCTACTGCCATCTGTAAAATCTATTTGCATTTTATAGTGGCTACTACTGGTGTTTTGATAAATCTCGGTACATAAATTAGAAGAGCGGATCATGCCAACATGGCCATTAGGGTTAGCGCGGTTAGCATTATCTTTAAAGCCTAAGAAAGGTAAACCCGTTTCAAAGTAGTTTGTGAGAATCTTTTTCCATAGATCACGCGCCTTTATGCGGTGTTTAACCATGTGGCTATCTTGCTCGTAGGCTAAATATTTTGCCTCAAACTCTGCACCAAAACACTGGGTTAAATCTTGACATCTATAAGGATCAAAAAGTGTCCATTCTTGATCTGCCTCCACCCTTTGCATGAACAAATCACAGATCCAAAGAGCTGGAAAAAGATCGTGGGCACGGCGGCGCTCATCTCCGCTATTTTTACGCAGATCAATAAATTCTAAAATATCCATGTGCCAGATTTCTAAATACACTGCAATCGCGCCTTTACGCGTACCTAGTTGATCCACCGCCACTGCCACATCATTAGCAATTTTTAAAAAAGGAATCACTCCCGCACTCGCGCTTTTATGCCCATCAATAAAACTACCCAAACAGCGCACTTGGCTAAAATCCCAGCCAATGCCCCCGCCATATTTAGAGAGTAAAGCCATGTCTTTATAGCTATCAAAAATACCCTCAATATTATCCGGGGTACTCCCAATGTAACAAGAACTAAGCTGGTGGTTAGGGGTTCTAGCATTGGCCAAAGTTGGGGTGGCACACATGAGCTCAAAGCGGCTTAATACCCCGTAAAATTCTAAAGCGCGGGCATTAGGATCGCTCTCATTTTGGGCTAAAAACATCGCGATAGCCATAAACATATGTTGGGGTAATTCTATGGGGTGGTTGGATTCATCTTTAAGCAAATAGCGATCATAAAGCGTTTTGATGCCTAGATAATTAAACTGCCAATCGCGCTCAGGTTTTAAAGCACTATCTAGTAATTCTAAATCAAACTTTTCTTTAAACCCCCGTACAATACGCCCCTTACTCTCTCCTCGCTCCAAATACACCCTTAAAGGCAAATATCCGCTAAAGCCACTCACCTTTTGGTATAAATCCTCTAAAAAAAGCCTTGCTGCTACAAAACTCCAATTAGGCGCATCCACATCTATTCTATCCACCGCCATTTTAATAAGACTTGTAAAGAGATCTTGGGTGCTATTGCAGTGTAAGGCTTCTGTTTCAAATTCTTGTTTATCCAAACCTGTTAGGCCTTCTGTAGCCTTGTGGATAATTTGCTTGATTTGTTCTATCTGTTGTTCTGGCAAAACTTTACTCTCATTGCGCTTAGTGGCTGTCATTTCCATGAAAATACCTTTATTTCTTAATGCGTCGGCGTGTAGTTGGATCTAGTGTCTTTTTACGGATACGCAAATTAATAGGGGTGATCTCTAAAAGCTCGTCCTCTTCAATCCACTCTAAAGCCCTCTCTAAGGCCATGATTCTAGGTGGGGTGAGTTTGATCGCCTCGTCGCTCCCACTAGCGCGCATGTTAGTAAGGTGTTTGGCTTTAATAGGATTAACCTCTAAATCGTTATCGCGGCTATGCTCACCAATAACCATGCCCACATAGACCTTTGTTTGTGGGTTGATAAAAAGCGTGCCTCTCTCTTGGATATTAAAGAGTGAAAAAGCGGTGGCATCGCCATTTTCCATACTCACAAGCGCGCCGTTCTTGCGCGATTCTACACTCCCGCTAAAGGGTCTAAATTCTAAAAAAGAGTGATTCATCACCCCCTCGCCCTTTGTATCGGTTAAAAACTCGCTTCTATAGCCAATTAAGCCTCTAGCCGGGATTTCAAACTCCAAACGGCTATAGCCTGCATCCATAGGTTGCATCGCCTTCATCTCAGCCTTGCGTCGCCCTAATCTTTCAATGATTGCGCCGCTAAAATCTTGGGGGGTATCTATGACTAAATGTTCAAAGGGTTCTAATTTAACCCCGTCTTGTACTTTTATAATAACTTCAGGGCGAGAGATACTAAATTCAAAACCCTCACGGCGCAAATTCTCGGCTAAAATGGTGATTTGTAACTCCCCGCGTCCGCTCACTTTAAACTTGCCCTCGCCCATTTCCTCACACTTCATCGCAATATTGGTTTGCATTTCTTTAAACAAACGATCTTTAAGTTTATTAGCGGTTACATGTTTGCCCTCTGTACCGGCTAGTGGAGAATCATTAATGGCAAAAACCACACTCATAGTAGGCTCTTCAAGGTGCATGGGATCAAGTGGCATAGGATTATTAGGATCAACCACACTATCGCCTACATCCATCGCACTAAAGCCCGCAATGGCTACAATATCGCCCGCTTCTGCCTGCTCGATCTCCATTCTAGCTAAGCCTAAAAAGCCAATTAATTTAGTGATGCGGCCATTTTCCTTACTCCCATCGCTTTTATAAAGAGAGAGTATATCCCCTTTTTTAATCTGCCCATTAAATACCCGCGCGATGCCAATTTTGCCCACATAATTATCATAATCTAAAGTAAAAATCTGCATTTGTAAGGGCTCATTAGACGCGCCACTTGGGGCTTTAACATGAGAAATAATAGTCTCAAAAAGGGGTTCTAAATTTTTTCTCTCATCATTTAGATCTTTGATAGCATACCCATCGCGTGCGGCGGCATAGACAACCGGAAAATCTAGCTGATCATCGCTCGCTCCCATAGCCACAAATAAATCAAAGACTTCATCTACTACTTTATCCGGCTGGGCTGCGCTTTTATCAATTTTATTTACCACCACAATAGGGCAAATCCCAAAACTTAGCGCCTTTTTAACTACAAATTTGGTTTGCGGCATCACGCCTTCTTGTGCATCTACTAAAAGCAACACGCCATCTACCATTTTTAATACCCGCTCTACCTCGCCGCCAAAGTCGGCGTGTCCGGGGGTATCTATGATATTAATTTTGGTGTCCTTGTAGTGGATAGCAGTATTTTTAGACAAAATGGTGATACCCCGTTCTCTTTCTAAATCGTTGCTATCCATCATGCGCTCATCAATTTTATCGTGTGCGCTAAAAGTCCCAGATTGGGTGAGTAAGCCGTCTACTAAAGTGGTTTTGCCATGGTCAACATGGGCAATAACGGCGATATTTCTGATTTTTTGCATCTAAAACCTCAGTAAAATAAAAATTCTGGAGGGGTCAGTATAACCTAACTTTACTTAGGTAATCTGATATTTGATATTTAGTCTTTGGAGCGGAAAATGAATTTATCTATCTTAAAAAAGATGAGTGCGCCGATGCTTTGGCCTAGTAATAAGTTGAGCCAAAGGGAGACATGAAGCCACTCAAAAAACAACATAAAAGGCATCATCACCAAAGCTGAGATCATCCAGCGCACCCAGTAAATCACAAAGAGACGGGTCTTGTATTCTTTCAAGAGTCTTTCAAGCCAATCTTGCATGCATTAATCCATAACTCTTTAACCCGTGCTCCATAGTATGCATTGGCTTTATTAAAATGTTCTAATTGGCGCTTGACAATTTGCTCAGGTACGCCCTGCATAGAATCAACGATATTTTGGCAAGTACGCTCTTGTTCCTCTTTAGACATTAAATTAAAAAGATCGCCTGCTTGGGTGTAATAATCCTTATCTAGTTCTCTAAAATCATAGGCATAGGCGCTAAATTCCTCTTCTAGTTTGGATAAATCTAATTTATTCTCGCGTGCGTGGGAAACTTCTTTGTAACCACCCAAAGAGCTAGGCTCATATGCGCGCTCTATAGCATAGAGCCCACTTTGCATCAAACCATCCTTAGAAGAGGTGGCAAAGGGACAACGGGGAGCATTTACAGGTAATTGGCTATGATTAATCCCTAAGCGATAGCGCTGGGTATCCCCATAAGCAAAAAGCCGCCCTTGTAGCATGCGATCGGGGCTATAGCCAATACCGGGGACAATGTGGGCAGGATTAAAGGCAGATTGTTCCACTTCGGCAAAATAATTTTGGGGATTTTTGTTGAGTTCTAAAATGCCCACTTCAATTAAAGGGTAATCCTTATGACTCCACACTTTAGTAACATCAAAAGGGTGGAATCTGTAGTCTTTTGCATCTTTTTCAGGCATGATCTGTACACAAAAACGCCATTTAGGGTAATCTTTTTGTTCAATGGCTCTAAATAGATCGCGCTGGTGAGAATCCATATCATGCATGCGTATGCGTGCTGCCTCCTCACTGCTAAGATTTTCAATACCCTGCAAAGTTTTAAAATGAAACTTCACCCAAAAGCGCTCTTCTTTCTGATTAATAAGGCTAAAGGTGTGGCTAGCATAACCATTCATATGGCGATAACTCTTAGGAATACCTCTATCGCTCATTAAAATCGTAATTTGGTGCAAACTTTCTGGCATAAGGCTAAAAAAATCCCATACCATCGTAGCGTCTTTGAGATTGGTTTGTGGGTGGCGTTTTTGCGTGTGGATAAAATCAGGAAATTTAAGTGGATCTCTAATGAAAAATACGGGGGTATTATTACCCACAATATCCCAATTACCCTCTTCGGTATACAGCTTAAGCGCAAAACCTCTAGGATCGCGTTCTGCATCTGCTGAACCTTTTTCGCCTGCCACAGTGGAGAAGCGCAAAAAACAAGGGGTCTTTTTGCCCACCTCACTAAAAAGTTTGGCTTTACAATATTTTGTAATTTCAGAGCTTGTAACGGTGAGTGCTCCATAAGCCCCGCTTCCTTTGGCATGCACTACCCTTTCAGGGATGCGTTCGCGATCAAAATGGGCGAGTTTTTCTAAAAACCAAGTATTTTGGAGCAAAGCAGGACCCTTTGGACCTGCGGTGAGCAAATCTTGATTATTGCCAACAGGCGCGCCTACAGCATTGGTTAGATCCCTATCTTTCATTAAAATCCTTTCATGTTGACTGGGTTAAAAACCCTAAAGAAAGTGTAGCATAAAAGAACAAGCTTAGCAACACCCTTTAGATTTTAAGAAAGATACCGCCCCCAAGCGCTAGCCTGAGGAAAGGATTTTTAGTGTTTGTGTTTGTGTTCTCCCCCACAAGTACAGGGTCCTACAATATCACAATTACATTTAGCATGGCAACCACAAGCTTTACCAGCTAACCCGCTAGCTTTAAACTGCGCCCGTGTCATTTTAGCAACCCTAGCTTTGATAGCCGCGCGGATAGCTTGCCTGCGTTTTTCAAACTCTTCCATAGTCATATTAGCTGTGTTTTTATCCGCAGATGCTTTGAGCTCATCATAGAGCTTCTTTTTCTGATCCGCATTCATTTTCTTCATCCGTTTAAAAAGTTCCATTTTATAATCCGGTACTTGATTGGGCACAACCTTACCGGCCATGTCAATGAGTTCCTTATCGCTTTTGCTCTCAAATGGGTTACTTTCTGCTAATAAACCCGTGCACAACCCGGCAATTACCAAACCGGCTATTCCTAATTTTACTTTTGTCAATTCCAACTCCTTATATTAATTTAGTTTAATGCAAATAGATACAAGGCCTTTTTCATTGAACCAAAAATCTAGAACTAAAAATCCATGCGAACAAGACTAGTCATGAGGGTGTGGCGGTTTGTGATCCCCATGGGGTCCGTGATCGCAAGGACAACCTGGTCCATGTGGACCACGATCCCAAAACAACCCACTAGCTTTAAACTGCGCCCGTGTCATTTTGGCAATCCTAGCCTTCATCGCCGCGTGGATAGCCTCCATGCGCTTACCAAAATCCTCCATAGTCATGTTAGCCGTGTTTTTATCCGCAGAAGCCATGACTTTTTCATAGAACTTTTTGCGTTGTTCAGGTTTCATTTTTTTAGTGCGTTTATAAAGCTCCATTTTATAATCCGGTACTTGATTGGGCACAACTTTACCGGCCATGTCAATGAGTTCCTTATCACTTTTACTCTCAAATGGGTTACTTTCTGCTAATAAACCAGTGCACAACCCGGCAATAACTAAACTAGCCATTCCTAACTTCACATTCACCACAAAAATCCTCCGTATTTAACGATTTAAACCCCCCGACCTTTCAAACCCAACCCCCTCCAAGAGCTAGTGTATTTTGTAGTCTATTACTCTGCAGGCTTGCTAGATTCTGCAGGGGTTTTAGCTGGGGCTGTAGATTGCTTAGCAGGAGCTTTAGCAGGGGCTTCGTGTTCCTCTGTAGCTTTATGTTCTTCTTCATGGTGCTCTGCATGGCTTGCATTATCCTCGTGATGCGCGTTGTGTACTTGTCCATGGTGTGCCCCACCTTTATGTCCTTTTCTAGCATGTCTGACATGGCACAAGATTTTTCGTTGCTCACCCTTACAGATTTCAACATCTAGACCCATAGATTTTAATTCTTCTGGGCTGTGTTCCTTTTTCATTTCCTCTAATTTTCCGGCCACTTCTTCACGCAAAGCCATGAACTTTTTCTTACTCATTTTGCTTAAATGAGCCACAGTAGCCCTCTCAACTTGTCTATGAAACTCCCTAGCTTTAACACCCTTGAGTTTTTTAAGGCGTTTGTGTACCTCCATATGGTACTCTAGTTCCTGACTTGCGTCTACTTTACCGGCCATTTTAACCAAATCTTTATTGCTTAGCTTAGAGAAATCCACTTCTTCAGCGTGTGCAATACCTAAAGCCAACATACCCATCATGAAAATTTTCATAAACTGACGCATAAACCACCTTTAATTAGTAAAATAAAGCGCGATCTTAGCGCTAGTTAGCTAAATTACAACTTAACAAATGCGCTAATTGGGGCTAAAATACATAATATTAGCTACAGCTACTAGAAGTTTCAAAAAAGGCTCTAGGGAAAAAGGAATGCATTCCTGTTGCATGCAAAAACATACAGCGAGAATCAGCTCTGTGTAAATTCCAAGTACTCAAATCCTGATTGAAATTTTTAGTGTAGGCAAACATTTTATACATATCCAAAACATGCGTTGTATCCCAGTGATTTAGCGGGTAATTAAAACTTTTAGCATAAAAGAACATTTTACGCATGCTAATTACATGGCTTGTATTCCAGTCATTTAAAGGCTGGTTAAAAAGAAAAGCCCCATAGAAAAGATAGGCCATGTTTTCTACATGGCTAACATCCCAAGCTCCAATAGGCTGGTTAAACAAAGTGGCGTATTTAAACATACCCTGTAAATTAGTAGCGCTAGAGAGTTTCCAACGCGTAATATCCCCATTAAAGTTATAGGTGAGGCTAAACATATAACTTAAATTGACAACGCGTTCCATGTTCCAATTATCAAGATTTTGGTTAAAATTACGGCATCCATAAAACATAAAACTTGTATCTTTGACAGATCGTGTGTCCCAATCATCTAAAGGTTTGTTAAACGAAGCCAAAGCAAACATGGCTTTCATATTGGTTACACCGCCTGTATCCCAATTATTTAAAGGGATATTGATTTCTCTACCCATAAACATGCCCTCCATGTTTTTGACATGGCTAACATCCCAAGTTTCAATGCCATCTAAATTAGTCCGTGCGCTGGTGGCGTGGCAATTTTCATACAAGTTTAAGATTTTGGGATACTCCGCATCTGTATGCTCCCATAATCCTCCATTTTTAATCGGTAACTGCTTTAAGCGCGTATAAATATTTTCCTTATCACAGAATAAATAGCTCATGTCCTCAATCAAACTTGTATTAATACTGGCTAGTGGAATGCGCACATCATTAATTAAGGCGATTAATTCGGCTTTGTTCTGTGGATAGTGTAAGAACTGCAACACATTAGGGGGAGTTGGAGTGGCGCTATCTTTAAGCTCTAATCCTTGCATGGGAGTACCTAAAAAGATACCCTGAATATTAGCCCGCTTTAGATCTTTCCACCGGCTAATATTTTGCTTAAAATGGCTAGCATTGGCAAACATATAACTAAAATTTTGCGGTGGTTTAGAGGATCGATTCCAGCGATTCCAGCGATCTAAAGGCTGATTAAAGGATCTAGCGTGATAAAACATGTAACTAAAATCCACCCCGCTAGAGGTGTTCCAATTATTAATGGGTTGGTTAAAGTGGGTGGCGTTGGCAAACATGTAACTAAAATCCACCCCGCTAGAGGTGTTCCAATTATTAATGGGTTGGTTAAAGTGGGTGGCGTTGGCAAACATGTAGCTAAAATTTTTAACCCGCACAGGATTCCACCGCTTTAAGGGCTCATTAAAATGCACTTGATTCATGAATAACCCTTCCATATTTTCTACATGGCTAACATCCCATTTTCCAATGCCGCTAAAATCTTCTCGGTAAGGTGTACAAATTCCTTTTCTAATAAGAGGCATGCGCAAACAGAATAAGTAGCTCATGTCCTTAATGTAATGGGTGTTGATTTGTGAGAGGGCAATGCGCGGGTTTTGTAGTAGATTTTGTAAACTGGCTTTATCTTTAGGGGTGAAGGTGTGAGCGGGCAATAATGCCAGAAGTAGGAAAAACAGCAGAGAGGTACGATAAAAATAACTAAGAGACATACACACCCTTGTAGAGTAGTACCATAAAGTAGGTCTTTATGCTAACATAGAGAGCGTTAAACCAATCTGAACTGGCTAATAGGATTGTATTACAGGTAGCGTGTTAGCTAACCGATATAGTAGCGATTAAAAGAAGTGATATGCATTATTTTAAATATTCTTGGTTACTGCCCACTTTTACTAGTTTTTTAATGGCAGCAGATGGAAACGGCGTTTTTTTAGAAGGGGGTTACCAACAAGGTAAGGTGCAAGTGCGCATGGATAAAAATGGAGCAGTGCAAACAACCACTACTCCATTAGAGGGTTTTGGGTTACAAATTGGTTATCAAGTATTTCCAAGTAGGTGGGTTGGTTTCAAAGTTTATGGATTTTTTGACTATGCCCACACTAAGGGGATTTCTTTCCCACGATCTGGAGCTAACAATCCTGTTAATTGTAATGTGAATGCAGCTAGTGGATCTAAACTACAAATCCCCACAGGAATTAACCCCCAATGCCAAGTGAATGCTATAGGTATTTTACAGCAAATGGTGGGGAGTAATAGACCTATCCAACCTGATATGCTCACCTATGGAGGTGGAGGGGATATTGTGATTAATTTTATTAATAACCAAATGATGGCTTTAGGGGTTTTAGGTGGGGTGCAACTTGCGGGCAATTCTTGGATTTTAGCCACCCCAGATTTTGGCGATGTGGCGTTACAATATGCCGGTTTAGATAAAAAAGCTACCGGTTTTCAATTACTTTTAAATGTGGGTGGTCGTATCCGTATTTTAAAGCATAGCAGTATTGAGGCAGGTATTAAATTCCCTATGATGCGTAAAAATCCTTTTTTACAAACCAAAAATGACGGCTCGCTTTATTTTAGGCGGCTGTACTCTTGGTATGTCAATTACGCCTTTACTTTTTAGCGTACATAGGCTGGCTGAATTAAAGGCAAATCCGCCCCTTGAAACACCGCTTTGATAAGAAGTTTGTAATTTCCCTTCAAGGGTAAATTAAAAAGAGGAGTGGAACAAAGCTCTTCAGCCCCTTCTTGTTTACATGCCAACTCCCCTATTAAAATTGGTTTTTGTCTGGGTCTTAGGGCTGTCATTGTGAATTTTAAAGATGGGGCTTCTAAATTATTTTTATGCACAATTAGGGTAAGTTGGTTGTTATTAGAAGTTAACCAAAGTAATGGGGTGTTTGGGTTGAAATAAAAGGGAAAAGTGGGCTCTAAATTTTGCTTACCACTAGAGAGACTGAGGGCATAAATTTTACTAAAAGCTTGGTATTGTGCCAGCATATCATTGATGTGGCTATCTGTGTAGGTGTGTTGGTGTAAATAGGAAGTATCGCTTTGGGGCGCGTATCTAATTGCCACCACCACTAGGGCAATGATAAGCACAAGCCCTATAAGTAAAACTACTAAAATCCCTAAAGGCCAGTAGTTTCTCCTAGTTCCCACGGCTTTTCCTAGCGCCAAAGAAATATCCATAAAAGAAGAGGGCTAAAAGAGAACATGTAAGAATATAAAGCGTGGTTTTAACAAAACTATTAGCTCCCTCTTCTTTGATATTTTTATCTAAACTAACATGGAATTTTGCAGACAGCGCATCGGCCATGTAAGCATAACCATTAAGGAGGGCAAAAGAAAAATGGGCGTTGTTTTTAGCCATGTCAGCTCCCCACTCTTTAGGCAAAAAAGGAGCTATGCGCTCAAAAAAGATAAAATCAGTGGCCAATAAATCCGCAGGATTGCTTATGATATTTATCTTTTTTGCCTGAAAATAGGCAAAGATAGCGATAAAAGGCGGGATTAAATTTTTAAGCTTTATCTGTTGGTAATGCAAGCGCGCCTCTTTAGTATCTGTATTTTGATCAGCGCCGCCTAAAAATATGAAAAACCTTACCCCTGTTTTTTCAAACAATTCAGAAGACACGCTTTCAATGAGTGTAGCGCTTTTTGGTACTAAATGCAATGCCCGATTATCTTGTACAAAATCTTGAGCGGATAAAAAACCCATCCATATAAACCAAATTAAAAACCCGTATCTCACACAGCAAATAAAAAAGGTCTTGTAAAATAAAGAGCAAGCGAGATTACAAATAAAATAATCAAAAACAACCCTAGTAATTTTTCCATTCCTGTAAACACAACTGGATACTCCGCATCTGTATGCTCCCATAATCCTCCATTTTTAATCGGTAACTGCTTTTATCTAGTTTATAGTAATTTGTGGCTTCTTGTTGCTGGATACTCACAGCCTTTAAGCCAAGAAAAACCACTAAGGCTAGCAAAGCCACCACCACTAACAAACAACCAAGTATCCCATTTAAGCCAAATAAACCATTCATTCCTCATCTCCTTGCAAAGACTGGATATAACTTGTAAGCGCGCGCACCTGAATATCGTTAAAATGTCTGTAAGCAAAGCTAGGCATTTCTCCAATATGTCCTTTTTTACCTTTATCTAAAACCTCTTTTAAGAAATAAGGTGTGCCATAGTGGGTGAGATTAACAGCCAATCCTCCCTGCCCCTTGCCATCTTGGCCATGGCAACTTGCACATGTGCTTTTAAAAATAGTCTCCCCTTTTTGTACTAATTGGGGTGTTTTTGTGTGGTGCAAATCAGAGATACTAGCCATCACATAGCTAGCTACAGCCTTTGCATCTTCAGCACTCATGCCAAGTGGGGGCATTTCCCCTGCTTGATAACCCAAACCAACAGAGCCCTGTTTGATCACTTCTATAATCCCTGCTTCCTTGCCCCATTTAACTAAATTTCTAGCAGTGTTGTTTAATCCGGTGGCTTCTAAACCATGGCATTGTGAGCACTGCACTAAAAAAATGCCCTGTCCCATTTGCTCTAAATCTTGCTGTTTTAAATTTTTCCAGCGGGCTTCAAAGTTTCTGTTGTATTGGGAAACTTCTCTATTGTATTCCCCAATTTGAGAGTAGCTACTCACAGGATAGCCCATGAAGATATACCAAAATCCCCATACAATGAAAACTAAAAAACTAACAATCCAGCCTGAGGGAACATTGTTGAGCAATTCAGCAATCCCATCATACTTATGCCCATCATTGTAGTATTTCTCGTCCTCACCTATTGTTTTTTCGCGCATGGCCTTAAATAGCGAAGAACTCATGCTAAGTGTGGCGATTAAAATCACTAACGCCGCCACTAGAGTGAATAAATTAACATGATCTTTAAGAATTTGCATTGCTAGTCTCTTTTAGGTTTAGATAGGGTGGAGCGTGGCTCAATCAGCGCGTCGCTGAGTTCGTCTTGTAAGGGTAGTTGTCCATAGCGTTCATAATCTGTGATGCCCTTTTTATCCTTTGTATACATGCTCACAATGTAGGCGTATAAAAAGACCGTAAATAAGATAGTAAAGAAAGCATAGGCAAGTCCACGAACCGTATCTATATCCATCATCACTCCTTCTTAGCAGGCATTGCAACGCTATTTACAGATTTGCTAGGGGCGGCAATTCTAGCCTGTCCCAAGTGGTTTAAATAAGCAATTAAAGCCACGATTTCTTTAACCTGCCCTCGTTTAAGCGCTTCTTTGATTTGAGGATTTTGCATGTTTGCTACAATATCCTCAGCTTCCTCTAAAAAGAGTTTCTTGGCCTCTTGCATGTTGCCAAGTTTCACCCCACCGGGTTTATCATAGGGGACATGGAAAACTTCTTTTTGGGTATAAGCCTCTGCAAAAGCCGTATCAAAGTCTACATTTTTACTAAATAAATGCCTATAAGCAGGCATGATACTACCGGGCACAACACTTGAGGGTTCAAACATGTGTTTTTCATGCCAAGCAGTGGTGCGCACATCGCCTACGCGGTGTAAATCTGGTCCAATACGCCTAGAACCCCATAAAAAAGGGCGATCGTAGGCATACTCTCCACTCAAGCTATAAGCCCCGTAGCGTTGTACTTCTGCTTGGAAAGGGCGGATAAGTTGAGAATGGCAGTTATAACAACCCTCTTGGATATAAACCTGACGACCGGCTGTTTCTAAAATATTATAGGGTCTAAGCCCCTCAATAGGTCTAGCAGATTTAAAGAAATTAGGCAAAACTTCAACAATGCCAGCTACGGCAAAAGCCACCACAAAGGCTAGCGTAAAAAAGAAAGGGTTTTTTTCTAAAAAGCTAAACATCAACTCTCCTTAATACGCGCCCATAGGTGTAGCATAAACGGGTTCTTTTTCTAACACTCTACCCTTTTGAATGGTCATGATGACATTATAAAGAAAGATAAAAAATCCAACAAGATACAAAGTACCCCCAATGCCACGGATAACATAGTAAGGGAATAACACCCGCACAGTATCCATAAATTGGTAGACTAAATTGCCGTATTGATCCACATCGCGCCACATCATGCCCTGAGTGATTCCTGCAATCCACATAGATGAGAAATAAAGCACAATGCCTAAACTCATCAACCAAAATTGCACATCCATGAGTTTTCCTGAATAAATTTCGCGTTTAAAGACTCGAGGGACCATGTGATAGACTGCAGCAATAAGAGTAAAACCAACCCAACCTAATACCCCATCGTGTACATGCCCGATAATCCAATCGGTAAAGTGGGCTAGTGCATTAACCGAACGGATAGCCTGAATAGAACCCTCCAAGGTAGAGAGCATGTAAAAAGTGCTAGCTAAAACCAAAAACTTAATTAAGGGTGATTCTTTAAGTTGATGCCACTGCCCTCTTAAAGTTAAGAGCAAATTAATAGCCGTTCCCCAAGAGGGAATGATGAGAATAACAGAGAAAACAGAAGAGAGGGTTTGTACCCAATCTGGCACGGTGGAGTAAATCAAGTGGTGGCCCCCAGCCCAGATATAGACAAACATCAAGCTCCAAAAAGAGAACAAGGTGAGTTTATAAGAGAATATAGGTTGCCCGCACTCTTTGGGCAAGAAGTAATAGATTGTGCCAATAATGCCGCTAGTAAAGACAAAGGCCACCGCATTATGTCCCCACCACCATTGTACAAGCGCATCATTGCTACCGGCATATAAAGAAATAGAGTGCCATACACTGCCTACATGGGCTACTAAATAAGTGGGAATAGAGAGATTATTGAAAATATAAAGTACCGCAATGCCCACATAAGTCGCAATGTAATACCAAAGGGAGACATAAATTGTGTTTTCGCGTCTAACCCCCATACTCCCAAACATGCTAACTCCCCAAAGCACCCAAACAACCACTACTAAGATATCTAAAGGCCAAGCTAATTCGGCATACTCCTTACTTTGGGTAACCCCTCCTAGCAAACTCACCACACCCAAGATTAAAGCAAGAATCCAGATCCAAAAGTGCAAATAACCCACCGCCCTTAAAAAAGGGTAGTCATGGTAGGTGATTTTTAAAACCCTTTGTCCAATGTAATACCAACTCGCCCAAATTCCGCCTAAACTAAAACCATAGATTACCCCGTTTGTGTGCACAGGCCGCAAACGCCCAAAAATGCCATATTCGCCTAAAATATAGTTAAGTTTTGGGAAGGCTAACTGGAAAGCTAGAATCACCCCAACAAGCATGCCAATGACTCCAAAGGCAATCATAGCAATGATAAATAAACGCGCAATCGAATAGTCATACTCAGCGACTGCTTTAGTCGTAGCAGTTGTAGAAGTGCTGCTAGCATAGCCCTGTTGCATGCTTATGTCCATCATTCTCCTTTATAAAAAAATTCACGCAAACCCCATTATAGCATGACTTAGGGTTTAATTTAATAACCTTCTACAGAAATCCTACTTACCTTTAGCGGGTAAGATGATAGCTAGCTTTTTCACTATTTTGTGGTACAACTGCGTTGGAGCTTAAACTCTGTAAAATCCCTACCATAGGGGCTCGTAGTGAGAGCCAAACTCCCCGGCAACACCAGCCAAGCAAGCCAAATGTCTTTAGCATTGGCACTTCACTAACCCAACTAAAACAGGGCACTTACTTTTGTAATGAGGTGTTGATCCTCACTTAAATCTAAAAAATTAAAATGATTCCCGCTTTGTTCTTTGCCGTGTAGTAAATCCCCTGAATGGCGGTATTTTAAATCTAAATTGGCGATTTCAAAACCATCAAGAGTTTGGCTAAAATCCGATAGACGCGTGTTATTACTTTGGTGTGTGAAAAGATAACAATACCCCTCACCCCCTAGCCGTGCAACCCGTCCTCTAAGCTGATGCAGAGTTGCTAAACCTAGCCGTTCAGGCCCTACAATAATGATTGTAGAAAGCTTAGGCAAGCTAATCCCCACCTCAATCAGAGTTGTGGCTAATAAAATCTGCCCCTCCTTAGCAAAAGTTTCCATGATTTCTTCTTTATCCTTATGCTTACCACTCACCACACAAACTTTTTCAAAACGCTTTTGCCAATAAGGCGCTCCCTCTTTCAAAGAAAGATAATTCATTTTCTGACTCTCTTCTACTAGAGGGTAAATGATAGCCACTTGTCTATCCTGCACAATTTGTTCTTGGATATGCTCTAAGAGTTTTGTAAAATCCTTTTTACCGATGATGTGTGTTTTAATATCCTTGTGGTAGGGTTTATCTCTAAGTAAACTTGTTGCAACAAACTTAGCCCCCATCATCGCTAAAGTTCTAGGAATAGGCGTTGCTGAAAACTGCAGGTAATGGGGTTTACCTGTTGCATGTGTGGCAAGTGTTTGCAAAGCATGGCGTTGTTTTGTGCCAAAGCGGTGTTGTTCATCGCTTAAAACTAAAGCCACTTGTGAGGTGTCTAGGGGAGTGTATAAAAGTGTGGTGGTGCCTACAATGAAGGTAGCTTCATCAATAGATTTTTGTACTTTTTTAGACCACCCCCCTAGTAACAAGAGAGGCTTAATAGAGGGGGGTAGAAATTTAAGAGCTTCTGTATAAATCTGTTTGGCTAAAATACTTGTAGGGGCCATTAATAAACTTTTATAAGGCGATGCTAAAGCCACACTAGCTAAAATCACCATCGTTTTTCCCGATCCCACATCTCCCATAATCAGGCGTTTTGTCGCTACTTTTCCTTGTAAATCTTGTTTAATACTAGAAATGGCCTTTTGTTGATCGGGAGTGAGGGTAAAGGGCAGTTTGTCTAAAAATTCTTGCAAGGCCTGCACATTAGCATGCCCGCTAAACTTACTGGGGGCATGGAATGTTTTCCCGCTTAAGGCTAGTATATAAGCCATAGCTTCTATGCATTTTAAACTCTCTAAATATTTGCCATGTAATCCTTTACTTGCATGATCTAGTGCAAATTCTAAAGTGGGGTAAAAAAGCATGTGTAAACTCTCTATCATTTCTACAGATACGCCTAAAGCGGTGAGTTTATGCAAATTGTAAGGGGTGAGAATACTTAAACAATAATCCTTATAAGTTTTATACTGCCGTTGTTGGTTAAAAGAGGCAATTTTTTGGCATGCCCTATCAAAGTGCAATGTTATGGTGTTTGGCTGTGTGATGATTTTAGGGTTAATCATCTGTAAAACTTGTGTATACGGATTAAGGCTTAACTTGCCATAGACAAAATAGCTTTTTTGGGAAAAGTGTTTGGTATGATAGGGGGTGTAGTTAAAACAAACCAATTCTAAAACCTGCCCTGTGGTTTTAACATGGGTGTTGATCTTTAAAACATGCCCTTTGTGCATGTTTATATAATCCACCTCCAAACAACCCAGCGCCCCCGGTTCTAAATTTTCTAAAACACAATAAGGCGTGTAGCTCTTTGGAGGGTTTAAAAGCAATTCTAAAAAAGAGGTTAGAGAAACGCCTAATCCTAAATCCATATCAGGTTTAATCCCGCTTACACCTGTTTTTGTCCACGCCATGATCATTCTTTTATTTTATTTTAATCAATCATTAATTTTATTTTAACAAATCATGATTATTATAGCCCAAAAAAAAGGATGCGGATGAAGCCTCTCAAACAAATTTTAAAGGTTTTAAGTGTTTCTGTACTCGCCTCAGCCGGGATTTTGATTCAGGGTTGTAAAGATACCCATCATAAATCCTCAAGCCATCAGGCTAAACCCGCAGATGCCCGCGCGCTTAATAAAATGACTCCGGTGCAACAAGATGCGGCTTTAGAGTCTGATTTGGAGCATAAGGCTGATAATGCTAAGACAACAGAAAGAGTCGATCAACTTGTAGATGAGGAAAATGCAATCCAAGAGGCAACTCAAGGGACTGGTCCACTTTATAGCCCTCAAAATGGCAATATTCTCCAAAATTGGACTAACCACCAAGATAATCTAGCCTCGCCTCTAAACCACAATTATTAACTTTGAAAACCCCTTAAATCCCATGCAAAAACTAATATGCGTGGTGGGGGTATTTTTGGCTTTGTTGTCCCCAATCAAAGCGGCTAAGAGTCGTACTTTTCTACTTAGCGAATATCTTTTGGGACAAATGCACTATGATACGATTCAAAATGGCCAGACCAAGACAAACTACCGCACCATTGAGGGTGCAACTATTATGTATGGCTATGAATACAACCCGCTTAATCGCTGGTTTTACACCCGTTACTATGGCTTTCTAGATTATGGGTATGTGATTTTAGATAAAAAAGACAATATTGAAACCAATATGTTTACTTATGGAGCGGGTGCAGATGTGGTCATTGAATATAATAAAAACCCTTTAAATGTCTGGGGTCTTTTTTATGGCATGATGGTAGCGGGTAACACTTGGACAACTTCTAAGTTTTCACGGGATTTTTTTGTGGAAAATTACAGATCCTTTACCAGCTTTACTTTCAAGAGAACTTATTTTAGGGTTTTAGGGGAAGTAGGCATCCGTTTTCAGACGGTAATTCTTTACCACGATGTGTCTATAGAGGTGGGGTTTAAATTTCCTTTTGATACGGAATTGGGATCTAAATTTGTGCGTGATTACAGCATGTTTGTATCCCATACTTGGTATTTTTAAATTTCCCCTAGCTTTAGGCGCTGGAGTTAAATAAGCACTTAATCCACTTTTAGAATTGCTAAAAACGCCTCTTGGGGGAGTTGGACTTTGCCTATAGCTTTCATGCGTTTCTTGCCCTCTTTTTGCTTTTCTAAGAGTTTGCGCTTTCTAGTAATATCGCCCCCATAGCACTTAGCCGTTACATTCTTGCCCACCGATTTAACCGTCTCTCGTGCGATGATTTTATTGCCAATACTAGCCTGAATAGCAACTTCAAAAAGTTGTCTAGGGATTAGCGTTTTCATGGTTTCTACTAGAGCCTTACCCTTTTCATAAGCCTTACTTTTATCTACAATAATAGAGAGCGCATCTACTACTTCAGAGGCAACGCGTACATCTAACTTAACTAATTGCCCTTCTTGATAGCCAATAGGCTCATAATCAAAACTCGCATAGCCCTTAGTGCAAGATTTAAGTTTGTCATAAAAATCCATCACAATTTCATTACTGGGTAAAGAATAGGTTAAAAGTACCCGGTTTTGGTTGAGATACTCCATTTTATCTTGAATCCCTCTCTTTTTATTGAGTAAACCTAATAAATTACCCAAATACTCACTAGGCGCGATGATACTAGCCTTCACATAGGGTTCTTTAATGCAGGCAATGGTGTTTTCAGGGGGTAGCTGGCTAGGGTTTTGCACGGATAAGATTTGTCCATTATGTAAATGCACTTCATAGACCACAGTAGGCGCGGTGGCAATTAGATTAAGATTAAATTCGCGCTCTAATCTTTCTTTAATCACTTCCATATGCAAGAGTCCTAAAAACCCTACCCGAAAACCAAAACCCAAAGCCATGCTACTTTCAGGTTCAAATTGTAAAGAAGAGTCATTGAGTTGTAATTTATACAGCGCATCGCGCAATTCCTCAAATTGATCGCTCTCTATGGGATAAAGTCCGGCAAAGACAAAGGGTTTAGCCGGCTTAAATCCTTCTATGGGATTTTGTGTGGGATTTTTTGCATCGGTGATCGTATCGCCTACGGTAATATCTGTTAAATTTTTAGAACCCAAAGAGATAATGCCAATTTCGCCGCATTCAATGGTATCTGTAGGGATTTTATGCAAAGGATTAGGGTAGTAAAGAGACAGCACTTGGTAAGTCTTTTGATTGCCCATTACTAACACCTCTTGGTTAGCACACAAACGACCCTCTTTAAGACGCACTAAAGCCAAAGCCCCTAGATAGTTATCAAACCATGAATCATAAATAAGGGCTTTAGTGGGGGCATTAGGGTTACCATTGGGTGGGGGGATTTTAGTAATAAGTGTTTCTAGTAAGGCAGAAATCCCTAAACCTGATTTTGCGCTCACACAATTAGCCTCGCTACAATCTAACCCAATGGTGTTTTCAATGTCTTCTTTAACTTCTGCAACTTGGGCGTTGGGTAAGTCAATTTTATTAATCACGGGCAAAATTTCTAGGTGGTTATCTAGGGCGATGTAAATATTAGCAATAGTTTGTGCCTGCACGCCTTGCGTGGCATCTACTACTAAAAGCGCCCCTTCACAAGCAGCTAGTGAACGAGAAACTTCATAGCTAAAATCTACATGCCCGGGGGTATCAATAAGATTTAAAATATAATCTTGCCCTTGAAAATGGTATTGCAAGCGCACGGATTGGGCTTTAATGGTGATTCCTCTTTCTTTTTCAATATCCATAGTGTCTAATACTTGGCTTGTCATTTCCCGTATGCTTATAGCTTTACAGGCTTGAATCAAACAATCAGCTAAGGTACTTTTGCCATGGTCAATGTGGGCGATGATAGAAAAATTGCGGATGTGCTGTTGCATAGCCTCCCTTAAAAGCATTTTTGAACATGGAATATGCAATAATAGCATCTGGTGCGCAAAAAATGGAAACGATGAAGATCTTTATTAATTGTCGCTCTTTATTGCTAAGAAAGGTTTTAGAGCGCTATTTACACGATTTTTTATCCACTCAAGAGGCTTGTGATTTTATTTTAAGCGATCAGCCCCTTAAAAACCCTCTAAAGGCCACTTGTTTGATTGGATCACAAACAGGGGCACACATTCCAACCCCCTTTACAAAAGAGGAACTATTAGAAAAGTTACAAGATTTTTATCAAAATAAAGCCCAAAGAGAGAGTTTAGAATACAAGGTGCAGATTTTATTACAAGAGTACACACATAAATTACTTGAATTATTGCAGGATTATAAGCGCTAATGCCACCCCCACTTTTAAAAGTCTTAGGGGGGGTGTGCAAAGGTCTTTCTTTACATTTACCCCCCAAACAGATCACCCGTCCCACTAAGGCTATCGTTAGAGAATCCTTTTTTAATGTGTTGCAAACCTCTATTATTCATAGCGTATTTATTGAGGCTTTTGCTGGTAGCGCTAGCATGGGTTTAGAAGCCCTAAGTCGGGGCGCTTTTCAGGCTTACTTTTTTGAGCAAAACCCCCATGTTTTTTTAGTATTAGAGCAAAATATCCAAGCTTTCAAAAATAGATTTAAAGAGGCGCAGATTCAAGCTATTTGTGGAGATGTGTTTAAATTACTCCCTTCTTGTTTAGAAACATTAGAATCTGAAGGGCTAGTGATTTTATACATGGATCCGCCCTTTATGGAAGGGATTTATACGCGTTGTTTGCATTTTTTAGAGAGTTTAATGATTCCACCGCCTCTTTTAGAGCATGGATTTTTGGTTGTATTTGAACATGAAAGCTTGCAGAGCATGCCAAGAAATATAGCCGGCTTTAGTATAATCAAACAAAGAAAGTTTGGTAAAACAAGCTTGAGTTATTATTTTTTATCAAAGGAATAAACATGGCTGATGAGGTTAAAGAGGCCAAAAAGAGCAAGGCGTTTTTGTTTGTGGTGATTGGTGCTGTCTTGGTTATGCTAATTTTGGTGGGAGTGATTGCCATTTTGCTACTGGGCAGAAATGATAAAAAATCAGAAGGGGATACGGGAAATAGAATGCGCCAGATCAGAGAGGCTAGTAAATTAAATGACAATGGCGGGCAATCAGATTTGATGGTCAAATCATCGGATTATTTGTCTTTAGGGCCTTTATATCCTTTAAGCGATCCCTTTGTGGTGAATTTAATTGCCCAAAATGGACGCCGTTATCTTAAAACAAGCATTAGTTTAGAGTTAAGCGATCCTAAACTAGTAGAGGAGGTTAAAGTTAAAGAAACAGCGATTAAAGATACCATTATTGAAATTCTTTCCTCTAAATCTATTGAGGAGATCAGCACACTTAAAGGCAAAAACAAGCTTAAAGAGGAAATCCGCAGTAATATCAATAGCTTTTTAATTGATGGCTTTATTAAGAATGTTTTCTTTACCGATTTTGTGATTCAATGATTGGGGTTGATATTGTTTGTATAGCGCGCATCACAGACAATATATCCCGCCACAAACACCGCTTTTTAAATAAATTTCTTTCTACCTACGAGCAAACTTTATTTATAAAACCCCATAGCGTTGCTGGGGCTTGGGCGGCTAAAGAAGCTTGCTCTAAGGCTTTGGGTGTGGGGATTTGTGCGCAGTTGATTTGTCATAATATGTGCTTGTCTAAAAATACATTAGGCGCGCCTATGTTAAAAATCACCCCCGAAAAACAAATCCTCTTTAAAATCCAAAATTTACATGTAAGTTTTAGCCACGATCAAGGTTTTGCAATCGCCGTTCACTAGGCGCGATGATACTAGCCATTTTAAAAAAGGGGCAAAAAATCCATGATAATTAATCAGGGGGTAGCTGGCTAGGGTTTTGCACGGATAAGATTTGTCCATTATGTAAATGCACTTCATAGACCACAGTAGGCGCGGTGGCAATTAGATTAAGATTAAATTCGCGCTCTAATCTTTCTTTAATCACTTCCATATGCAAGAGTCCTAAAAACCCTACCCGAAAACCAAAACCCAAAGCCATCTACTTTCAGGTTCAAATTGTAAAGAAGATGAATGAAATGTGCCAATAGGTGATTGTTAGTGCAAAGTATCCTCATTTTGCATCGTATAAATCAGGCGGTCAATCACATGTCTTTGTTGGTTTGTGAAATTATACTGGACGCGTACGAGTTGTCTAATGCGCGCATCGGTGATCGTATCGCCTACGGTAATATCTGTTAAATTTTTAGAACCCAAAGAGATAATGCCAATTTCGCCGCATTCAATGGTATCTGTAGGGATTTTATGCAAAGGATTAGGGTAGTAAAGAGACAGCACTTGGTAAGTCTTTTGATTGCCCATTACTAACACCTCTTGGTTAGCACACAAACGACCCTCTTTAAGCATGCGTCTTGCATTAAAATAAGCGGCTTCTCTTGCATCGCTATCTTGATCAGATTTTACCCTTGTATCGCTTATGCCATATCCAATAAGGAAACGATTGGATTTTTCAATATTTATATTTTTTGGTGGCGTGTCCTGTTGCGTATTTTGTTTTTGTGCTTCTTGTGTGTTGAATTTAGCATCTAGGGCATCTACCTTTTCAGCGTTAGTGGCTATGGCTGCACTGAGTTTTTTAATCTCCTCTGTTAGAGCGGTGTTAGATTCTGGCTTTTTAGGAGTTTCAGGGGCTTTAGAAGTGGGGATTTCTTTAGGGGGTTTCTTTTTATCTTTGGCTTTTTTAACCTTTTCTTTCTTTTCTTTCTTGGCAATATTCTCAGAGGGTAGATCGGAAGTTTCATACACACTACATGCCACAAAAAAATACCCAACTAAAAATGTGCCCAGTAACGCGGTGTACCTATTTTTCAAAGTAGTCTCCTTAAAGTAAAAATGATTGGGTATTATAACACACGCATTTTTTAGCTCACTTGGCTAGAATTAGAGTTAATAGAGCCAAACCATGCTAAAATAATCCTTAGTTTTAACTTTGAAAGGAGTATGCTATGGCAAATAAACAAACACAACCCTCTAAAGAGCTCGAACACCAATGGGATTTGAGTGCCCTATTTGCAAATCAAGAGGCTTTAGATCAACATGTAAGTGAGTGGGATCAAAAAGTAAAGGCTTTTGAGGAAAAACATGCCGGTAGTTTTGCCCAAGTAGAACCGGAGGCTTTTGAAAAGATTTTGGAGGAGTATGAAGTCCTAAGCGAGGGGGTTTCTAGGGCGATGAGTTATGTCTTTTTGATTTTCTGTGTTGATTCAAAACGCAGTGATTTATATTCTAAATACCAGCTATTATGCGCGGACATGGGCCAACACCTGCTTTTTGTAGAGAATGAATTTTGTATTTTAGAAAGTGCTAAACAAGAGGCTATTATTAAATCTAGCCCTAAATACGCTTATTATTTGCGCCTTCTTTTACGCCAAAAACCCCATATGTTAAGCCTGCCGGAGGAAAAGGTGCTACTGGCCACTTCCGGTGTTGGGGTGGAGGCCTTTTCTAATCTCTTTGATCAAGTGATCACCTCGCTAAAAATGCCCTTTCAAAATAAAATGATTAGCGAGGAGGAAATCTTATCTGAACTGCATAATCCTGATCGCAAATTACGCAAGCTTGCCCAAAAAACCTTGACTAAGACTTTAAAGAAAAATAGGCTAGTTCTGACTTATGTTTTAAATATGGTGCGCAAGGATTCACATATTGATACCAAACTACGCCACTATGAAAAACCTGAGAGCTTTAGACATCTGTCTAATCAAATCCCCCAAGAAAGTGTAGATAGCATGCTAGAAATTGTGGAGGAGAATTATCCTTTGGTGCACCGCTACTATAAAAGCAAGGCCAAGCTTTTAGGTTATAAACTTAAAGACTACGATCGTTATGCCCCTATTGAGCAAAAAGAAGCCCCTCTTTCTTATCAAGATGCGCTAGATTTAGTTCTTAAGGCTTATCAAAACTTCTCACCTAAGTTTTATGAAATTGTGAGTCGTGGGATTAAAGAGGGTTGGGTGGATTCACATCCACGCCCGGGCAAACGCGGGGGGGCATTTAGTGATAGCACCGTACCTAGTGCGCATTCTTTTGTACTGCTCAACTTTACCGGTAATCGCCGTAGTGCCTTTACCATTGCCCATGAATTTGGGCACATGATCCATCAAACATTGAGTAAGCAAGTGGGCTATCTTAACACCAATACCCCCCTAACCACTTCTGAAACCGCCTCTGTTTTTGGAGAAATGCTTTTATTTGAAAGTTTAAAAAAGGATCTGGATAAAAAAGAATTGCGCGGGATTTATGCGGGCAAATTAGAAGACATGTTTTCTACCATGTTTAGGCAAGTGGTGATGACTAATTTTGAAAGACGCATCCACAGCAGTGGGGGTGAATTTGAAGAACTAACAGCTAAGGATTTTGATCGCATTTGGCAAGAGGAAAACGCTAAAATGTTTGGTAAAAGCGTTAAGCTAAGCAAGAATTACGCCCGCTGGTGGAGTTATATCCCCCACTTTATCCATTCGCCCTTTTATTGTTATTCTTATAGTTATGGACAATTACTAGTTTTAGCTTTGTTTGGTCTCTACCGCAAAAAGAAAACTACAGCAGAGAAACAAGAATTTGTAGATACTTATACGACATTTTTAAGCAAGGGTGGCAGTGTAAGCCCTGAGGAGTTGGTGGGCATGTTTGGGTTTGATATTACAGATAAGGAATTTTGGAAAATTGGCATGGGTGAGGTGGAAAAAATGCTTGAGGAATTTGAAGGGTTGCTTGATGGATGCGCTGCAAAGGTATAAGGCAATGTCTAACCAGCATTGTCTGGATTGTTTGCATTTTTTATACCACCACCATGTGTATTTTAGTATTTTTTGCGATCTTTGCTGTGTGCGTTTTGAACCTCCCTTGCCACAAGAACAGATCGATAGTTTTGGTAATTTTGTACTCTTTGTTTTAGCAGGTTATACTTTTGATAGTTTAAAAATCCATGGAGAAATCCCAGAAATCCACTTTGAAGCAGGACTAGGCGATCACATTGAAACGACGGTTAAAATTGCCCTTGAGGGGATTGTGCAGATCATTGTTAAAGATAAAAACGATTCAAATGTGGTGTTGTTTAACCGCTGTGATCCTAGCCTCATTTTTGTAGACAACACAGCCGAACAGCTCCAAAGTTCTAAAGATGCGATTTTATCCGATCCAAGAAACCAGCAAGTCATCGCAACCTTGCAGGGAAATTTGAAATGAGTCTTTTAAAATTACAAATCCGGGCTTTTCGCTTTTCTGCTAAAGAAGACTACAATCCGGCTTACCCGCTTTATGTGGTGGAGTATCAACTAGATTGGACTTTAAGAGATATTCTAGCCCATATCCCCGATCTGAGTTATGATCAAACACATTTGGGTTTGCGGATTAACCGGGTTGTTGTGTTTGAAAATCTAAGCATTAATACGCTTATTAATCGTTTTGGTAAGGAATGGATATTAGAGCCCCTAGCTACCAAGTATGTTTTAAAAGATCTATTAATGGATACAGAGGGCATGTTAAAACCCTACCAAAACTTTTTTAAAAGTGCGTCTTTTTTAACAGAGGCAGAGAAAAGCGAACTATCCCGCTATATTCATATCAACGCCATTACGCCCAAAAGCGATTCAGATTACTTTGGAGATGGCTTTTTTCTATACACTAAGTGGCTCATGAATCGTTATCCACACCGCACACCAGACCTATTACAAAACTTGGCAGATAAACACCATGGAGCCATGCATTTTGTGAGTCTCAAACACTATATTTTTCCTAAGAATGATGTCATTGATACAGAAATCTATAGTTTGCAACAACAGTTACTCAACGCCTCTAATCCTTCAGCCAATAACCCTTGGGCTCACTTAGGCAAAATCAACTATACTTTTAGCAAACCTAAAATCCCGGATAAGCAAGCGCGCTTTTTAATTTATAATGCCTATAATTCTGTTTTTAATAGCGCGCCTTTATTGCAAAGTAGCCGTTTGCTTTTGTGGCATTTAGGGGTGGATTTTTTAGAGTTACCTTGTTGTTTTGATGGGGGTTATTGGGGACGCTTGGGGGATTTAAAACAATTTCTAACAGCCAATGCCTACAATTTGAGTTTAGCGTATAAAGTAGGGGCGGCGCTATTGTTATGTGATGAAGATGCCTATGCTAATGCGTGCTATGTTAAAACAATTCTAGATCGTGATGAAAAACTAAGAGAAGAAGTACAGCAAGATTTGGCCGCATACGATTTAGAGTATCACCCAGATGTACAAATTGCCTATCTTAACTACTTTTTAAACAAACAAGCAGAATCTCTAGAAATTAAACATTCCTTCCAAGATTTTTATACAAGTTTGTTTCAAGATTACCACCTAGATCAGCCCACAGATTGCGACGCTTTATTCACTAAACTTAATCTCCGTTGCAATAGCCCGCTTTTTACTAAAGAATCCTATGCGCATTTATTAGATGTTGATATGGATTCTGCCTTATATGAATCAGCGCGTATCCGCTATGAGGCTATTGATCTAGGGGTAGATTTCTTACTAACAAGCTCTGTAAGCCAGTTTCATATGCTAGATACTTTGGCTAAAAAGGCCTCTAAAATTTATCAAAGAGATCATGACAACACTAGCGTGTTATTTCTCCCGCAGGTAATACTGCTAGCCTTAGGCCAAAACGATCCAAAAGCCTTAGGTTTAGACACCCATCAAAATGCTTTTACATTTCTCTAAGGTTTTTGTTTGAAAGCCGGGCTCAAAATCTTATTTGCAATGGCGTTGGGTTTTGCTTGGTATATTGCTAACGAGGAGACTTCGGGGGAATTGGCCTTGATGATTTTCTTTTTTGTGGCCTTTATTTTGCTCATCAAGCCCCTTTCTTTCCAACCCCCTGAAAAACGCGAGGATTATATCAAACAACTTCAAAGGAGTTATGAGCGCAAGATGGATTTAAAAAACAAAGAGAAAGAAGAAAAACGGCGCTTAAATCAAGTGGCTAACGAGTGGGATTTTAAAAACCGCAAACAACAAAACCAAACAGGCTTGCTTTAAATGTTAGAAGTGGTTTTGATTTTAGGGGTGGCTGTAGTGCTCATTTATCTTTATTATACTTTGCAAGAATATTTAAAAAATCCTCTAAAAGACCCACCTGAATTTAATAAGCCAAAAGAAGCGCTAGAAGTTTATGTACTGCCCAACCCTTTAGAAACTTTAAAGGCAAGTGAGGCGGGGGTCTTAGCTAGTCTTATGGGTAGTTTTACTAAACATCTTGAACCCACACCTCTTAGCCAAGCGCTTTTGGAGGTGTTTTTACAGGACTTAAGCCAAATAGAAAATAAAGATTTAGAATCCTTACAAGAAATTTATCATAGCCCCCCTCCACCTCTAGATCAGATTTGCACACAACTTTTAGAATGCGGGCATGGGGAGTATAAAAAACGCTTAAAATGGGTGGAATTTCTCTTTGTTTTGGCTTATAGTGATGGCAATTTGGGTACACAAGAAAAAGAAGCGCTACTAGATGTGGGGGCATTTTTAAACTTAGAAAATGTGGATTTTAATAACCTCTATGATGGTTTTGCAAACTTAAAATTAGAACCACTACACTTAGAGCCAACCCAAGTAAGTACGATTTTACACGGAGAAAAAATAGATTTTAAAGGGTTTAAAGCACTGGTACAGGAGTGCTATATCAATGTATTAGAACCTAAGAATTGGAATAAAAGCTATTTACCAGACACTATGAAAAATCTATGGCAATTAGAACAGGCCTGAGGAATTGGGAATTCTAGTTTAATTTGATATTACAGATAAGGAATTTTGGAAAATTGGCATGGGTGAGGTGGAAAAAATGCTTGAGGAATTTGAAGGGTTGCTTGATGGATGCGCTGCAAAGGTATAAGGCAATGTCTAACCAGCATTGTCTGGATTGTTTGCATTTTTTATACCACCACCATGTGTATTTTAGTATTTTTTGCGATCTTTGCTGTGTGCGTTTTGAACCTCCCTTGCCACAAGAACAGATCGATAGTTTTGGTAATTTTGTACTCTTTGTTTTAGCAGGTTATACTTTACCCTCTAAAACATAAAACTTAAGCCCTAGTTTCCTAACTACAATCTCTTTGATCTGATCGTTTTCTTTTACCTTTTGTTCTTGCTCTGGGTCTGTGCCATAATGACCACCACCATTGTATTCTAGCACAGCAACAGGCTCTGTTCTGCATGTTTTATAGTCCTTCAAAACAAACAAAAAATCCACGACTAAGTTGTTATATGTTTTCCATGCATCATCGCTATTATCCTCATCGCTTTTTTTATACACAAGTGTTTTAAGTGGAATTTGTGGGAGCACAATAAAACGCTTCTTGATGTCAGAGAAAACAAGCTCGTTGTAAATAATGAATTCATGTTTTCCTAACAGATCTTTTTTTAACCAGAATGTCTGACTTTCTAATCAAGCCTAATTTATACTCTAGCGTTCTTTTGTGTGCTTCCTCAGCTAATCTCCTTTCTTGTTCTTCTTTCTCTTGTTCTCTTTGTTTGGCAAAAAAAAGCTCTACTCTCTGCTTTTTTAGCCTTAAGCTCTGTAAGTTCTCTCTCAAGCTTTTCATGTTGTTTAAGGAGATTGTTATACTCTATTAAAAGATCGTTAAACTTCTTTTCCCAGTTCGTCCAAAACCCCATATAAGCCCCGTTTTTCCATTTTTAACTACCCTTGCAACTATAAACCCTACAAACATCAATATGATAAATTAACTTTAAAGCGGTTAAAATTTAACTATCTTTAGCAAAAATTCCATTTGTCTTTAGTAGGTAGAGTGAATGCCACCATTTGTTAGACAATTTGGAAAAACTTGCGCGCGGCCTCCATTGGCATTTTTAGCAAAGATGATATTTTAGAGCTACTAAATGGTAATGTAGATCAAGGCGCGTTTTTAGAATTCTTAAGATATTGTGATGAATGTATTAGTAAGGTTATTAGCGGTCAGGTGCTAGCTAGTAATGCGGTAAATAAAGGCACTCAGGCTTTAGGAAATGTCCATGAAAACACCCCCGCTATCTCTTAGAGTTTGATAGCAAAATGTTATTAGAGGGCATTAATGAGGCGCTAGCGGAGGCTTTCACTTTGTATTTTGATGATGTGCCAGACTTTAGCCTAAGTTTAGACACCAATACCGAAATTGATGAGGCAAGACAAGTACAAGTCTATAAAGCGCTTTATGATATGGGGGTGGAGGTGGATTAAATGCGCTTCAAAAGGCTTTTAAAGTGCCTTTAACGCGCATTGAAGCGCCATTAAATGGGCAATCAATGCAAGTTAACACACAAACAAATACGATTGAAAAAACTAGCACGGGAGAGCTCTCCGCCCTAGATTTAGGCGTTAATGAGGCCGAAATTAGCGAACTTTTAGATCAAATAGGCGCGGCGCTTTAGCGCATATCTATATTAGAAAAATCTATACTGATAGCGGGCTTTTGAATAAAATTATAAAAGCCACTGAGCGCGTTTTTAATTTCTGGCGTTATTTCTATGGTTTCAATCACCGGGCTATCTGTGCCCAAAAGTTGGTATAAGCCGTTTAGTTCATCTTGATTTTGGGTGTTGACAATTTGGCCATTATACATTTGGACTTGACTAGGCATGTTATCAATTTGATCACGCGGGGGGAGTTCGCGCCTTAATTGTTCTAGTGTGAAACAGCCAACAGCATACGCCACATACAACGCCATTAACACACGCGGGCTAAAGCCCCCGACAATGCGCGGCACAACGCTATAACAATCAGGCCGCATATTGCGTCTTAATCTTAGCGCGTGTTCCATTGTGAGTGGTTCAGGTAGTTTAAGCTCTAAACTTCTGCTAGCAAAAACTAAAGAATAGGCTAAAGTATAGGTATCATCGCTAAAATCGCGATAAAAATCATTAAAAGCCTCTTGCAGGGATTGCATGCGCGCTCTTAACTCATTTTGCGCCTCTGTGTTATCAGTGGGGGCATTTGCGGCTACTAACATGTATTGAGTTGCGCCAGAAACAAGCGCGTATAAAATTTTATTAATATTTTCGCTAGCTTTAATCTGTTGGCAATAGACTTGCCCTAAACCTAACACATAGCGATAATAAAAGGAGGTAAGGCCGCTACCCTCACTATCCCCTAAAATTAGCGAACAATCCATTTTTCTAAATTGTGCGCTTTTCATGGCCTCATAGCAAATGGCTAAAGCACTAATAGAATCAAGCCCCTTTAAATAATCCTTAAAAGCACTTGTTAACATCAAGTTCTCTTGATTCCAAACTTTGCCATTAAAGGGCGCGGTATTTTCAAAATGCAAACCTAGCGGGGCTAAATCCTCGTTTGTGATTTTATTAGTACGGATTAGCCTATTAATCAAGTCAAGCCGCTCTTGTTTTTGTTGATCGCTTAATTCCACTTTAGGGGCGGTTTGTGTGCCCACTTGAGTGGGCGCGCTAATGTTGCCCACTTGTGTGGTTTGTGTATCCGCTTGAGTGGGATTAACAAACTTAATAAGCCGCCCCCGCATAACATTAAGCCCGCTAATGCGGTCATTTAGTTTTTGTAAAGCTTTAGAAAAACCCATTTTGTGCCTTGCTTTTTTGAATGGATTTTATCTTGGGAGTTGAGCGGAAAATGCGCTAATTAGATTAATCAAGTGGCGTGGTGGGATAATTGATTTTGTGATAGGCTTGAAGGGTTTCTTTGCTAGCCTTGTGGAGTGGCTCTATTTTTTCAATATCAGAGACATACAGATCATAACCCCAGCCGTACATGTCAATTGTTAAGCTATCGCCCCCTTCATCACCACTACATGCCGCAAAATCGTACCCGTCAAAAAGGCCTTCAATAGTAGTGCCTTCATAGATAACTTGATCATTAATTAAGGTAACTCTAACAAACCAATTTAAGTATTTTGTATAATCCTCAAGTTTTATCACGCTCGCCCTTGATAAACGGCACAATGTGAATGCCTCTTTTACTGAAGTGTACCTTACTAAAATTTGTCTTTGTTTTTTCTTTGACCCCGCCAAATGGCATAACGATTCCCTCAAAATTCGGATGTTCAATAATTAGTTTTTTATCCCAACACTTCGCGGCTTTTAAGGTATTACATTGTGCGATCGCCCCCCTCACCTCCTCAATACTCGGGGCTTTTGGGTAGTAACTCCGGCCTTCTTTGTAATTAGGATTACCTAATACATGCCAATCTTGTTTATCATTCAAACTTAACAAAGATAGTGCGCTTTTGATTGTATTTAGCACTCTTTGGGTGAAGGGATAAGGCTTTTCAGAAGGGAGGCGCTCCGCTAACTTATCAAAATCTAATTTCTTAATCTCAAACCCCTCTTTTAAGTCAGGCGCTTCTTTAAAGTGATCTAAACTGACTAACTCTGTGCCTTGAATCTCAAGCTCATACCACCTGCCTAACTTCTGACCCACTAGCTTACGCGTATCTCTATGGGTGGCCATTAATAGTGGATTATCTAACACCTCCTTAGCTAAGAAAAAGTCAAACAGATCATTTGCGGGGTTAGCCTTTAGGGTTTTAGATTTTAATGTGATAGGCAAACTATCTAAATTACCAAAACGGAGACTACCTCCATTTTTAGAAAGTCTTAAGAGAGATTTAAACCGCGCCTTTTTGCTAGCGATATTTTGCAACACGCCTTTAAGTAGGCTAGTAGCTTTTGAATTGCCCGCATAAGTGGCCAACTTGTTTTTAAAAAAGCTAGCTAAAAACTTGTTATTATCACGCTCAAAACCCCCCGCTTCAGTCCCCCACTTGTAGGGATATTTTGAGTAACCGCTATTCCTTTGGCCTTGATCTGTCTTTCTGACCACATGGCAATCTCACACCGACAACCCCAATCAAGTGGCGGGGTGTGATTCTGCCAAAAGGGGTGCTTTCTTGGTAGACAAACATTATCAAAGGCCAAATGCCGCGCGGCGCTATCGTGCCTACTATGAAACACATAATACCAGCCATCGCCATTGCTACTGCCCGCAATGGGTGGGGCACTTTCATAGCGCATTAATTTACCGCGCGTGCGGGTCTGCACCCCGCTTTTAGCCTGCATATTAGGCTTAACATCTGAAGTTTTAACCACCACAAAATCTAATGGGTAAATATGGGTATCATCTAGGCTAATACTACTTGAGTAGCCATTTAACTTCTGCATAGTAATAGCTTCCCCTACTGCAATAGGTCTTTCATTTTCTTTAAGGCCGGCTAAGCTAGCCTTTTGATTTTGCTTAATGGCCTTGATCGCCTCATCTGCCTTTAATCCTAGAGCTCTAGCCTCTTTGATCACTTCGGCGGTACTCTTAGGTGTTATTGTATTTTCTAAATAAAGCCTTGTATTTTGATCTCTTAGTGCTTTAAACTCCGCATAGCTTAAACCTTTAGCTTTAGCCTCCTTGTATATCTCTGATACAGGTTTGTAAGAGAGTAGTTTAGGCTCTTGACTTTTAAGGGGGTTTCTTATAAAGTTCTGTTCTACCTTTGCGCCGGACGCTTGCTTAACTCCTAGCTCATAACTAGGGCGGTTAAGGTGCTCTTGTGGCATTGCCTGGGTAAAGGCTGAATTCTTAGTTAAATCCCCCTTTCAAAATACATTGTCTTAAAGGCTAATTCATTCTGTCCCTTTTGCAACTGCTCTACAACTACATAGTGCCCGTTAATCTGTTTAGCACTCACTAGTGCAGTGCCCGCCTTATTTTTTGATAAGGTTTTAAAGTCTGCTTGATCAGCATACTCTGGGGTATTTAGCTATATCCTCTTTAGTTATAGGGGGCTGTTTATGTGCGCGCGTCATAATCCCCCCTTCCCCATGCCGTTTTAGTACATGTTTGATCTCGCTTTGATCAATGGTGCGCCGGACACCTTGGGGGTATTTAAAACTGATAACTCAAATACGCTGTTACTGAGCGCCCGGGTCCGGGTTCCATGCCCGTAGGAGAGGTGCCAATGCCTCTAAAATAATATTTCATGTTAAAGATATTATTGACCTGTAAACTGCCCACAATTTTATGCCGCCCGCTTTGCCAAAAAGTCTGGCTTACTTGGATATTCCACAACCAATACCAAGGCAAAAGCCCCACACTGTTACACCCAAAACTCACACCACCGGTTTTAGCAGGATCAGTGTGGAAACAAACCGTTTCTGATTTAGCCTGATTGAGCACAGAAGAATAAGCGCGGCTATAAAAATAACTGCTAATCCCAATGGTCGTATTTCTATAGGTATACATCGCACCAAAGATAAATTGATCCGGGCTGACATAGGGAAGTTTTTTACCTTTAATGCTAAAGGGATGATCTACAATGCCAATAAACCAGTTGGTATCATCTATTACATTATTTGTAACGACGGCATTAATGTAGGTATAGGCTACATGGAATTGTAAGCCTCTAATAGGGGTATAGTAAAGCTCTAACTCCACGCCCTGACTTCTAGCATTGACCGGCCCCGGGCTATAACCCCCTGAATAGTAGCGCTGTGCAAAGGTAATAAAATAACTCGCATTAAAGCTAAGCAAGTCTTTATAACCGTAGCGCGAACCGGCTTCTATCCCATCAAAAATTTGGTTGTAATTGCTTGAATACAGGGCGATCATGCGGTTTTGTGGGGGAATAAAGCTTCTGCGGTAGTTAAAATAAAATAACCAATTTTGCATAGGCTTATACCCAATGTTTACAGCTGGACTCCATTCATTAAACTCCCTTTTTAGAGTCTGCATTCGGGTGTAATCCGGTTTTTCTGGAACTTTTTGGTTGTAATTAACACGGGTGTAGCGCAACCCGGGCGTAAAAATCAATTTGCCATTAAGAAACTCCATTTTATCGCTCACATAGGCCGCCGTGTAATTGTTATTCATCTCTTCACTAGACTTTAAAAGAGGTGTGGGGGTGGGCATATTACACTTGCCATTAACTATATCTGAGTTTTGGCAAGTGGATTGTAAAGGATGGAGTAAAATATCACTGGTCATGACACGCATACCCACCTTGATTGTCTGTTTCATAGATTTCAATTTAAGTATTTTGTATAATCCTCAAGTGATAGAGTTAACTAAAAAATGTCTAGCGTGGTTGACAATAAAAAACCCGGCGTAGTTGTCATTTGTATAAACTAACCCCTTAGCCGGGTTGGTGTTGATATTTAAATAGTTTGAATCCATTTGGAAATCCCGGCTCATATCATGTCCCCAGTAAGTGAGAGTAAAATCCCCGCCTACTTTATCTGAATCTCCAAATAAAGTTTGATACACCGCACTCCAGCGGTTAGCATCCCCGCTTTTGGTGTTATTAGGCCGATCATTTTGGAAGCGATTTTGATCATAAGCTGCCTGTCCTAAAGAGCCCGGATCGGTTAAGAAATACTTATAATATTGGTAGGAAACTGTGATTTTATTTGTGGCGTTGATTTGATAGATTCCATCAAGCATGTAGTTTTGAATGGTGGTGGGGCTATTGTATCTAAAGCCCTGCCCGGTGATGTAGTTAGTCTGCGCCATCACACCCACATATTTATTAAACATGCCCCCTGACTTTAAATAAGTGTTATATAAAAAATTATTACCCAGACTTTTATTAAGCGGTGTACTTGTAGGGGTAATAAAGCCCCCATTTCTTGAGCGCCCCCAATATGTTACCCTCTGGGCTATTTGGTTACTCCATTTTTCCGGGATAGGCTTAGTGATAATATTAATCACACCTCCAAAGGCATTAGGGCCATATTGTACGCTTTCGCCCCCTTTAATCACACTGATTCGATCAACAGATTGAAAAGTTACCGGAAAAATAGAAATGCCAATGAGCGCATAGGGCGCAACATAGATCGGAATCCCATTAACTAAAACAAGCTCGGTGTTACTATGCCCCGGACTCCCACCCCCAAAGCCTCTGATAGAAAAGCTAGGCATAGCCCCCACACCTGTAAAATTTCTAATATGAATACCGGGCACATTTTGTAAGGCCTGCTCGATACTCATGTTAGCCTCATGGGTGAGTTGTTTATTAGAGATCACCGTGCGGCTACCCAAATAATTTTTTACTCCATTGCTGTGCCAGCTCTTAGGAGCGTCCTCATCTTGAATGGCCTCTGTAGTTTGTATTTTCTTGAGGGTTTTAGTTTTAATAGCCTGCGCGCTGCTAATTAGTAAAGAGCAGCCGCAGAGAAATAGCGTTACTCTGCGCATGCACACCTCACAAAAAAAAACGGGATTTAGAATAATAGAGTTAAAGCATAAGCTCTAATGAAGTTTAAGCACCAGCTTCTCTGATTATACTGCAAGGCTTGTTAAGCTAAACTTAATTATTCAGAATGTTAAGTATCCGGGATTTTGCCTGCGAAATTGTGTAGAGCTGTTTTTGGTGGTGATTTTGCTTAATGGCCTTGATCGCCTCATCTGCCTTTAATCCTAGAGCTCTAGCCTCTTTGATCACTTCGGCGGTACTCTTAGGTGTTATTGTATTTTCTAAATAAAGCCTTGTATTTTGATCTCAAGTGAAGAGAGATCGAAGCGGTTATTTTGAAAGTGAGTTATAAGAACATCCATGAACTCCCTATGAGTTATAAAACTATCCGTGAACTCCTTGGAGGAGTGAGTTATAAGAGCATGGATCATGAACTTCTCAGAGGAGATAAAAGCTAGAAGGAAAACACGCATCCATCGCTTAAAGCGAATCTCTGTCCCCCCCCCCCCTATAAACTTTCCATGGCTTATGGCCCAAAAAATGCCACACCACAGGGGTTTGTATTTCAGAATAGTCGTTAAAAACATCTGCTACATAGTTATAAATACGGGGCAATTCTAAAATTTGCCCTAGGCAGGCAAGATTGATCACTTCTTGTTCAAAGGCAACAAGTTTAGACCCCTTTTCTTTAAAAATTGCAATCATACGGCTCTCTAAGTCATCTTCGCGCCACTTTTTAAGATTAGCCACAATAAAGCCAACATTAATACAACAACAAAAAAGCGCCTCCATATCTGCCCTAGAATTAATATCTGATCCAGCACCCAAGTCTTTAGCAGTATTCCTATAAGTTTCTTCTAAATGTTCTACGTTCTTATGCCAATTTTCCCTAACGGCTGCAAGATAATAGGGCTCGTCTGTGTCAAAGGCAAAGTAAGCAGGGCTTATATCGCGCTCAAAGAGCATATCCACATCGCAGGCTATAATTTTGTCATACTCAGGAAAGAGAGAACTTAAAAAAAGGCGGTAGAGAACTAGACTTGAAAAGCGCTTTAAGAGTGCAGGGCGCAAATAGGGGAGAAGAGGGGTGGTATTTTGCTCAAAGAATTTTCCAAACCCTGATCGCTTTTCGTCAATATCGTGAAAGATAATCGCAGAAAAATCAGCAAAAGGGGCAGCAATTTTCACCAGTTCTTGTTGGTGGGAAAAATCCAGACCTTGTATTAGCAGGTGGATTTTATAAAACAGGGGCTCCCCTTTTCTTTCTTGTGCAGCGTGCATGAGTAGAGAATACATAGCCACTCCCCCAGCAACATAATAATTCAAATCAAAAGCCATCACGATAGGAATGGTGATCATTAAGTTTCCTTTAAAAGCGCCTATTTTAACACAAACACACTTTAAGCTAAAACATTATGAATAGTTTTTTTGCAACGCTGATACATCGTTTTTGTGCGTTGTCCTTAAGCCAAACGATGTTTTCTACAAAATTCTCTCTTCAAAAAATCTCATCGCAAAGCACTTGTGAAGTGCCCAAATGCTAAAGACATTTGGGCTTCCTAGGCTGATGTTGCCCGTAGGGAGAGTTTGGTTCTCACTCTGTGTCCCTATAGTAGGGATTTTACAGAGTTTGAGCTCCAACGCATTCCCTACAGGTCTCACACATCATATCTCCAAAGGCGTAACTTCCGACACTTCCTGCCGTAGATACGAATGTATGGGGACATTATACCACAAATTAGTGGCATTCATCCCACCCGCTAAAGACGAGTGGGATTTCTGCCAAAGAGTTTTAAATACGCCTGCTTATTATCATCACACTAAATAAACTCCCAATCTGCTAGTCTTCTAGACACGCTCCCCTTATTAAACGCCTCTGTAATGCCTTTATCCTTTTGGCTAATAAAGTAGTCTATACAATTGTTATAATGCTTTAAAATTTCTAAAGTATCATCTGTTGAACCCCATCAATTACTAAACACTCTACATTTTCATAATTCTGACTAAAGATACTTTAGAAGAGTCGATTCTAAAAATTCTTGGCTATTAAGTGTTGCTATGAGGATACTAATAAGAGGATACTTAGGGCTACTTTGCTTAAAATACTTCGCTACTCTTAAGTTTCCTTGAATAGCAGAATGGTAGGTAATAAGGCGCGTATGTTGGCTTTCCTCTAATTTGGAGGGTTATTTGTAAAGTCTTTTTGTGGTGCTAAAGCGCGCATCCAAACACTTATATTTTATGTAAAATCTCTTTGTATAAATTTAACATTTGCCGTGCGATCACATGTTCGCTGAAACGATCTAATACAGAGTTACGGGCATGCTCACAAAGCCTAGTATAATCTTGAGTAGTCAGTACCCATTCTATTCCCGCTTTTAAATCCTCAATCTCAAAAGGGCGTGCTAAATAGCCATTTTCTTGGTGGGTGATTAAATCTAAAAGCCCTCCTACAACAAAAGCCACCACAGGGGTGCAACAAGCAAGACTTTCCATAACAATATTAGAGAGATTTTCCTGACGGCTAGGTGCTAATGTAACATCTAGAGCATTATAAAGCGCAACTAAACTAGTTGCATCACTCAAACGCCCTAAAAAGTGAGTCTTAAAGGGAAGAAGGGATATTTTTAAGAATTGCGATCCAAAAATCACAAATTCTACCTCTAAATGGGGATTAAGTTTTTCTAAAGCCTGCTCTAAAAGATCATAGCCTTTAATTGGATCTGTTATATTTGCCCCAAAACCTACTAGCTTTTTAGAAGTGTTTAACCCAGTAACTGGCGGTAAAATTCTTTGTTCATGGGTTTATAAATCTGTGTGTCTATGGGATTGCCTACAATAAAGTATTGTTCATCCTGCAATAAAGCGCTTTTTTGTGCACGCTGAGAAATCCAGTTGCTCACCCCCACGATGACTAATTACGAGATTTTTGCATAGGCTCTTTGTTTCATCCAAAAACCTAAAGTAGCTAAATCTAGTCCAAAGGGGCTATTAGTGCATAATATCTGGATTAATCTTTTTAATCATAGACAAAACAGGGCTAAAGGGCAACCAACCCAAGTTAAAAGTACCTTTTTTGCGTTTAGGGTAGAGCAACACCGGCGCTTTATCTAAATAGGGGCGCATCAGGCTTAGAGCTTTGGCTAAACGCGTGCGCGGGCCTAATATGCGATCACTCAGTACGCCTCCTTGCAAGTCTTGTAACCACACATAGCTATCCACTCCCTTTTTTAAAAGCGCATAATGTAAACGCAAAGCTGCCTGTGCTGCGCCACCTGTAAGGGTAGCATTAAGATGTAAAACTTTCATGCCAAGCATGTTTTAAGAGTTTTAAAGAATCTGTTAAAAATCCCCCGCTTAATCAAAATTGTAACCCTTTACTATAATTCAAAAAGACGCCCATTTTAGCATGCTTGCCCCTTAAGTCTAGTAACCACTATTTTGCCACTATCTAATCTAGGCCTACAAGTTGGGCTAAACTTTATTAATCTTTTGGTGCTATACTGCGAGCCTATCAAGCTAAAGCCTCTGGGGATTAAAATAAAATCAAAGGATGGTTAGATGCAGTTTGAACTTAGCCCTAATGAACTTAACACCGTTTTACACCGCCGTTTTGCCTGTAAAAAATTTGATCCAGATTATTCGCTTTAAGGCTAGCGCCTAGTTCTTATAACACCCAGCCTTGGGAATTTATCGTACTTCAAGGTGCGCGCAAAGAGCAAATTTTACCCTTTGTCTATTTCAACACGAAAGTGGTACAAACCTGTGCGGCTTTAGTGGTGGTGGGTTATATGCATGCTGGCGCGCTCACTGCTGATTATCTGAATCAATTTTTTACTCAAGAATACCGCCAAAGAGTGGCTCAGGGTGTACAGACTTTATTAAAAGATCGCCTACGCAACGAACAAGTTTTGATTGAAGCTTACATGAAAGAGCAATGCTATATCGCTGTGGGCCAGATGACTTTAGCAGCGACTTTAATGGGTGTGGATTCTTGTATTATGGGGGGATTTGAGGCTGAAAAAATCCATGAAGTCCTTAATGCCTATATCAATCCGCCTAATATTGCCTGTTTAGTTGCTCTAGGTAAAGCTGCCATGCCCACCACGATCAAAGCACGCAAAGAGAAAGGGAGTGCGATTAGGTATCTATAGATCTTTTTAGGGGGTTTGTACTAGATAGAAGTTTTTATGTGTGAAGAATTGGGCTACAATCTCTACAGAAATTGGAGATTGGAGAAGGCGCAAGTCTTCTACAATAATAATAGGCTGGATACTTTCTGTGCCAACTAGTTTTTCGCGGATATAAAGCTCTTGATCGTAGCTTAGTTTAAGAGCCTTTAGCGGTTTGTGTGGTGTATTTAGTAGAGTACTAGTACCCTTTGTATCTAAAAATAAAGTTTCATCTTTCACACTAAAACCTAATTCCATATTTTGAGGCTTTAGATCAAAATGGTATTGTTGGCTACATATTTTTTCGCCTAAGGTGGGTTTTAAAGAAATCCTTTGAATCTGTAGATCTTTAATAGTAACTTTCTTTTCCATAGAGTGTTTTAGAATATGGCTAGGAAGTGTCTTATCATGGATCTTAACTAAACCCCTACAAAGTAAATAGGTCTGCAAACTTTGTTGTAAAAGTTCATAATTTTGTTGTTTTTCTTCTAAAATAGCGCGTTGTTTGAAAAGTTCTAGGCGGTGGGTTATACTAGCTGGGTGGATTTGGCGATCTAAAAAGCTGATTAATTCTATACATGGTTTGTTTTGCGCTTCCCTTTGATCATTAAGGGCAAAATAACACCCGCAGTAATTTTGGCGATACAGTTTATCTTGTTTTGCTAATGTATTTTGCTTAGTAACACCTCCCTTAGCGCGGACATTTAAATAAACAAACTCTAGGCCATATCTTTTTCCAATCAACTCCCCCTGTGTTTTTAAAACTTCTTGTTCTTTCATAGGAGAGGAGAGAAGAGTTGTACTAAAATGCTGCTTACCTAGCATAAGCGCCATTTGTGCACTAGTTTCTAAACGCACATCAAAACAGATACTACACCGAGCCCCTTTTTCTTTCTCTTGTTCTAACCCCTTAGTCGCTTTTAACCATGAGTCTAAAGTATAATCACCCTCTATTAGGGAAATATCTAGCATTTTACAAGAACGCTTGACATCTTGGAGTCGTAGCTGATACTCTGTAAAGGGGTGGATATTAGGGTTATAAAAAAAGCCTGTTAAAGGAATATTAGGGTAAAGCTTTCTTAATTCTTGTAAAAAATAGTGGCTATCTACAGAACAACAAATATGTACAAATATAGAGGTTGGGGTATCAACCTTTGTAGTGTTTAAATCACTCATTTTTATATCCATAGTCATTTAAAGAGCATTATACTAAATCTCTTACAATCTGCCCGTTTATTTGGCTTAAAATGAAATCTTAAACTAAAGGGGAGTTATGCAAGTTTTACATTTTTTACAAGGTGTTAAATTTGATAGTTTACACATTGAAAAGCTTTTAGAAACAGATAGCGGTATTGAAATTCGCATTTGTATGCCCAGAGCAGAAGAAATGCGCAAACACCAAGCGCCCGGAGCGATTAAAGTACGGGTACTACAAGGGCGGATTTGGTTTGAAGTAGATGGGCAAAAGCACACTTTAGAAACCGGGGATTGTATTAGCTTAGATGCTAACATAGCCCATAGTCTTGGGGGGTTAGAAGATAGTGTTTTAAACTTGAGTTTAAGCAAGATAGATAGCGTTCAAAGAGTGCTAGATGTGGCTCTAAATAACGCCTAGCGCTTTTGGAGTTTAGGGGTTATTTTTTTAATACCATGTAAATATAATAACCCACTCCACCTATTAAAACACACACTAAAAACACTAGTAAGATCGTGTCTAGTACGCCCATGTAATTTTAAGTTAGTGCCTCCAAAATTTCTGTTACGCTTTTATAGGGCAGATCAAAACTTTTAGCGATATTTTCTTGTGTTAAATACCCTTCATAAGCGCTTAATCCCCCTGAGGTGTTGGCAACAGTTTTAGTATTGGCTTTCAAAAATTCTTTTAGGCCATGTTCTAAAAAGTAAACCAAATAGGGCAAACTTGCATGGCTATAGGCAACCGAACTACTTCTAGCCACCACTCCGGGCATATTAGGCACGCCATAGTGTAATAATCCTTCAGCTAGATAGAGAGGGTTAGAGTGGCTGGTTTGGTGGATACTCTCCACACACCCGCCTAAATCACAAGCCACATCTACCACCACTCCGCCTTTTTGCATTTTCTGTAAATGCCGTTTTAAAATAACTTTAGGTGTACTAGTGCTTGTGATGAGTACCGCACCAACTAACCCTACAGCCCCTTCTAATGCGCGCTCAATATTCTCCTCATTGATTCCTAAAATTTCTAGATGGTGGGCAAAAGTATAGGGGTGGTTTTGTAATTTAGCATAATCTAATTCAAGCACCACTACCCTAGCCCCTAATAAACTTAGTGCTTTGGCTGCTTCTAAACCCACCACACCACCGCCTACCACCACCACTTTAGCCCGCATCTGCCCTACAAGCCCCCCTAATAAAATCCCTTTACCAAAAACTCCGGGTAAATGTTCTAGCCCTAATAAATAATGTTGAATTAAATGGGCGGCTAGTTGGCCTGCTATCACACTCATGGGTAAAAGCATCGGGTAATTGTTTTTTGGCCCGGCAATGGTTTCTGTACAAATTGAGAGAATTTTTTTCTCTACTAGCATGGAAGCTAGAGATTTATTATAGGCCAAATCTAAAAAACTAAAAAGGGTAGCCCCTTCTTGTAAAAGAGAGTATTCATGTTCTAAGGGTTCTTTGCATTTGACTACGATACCTTGCTCCCAAGCCTTTTTATGAGAGATAATAGTTGCCCCTGCTCTAGCATAATCCTCATTGCTATACCCGCTCATCAGCCCCGCACCCTCTTCAACTAACACACTGACATAATGAGTCAAGAAAGCTACATCTTGAGGGATTAAACCCACCCTAGATTCTAAATCCATGCTTTCTTTGACTAAACCAATGCTTTGCATTAAAATTCTCCCTATGCTAAAACTTGTTCAAATAGCCACTCACGGATAGGCTCAATGCTATAGGCAATCTTCCAAGTATTGCGGTGTGCACTGCCTTTATTTGTGTCTGTAGGGGATAATACACTCCCTTTAGAAAACACAACATACCGGATAGTGGCCTTTTGATCGCTTAGTTTTTCATAAGCTTCTTTAAATTGCTTAGCCTGCCACGCCCCATTCCACACACCTTTAGCAATTTTAGCCCCCTTTTGTTCTAAAAACGCAACAATGGCATTTTCCCCCGGATAAGCCCCCGGATCATCTGCTGAAACCATAATAAAAAGTTTATCTTTAACTAAAGGCGCACACAGCGAGGCTTTCCATTGTCCTGCCACTAAAAAAGCCCCTGCAAAGAAATTAGGGTATTTAATTAACATCGCAATAGAGGCCATGCACCCCATAGACTGGCCGGTGGTATAAAGGCGTTTAAGATCGATGGGGTATTTTTTACTCAAACTTTGGATTAGATGGATAGTTGTGTCTAATAGGGGCGAGGCTTTAGAATCGTCATCAACAATCACCGTATCATACTGGGGGGCTAAAACAAAACATGGCCGCTTGATTTGTTCTTTAGGGTGGGCAAAGATCACCGCGCCTAAGCCTTGTAAAAGCGTGGCTTTTACAAAAGTACTAATGGATCCGGCATCGTGGATAAAAAGTACAAGGGGGAGATGTTTTTTGCCAATATCTTTAGGGATAAAAAGATTGTAGTGGAGATTTTGGTGGTTGGTTTCATCGTAAAAATCTTGGGCAATAAAATCTTCTACTATAGGGTAGTAAATAGAAGAAATTTCAAGAGAGGGGGAATTAAGAATATCAACATGGGCTTTGGGGGTTTTAAACATGAGATTATGCCCTGAGGGTTCACCGGCCTTAAAGCGGGGTTTATCTACCTGCTTAGGCGCGCCTTTTTTCTGCTTGAGCGCCACTTCCTCTTTTAAATCAATCTGCGCATCGTCTAAAGAGAGTTCTAAAATCACAAACTTTCCTTTAACAGTTGCCTCTCCTTTGGTGGGGCTTTGGCGCAGATAGACTTTTTGAATCGTGCGCCCCTCCACTTTAAAAGCAGTTGCAATTACACCAGAAAGAGGCTTATCATAAGCCACCACTACAGCGCTTAAATGCGCCCCATCTGCAAACACTTCTACAATACCCATTGCCTTAATAGGCTGTATACTCCCTTCTAATGGCGCTAAAAGGCATAAGCTTACACCACAACTAGTGAGGATAAATTTTCTACGAGTCATGCAAATTCCTTATTGAAATGATTTAAAACACTTTGGGCTAATTTTAAAACCACCTTTTCATCTTCTCCTTCACCTGTGTATAACTCAGGGTTATACTCTGTAATCTCTGCGGCTGCTAAACGCGTTTTAAAGGTCTGTAAAAGCCCTTCCAAAAGTGCTAATAGCTCTGAGGGTTGCAATCCATTATTTTCGCGTACACCTGTAGAACTAAAAAGCTTCCCATCTAAAATATCAACATCTAGGCTTAAATAGAGAATATCCACCCCTTTTAATAAGGCTTGGCTTTGCTCTAGTACACTTCATATCCGCACGGATCGCATCTACACTAAAAAGAGGAATCGCGCATTCTTTAATCACATTTCTCTCGCTTAGCTCTGTACTGCGCACACCAAAATAGACCAAATGTTTAGGATCAAAAGCTAATACGCCATCTTGCATGCCCAAAGCACAGAGTTTTTGCCAATATTCTTGTTCTTGTTGGTTTAAAGGATTGGGGCCACTATGGACATGATTAAGCACCATACCAAGGGGCATGCCATGGATATGTCTTGAATGGCTATCATAAGCGGTATGGATATCTGCGTGGGCGTCTAAGTATAAGATTCCTAGTTTTTTTTGCGGATGCGTGCTGCGCAAAGCTTGGATAATACCAAAGGCATTAGCATGTTCTGAACTTAAAATTAATGAGAAGCATTGCTTTTTAAACACCTCCTGTAGACCCGGGATTAATAAAAATTTACAAAAGCAATAATAATCCTCAAAATGCTCAGCATATTTAAAAAAGGTGTTTAGAGTGCATTCCTCTTGCCCAATGGTGATTGTTTCCATTTGTGGGTATTTTTGAAGTAACGCTTTTTTTAAACGCTCTACACCTGTATTACTGCCTTGTTTGGCGCCTCCCATTTCAGCATTTAAGGCCACTAAAATAAAATGATGTTGCATGTTAAAGGCTACTTTCTTGTTTTTCTTGGATTTCTTTAAGAGCAGTGCTTAAAAAAACATCGCGGGTTTTTAAAAAGGCTTGCACCACATCAGTAGAAATTTTAGAACGCAAACTCAGAGTCGCATAGGCATTCGTTAGATAAGAAACATACAAACGCATGCCATCTTTTTCTGTCATGGTATACACTTTAGGCGCAACTTCAATAGTGCGCAAAGCGTATTTAGTGCGCATTTTGCTAAACTGGGTTTGGGCGATTTCGCTATAGGGTTGTGAGTGGGTTGTGGCAATTTTTAAAGCAATATCCATTGCCCTTTGGTGGTTAGAATCAAAGGTTAGGAAAAAATCCACACTATCCCACACCGTCTTTAAACCTAAGTGGCTGTAATTAGAAACTAAGCCGGTAAAGACATAATTATTAGGGATAAAAATAATGCGCCCGGCACGGCCATTATTTTTAAGATAGGTGGTTAGAGTAACATCTTCAAATAAAGTAATATAAAGCATGGAAATATCTAGTACATCTCCTATATACACCATTCCATCTTTAGCAACTTTTATGCGATCGCCTACATGCAAACTACCCTTTAGGACAATGCTAAACCACCCTAGCATGCTCATGAATAAATCACGCATGGCAATGGCAAATCCAGCGCCCACAAAGCCTAGCATTGTAACTAGATAAGAGACATTTTCTAAATAGGCAAATAGAAAGATGAGCACCACCACATTGGCATTAATAAAATTAATTGCCTTATTAATCGTGTATGCTCGCTCATCGCTATATAAATATTTATGGCTAAGATGTTTGAGTATCCAAGCTAGCACAATGCTAGAACAAGCAATCAACAGAACATAAAGGAGCTTAAAAACTTGATCTCTAATTTGGGATTTGATGTTTTGGGTATTTTCCTCCATATCTTTAGCGTAAGCATCTAAACTAGCTTTTAGTAGATCTTGTGCGCTTTCAAATTCAATTTTTTTAACCCGTTCTTGATAAATGGCTACATCCCATTGTTTAGGCTGCATGGTTTGTAATTTTGTTAGAATTTCTATTTTTTGATTAAGCGCAATAATGATCTGCTTGAGGATTTTTTGGTGTTGCTGCATAGTGATTAACTTAGCGCGCATGGTTTTAATAAAAGAGAGGCCGGTTACAATGGCTAAAGGGCTGGTGATATTGGGAATATTAGTGATAGCAGGTTTTTCGACTAGTTCTTTAAAAGGGTTAGTTTTATACGATTCAAGCAATTTTTCTTGGTGTTGCAAAGTTTTTAGGCTGTGATTAAGCGCGCTAGCCTCTAAAGTATCTGCTTTAAGATTTTTCAAGCGCTCTTTTATATAGAGGCCATGCACCCCATAGACTGGCCGGTGGTATAAAGGCGTTTAAGATCGATGGGGTATTTTTTACTCAAACTTTGGATTAGATGGATAGTTGTGTCTAATAGGGGCGAGGCTTTAGAATGTCTCAGATGCTAAAAGTAATCCTGTGCAAAGCAAAATTACCAAATACCTAGCACCACGCATCTAAAACCTCTATAACGCGATCTTTAGGTACTTGTTTAGCTTTAAAGTTTCCAAGACTAGTGGGTAAGATAAATGTAATCCCGTTGATATTCTTTTTATCCATCTGTTTTTCTTTGTAGAATTGCGGGATAAAAAGATTTTAGTGGAGTAAATCTAATTGGTAGCGCGCTAACAAATTTTTAATCCGTGTCTGTACTTCTTGATCTAAAAGCCCTAATTTACACGCTAAGGCATTGGCCATTTGCATACCAATAGCCACCGCCTCCCCATGCAATAATGCCTCATAAGCCCCCGCCTTTTCAATGGCATGCCCAAAAGTATGCCCATAATTAAGCCCCATGCGTAGTGCCTCTTCTCTCTCATCTTGTATCACTACCTTAGCTTTAATGGTTAGACTTTTAGCAATAGCTTGTTCTAGGTGCTGTTCTATAGGGTGATTTTCTAACCACTCAAAATAAGAGGCATCAAAACACACCGCCTTTTTAATCATCTCAGCTACACCGGCATAAAAAGCGCGCTTGGATAAGGTGCGCAAAAATTGCGGATCAATATAAACAGCTTTGGGTGAGTGGAAAGCCCCGATTAAATTTTTGCCATAGGCATTATTAATACCGGTCTTGCCTCCAATACTAGCATCTACTTGGGCTAAAAGGGTGGTTGGGATATTATAAAAGGCAATGCCGCGTTTATAAATTGCGCTTGCAAAACCCACCATATCACTCACCACTCCCCCACCTAAAGCCACTAAACAATCCTTGCGGCTTAAATTAACCTCAAAGGCTGCATTTAAGATTTTTTCTAAAGTTTCCCATTTTTTATACACTTCGCCGGTAGGAATGACTGTTTTAAAAACTCTCGAGGCTTGAATATGGTTTAAAACTTGTTCTAAATATAGGGGTGCAACCACCGTATCACTCACCACCAAAACCTTACCGGTATAAGTGATTTGGGGTAGCGTACCAATCTCAATGGGGTATTTTAAAAGATCAAGGTGCATCACTCCACCACCGGGATAAACATTTGCGGGTGTATATCGCTTAAAAATACGATTCGTTCTACTTTAGTAGAAAACATCCAAAAAAACTGGTTTTTTGTAATACAAGATTCAAAGGGTAAAAACTGCACTACAGGGGTTTCTAAACTTCTTAGAAATAGCACGGGGTTTTTAACATGTGTGCGAATCACCTTGATTTTCCGGTTGTAAATGTGGGAGAGATGTTCGTAATTTTCAATAACCTCTACTTTGTAACGCTTATCTGGATCGAAGTCGTATAATAACATGTCTAAATTCATTTGCGCACACACATCAAACATCACAGAAGAGATGTCCTCGTTTTGTTCCATGTCCTTGTTTAACACAACCATGCTTTTGCTAATCCCTTTAAAACCCTTGATGCTTGTTTTAAAAATCGGTGTTAAGATTTCAAATAAAACCTTGCGGTTATCCCGTTTGTTAAAAATTTCTTTGCCAACCACCACTAGACCAATTTTCTTTTGGCTATCTACTTGGAGTTTTTCTGCAAAACAAGAGCCTTTAAAGTCTAGAACAATACGAATATCTTTAGATTCAATGGCGCGGATTTTCTCAATAAAGGCTGTGTAGGTGGGGTGGAGAACTTTGATATAAAGCATGGCGCTTTTGAGTTGATCGTGTAAAACCAGTGCTTGGTCAATATCTCTTTCTAAGGCCTCCATGGATTGCAAGCGCATGTCAATATAAAGGTAAATATCTCTTCCAAAGGGAGCAGGAAATTGCCCTACATTGCTTCTTACTTGCAAATAGACATTATTAAGTGTTTCTGGATTACCCACAGCTAGTAGTTGATCTCTTGGTTGAATCACCATAGCAGAGTGGCTTAAATAAAATTCATTTTTCCGGTATACCCCAACAATGCGGTAATCTTTTTGGTGTAAAGAACCGATGTGGCGGTAGGCAAAGACACTCCCAAAGGGTACACCAATTTCCATCACCTCCCCCTGCTCAAGCCCAAAACCTTGCGGTACACTGGGGACATTGGGGATTTTAGCGATGAATTTATTAGCAATAATCTGGGTGTGATCAATTAATACAAGCCTCTCATCTTTAACCCCCTCTAACCCTTGATTCACAATCAAACGGGCTTCTTTATTTTTCTGCCGGATAATTTCATAGATAACCTGTTGTTCTTGGGTATTTTCTAGCAGAATAAATATATCGCTTACATTGGCATCAATAAAAGGGTAAAGACGATAAGCAGAGGTGGGATCAAATACATGTACCTCAAAGGTACTAGGCAAAGTACTTGGCAAACAGCTAGGGTCTTTGGTGATTACCAGATAAAAATTATTGCTAAAAAATTTGGAGACCACCAACTCCATAAACTTTTTAGCCACCACGCCCTCAACAATTAACGCAACCTTTTTCAACCCTAATTTCCCAGTGTTTTTGGCTATTATAATGTAAAAAAGCTAAGGTTAAAAATGGATTTTAGGCTAGACCGGATAGATGGCAAAGCCCGCGCGACAACTTTATTTTTATCCCATGGAATGGTACAAACCCCTATTTTTATGCCCGTAGGCACACAAGCTAGCGTGAAGAGTTTAGACGCTTTAGACCTGCAAAATCTCCAAGCCCCCATTATTCTAGCCAACACCTACCACCTCTATTTAAGACCGGGGGCGGCATGTATTGAGCAATTAGGCGGGTTGCATGGTTTTACCCAATTTCCGGGTAATTTTTTAACCGATAGCGGGGGGTTTCAGGCCTTCTCTCTTTCAAGCAACGCTAAACCCCACGATCAAGGAATCGTATTTAAATCCCATATTGACGGTAGCACTCATCTTTTTACGCCCTCTAAAGTACTAGATATTCAATATGCCCTTAATAGCGATATTTGTATGGTTTTAGATGATTTGGTGGGTTTGCCAGCCCCAATAGATCGCCTCAAAATCTCTGTACAAAAAACCACTGCTTGGGCGTTAGAAAGTCTGAAATACCATAAAGAACATGCTAAGCCCAATCACCATATCTTTGCCATTGTACAAGGGGGCATTGATCAAGAACTACGCAAACAAAGCGCTTTAGATCTGTGTGATCTAGATTTTGATGGTTTTGCTATTGGCGGATTAGCGGTAGGAGAAAATGCGCAAGAGATGTATGCGGCTATAGAGTATACAGAAGCCTTTTTACCTACGCATAAACCGCGCTATTTAATGGGAGTGGGTACGCCACAGGATTTATTAGAAGCTATCGAGCGGGGGGTGGATATGTTTGATTGTGTGATGCCTACGCGCAATGCTAGAAATGGGACGCTTTTTAGCTCAGAGGGTAAAATTTCTATCAAATCCGCACAATATAAGCAAAGCCAAGACCCCCTTGATCTTAACTGCACCTGCTATACCTGTAAACACTACTCTAAAGCGTATTTAAGCCACCTTTTTAGGGCTAAAGAATTGCTTTATTTTCGTTTGGCTAGTTTACACAACCTCTTTTTTTATCTACAACTAGTACGCGGCGCTAGAGAGGCGATTTTAGAGGGGCGTTATGCTCACTTTAAGGCTTTTTGGTCTGAGAGGCTTTAATCCTTTTGGTGGCGCAAATAAGCAGGAACATCTAAATCCACATCTCCATAATCTCCACTACTAGCTAAACGCAAACCCTCTAAAGTACCCTTAGAAAAACTAGGCGCAGATTCTACTTTTTCCTCTTTATTTTCTGTAGGCTTTTCAAAACCAGTAGCCACGATCGTAACCTTCACATGATCGGTTGGCATGTTAGCTGAAGTACACTTACCAAAAATAATATCTGCATCATCATCTGCCATAGACTCCACAATAGAAACAGAATTAGTGATCTCTAAAAGCGGGTAATCTGGGTGGCATTCAAAGTTAATGAGTACGCCCATCGCGCCATTAATGGATACATTATCAAAGAGTGGGGAGGCAATGGCATTTTCTACCGCTACAGTAGCAGCATTTACTCCGGTAGCCTCACCTATGCCCATTAAAGCTAACCCGCGGTGATTCATCACGGTTTTTAAATCCGCAAAGTCTACATTGATGTCGTTCTCGCCATAGTTAATAATCATGCTAGAGATGCCATTAACCGCTTTAGCTAAGACATTATTGACCTCTTTAAAGCTATCTTGCATGCCTGCATTTTTATCAATAAAGCCCACTAATTTTTCATTAGGAATCACAACAATTGAATCGCTCACGGCCTTAAGTTCTTTTAGCCCTTCTTCGGCAATCTTAGCGCGCTTTTTACCCTCAAAATTAAAGGGTTTGGTAACTACAGAAACGGTTAATGCCCCCGAATCCTTAGCAATCTGAGCAATTACCGGAGCAGCCCCCGTGCCAGTTCCTCCGCCTAAACCAGCTGAAATAAAAACTAGATCCGCACCTGTAACCATTTCTTTAATGGCCTCTACGCACTCTTGGGCTGCTTGTTTGCCAATCTCAGGCTTCATGCCCGCCCCCCTTCCGCCTGTAATCTTCTCACCTAAGCGGATTTTATTCTTAGCACAGGAGGCTTTAAGCGCCTGCCCGTCTGTATTAGCCGCTACTAGAGTAATATCTTTATAAGTACCCGTAGCAATCAGGTGGGCGATCATATTTGATCCTCCACCCCCTACGCCAATTACGACAATCTTAGCCCCATTGGTTTCAAAAATTTCCTCTACACCTATATCTTCCTCTAACGCCACAACTATTCCTTTAAAATAACTTAGAGCCCCACTCCTTAATCCGCTCTAAAAACCCCCCTCTTTTAGGTACTTCTTTATGGGGATACATTATATCTTTTTTTCTCTCCTTTACACTCTCTACCTCGTTGGTGTGTTTTAGATTAGTTAAATCGGTTTCAATGTAATTACGCTCTTGGGTATAGGTAAAGGCAGAGGGCAATTCTGTATGTTTATTCTCTTTGTAACGAATCACTTTTTCTGAATCTTTTTCATAATTAGTGTGCTTGCCCGCTCCGTATAAAATTAAACCAATGGCAACCGAACTAGTTGGATCTTTTAATTCTTCAAATAGACCATTTAGTTCAACGGGTTTAGCGATGCGTACAGGGATATTTCCAAAAATCACTGAGGCGACATTTCTAATCCCCTCTACATGCGTCATGCCCCCAGTTAGCACCACTCCCCTACGGATACTATCTTGCAAGTTGCTTTGCTTTAAACGGCGATTAAGCACATCAAAAGTTTCTACCACCCGCGCGCGGATAATGTCATGTACTAACTTTAATGAAAGGCGGTTTTTCTTATTTTCTGAGGAAATATCTGGCACTTCAATTTCTTGATCGCTCTCCTCTGCAATGAGATTTCCATACTGGCGCTTGATATACTCCGCAACACCTAAAGGTACTTCTAAAATACTGGCTAGATCGTCTCTAATGTGCTCTGATCCTACATTAAGGTAGTTATTAAAACACATAGAACTACCCCCATAAACCATCATGTTACAAGTCCCTCCGCCTAGATCAATACAGGCCACACCCAAGGCTTTATCATCTTCATTAAGCACGGCAATAGAGGCGGCATAGGCACTTAAAACCACATTTTCAATTTTTACCCCCGCAATTTGGATTGTCCGCCTTAAGTTTTCTAAACTACTGCGCTGCACGGTTACAATATGGGTAGAAACTTCCAAACGCGATCCACTCATGCCCATAGGATCTTCAATATTATCTTGGTTATCTAGTTTAAACTGATAGGGCAAAATATGAATGACTTCATAACCGGTAGGGATATGCGCGCTATGTAAAGCTGTATCTAATACGCGGTTGATCTCTTTAAGCGTAATTTCATTATTAGGCACATTAATAAGCCCAGAACTATTCACACTTTGAGTACATGCCCCAGAGATAGAAACAATGGCCTTTTCAACAAAGTTTAGCCCGGCCATGCGTTTAGCATCTTCAATGGCTCTTTTAACAATTTCGCCCGCTTGGCTGATATTGCTAATATTGCCCTTTTTAACCCCCTCAGATTTATGCACACTCACGCCAATTACTTGGGGTGTTCCCTCTTTGATCTCAGCAATGATGGCACAAATCTTACTAGAACCAATATCTACACCAAGAATAATCGGATTCAAAATACACCCCTACTTGGCATAAACATGCACTTGATAGCGTTGTTTGAGCATAGCCACTAACATCGCATCAAAAGATTGGGCTTTAAGATTACTCACTACCTGTTTAAAATCCTTAGAATTAGGGACGGGGTGTTTAAAATCTTGGGAGTAAACACGATAAAGCACAGCTTTAGGTCCTTTTAAAATCACAAAACCTTCTTTATAAGGGTGTTTAAAGATATAACCCACCAGCTCCTTAGAGGATTGCTCTCCTAAATCATGGATATTGCCTTTAAAATCAAGCGATAAGAAACCAATATCATCTCCTTTAAAATGAGGAAGTTGTTTAGATGCCTCTTGCTTTAGCCATTTTCTTTGCTCTTGTTCTACTACAGCTATGCGCACCTCCTCTTTAGCCTCCTCAAAACTTTGGAGTTGATCAGTTTGTTTACTAACAAGTTTAACAACCAACCAGCCGTCTTTATACTTTTGTGGCTTGAGTACCTCCCCCGGGTGCATCGTTTCTATTTTAGTGGCAATTTCTGCTGGGTAGGGTAATTTGGTTATCACCTCAGTAGCGGGTTTAAAAGTGTTATTTTTGAGTGCTAAGTATTTTTGCAAAGCTAAATCTCTTGCCTTTTCTTGGAAATAATCATGGCTAACTTTTATTTTAACCTGCATGAAATCTTGTACTTTACCCTGTAAAGTGTAAACCTGTTTGTTTTTCTCATAATAAGCCTGTAACTGCTCTTGTTTAGCAGGCTCTATATCTGTATCTGTGATATGCGAGGCAGCTAGAGTATAGCTAGGGGGTTTTTTATAGGTGTTTTTATGCTGGTTATAATAATCCCTAAGGGCTTGTTGTGTAACTACCACCTCTTTAGGTTCTAAAACTTCAATGCGTACTTGATCTTGTAATCTCAAAGGCCACAAGAAGGCTTCTTCTTCTAAGGGAGTAATGGCTTGGGGGAAGAGGGCTGAAATTTTTTGTAACAGCAGGGCATTTTTAATACCTTCCTCAAAGGCGCTAGGGCGGTAGCGGTTTTCTTGGAGTATTTTTTTATACAAAGCCTCATCAAAATGCCCCTCATTTTGAAAAGCCGTACTCTTCTGAATTTCTGCTATCACCTCAGACCCACTCACCCCCAATCCCAAATCTAGCGCTAGATTTTTGAGCAAAGCTTGGTTAATTAAAAGAGTAAGCGCGTTGTGTTCAAGGCCTAATGCTTTAACCTCTTTTTCACTCAAATCTTTAAAATTAGGAATAGACTGGCTATAAATATCTAAAAGCCGTCTATGCTCCCTGTCTAGTTCCTCCTCACTAATCAGTACGCGCCCCACTTTAGCCACATTCCCATTAGCCATAGAAAAACTATACTGCCCCCAGCCAATCATTCCAGCAGCCACAAAAGCGATTGTGCTGATCCAAATCGTAACAACTAAATACTTCTTATGCTTTTGCATCCATGAGATCATGGGGGTTTAGAAACCATTTCTTTAATGGCCTCTACGCACTCTTGGGCTGCTTGTTTGCCAATCTCAGGCTTCATGCCCGCCCCCTTCCGCCTGTAATCTTCTCACCTAAGCGGATTTTATTCTTAGCACAGGAGGCTATGCTTATTGGAATGCTTTAGATCTAGCTCATATTTGGCATCCCTGTAGCCAAATGCATGATTATAAAGACCTCCCTCTTTTGCCTATCAAGAGAGCAGAAGGGGTTTATCTTTATGACTTTGAGGACAGGTGCTATTTAGACGGGATTAGTAGCTGGTGGGTTAATCTCTTTGGGCATAACCACCCCTATATTAATGCCAAATTAAAAGAGCAAATAGAAAGCTTTGCCCATGTACTGCTTGCTGGCCTCACCCACCCTCCAATCATCACACTATCCAAACGGCTTTGTGCTTTAAGTGGCTTTGATAAGTGTTTTTATACGGATAATGGCTCTTCTTGTGTGGAAGTGGCCTTGAAAATGAGTTATCATAGCCACCTTCTAAAAGGAGAGATTAGAGATAAATTTCTCTCTTTGCAAAATAGCTACCATGGCGAAACTCTAGGGGTCTTAAGTGTGGGAGGTGTGGGGCTTTACAAGGATACTTATAGCCCGCTTTTTTGCACGCATTTGCAAACCCCCGTGCCTAAAAATACAGAAGATATTCCTAAAGCTTTGCAAGCCTTAGAGCGTATTTTAGATCAACACCATACCCGTATTAGTGCTTTTATTTTAGAACCTTTAATTCAGTGTGCCGGCTGTATGCATTTTTATAGCGCTGACTATGTTAAAGAGGCTACGCGCATGTGCCAAGAGAGGGGTATTTATGTGATCTTTGATGAAATTGCGGTGGGCTTTGGGCGCACAGGGAGCATGTTTGCCTTTGAACAATGCGGGGTTAAACCGGATTTTTTATGCCTCTCTAAAGGCATTTCTGGAGGGTATTTGCCTTTGGCAGTGCTTTTAACCACAGATAGCATTTATAACCAGTTTTACGCCCCCTATGCTAATAATCAAAACTTCCTGCACTCTCATAGCTACACAGGTAACGCTTTAGCCTGCGCGTGTGCCAACGCGACGCTTGATCTTTTTGAAAAAGGGGGCGTGGTTGTAAAAAACCAAAAACTAAGTTTAGCAATTCAAGCGATCATGCAAGAGTATTTAGCAGGGCTTAAGGGTGTGGTTAATCTGCGCGCTTGTGGCATGGTTTTTGCCTTTGAATTAGAGGGCTATACTGAAGATTTACGCCTAAGTTTAGCGATCTTTCAAAAGGCTTTACAAAAGGGCTTGTTGTTACGGCCTCTTAACAACACTATTTATTTCATGCCCGCCTATATCATCACACAAGAGCAGGTACAAAAGGCTATGCAGGCCATAAGAGAGGTTGTTTTAGAGTTGATTCAAACTTAAGCATCCTTGTTGTACAATAGCGCCCTTGTCTAGTATTCACAAAGGTAAGCGGGATTTATGCAGAATAAAACACATTCTAAAAAGCGCGTATTGGTTAAGTTTTCAGGCGAAGCTTTGGCCGGAGAAAGCAATTTTGGGATTGATATTCAAATTCTAAGTTATATTGCCAAAGAAATTAAAACACTAGCCGATCACGGCATTGAAGTGGGGATTGTGATTGGAGGGGGCAATATCATTACGGGGTGAGTGCGGCTAAGGGGGGCATTATTCGGCGCACAAGCGGGGATTATATGGGCATGTTAGCCACAGTGATTAATGCGGTTGCTATGCAAGAAGCCCTTGAGCATATGGGTTTAGATGTACGGGTACAAAGTGCGGTAGAAATTAAAGAAGTGTGTGAAACTTATATTTATCGCAAGGCCATTAGACATTTAGAAAAAGGGCGGCTTGTTATCTTTGCTGCCGGAACCGGTAATCCTTTTTTCACTACAGATACCGCCGCCACGCTTAGAGCCATTGAAATTGGAGCAGATCTAATTGTCAAGGCCACTAAAGTAGATGGCATTTATGATAAAGACCCCAACAAGTTTGAAGACGCTAAAAAAATTGATGTTATTGGTTATAACGAGGCATTAATTGGCAATATTGAGGTGATGGATGATACCGCCATTTCTCTAGCCAAAGATAACCAACTGCCCATTGTCGTATGTAACATGTTTAAGCAAGGTAATCTTTTGCATGTGATCAAGGATCAAAAGGGCGTTTTTTCTATGGTCAAATAAATCAGTTAAAGGACACATTTGAGAACAGAAGAAATTGTAGCTAAGGCACTAGAAAGAGTTAATGGAGATCGCTATATTTTATCTAACCTCATCTTTTCTCGGGTTAGACAATTAGGAGCGGGTACAAGGCCTTTAGTGGCGATGGATATTAAAACCCATAAACCAACAGATATTGCCATTCTTGAGATTGCAGAGGGAAAAATTAGTCTAGATCGCATTGATGAAAGATACTAAGACCCACCCTTATAGTGGTCTACTTGAAATTCTAGAACTGCTTAAGGAAGTTTCTGGGCCTAGTGAGGCTATTGATGTTTTAAAAAACACCACTTCTATCACTCCCAAGATCGCCCAAGCACTTGATCTAGCCACGCATTACCACCAAGGACAAATGCGAAAGGGAGGAGGTCCTTATATCACCCACCCTATTTGTGTGGCCTGTATTGTGGCCTTTTGTGGGGGCGATGAGGCGATGATCTGTGCTTCTTTATTGCACGATGTGGTGGAGGATACGCCATGTGAAATTGGACAAATTGTAGAACTCTTTGGAGAAGATGTAGCTAATTTAGTTGATGCCCTAACTAAAATTACAGAAATTCGCAAAGAAGAGCTTGCTTTTGACCCCCAAAACCCTAGATTAGTAACTTCTGCTCTGACTTTTAGAAAAATTCTAGTGAGTGCTATTAAAGACCCTAGAGCTTTGGTGGTTAAAATTAGCGACCGGTTACATAATATTTTAACCCTTGATGCGTTGAGTCGGGATAAACAAATCCGTATTTCTAAAGAGACTTTAGCCGTTTATGCTCCCATTGCTAGCCGTTTGGGCATGTCCTCTATTAAAAACGAATTAGAGGATAAAAGTTTTTATTATATTTACCCTCAAGAATACCAAAGTATCCAGTCTTATTTAAACAAAAGCAAACAAGCCCTCTCCCTTAAACTTAACCAATTTGCTAGTAAACTTGAAAAAATGTTTTTTGAAGCCGGGTTTTTAGAAACAGATTTTCAAATCACCACCCGCATTAAACGCCCTTATTCTATCTTTTTAAAAATGCAGCGCAAGGGAGCGGTGAATAAAGATGAAATTTTAGATTTAATGGCAGTCCGCGTTTTGGTGCGTACACCTTTAGAATGCTATAAAATCTTAGGCATTGTACATTTGCGTTTTAAACCCATTGTTTCGCGCTTTAAGGATCACATTGCTTTGCCTAAGGAAAATGGCTACCAAACTATTCACACCACTATTTTTGATGAGTCCTCCATTTATGAGGTACAAATCCGCACCTTTGATATGCACATGGGCGCAGAGTATGGCAATTCAGCGCATTGGAAGTATAAAGCCGGAGGCGCAGAGCCAGAGAGTCTTAAATGGCTACACAATCTTAAATACCAAAGCGAGGATAATAAAGACAACCCTAGAGAATTTTATGATTTAGTACAAAATGATTTATACCGCGAGGACATCACGGTGTTTTCACCCAGTGGAGATAATTACACTTTACCAGCTGGAGCTATTGTTTTAGATTTTGCCTACATGATTCATAGCGAACTAGGCGATAAGGCTAAAGAAGCTTTTGTGAATAATAAAAAAGCCTTGCTTAATCAAGAACTTAGAAGTGGCGATGTGGTTAAAATTATTAAAGGCAAAAAGAGTATCCCGCGCTTTACTTGGATTAACCAGCTACGCACTTCTAGAGCTAAGAGCCATCTTAAACTCCAGCGCAAAAACCAGATTAAAGAGATTGATTCTAAAAGCATGATTAATATCCTTAACTCCATTTTTGAATCCCCTATTTTTGAGGCTGATATGGGTGCTAAGCAGTATTTGCTTTTTGAAAAAAAGTTAGCCGAGTATGGGGTGGAGTGTAGTTTGAGTGAGGCGATGAAAAGCATTGATGGGGTGAGAAAATTAGTTGAGGAAATCCAAGCAAAGGTCCCACAGATAGCACAGCACACACGGAGCGAACAACGCCTTTTTGGCTTTGTGATGAAAAATTTAATGCAATTTCGCTTCACACGGATTTTAAATAGGCCTTTGCCCTCTGTTGGGCTTAAAAGATGTGATTTAGAAAATTTCATCATCTATACAAACCCCCATGTGCATGTTAAACAAGTGGTGTTTAATGATTGTTGCCACCCTAAATACCAAGATGAAATTATCGCTATCATGCCAAATTATAAAGACCATAAGGTTGTAGTACACCATAAACTATGCAAACAAGGCGGGTTAGATATTGATCTAGGTTTGCCTATGGTTTTTATTGAGTGGAGCAAGAGAAGTAAAGAGATTTATAAAATTATTATCCATGTTAGCAACACAAAAGAGGCGTTGTTACACCTTCTAACCTTTTTAATCAAAAACGATTGCCACATTGTGGGAGTCCATTACCGCGGTTATTTGGATCATTTTTCCTCTCATTGTGAAATTTTATTTGAATACAATGCTAAAGAAGTGAGGGTGTTTAAGGATATTGTCATGCGCAAGTATCAAGAAAGACTAGGGGAATTTTCTAGTCTTAAAGACGCTTATCAGGAGTAAAGGATACACATGGAACTCAAACACGCTATGGCAGACATCACAAGGGGCATGGGAGAATGCATTGGCTTAGAGTATTTACAAAGTCTTGTAGAGAGGTTTTATAATACAAGTAATCGTTTTAGTGCTAAGGCCGGATTTGACCCCACCGCTCCAGATTTGCATTTAGGGCATATGGTTTTACTTAATAAATTAGCTACTTTGCAAAGACACGGCGCACGGGTACAGTTTGTAATCGGGGATTTTACCGCTACTATAGGCGATCCTAGTGGCAAGAGTGAGACACGCAAGATTTTAAGCTTTGAGGAGGTGTTAGAAAATGCCAAGACTTATAAAGAACAGGTGTTTAAAATTTTAGATCCAGATTTAACCGATGTGTGTTTTAATAGTGCATGGTTAAAGCCACTAGGAGCAGAAGGGTTGCTTGTCTTGACTTCTAAATTCTCAGTAGCTAGAATGCTTGAGCGCGATGATTTTGAGAAACGCTATAAAGAGAATAAGCCCATTAGCGTGGTGGAGTTCATGTACCCGCTTTTACAAGGTTATGACTCGGTGGCTTTAGAATGTGATATAGAATTGGGGGGCAATGATCAAAAGTTTAATTTATTGGTTGGGCGGTTTTTACAGCGATCTTATGGGCTTTCTAAGGAGCAAAGCGTGTTGACCATGCCCTTACTTGAAGGGCTTGATGGGGTGCATAAGATGAGCAAGAGTTTGGGTAATTATATTGGTGTAAGCGAAGATCCAAAGAATATGTATGCCAAATTGCTAAGTATTAGCGATGATTTGATGTGGCGTTATTACGAGCTTTTAAGCGCACAAACAAGCCAACAAATCGCCCTTTTAAAACAGGGGGTGCAAGAGGGGAAATTACACCCAAAAACAATCAAAGAAGAACTAGCCCTAGAAATCATCACCCGTTTACACTCTTTAAAACAGGCTCAAGAAGCCAAAGCAGAATTTGATCGCATCAGCCATAAACAAATCCCTAGCGAGCTTGTGCAAATGCAATTTAGCGAAGGGGTTTGGATTGGCACACTGCTTAAAAGTGCGGGGCTAAGCCCTTCTACCTCGCAGGCAAGGCGGGATATTAAGGCTGGTGGAGTGCGGATTAATCAAGTTGTGATCTTAGATGAACAGTACCAATTTTCTAAAGGGAGCTATGTCGTGCAAGTGGGCAAGAGAAAATTTATACGGGCTATCATTGCCTAAAGAATGTACATGATCTCTACACTCAAACCGCTTAAAATCGGTAAACACATTCTTAAATACCCCATTTTTCAAGGGGGCATGGGGGTTGGAATTAGCTGGGACGAGCTAGCCGGGAATGCCGCTAAAGAAGGGATTTTAGGCGTGATCTCAGCCGTAGGCACGGGTTATTATAAAAACATGCGCTTTGTAGAAAAAATCGTAGCCAAAAAACCCTTTGAGGCCCTTAATTTTTACTCCAAGCAGGCTTTGATAGAAATCTTTAAAAATGCCCGTAAAATCTGTGGGTCTAATCCGCTAGGGGCTAATATCTTGCATGCGATTAATGAATACGGGCGGGTGGTGTGCGATGCTTGTGAAGCCGGGGCTAATGTAATTATTACCGGAGCCGGATTGCCCACTAACATGCCCGAATTTACTAAGGATTTTCCCAGCGTAGCCCTTGTGCCTATCATTTCCTCTATCAAAGCTTTACACATTATTTGTAAACGCTGGAGTGCACGCTATAAAAAAATCCCGGATGCGGTGATTGTAGAGGGCCCTTTAAGTGGGGGGCATCAGGGGTTTAAATACGAGGATTGTTTTAAAGAGGAATTCCAGTTAGAAAATTTAGTACCCGGCATTGTAGAGGCTAGCAAGGAGTGGGGACATATCCCTATCATTGCAGCGGGGGGTATTTGGGATCGTAAAGACATTAATAAAATGCTCTCTTTGGGTGCAAGTGGGGTGCAAATGGCCACGCGCTTTTTAGGCACTAAAGAATGCGATGCTAAAGTCTATGCGCAGATTCTACCCTCTTTAAAGAAAGAGGATATTGTACTCATCAAATCCCCCGTAGGTTATCCAGCTCGTGCTATTAACACCGGTGTACTTGAGCGCATTAAAGAGGGCAATGCGCCACGAATTGCTTGCGTGAGTAACTGTGTAAGTCCTTGTAACCGCGGTGAGGAGGCTAGAAAAGTAGGCTACTGTATTGCCGATGGATTAGGCCGTGCCCATCAAGGTAATCGCACAGAAGGCCTGTATTTTACGGGGGCTAATGGGTATAGGATTGAAAAAATTATCAGTGTGCATGAACTCGTGCAAGAGCTGATTTTGGATTGAATGGGTGCGCTATTTTTTAGTCTGCTTATTATTACAACTAGGGCTTTATGCCCATATTCTTAAAATCACAGAGGTTGTCCCCTTTGGTGTTAGCAATCTGCGCATCAGCTTTAACCAAGATATTAAGCGCAGTGTTTTTAAAGAAATAGCACTTAATCGTTTTAAAGCTCTTTTACAAATCCATGCTAAACTCATGCCTGCGCCTAGAAACTATCGTTTTGCTAACCAAACCTCTATTAAAATTACTTCTGGAAAATTAGTTAAAGTGTGGATTAATATCCACAAAAACATGGCCTATCGTCTTAAACTAACCCATAATCATCTTTACATTTTTTTAGAAGAATTTCTAATCGCTCAATCTAAACCTCCTTTAAAAAAACCCCCTTTAAAAAAAACCAAGCGCTTTAAAGTAGTGATCGATCCCGGGCATGGCGGGCATGATTGTGGGGCAATGGGTATTAATGGTGTTTGTGAAAAGCGCATTGTACTGGCGGTGGCTAAATATCTCCAACAAGAACTCCAAAACCGCGCTTATCAAGTTTACATGACTCGTAACCAAGATACTTATGTGGATTTAAAGACGCGTACCGAATTTGCCAACAATAAAAACGCTGATCTTTTCATCTCTATCCATGCTAATTCTATCCCCAAGCACAGCAACACCAATCCTCAAGGTGTAGAAACCTATTTTCTCTCCACAGCCCGCAGTGAAAGGGCGCGTAAAGTGGCTGAGCAAGAAAACCAAGATGATGTAAAGGTCATGGATTATTTTTCTAAACTCTCCTTTTTAAATTCTCTTAATTCCCAGCGCCTTATTATTTCTAATAAACTAGCTATTGATATTCAGTTTGGGATTTTAAACAGATTGCGCCAACGCTATAAAGATGTCGTAGATGGGGGCGTTAGAGAGGGGCCTTTTTGGGTGTTAGCTGGGGCTTTAATGCCCTCAGTGCTCATTGAAATTGGCTATAACTCCAATCCTAAAGAATCCAAACGCATTCAGGATAAACGCTACCAACAGGCTTTAGCAAGAGGAATTGCCGATGGTGTGCAAAGTTTTATTAGTAAAAACTATTGATTCTCATGCAAAAAATCAATCTTTACAAGGTGGTGTTTTCCTCAATTTTTTTTATCCTCTTTGTGATCACGAGTCTTTCTTTACTGCTCTCTACCTTTGCCCATGATTTTACGCAACTCTTTAGTATTTTTAATAAACACTTTTACCGCCCATTAATCTTTTTCCTTTATGTCTGTGGCGTATTCATGTCTCTTATCTATCTAGTACTTTGTGCATGGCATAAAAACCACGCACTCATTCCCCAAATCGTGGCATTCATCGGGGGGGTACTCTTCATATACTTGTGCTTTATTCCTCCTATCCCTACTCCTACCTTTTTATTCGCGTTCTTTTTCTATCTTGCATTTTTTCTACTAGGAATGATCTGGTTTCATTTTAGAAGTAAGAAATTTAAAAACAAATATCTGATTCTTTTTGCCCCCTCTCTTAATACCTGTTTGGTTACTCTCTTTGCTAGCGGGTTACAGACCTATTTTTTAACCCATAGTTTACAGGCATGGTTTGATTGGATTCTCTTTTGTCTTGGATTGGTGTTATTGCTGGTTTTGCTTGCTAGACATAAAGAGTATTTTGGGCTTTATGAATACGCTAATTTATTGGTGCTAATAGCCGGAATTTTAGTGTTTTTATTAAGTGCCCCTATTTTGTTTCAAATAGAGCGCTATAACGAAGCCCGTTGGTCGTTTTATTTGCTAGGCTTTTTGGGGTGGTATGGAGAGTGGATGTATACTAGCTTTAAAAACGACGGGGTCCCTTAATTCTTTTAAGGCGCAACTCGCGGTAAAAACAACGCAAAGAGAATTCCTCTTTAGCGCGCAAACGGTATTTGATATGCTTAAGATACTCTAAAATCTGCGAGTAGTTAAGTTGGCTAACACGCGCTCTTTGCTCTAAAATATAAAAAGGAATTTTGACTTTTTTAGCATAAAAGGCGCGGGCTAGGTTTTGATAAAAAAAGTCATGGGATTGGAAACAAAAACGGCCAAATACAAAGGGCAATCCTCTTTTTTGATACCAGCAGGTGGCCATGTCTATAAAATCTGGCTTATTTCCTTTTTTGTAATAAAAACGCAAGGCTTTATCCCCAATTAAAACCTGTCCCCTAAGCCCAAGAACTTGGCAAAGAGCATTAGAGGTATTTGATTGGCTATCCATTTTAGGCTCAGTTTGCACCACTAAAACACTCAATACTTGTTTTTCTCCAATAATGCCACAGGGAGTAACTTGTCTTTTGCGCCAAGAATTAAAACCGGCAATGGAAGAGATAAAACCCGCATCAATGCGTTTAAAAAGAAAATCGTGATTGAGCTTAGCCGGATAGGTTTTTTTGTGGTTTAAAAACTGCTTGAAGTTAGAGGGTGTGGGGTAGGCCTTAATAAAAACATCAAAGGGGAGTAAATTTAAATAATCAATTTTTCCAAAACGCATGCATAACCTTACTTGATAATCTTTTAGACATGGCAAAAAAATAACGGAGTTGTTATATACTACCAAGATAAACCTAGAAGGAGTTGATATGTTGAATTTTTTGCAAGAATACCAACAAATCACGCGGGAGCGTGCTAGGGAGCATATCCCCCCCTTGCCCTTAAACGCAGAACAAGTAGAAAGGGTGGTTAATATCCTTTTATACTCTAATGACAAAGCAGAATGCGCTTTTGCTAAGGATTTATTGATTCACCGTGTAAGCCCGGGCGTAGATGAGGGAGCAAAGGTTAAGGCAGAATTTTTAGGCAATCTTGTGAGTAAAAAAGTAGAATGCGTACATTTCAGCCCTTTAGAGGCGGTGGAGTATCTAGGAACTATGCTTGGGGGTTATAATGTTGCGCCTCTGATTGAAGCCTTGCAAAGTAGCGATACAGAAATTGCTAAGGCTGCTTGTAATGCCCTTAAGGCAACTTTACTTGTTTATAACTCTTTTGAGATCATCGCTGAACTAAGCCAAACTAACGCCCTTGCTCAAGAAGTCTTAGAATCTTGGGCTAATGCTGAATGGTTTTTAAATAAACCGGCTTTACCCGAAAAACTAGAACTGTGCGTACTTAAAATTGATGGGGAAACTAACACCGATGATTTAAGCCCAGCTAGCGATGCCTTTACCCGTAGCGATATTCCTCTGCATGCTAATGCCATGCTTAAAAATCGCATAGAAAACTACCAAGAACGCTTAACAAATATCAAGTCTAAAGGCGTGCCGGTGGTGTATGTGGGCGATGTAGTGGGTACAGGTAGCTCACGCAAAAGCGCGACTAATTCAATTATGTGGCACTTTGGGAAAGATATTCCTTATGTGCCCAATAAAAGAACGGGGAGTGTGGTCATTGGAGGCGTGGTTGCGCCTATTTTCTTTGCCACCTGTGAGGATAGCGGAGCTTTGCCCATAGTAGCAGATGTGAAAGATTTAAAAGAGGGCGATATGATTGAGGTTTATCCTTATAAAGGGCAAATCTGTAAAGAGGGCAAAGTAATTAGTTCGTTTAAATTAGAACCCACCACCCTAGCCGATGAATACCGCGCTGGGGGGCGTATTCCTCTAATTATTGGGCGCTCTCTCACTAACAAGGCGCGTAAATTCTTAAACCTCCCCCCCTCTGATGTCTTTGCTAAACCAGAACAACCCAAAGAAAGCACAAAAGGCTACACTCTAGCCCAAAAAATTGTAGGAAAAGCATGCGGGGTGGAGGGCGTGCGCCCCGGGGCATATTGTGAACCGCTTGCTAGCACTGTGGGCAGTCAAGATACAACAGGAGCGATGACGCGCGATGAAGTTAAGGAATTAGCTAGCCTGCATTTTGAGGCAGATTTTGTATTGCAGTCTTTTTGCCACACGGCTGCTTATCCTAAACCCTCTGATGTGCGTTTACAAGCCACTTTACCGCAATTTTTTACTAGTAGAGGCGGGGTAGCTTTGCGCCCTAAAGATGGGATTATCCATTCTTGGCTTAATCGCATGGGCTTACCGGATACCTTAGGCACTGGAGGCGATAGCCATACCCGTTTCCCTCTTGGGATTAGTTTTCCAGCTGGTAGCGGGCTTGTGGCCTTTGCAGCCGTAACGGGGACCATGCCCTTAAACATGCCTGAATCTGTACTTGTGCGCTTTAAAGGAGAGATGCAACCGGGTATCACGCTTAGAGACCTCGTAAATGCCATTCCCTACTATGCAATCAAACAAGGTTTGCTCACTGTAGAGAAAAAGGGCAAAAAGAATATTTTCAATGGCAAGATTTTAGAGATTGAAGGGCTAGGTGATATTAAAATTGAGCAGGCTTTTGAGCTTAGCGATGCGAGCGCAGAAAGAAGCGCGGCAGCTTGTACTGTGCGCTTGAATAAAGAGCCCATTATTGAATATCTAAGCTCTAATATCAAACTCATTGAGCAAATGATTGTAAATGGCTATGAGCATCAAGAAACTTTAAGAAGGCGAGCACAAAAAATGCAAAGCTGGATTAATAATCCTGTGTTATTAGAGCCGGATGCAGATGCTGAGTACGCCGCGGTGATTGAAATTGATCTAAATGAGATTAAAGAGCCCATTTTAGCCTGCCCCAATGATCCAGACGATGTAGCTACACTTAGCGAAGTGCTAAATAATCCCAAACGACCCCATAAAATTGATGAAGTCTTTATCGGGAGTTGTATGACTAATATTGGGCATTTTAGAGCCTTTGGGGAGATTGTAAAGGGTGCGGGGGCTTCGCCTATCCGCCTTTGGATCGTGCCTCCTACTAAAATGGATGAAAAACAGCTCACACAAGAGGGTTATTTTGCTATCTTTGGGGCTGCCGGGGCACGGACTGAGGTTCCGGGCTGTAGTTTGTGCATGGGTAATCAAGCACGGGTACGCGATAATGCAGTAGTGTTTTCTACCTCCACCCGCAACTTTGATAACCGCATGGGCAAGGGCGCGCAGGTGTATTTAGGCAGTGCTGAATTAGGCGCGGTGTGTGCGCTGCTGGGTAAAATCCCCACCTCTAGCGAATATTTAGAACTCGTGGCCGACAAACTAGAAGCGCGCAAATCTGAAATTTATCGCTACATGAATTTTCATCTAATGGAGTCCTTTAGTTTATAAGCTTATTTTAAGCACAACCCTATATGCTCCTGAAATTTTAAAGGGGTGAAGGGGTGTGGCTTGGAGCTTAATTGGCCTTTTATGTTGCATGTAATCCCTGCTTTTGTGCAGGGTTTAAAAATCAGCCTTTTAATTGCCTTTTTTGGGATTTTAGGCGCAACTTTGCTAGGTTTTTTAGTAGCACTTTTGTTGTTTTTTAAAACGCCTTTTTTTGCGCCCTGTGCGCGGGTGTATGTAGAAATTGCTAGAAATACCCCCCTTCTTATCCAGCTTTTCTTTTTATACTACGGCTTAAAAGAAATTGGTTTTTCTTTAAGCGCTATGCAATGTGCCATTATCGGGCTTTCTTTTTTAGGTGGGGCTTATATGGCAGAGAGTTTTTTACTCGGTTTAAAAGCCCTGCCTAAAGTGCAAACAGAAGCGGCTTTAAGTTTAGGATTAAATCGCTTACAAAGCCTTTATTATGTCTTGCTCCCACAAAGCCTAGCTATCTCTTTACCCTCTTTAGGTGCTAATGTTATTTTTCTATTAAAAGAAACCTCCGTTGTAAGCGCCATTGCTCTAGCAGATGTGATGTTTGTGGCTAAGGATCTCATAGGCATTTATTACAAAACCACAGAGGCGCTTATTTTGTTAGTCTTAACCTATTTAGTAGTCTTATTGCCTTTGAGCCTACTTTTTAGAGCCCTTGAGCAATTCTACAAGAAAAAAACATGGTAGAGGTTTTGCTTGCTCTTTACATGTAAAAATCTTACGCGAATGCGCTTTTGCTAAGGATTTATTGATTCACGTGTAAGCCCGGGCGTAGATGAGGGAGCAAAGGTTAAGGCAGAATTTTTAGGCAATCTTGTGAGTAGCGTCTATCCTTTTGTACATTTCAGCCCTTTAGAGGCGGTGGAGTATCTAGGAACTATGCTTGGGGGTTATTTTTTAAAAGAGCTGATTGAAGCCTTGCAAAGTAGCGATACAGAAATTGCTAAGGCTGCTTGTAATGCCCTTAAGGCAACTTTACTTGTTTATAACTCTTTTGAGATCATCGCTGAACTAAGCCAAACTAACGCCCTTGCTCAAGAAGTCTTAGAATCTTGGGCTAATGCTGAATGGTTTTTAAATAAACCGGCTTTATCTAGCCCGTCTCTTTGAAGGCTTAAAAACCACGCTATTTATCGCCCTGCTTTCCATTGTTATTTCTATTATCGGGGGGCTTTTAATGGGGGTTGTGATGGCTTTTTGTACTAAATCTATACGCTTTTTATGCCATCTGTATTTGGAGAGTGTGCGCATTATCCCCCTGCTTGTTTGGCTCTTTGTGGTGTATTTTGGGCTTTCTGCATGGTTTAACTTACATATTAGCGCAGAGGTTGCTAGCGTGGCGGTTTTTAGTGTGTGGGGCATAGCTGAAATGATGGATTTAACCAGAGGCGCACTCACCTCCATTAGCCCACACCAAACTTATAGCGCAAAGGCTCTAGGCTTAAAACCCATGCAAATTACCTTTTTTATTCTTTTCCCTCAGGCCTTTCTTGCCCTTTTACCCTCTAGTGTCAATCTCTTTACCCGCATGATCAAAACCACCTCGCTTGTATCTTTAATCGGTACGATAGATTTATTAAAGGTAGGCCAACAAATGATTGAAGTTAATCTCTTTAAAATGCCCCATGCAAGTTTTTATGTCTATGGCTGGATTTTTGTGGTGTACTTTATGCTTTGTTACCCGCTCTCTTGTTTAAGCAAGTGGCTAGAGAAAAAAATACCACAGGGGCTAATATGCCAATTTTAGAAACCAAACAACTCAAAAAAGCCTATGCAGAGCATGTCGTACTTAATGGCATTGATTTTAGATTGCAAAAGGGTGAGGCGGTAGTGATTTTAGGGCCTAGTGGCTGTGGTAAAAGTACTTTTCTGCGCTGTTTAAATGGGCTAGAACCCATACAAGGAGGTTCGATCTTTTTTAAAGGGCTAGAAATCAGCACGCCTAAGACTAATTGGAATCAAATCCGCCAGCACATTGGCATGGTTTTCCAAAGTTATGAGCTTTTCCCGCATTTAAGCGTCTTGCAAAATATTTTGCTAGGTCCTTTGAAAGTACAAAAACGCGCTAAGGAGAAAGTAGAAGAAAAGGCCATTACTCTTTTAAAACGCGTAGGGCTAGAGCACAAAAAACAAGCCTACCCAAGGGAGCTTAGCGGGGGACAAAAACAAAGGGTTGCCATTGTCCGGGCGCTGTGCATGGAGCCGGAGGTGATGCTTTTTGATGAAGTAACCGCCTCGCTCGATCCAGAGATGGTTAAAGAAGTGTTAGATGTGATTTTAGAGCTAGCTAGTGAGGGAATGAGTATGATTATTGTAACCCATGAAATGAAGTTTGCTAGAAAGGTAGCTGAGCGCATTGTATTTTTTGATCAAGGGCAAGTGGTAGAACAAGCCCCCCCACAGGAATTTTTCACCTCACCTAAATCTGAGCGGGCACAAAAATTTTTAGAAATTTTTAATTTTTTAGGTGCTTGTTAGTTTTTTGCTGTTAGACTGAGAAATTTAGCAAGGAGTTTTGTATGCGTGCATTCTTAAAGTTCTTTGGAGTTTTTAGCGCTTTGGTAGCGCTCTCTTTAGTTGGGTGTTCTGATCACAAATCCAAAGCTCAAGAGGGGCTTTCTGCTATCAAAGAAAGAGGAATATTAAGAGTAGGCGTTTTTAGCGATAAGCCTCCCTTTGGTTTTGTAGATAGCAAGGGGCAATATCAGGGTTTTGATGTTTACATTGCTAAACGGATGGCTAAAGATCTGTTAGGCGATGCAAAGAAAATCCAGTTTATACCTGTGGAGGCAGCTGCGCGGGTGGAATTTTTAAAGGCTAATAAAGTAGATGTGATCATGGCTAATTTTACTAAAACTAGAGAAAGAGAGGCAGTAGTGGATTTTGCTAAGCCTTATATGAAAGTGGCTTTAGGCGTGGTGTCTAAAGGTGGGGTCATTAAAAGCGTTGCTGATCTTAAGAGCAAAAATCAACCTTTGATTGTCAATAAAGGCACGACGGCAGATTTTTACTTCTCTAGAAATTATCCCTATATCCACCTGCTTAAATACGATCAAAATACCGAAACTTTCTTAGCCCTTAAAAATAATCGTGGGATAGCCTTAGCACACGATAATACGCTTTTATTTGCATGGGTAAAACAAAACCCCGAATTTAAAGTGGGCATTCCTAATTTAGGCGAGCAAGATGTAATTGCTCCAGCGGTGAAAAAGGGCGATAAGGCTCTATTAGATTGGCTCGATCAAGAAATAGACAAGCTCACTAAAAGTGGTTTTATGAAGGAGGCTTATAACACCACGCTTAAACCTATTTATGGCAATGATATTAACCCTAGCGCGGTTATTTTTGAGCAATGAAACCTATAGCTGTTGTACTAGAGGCGCTTTCTCTAGGGCGTAAAAATAAGTTAGACGCTTTGGCTGAGTTTGTAGAGCTTATTTCTTATCCGGGAACTTCTCAGGATTTAGTGCTAGAGCGTTGTAAAGATGCTGAGATTGTGGTTTTAAATAAAGTCCCGCTAGATGGGCAAACTCTAAAATCCCTTCCTAAACTCAAATGTATCTGTATCACCGCTACGGGTACAAATATGATCGATCACGCTGTGGCAAAACAATTAGGCATACAAATTAAAAATGTCGCCGGCTACTCTACCCATAGCGTTACTATGCATACTTTTGCTTTAGCTTTGAGTTTACTTTCTAATATGGCCTATTATGATCACTACTGTAAGAGTGGGGAGTATTGCAAGAGTGAGATTTTTACCCATTTTAATAAAGGCGCTTACTCTTTAGAAAATAGACAATGGGGGATTATTGGGCTTGGGGCGATTGGTAAGAATGTGGCGCGTATTGCGCAGAGTTTTGGCGCGCATGTGAGCTATACCTCCACTAGTGGGCGCAATAGCGATAATACTTACCCGCAAAAATCCCTAGAAACTCTTTTGCAAAAAAGCGATGTGATCTCTATCCACGCGCCTCTTAACAATCAAACCCATAATTTAATCCGCACCAAAGAACTTAAGCTCCTCAAAGAAAGAGCTATTTTAATCAATGTGGGGCGGGGTGGGATTGTTAATGAGGAGGAGGTAGCTAAGGCGCTTAAAGAACAAAACTTTTACTACGCTACAGATGTGTTAGAAAAAGAGCCTATGGTGGCTAATCACCCTTTTTTAGATAAAAGTATCCAGCCTAAGCTTTTACTCACACCCCACATCGCATGGGGTTATGGGGATTCAATTAAAAAGCTCATTATAGCCACGATTGAAAATGTAAAGGAATATTTACAATCTAGGGGTTAAGGCGAATGCCCACCCCGAAGCGGTTAGAAAAGACATTATACTCATAAAGCCCATCTCCATAGCCGTTAAAATACTGCAAATAAAGCCCTACAAAGCGGCTAATTCTAAAGGTATAACCTATGCGAATTGCTCCATGCCAACGCCTATAGCGCCAATAATCTGTAAAAATATCATAGAGTCTGAGTTCAAAATGATGCCGTCCTCTGCGATAATCCACTAAGGCATTGCCATAACCCATGTAAGCGATCAAATCGGGGTTAGATTGGTTATAAGGGATATAAGGCCAATAAGCCACATTGATTTTTACCCGCCCTTTTGCCAAACTAAGTGAAACACGGGGCGCTGACCCGCACTTACAGAGCGACACCCCCCTTCATACACTCTTTGGCCATCTTCTTTAATCACTGTTACCGGGTTTCCCGGAAAAGCCCCTAAAGCGTTGCCATTTGCATAGGGCTGGTAACACTGTCTGCCCCCAATGCCATTAGAAATATGTTGCCAGCCGATCCAAAACTCACTAAAAGTTCCCCAACTCTTTTTAAAAAGCGGGATTTTAAGCGGGTAAATGTAGATGAGCTCGGGCATATAGTTAACCATGCGCATAGGCGCGCTTTGGGGGTTATTATAGATTTGAAACCAGTTAGTTTCAGTATAGGCTAAATAAAGCGTACCTTTTGTGTAGAGGAAATGGTGAATTACTGGCACTTTAAAACTAATTTGGAATTTAAAATCTACAGGTTGGTAGCGGTTAATATCCGGGTGATACCACTGATAAATAGGGGTGAAGCTATAGTAAAAAGGTAGAAAATAAGTTCCTCTATATTCCATGATGTCTAGGTATTTTTTAGCAAATTCTATAAGGATATTGTGCTTTTTAGGTCTTCTTGGCGCGACCTCCCAGCTGTTTTTGAGATTGTAGTACCAAGGTTTGTAAAAGCTTGTAGAAATGGGATCATCGTCCTTTTTAATTTGTGGGTTAAGAAAGTCTGCCTTGAGCGTAGCTAGCAAAACAAATGCTAGTGCAATTCTACGCATTTTTGCTAAATTGCAAAACTAAAATTAAAAAGACAACCACAGGTGCAACAAAGCGCACCGCAAAAAACCACACTAAAAAGCCCAAGCGACTCAAAAAGCGTTTACTAGATTTGTAAATGCGTTTTTTATCCATGAAATAGCCTAAAAAGATCACAGAAAACAACCCACCCAAAGGCATGAGTATACTAGAGGTGATAAAATCCATCCAAGCAAAAATGTTCTTGCCCCCAAAAGTAAGCATTGACGCATAATCTTTACAACTAGATAGAATAACTAATAAACCTAAAATATAAGTTAATAAACCAACAAGCCAACATGCTCGGGTGCGATTCCATTTAAAATGGTGCATTAAATATAAAACAGTAGGCTCAACGATAGAAACAGTAGAGGTGATGCCTGCAAAAATCAAGGCCAAAAAGAATAAGAGAGCTATAATAGAGCCTGCTAATCCCATTTGGTGGAATACAAGTGGTAGAGAAATAAAAACTAAACCTACCCCTTGTGAGGGTTGGCCATGGAAATTAAAAACAAAGGTAAAGATCATTAAGCCAGCAATCAGAGAAATAGCAATACCGGGCAACACCACCCATAAAGAACTCCCTAATAAATTCTCATCAGATTTAGTAAAGGCAGCATAGGTAGCAATAGTCCCCACGCCTAAACTCAAAGAAAAAAACATTTGCCCTAGCGCGCTAATTAAAACTTGCATGGTGATCTTGCTACTATCAAAGACAAACATATAATGCAAAGCTTCATGAAAACTTGGCATGGACATGGCGTAAATTAAAAGCCCGATAAAAACCAAAAATAAAAGAGGCATGAGATATAAACTTAGGCGCTCAATCCCCTCTTTAATACCCTTAGAGACGATATAAACAGTGAGCCACAACCACAAACTAAAGCCCAAAATTGGCCAAAATAAATCCACAGTGCTAAGATGTGTAAATAAGGCTTTGGAGGCTTTTAAAGAGCTAGGTAAATGAAAACTAACTTTAACAAGATAGTAAAAAACCCAGCCTAGTACAACTGTGTAAAAAGATAAGATCATAGGGCCTGTGCATAAAAAAATTGCGCTAAAACGCCAAACTTTTTTGTGCTTGGTGTTGAGGTGCTCATAACAAGACACAACATCTTTACGCCCCAAGTTTCCAATGATCATATCTACTAGCAACATAGCAATGCCCAAACTTAAAGCTAAACCCAAGTACAGTAAAACAAAAGCCCCCCCACCATTGCTACCTGCCATGTAAGGAAAGCGCCAAATATGCCCTAATCCAATTGAACTACCCAAAGTGGCTAAAATAAATCCGAGTCTTGAAAAACCCAAATTCTACCTCCTAACCTTGGATGAGTTTAACCACCCAAATAATGAGAATAACCAAAGGAGCGATATATTTTAAGAGAAATACCCATATTAAAAAAACCTGTTTGCTCAGAAAGTGTAAACTCACTGCATAGAGTTTAGTTTTACTCACCACCCAGCCTACAAAGATAACCGAGACTAACCCCCATAAAGGCATTAGGATAGAAGTAGAGAAAAAATCTGTCAAATCAAAGAGATCTTTATTGAAAAAACTCAAATGGGGTTTGTAAGTTTTATTCAAAGAAAGAATCAAAAGTACACCCACAAGAAAAATCCCTAGCGTAACAAGCCAAGTGGCTTGTGTGCGTGAATAGTTTTTATCCACTAAATAGCGCACTGGAGGTTCTAATAAAGCAATAGTGGAGGTGATGCCTGCAAAAGCTAGGGCTGATAAGAAAAGAATAGAAACCACGCTTCCTATTACTCCCATTTTAGAAAAAACCACCGGTAAAGAGACAAAAATAAGGCCTGCGCCTTGTGAAGGGTTAGCTCCGTATTCAAAGACAAAGGTAAAAATCATTAAACCGGCAATTAGAGAAATACAAATACCGGGTAAAACCACCCAAATTGCGCTTTGGAGTAAATCCTGCTTATGGTGGGTAGAGGAGGCATAGGCGATATTAATCCCAATGCCTAAACTAAGCGCAAAGAAAACCTGACCTAAGGCGTTAACAAAAACTTTTTGATTAATGTCTGCTAAGCGGATACCAAACATAAAATCTAAAGCCTTACCAAAGGAGTTTTGCGTGCTTGCATAGATCAATAAGCCAATAAAGACAATAAATAGCAAGGGCATTAAAATAAAATTAAGTTTTTCAATCCCGTCTTTAATTCCCTTAGAAACAATCCAAGCAGTAAGCCATAAAGTCAAGCTAAAACCAGCTAGTTGTTTAAGAATGGAGTCTTCTAGGAGGTTATTAAGAATTTGTTCTGAAGTTTTAACATCTGTGGGCAAGTTAAAACTCACGACAAATAAATAATAAAACACCCAGCCTAAGACAATAGAATAAAAAGTCAAGATAATAGGCCCCGTAAAGAGCATCAAACCTGCATATTTCCAGCGTCTTTTATTAGGGTGTGGATCGAGTGCATCAAAGGCGGAGGCGACATCTTTTTGGGTGCTTTGCCCAATCACCATTTCAGCAATGAGCATGGTAAGCCCAACGGTGAGCGCAAGAACTAAAAATAAAATCACAAATCCGCCCCCTCCGCTAGTTCCAGCCATGTAAGGAAAGCGCCAAATATGCCCTAAGCCTATCGAGCTTCCTAAAGCGGCCAACACAAAACCCAATCTGGAAAAGCTATGCACCTAAATCTCCTTTCTTGGTGGAATGATAAAAAAAGTACGCATTCTAGCATGATAATCATTAAGGTTTACCATATCTTTACAAAAACATGGCCTGATCCAACCTTAAATAGGGGAGCGCATGCAATTAAGAGTTTATTACGAGGATACAGATAGCACGGGTTTTGTCTACCATGCTAATTATCTTAAGTACTGCGAGAGAGCCAGAAGTGAGGTTTTTTTTCAAGCTAACACCACCCCACAAAAGGATCGGTATGGGTTTGTGATTAAAAGCTTGCAAGCAGACTTTATAGCCCCAGCACTTTTAGGGGATTTTTTAGAAGTGATCACAAAACCCATCGTGCTTAAAAAAGTAAGCTTAAGTTTACAACAAGAAGTTTTAAGGCTAGAAAACAAACCCGTGTTGCTTTTTAGCATGCAAATTAAACTAGGCTTTGTTGATTTATCCACTAAAAGGCCGGCTAGTATTCCTGATTCTTTTTTAGAGATATTGCATGGATTCTACGCATAAAGCAACTATTACCTACCCTTGTTTGTGGGAATATAGCCTTATCACAGACAAGCCAAAGGCTCTTTTAGAGGAATTACCCCATCTCTTAGAAAATCTTAAATACCAAGTTTATACCAAAAACACCAGCGCTCAGGGCAAGTACACCAGCATGAAACTCTCCTTAGTGGTGAGTAGCGATGCAGAGCGCTACGCACTTTTTGAAAAGCTTAGCAACCATGCGTTTGTAAAGTGGGTGCTTTAAGGGTGGGTTTTTCTGCAGGAGGCAGATCAAAAGAGAGATTAGAAATATCTAAAGTATAAAAAATATCATGGTGTTTGGAGTAGCCGGTGATGATGAGCTGGTTATCCATGAAGGCTAGGGCGCTAGCGTTTTTAATTAAACTGGGTAATCCATAAGCATCTATAATCGTGGCATCATAAGGGTTAATCACCAATAGGGCGTTATAGGCCTTGCTTAGTGCAAAGAGTCGTCCTTGGTAAAAAGAAAGCCCTGTGATGTAAAATTCCCCTAGAGTACGCTTGTTTTTAAGAGGTGTGCGTTTAGAGGTTTGCACAACACTTTCAGAACTCAAACCCAAATCTTGATCAAGCATGCTAACTAAGATTAGCTTTTTATAGTATTTATTAGGAACTGTGAGCATGTAAGTGTGGATACCATCACTTCTAGCGCTTAAAATATAATGAGTAGAGGCGCGGCTAGTGCGCAAACGGCTACGGCCAATCTCATCAAAATGATGCGCCCCTACTAGAAAATTTTGAAAGTTATTGTGGGCCTTTGGATTGTAATGCACATCTACACTACTTTTATTAGCGCCCATTAAGCGAATCGTGCTACCTACCATATTTGCTCCTACAAGACTTCCCACCGTTACAGAATAATGCCTGTCTAAAATTAGATGTACCAAGACTTTTTGTAGTGTTGTATCTACGATATATAACCCTTCATTTTGGGTAGTGATTAAAAAGGCATTTTTAAACAAGGCATTATTACCTGCAAACACATTTGGAGAAAAATGATAGGGCGGGGGTTTAAGCGCGGGAGCGCACCCTTCTGAAATAGGTTTTTCCATGCCAAAACTGCCTAGTAAATCTATTGCTGTACTGGGAGGTTGTTTGGGTTGTTGTTTTTTTTCAGAAGTGGCTAGAAAGTTAAGATCGCTAATCGGAGAATTTAAAGATAATTTGCTAATTCTTTGCTCTAAAAGGCTTAATTCTTTGGTAATCACAATAGGGGCATGGTGGTAGTTGTGATCAAAAGGGTATTCTTGGTTAGCTAAAATGGGTTTATCCACTATGCGTTTGCTAAAAATTCTAGGAAAACCCATGTAATTCCAACTTTGTGTACTCCAAATATTTTCAGCAAATTTCCAAGAAAAGCGAATAGGATTGCCATGCCCTAGATAGGGGAAAGGTCCGGTAGAAATAAAAGCTTGGAGCATATTAGAGGCAACCAGCGCACTAAAAATAGCAAAAGCCCAGCGATTAGAGCGGGTGAGTTGGCGGGGGTGATCTTGGGTATTAAAATTAGGCGCAAAGAATAATAAAGAACCCAAAACAAGCGCAGCCAACCAAAACACTAATTCAGCCCAAAATTGGGTGTGTAGTCTAAAAATAGTGAGCGCAAACCCTTGCCCTACATCTTCAAGCGCGTGGTTGCCTAGATGATAAAAACTTTGGTATAGCCCCCCTACAATGATAAGTAGCATAAGAGCGATGTATTTAGGTTTGAGCCCATAGCGCAAGATGAACAGGCCAGAGAGGGCAATATAAACCATGCTTTGGCGCTCAGCCCAGCATAAAATACAAGGAGAATCATGGTAGATAAAGCCCAAGATCAAATTTGCAATACCCACAGGAAAGGCCACAATAGCGATAATGGCCAGAGAAAAGAGAAAATAAAAGGTACGCACCTGCATTTAACTCCTTTGACATACTCCCCGCGCGTCAAGCTAGAGGATTGAGAGGATCATCAGGGCTTGGTAGCGGCGATCTAGCGGCCTCTACTCTTTAGAGTTGAGCCCTTACTCTGGTGATTATAACAAAACCTTATAGCTACGCCTTAATCGCTTTAGCTAAGCTAGCGGGCTTTAGCACGCAGTGGGTAAAAAAAAATCTGCAGATTTTAACATGCCAAAGTTAATCGCCAATTCTGCAACTTTTTGGAAATAATTTTTCTGCTAGATTATGTTAAAATAGCGCCCAATTTAAAGATTATAGATGGAGCAAAAGATGAGATTAAAACCAAACCACATCCGCTACATCGTCAATAAAATCGCCCAGGATCTAGTCCAATCCACCCTTTTAGAACTCAAAGGCACTTTAGAATCCCTCACCCAAATTACACTTTCCGTTGTACAAGAAAATGTGGATCAAGAAGTTGCCATTGATCATAGAGCGCGGGATTTATTAGAGGAAAACCTAGATGAAATAGAATTCATGCGCATGGACGAGCGGCAACTTTTCTGGATGATTAAAAAACAATTAGCGCTTAAAGAGGATTTTGTATTGGGCTGGGAAGATCGTTGCAATCTGCTTTCACATAAAATTTTAGAAAAAATTTTAGAAGAAGATTTGCTCATGTTTTCTGTTTCAGAAAACTTAATCCGTAATGTGATTTTTAAATCCATAGACACCTACGCTAAACTCTATGAGAGCGTAGAATTAGAGGTGAGTGAGAAAATTAAAAATTACAAACGAAAACTTCCTGTGGGTAGCGATGAATACGAACTAGTCTTTGATCGCATGTATGAGGAAGAATTACGCAAAAAGGGTTTTCTATAGCCACTCTTTTATTTGAAAACGGGTTATTTTTAGAAGCACAAAGTTTTGGGGCTTGTGGGCTTGTGGTGGGCGAGGTGGTGTTTAACACGGCCATGAGCGGGTATGAGGAAATCATTAGCGATCCAAGTTATTGTGGGCAGTTTGTGGTGTTTAGTGCCCCTGAGGTGGGGGTTGTGGGGATTAATGAAATGGACATGGAATCTTCTCATAGTTTTTGTGCGGGCATTCTGGTACGAAATTATCCTAGTTGTTATTCTAATTTTAGAGCTAGGCAAAGTTTGGGGGCGTTTTTACAAAAACAGGGGATTTTGGGGCTGTGTGGACTTAATACCCGCGCATTGGTAGGAATGCTTAGAGATGAGGGAGCGATGCGGGCTATTATCTCTACAGATAATCTAAATAAATCAGAACTACAAAAACTTTTACAGGCTTCAAATCCTACTCAACATCTTATCCCCCCCTTTTTTTCCACAAAACCCCACACGCAAGGGTATTTTGATTTTACAACCCTAGAGTATCAAGAGAAAGATAATCCGCGCTGTGTGGCTGTGCTAGATTTTGGGGTGAAACGCAATATTTTAAATTGTCTTGTACAGGTAGGTTTAAAACCTTTATGTTTTGCCCCAGAGAGCAAGGCAAGCATGCTAATAGAGGCTTATAAAAGAGGGGAAATTGTCGGGATTTTAATTTCTAATGGTCCGGGCGATCCGCTTTTTTTAAAAAATGCTATCCATGAAATTAGCGATCTAATTGAGACTAAAATCCCTATTTTAGGTATTTGTCTAGGACACCAGCTACTTAGTATCGCCCATGGCTATAACACCTATAAACTCAAATTTGGCCACCATGGGAGCAATCACCCCGTGCTTAATCTGAGTACAAAGCACATTGAAATTAGCGCCCAAAACCATAATTATTGTGTGCCCGATCAGCTCTTAAAAATAGCCACCCTCACCCACCAAAATTTATTTGACGGTACGATAGAGGGGGTGCGTTATAATGACGCCCCTATTCTTTCTATCCAGCACCACCCTGAGGCTAGCCCTGGTCCTCATGATGGGCTTTATATTTTCCACCACTTCACAAGGATGCTCCATGAAAGCAGAAAATAACACCCAAAACATTGATGAACTCTTTGAGGAATTTGAAGAAATCAAAGATGATTTAAGCCATGTAGAGGAACAGCTTGCACAGATTGCAAGTGAACTCAAAGAGATAGGCCATGATTTAGACACACTGGATAATCTGTTAAACCAAGATAATCCCCAACAAGGTAATTCTCAAGGTAATTCTTAAACTTAATAACCCTATTATAGTAGCCAACACTAAAAATCTTAAAGATCAAAATAGTAAGCCACAATAGCGAGCCACTCACCCTAGCTACCACAAATGCTTTAACCCTAATAATATCCAAAAAGCTTTATACCCAACAAACCTTCCTAAACATTTCAGCATGCCTTAAGTTTATCAACGATAAAATCAGCTTTTGCTTCTAAGAAAGCTAGCATTTTAAAGGGTTTTAGGGTTAAGTTTTAACGAGAATAAGCCTTATAGATTGTGTTAAGTTGCAAAGATTGAGGTTTTGATCGCTTTTCTCTTTTTCCTTTAAAGATTGGTTTTTAGTTTTCTTAGTGTTATTTGGTTTTTTATTGTTAATAGCCTATGTAAAGGGTAAACTACAAAGCCAAAAGAATTACACTCAATAAGGCGGTGAGCTGATGCAACACTTTAGCGGATATGTTAAAGTGGCAAGCAAAATAGAAAGAGTGGATGGTGGATGCCTTGGCAAAGAGAGGCGATGAAGGACGCACTAGACTGCGATAAGCTACGAGGAGCTGTCAAGGAGCTTTGATTCGTAGATCTCCGAATGGGGCAACCCAGCTTATGGCAACATAAGCTACTCTATTTAATAGAGGGCGAACCTAGCGAAGTGAAACATCTTAGTAGCTAGAGGAAAAGAAATCAAGTGAGATTCCCTAAGTAGTGGCGAGCGAAAGGGGAAAAGGGCAAACCGCGTGCTTGCATGCGGGGTTGAGGACTACAAGATTCTAAGAAAAAATTTAGCAGAAGTGCTTGGAAAAGCATGCCATAGAAAGTGATAGCCTTGTATGCGAAAAGTTTTTTCAAAGATAGTAGAATCCAGAGTAGGTCAGGACACGAGAAATCCGGGCTGAAGCTGGGGAGACCACTCTCCAACCCTAAATACTCCTCTTTGACCGATAGCGCACAAGTACCGTGAGGGAAAGGTGAAAAGAACCGTGGGTAACGGAGTGAAATAGAACCTGAAACCATCTACTTACAATCATTCAGAGCCCTATGATTTATCAGGGTGATGGACTGCCTTTTGCATAATGATCCTGCGAGTTGTGGTGTCTGGCAAGGTTAAGTGAAAACGAGCCGTAGCGAAAGCGAGTCTGAATAGGGCGTTTTAGTCAGATGCTGCAGACCCGAAGCCAAGTGATCTATCCATGGCCAAGTTGAAGTAAGTGTAATAGCTTATGGAGGACTGAACCCGTGCCCATTGAAACGGGCTGGGATGAGCTGTGGATAGGGGTGAAAGGCCAAACAAACTTGGTGATAGCTGGTTCTCTTCGAAATATATTTAGGTATAGCCTCAAGTGGTAGCAAGAGGGGGTAGAGCTCTGATTGGACTAGGGCTGCTCGCCGCAGTACCAAACCCTGTCAAACTGCAAATACCTCTTGTTCTAGCTTGGGAGTCAGGCGGTGGGTGATAAAATCAATCGTCAAGAGGGAAACAACCCAGACTACCAACTAAGGTCCCCAAGTTCTATTCTGAGTGGAAAAAGATGTGTGGTTACTCAAACAACCAGGAGGTTGGCTTAGAAGCAGCCATCCTTTAAAGAAAGCGTAACAGCTCACTGGTCTAGTGATCATGCGCTGAAAATATAACGGGGCTAAGATAGACACCGAAGTTGTAGATTGCACTTTTGTGCAGTGGTAGAAGAGCGTTCTGTGCAGCGTTGAAGGCATACCGGTAAGGAGTGTTGGAGCGCACAGAAGTGAGCATGCAGGAATGAGTAGCGATAAGATGCGTAAGAATCGCATCCGCCGTAAATCTAAGGTTTCCTACGCGATGTTCGTCATCGTAGGGTTAGTCGGGTCCTAAGCCAAGTCTGAAAAGGGTAGGCGATGGCAAATAGGTTAATATTCCTATACCAATTAGGGTGTGCGATGGGAGGACGCATGAAGTTAGGTGAGCCAGCGGATGGAAGTGCTGGTCTAAGGGTCATAGATTAGGAGAGAGGCAAATCCGCTCCTGTATTCAAAACCTAAATAGGCTCCTGGAGATCTTCGGATCAAAGGGAGAATCACTGATACTTTGTGCCAAGAAAAGTCTCTAAGTTTAGCTCTAATTGTCCGTACCGCAAACCGACACAGGTAGATGAGATGAGTATTCTAAGGCGCGTGGATGAACTCTCTTTAAGGAACTCTGCAAACTGACACCGTAAGTTCGCGATAAGGTGTGCCTACGCAAGTAGGTCTCAGCAAAGAGTCCCTCCCGACTGTTTACCAAAAACACAGCACTTTGCTAACTCGTAAGAGGAAGTATAAGGTGTGACGCCTGCCCGGTGCTCGAAGGTTAATTGATGGGGTTAGCAGTGATGCAAAGCTCTTGATCGAAGCCCGAGTAAACGGCGGCCGTAACTATAACGGTCCTAAGGTAGCGAAATTCCTTGTCGGTTAAATACCGACCTGCATGAATGGCGTAACGAGATGGGAGCTGTCTCAAAGAGAGGTCCAGTGAAATTGTAGTGGAGGTGAAAATTCCTCCTACCCGCAGCAAGACGGAAAGACCCCGTGGACCTTTACTATAGCTTAGCACTGCTAATGGGAATGCCATGCGCAGGATAGGTGGGAGGCTTTGAAGCAGATACTTTGGTGTCTGTGGAGCCATCCTTGAGATACCACCCTTGGCGTTTTTGTTAGCTAACTGGCTAGAGTTATCCTCTAGCAGGACAATGTTTGGTGGGTAGTTTGACTGGGGCGGTCGCCTCCTAAAGAGTAACGGAGGCTTACAAAGGTTAGCTCATGGCGGTTGGAAATCGCCAGTTGCGTGTAATGGCATAAGCTAGCTTAACTGCAAGAGAGACAACTCAAGCAGAGACGAAAGTCGGTCATAGTGATCCGGTGGTTTCGTGTGGAAGAGCCATCGCTCAAAGGATAAAAGGTACCCCGGGGATAACAGGCTGATCTCCCCCAAGAGCTCACATCGACGGGGAGGTTTGGCACCTCGATGTCGGCTCATCGCATCCTGGGGCTGGAGCAGGTCCCAAGGGTATGGCTGTTCGCCATTTAAAGCGGTACGCGAGCTGGGTTCAGAACGTCGTGAGACAGTTCGGTCCCTATCTGCTGTGGGCGTAGGAAAGCTGAGGAGAGCTGTCTTTAGTACGAGAGGACCGAGATGGACATGCCACTGGTGCACCAGTTGTTCTGCCAAGAGCACCGCTGGGTAGCTACGCATGGTTGTGATAAGAGCTGAAAGCATCTAAGCTCGAAGCCAACTCCAAGATAAGCTTTCCCTGAAGCTCGCATGAAGACTACATGTTTGATAGGGTGGGTGTGTAAGTGCAGCAATGCACTCAGCTAACCACTACTAATAGAGCGTTTGGCTTGTTTGCATGCTAGGTTACACCGCCTTATTGAGTGTAAGACTTTGTAGAGACTTTACATGGCTATTTAAGTGTGGCTTTTTAAGCTTTAAACTTTTTAGCTTTTCTGTAGCTTTCAAGCACAATTTAAGCATAATCTAGGTTTTACTGAATGTGAAAACTTAGAAGGTCTTAAGGGCTAAAGGTGCTAAGAGAGTTTAAGAGTTCTTTTAAGAGACTTGCCTAAATAAGTTGCTTAAGTTAAAGAAGGCTTAAAAGTTTTAAGCAATTTAAGCTTTTCTGTGTGGCAAGGTTGCAGAGAAAGTTAAAGCTTGCTATTTTATAAAAAGCTTAAGAGAGTTTACAAAAGCTTAAAAGAAAGCTGTGCTAAGGGGAAGTTTACTAAAAAAACTGTGCTAAGAAAACTTCACTACAGAAAAAGCTACGCTTTTTCTCCCGTGTCCCTAGTAGAGAGGAAATACCCAGTCCCATCCCGAACCTGGAAGTCAAGCTCTCTAACGCCGATGATACTGCCCTTTGCAAGGGTGGGAAAGAGGAAAAGAAATCAAGTGAGATTCCTAAGTAGTGGCGAGCGAAAGGGGAAAAGGGCAAACCGCGTGCTTGCATGCGGGGTTGAGGACTACAAGATTCTAAGAAAAAATTTAGCAGAAGTGCTTGGAAAAGATGCCATAGAAAGTGATAGCCTTGTATGCGAAAAGTTTTTTCAAAGATAGTAGAATCCAGAGTAGGTCAGGACACGAGAAATCCGGGCTGAAGCTGGGGAGACCACTCTCCAACCCTAAATACTCCTCTTTGACCGATAGCGCACAAGTACGTGAGGGAAAGGTGAAAAGAACCGATGAAGAAGATTGTTATTAATGTCTCTGTTATTCGTGGAAAATTAACGGGTTTGGGGGTGTATGCCCTCACTTTTGCCCTGCCTTTTGCATAACACTCCTGCGAGACGGATGTCCTGGCAAGGTTAAGTGAAAACGAGCCGTAGCGAAAGCGAGTCTGAATAGGGCGTTTTAGTCAGATGCTGCAGACCCGAAGCCAAGTGATCTATCCATGGCCAAGTTGAAGTAAGTGTAATAGCTTATGGAGGACTGAACCCGTGCCCATAGAAACGGGCTGGGATGAGCTGTGGATAGGGTGAAAGGCCAAAACATTGAGAAAGAAAAACATGATCGATGCAGAAAAATTTGATTTATATATCGAACCCTCCTATTTGGGGGTTACGCTCAATGCTCAAAAAACCTTGGGTTGCATCCACGATTTGCCCTTATGCGATGAACAAGCGTGGTATGTCGACAAAAAATTTAAGGATACTTGGGAACGCCTAGTCTTGCCTAAGATGGCGGCTTATACAGAGGTGATTTGCTTTAGCCAATATGTTAAAAAAGAGATTTTAAAGACATTTGGCTTTTCTCAAGAGGCGGTGCATCCTATATATCACGGACTAAGAGAATATAGAGACACCCACTCAGAAGCCATACCCTCCAATTTGGGGGAATTTATTTTAGTGGTGGGAGCCAATGCGAAACGGCGCAATGTGCGCGGACTCATCGATGCCTTCAAACTCTTGCCTCAAGAGTTACAAAACCGCTTTAAAATTGTGCTCACGGGCGCGCCCAATAATTTGGATACAGAGGATGAGCAGTATTTTAAACAAGACTTCATTGTCAATCTAGGCTATGTGTCCGATGCCTTGCTGCAAACCCTTTATGCCCATGCCCACCTGCTCTGGTGGGGGAGTTTAGCAGAGGGGTTTGGCTTACCCATGGTGGAAGCCATGCACGCCTCTTGTGTGGTGCTGGCAAGCGATGTGTTTTGCATGCCCGAGATTTTAGGCGATGCGGGTTTTTATTGCAACCCCTATAACACTACAGACATTGCTAAATCCCTAGAGAGTGCCCTAACTGATGAAGCTTTGCGTCAAGAATGCATCCAAAAAGGCTTAGAAAGGGTTAAACTCTTCGATTTTAAAGAGAGCATGCGTCGGCATATAGAGATTGTGGAGCAGATGTTAGAGGTAGAACTTTAGAAACAAAAAGGAGAAAATGGTGTGACCATGGTTGCTAGGTGGTTTTTTGGAATATTTTGGTTACAAGGGTTGGAAGCGCACACAGGGCACTGTTAAAGGACCTGAAATTGGTAGCGTGCTTTGTTGTGATTTGTTAGGGAATGTTGCCGAACTTCAGACATTTATGTAGGCAACAATCGAATTGTCGAATTACTCAGCACGGGCGAAGTGGTTTAATCAAGTCCAAAAGGTTTTGTGGATGGATTGCCCTTTGCTACAGAGATTTATGTTTTTACCAAACACCAAAAAATAGGAGAAGCAAATGCAAAAGATGAGGAATATGTGCCATCATTGGGTCTAAAAGAAGTTGAAAGTTCAAGAATATGTGGGCAAGAAATTTAAGTATGCCAAGGTTCCAAACTCTGAAGAGTGTAATTGCCACAAGTTTGTGTGCCATTGCCTATTGGGCGAAAAAGATGATGCTAGTTATCTCTTAAAAGATGTCAAAGAAGCCATCTATAAACGCTACAAACTCTCAGATGAGAAGGCGGTTTTTATGAATGGGATATTAAACTTTAGTCTAGCGCAAGAAAGGAGAACTAATGGCTTACTACAAAAACCAAGAGGACATGTTTAGACAAAGGGCAGAAAACAATAAAAAACAAGGCGACTACCACTACGCCCAAAGCAAGGAAGTAGAGGCTAGAGGGGACAAAGAAGCCGCACAAAGCCACATGGCACAAGCACAATACCAGTATAAATCTCAAAAGCAAAACGAGGCTAAGGCTTAAAGAGCATAAGGGCAAGGAGTGGTAGTTAGATAGAGTTACGCCCCTAATGTGGGGGCTTGGGGTTTCTTAAGTTTAAAAAATGACTCCCCCTGTGTTAAAATACCCCTTTGCAAACTTTTAGGAAAACCCCATGCCCAAACAATACCTCTACATTGTCCAATCCAGTCTAGAGCCTAGCAAGTGTAAAATTGGCATCACCCATGACCTAAAAAGGCGGCTTAAAGAATACAACAGCGTTACGGGGCAATCACAAGAGAACACTTATAGCTATCTTTTCACTTGTGAAGTGGCTAATATGCGCCAAATCGAGCAGGACCTTAAAAACGCCTTTGCCCATTTAAGAGAAGTGCAAACGCGAGAAATCTATTTTTATAACCCCGCACTCTTTGAAAATTATTTAAGTTTTATTAAAGCACATCCTGATTTTGTCGCCCAAGTGAGCATCAAATTGCCTAGACAACAACGCGCCCTAAAGCCCCTCACCACGCCCAGTCTGCAAGAACGGAGACTTGCAAGAGCTGACATTTTAAACAAGGCCATGCGTGTCAAAAACGATGAGTTTTATACTAGATACGAGGATGTAGAAAAAGAATTGTCTAAATACCCTCTAAAAATATGGCAGGATAAAGTCGTGTTTTGTAACTGCGATGATGCGATCGGGGAGAATAGAGATTACACCGACTCTAGCGCGTTTGCGCTGTATTTTTTAAAGCATTTCTTTAGACTCAAACTTAAAAAACTCATTTGTACGCATTATGGCAGCCAACAGGATTTATTCAATGCGGGGGCGCGGGGCTATATCTTCACCAAAGAGGGGGCGCACGAGATGAAGCGCACCCCACCGGGCTACACGGGGGGCTTTGAAGAAAAGGAGTCTTTAAGGATTTTAGAGCAGGAAGCCGACATTGTGTGCACCAATCCGCCCTTTTCGCGCGCCATAGAATATTGGCAGATTCTCATTAAGAGTAAAAAGAAATTTATCATTTTATCCAATGTTACACTCCCCATCAGCACCGCTTGCATTCCCTATTTTGCACAAAATAAGGTAAGGCCGGGTTTTAATAGCGTGTATTGGTATTTAAACCCTAAACGCCAGTTAGTGCGCGCAGCAGGGCATTTTTTACTAATTTTTCCATTAAAAATAGATCCAATATTGCTAGACTAAAGTTTGTCCCCCTTGAGGAGATTCCTGATGTGTATAAAAGATTTGATGATAGCGGGACTTTACTCGTGGATAATAGCTATATCCCTAACGACTACGATTTACCCTTTGCAGTGTCAACCAATCCTATTTTAAATGGTGTGTTAGAGTGTGGGTTTAAAATTGCAAAACTAACGCAGTATATGCCCTATATTGGAGGCAAGTCAAAGTTTAAACGCATGCTAATCCAAAAAGTAAGCTCATGAAATTTTTCCTAAAAGACTTTTTTAATTCTAGCGCGGTTAGCCTTGTGAGCGTAAATAACAAAACAACACCTAGCAAATCCTAAAAATTAAACGAGGCTAAGGCGCAGAGTGAAGGGCGGTGGTAGGAGAGAGTGTTATTTTTGTGTAAAAAGTGGGTTATAAAAGGATTTAAAACTCCTTGATTTATAAAAATCTTGTTTTTGTTGGATACAGATCATCTATAAAAAACTTATATATTTTATTACATCCGTTATAACTAGCTCTTTTTACTCTATCTTTTAAAAAACTTATTTGTGGTGTAGTTTATAATGGATAGAAGTACTAGCTTTAAGAGCCACCACCCTACCTAACCAACCTCCCATCCACAGCTTTCATTTTTTCAGCTACTTTCTCAGAAAATCCAGGGCAGTAGATTCTTAGATCTAGTCTATGTTGCTAATAAGGCTTCCATTTTAGGATGGTAGATCACATGGTAATTAGCTTGTATATATTCTGGATAGGGGACAAACTGGACGAGAGCATTGGCGTTAGGGATTATAAAAATTGGACCTAAGCCTAAAGCTACAGCATAGTGAGGTATTGCTGTTTCTACAGAAACAATAAAAGAGGCTTTAGAGAGGACATGTAAAAGTTCTATAAAGGCGGTTTTTCCTACAAGATTAATAGCCTTAGGGAAACCTAACATGATCTCTTGTGCCTCATCTATCTCTTCCTTTGAACCACAAAGTACAATTTGAAAATCTGGTGAGATTTTTAAGGCAAGTTCTACCCAAGATTTAAAAGACCATTTTCTTTGAGGCTCAAAAGCCCCTAGAAAAAACACCCCATAAGGTTCACAAGAGAGAGAGAGAGAGAGAGAGGAATTTTGGGGTAAGTGGGGAGATCAAGGTGGTATTTAATATCTGTAAGGGGCTTTTTAAGAAGCTGGCTAAAGAACTCTCTATTACGATCGAATTCAAAGAGCCTTTCTAGTCTAGCCTCTAGAAAAGTCGTATAAACCCTATCGAGCCTGTGTATAGAAGTATTTTGATACCAATCCGTTGAAATTCTTGATCCAAGTGATCCGATCTTGGTGGAGGCATTAATCCAGCACACAATTTGATCGTCTCTTTCTTGAGTGCGGCCATATATAGGTGAGATCACAATTTCATAACTCTGTTGTGCCAACATATACAACACCTTAAGAGTATAAAGAGGGTGGCGTAGCAAAGAGTACTTTAGAAAATTTGCAGAGATCAATTTATCCACATATGCGCGATCGCAAGCTTCTACTAATTCTGGGAAATTTGCATGGCATAAAAAAGTGATTTCTTAGTCTGGATAGCCCTCCCTCAAAGGCTTTAAAAAATTTCTCATAAGACAATAATCACCCAGTCTATCAACCCGTATAAGAAGTAGGGTTTTAGGACGGATTTCTTGTGGTTTATAGCGACGATAAAACAAAAGTAGAGCATGCAGGCTACAAAAAAGTTTTTCCTCGATGCCGGGCTTCAAATAACCATGCCACAAGGTATCCACAACCCTTCGCCAGCATTCATGCAAAACACGAAAAATATACATTGACAATCCCTTTATAAAAAGGGCCTATTCTACTACATTCCCCCTAAAATGTAAATTTGTACCTACACCCCCTTATGATACAAGCTGTGCAAAATTCTGACCTCTTCTTCTTCTTTGTTGCCATCAAGCATGGAGTTTAGCGAACCTTTAATAGCAAACAAGGACATGTATAAATGCACGATGAAAAAGCCCACCATAGCCAAGCCAAGAAAATTATGAACAAGCGCACTGAGCCGTAAAAGCGAAATTTGATAAAGCCCAAAAAAGTCAGCAACTTTTCCTAAATCATCTGTATTAAAGTACAAAACCGCCCCGCTAACTATCATCACAAACCCGCCTAAAGTCGCGATCCAAAACCATATTTTTTGCCCCGCGTTGAATTTATAAGCAGGCACGGGCTTTTTCTCTTTAGACAAATAACCCCCTACAATGAGCATCCATTTAATATCTGCCAGCCTAAAGAGCATGTCCTTAAACCACATAAAAAGCATGGGCAACACAGCCACCATAAAGATCATACAGCCCACACTGTGCACGATGCGACAGAACCGTACAAATGCTCCGCCCCCAAAATACACCCCAAAGATCATGATCAAACCTGTAGGTACGAGTAAAGTAAAAGAAACTCCAGCAATCCAGTGGATAATGCGGTTAAAGCGCGTGAAGAAGGGAATTTTTTTACCCCCGTGCGCAAAAATCTTAGGCCCGATGATTAAATAATGCAACAAAAACCCGAAAGCAACCCCCACCACTACCGCTAAAAATAGCCCTAAAAAATAATGCGCCTGCCAGAGAGTCCAGAGTTGCCCTAGCTTACTTGTCTGCATCTGCCCATAAGGTAAAATCCCTAAAACACGCTCCTGATCTAGGGGCAGATCTTGTGCTTGCAAAGAGGTGATAAAAAGGAGTATAAACTTTCTCATAAATCCCTCCTTAGGGCTGTTCTGCGCCCTCTAATTGGTGCTGTGCTTTGGTTTTAAAATCCTGTGCATTGGCATATTTTGCCATGATGCGTTTTCTGTAGATGTTTGCAATGCTAAGCGCATCCCCTACTAATAACGCATTGGTCGCACAAGTTGCCGCACACATGGGTACTTGGCCGCCAGCAATGCGATTGACTCCATAAAGTTCCATTTCTTTTTTAGAATGCGTAGGCGCTGGACCTCCGGCACACATTGTGCATTTATCCATCACCCCACGCACACCAAAAGCCCCGTCTCTGGGAAATTGAGGCGCGCCAAAAGGGCAAGCATATAAACAATACCCACAGCCAATACAGGTTTCTTTATTGTGTAGTACAATGCCATCCTCACGGATATAAAAACAATCCACCGGGCACACCTGCGCACAGGGCGCGTCTGTGCAGTGTTGGCAGGCAATGGAGATGGATTTTTCCTTGCCCTCTACCCCCTCATAAAGCGTAACAACCTTGCGCCTATTAAGCCCTACTGCTAATTCGTTGGAGTGCGAACAGGCCACCGAACAAGCAAAGCAACTAATACAGCGGTTATCATCGCAATAAAATTTCATACGGTTAGCATTGGGGATTTGCTTGGCAGGTGCTAAATTAGTCATGTACTCTCCTTTAAGCCTTCTCAATGCGGCAGAGGCCGGCATTAAATTCAGGAATTTGGGTTACTGGATCAAAGCCATAGTTAGTGATCGTGTTAGAACTCTCACCTGTGGTGTAGGGTTTAGTGTTCTCTGGGTAGCGATGACTCAAATCCACTCCTTGTAAGATTCCTGCAAAACTATAGGGCATGCAAATGCGATCGGGAGTAACCGCGTGGCTAAAAATAGCCTTAACCTTAATTTTTGTGCCCTCCGGTGAATGCACCCACATCATCTCCCCATCTTTAATCCCGTGGCTAAGCGCTAGATCGGGGTGGATATGGCAAAACATTTCCGGAGTGATATGAGAAAGATACTTGCTTGTTCTCTCTAACATTCCTGCTCCGCTTAAATTCACAAGACGCATAGAGGCTATTACAATTGGAAATTCCTTAGCCCAATCCTGCCGGCTTTGCTCGCTTGCATAGCGCACATCTACCCTAAAGTTATTGATTTGATCCTTGATAGCGGGGTATTTTTTCACCAGATCAGGGCGTGGGGAGTGCAAAGGCTCTCTGTGCAAAGGAATTTGATCAATAAAACTCCACACAATTGCCCGCGCTCTAGCATTGCCATAGACACACACGCCCTTTTCATCGCATTTTTTCTGGATAAGTCCGCTAGTATCCACTTTCCAGTTATCCCCCATAATTTCTCTTTCATGCGGGGTGAGCTTAATGCCAAGTACCTTTTCAATATTGGCTTTGGTGATCTCTGGATAGCCTCCCTGTATAGCCGATCCCTTAACCGTTACACTTTTATCCGCAAGCAAACTTTGCCCATTGCGCTCCTCGCCAAAGCGCGCCCTAAAGCCCATGCCCCCCTCTTTGGTGGGTACACTGGTGTCATACAAAATAGGCGTACCGGGGTGTTGTGGCGTCCATGCTGGCCATGGCAAGCCATAATATTGCCCTTTCATAGGGCCATAGCCCTCTAAAGTTTCATAATCAAACATGTGCCAGTTTTCTTGTTGGGCTTTTAAGCGCTCTGGTGTCCAGCCCCCTAATCCAATCACCTTAACCGTGCGCGCAAGCTCTCTTGTGGCATCTTCAGGCCAGCTAAAGCTTTTACGCACTTGTACAAGCTTGCCGTCTTTATCAAAATCGCATAAAAGGGCTTTGGTGTACTCATCATAGAAACCAAATTTTTTAGCCATTTCAAACATTAATTCGTGATCTTGCTTGGTTTCATAGATAGGCTTAACCACTTGGCTACGCCACTGCGCGCCTCTGTTGGTGGCTACCACGATGCCCTCACATTCAAACTGGGTAGCCACTGGCAAAACATAAACCCCATCAGGGCGCTCGGTTAAAATGGCCGCTTCGTTTAAGAAAGGTTCAGCAATGACCATTAAATCAAGCTTTTCAATAGCCTTAGCCATTTTTGTATTGTGCGCTAGAGAGGAAACCCCGTTGCCTTGCACCCACAAGCCCTTAATTGGGGCGTTAGAGTGGGTTTTACTCTCTTGTAGCACGCCCTCATACCACAAAGACAAACTATAACCCTTTTTATGCATCCACTCAGGCGCATGGAAGCGTTTTTGTAAATACGAAAAATCCACACCCCAGCATTTGGCATAATATTTCCAGCTTTCCTCACTCAAACCATAATAGCCGGGTAGATTATCTGCTACACAACACATATCCGTAGAGCCCTGTACATTGTCATGCCCGCGCACAATATTACAGCCACCGCCTTTTTTGCCCATATTACCCAAAACAAGCTGCAAGATAGACAAAATACGGGTATTAGAACTGCCAACAGTGTGCTGGGTGATACCTAGAGCCCAAGCTAGAGTAGCTGGCTTAGCCTGCGCAAATACGCGGGTAGTCTGGATAAGCAAATCTCTAGGTACACCCGTAATATCCTCCACCACTTCTGGTGTGTATTTCAAGGCCTCTTGTTTAATCGCATCAATCCCATAAGTTTGGTTTTTGATGACTTCTTTATCCTCCCAGCCATGCTTAAAGATCAAATGCAACATGCCATAAACAAAGGCAATATCAGTGCCTGAGCGGATACGCACATAAATATCTGCCTTAGCCGCACTTTTTGTAAAAACCGGATCAATTACGATAAGTTTAGCGTTATTGCGATCCTTTGCCTGTAAAAAGTGCTTAAAGCCAATGGGGTTACTCACCGCCGTATTAAGGCCAATCATCAAAATAGCTTTAGAATGCCCGACAATGTCTCCAAAGTGATTTGTCATCGCACCATACCCCCATGTATTCGCCACACCGGCGACTGTGGTGCTGTGTCAAATCCTAGCTACATGGTCAATATTGTTCGTGCCATAAAAGGCTGCAAATTTGCGCCAGTAGTAGGCTTGCTGCGAATTCATTTTCGCACTGCCTAAAAACATCATGCTATCTGGCCCGTATTTAGCGCGCATAGCAATCATCTTAGCGCTTACCTCATCAATGGCTTGTTCATAGCTGATGCGTTTCCACTGCCCCCCCTCTCTTTTAAGCGGGTATTTAAGGCGCATTTTAGATTTAACTAAGTCTATTTGATCCACGCCCTTACAGCAGTGGCTTCCTGCGCTAATGGGGTGATCTTGGGCCACATCTTGGCGAATCCACACCCCGTCTTTGACCTCTGCAATGATCCCACAACCAGCCGAACAAATGCTACAAATGGTTTTAACCCGTTTGACTCCCTCATTAGGATCAATAACTGGCTCTTGTTTAGTTGTCTTTGTGTTAGCAAAAGCTAGGCTCGCCCCAGCACCAGCCCCAATAGCGCCCATTTTCAAAAACGAACGACGGCTCAAATTTCCCATATTTATCCTTTCTTGAGAAATCACCACACAGCTTTATAGAAAATATCCCAAGCGGGGGTTTTATGGTAGAGAATTTCTCTTTTAACACTCTTACCCACCACGACCCCATTGCTATCTGGCTCGGTATTAAAAAGTACGCGCTGTGGCATCGTGGCCTTTAAACTTTCTCCTGCTAAAACGCCTGCTCCTAAGGCCCCTAGAGTTTTTAAGGCTTGGCGTCTTTTCTCTTGCATGGCCAACTCCTAATGTGAAATAAGGTTAAAAAACAACCTCTCATGTTTGATGAATGCGCTTAGTATTATAGCGCAATTTTGATAACAAATACTTTTTTTATGGCTGGCAATAGCCTCTATGAAGGCATCGCCAAAGAGATGGAAAAAATCCTTAAAAAGCTGCGCGTGTAACTCCCATAAATCTTGCCCTTCTAGGATTTGTTGCAAAAAGGCATTCATCATCAAAGTTAAAAAGCCTAGATCGTCTTCACTGACCGCATAAGGGAGGGTGTGGCTTTCTAAGTGCAAACCGGATTGCTTTAAAATGGCGATAGCCTCAAGGCGCTTTTTACCATTATCCTGACCCTCTAAATAATAAGACGCACTCATAGGCACAAAAGAAGAATCGGGGGCAAATAACACAGCATTTTGTTCGGCTAAAAAAGCTTCAAAACCTCTTTCTAAAAAAGCATGCCAGTCTTGCCACGCCTGTTGTGTTTGCGTATCAAAGGGGAAGTTTTTTAAATAATCTACAAGAGCTTTTAATTCCTCAAAGCTTTCTTCTGTTTCTATAAAAATCACCATATAATGCCACAAGCGGTAATAAAGCGCACGGGCACGGGTAAGATTAGGGTCTATGCTATTCATGGCAAGCATTGTACTATAGTTTTGCATATCTTGGTTAAAGGTTTTAAGCTAAAAAATTCACTTAGTTTGCTAGAATACGCAATTTTAGAATTCTTAAGCAAGGACGCGTGTGGACACTCTTTCAATTATTAAGCCCGATGGCGTGAAGAAGCGTATCATTGGGAAAATCATTACCCGTTTTGAAGAGGCGGGCTTGGAGGTGGTAAAAATCAAACGCCTACGCCTGAGTAAAGAACAGGCTGAAGATTTTTATGCAATCCACCAAGAGAGGCCTTTTTTTAATGATTTAATCGCTTTTATGACCAGTGGCGAGGTGGTGGTCATGGTGTTAGAAGGGCCTAATGCTGTAGAGAAAAACCGCGAATTAATGGGTGCAACTGATCCAAGGGCTGCTAAGCCCGGCACAATTAGGGCTGATTTTGCCGAAAATATTGATGCTAATGTGGTGCATGGAAGCGATAGTGTTGAAAATGCCCAAAGAGAGATTGCTTTTTTCTTTGGCAAGTAAGATTTAATGCGTCTGAAAATGCAAAAAATAGGTTATTCTTCTAGCCCTATTGCCTACGAACATGAGGGAATACGCTTAGAAGGTGGGGTTAAAAGAATTAGTTCCAATCTTTTTTTGCTAGAGGGGCATTTGCAAGGGAGAATACAAGTGGAGTGTGCCAGAAGTGCTAAACCTTTCTTTAAGGAGATTTTACAAGATTTGAAAGTCTTTATCTGTGATGGGATCTTTGATCCTAAAGAGGGGAATGAAGCGGGCATAGATGCCCTAGATGTCATTGAGAGTTTTGATGGCATGATTGATATAGCCGATGTGTTGTACTCAGAAGTGCAGTCCATCCAAGCTGATTACCATTACTTAGATTAAAACAAAGGATAAACATGGCCGTTCCTGATAGACGCGTGAGCAGAACTAGAGCAAAAAAAAGACGCACCCATTACACCGCAAAGTTAGCAATGCCTGTTAAAGGTGAGGATGGGAGCTGGAAACTACCCCATTTTCTCAACCAGTTTACGGGCAATTATAAATAAGTCGCGATGAAAATTGTCGTTGATATGATGGGAGCAGACCTGGGAGTTTTGCCCATTATTGAGGGGGTTTCTAAGGCACTAAGTACCCAAGTCTTTAAACCGGTGCTAGTTGGAGATGCTAAAAAGGCTAAGGCTTTCATCTCTAAGGATTTAGTTTCTAAGGTAGAAATCATTGACTGCACGGATTATATCCGCATGGACGAGCAAGCCACCGATGCACTCAAGCGCAAAGAGTCTTCTATCTTTGTGGGCATGGAAATTTTAAAGAATAACGGAGCTGATGCGTTAGTTTCTGCCGGGCATAGTGGGGCTACTATGGGGCTAGCCACGCTTAGACTAGGGCGCATTAAGGGCGTGAGCCGTCCGGCACTTTGTACTTTAATGCCCTCAGTTGGTCAGCGTCCTAGTTTATGCCTAGATGTGGGGGCTAACACGGATTGTAAGGCAGAATATCTTTTAGATTTTGCAATCTTGGGCTATGAGTACGCCAAGAATGTACTTGGTTATGAAAACCCCACAGTAGGGCTTTTATCTAATGGAGAGGAAGATAGTAAGGGCAATCTCATCACTAAAGAAGCCTTTAAACTGATTAAAGAATACCCTCTTTTTTGTGTGGATAAAGATAGCCCGCCTATTTTTAAGGGCAATGTTGAGGGCAGTGATATTTTTGTTAATAGTGTAGATGTTGTGGTGTGTGATGGTTTTGTGGGTAATGTGTTATTAAAGACTACAGAGGGCGTTGCTAGTGCCATTGCTGGTATTTTTAAAAACACCATTAAGGGAAGTTTTGGCGCTAAAATGGGGGCGTTTTTATTAAAAGATGCCTTTAGCCTACTCAAACAAAAAACCGATTATGCCGAATACGGGGGCGCGCCTCTTTTGGGTGTGAATAAAGTCGTGATCATTAGCCATGGTAAAAGCAATGCTAGGGCTGTTGAATGCGCGATTTATCAGGCAATTAAAGCTAAAGAGAGTGGCGTAGCTGAAAAAATAGCGCTGGCATTTGATCATAAAAAAAATGAGGGTTCTACGACACAAGACCCTTCCGCTTGAGTTTTTAGGGAAAGGAAGAGCATGCCCTATGCGATGTTGCGATCTGTCGCTGCTTATGTGCCAGAAAAATGTATCCCCAATCATGTTTTTGAGAGTTTCTTAGATACCAGCGATGATTGGATTTATAAACGCACAGGGATTAAAACCCGTTATTTTGCCACACCTGATCAAAAGAGTAGCGATCTAGGTTTAAAAGCTGCACAGCTGGCTATTGAGCGTTCCGGTTTAGAGCTAAAAGATATTGATCTAGTTTTGGTAGGCACTCTTAGCCCTGATCATGTGGCAATGCCTTCTACAGCCTGTAGTTTAAGCGCTAAATTAGGGCTAGAGAACACCCCTAGCATGGATATTATCGCTGCTTGTAGCGGGTTTATCTATCTTTTAGCCACAGCTAAAGCCTTTGTAGAAAGCGGCATGTATTGCCATGTTTTAATCGTAGGGGCAGAGAAGTGTAGCAGCGTACTAGATTTTACAGATCGCAGTACCTGCGTACTCTTTGGAGATGGAGCGGGGGCGTGTGTGATTTCTGCTACAGAAGATCCACAAGAGCGTATTTTAGATGTCAAAATTGCTGCAGATGGGCGCTATGCAGATTATCTTTATACCCCTAGATCGCTTAAGCCAAGCACTTTTATCACCAGCCAAGAACAAAGCCAAACCCTGCACATGAATGGCAATGGGGTTTTTAAAATGGCGATTAAAACTTTGCTTAAAGATGTGGAGGATATTTTAAAGGCTAATCATTTGCAGCCACAAGATATTACCTACTTTATCCCCCATCAGGCTAATTTACGCATTATTCAGGCTGTGCAAAACCAATTAGCTTTCAAGGAGGAACAGGTGATTTTAACCGTGCAAAAGTATGGCAACACCTCAGCGGCCAGTATTCCTATGGCTATGAATGAAATTTACGAGCAGGGCAAACTTAAAAAGGGCGATTTAATGTTATTAGATGCCTTTGGGGGTGGATTAACTTGGGGTTCTGCTTTGGTGTATTTTGGTGGCTAGGGCTGAAGCTTGTTTTTAGAAAAAAGTACTACAATAAAAGTTTCGCAGAAACTGATAAAGGATAAACATGACGGTTGTTAGGCTTACACGGATTGGGCGGAGGAAAAAACCTTTTTATCGGGTTGTTGTAACAGATTCTAGAAAGCGCCGCGATGGGGGTTGGATTGAATCTATTGGGTATTATAACCCTTTGAGTAATCCCAAAGTGGTACAAATCAATCATGAAAGATTAGATTATTGGAAAGGTGTAGGGGCTAAAATGAGTGAGCGAGTAGAGAAACTCTCTAAAGGATAAATTAGGCTATTTAGCAAATGGAGCACTTTAGTGAGCAAAACCCCAGCGGGGAGGAAAAAGAGGGGTTTTGTGTTGAAAAATTTGTAGAGGCGTATTGTAAAAAGATCGTCGCCTACCCTCAGGTTTTACAAGTACAATCTAGGTTGCAAGGACAAATCAAAGAAATTTTAATCTACACCAATCCTATGGACATGGGACGCGTGATTGGCAAAGATGGAAAAATGGTTAGTGCTCTTAGAACTTTTATCTCAGGGGTGAAGGTAAAAGACGGGCTAAGCTATAAGATCATTGTTCTAGCTTCTGAAAACCCTTATATATCATGAGAATAGAGGATTTATTAGTAGTGGGTGTGATTGGGCGCTGTGTGGGGCTTTTGGGTGGTCTTAAACTTTTTTTAAAAGGGAATTGTTTGGAGTGTTTACAAAAAGGCGCGCAGGTTTATGCCTATCACATTGGCTCACCTCGTTCTCTTAGCATTAAGCAATATATCGCTAAACCCTCACTGATCTTTTTTGAAGGGCTAGAAACTCCAGAGCTTGCCAAAACTTTAACGGGTTATACTTTAGCTATGAGTGAAAAAGAAACCCTAAAGTATTGCCATTTAGCAGAAGGGGAGTTTTTATACTCCCAACTAATTGGATTAGAGATTGAAGAAGAGGGCACTATTTTAGGGCGGGTGGTTAGTGTAGATGATCTAGCCTCTATGGCTTATTTACGCGTACAAAGTTCTAATAAGAGTTTTTTAATTCCTTATATTGCGCGCTATATTTTGCGAGTAGATTTATCCACACAGCGCATTTATACACAAGATAGCAAAGGGCTTTTAGAAGAAAGCTAATGCATTTTAGTTTACTCACCCTTTTTCCCAAATTGCTTTCTTTTTATTTTGAGGATTCTATTTTAAAACGGGCTTTGGAGCGCGCCATTTTTAGCCTAGAGATTATCAATATGCGCTCTTTTTCTCCTCATAAATTTAAGCGCGCTGATTTTCCTTTAGTGAGCGGGGGTGCGGGGCAGATTTTAGACCCTTACATGGTTGAAAATGCCCTTAAGAGTGTAGATAGTGGGCATGTGATCTTTTTAAGCCCTGTGGGCAAACCTTATAACCAACAAGATGCTAAAAGATTAGCTAATTATGCGCATTTGGTGCTAGTGTGTGGGCGTTATGATGGATTTGATGAGCGCTTGGTTGAAAGACATGCCGATGAGGTGCTCAGTGTGGGCGATTTTGTACTCACTGGGGGGGAATTAGCTGCCCTTTGTATCTGTGATAGTGTAGCCCGGCTACTAGAGGGGACTTTAGGTAATAGCGCTTCTTTAGAAAAAGAAAGTTTTGAAAATAATCTATTAGAAGCCCCCAACTTTGCTAACACCTATAAATTACCCACCAATGCCCCCAGTTGTACGCAGTTACCCACGATTTCAGAGTATTCAAAGGGAAACCATGCTAAAATAGCGTCGGTTATGCGTGATTTATCTATCAAGCGGACTCAATATTATTATCCGTCTCTCTACCACTTAGATAAGTCTTTGCAATGTTTCTCTCAACAACACAAGAAAGGTTAACCCCATGAAAAACCGCTATCTAAAATCCTTTGAAGATGCGCAGATTAAAGTAGAACCCCCCAGGTTTAAAGCAGGAGACACGCTAAAATTAGGGATTCGTATCCAAGAAGGCGATAAAATGCGTACCCAGAATTTTGAGGGAGTGTGCATTAGTTTGCGCGGCTCTGGAGTGGGTAAAACCTTTTGTGTCCGTAAAATTGGCGCGAATGGTGTGGGCGTAGAGAGGATTTTTCCCTTATATGCGGCAAGTTTGGTGAGTATTGAAGTTTTACGGGTAGGGCGTGTACGCCGGGCTAAACTTTACTATTTGCGCCACAGAAAAGGCAAGGCAGCGCGCATTAAAGAAGTACGCAAAAAAGAGTTGGTTTAGTTTAAGCCAAAATAATTACTTTTACGCTTAAAGATTTTATGCCAGAGGCGCGCAAACTGGGCGTACTTTGCTTAATTAAAAATGAATCCCCAATCATGTTTTTGAGAGTTTCTTAGATACCAGCGATGATTGGATTTATAAACGCACAGGGATTAACAAGACCCAGTACTTCAAGAGGCGTTTAATCCCTTTTCAAGCCTTATTAAACACCCTCTACTCAAAGAGAGTTTTAGGGTGGAGTGGGTGAGATTGGGGGAGGTGTTAGACTATGAACAACCTACAAAATACATTGTTAACTCTACAAATTACGACAATGCTCATAAAACCCCAGTTTTAACAGCGGGGCAAACTTTTATACTAGGCTATACCAATGAAACACAAGGGGTTTATCTGGCAACACCAGAACGACCATGTATTATTTTTGATGACTTCACTACCTCTTTTCATTGGGTTGATTTTGCATTTAAGGTAAAATCCTCAGCCATAAAAATTTTAACACTGAAAAAACCTGTTCAGATTAATTTCAAGTTTGTTTTTTACGCTATGCAATGTATTCGTTTTAACCCAACCCAACATGAACGCCATTGGATTAAGAGATGTGCAAATTTCCCTATCCCCCTCCCCCCTTTACCCATTCAAGAAAAAATCATCCGTGTATTAGACCCTTTGAGCGCTTTAACGGGGGGTTAGGGCTGTTGTTCTAAGAAATCCTTTAAAAAAGTCCATATTGCATTGATCACCTCATGGTCGCTTAACTCTCTGCCCCTCTCACTCTCAAAGTAAGCTTTAGCCGCGTGTTTATCTGCACTCTTTTCAAGTTTTTTAAAGGATACACCCGTTAGGAACTTTTAAAAACCCCGTAAGGGCTCTTTGAGGTGCTTGTAATTTTTTATCCTTCCCATTCAAGAAAAAATAGTGCATATTTTAGATCAACTCCAAGCCCTCATCTCTGATCTAGAGCAAGGAATTCCAGCTGAGATTAAGGCGCGTAAAAAACAATTTAACTATTATTTAAACCACCTACTAGATTTTAAAGGACAGGCATGAGTACAGAAAATACCCCCGTTTTAGGATTTTCCTACTAAGATCACCGCTCCATTAACCTTGAAATCTTATGTTCTAGTGTGGCCATTACCTGTAACTGGTTGGTGATTTGATCTAATAAGTGATCTAGTGAGGGTATGAGAGAAACTAGTTGCATGCTTTTAGAAGCATCCTCTTTAATAGAAATATAGGCTTGTAAAATCCCTTCCATGTAGTCAAAAGTGGTGGCGTCTTTGGTGTAATAATCTTGTAAAACTTGATAAAGGGTAATGCTCTCCCTAAGTAAAAGCGCGGCATGGCTAGCCTCTATCTGATCTCCTCCTCTAGCGCGCAGGGTCATAACAGCCCTATCAAGTTGCTCATTAAGCGCAACAATATCTTTTAGCACAATCACATAGTGGATTGCCATTTGCTGTACACTCTCTTGAATAGCCTGTAAAGAAGAGGGAATACAAGAAAGCAAATTTAAAAACCCACACAGCACTAAAGCAAGCCATACACGCATGCACATCTAAGCATTATACATTAAAACTAATAAGCTGTGTTATACTCACACTAAAATCTTAAAGAGGATAAATGCAACCCCTACTCTTCACCCCCGGACCAACTCTTATTCACCCCAGCATTGCCACCACTTTAAGCCAACCCATTATCCACCACCGCACAGCCGAATTTGAAGCTATTTTCGCACAGGTTAGGGCGCATTTAAAAGAAATGATTGGTTTGCCTGAAGTGCTCACTTTAGTGAGTAGTGGTACAGGTGGCATGCAAGCAGCCTTAGTGCAGTTTGTCAAACCCAGTAACCAGCCCGCTTTATTGGTACTAAATAATGGTAAATTTGGTACGCGTTTTACCCAAATTGCTAAAGCCCATAGCCTAAATGCCATAGAAATTAAAAATGCATGGAATGAACCCATTAGCCCTAAACAGGTACAAGAAGTGCTTAATAAAAATTCTGATCTTAAAGCTGTTGCTTTGCAGGTATGTGACTCCTCAGGGGGGTTAAGGCTAGATTTTGAGGGTATTTGTAGAGTAATCAAAGCCCATAACCCTGAAATTTTGATCATTGTAGATGCCATTACAGCTTTAGGGGTAGAAGCCTTAGATGTGAGTTGTGTTGATGTTTTAATTGGGGGTAGCCAAAAGGCTTTCATGTGCCCTGTTGGGCTGAGCATTCTAGGGCTTAGCGCGCTTGCAATCTCTAAACTAGAAGATCGCGATTATTATTTTAATTTGTCTTTAGAATTGAAAAACCAGCAAAAAAACACCACCGCTTTTACAGCCGGCATTTCTCATATCCTAGCCTTACAAACTTATTTTAAATGCGTAGAACAACTAGGCGGATTGAGCGCCCTTTATAACGCCACTAAAAAGCGCGCTCTAGCCACTCAAAAAGCCTTAGAAGCCTTGCATTTACAAATCTATCCTAAAGTGCCCGCCTTAAGCATGGCAACTATTTACGAGCGCGAGGCTTCTAAAATTAAAAAACATTTATTAAATTGCTATGGTGTGCAGGTTGCCGGAGGACAAGATCACCTTAAAACTTGTCTTTTGCGCATTAATCATATGGGATTAATAGAGATCTATCAGATTGCTTGGGTGCTAAATGCTTTAGAGCAAACTTTAGTGGATTTAAAATTGCATAAGAGTTTTGAGGGTGTGGCGATTAAAGCGTTCATGCAAGAGTACTACTAAGGAAAGCCATGCGTTTATATTATGCGTACCCGGATTTTAAACAAGATGTGGTGAGTTTAGCTAAATTAATAGAGCAAGATTTTAAACCCCAAGCGCTCATTTCAATTTTACGCGGTGGCATGACTTTAGCCCATTTTCTAGGGATTTATTGGGATATTAAGGCTATTTATGCCATTAATGCGAGTTCTTATGGGTTAGATCGCACTCAAAGCAATTTAGAGATTGAAAACATTCCGCTTATTAAACCACAACATAAAGAAGTTTTAATCGTTGATGAAATTGTAGATAGCGGGAAGAGCTTTATTGGCGTACTAGAAGTTTTAACGCGCCAGTACCCACAGGTGCATTTTAAAAGCGCGGTACTCTTTGCCCATAAAAGCGCGTCTTTTAAAGCAGATTATATCCTTAAAGAAGCCACTTCATGGATTGATTTCTTTTGGGAAGTAGACACACAGGAGGGTTAGTGCCTAAGCTGTATTTAGTTTCTCTGGGCTGTTCTAAAAATTTGGTTGATAGCGAGGTGATGTTAGGTAGGCTAGCTAATTATGATCTCACCCAAGAGATTAACTTAGCTGATGTGATCATCATTAATACTTGCGGGTTTATCCAAGCGGCTAAAGAGGAAAGTGTACGCGTTTTATTAGAGGCTATTAATGGACGCAAAGAGGGGGCGTTAGTGGTTGCTAGTGGGTGTTTGAGTGAGCGCTATAAAAAGCAATTAGCAGCAGAATTACCCGAAATTGATATTTTTACCGGTGTAGGCGATTATGATCGAATCGATGCGCTTTTAACTAGCAAACAAAGCCAATTTTCTAAGCGGGTTTTTTTAGCTGGAGAGCAAAAACGCACAATCACCGGTTCAAAAGTCCATGCTTATGTTAAACTCTCTGAGGGGTGTAATCAAAATTGTAGTTTTTGTGCTATCCCTAGCTTTAAGGGGCGTTTACAAAGCAAGAGCATTGAGCGCATTTTAAAAGAAGTAGAAATTTTAGCCAAACAGGGGTTTAGCGATATTAGCTTTATTGCCCAAGATTCTAGCTCTTATCTATTAGATCAAAATGTTAAAGACGGGTTAATCAAACTCATTAAAGCCATTGACACGCAGCAAATGATTAAAAGCGCGCGCATTTTTTATCTCTATCCTACTTCCACCACTTTAGAGCTGATAGAGAGTATTGCTAACTCGCCTATCTTTGCTAATTACTTTGACATGCCTATCCAACACATTTCAGATCGTATGTTAAAAACCATGCGGCGCAATTCTAATAAGGCTAATCACCTCAAACTGTTAGAAGCCATGCACGCTATCCCCAATCGCTTTTTACGCACCACGCTACTACTAGGACACCCACATGAAAATAGTAGCGATATTGAGGAATTACAAGACTTTTTACAAAGCTTTAGTTTTGATCGCATTAATCTTTTTGCATTCAGTGCTGAGGAAAACACAGCGGCTTATAAATGGCCCCAGTTAAGCCAAGAGGATATTAGTGCCCGCTTAGATCAAATTAACCCCCTTATTGAGCAACAAGTACAAAACTCCATGCAAGGGCTTGTGGGGCAGACTTTAGAGGTGATTGTAGAGGGGTTAAGTGAAGATGGGCTGTTTTTAAAAGCAAGGGATCGGCGCTGGGGTTTAGAAATTGATGGGGAGATTTTAATTAATGAAAGTTTACTTGATAAAATCCCACCGGGATATTATAAAGTCCTTTGCCACACTTATAAAGAGGGAGTGTTGCTAGGTAGGATTGTGGGCTAATTTATCCAATTTATACCAACTTGGCGGTTGTTAAAAGGATTTTGGGGAGTGTGTTACCACTGGGTAGAGTATCACAAAAATAAGAAATGATTTTTTCAATCCTACCTTTGTGTTGCTCACTACAGCTAGCGTCTTGAGCGCAAAGACTCTAAAAGCTTCATTGCTTCCTCATTTCCAAATTCCACCTGAAAGAAGGCGCTACAAATAAAAGATTATTCACACGCATTCTTATATCCTAGCTCACAGGCCTTTTTGAAATACTCCTCAGACTTCTGCAGATCTTTTGCCACACCCTCTCCCTTCTCATACATGACCCCCAAATCGTAACAAGCCTCAGCATTTCCCATGTCTGCTGCTTTTTTATAGTATGCTAAAGCCTTCTGGTAGTCTATTACTACACCTTCCCTTGATAATACATCACCCCCAAGTTGAAATAAGCCTCAGCAACGCCTGCTTTTGCAGCCTTTTGACTGTATTCCAGAGCTTTTTGATAATCTTTTCCCACACCCTCTCCATTAAAATACATGCCTCCCAACATGGAATAAGCCGCAACATTTCCCATGTCTGCAGCCTTTTGAAGATACTCTAAAGCTTTATAGTAATCTTTATGTTCAAAAGCTTTTTTACCCATTGAAAAATACTGATCACCCTCTCCTTTAGCCTGTACACCACCTAAACAAAGCGCGCCTACCAACGCTACACGCAAAACACTTTTTAACATTTTTGACTCTCCTTAAAATAAAATGATTTTTTCAATTTCACTTTTGTGTTGCTCACTACAGCTAGTGCCTTGAGCGCAAAGACTCTGAAAGGCTTCATTGCTTCCTCATTTCCAAACTCCACCGCCTTTTCAAGAAACTTAATAGCCTTTTTGGGTTTTACTTTCGTACCAATGCCCTCTTTATAAGCCATGCCAATTCTATAAAGGGTGATACCTGTAAAGTGCTTTCTTATGGGGACTTGATTGAACGCTCGTACATTGAGATGTTTAAGATCAATGGTGTGAAAGAAGGGCAGGCTGAGCAAACCCATTCCTAACAATATTCCCGTTCCCCATATAGGGTCGTCTTGAGTAGCATGGGCAGTTCCTGCTAGAACTGTCCCACTGGCTGATGCGTGGATATCTTTAAGCAGGATTGCCCGATACATTTTCAGTGCTTTTTTAGGGTCTTTGTTCATGCCTATGCCCTTTGAGATCATACCAGCAAGCCCTAAATGCGCTACAAGTATGGTCGTATAATCCTTTCCGTTACGCAAAACCGACTCAAATAAAGTTTTTGCCTCAAAAGGATCGGCCTTTACCCCAAGTCCTTGGTATAGTAAAGTTGCTAAAAGCGCTGCGCCTAAGTCCTCTTTTTTATCATGGGCTGCTTTGTAGGCTTGGTAGGCTTGTTTATACCGCCCTTGACTCTGATCTGCCATTCCTTCTTGTACAAGAGCGCTAGCCTTCTCTGTTGCTATGAATGTGCTAACATCCCCTGCTCTTAAAGATATCCCTACAAGCAAAATTAAAACAAAGTACGCTGCCCATCTTTTTAACCAATAATTTTTCATGTCTTTCCTTTATTGCAAACTTCGCAAAGCCTCTATAGCCTTGTCATTCCCAAAATCCACCGCTTTTTTAAGAAACTCAGTGGCCTTTTTAAGCTTGACTTTCACGCCACGACCCTCTTTATAGGCCATGCCTATCTTGTAGAGAGCAAAGCCAATTAGCTCCCTTATATAGGGATCGAATTGATTGGCATGAAGAGATTTTAAGCGCAAGCCAGTACGGCGGACGAGAGGACTAAAAATGACATAGAGGACTCCAGCAAAGGGGAGTGACACAAATAAAAGCAAATAAAGTACAAGAGCATGAGACTGCATAGATGCAAGAGTAGATTTGTATATTTTAAACGCCTTTTTTGGATTTGTAGACGCATAGATTTGAGCAAGCCCTAAGCGCGCTGTAATTGTGGCTAAAATCACTGAGCCATACTTACTATGTGTGCCCGCTGTGCCACCTAGACTTACAAACTCTACATAGTCTTTCATCGCCTTTTTTGCCTCATGACTTTTTAACACCTCGTTAAAATAAGTCTCTGCTCTTGCAATGTTTTTTGGTACTCCCTTGCCATCTAAGTATAAAGTGCCTAAAAGCGCTGTGCCAAATAAATCCCCCTCTTTACTTGCGGTTAGAAAAGATTGGTAGGCTTTTTTATCTTGTTGATGGCTTTGTTCTATTAGCCCCTCTTGCACATAGGGGTTTAATTTGATGTTATCTGGTGGCGCACAACCAACTGAGGCTGCCATGAGTGTTAGAATGGAAGGAAAAGTATTAAAGAGCCGTTGCCCGTTTATGCATTTTTCAGAAATTCCCGGATTTGCCTGTCTGACTAGTCCTTGTTGTAATGAAGGATTAACTGGCTCTAAAGCCTCAAAGGCATAGACCCTAACAATGAAAACACCAGTAACCAACAAAGGTTAGACTTTAAAACAACCCTACAAGAGCATGGAGCAAAAGGGAGGCGAAAAAATCTACAAACTAGACTAGAGGGAGTATTTTTGAGAGAGTTTGAGAGAATTAAAAGCAGGCAACCTAAGCAAGCAGACCCCCTTATGGAATTTAACAAAAACCTCGCATTGTAGCTAAATAGCCTTTTGAGACTCTTAAAATAAACCTCATTACCCCCATATGCAAGAGATTTTTAACCACTCTTTTAAAGAGGCTAATTACTTTGACATGCCTATCCAACACATTTCAGATCGTATGTTAAAAACCATGCGGCGCAATTCTAATAAGCTTTAAGGAGATTACATGAGACATGGAGATATCTGTAGTAACCCTGATATTTTACGCACCACGCTACTACTAGGACACCCACATGAAAATAGTAGCGATATTGAGGAATTACAAGACTTTTTACAAAGCTTTAGTTTTGATCGCATTAATCTTTTTGCATTCAGTGCTGAGGAAAACACAGCGGCTTATAAATGGCCCCAGTTAAGCCAAGAGGATATTAGTGCCCGCTTAGATCAAATTAACCCCCTTATTGAGCAACAAATACAAAACTCCATGCAAGGGCTTGTGGGGCAGACTTTAGAGGTGATTGTAGAGGGGTTAAGTGAAGATGGGCTGTTTTTAAAAGCAAGGGATCGGCGCTGGGGTTTAGAAATTGATGGGGAGATTTTAATTAATGAAAGTTTACTTGATAAAATCCCACCGGGATATTATAAAGTCCTTTGCCACACTTATAAAGAGGGAGTGTTGCTAGGTAGGATTGTGGGCTAATTTATCCAATTTATACCAACTTGGCGGTTGTTAAAAGGATTTTGGGGAGTGTGTTACCACTGGGTAGAGTATCACAAAAATAAGAAATGATTTTTTCAATCCTACCTTTGTGTTGCTCACTACAGCTAGCGTCTTGAGCGCAAAGACTCTAAAAGCTTCATTGCTTCCTCATTTCCAAATTCCACCTGAAAGAAGGCGCTACAAATAAAAGATTATTCACACGCATTCTTATATCCTAGCTCACAGGCCTTTTTGAAATACTCCTCAGACTTCTGCAGATCTTTTGCCACACCCTCTCCCTTCTCATACATGACCCCCAAATCGTAACAAGCCTCAGCATTTCCCATGTCTGCTGCTTTTTTATAGTATGCTAAAGCCTTCTGGTAGTCTATTACTACACCTTCCCTTGATAATACATCACCCCCAAGTTGAAATAAGCCTCAGCAACGCCTGCTTTTGCAGCCTTTTGACTGTATTCCAGAGCTTTTTGATAATCTTTTCCCACACCCTCTCCATTAAAATACATGCCTCCCAACATGGAATAAGCCGCAACATTTCCCATGTCTGCAGCCTTTTGAAGATACTCTAAAGCTTTATAGTAATCTTTATGTTCAAAAGCTTTTTTACCCATTGAAAAATACTGATCACCCTCTCCTTTAGCCTGTACACCACCTAAACAAAGCGCGCCTACCAACGCTACACGCAAAACACTTTTTAACATTTTTGACTCTCCTTAAAATAAAATGATTTTTTCAATTTCACTTTTGTGTTGCTCACTACAGCTAGTGCCTTGAGCGCAAAGACTCTGAAAGGCTTCATTGCTTCCTCATTTCCAAACTCCACCGCCTTTTCAAGAAACTTAATAGCCTTTTTGGGTTTTACTTTCATACCAATGCCCTCTTTATAAGCCATGCCAATTCTATAAAGGGTGATACCTGTAAAGTGCTTTCTTATGGGGACTTGATTGAACGCTCATATATTGAGATGTTTAAGATCAATGGTGTGAAAGAAGGGCAGGCTGAGCAAACCCATTCCTAACAATATTCCCGTTCCCCATATAGGGTCGTCTTGAGTAGCATGGGCAGTTCCTGCTAGAACTGTCCCACTGGCTGATGCGTGGATATCTTTAAGCAGGATTGCCCGATACATTTTCAGTGCTTTTTTAGGGTCTTTGTTCATGCCTATGCCCTTTGAGATCATACCAGCAAGCCCTAAATGCGCTACAAGTATGGTCGTATAATCCTTTCCGTTACGCAAAACCGACTCAAATAAAGTTTTTGCCTCAAAAGGATCGGCCTTTACCCCAAGTCCTTGGTATAGTAAAGTTGCTAAAAGCGCTGCGCCTAAGTCCTCTTTTTTATCATGGGCTGCTTTGTAGGCTTGGTAGGCTTGTTTATACCGCCCTTGACTCTGATCTGCCATTCCTTCTTGTATAAGAGCGCTAGCCTTCTCTGTTGCTATGAATGTGCTAACATCCCCTGCTCTTAAAGATATCCCTACAAGCAAAATTAAAACAAAATACGCTGCCCATCTTTTTAACCAATAATTTTTCATGTCTTTCCTTTATTGCAAACTTCGCAAAGCCTCTATAGCCTTGTCATTCCCAAAATCCACCGCTTTTTTAAGAAACTCAGTGGCCTTTTTAAGCTTGACTTTCACGCCACGACCCTCTTTATAGGCCATGCCTATCTTGTAGAGAGCAAAGCCAATTAGCTCCCTTATATAGGGATCGAATTGATTGGCATGAAGAGATTTTAAGCGCAAGCCAGTACGGCGGACGAGAGGACTAAAAATGACATAGAGGACTCCAGCAAAGGGGAGTGACACAAATAAAAGCAAATAAAGTATAAGAGCATGAGACTGCATAGATGCAAGAGTAGATTTGTATATTTTAAACGCCTTTTTTGGATTTGTAGACGCATAGATTTGAGCAAGCCCTAAGCGCGCTGTAATTGTGGCTAAAATCACTGAGCCATACTTACTATGTGTGCCCGCTGTGCCACCTAGACTTACAAACTCTACATAGTCTTTCATCGCCTTTTTTGCCTCATGACTTTTTAACACCTCGTTAAAATAAGTCTCTGCTCTTGCAATGTTTTTTGGTACTCCCTTGCCATCTAAGTATAAAGTGCCTAAAAGCGCTGTGCCAAATAAATCCCCCTCTTTACTTGCGGTTAGAAAAGATTGGTAGGCTTTTTTATCTTGTTGATGGCTTTGTTCTATTAGCCCCTCTTGCACATAGGGGTTTAATTTGATGTTATCTGGTGGCGCACAACCAACTGAGGCTGCCATGAGTGTTAGAATGGAAGGAAAAGTATTAAAGAGCCGTTGCCCGTTTATGCATTTTTCAGAAATTCCCGGATTTGCCTGTCTGACTAGTCCTTGTTGTAATGAAGGATTAACTGGCTCTAAAGCCTCAAAGGCATAGACCCTAACAATGAAAACACCAGTAACCAACAAAGGTTAGACTTTAAAACAACCCTACAAGAGCATGGAGCAAAAGGGAGGCGAAAAAATCTACAAACTAGACTAGAGGGAGTATTTTTGAGAGAGTTTGAGAGAATTAAAAGCAGGCAACCTAAGCAAGCAGACCCCCTTATGGAATTTAACAAAAACCTCGCATTGTAGCTAAATAGCCTTTTGAGACTCTTAAAATAAACCTCATTACCCCCATATGCAAGAGATTTTTAACCACTCTTTTAAAGAGAGTCATATTTTTTTCTTGTTGTTTAATCGTTTAACTATTTGTTATAAAATCTCTCTAGGGTTTAACCCTAAAAAACTGGGAGTTGTAAATTACAAAATGCCTAGACTGCACACTAAAGCAGAGGTGCTAGAAAATTGCCATAACATCGCAAAAATGATTCAAGGGATGAAGCAAGGTTTACCCGGTCTTGATTTGGTCATTTTCCCTGAATACAGCACACACGGCATCATGTATGATAGACAAGAGATGTTTGACACCGCAGCTGTGATTCCAGGTGAGGAAACACAGATTTTTTCTATGGCTTGCAAAACCAACAAGGTTTGGGGCGTGTTCTCTTTGACAGGTGAAAAACACGAACAATCTCATAAAAATCCCTACAACACGCTGGTTTTGATCAATGACAAGGGTGAAATTGTGCAAAAGTACCGCAAAATTCTGCCTTGGTGCCCCATTGAAGCGTGGTATCCAGGGGATAAAACCTATGTAGTAGATGGACCTAAAGGAATGAAGGTTTCTTTGATCATCTGTGATGATGGGAACTATCCTGAAATTTGGCGCGATTGTGCGATGAGGGGCGCTGAGCTTATTGTCCGCTGTCAAGGTTACATGTATCCAGCTAAAGAACAACAAATCCTCATGGTAAAAGCTATGGCATGGGCAAACCAGTCTTATGTCGCGGTGGCCAATGCGGCAGGTTTTGATGGTGTCTATACCTACTTTGGGCATTCTAGTCTCATTGGTTTTGATGGGCATACTTTGGGCGAGTGTGGTGAGGAGGAAAATGGAGTCCAATACGCACAACTCTCCATCAGCGCCATCCGCAATTCTAGAAAATACGATCAAAGCACCAACCATCTCTTTAAGATGTTGCACCGAGGCTATAGCGGTGTCTTTGCTAGTGGCGATGGTGATAAGGGTGTTGTGGAGTGTCCCTTTGAATTCTACAAAACTTGGGTCAACGATCCTAAAAAAGCTCAAGAAAATGTGGAAAAATTCACCCGCACTAGCATTGGTGTAGAAACCTGTCCAATCTATGATTTGCCCCATGAAGGCCACAAAGATCACGCTTCAGCTGGAAAACGATCTGTTTCTTAATTAGCACCACCCCTGCTCTTTTAACATTAAAGCGGGGGTTTACTAAATTCAATCCCCCGTGTTTTGTAATTGCTGCAAACTTAAGGGGGGATTGTCTTTAAACTTGGAATATTCTAATAAACTCAAAAGCACTTTTTCTACGGCCTTTAAAGTGGTGAAATAAGAAATCTTGTTTTTGAGTACTTGCATACGGATAATCTTAGAATCTTCGTTTAAAACATCGCTAGTATTAATGGCCATATCTATTTGGTGGTTGAGCATAAAATCACAGATATTAGGACGCCCCTCAGAAATTTTAAGCACCTGAATACTTTCTAGTCCCCCTTCTTGTAAGGCTTTGTGCGTGCCGGTGGTAGCATAAAGTTTAAAACCCAAACCCTTTAAAGCCCGTATCAAGGGCATAGCCTTTTGTTTATCGCGATCTTTAAGAGAGATAAAAATACTACCCTTATGTTTAATAGGATTATGGCTAGCTAGCTGGGATTTATAAAAGGCCTCAGCTAGGGTATGCCCCACTCCTGCTACCTCACCGGTGCTCTTCATCTCAGGGCCTAGCACTAAATCTGCCCCATAAAGCTTATTAAATGGAAAAACGCTTTCCTTCACAAAAACATAATGCAAAGGCCTAGCCACAAACAACCCCCCCTCTTTAGCCACAAGTGCAACATCTTTAGCAATCTGCTCTAAACTCTGCCCTATGAGCACATCTGCAGCTAGCCCTGCAATATCTAAATCCAAAGCCTTAGAGACAAAGGGGATTGTGCGCGAACAGCGAGGGTTAATTTCTAATACAAAAAGTTGGTGATCTTTGTAGGCAAATTGGATATTAAGTAGGCCTAAAACTTGTAATCCTAGCGCAATTTTTTGGGTTTGGTAATACACTTCTTCTAACAGATCCGGGCTAAGACTTGGGGGGAGAAAACAGGTACTATCTCCTGAGTGAATACCTGCTGGCTCGATATGTTCTAGTACGCTACACACAAACACATTTTTTTGATCACACAGGGCATCAACATCAAGTTCTAGTGCGTCCTCTAAAAAGTGATCTATTAAAAGGCTTGTTTCAAAGCTATAGTTTTCTATATACTCTAAACATTGCTCTTTAGTGTGCAAAATGCGCATCTTTGCTCCGCCCAATACAAAACTAGGGCGCAAAATCAAGGGCAATTCTAGTTTTTCTAAGCACTCCTTAGCTTGTTCTTTGGAGTGTGCGCACAAGCCCTTAGGATAGGCCACATGGAGGCGATCTAAAAGTTGGTGGCACAGATCACGCTCTTCTGCAATTTTTATATTTTTAAACGCTGTGCCCAGTAGAGGGATACCCAGTTTTTCTAAATCCGCGGCGATTTTAAGCGGGGTCTGTCCTCCAAAGCTCACCACTACGCCTAGTAATTGCTCTTTTTCTCTGACGATAATTTCTAGCACGCACTCAAGCGTAATAGGCTCAAAATAAAGCGTGTCGCTGGTGTCATGATCGGTGCTGATGGTTTCTGGATTGTTATTGATGATAATAGGGCTAAATCCTCTTTTTTTAAGCGCTAAACTGACATGGGTAAGCGCATAATCAAACTCCATGCCTACCCCGATTTTATTCGCGCTAGAGCCTAGTAAGATCACCTTAGAGCGGGTGGATTTTAGGGGGGTGTGGAGCAAAGGGGGGGCATAGGTGCTATAAAGAAGGGGGTGGGGCTTTTAAATTCATTAGCACTTAGATCCACTTGATACATCAAGGGGTGTAAATTGAGTTGGTTACGCGCATCGCGTATTGTACTCTCCTGCTTATTTAAAAAGCTAGCTAACAAAGCATCGCTACAGCCCATGCTTTTGAGTTTAAAAAGAGCGGGTTTATTACTTAGTAGAGTGTTTGCCTCCTGAGTGCGTAGATTTAAAAGAGCTTCTACAATCTCTCTTATTTCGTTTAAAAAGTAGGTATCAATGCAACAAAGCTGATGCACTTCCTCCACACTCAAGCCTATGCCAAAGGCATGCATCACATAAAAAAGCCGTTTAGGATTGGGGCGGCGCAACTCCTTTTTTAAAAATTCTAAATCTAAAGGATTTTCTAAAAACGCGCGCAGATTGTTTAAAAGATAATCACTCTCTAAGGCTTTCATCAGGCTTTCTTTAAAACTCCCCCCAATGCCCATCACCTCCCCAATGCTTTTCATAGAAGTTCCTAAAGTGGTGTCTACTTGGGGGAATTTTTCAAAGTCAAAATGCGGGATTTTAGTGATGACATAATCTAGGGTGGGCTCAAAACAGCTGGTGCTCTGCGTAATATCATTTTGAATGTGCTCTAAGCTCTGTCCTAGTGCTAGAAGTGTGGCTACTTTTGCGATAGGAAAAAGTGTAGCCTTGCTAGCTAAAGCGGAGCTACGGCTCACGCGAGGGTTCATCTCAATGACTAATAGACGCCTCCCCTTAATAGCAAACTGCACATTAGCCCCGCCAGTATCCACACCTACAGCGCGCAACACCGCAAAACTGGCATCGCGCATGCGCTGGTATTCTTTGTCTGTGAGGGTGAGGGCGGGGGCAATGGTGATGCTATCGCCCGTGTGCACACCCATAGGATCAACATTTTCAATGCAACACACCACGATGCAATTATCATCTTTATCGCGTACCACCTCCATTTCAAACTCTTTACAGCCTAGTAAACTCTCCTCAATTAAAATTTCTGAGATAGGCGAGGCTTCTAGGGCAAATTGGGCGAGCTCTCTAAATTCCTCAATGTTAAAGGCCACAGAACTACCCTCCCCGCCTAGAGTGAAACTAGAGCGGATAATGCAAGGAAAACCCACCTCTTTGATCACAGAAAGCGCATCCTCCTCACTATAAGCATAACCCCCTTTGGGCAAATCTAGCCCAATAGAGAGCATACACTCTTTAAAAGCGCGCCGATCTTCTGCTTTTAAAATACTCTCAATGCTAGCCCCTAAAAGTTTCACACCCTTTAGCGCGCCCTCAAAATGCCCTTGTTTATGCAAGGCAACGATGATATTTAAAGCTGTTTGTCCGCCCATAGTGGGCAAAATCGCCTCAATACTCTCTAAAGCCACAATTTTTAAAACATTATCTGTAGTAATAGGCTCAATATAGGTTTTATAGGCCAGGGCTTTATCTGTGTTGATGGTAATAGGATTAGAATTTAAAAGCACCACTTCATAGCCTAAGCTTTTAAGCGTTTTAAGCGCAATACTTGAGGAGTAGTCAAACTCGCATGCTTGCCCAATGACAATAGGACCCGATCCGATGAGTAAGATTCTTTTAAAAGGTTGCATAGGTGAAATTATAGCAAAAACTTAAAATCACCAGTGGCGTAGTGTACACAATTCTATAAAACTTTAAATTAGCTTACTAGGGGTAAACTAATGCGCGTTTAGTTTGGTATTTATTTTGATTGATAATTCTTTTGGATTTAATTTTGGAGGCAACATGGTTATTAGCGCAACTACGCAGGCAATCGGCTCAACCCCGGTTTTTAAATTTAGCAAAGAAAATTATCCCTTGCCTAAAGATTCGGTAATTTATGCTAAATTAGAACATTTAAACCCGGGGGGCAGTATCAAGGATCGTTTGGGAAAATATCTCATTGAAGAGGGCTTAAAAACAGGTCAAATCACGCCAAAAACAACCATTATTGAGCCCACAGCTGGTAATACTGGGATTGCTTTAGCGCTTGTAGCCTTGCACCACCACTTAAAAACAATTTTTGTGGTTCCGGAAAAATTTAGTGTGGAAAAACAACAACTCATGAAAGCTTTAGGGGCTGAGGTGATCAATACGCCTAGTGAGGAAGGCATTATTGGGGCGATTGCTAAAAGCAAAGAATTAGCCCAAAGTATCCCGGATAGTTACTTGCCTTTGCAATTTGAAAACCCTAAGAATCCAGATACCTACTATTACACATTAGGACCAGAAATTATTCAAGAACTAGGAAACCAACTCACTAGCTTTGTTGCTGGGATTGGAAGCGGGGGGACTTTTGCCGGCACAGCCAAATACTTAAAAGAACAAATTCCCTCTATTCGTTTAATTGGTGTAGAGCCAGAGGGTTCGATTCTAAATGGCGGTGTAGCCCATCCTCATAAGATTGAAGGCATTGGGGTGGAATTTATCCCTCCCTTTCTTGCAGATTTGCCCATTGAGCGTTTTGAAACCATTTCAGATGATGAAGGGTTTTATTACACCAAAGAATTAGCCCGGAAAAGCGGCTTACTTGTGGGTAGTTCTAGTGGCGCTGCTTTTGCAGCGGCTTTGCGCGAAATAGAGCGCTTGCCAGAGAGAAGTTGTGTTCTTACAATCTTTGCGGATGCAGCCGATCGCTATTTATCCAAGGGCATTTATCTATAATTTGATCATAAAAGGAAAACCATGCATTTACAAACACAATTGATCCACGGGGGCATTAGTGAAGATGAGCTAACCGGGGCGGTGAGCGTGCCCATTTATCAAACCTCTACCTACCGGCAAAATGGGGTGGGGCGTCCTAAAGGTTATGAGTATTCGCGTTCAGGAAATCCGACGCGTTTTGCTTTAGAAGAGCTGATTGCTGATTTAGAAGGGGGGGTTAAAGGTTTTGCTTTTGCCTCTGGTTTAGCAGGAATTCATGCGGTCTTTTCGTTGTTTCAAACAGGCGATCACATTTTAATTAGCGATGATGTTTATGGTGGGACTTTCCGCCTTTTAGATAAAGTCCTTTTAAAATTTGGCTTGAGCTATACCTCTATTGATACCAGCGATATATCACAGATTAAACAAGCCATTAAGCCTAATAGCAAAGCGCTTTATTTAGAATCCCCGAGTAATCCCCTTTTAAAAATCACAGATATAAAGGCTAGCACTGACCTTGCTAAATCCCATAATTTGCTTACCATTGTAGATAACACTTTTGCAACCCCTATTTTCAAAATCCCCTCCAACTAGGGGCTGATATTGTTGTACACAGCGCAACGAAGTATTTAGGAGGGCATAGCGATTTAATTGCCGGGCTTGTTACAACCAATCAGGAGAATCTAGCTACAGAGATTGGTTTTTATCAAAACGCCATTGGGGGGATACTCAGCCCTCAAGATAGCTGGTTATTGCAACGAGGCATTAAAACGCTAGGGGTGCGCATGGAGGAGCACCAAAAAAACGCCCTGCGTGTCGCTGAGTTTCTAACAACACACCCCCAAGTACAGACCACATATTACCCCGGCCTGCCCACACACCCCAACTATCAATTAGCCAAAACACAAATGCGCGGGTTTAGCGGGGTGCTCTCTTTTACTTTAAAAAAGGAGGAAAAGGCCATTGCTTTTGTACAGGCTTTAAAATTATTCATTCTAGGCGAAAGCTTAGGCGGGGTGGAGAGTTTAGTTGAAATTCCGGCTGCTATGACGCATGCCTCTATTCCTAAGGAAAAACGCGAGGCAGCAGGGATTAAAGAGGGTTTAGTGCGTTTATCTATTGGGATTGAACATAGTGAGGATCTAATAGAGGATTTAAGCCAAGCTTTTGAGTTAGTCCAATAAGGGATATGCTAGAATGCCCCATTTAATAAGGAGTGATACATGAAAATGAATGTTGAGAGTTTTAATCTAGATCACACAAAGGTCAAAGCGCCTTATGTCCGTGTTGCCGATCGCAAAATAGGAGAGCACGGGGATATTATCGTTAAGTATGATGTGCGCTTTAAACAGCCCAATAAAGAACACATGGACATGCCTAGTTTGCATTCGCTAGAACACTTAGTCGCAGAATTGATCCGCAACCACGCAAATTATATTGTTGACTGGTCGCCTATGGGATGCCAGACCGGTTTTTATTTGACTGTGTTAAACCATGAAAATTATGAGGGTATTCTTGAAATCTTAGAACAAACCATGCAAGATGTGCTTAAAGCAAAAGAAGTACCCGCTAGCAATGAAAAACAATGTGGCTGGGCGGCTAACCACACACTAGAGGGTGCGCAAAATCTAGCGCGTGAATTCTTAGCCAAACGCAATGAATGGTCTAGCATAGAAGCCTAAAACATGCCAGAGACTCTTGACCTACAAACTAGCTCCACACACCGCGATCACCTCTTTAAGGCTATTTGGAACATTGCTGACAAACTCAGAGGTGCGGTAGATGGGTGGGATTTTAAGCAATTTGTTTTAGGGATGATTCTTTATCGCTATCTCTCTGAAAATTTAGCTAACTATATCAATGAGACAGAGCAAAAAAGAGATGCAAGCTTTAATTACGCGAAATTAAAAGATGAAAAAGCCAATTTAGCTAAAGAAATGCTTTTAGAGGAAAAGGGCTTTTATATTCCTCCCAGTGGGCTTTTTGAAAATGTGATTGAAAATCTTGGACCGTTATTAAAGGCTGGAAAACTCAATACAACCCTCAATGATATTTTTAAAAATATTGAAGCCTCTAGTTTGCAAAGTGAGGCACAGGAGAATTTTAAAGGGTTGTTTGCAGATTTAGACATGAATAGCGACAAGCTAGGTAATGGCGTTAAATCGAAAAATGAAAACATTGCTAGGCTCTTAGAGGGAGTGGCTAGCATGCAGATTAGTCATTATCAGAAAAACGGTATTGATGTCTTTGGAGATGCCTATGAATTTTTAATGGGTATGTATGCTAGCACGGCAGGCAAAAGTGGGGGTGAGTTTTTTACCCCTCCAGAGGTGAGTAAACTTTTAACAACACTAGTTATTCATAAACAAAAGAGCATTAATAAAGTGTATGATCCTTGTTGTGGGAGTGGCTCGCTTTTGCTCCAGTTTGCTAAAATTTTGGGGGTTGAAAATATCAAACAGGGCTTTTTTGGACAAGAGATTAACCAAACCACCTATAACCTGTGCCGGGCTAATATGCTTTTACATAATGTTGATTATGACAAGTTTCACATCAATTACAAGATGCAGAACCCTTTGATGTCATTGTGAGCAACCCGCCCTACTCTAAAAGCTGGATAGGCAAAGATGATCCGCTTTTAATTAATGATACGCGTTTTTCACCTGCTTCAGTGCTAGCCCCTAAAAGCAAGGCCGATCTAGCTTTTACTTTACACATGCTCTCTTGGCTTTCTAATAAAGGAACTGCGGCTATCGTGCAGTATCCGGGGGTGCTTGATAGAGGTGGGGCTGAAGCCAAGATTAGATCATATCTGGTAGATCGTAATTTTATAGATGCCATTATTGCCCTGCCCTCTGATCTTTTCTTTGGAACCAATATTGCCACAGCTATTGTGGTGCTTAAAAAGAGTAGAGGCGATGATAAGGTGCTTTTTATAGATGCTAAAGAGGAATATACAAGAGAGGGGATTAAAAATAAACTAGGTAAGAGCCACATAGAAAAGATTGTAAAGGTCTATGAAAACAGGGAGCAAATCGCGCATTTTTCTACTCTAGCTAGCATAGAGCAAATAAAAGAGAATGGTTATAATCTTTCTGCTGAAAGATATGTTTTAGCCAAAGAGAATACAGAAAAAATAGACATTAAGGCCTTGAATACAGAAATTGCTAATATTGTAGCAAGGCAAACGCAGTTAAGAGAGGGACTAGAGGCGCTTTTAGGGCAGTTAGGATAAACCTAAAACTTGAGCAAGGGCTAAAATGGGGGTTGGGGGAATTGTAGGCAAGCTACAAGTTGCATACAGAAAGGTTAAAGGTTTTTAGATTTTTAAAGAATGAAAGAGAAGCGATCTAATGAGCAAAGCCCACAAGGTCCAGCTTTTAAAGAGGCGTTAAACACCCCAACAAGTGAGATTAAACACCTAAAGCAGACTACAAACTTAAGAGAGTGTAAAAAAGAACAAGAGGATTTGCACGCGAGATTACAAAACTTACCTTTAGAAAAAGCGTTAAAAGAACTTAGAGTACGAGGGGTGGAGTTTGTGGAGTTGGGGGAGGTGTGTAGCGTTGTGGATTATGTAGCTAATGGTAGTTTTAAAATTCTGAGTTGCCATGTCCAATATTTGCACGCAGAAGATTACGCTATTTTAGTGCGTCTAAAAGACTTTAGTAATGGTTGGCGTCCTCCTTTTGTTTATATCACCTCCTTTTGTTTATATCAATGAATATTCTTATCATTTTCTTAAAATGATGTGGTCATGTGCAATATTGGAAGTGTTGGGGTGTGTTTTAAAGTTCCTGATTTAGGGCAACCTATGAGCTTAGCCACTAATTCAATTTTAATTAGACCATGTGATAGTCGTTTGTTATCTAACTTTATGTTTTACTTTTTCAAATCAGTTTTATTCCAAAAAGCTATCACTAGTATCACCACGCAAGGGGCACACCCAAAATTTAATAAAACTGATTTTAAAACCCTCAAAATCCCCCTTCCCCCTCTCTTTATTCAAGAGAGAATAGTAACCATTCTTGATTGCCTTACAGAGCTTACAGCAGAGCTTACAGCAGAGCTTACAGCAGAGCTTACAGCAGAGCTTACAGCAGAGCTTACAGCTAGAAAAAAACAATTTCATTACTATCTTAATGCGCTTTTAATTTACGAGTTTAATGCCTCCAGAGAAACAAATTTCAGGTCAGTAGAACAAACACACATAGAGTTACAAAAAAGCCAAGACACAGACATACAAAACCCAGCACTTCAAGACGGCTTTAACCCCCCAACAAGCCTTATTAAACACCCCCTACTCAAAGAGAGTTTTAGGGTGGAGTGGGTGAGATTGGGGGAAATTGGGGAGTTTGTGCGTGGGAATGGACTCACTAAGGCTGATTCACACCCGGCTAATACTGATGGCACACTTGTAGGGGCTATCCACTATGGAGAAATCCACACCCACTATAAAACCCACACGGCTACTACAAAAGCTTTGTAACGGCGCAACTGGCTAAGAAATTGAAAAAGGTTAAAGGGGGGATCTTGTAATTGTGGGTGTGAGTAAATATGTGGATAGTATTTGCAAAGCCGTGGCTTATTTTGGTGATTATTTTGGTGATAAAGATATTTGTATTGGCGGTGATACTTTTATTTGGCTACATTGAGGCCAAAACCACCCCATAAAGAAGCCTTAGAAGTACTCGAACGCCTTTTAGAAGTTGTACCTAAAAATGAAGAAGAGCCTCCAATTGTATTAGACTGCTTTTGTGGGAGTGGATCAACAGGGGTTGCGTGTGCGCAACTTGGGCTAGATTTTATCCGTGTAGAAATTCCAAAAGAATATGCCACTCAAGCAAGCATTAATTCAGAGGGATTTACTACACGCTTCCTCATATCCTAGCTCACAGGCTTTTTTAAAATATGCTAAAGCCTGCTGGTAGTCTTTTCCCACACCTTTCCCTGCATAATACATGAACCCCAAGTCGTCATAACCCTCAGTATCTCCCGTGTCTGCTGCTTTCTTGTAATATTTTAGGACTTTTGGTAATTTTTTCTCACACCCGTTCCCATCTCATACATGACCCCCAAACCGTCATAAGCCTTAGCGCTTCCTATATTTGCTGTTTTTTGATAGTATGCTAAAGCTTGCTGGTAATCTTTATCTTCAAAAGCTTTTTGAACCATTGAAAAATATGCATCGCCCTTTCCCTCAGCCTGCGCACTGCAAAGTACACCTACCAACCCTACACAACAAAACACCTTTTAACATTTTCGATTCTCCTTTGAAATAAGATTACTTTTTTAATTCTACTTTTGTATTGCTCGCCACAGTCAGTGTTTTGAGCGCAAAGAGTCTAAAGGCTTTATCGCCTCCTTATTTCTAAACTCCACCTGAAAGAAAGCGCCACAAACTAAACGAAGGGGACTGCTCACTCCTACAAAGAATTATGCGGTATTTGCTAGTATCTACCGCGAAGTAGTGAAAACCCACCCTGCCCGTTTGCTTGTTCTTATGAATGGTTAGCTTACGGATATAAAACTTTTGCCTAACATCTGCCCATTAGCATTCGAGGCTTTGTGCACTGGTTTAGACCCAAGATGTAAAGCTTATACCAGCCAAACAAGCTTAAATATTTTAGCATTTGGATATCTCCCTCAAGTTTTAGCCAGCACTAAAGCAAAGATCACGCGCGCCCCAGAATCTATCACGGTCTTTATAGCCTCTTGCATTGTACTACCCGTAGTGAGTACATCATCAACTAGAAAATAATTAAGATTAGGATCTCCTTTAAAAACAAAGTCTTTTTTGTGTTGTTGTCTAAATTGATAACTAGTTCCCGCATAAGTTACAGTAGATTTAGCCATGAGTTTGGCATAAACGGCTTTACAGTGATTCTTAAGTTCTCTTTTGCAAAAAGTACGGGCAATGATAGCTGTATGCGAATAGCCTCTTTTGACATGATCATCAATGGGCAAGGCATAGAGGGGAGAGGATTTAAAAGTGTAGTGGGCGCAAAAATATTCTCTTGCTCTTTGAGAGAGTAAGCTTAGAATACGGCTACCCAGTGTTTTATATTTGCTTTTAAGAAGCATTTCTATCTCCTCATAAAGATAGAAACTATAAACGGGCAAGCCGTGTATCATTTGGGTTTGGAAGACAAGAGGCAAGTCATCATAACAACGCTTGCAAAGAAGGTTAAAAGGCCTAGTCCATGCTAGGCACAACACACAACGCAAAACTAGACTTTAAACTTATTAAATTCTTTGCCTAATTCTTGATTGTTGGTAATCATTTGCGTATTACAATTCCCTAGTTCTTTGCGTATCTCTCCAATCTCTACAAAGGTCTTACTAAAATCATCAATCACCCGGCTAAGTTCCTCCATTTTAGCTAGAACCGTTTCATTTTGGCTCACCGTATCTTGGGATTTTTGCTTAGTTAGAGTCAAATTATCCTTAGCACTTTTGGCATCTGTGATCAAAAGCGAGGTTTTATCAGAAACCTCTTGGGATTGTGTGGCAACACTTTGCACCCTCTCGCCCATGTTTTCAATACTTTGGGTTACCATGTTAACCATAGCCGTGATCTCACCTAGAGATTTTTGGGTTTTACTGGCTAAATTGCGCACTTCATCAGCCACCACCGCAAAGCCTCTGCCGTGTTCACCCGCTCTAGCCGCTTCAATGGCCGCATTAAGGGCTAATAAATTGGTTTGATTGGCAATTTCTTCAATGATAGAAAGCACGCTTTTTATTTCAGTAGCATGCTGGACAAGTGCGGTTGAATCGGTGGCAATCTCTTGTTGGCTTTGTACAGAAGCAAGGATTAAATCCACAGACTTTTGGATTTTGGCGATAAACTCATTGAGGGTTACATCGGTTGTATTCAAGTTAGCAATGGTTTCACTCAAATTACCTTGTGCTATTTGCAAACTCTCTTCAACTTCGCGGTTGATGTTTCTAAGGCTTTGCATGGCATTTGCTTCTTTTTGTGCTGCTTGTCTTAAAATCACTGTAGATTTTTCAAGAGCCTCACCTGTGCGGTTATTATCATCTACAATTTGCTTACCAACCCGAATAATCCTTGCGATCTTATCAAAGAATTGATCAATAAAGCCAGCCACAATCCCGATTTCATCTTTAGTCTGGATATTTAAGCGCTTGGTTAGATCTGCTTCTTTAGAAGAAACTAAATTTTTAGCTGTATCTCTAAATCTGGCAAGTGGTACAATGACATTTATTTGTACGACAACTGCAAGTAGAATAGTGATTCCTAAAGAAATCCCTATCATCCAGATTAAAGTCTTAGTACTAAAAGTCTTAGCGTTATTATAAGATTCTTTTAAGGAGAGTTTAACCTCCATTACCCCAATCATGTCCCCGGGCTTATTATTAGTATGGCAACTCACACACTGCGCATCGCCTACTAAAGGCTGGAGTACCACCACTTTTTTATTTTCACCCTCCCCATGCATAAAAATTTCTTGGGGTGTTTTGGGGTTCTGGAAAAACTTTAATATCTGAGGGTCTTTAGTGAAAGTTTGATTTAGCCCAAAGAGGCGGATATCTGGCTCTCCGGGATAAAACTTCATTTCCACTCCGGGTAATTTATTGCTATCATCAATGGCTTTATAAATTGCCTTAGTTGTGCCCACTGTGATAGCCTGCACGATCGTATTAATAATAGAGGCATTGACGCTTTGGGCTACCATACGCCCCTGTATTTCGGTTAAATTGGCATAATCGCGCTTGACGATCATGAAAATAAAAAAAGTAAAGAGACCCAAAAGGACAACTAGATAGAGTACCGTTCTAGTCCGAGAGCTACTTAACATTTCTAACACAAGCACCTCCTATTGTAAGCAATACAAGTTGCTATGATAGCAAAATTACAACTATGTTTGGCCCACATAAGGCAAAGAAGTATGCGGGCAAATGTCTAAACTTTGCAGAGACGCAAATTCTTGGTGTTTAAAACTCTGTACACAGCAGCGCCCAATCATGGCCGCATTGTCGCTACAAAACTCCAAAGGAGCAAGCCATAATTGAATCTGAAACTCTTGACAAAGTGCTTCAATGGCTCTACGGATAAATAAATTCGCGCTCACACCGCCTACTAGACCAAAATTACAAATCTCTTTTTTGCTAAAGTAGTTTCTTAAAACCCGCAGTAAATGCGCGCATGCTATTTTTTGAAAACCCGCACACACCCGCGTTTTAAACACTTCTGAAAGCTCCCCTTGCTCTTTTTGCTCCAAAATAGCTAAACGCACAGCATTTTTTAAACCCGAAAAACTAAAGGCTAGATTATTATTGTGCTTGAGAGGAAGCGGAAAATTTAAGGCATCGCTATCCAAACAAGATTGTGCTAAGTTTTCAACAATAGGGCCTCCGGGATAGCCAAGACCTAGCATTTTAGAAACCTTATCAAAACTTTCGCCTAAACTATCATCTAGGCTTTTAGCGATGATTGTTATATCCGTGTGGCTGTTACATTCTAAGAGTAAAGTATGCCCTCCAGAGACAAGTAGCGCGCTTAAAGGAAACTGCGCTTTGGGGTTATTAATAAAGAGTGAATACAAATGCCCTTTGAGGTGATCAACACTAATAAGGGGGATTTGTAACCCTAGCGCTAAAGTTTTAGCCATCATCAGCCCTTCTAAAAGCGTGATGCTAAGCCCCGGGCAAGTGCTTACCCCGATAGTTTTAAGATCGCTAAAAGAATGCCCTTTTTGATCTAAAAAAGATTTTGCTTTTTCTAAGAGTATGGGTAAATTGGTTGCATGCAAGCGCGAGGCTAGTTCAGGTACAACGCCTCCATAAGGGCTATGCGCGCTCTCTTGAGAGATTTTAGCATGCCATAAAAGTTGGCTACTTTGTAGACAAGTTAAAGCCAAAGAAGAATCATCACAACTGCTTTCAATGCTTAAAACCATTCACTCTCCACTAAGATATAATAGCAGATAAAAGTTTTTTGGAGGTTGAGGTGAAGCGATTTAAGGCTGAGTGGGAGGAGCAAAGCGCGATTTTAATTGCCTTTCCCCATGTGGCTAGTGATTGGGGGGCGTATTTAGAGCAAGCACAGAATAGTTTTTATAACTGCATTTGTACGCTTTCTAGATACCAACAGGTTTTAGTTTGCGTACACCCCAATGACGCACAGACTCAAGATCGCCTAGCGCGTCTAGGGCAGGTACAAATTGTTTTAGCTGAATACAACGACACATGGGTACGCGATTTTGGGCCTCTATGTGTAGAAACTAATGGGGTTTTACTTTATTTAGATTTTATCTTTAATGGGTGGGGGGGGAAGTATCCAGCCAATTTAGATAATGCTATGAGCGCAAAATTAGCCCAAAAAGGGTTATTAAAACACCCTTTACGCCATGTAAATTTAGTTTTAGAGGGAGGGGGAGTAGAAAGCGATGGAGCGGGGACTTTGCTTGTTAATTCAGCATGTTTACTAGATTCAAATCGCAACCCCAATATGGAGGCTAATAAATTAAGCGCAATTCTTAAACAAGAACTAGGTTTAGAGCGCATTTTATGGCTAGATACGCCGCCTTTAGAAGGTGATGATACAGATGGGCATATTGATACTCTCGCGCGCTTTTTAGACCCACAAACAATTGCCTATGTTGTTTGTAATGATACTAGCGATTCACATTACCAGCCTTTAAAACAAATGGAGCAACAATTAAAAACATTTAAAACTCTTGAGGGGCGATCTTATCGTTTAATCCCCTTGCCCCTGCCAAGCCCTAAATACTACCAAGAAAAACGCCTACCTGCTACCTATGCTAATTTTTTATTTGCCAATAGCGGGGGGCAACGGGTGTTGTTTGTCCCCACCTATGGCGATCCAGCCGATGAAATTGCTATCAAAATTTTAGAGAAATTCACCCAATTAGAAGTAGTGGGCATTGATTGTTCTATCTTGATTAGAGAACATGGGAGTTTACACTGCGCGACGATGCAACTTTATTGAATGCATGTAAGAATTATTATTAGTGGACGCGTACAAGGGGTGGGTTTTAGGCCCTTTGTTTATAAATTAGCTAAAGAATTAGGCGCGCATGGTTTTGTACGCAATATAGGCGGACGGGTGGAGGTGGTGCTAGAGGAGGCGCTACTACCTGCCTTTTTACAGGCTTTAAAAACCCAATTACCCCATAAAGCTTATATCAGCCACCTAGAACACCACAGCCACCCCCCCCTAAAAACACAAGATTTTACCATCGCCCCTAGTCTATCCCCACACCTAAGCTTGCAAGATACTTTACCTTTAGATTTAGCCATTTGTGAGGCGTGTTTAAAAGATTTTAATGACCCCTCCAGCCGTTTTTTTAACTATCCCTTTGTTGCCTGTGCGCATTGTGGGCCTAGATTTAGTTTACTTTATACTTTGCCCTATGATCGCGCCCATACTTCCATGCAAAACTTCCCCTTTTGTCAAGACTGTACACAAGATTATCATAACCCACAAAGCCGCCGCTTTTTTACCCAAAGCCTCTCTTGCCCGCATTGCCCTATTTCTTTAACTTTTTATGATCCCAAAGGCAGACACATAAAAAACCCCCTAGAGAAAGCTATTGAGGCTATTTTAGACGGGGAAGTGGTGGGTTTAAAAGGCATTGGGGGTTTTGCTCTTGTGTGTCAAGCAGAGAATAAAAGGGCTGTGCAAACTATCCGTACAATCAAGGCACGGCCGTTTAAACCTCTAGCGATGATGTTACCCTCTTTAGAAAAAGCCTTAGAAGTTGTGTATTTAAACTCTTTAGAGCGTGAGGCTCTCAGCTCAGTAATAGCCCCTATTGTGCTAGCTCTTAAGAAAAATAACCACTTTGATCATCTAGCGCTTAATTTAGATAGCTTGGGGGTGATTTTGCCTTATAGCGGGCTGCATTATCTACTAACGCGTGCTTGTGGATCGCTAGTTTTTACTAGCGCAAATCTAAAAGGAGAGCCCATTATTACAGATTTAAAAAGTCTGCAAGATAAATTACCCTTAAAATATATTTTAGATCACAACCGCCCTATTATACATGGCATTGATGATAGCGTGGTGCGCTGTGTGGGGCAACAAATGGGGATTGTGCGTTTAGGCAGAGGCCTAGCTCCTCTTTATTTAGACATGAAAGCTAAATCTTTTTTAGTTGGCATGGGAGCACACCATAAAGCCAGTTTATGTTTTGCACACCAAGATAAAGCTTTGATAATACCCGATTTAGGCTCTTTAGAAAGTGTATCTAGTATTGAGCATTATAAAAACACACTAGATTTTTACACCAAATTATACGGGCAACCTGAAAGTATTGGCATAGATAAACACCCTAGATATATTTCTAGCCAAATTGGGCAAGAAATGGCTTTCAATAAAGCTAAATTAATGCCTATCCAGCACCATAGAGCCCATTTTCACGCGCTATTAGGAGAATGGGAACTAGAACATAGCCTTAAAGAAGGCATGGAGCTTTTAGGTTTTATTGCCGATGGATTTGGGCTTGGGGAAAATCAAGAATTATGGGGCTGTGAGGTTTTTAAGGCATGTTTTAAAGGGTCTTGGCAAATAGAGCGGATTTTATCTTTAAAGAGTTTTTTAATCCCTCAATCAGAGCAACTCATTAAAGATTCTAAAGTACTAGGCTATGCTTTAGCTTATCAATACCATTTAACAGATCTATTAGAGTACCTTAAAATTCCCCATGCTCTCACTCTTCAAAATATGCTAGATAAACAAATTCAAGTGTGTTCTACCACCTCTTTAGGCCGCCTTTTTGATGTTATTGCTGCTTTTTGTGGTGTGGGCGCGTTTAATACCTATGAAGGCCAAGTGGCGATGCAATTAGAGAGTTTGGCAAGAAGTGTGTCAAGCAATGCGCATTATTCTTTTAAAATCCACGATCAAAAAATCCTTTATGCCTCCATGTTAGAGGAAATGCAAGCCGAGATTTTACAAAAAAAATATGCCCTAGTGGCTAGAAAATTCCATAACACCCTAGCCCATATTACTTTTAATCTAGCGCAGTCTTATAACCTGCCCATACTCTTTGGGGGTGGGGTGTTTTTAAACCGTCTTTTATGCGAGTGCATTACAGATTTATTTAAAAACCACCCCTTTTTTCTGCCTAAACTTCTACCCTGTAGCGATGCAGGTCTAGCCTTTGGGCAGGTGCATTTTCTGGCTAATTTAAAGTTTTAAGGAGCACCATGAAACTAGCGGTATTTGATTTTGATTCAACTTTAATTAAAGCTGAGACTTTAGAGGTTTTGGCTCAAGCTTACAAGGCAGATGCAGAAATTAAAGAAATCACGCAAAAAGCTATGGAGGGGAAAATGGATTTTTATGAAAGTTTAATGCACCGGGTGGCGTGTTTAAAAGGCATGGATTTTAAAGAAGCTAAAAATATTTGTGAAAACCTGCCTTTACAACAGGGGGCTTATGAAGTGGTATTAGGTTTGCAGGCACGGGGTTATAAGGTGGTGTGTTTTAGTGGGGGTTTTACATTAGCCACCTCATTTTTTAAAGAGAAGTTAAAATTAGACGGGGATTTTAGCAACACTTTACATGTAGAAAAAGGGGTGTTAAACGGGCAAGTAAGTGGCCCGATGATGCGCGGGGATTCTAAATTTGAGCTTTTACAAAGTTTGCAAGGGCTTTTGGGGGTTAAGCAGACTTTAGTTGTCGGAGACGGGGCTAATGATATTGGCATGTTTGCCTTAGCTGATGTGAGTATTGCCTTTAATGCTAAAGAAATTGTTAAAAAAGCGGCTAAGATCGTGGCGCAAACAACAGATTTACGCGAAATTTTAGAATATGTTTAGGGTTTGATATAGCCTAATTCTACTAAAGCATTGGCCATTTCTTTAAGAATAAACCCGTTTTTGCTCCCCCCGCCTCCATGTTCAACTAAAATGGTGATCACATATTTGGGCTTTTTATAAGGTAAAAAGGCGGTGATCCAAGCATGGGAGCGGTGTAAATACTCCATATCTTGTTCTTTAATACGGGTTTTAGTGCTTTGATCAATTTCTACGACCTGAGCCGTACCCGTCTTACAAGCCAAAGCCACCTTAACCCCTCGCGTGCTGTAATATGCCGTCCCCCCTTGTGTGCTACAAGCCTCATACATGCCCTGACGCAAAGCACTTAGTTTAGATTTTTGGAAACTATTGAGCACATCTCTAACAGGGAATTGGCCTTTTAGAAAAAAGTGGGGGGTGGGGAGCTTGCCTGAGGCAATTAAGGCGGTGTAATTAGCCACTTGTATAGGGGTGGCTAAAAAAGAACCCTGACCTATAGAGGTGATTAAAGTATCGCCAGTGTTCCATACATCTCCAAATCGTTTCATTTTCCAGCTAGGATCGGGCAAGATTCCGACAAATTCATTGGGTAAATCTATCCCTGTTTTTTTCCCAAATCCCATTTGTCTTAAGGTTTTAGCTAGGTTTTCAATAGAAATATCTAAAGCAAACTTATAAAAATAAACATCTACAGATTCTTTAATGGCCTTGTATAAATCACTCTCTCCATGCCCTCCGGGTTTCCAGTCTCTAAACTTGCGTTTGCCCACTTCAATATAAGCGGGGGTGGGGATTTGCGTTTTTTCGGTGATAGGGAGGTATTCTAAAAAACTTAAAGCCGAACCCATTTTTACCACCGATCCGGGCGGATAAAGCCCATTGGTAAAACGATTTAATAAAGGGTTGTAAATATCCTCTTGTAGATTCTTCCAATTAGCCACACTAATGCCCCCGATAAATTCATTGAGGTTATATTCAGGATAACTACCGGCGGCTAAAATCTCTCCAGTATGTATATCCATCACCACTAACGCCCCTCGTTTATCTACAAAAAGCGCATCGGCGCGTTGTTGCAAGCGTTTATCTAAACTTAGAATTAAATTATTATTCGTCTTGGGTTCTTGTTTTTTTAACACTTCTAATTCTTGGTTAAGCGCATTGACACTTACAAGCTTATAACCCATTTCACCTTGTAAAAGATCGTTATATTGCTTTTCTAAGCCTGTTTTGCCTATGGTGTGGGTGTATTGGCTTTTTGGATCGCTTTGTAAATCTTTGCTATCGGCTGCTCCTAAATAGCCAATGACATGGGAGGCTAGGGTGTTGTTAGGATAATGGCGTTTGTTAGTTGCTGTGATATAAATTTGGGGGTTTAATAAAAGTTTAGGGTAGAGGGTTTGCATCTTATCATAGGGGACAAAGTCTAAAATAGGGATTGTATTATGGTTATAAAAAGAATTTTGGCGCTGGTAATTTTCTAGGGCATCTTGAATATCTAGAGTAGGGAAATAGTGTTGTAAAAATTCTAATTGGGTTTGTAATGCGTCTTTTTTAAGAGAAGGGGCTAGAGAAATACTAAAACCTAATTCATTAATGGCGAGTAATTCGTGGCGTCTATCCATGATAAGCCCGCGTGTGGGGACTAAAATTTCTTTTTTAGTCATGTTGCGCAAAGCAAGCTGTTCAAAGTAATCATTGGTTTTAATGGTTAAGATAAAAATACGCAATAAAAGCACCGCCCACACAAAGGCTAAAAAGCCCAAAGTCAAGCGGTGTCTAAGACTTTGCATAAATTCTCCATAGGACAAATTCTACAATGCTACAAAAGAGGAGATAATCCCACATCTTTAAGGGAGTATTATGCAAAGAAGAAAGCAAGGTGAAGTAGAGTACATAAATAGCTAGAATGTGGAAAGCATCCCATAAAATATGTTCTTGTAAAACACTCAGGAGGCGCTTGATTGCTAATTCTTCATAGAGGATAAAAAGTAAAATTAAAAACCCTAGAGGTTCTTGATGGATAGCCTCTAAAAGCAAAAGACAGATAAAAATCCACACTACATAGCGATCTTGATGTTCTTTAGTTTCTCGCGTTTTATAGAGGATAAATAAAAATCCAATCAAGGGGGGCATGGTAGGATAGAGGCTACACAGGTTGCTATAAAGATAAAAACACAGGCCATAAATAGAATAGGGGAGCGCTTGCATCATAAACCTAACAAAGCATGAATCACTCTTTGTTGGATACCCTTTAACGATCCAAATTTAGGGGGCAAGGTTGCTATTTTTAGAGTGCTGACAAGCAAGTGTGGGGTTTTATAATAAAGGGCATGTTGATCGTGGCTATTTAATTTGTCAAACTTGGTATAAACACACATGATCTGTTGATCGGGTTTGATCACACTCTTTAAGAATTGTTGCAACGCTGCATCTATTTCTAAATTAGGGTGTCTGGAGTCTATGAGGTGTAAAAATAATTTGATACTCACCCGTTGCTTTAAAAGAGTGTATAAAAACCCTCCCCATTCTTGTTTTAAACTTTTAGAGACTTTGGCATACCCAAATCCGGGCAAATCCACACAACCAAATTTAACCACCTCTTGTTCTAATTGCCAAGTGGTGGTGAAGAAATTAGCCGTTTTGGTCTTACCCGGTGTGGTTGAACTTTTAGCAATCTTGCACTCTAAAAGCTGGTTAATAAAAGTACTTTTGCCAACATTGCTACGGCCTAAAAACGCCACTTCAGCCATGTTAGCTGGCGGGCAATCTTGCAGACGCGTACTAGATCGCACAAAGTGGGTTTTTAAAACTTTAATGGGCATGTTTTTGCTTAGCCTTTTTAGCCTTCTGTTTCTTTTGTGTTTCCTCCATATCACCCATATCAAAGACAAATCTAGCCGGTTTATCCTTGCCCCCTAAAACATTTGCATAGCCATGTTCTTTGCTTAAGATAATTTCCTCGCCCTTAACGGAGTTGACTTTACCTATTTCATTAACCACCGCATTTTGTAAGAGACGGTATTCTTGTTTGAGGGCGTTATAAATCAACCGGTCAGAGTGCCCCTCAACTTCTCGCCCATCTTGAGTAAACAAATGGAATTTAACATCTCCAAAAGCCTCGTATCGGGTGGGTTGGCGCTTTTCATTGGTGTAAATAATCACTTTATTAGCTATAAGCGTATCTTTACCCTTTTTGATGTGTACATGCCCTTCAATAATGGTGATCTTCTTTAAATCATTGGCTAAAAATTTATCAGCGGTTACCTCTAAAGTTTCTTTAATAGGCAAAGCAGAAACTAACCCCACAAGCAATATATAACACAATAATCTTTTCAAAATTTAAAGCTTTGAGAGCGCGGATTTTTTTGGGATCGCTCTGCGCTGGCTAAATTGATAATGGCATGGATACTTTGGGCTTTAAGGATTTTAGTGATGTGGTTATAGGCAATATTTTGGCCGCTAAAATCCCCCTCTGGTGCGCTAAGTAAAAAATCACCCTGCCCCTGGAAAGTTTGCTTGCTATGATCATAAACTCCTTTCTGACTCCAAAAACTTTCGTGGTTGCTCGTGGTGTAGAGTACACCTTTTGGAAAATTATAGAGATTTTCATGCCGAATCAATTCCTCCCCTTTGGCATGTTCAAGCATCTGGTTTTTTGGATCAAATTTACTCAAAGTAAAATCATAGAGTACTTCATGATCGCTAAATTGCAAGGCTCTACTCCCCTTAATACTTAAATCCGTATCTGTTGTGTTGGTTTGGAAGGCGTTAAAGTTATGCAGTTCAATCTTGGCAAATTTTTTACTTGTGGGCATTGTATCTTTTTGTGGTCTAAGAAAAAATAAGATCAACCCCCCCATAGCAATGGCCAAACCGATAAAAAATAGCCATACAGAATTTAAGCGCACCTATTCACGCACCAAAATACTAGGTTTACCCAAAGTCTTAGCATAGTCATTAGCTTCATCTTGGCTTTTAAAACCCTCAATAAAGACGCGATAAATGGGTCTATTACTTTTAATCCCCTCCACTACTTGGGTGGTGTAGCTCTTTTCTTTTAAACTCGCTTGTAAAGCCCTTTTTGCTTGGAGTGCTCCTTGTTGGCTTCTAAAAGCTCCCATTTGTAAAGAAAAATTGCCCCCACTATAAGTTTTTTGACTCTCCCCTACTTTAAATTCTTGTTTGAGTACTTTAGCTTGCTTGTTTTGATCAAGTGATTTTTCATATTGCTTAGCAATTAGCCCTCCAAAGCCTAGTACCTCTAAACGCACCGGAGCAACCCCTTTGCCAACTAAAGCAATATCTCTAGCTGCGGCATTGGAAAGATCGATGATGCGATTAGCCACAAAGGGACCTCTATCATTAATGCGCACAATTGTACTTTTATTATTATTTTTATTAGTAACCTTGACAATAGTATTCATCGGTAAAGTCTTATTAGCTGCTGTATGGGCGTACATATTGTAGGTCTCCCCATTGCTGGTACGCTTAGCATGGAAATTAGGGCCATACCAGCTAGCATAACCATCAAAAGTCTGTCCGACATTAACTCTAGTTGGATAATACATTTTCCCACCCACGCTATAAGGACGCATCGTAGCGCGTTGTATTGCCTCTGAATCGCGCATGCCCGCTGTCAAGCTAGTAGAAGAGGGAGTTACAGATTGAGGCGCTTTATTCTTTTTATGACGGTGGAAGAAAGAGAAAAAGGAATGTTTATGAGGACGGGGTTGCTCGGGCGATCCAAAATCTCTAGCGTCCTCATAAGCCCGCAAACTTTCATGCTTACTAAAAACAGAGTGTGTAACCGGTGTACTCACTTGGGTACTTTTTTCTTTAGTACAACTAACCAACACCACACACAGCGCCGCTAAAATATAACTATCTTTCATTAAAACTCATTTTGTGCCACTTTTTTAGAGTGATAGGATTTTTTAAGCACAGGAATCATGATCTGTTGGTTACGGCTTAAATAAGAACTTGTTAGATTATTAGCAGATTTAATCATGGAAACGCTGCTATGAAATCTTCGGGCGATAGAATACAAAGTTTCTTTAGGTCTGACTTTATGCCTGATAAAAAGCGCGGCCACGCCACTACCTGGTTTATAATGTTGCCTAAAATAGGCTAGATTTTCATAAGGGATATAGACCATACTAGAAGTTCCTGTGGGTAGAAAATTATAACGGAACTGGTGGTTATAGGCTTTGAGTTCTGATAAAGAGAGGTGGGCGCTTTTGGCTATCTCTGAGAATAAGGTCCCCCCTTGTAACTCTAAACTCGCTAAGCTTTGTCTAGCGCCACGATTGAGTAAGTAGGCTTTATGCCCTAGCGTATCTAAATTATTAAAGGCAATGGCTAAACTCAAGATAGAGCGGATATAGTGGCGTGTTTCTTTAGGCAGAAATTTCTTATCCTCATCTAAAAGCACATTGATATTATCCGTGCCAGCTAATACAACAGCCTCTTGTACTCTTCTAAGCCCGTAGTTATAAGCCATAGCCACTAAATACCATTGTTTGGTTTGTTTATAAAGCATGTGGAAGTAGCGAATCGCTGCTTGCGTACTTTTAATAGGATCGCGCCGTTCATCTAAATAACGCCCCACATGCAAACCTAGCATTTTAGCCGTCTCTGGCATGAGTTGCCAGATCCCTACAGCCCTTTTCACGCTATAAGCACGGGCGGAAAACTTAGATTCTGCCATAGCTAAAAATAAGAATTCTACGGGGATATTAGCTTGAATGAGCATGCTTTTAATGGTGGGGATAAAAATGCCATTAGCATCGTAGCGTTGTACCAACTTACCAAAGGTTTGTTCTACACTCTCAAGGGTTTGTGTATTTTCCACACTTGTTAAAAACGCTACATCTACCCCAAAGGCATTTAAGGTTTTTAAACTCGTGTTACTGATAATGGATTGGGCATTAAGATTTGGCATTAAAAAAACACAGCTAAACAAAAGAATAAAAAATTTCTTTAAGGGTGGAGTCATTTAAGAAACCTTTGGTAAGCCAAAGAGAGTTTTGGCATTATGTGTAGTAATTTTGGCAAGATCTTCTAAATTAATGCAACACACCTCTGCTATTTTTTGAGCGATTAGAGGAATGTGGTGGGGCTGATTGCGTTGCCCTCTGAAAGGGTGGGGTGTGAGATAGGGTGCATCGGTTTCTAATAGCAAACGATTTAGAGGAATTTGGGGCAAAATGGCTACTAAATCTTTGGCATTTTTAAAAGTTGCCACACCTCCGATCCCATAGTAAAACTGAGAGGAGAGTTTTAAAAGCAAGGGGTGGGCATTATAGCAGTGTAAAACCCCTTTAAGTTTTGGGTATTGTTTTAAAATAAGGTAGGCATCTTCACTGGCCTCTCTAATGTGCACAATCAAGGGTTTTTCAAATTCTAAGGCTAGATCAATTTGTGTAATAAAGGCCTCTTTTTGAGATGCTATAACTGTTTGATCGGGTGTCTCTAGGCGGTGGTAATCTAACCCACATTCACCCACAGCCACGCATTTAGGGTGTGTAATATGCTCTCTTAAAACATTCAGATCAAAATCTTCTAAGTCTAGGGGGTGTACTCCCACAGCAAAGTATAAATTCTGGTGGGTTTCACATAGCTCAATGGCGCGTTTTAAATCCTTAGGACTAGCAGCAGGGATAATCGCTGTTTGTACCCCCACTTCTTGGGCATTTTGCAACACTTTTAAAAAATCTGCTTGGTAGGAGGGGTGATCTAAATGGCAATGGGTGTCCACAAGCTCCATATTTATTTCCTCTAATGATAATAAAAAAGTTCCATTGTACTATAATTTACACGCCATATACATTAAAAACTAAAGGATTGAGGCGTGTTTAGTGGACTAATCCAAGAAATGGCTGTTGTAAACTCCTTTTCAGGCGATTTACTAGCGCTTAAAAGCCAATATCAACCTAAAATTGGTGATAGTATCGCTGTTAATGGGGCTTGTTTGACTGTGGTTGGGATTTCTCAAGGGGGTTTTTCTTTGCAGTTAAGTACGCATACACAACAAAGCATTGCGCTAGAAAACTATCGCCCGGGATCATTAGTGCATGTAGAGCCGGCTTTAAGGGCTAGCGATCGCTTAGATGGGCATTTAGTACAAGGCCATGTTGATGGAATAGGCGTTGTACTAGGAAGTAAACCTGTGGGTAATCAAGTTTGTGTGCAAATTAAAGCCCCTACGCATATTTTAGAGTTATGCATTCCTAAGGGTTCTATTGCCATTGATGGGGTGAGTCTTACTCTTGCTAGCATAGAGGCAGATTTTTTTGAATTAGTCATCATTGAGCACACCTTTAAAAATACCCTCTTTGCTTCTTATAAAAAAGGACGGCGGGTTAATATTGAAAGCGATATGTTAGTGCGATCCATTGCCCATTTCTTACGCCGTACAAAAAATAGTGCTACAAGAAATATTGTTTCGTGGCAAGAGATGGACGCTTTGGTAATGGGTTATTAATGGGCATGCCAAAAGCTGTAGCACTGGCCTATAATATTGAGCAAGATCACGCGCCAAAGGTTGTAGCTAGTGGTGTGGGCAGTATTGCAGAGGCCATTATGCAAAAGGCCAAAGCCTTTGATATTCCGCTTTTTTGTAATGAGAGTCTGGTAGAATCTTTATTGCATTTACCAGTCGATCATGCAATTCCGCCTGAACTTTACCAAAGTGTGGTTGAGGTCTTTATCTGGTTACAGGATTTAGCAAAAGATCGCCAAATGAGTTAGGATTAATCAAAATTTCTTATTTTGGCTGTATAATGGCGCGACTTCGTATTTAATCAATCTACATTAATAAGGAGTAAAATGCTACAGATTAGATGGCATGCAAGAGCTGGACAGGGGGCAGTTACGGGGGCTAAGGGTTTGGCCGATGTGGTGGCCACTACAGGCAAGGAAGTACAAGGCTTTGCAGTCTATGGTTCGGCTAAAAGAGGGGCGGCGATGACGGCGTATAACCGGATTGACTCAGAACCCATTTTAAACCATGAAAAATTCATGAATCCAGATTATGTCTTAGTTATTGATCCGGGGCTAACTTTTATTGCAAATATTACAGAAGATGAAAAAGAGGAAACCACTTATATTATCACCACCCACCTCTCTAAAGAAGAGTTATTAGAGAAAAAGCCTGATTTGGCTAATAAAAAACTCTACACGCTTAATTGCATTAAAATAGCGATGGATACGATCAAACGACCCATTCCTAATACGCCTATGTTAGGGGCTTTAATGAAAGTTTCTGGCATGCTAGAGTTGGAGTTTTTTAAAAACACTTTCAAAGAAGTATTGGGTAAAAAGATGGCTCAGGCTTTAATTGATGCTAACATGATGGCTATTGATCAAGCTTATCAACAAGTGCAATAAAGGACTCCCATGAATAATTGGCAAGAATTTGCAATCGGTGGCGTACTGTTTCCCTTTGAAAAAGAAGGGCAAGAGGAATTAAGTAAACATAATGATACACGCAACTACACCCAAGAAAGTTCTTTTACAGCTAGCGTAGCAAATTGGCGTGTAGAAAAGCCCGTGCACAACAAAGAGGTTTGCATTAACTGTTTTAATTGCTGGGTTTATTGCCCGGATGCGTCCATTCTATCTCGTGAGGGTAAAATGAGTGGGATAGATTATGAACATTGCAAGGGTTGTGGCGTGTGTGTAGATGTGTGCCCTACTAATCCTAAATCTTTGCTCATGTTTGATAATCTTGAACCCCTAGAAGAGGCGCTTACTAAGTGGCCGGAGAAAACACCGGGCATTAAAAAGAAAAGTTACCGCACAGAAGGGGGTTATAATGGCTTCTAGTTACCAAATGAATGCCGTAGAGGCTTGGGATGGTTGTACCGCTAGCGCGCATGCTTTGCGCCAAGCCCAAGTTGATGTCGTAGCAGCTTATCCTATCACCCCCTCTACCCCCATTATCCAAAACTACGGCTCGTTTAAAGATAATGGTTATATTGATGGCGAGTTTGTACTAGTTGAATCTGAGCATGCGGCTATGAGTGCGTGTGTGGGGGCTGCTGCGGCTGGGGGGCGGGTGAGTACAGCTACTAGTTCACAAGGTTTTGCTCTAATGGTAGAGGTGCTTTATCAAGCCTCTGGCATGCGCTTGCCTATTGTGCTGAATGTGGCTAATCGCGCCCTAGCCTCTCCGCTTAATATCCACTGTGATCACTCAGATATGTATTTAGGGCGTGATAGCGGTTGGATTAGTCTTTGTACCTGTAATCCCCAAGAAGTCTATGATTTTACGCTCATGGCCTTTAAACTAGCCGAACATGCAGAAGTGCGCGTACCTGTCATGGTGCACCAAGACGGATTTTTATCCTCCCACACCGTGCAAAATGTACGCCCATTAAGCGATGCGGTTGCTTATAAATTTGTGGGGGATTATCTGAGTGTGCATTCTATGTTAGACTTTGATAAACCCGTTAGCTATGGGGCACAGGCAGAAGAGGAGTGGCATTTTGAACACAAAGCTAAGCTCCACCATGCCATTATGCACTCTAGCAGCGTTTTAGAAGAAATTTTTGGCAATTTTGCCAAGATCACCGGTCGCCAGTATAATCTCATTGAAACCTTTGGAATAGAAGATGCTGAAGTGGTTATTTTTGCTCTAGGCACTACCTATGAGTCTGCTATCGTGGCGGCTAAAAAAGCCCGTGAGAAAGGGGTTAAAGCCGGTGTAGTAACTACGCATTTATTACGCCCCTTCCCCTTTGAATTGCTTGCCGGTGCGCTTAAAAATGCTAAAGCAGTGGCTGTAATGGATAAAAGCTCCCCTTCTGGTGCACTAGGTGCGCTCTTTAATGAGATTGCAGCTAGTTTATACCAAGCCCCCGGCTCCAAACACCCCGTATTAAGCAATTATATTTATGGGCTAGGTGGTAGGGATTTAACCCAAGCTAATTTAGATTCTATCTTTGAGGCGTTAGTACAAGACGCTAAAAAAGGGGGTCTTACCCACCCCACGCAACAATTTATCGGACTTAATGGTCCTGAATTGTCTTATTTCTAAAAAGGAGAAAACATGGTTAAAGAAGTTAAGACACTTAAGAGTTTTAGCCAAGCGGCTGAAAAGTTTGAAGGCTCACACCTTCTTTGTCCGGGTTGTGGGCATGGCATCATTATACGCGAGGTACTCAACGCCGTAGATGGGCCTATTGTGCTGGGTAATTCTACGGGCTGTTTAGAAGTGTGCTCAGCGGTTTATCCCCACACTTCTTGGGATGTACCTTGGATTCATGTAGGTTTTGAAAATAGCTCTACGGCTGTATGTGGCGCAGAAAGCATGTATAAAGCTCTAGCTAGAAAAGGCAAATATACAGGGCAACGGCCTAAATTTGTCGCTTTTGGAGGCGATGGCGCATCTTATGATATTGGGTTTCAATTTATCAGCGGTTGTTTAGAACGCGGGCATGACATGACTTATATTTGTTTGGATAATGAAAACTACGCTAATACCGGTGGGCAAAGGAGTGGGAGTACGCCTATGGGAGCGAGCACAAGTACCACCCCCGCAGGTAAAGTCAGTTTTGGAAAGAAAGAGCGCAAAAAAGATCTACCCCTAATCATGGCCGCTCATGGCATTCCCTACACCGCTCAACTTGCCCCCAACAAGTGGAAAGACATGAATAAGAAAATTAAAACCGCGCTAGATACAGAGGGTCCATGTTTTATTAACGCGCTAAGCCCCTGTCCTACTGAGTGGAGATACCATTCCTCTTTGGCCATTGAAATGACAGATTTAGCGGTGGATTGTCTGATTTTCCCCCTCTTTGAAATTTTCCATGGCACAGAATTAAAAATCACCTACCGCCCGCGTAATATTTTGCCTGTGCGCGATTATTTGGGCGTGCAAAAACGATTTGCCCATTTGTTTAAAAAAGAAAACGAACACATTATTGAAGCCTTACAAAAAGATGTAGATACCCGTTGGGAGTACTTACAGCGACGCGAAGAAGCTAAGGTTTAAATGCTTGATCGCTATTCTAGGGAGGGGATGTTAGCCTTGTGGAGTTTACGAAACAAATTTGATACTTATCTAAAGGTTGAAAAAGCCGTTGCTAGCGCGTGGTATCAACTAGGTTTGATGAGTGCTGTGGATTGTGAAAAAATCCAAAAGGCATGGTTTAGTCTGGAGCGTATCCACACCCTAGAACAGACTACAAAACACGATGTGATAGCTTTTATTAATGCTGTATGTGAGAATCTAGGCGATGAAGCGCGGTTTTTCCACTATGGCATCACCTCTAGCGATTGTATTGATACAGCCCTAGCCTTGCTGTTACAAGAAAGCCTTAAAATTATCTTGAAAGATTTAGACGCGCTTTTAGCTGTGCTTAAAAAGCGAGCTTACGAATTTAAAGACACACTTATTATTGGTAGAAGCCATGGTATCCACGGTGAGCCTCTCTCTTTTGGGCTAGTGTGGGCGCTGTGGTTTGATGAAATGTGGCGGCATATGCAGTCTTTAAAAGTTGTGCTAGAGGAGGTTGGGGTTGGTATGATCAGTGGTGCAATGGGTAATTTGGCGCATATCCCCTTAGAGTTAGAGGAAATTACCTGTACCTCATTAGGCCTTAAAGTTGCCCCCATTACAAACCAAGTGATTTCTAGGGATCGCCACGCTAAAATGATCAATGCTATAGCACTACTGGCTAGCAGTTGTGAGAAAGTTGTGATTAATATCCGCCACTACCAACGCACAGAAGTTTATGAGGCAGAGGAATATTTTAGCAAGGGGCAAAAGGGCAGTTCAGCCATGCCACATAAACGCAATCCGGTACTTAGTGAGAATATTACCGGGCTTTGCCGTGTGATTCGCGGGTATTGCATGCCTATGATGGAGAGTGTCGCACTCTGGCATGAGCGCGATATTAGCCATAGTTCAGTAGAACGATTCATTTTCCCCGATATTTTCACCACAACAGATTTTATGCTTGATCGCCTCACAACACTTTTAAAAAATTTGGTGGTTTATCCGGAGAATATGCAACAAAATTTAGAAAAAACGGGGGGGTTGATTTTTTCACAGCGGCTTTTGTTAGAGTTGCCTAAACTAGGTTTTAGCAAAGAGCAGAGTTATACTATCATTCAAGAAAACGCCGCTAAAGTTTGGAAAAGTTTACAACAAGGCAAACACACCCCAGATTGCTTTTTACACACGCTTTTAAAAGACCCCCGCCTAGAAAAAGTTGATCGTAGCTTTTTAGAAGAGTGTTTTGATACTAGCTATTATCTGAAAAATACAGATCAAATCTTTACGCGGGTTTTTGGTATTTAATAAAAGGGTAGGCATGGCAATACAAATCACTAAGCTACAAGATCAAAAAGTAGATGCACTCGTAGCAGATCAAATCTTTACGCGGGTTTTTGGTATTTAATAAAAGGGTAGGCATGGCAATACAAATCACTAAGCTACAAGATCAAAAAGTAGATGCACTCGTAGCGTATTATGAAAAAGTAGTTTATCTACCGTTTATTAGCAAGTTGATCGCCAATTTTATAGAAATTCAATTTATTTTCATCATCGCCACGCTCTCTAGCGCAGAGTTACCAGAAGCGTTTGAGAGAAAGATCAAAGATTATAGGGATCAAGGTATCCTAGAAACTACTAATTTTGAAGTAGAATATTACACATCCCCCTCATCCTCTAAGAATAACAAACAATGCGAATATGTGCCCCCTATTAGATGTGAGAAAAACAAAGTCTATCTTTCATACCCCCCCCCATTCCACCGCAAGCCCCTATTTAAGGGGCTTAACCACTTCCCTAAACCTCCTCTATTCACCCTCATTTAGCACACATGGCACAAGTCTAAGGCACACCTATAACCTTAACGCCTTTTATCATAGCTATTTTTTACCAACCTGTCAAGTTGCAAAAATCCATTCTAAGGCCTCTCTAAGGCCTTTGATAGTATATGTATGGCAATTGGTTAGCTAAGGGCTTAGAATGCAATTTAAGAGATTGTTTTGTCATGAGACTACTTGACTACTTACGGATACTAAGAATATTTTTTACCACCTCAATAGCCTTATCAATCCCAAAGTAGCCCACACTGGCACTAAATCCGACTTTGGCCATGTATGGCAGATCGGTAGCGCTAAGCATGGTAAACACGCATAGACTAATAAAGCCACTCACACAGGCAAACTTAAACGCGTGTTTCAGGCCTTTACTCCCACTACTAAAGTAATTTAGAGTGCCCCCTACAATGCCAATTAGCCCAATAGGCAAGAGTTCGGCGTATTGTTGGAGCTTGAGCGCGCTAGCAATAAAATCCATTAATCAAGCTTCTTAGTAAGCTCATCAATCAACATGGATTTAGTAATCCCATAAGCCTTTGCTTGCTTGATCAAATCACTTAGCACTTTAGAAGCGATTGTATTGTTGTTAGGGTGATTGCTTAAGGCATCGATCAAATCCATTCTAGCCGGATAATTCGTTAAAGTTTTATCGGGCTGGACTGCACAGGCAGTAAGGGCTTCAATACTGGTATTATAGAGTAAAAAGTAATGGATATTTTGGGCAATACTGAGAGTTAGACCTACACTTACAACACCAATTGAGAGCATTTTAAAAATATTGGACTTAGGCATTAGACTTTAAACCTCTAACTTCTAGGACAATATTAGAAATGCCATGCGTATCGCAAAAGTTATAAAACTGCTCAACGGCCTTAGTAGAGTTAGTGATCTGGCCTGTTTGTTCGTTATAGCCAGTGCCTAGCAAAATACAGCCTAGAGTATCAAGAGCATTATTGCCAACATGGATCATAATACGGCGATCGGCAAATCTAGGATTATTAGGATCATGTAGCCAAATAGCCTTGTTTAGACCTAATTTATGGGCTTTGCGGTAGAGTGGTGGGACACAAACAGAACTATTTGCCCATTGCAAAGTATATAGGCGAGGGATAATTGGCTTATCAAGGTTAGCGCTATCTGTGGGCGTTCCGAAGTTCTCCATGCTATAAAGGCTTAGCACTTCCTGCCCCTGTTCATCATAAACTTTGAACTCTCCTAGAGTGCCTGCTTCAGATTTAGAATTTTTGCTCACTACTGGAGTAGACTTCAAGCGCTGCAACACTGCCCTAAAATTAGTCATGCAAATAGCCTTAATAATTGTATTGTTCAGTGCAATATAGCTAGATTGAGTAAAGTAATAAAGGGTTAAGGTTAGCATAACGAATAATTGAAACCAAAAAAAGAGAAAAAAGGCGCTCTTTAAAAATAGCTTAAATTAGCTAGATTTAAGGGTTACATAGGTGGCGCTAGCGCGCTTAAAAATATAGCCAAACTAGATTAATACAGCCACGCAGAGCCACACAAAAGCCAAAAACGCCTCACTAGCCTAAGAAACAAAGGCCTTAGAGAGGCTTGACAAGTTGGCTTTAAATAGCTATGATCAAAAGCGTTAAAGTTATAAGAGTGCCGAATGTGTGCCAATGTGCTAAAGTTAGGCTAAATCGGGAGGTTTAGGGAAATGGTTAAGCCCCTTAAATAGGGGCTTGCGGTGGAATGGGGGGAGGGTGAAAGATAGTAACACCTAAGACTTTACTAGCTTGTCCAATGGATAATGAATTATTTATTTTCATAAAATCATTCTAAACGATCGCATAGATTAATCTAAACCACCCTAAAATCTATTTATTTAAAACTTTGCCAAAATCCATAACACTGAATGGCCTCTAAAAAACGCATCTCTAAAAATGCTACGCCCCACTAATCCCGCGCGTTTTTTCTCTAAGCTGTCCACAGGCTGCGCTAATGTCTAAACCCTTTGAGAGGCGCATTGTGCAAAGTAAACCCCTTTGGTTAAGAAAGTCTGCAAACTGCTTAACTTTTTCTAAATCGGGGCGCTCAAACTTAGAATGAGTGGTAGGGTTATAAGGGATAAGATTAATTTTAGATCGCAACCCATTGAGCAATCTAAGCAAAGCTTTTGCATGCTCTAGCCCGTCGTTATAATCTTTAATCACCAGATATTCAAACATCAGCCGTTTACGCGCATCTATAGGAAAGCGCCTTGCGGCCTTTATTAACTCTTGGATATTGTAGGTTTTATTAATGGGCATGAGTTTAGAGCGCAATTCATCATTTACCGCATGTAAAGAAATAGCCAGTTGTACACCCAAATTAAGTGCCCCTAAAATATCCATCATAGGCACAACGCCGCTTGTTGAAAGGGTGATGCGACGGGGGGAAATATTAAGCCCATGTGGGTGGCTTAAAATCTTAAGAGAGCGCACCACCTGCTCAAAATTATGCAAAGGTTCGCCCATGCCCATAAACACTAAATTAATCCCCTTAGTAGGCTCTAGCGAATGCATGCGCTTTAAAGCCACCACCTGCTCTACAATTTCACCCGCTTTTAAATTGCGCACAAATCCCCCCTTAGCTGTGGCGCAAAACACACAGCCCACCTTACAACCAATCTGTGAACTCAAACAAAAAGTGAGTTTTTCCTGTGCTAAAATCTGCCCCTTATCCCCTATTTGTTTTTCCTTCATCACCATAAACACGCTTTCAAAGCTATGCTGATCGTGGGTGGCAAATAAACATTTTTCACTTTTATCTTGGCTACATTCTTTAACCAATAACTTTAAATTCTGGATACAAAAATCCCTCTGCAGGGTTGTTTTTAAAGATTTAGGTAGATTGTGCATTTGATCAAAAGAGGTGGCATAGCGCTGGTAAAGCCAAGCAAAAATTTGTTTAGCCACAAAGGGTTTAAAATGGTGATCAGCGGCGTAGGTTTGTAATTCTTCAAAAGTCAGGTTATAAAGCGATTGCATCCAAAGCCTTTCAGAATTGATACACATTTTAGCCCTAAAATGCTTAAATCGCTGTGCTATAATGGGGATTTTGGAGGTTTATATGGGTTTGAAGGCCGATACTTGGATTAAAAAGATGAGTCTAGAGCATGCCATGATTAAGCCCTTTTGTGAGAATCAAGTGAGTAAGGGCATGGTGAGTTATGGGCTAAGTAGTTATGGCTATGATATACGCGTGGGTACGGAGTTTATGCTCTTTGAGCAACAAAAAGGAGTGGTTGATCCTAAAAACTTTGATCCGCGCTTAGTCCAAAGTATCCACACCCAAACTTTTATCACTATCCCACCTAATGCCTTTGCGCTAGCCCATAGCATAGAGTATATCCGCATGCCTAAAGATGTACTAGCCATTTGTTTAGGTAAAAGTACTTATGCGCGCTGTGGGATTATTGTCAATGTTACACCCTTTGAGCCGGAGTTTGAGGGGTATATTACTATCGAAATTTCTAACACCACTTCTTTACCGGCTAAAGTTTATGCCAATGAGGGCATCGCGCAGGTGATCTTTTTACAAGGCGATAGTGTCTGTGCTACTAGTTATAAAGACAAACAAGGCAAATACCAAGGACAACAAGGCATCACTTTGCCTAAAATTAATCCATGACCTCTCTTTCTCAAAGACGGCTTAAAGCTTTTTGTGCTAATAAGCGGGCACTTTATTCGTTTATTATTTTTAGTTTGCTTTTTTTGCTCTCTTGTAGTGCTGAGCTTTGGATCAACGATAAACCCCTTTTTATCTATAAAGATCACAAAAGCTATTTTCCTCTTTTTAAAGATTACCCTGAAACCACCTTTGGCGGGGATTTTTACACCACCACCGACTACACAGACCCTTATGTCAAAGAACACCTTCTTAAAAATGCCTTTGTAATCTGGCCCTTAGTGCCCTATTCTTATAACACCATTATTATGGATCTTAAACAAAGCGCTCCCACTCCCCCAAGTCTTAAACACCTTTTAGGTACAGACGATCAAGCCCGCGATGTGTTAGCACGGCTAGTTTATGGTTACCGCATTTCTATTTTATTTGGGCTGATTTTAAGCGTGTGTAGCGTGTTTTTAGGCGTGGCTTTGGGGGCTTTGCAGGGCTATTATGGCGGCTTTATTGATTTATTTGGCCAGCGCTTTTTAGAGATTTGGAGCGCTGTACCCATGCTTTTTTTATTGCTCATTCTCTCTAGCATGTTTACCCCTAGTTTTTGGTGGCTTTTGTTATTAGTGTTGGCCTTTAGCTGGATGAGTTTAGCCCAAGTGGTGCGCACCGAATTTTTAAGGGGGCGCAATATGGACTATGTCAAGGCCTCTTATGCGTTAGGGGTGAGTGATATGCGCGTGATTTTTTATCATATTTTGCCTAATGCTCTTGTGGCTACCATTACTTATATGCCCTTTGTCATGGCAGGGAGTATCACTACTTTAGTGAGTTTAGATTTTCTAGGCTTTGGCATGCCTGTTGGGAGCGCTTCTTTAGGTGAATTGCTCAATCAAGGTAGAAATAACCTCTATGCGCCCCATTTAGCCCTAGTTGGGTTTTTTGCTACTGCAACTTTACTTTCTTTACTCGTTTTTATCGGGGAGGGGGTGCGCGATGCCTTTAGCGGACAGTAGACCCCTACTTAGCATTCAAAATTTAGAAGCAAGAATCGGGCAGGATTTCTATTTAAAAGATATTAATTTAGAAGTATTGCCCGGGCAAAGGGTGGGTTTAGTAGGGGAGAGTGGGAGCGGGAAAAGCTCGCTAGCCCAATTAATTTTACGGCTTGTGCCCTTTATACGCGCCACTCATGGAAAAATCATATTTGAGGGTGTGGATTTATTAAGCCTTAAAACTTCTATATTAAGAATGATTAGAGGCGCACAAATTGGCTATATCGCACAAGAACCCCTCTCAGCTTTAAACCCTTTGCATAAAGTCCATAAACAGATTTTAGAAACGCTTCTTTTACACAATAAACTTTCTAAATCTAGCACGCATAACCGCCTTGTGGAAGTGATCAATCAAGTGGGGCTCTCCTTAGATTTACTTAACCGCTACCCTTATGAATTAAGCGGGGGGCAAAACCAACGCGTGGCTTTGGCTATGGCACTAATTAATCGCCCTAAGCTTTTAATTTGTGATGAACCCACCACCGCTTTAGACGCGCAGATTCAAAAGCAGATTTTAGATTTACTCTTGTACTTGAGTGTGCAAAACCAAATGGCTATTTTGATTATCAGCCATGATTTAGGGGCGATTAAACAGGTGGCTAAATCTGTTTATGTCTTGCAAAAGGGTAAAATTTGTGAGCACAACACAACAGAAGAACTCTTTAAAAACCCCAAACACCCCTACACACAGCTACTTTTAAACGCGCGCTATCTTAGCAAAAAAAGCACTCCGCCTAACACCCAAGAAGTGTTGCGCCTTAAAGATTTTAGTGTGCATTACACCAAAAAGAGATTTTTAGGCAAAGATCGCATTTTTCAGGCCATTAGCGGGGTTAATTTAAGTTTACACGCGCAAGAAACCTTAGGCGTCATGGGGGCATCTGGTAGTGGGAAGAGTTCGCTAGCGCTAGGGATTTTAAAACTTGCTAAAAGTCAAGGAGAAATGTATTTATTAAATAAGCCTATTCATTTGCTTAACTCCAAAGCCTTTAGACCCTTAAGAAAATCTCTACAAATTGTCTTTCAAAACCCTTATGCCTCTTTAAACCCCCGCTGGAGTGTACAAGATATTTTATTAGAAGGCTCAAACTCTTTAGATAAAAATTTAGCCATAGAGAGTTTAGAAGCGGTAGGATTAGAGGCTAAGTATTTAGATTGTTATCCCTTTGAGTTAAGCGGAGGGCAACGCCAGAGGGTAGCCATTGCACGGGCTATTATCAACCGCCCACAAGTGGTTTTAATGGACGAGCCCACATCGGCTTTGGATAAGAGTTTACAAAAGGTGGTGCTTAATTTGCTTTTAGAGTTACAGGCAAAAATGCGCCTTAGCTATATTTTTATTAGCCATGATTTAGATGTCATTGAAAGCATGTGCGATCGTGTTCTTGTAGTAAAAGGCGGGCAAGTAGTAGAAAGCGGCCAAGTAGATGTTATCTTTAAAAACCCCAAACACCCCTACACCCAGCAACTTTTAAAGACGCGCTTAACTTGACTTGTTAAGTAAATGTTGCTAAAATGTGCGTTTTTATTGTGCGGGAATAGCTCAGTGGTAGAGCACGACCTTGCCAAGGTCGGGGCCGCGGGTTCGATCCCCGTTTCCCGCTCCAAAATTCATCTTGAAGGGCTTTTAGTGTTGCGCGTTTCTAAGCTTATAAGTGTGTGTGTGTGTGGGCGTTTTAGTTAGTGGTTGTGCATCACCTTTCCCTGTAGGAATTTTATTTACGGGTGTAACGCTTCCGGTTTCGGGAAATAATGAAAGTGGTTCTAAGAGGGATGAGGCAATTTGTCATAGCATTCTTGGCATTGCCGCCTTTGGCGATTGTTCGGTAGAAAAAGCTGCTCAAGCAGGAGGTATTAAAACCATTAAGTCTGTGGATCGTAAGGTAACAAATATACTAGGACTTTACGGCCACTATGTAACCATTGTCAAAGGCGACTGATCGCTAGCTTCCAAAACGCCGGGCGGATAGCGCCCGCGTTTGTTTGCCCAGGTGGTGGAATAGGTAGACACAAGGGACTTAAAATCCCTCGGTAGCAATACCGTGCCGGTTCAAGTCCGGCTTTGGGCACCATGGCGACGTAGCCAAGTGGTAAGGCATGGGTCTGCAAAACCTTGATTCCCCGGTTCAAATCCGGGCGTCGCCTCCAAAATTTAACTTTTTAAACTTAGCGGGAGATGGCTGAGCGGTTGAAAGCGGCGGTCTTGAAAACCGTTGAGGGTAACACCTCCGGGGGTTCAAATCCCTCTCTCCCGGCCACATTCTCTTAAGGAATTTCTTGGGACATTCTCCCTTAAGTCTACTTGTGCCTCTTTTTGTAATTGCTATGGTGATTTTTACGCGTAGAGTTGCTCTTGCGCTTTTTAGCGGCATGGTTTTAGGCGCTTTATTGCTCACAGATGGGCATCTCTCTAGCCTTGTGATCTATCTTTACACAAAGATTAGCGCCGTGTTTTATCATAAAAAATCACAAGGCCTAATCCCTAATTTAAATAGCCTATATGTCTTTGGCTTTTTAATTCTACTAGGGATTTTAAGCCAGATCATTGCTAGCAGCGGGGCGATTAATTCTTTTGTGCGTTGGGCTAAAAACCATGTGCAAAGCGCGCGCCAATCAGAAGGCATTGCACTTATAGCCGGGATTGTGATTTTTATTGATGATTATTTTAACGCCTTAATTGTAGGCCAAATTAGTAAAACCCTAAATGATGCGCACAAATCAAGCCGTGAACGCTTAGCTTATATTATTGATTCAACCTCAGCGCCTGTGTGTTTGCTTGTGCCGCTTTCTAGTTGGGGGGCTTACATCGTGGGGGTGATGCAAAATGAGGGTTCGCCCTTGCTTAAAGAGGGTTTTGCTTTGCTACTTAAAAGTACGCTGAGTAATTATTATGCGTGGTTTGCGCTTTTAGCTGTGTTTTTAACCATTCTTTGGCAAATTAATTTACCGGCCATGCAAAAATACCAAAATGTAGGTGTGCAAGATATAAAATTACAACCCCTCAAAGAAGCCCCCCTTTCTATTTTGCTCTTAAGCATTGCTATGCTTCTTGTGAGTACTACGATTTTAATGTTTTATACAGGCTATATAGGGGGCACCCATAAAGATTTTTTAGACATTTTAGGCCATATTAATAGCGCGCTTTCTCTCTTTGTAGGGGGGATTGTTTCTTTAATCTTTTGTCTCTTTCTAGCTTGGCGCTATCTACCACCCAATAGCCTTTTTTCTTTGATCTATCAGGGCTTTAAAAGCATGGCCTCTGCGATTGTGATTTTAGTATTAGCTTGGGCAATTGGTCCTATGATTAGAGATGATTTACAAACAGGATTGTATTTAGCCAGTTTGATTGCACATTTTCAGGGCGTGTTTTTACTCATGCCCTTACTGTTATTTTTAATTTCAGGATTTATTGCCTTTAGCACGGGTACTAGTTGGGGGGCTTTTGCGATCATGCTTCCTATTGGTACAGCAATGGTGAGTGTGGTGGGGGGTGATATTGTGCTAGTGGTTTCAGCGATTTTATCAGGGGCGGTTTATGGCGATCACGCCTCGCCTATTTCAGATACAACCATTCTATCAGCCACAGGGGCGGGCTGTTCAGTTCAAAGCCATTTTTTAACCCAACTACCCTATGCCACCCTTACGGCTGCCTGTGCCATGCTTGCTTTTCTCATTGCTAGCCTCACGCTTTCTAAGATAGTGGGCTTTATCGGGGGTGCTTTGTTTTTAATAGCCCTTTTTTATGGTTTAAAGCGCATGTTTAAAAATAACTAAAACTAAGCTTTGGTCCATGAATAGAGGTGTTAATGGCAATCAGCTGGCTTCTAAGCGCGCGGTAATAGGTATTGGTCTCTTCAATGGATTCATGTTTGGTTTCAAAGGTACGCACACGGGTATAAGAATTAGAAATCTGTGAAACCAACATTCTTAGAGATTTTTCGGCTTGCAAGTGATCGTCAACATTTAAGGCCTTTTTTAAGACTAAAATTTGGGATTCAAGTTGTTTAAAATGGGGGAGATCAAAAGAGAGCATGGGCGTTTTATGCACGCCGTATAAAATTTTATTGATGAAAGCATCTAAGGGGGTGTTATGCACGATTTCATAGGCCTCTAAACAGGCAAGTACATCTGAAATATTATTAATTGTGGTATTAACTTGGGGGTTTTGATCTAGGGTGTATAAAATTCTTAAAATCATGGATAAATTATGTTGATCGTGGATAATTGCTTGTTCATGGCTAAAACAAGCGTGGTGTGAGTAGCGACTCTTGAGTTTTTCTAGGCTATGGTAAACATGCTCTAATTTATGGGTGATGTGGGGGGAATTATCGGCATTATCTACCATGAAAGTTTCTAAATACCGTTCTAAACTATGGTTAGAGGGGGCTAAAAGGGTGTGGTAAATATGCAAGATGTGGTTAGTATAAAGGGTTAAATCAGGTGTTTCTAACCAGATATTATCAAAGGGGGTATTAGATAAACTCTGGGCTATAGATTTAAGGGTATTGGCAAGCAAATACGATCGAATCTTAGCATGATCTGAATTGATGCTATCTACAAGAGATTGTACAGCCTGTTTGAGATTAGGATCATTGGGGTGGGTTTGCATATGCTCTTGTACACTTTTAAATTTTTCAATGAGTGTTTTTGTTGCAAAGGGGAGAGGAGAGGGGAAAATCAGTTGCGTGGTGGCTATTTGCATGAATTGGGGTAAAAGCATAGCTTTAAAAGCTAAAAAGCTCTGTGTAAAGTGTCTATAAAGGGGTCTATCAAGGGCTCTTAAATGGGCATTAGCGATAGTATAAATTTTGAGTGCAGATTGCATAGCCACACTGGTTTGTACAACAGAGGTCATTTTTTGATCAAAACCTAGAGAAAAAATCAAGTGCTTAAGAGGTTCTAATAAATTTGTATCATGGATATTTAAGGGGAGTAAGGCCTCTAAAAAAGCCAAACCTTTTTGTTGCGTGGGGGTGGCGTATGCGCAGGATTTGCATTTATCTTTGAAGTTTAAAATTAGAGTATTAACACTCGGGGCTTCTGGGTTTTCATGGAGAGTCTTTGAAAAGAAAGAAATATCAGGCGACGGCGGGAGGGGGTTAGCAAAGAGAGTTGTAACATATCTTTGAAGTTTAAAATTAGAGTATTAACACTCGGGGCTTCTGGGTTTTCATGGAGAGTCTTTGAAAAGAAAGAAATATCAGGCGACGGCAGAGGGGGTTAGCAAAGAGAGTTGTAACAAGAACAGGGGGGATTAAAATCCATTTATTCATAGGTGTACTCCAGATAAAAAAATAATATACTTTATGAATTCATAATAAAGTTAACCTTAAAAAATAATTGTATGAGAAACAGCACGGGTATGTAAGTCTATAAAAGAAAACAAAAAGTAAATGAAACTTGAGATTAAGCTTAAGTTAAAATTAGCGCTTTTTGTGTCTTTAAATTTTTAAAAGCACAGGGGCTTTTTTGCATTTCATGGAATTTATCTTGTTAGGCGTGTAGCGTGATGGTTAAAAATGGTGTGTTTTGTTACAGATGTGGAGGGGTTAAAAAAGCTTTGGGTGTGCTGGAGTACTAAGTTTTTACTAGCTGTGCTGATAGTGGCTAGATCTGCTAACCAACATTTTGTGCCAAAAAGCCCGTTGATAAAAATAGGGATTCTCTTGGTTAAAAAAAGCGCTTTGGGTGTGCTGGAGTACTAAGTTTTTACTAGCTGTGCTGATAGTGGCTAGATCTGCTAACCAAGGGTGGAATATTTGTAATGAGGGTAATAAGAATTTTAGCGTTATAAAAGGCTATAAGAATGATGAGGGGCTGATAAAAACTTAAAACCAAACACTTTTTAAAATAAAGCCCTAATAGGCGCAGACCAAATAATCCAAGTGGCAAGATAAAAATAGCCAAAGCTAGCCATAAATACAGTTCAATAGAGACCATTACAGTTAGAGCTAGAATGTAAATAAGAAGTATCCCTTGAGATATGACAAGGGCTAAAATGAGCATAACAGAAATGAGGGTTTCTGAGTTAATAGGCTTAATTTGGCTGATGAGTAAAACAAGGGTGTGGAAATTTTGATTGATCAGAAATTCTAAATCTAAATGGGTTTCTTCTAAATTAAAAGCAGAGGCAGATGCCTTTAAACTTGCATGGATAAGCTCTGTTAGAGTATTAGCCGGGTAAAAGATGAGGTGTTTAAGTTCTGTGTAAAAATCTTGTGGGTGGTGGATTGCATAATTAAAAAGGGTGAAAAAGAGGGCAAAGGAAGCAAGGCTAAAAAGGGTTTTCCACTTAAAAAAATCTAAGGTGCGTATCCTTTGATAAGCCCATAACATCAAGGCTAAAACCATGCAAAGATTACAAAATAAGGAAAATTGTGGCAACTCTAAAATCTGAGTCCCTAAATTAGAGAGAAGAGTTTGGGTTGGATCAAGAAAAAAATGCAAAACACTCTGGTAGAGTTGCAAAGACTCCAAATAATAACCTTAAGGGTTGGGTTTTAGCGATTATAGTGGGCGGGAGTTTAATACAGACTAAAATAAAGTTTAAATTGTAAAATCGCGCATTTTTAGATAAAATGGCGGCTTTAACGCGAATAATTAGATAAGGGAAATGATGAACAAGTATTTTACGATGGGGGTTGTGTCGTCTATTTTAAGCGTGTGGCTGGTAGCCCATAATCTGCAACAAGAAGTGGCTCAAGTTACCCCCACGCACGCTAGAAGCTTTAAAAAAAATAGCAAACCCACCACTGCTGAACGCCTCAATGCTTTAAAGAAATTTTCTAGTGTGGTGGAACAAATTGAGCGCTACTATGTAGATCAGGTGAGCATTAATGATATTGTAGATAAGGCCATTGACGGACTTTTAAGTAATTTAGATGCCCACTCGTCTTATTTAACGGCTAAAAAATTTAGAGATTTTAGAGCCCAAACAGAGGGTGAGTTTGGCGGGTTAGGTATCACGGTTGGAATCCGCGATGGCGCGCTTACAGTGATTGCCCCCCTAGATGATACACCTGCCTTTAAAGCTGGGATCAAAGCTGGAGATGTGATTTTAAAGATCAACCAAGAGAGCACGCTCAACATGAGTATTGATAATGCTGTTAATTTAATGCGAGGCAAGCCTAAAACCCCTATTGAACTCACCATTGTGCGTAAATCTGAACCCAAGCCCATTATTATCAAAATGATCCGTGACATCATTAAAATCAAATCCGTACACGCTAAAAAAATTGAGGGCACAAACTTTTTATATGTGCGGGTTAATTCCTTTGATCGCAATGTGGTTAAGGGCGTACTTAGCGAACTTAACAAGGCTAAAAATTTACAAGGAATTGTACTAGATTTGCGCTCTAACCCGGGGGGATTACTCAACCAAGCCATTGATCTTTCCAATCTCTTTATCAAACATGGCATCATTGTGTCGCAAAAAGGGCGTATTAAATCTGAAGACATTGAATACCGCGCTAATGGCAGAGCCCCCTATCCTAACTTGCCCATTGCCGTACTAGTCAATGCTGGTACAGCTAGTGCAAGCGAGATTGTTTCAGGTGCACTGCAAGATCACAAAAGGGCGATTATCATTGGTGAAGACACCTTTGGTAAGGGTAGTGTACAAACCACTTTCCCTATAGGTAGAGACGAGGCTATTAAAATCACCATTGCCCGCTATTATTTGCCCAGTGGGCGTACTATTCAAGCAGTCGGGATCAAACCAGATATTTTGATTTATCCGGGCAGTGTGCCTCAAGATGGGAGTAAGTTTAGTTTAAAAGAAGCAGACTTAAAACACCATTTGCAACAAGAACTCCAAGAGTTAAATACCAAAAAAGATAATAAAAAACCGGTGCCGGGTAAAAAAGAAAATAAAGAGGAAAAGGCAATCACGCTTAAAGACATCAACGCTGATATTCAGCTTAAAGTCGCGATTGACACTCTCAAGGTATGGGATATTCTTATGGCTGCTAAGAAAGAGAGCGTTCATAAGTAAAAAAATAGGGGTGAGGCATTTTATAGGCTACATTCTAGGGTTTTTGGTTTTCTTATTAGGTTTACAAGCAGAGGAAGAGCCTAAAGCTAAGGTTGTTTATCTCAAGGTGTTAAACCTGCAAGAACTGAGTAGTAAACCTGTATATGTGGGGCAGAGTGTTTCTGTGCAATATAGCCTTTTACTTTTTCCACAAGCCAAATTCTTAGGCGCTGAACTCTCTAAAATTCCGGATTCCAAACAACTCAAACGCCTTAATTTTACGCCCACTTGGAAAGCTTTAGGCAATGATACTTTTAGTGCAACCTACATTTATAAGGTAACAGGAACTCAAGCGATAATCCCTGAACTTAAAGTGAGTGCTTTTGTTAAAGATCAAGGTTATGTAGATAGCTCTAGCGCGCCTAGTATCCCCTTACAAGTAGTTGATCTCTCCTTGCACCCTAATTATGTCGGAGTGGTCGCGCGTGATTTTAAGATCATAGGTTATAAGGTTAAAGAGTATGATAGTACCCATAATATTTTGGTCTTTGAAATAGAAAGTAAGGGAGCGAATTTAGAGGATTTTAAAATTGCAGGGAGTATCAAACAGGGGTTTGAAAGCACGCATTTTGGGATAGATCATTCTAGCGGGGTTTATTACTGTATTTTGCCTAAAAATATGCAAGCTCTTTCCTTTAATTATTTTTCTTTACAAGAGGAGCAGTTTAAGGAATTGCATTTTTCTCTCATTCCCATTGATGAGAGTGTGAGTACACAAAGCAACCTCAAGCCTATTTGCCTAAAAATATGCAAGCTCTTTCCTTTAATTATTTTTCTTTACAAGAGGAGCAGTTTAAGGAATTGCATTTTTCTCTCATTCCCATTGATGAGAGTGTGAGTATACACAAAGCAACCTCAGTTGTTATTTAATATCTTTTCTACTTACCGCAATGGGCTTTTAAAAGCGCGATCAGAAATTAAAATTTTACCTACAGAAAACTCTACCTTACTAGCCACCCCACAGCAAGTTTTACATGTAAAAATCATCGGTTCGCATGCCAAGTATTATAAAATCATGACTAATGATGAAAAAATAGGTTGGGTGAAAAAAGAAGATGTGGAGTAAGATACGCGGGATTTATGCGCTTTTGGTGGTAGGATTGGGGCTTGGCTTTATTATCTTGATGAATTTTCTTACCCGCAAACATAACAATTCGCGCCAGACTCGCAAATGGTGTCGCTCTTTCTTCTTTTTAATGGGTTCTCCCCTAGAAATAATAGGCGAATTTGATACTAGCGCTAGTTTAATTGTACTCAACCACCAAAGCATCATTGATATTATCTGTTTAGAGGCCTATCACCCTAGTAATATTTGCTGGATTGCTAAAAAAGAGCTAGGCGACATTCCTTATTATGGCTATGCGCTTAAAACCCCTGGAATGATTTTAATTGATCGAGACGATAGAAGAGGTTTAGCCTCCTTGATCAAAGTTGCTAAAGAAAAATTAGATCAAGGGCGTCCGCTGGTGATCTTTCCAGAAGGCATGGCTATGCGCTTAAAACCCCTGGAATGATTTTAATTGATCGAGACGATAGAAGAGGTTTAGCCTCCTTGATCAAAGTTGCTAAAGAAAAATTAGATCAAGGGCGTCCGCTGGTGATCTTTCCAGAAGGCACGCGCGGCAGGGGTGAGGGGGCGTTGGTGCTTTTAAAGGCCTTTGAGCCAGATTTGAGTACAAATTGGTATCAAGACTTAGAGGCGTACATGCAAGCAGAATATACCAAGCATTATCAAGAACTGCATGGCTAATTTATTGCTTTTTATGTTTGGGCATGCTAGAATGCGTGGTTCTTGTTGGGGTTGAGTACAAATTGGTATCAAGACTTAGAGGCGTATATGCAAGCAGAATATACCAAGCATTATCAAGAACTGCATGGCTAATTTATTGCTTTTTATGTTTGGGCATGCTGAGGGTTTTTATGTTTAGTTCTTCTCTGATCAAATGGGGTGGGGTAGGGATAGTTAGCACCTTTCTGATTTTAGGCTGTTCTAAAGTTGCTAATATCAATCCGGGTCAGCCCACTACTGGACAGGTAAAACCCATTCATGGATATAGTTGCAACAAGCAAAAAATGTGGCCTATTTGGCCCTATGGCAAAAAAGGGATAGAAAATCTTAAAAAAGAAGCCATGCAACAGGCACAAGATCAAGCTGATGCTTACGCTAAAAGTTTAGGTAAGAGCGAAGGAGAGCTTATCAACACCACTGTAACCCTAGAAAGCTGGCCTTTACCCCGCTATTTGTTTTTCCTTGGAAGCAAATGCGTAAAAGTGCAGGGTTATGCACGGGCTAAAGATAAAGGCTCATTGCTCTAATTAAGCGCGTAAGTCAAGGCTTAAGGGTTTTTGGTGTGGTTGTTGTTTTTTACAAAGACGCCAACAGGGGATAAGGCGCTTTGTTGTTTTTAAGCAAACACCCACTTATAAAATCTTTAGGCTTTTTACTCGTTCGTATAATTTTCTATCTCAACCCTCAAACGCTCTTGCCTAAAAAATCTTGAATCGCCTCCACCTTGTCTAAGGCCTCCCAGCTAAAACCCTCCCTTCCAAAATGCCCGTAAGTGGCGGTTTTTCTATAAATGGGGCGTAATAGATCAAGGCTTTGCATAATACCCTTTGGTGTGAGTTTAAACAAAGAGCGCACGCAAGATTCTAGCACTTCTGGGCTATAAGAACTGGTGTTGTGGGTGTTGACATAAACTGAGATGGGATCAACAATGCCAATGGCATAGGCTAGTTGTACTGTTGCGCGCATGCAAACCCCGCTGGCTACAAGATTTTTAGCGATGTAGCGTGCCATGTAGGCTGCGCTTCTATCCACCTTTGAAGGGTCCTTACCGCTAAAAGCCCCGCCTCCATGCGGGCAACTCCCGCCATAAGTATCCACGATAATTTTACGGCCTGTCAAGCCCGCATCGCCTTGTGGCCCACCAATGACAAATTTACCTGTAGGGTTGATGTGGTACTTAATATCATCGTTGATAAATTCCTGAGGCAAAACTTTATACACAATCTCCTCAATAATAGCCTCTCTTAAGGATTTTTGATCGATCTCTGGGGAGTGCTGGGTGGAGATCACGATCGTATCAATCCCAATAGGTTTATGCCCCTCATAGCGCACGGTTACTTGTGCCTTGCCATCGGGTCTTAAAAAGGGCAAAACCCCGCTTTTTCTAGCTTGAGCTAGGCCTGAGGTGATCGCATGGGCAAGATGGATAGCTAGGGGCATAAAATTTTGTGTCTCGCTACAAGCATAGCCAAACATCAAACCCTGATCACCAGCGCCTACTTCGCCATCAGCTCTATCCACCCCCTGATTAATATCCGGGCTTTGCTCACCTATGCCATTGAGTACGGCTGCACTTCTATAATCAAATCCATAAAGTGCATCGGTATAGCCAATGTCTTTAATCACACCGCGGGCAATTTCTTGCATCGGAGCATAAACGCGGGTTTTAAGCTCACCTGTGATCACACAAAAGCCATTAGCCAACAAAGTTTCACACGCCACCCGCGCCCCCTCATCGCGCTCAATGATGTAGTCTAAAATGGCATCGCTGATTTGATCGGCCATTTTATCTGGATGCCCTTCTGTAACCGACTCTGAGGTGAAAAGATAGCGCCCCATAAACTCTCCTTACTGCATTTGTGCGGCCACTTCAGCTGCAAAATCCTCGCTTTTTTTCTCAATCCCCTCGCCCACTTCAAAGCGCACAAACTCCACAATTTCTATTTTGTCATGCATTTGCGCGCTCTTTTCCTCTAAAATTTGCTGGATCGTCTTTTTCTCATCCATCACAAAAAATTGCCCTAAAAGGCTGAGGCGTTGATCTAAAAGGGTATTATCTGCAATGAAGCGCTCCATTTTGCCCGGAATAATCTTTTCAAAAATCTTTTCTGGTTTTTTCTGGGCGCGTAGTTCCTCTTTAAACACCTCCTCTTGTGTGGCCAAAACATCAGGGGTTAATTCCACACGGCTGACATAAGTAGGCATGGTTTTTAAAGGCTTGCCTAAGCGTTTTGCCTCCTCATTTTCCTTTTCTATCTCAGCTAACAAGGCAATTTTTTCTTTGGCTACAAATTCCGGACTAAAGGCTTTATAAGTGAGTACAACCGGTTTCATTGCAGCCGCGTGCATGGCAATTTGGCGGGCTAGTTCTTTAAGTTCTGTGGCGTGCTTGGGGTTTTGGTGTGCTATTTTAACCACCACACCCACGCGGTGGTTAGCATGCAAATAGGCGTTGAGTACTTCATTATCTTGAGCTTGCATGCGCACTAAACGCCTCACCACGATATTTTCCCCGATCTTAGCAATAGCAGCGTGCAAATAATCCTGATAGCTTTGCCCATTTAAAGAGGCTTTTAAAAGCGCCTCCTCACTTGAGACATGTTGATCTTTTGCCAGTTTAAGGGTTTGTTCTACCAGCGCTTTAAAATGCTCGTTTTTAGCCACAAAGTCCGTTTCACTATTAATCTCTAACATAATGGCCTGTTTATCGCTTACATCTAAAGCAATCACCCCCTCATTTGCCACGCGATCGGCCTTTTTAATGGCTTTGCTCAAACCATTTTCTCGTAGATATGCCACCGATTTTTCTAAATCCCCGCCACATTCTACTAAAGCCTTTTTACAATCCATCATCGGCGCATCGGTCATTTCTCTAAGCTGTTTGACCTGTGCCGCACTTACACTACTCATGGCTTTCTCCTTGTTCCTGACGCACTTCCTCTAAAATTTCCTCCTGCTCAGCCCCACTAGCAGCTATCATTTCCTCTACCACTTCCTCTACCACTTCCTCGCTTTTGCCCACTAATTCGCGCCCCTCTGTAATGGCCTCTGCCATCTCTTTACAAAATAACGCAATGGAGCGAATCGCATCATCATTACCCGGAATAGGGTAGTCAACCAAATCTGGATCGCAGTTGGTATCTAGGGGGGCGATAATAGGAATACCTAGCCTTCTAGCTTCAGCAACGGCGATCTTTTCTTTGACTACATCAATAATAAACATCATATCCGGCATTTTTTTCATATGGCGCACACCCCCTAAATACTTCTCCAGCTTTTCCTTCTTGCGCAAGATCATGAGTTTTTCTTTCTTAGTGAGTAGATCAATTTGCCCGCTATTTTCCATCTCCTCCATGATTTCTAACTTGCGTACAGATTTTCTAATCGTGCTAAGGTTAGTGAGCATGCCGCCTAGCCAGCGGTAATTGACATAGGGGACATTGACCTGAGTGGCGTATTCTTTTAAAGTATCGCTAGCCTGCTTTTTAGTGCCCACAAACATGATTGTTTTACCCTCAGCGCTAGCGTCTCTAACGATGTTATAGGTGTAGCGGAAATAGCGCAGGGTTTTTTGTAAATCTATGATGTGGATATTTTTACGCACCCCAAAGATAAAGCGCGCTGTTTTAGGATTCCAACGCCTTGTTTGGTGGCCAAAATGTACGCCACACTCCAATAAATCTTTCATGGTAATCATCAATGCTCCTTAAAGTTTGCCTCCACGCCCTTTTAACACTTTAAGGTTGGGCGTGTGTGATTTTGCATAAAGCAAGTGGGCATTTTAACACAGATAGCCTAAAAAACAACTAAGCCAGCCGCTTAAAACTAATGTTTAGGGTGGTGGGCGTGGGGCTTACCTTGAGAGTGTGGGTTACCCTTGCCTCCGACATAAGAAAGATTGCCGTGTGCATCTACATCATAAGCCTGACCAAACCCTTTTACAAAGCGCCCCTTAATAAATTCTAATTTGATCAAATGAAAATCTTGCATGTGGCGGATAGTTTCTAACCCTCTTCCTTTGCCATGCTTATTTAAAAAACTATCATAGACACGATCAAACTCCGCCCCCCTGTCTATGAAATGCAGGTGGGTTTTATAGCGCAAACGGCGGCGCAAAATGGGAGATTTAGCGCTAGCTTCATCTTCTAAAAACATGATTTCTACATTATCTGGGTGGGCCTTAAAAGCCTTAAAATGCTCGGCTACTTCGCTGACATAAATGTAAAACTGAGGGTGGCCTTCTACCTCATCTACTAATAAAGCGCTATAAGAGCAAACAACTTGGTTTTCTGGATTGAGACTTGCAATACACACACTGCTAAAACCGGCGCGGAAGTTTTCTAAATCTTGTTGTACGGCGTGTAGATCTGTGGTTTGTGGAATAGAAGTACATAAACTAATAATGGCATCTTTAACCCCATTAAAATCACTCACTTTAGAGGGATAGTCAATTTTTAAGCTGCCTTGCTTGCCCTCTGCGCTGTAGCCAATTTCAATATGCTCAAAGGTGGCCTCTTTTAAGTGCACTTCTTGGGCATGCTTAACATTCCCAAACTTAGCTAGCAAAGCCTCCATGTCTTTAACATGGTTTTTATTCATGTGATCAAGGATAAATTGCTTATCCATAAAAAGCTCCTTATGTTGGTTTAAAACGCAGTGCACTTCTTGGGCATGCTTAACATTCCCAAACTTAGCTAGCAAAGCCTCCATGTCTTTAACATGGTTTTTATTCATGTGATCAAGGATAAATTGCTTATCCATAAAAAGCTCCTTATGTTGGTTTAAAACGCCATTTTAGCATGGGCAAAATTTATTTGCGTATAAAAAGTGTGTACTATGGGTTTTACTGGCTTTGTGATAGTTTTAACAAAACAATTATGCTAGCATGTACGCTTATGAAAAGATTTTAGAAAGGAGTCTTATGCAGGTGTTTGTCAATGGGCAGGCTAAAGAGTTTGGTGAGGTTTTAAATGTCCATGCGGCTATTAAACAGCTAGGGATTGAAAAACATGTGTGTGCAGTAGCCCTAAATGAAAAGGTAGTCAAGAAAGAAAATTGGGAAAATACAGCACTACAAGAAAACGATCGCTTAGAGTGCTTGCAGTTTATGGGCGGGGGGTGAGAGTAGCTAGAGAAGTCCTTGAGGGGGCTATTTTTGTATCTGATGTCCACCACCAAGAGGGTTTATCCCACTTTCCCCGCCTTTTAAATCACCTTCTAGCTAGTCCGCCCAGTCAACTCTTTTTAATGGGGGATATTTTCCAGATTTTAGTAGGCAGTGTCAAAAGCAGTTACAGGCCTTATATCTCTATTCTGGAGCAATTAGAGCTACTGAGCCAAAAAAGTACCCTTTTTTATTTTGAGGGTAACCATCAGTCAACTCTTTTTAATGGGGGATATTTTCCAGATTTTAGTAGGCAGTGTCAAAAGCAGTTACAGGCCTTATATCTCTATTCTGGAGCAATTAGAGCTACTGAGCCAAAAAAGTACCCTTTTTTATTTTGAGGGTAACCATGATTTTGGATTAACCCAACTTTCTTATTTAAAAAATATCCAAATCTATCCTAGAAAAATCCAGCCCATTCCTTTTACCTGCCAACACAAACTCTTTTTATTAGCCCATGGGGATTTATTTTTAAAATGGGGCTATGAAATTTATATTAGGCTTTTATCTAGTCAGTTTTCTATTAAAACTTCGCTATTTTTGCCCCTACGCTTCACCTAGGCGGTGTAATTGAAGGGCATTTTCATATCGGGCGTTTTTATAAATCTGATCAAAATTTATTGTATGCAGCTTTGCCCTCTTTTTACCACAATCAAGAAATTTGCCAGTACATGGGGATTAAAACACCCTACGCTTAACCTAGGCGGTGTAATTGAAGGGCATTTTCATATCAAGCGTTATAAACCACCTAATTAGGAATAATTTTGACAGAGCAAAGTTTAGATACGGCGTTGAATTTAGGAGAAATTGAGTTGGTGGATTTTAGAATTTTTGGTTTGCAGGGGGATAAACCCTATGAGGGCATTTATGGGATCAATGTCTCTAAAGTACAAGAAATCATCATGATGCCTGAAATCTTTGAATTCCCCACCAATCTAAACTATATCTTGGGTGTTTTTGATCTGCGCTCTACAATTATCCCGCTTATTGATCTATCTACTTGGCTTGGGATTGTTCCTGATGAAAAACGCGTTGTAGAAAAAGTAGTGGTGATCACTGAATTTAGTAATGTCAAGATGGGTTTTGTCGTGCATGAAGCCAAGCGCATCCGCCGCATTGATTGGAGTGATGTAGAACCGGCTACTTTTAGCTCGCATAGCACGGTAGATGGCAATAAGATTACAGGCATTACTAAAGTTGAGGGCGATAAGACTTTACTGATCTTAGATTTAGAAAGTATCTTAGATGATTTAGAACTCCATGTAGCTCAACCTAAGAAAGAATCACAAAAGCAGCAGATTAAAAAATTTGAAGGGACTGTTTTATTTGTAGATGATAGTAGGACTGCTAGGAAAGCCATTAAATACACTTTGTTAAAACTAGGTTTTGATGTGGTGGAGGCCGTAGATGGTAAAGATGGATTAGAGAAGTTAGAAAAACTTTATGAGCAGTATCAAGAGGATCTAACCAAACACCTTAAATTGATCGTATCTGATGTGGAGATGCCTAAAATGGATGGGTATCATTTCTTTTCTAAAATCCAAGAGGACGCCCGTTTTGCTAATATCCCGGTGATTTTTAACTCTTCTATTTGCGATGATTACAGCGCCCAAAAGGCTTTAGATTTAGGGGCTAAGGGCTATTTGGTTAAATTTGATGCTAATCGCTTTATAGATGAGGTGAGTCGGGTTCTGGGTTAAGTGGGCAAAAAGTATAATACAACATCAAAAAATTAGAGGTGCTTAATGGATGATATGAAAGAAATCATGGAGGACTTCTTAGTAGAAGCCTTTGAGATGAATGAACAGCTTGATCAGGATTTAGTAGAGTTAGAACATAATCCTGAAGACCCAGACTTATTAAATCGTATTTTTAGGGTAGCGCATACCATTAAGGGCTCAAGTTCGTTTCTTAATTTAGATACCCTAACCCATTTGACCCACAATATGGAAGATGTGCTTAACCGTGCACGCAAAAATGAGTTAAAGATCACACCTGATGTGATGGATGTGGTGTTGCGCTCGGTGGATTTGATGAAAACTTTACTAGTAACTATCCGCAACACCGGTAGCGATGCTAATTCTGGGGTGGATATTTCAGATGTGGTTAAAAAATTACAAGCTATTGCACAAAGCCCTGAAGCAGGAGCGCAAGAAGCAGAGGCACAACCAAGTGCGCAGACCCCCCCACAAGAAACTCCCCCCCAAGAGAGTACGGCACAAGCACCTCAGGGAACAGATAATCCTCTAGCAAATGAACCAGAGCCAGATCTAGCTAAGATGCCTGAAGCAGGAGCGCAAGAAGCAGAGGCACAACCAAGTGCGCAGACCCCCCCACAAGAAACTCCCCCCAAGAGAATATGGCACAAGCACCTCAGGGAACAGATAATCCTCTAGCAAATGAACCAGAGCCAGCTCCAAAAGTTGCCCCTGCTGCTTCTAAGGGCCCTAAAGAAAAATCTGTGGCCATTGGGGTGGAGCAAACGGTACGCGTAGATGTGGGGCGGCTTGATCACCTCATGAATTTAATTGGGGAGTTGGTGCTAGGCAAAAACCGCTTGATTCGCATTTATGGAGATGTGGAGGAACGCTACGACGGGGAAAAATTCTTAGAAGAGCTTAACCAAGTGGTTTCTTCTATTTCAGCCGTTACAACAGATTTACAACTAGCGGTGATGAAAACTAGAATGCAACCCATTGGCAAGGTGTTTAATAAATTCCCGCGTATGGTGCGCGATTTGAGCCGCGAACTAGGTAAAAGCATTGATTTAGTTATTGACGGGGAGGAAACAGAGTTAGATAAATCCATTGTAGAGGAAATTGGCGATCCGCTTATCCATATTATCCGTAATTCTTGCGACCATGGGATTGAAAAACCCGAAGATCGTAAAATGTTAGGCAAGCCTGAAACGGGGCGCGTAGAACTTAGCGCTTATAATGAGGGCAATCATATCGTGATTAAAATTACTGATGATGGGGCGGGGATGGATCCGCAAAAGCTCAAGGCAAAGGCTGTAGAAAAAGGCATTATCACCGAAAGAGATGCAGCTGCTATGACAGATAAAGAGGCGCTTAATATCATCTTTAAACCCGGTTTTTCTACGGCTAAGGTGGTGAGTAATGTCTCCGGGCGGGGCGTGGGAATGGATGTGGTGAAAACTAATATTGAAAAACTCAATGGGATTATTGAGTTAGAATCACAAGTGGGTGTTGGCACGGTTGAGAAACTTAAAATTCCATTAACTTTAGCCATTATCCAAGCCTTGTTAGTGGGTGTACAAGAGGAATACTACGCTATTCCGCTCTCCTCAGTGCTTGAGACCGTGCGCATTAGCCAAGATGAAATCTATAGCGTAGATGGTAAAAGTGTGTTGCGTTTGCGCGATGAAGTGCTCTCTTTGGTGCGCTTAGCTGATATTTTTAAAGTAGATGCAATTTTAGAAGGCTCTAAAGAGGTGTATGTGGTGATTATCGGGCTAGCCGATCAAAAAATCGGGGTGATTGTGGATTATTTGATTGGCCAAGAGGAAGTGGTGATCAAATCTTTAGGCTATTATTTAAAAAGCACTAAAGGCATTGCGGGGGCGACGGTGCGTGGTGATGGCAAAATTACTTTAATCGTAGATGTGGGCACGATGATGGAAATGGCTAAAAATGTGAAAGTCAATGTCAATAGCCTCATTGATCAAGCCCAAAACTCTAACGCTAAAAACGCGCCTAGTGATTATATAGTTTTGGCTATTGATGATAGCAGTACTGACCGGGCGATGATGCGCAAATCTCTTAAACCTCTAGGGGTTACTGTATTAGAGGCAACCAATGGATTAGAGGGGCTAGAAATGGTTAAAAATGCTGATAAAGTTCCAGACGCCGTGCTAGTAGATATTGAAATGCCTAAGATGGACGGTTATACCTTTGCCTCTGAGGTGCGCAAATACAATAAATACAAAAACTTACCCCTCATTGCCGTAACTTCTAGGGTTACTAAAACCGATCGAATCCGTGGGGTGGAAAGTGGCATGACTGAATACATCACTAAGCCTTATAGCCCGGAATATTTAGCCAATGTGGTTAAACGAAGCATTAAACTAGAGGATTAAGGAGAGTACATGCAGCAAGATACAATGGCATTAAAAGAGCTGTTTGAAAAGCAAAAGAAAGGGGATAAAGAGGAAAAACCGGAGGAAAACGAGGAAATATTACAATTCATCGGTTTTATTATTGGTAATGAGGAATATGCGATCCCCATTTTGAATATTTTAGAAATTGTCAAACCCATTGGTTATACACGCGTACCTGAAACCCCCGGTTATGTACTAGGCGTGTTTAATTTGCGGGGTAATGTTTTCCCTCTAATTAGTTTACGGCTTAAATTTGGATTGCCCCCTGAAAAACTCAATAAAGACATGCGTTATCTAGTGGTGCGCCATAATGATCAAATTGCCGGGTTTTATATTGATCGCTTAACAGAGGCAATTCGCATTAAACAATCAGATATTGATCCCGTACCCGAGACCCTTTTAGAAAATAACCAACTCATCTATGGTATTGGCAAGCGAGAGGATAAATTGGTTTCTATCTTAAAAGTAGAAGAAATCTTGAAAAAAGATTTCTAACAGGATCATCTAAATGAATGCACTGCTTTCTAAACTAAGGATTAGTACAAAAATTGTTATGAGTGTGTGTTTTATTGTGGTGCTAGGGATTGCAATTTTAGGCTTCATTGTTAGTAATAAAGTACGCAATACAACAAGGGTGAATACCATTGAAGTTTTAAGTTCTGAAATTGAAGAGGGCGCATCGCGTTTACAGCGCAATATCAATAGAATGTTTGTTGCGCTTAAAAATTTGGATATGGATTTAGCCTCCATTGATTTAGCCCATAATGAAAAAGAACGGGATAAATTAATGAGACGATTTTTAAACGACGAGCACCATGTCAAAATTGTTAGCGTTATTTCTTTTAAGAGTCCTCATGATTTTTACATGGCACACCGCATAGGAAAATCTATTGAAATTTTAAAAACTAATAATTGTTATAACCCAGACATTTACCACAGGGTGGCACAAAGCCATAGCTTGCAAAAAAGTAGACCCTATTTTAAAGATATTGATGGTGAAAAGATTTTTGGCTTTGATTTTGGCATACCTTTAAAGAAAGTACAAAATGGCAACGCTGAGGTAGTGGGTGTGATCGTTGCCTTTGTGAGTATTGATAGTTTTAGTGAAATGGTTTTGCGTAAGCAACAAGATACCTTTTTGATGCAAGAGAATGGGTATTTATTGCTAGTCTATGATGGAAAACTTCAGGGTAAACTTTTAAACGAGGTTAATCCCGACCCTTCGGCAAAAAAAGTAGTTGGTTTGACACGAGAAGGTTATTCAGGGGTGGTAAATTACCATGCCTTGCGCACCAATAAAGATAGCTTTTTATTTGTTAAAGCCTTTGATATTTTTGACAAAGTGGATTCGGGTAGTTTTAAATTTAATTGGGCTTTGGCTAGATTTGTCAGTAGAGATGAAGTTTTTGCCGTCGCTTATGAATTACAGAAGTTAATTTTAATTGCCGGCAGTGTTGTACTGCTTATTTTAATCGTTGCTGTGTATTTACTGGTGCGTTATTTAGTGGGTAATCGTATTGTGGTGGTCTCTACTACTCTAGATGGGTTTTTTAGATTGCTAAATGATCCTAAAAAGGGCGGTGATGTCCATATCGTTAAGACAAATGTGCTTGATGAAATTGGACGCATGCAACAATCTATTAATACAAATGTTTTAAGAATCCATGAAAATACCAAAGCCGATAATACAACGATTGAGGATATGTTAAATGTTGTGCGCCACATTAAAGAGGGGGATTTTACCCAAAAGATCGCAGCTATCCCTAATAACCCAAGCTTATTACAACTTAAAGAACTTTTTAACGATGTGATCACCTATCTCCAACAACACATTGGCTCACATATGCAAGTGATCAACCAAGCCTTTGAGCGCTATAAAGCTTTAGACTTTACACAAGGCATTGCTAATCCTTCTGGGGATATGGAAAAAGCTGTTGATGATTTAGGGGCAGAAATTAAAAGAATGTTGCGTACTTCTTTAGACTTTGCTAGCGCGCTTACTCAAGAATCACAGGGTCTAAAAACCTGTGTGGATAATTTAACCAATAGCGCTAACCAGCAAAATAAGAACTTGATACAAACTTCTAAATCTATAGAGGCCATTACAGAGGGCATTGCTAGTATTAGCCAAAAGAGTGAGGGAATGATTGCACAAGGGCAAGATATTAGAGATATTGTAGAAATTATTAAAGATATTGCCGATCAAACCAATTTATTGCTTCTGAATCGATTAAAATGCAAAGCCAGAGTGTGGAGGAGATCAACGCGTCTTTAGAAACTTTCAAACAAGACACACAGAATAATTTAAACATCGCTCATACCCTTAGGAGAAATTGAGGCTAATATTAATGTTTTATTGCAAAGTATTGCTGATGCTTCTGAATCGATTAAAATGCAAAGCCAGAGTGTGGAGGAGATCAACGCGTCTTTAGAAACTTTCAAACAAGACACACAGAATAATTGGGTGTATCTGCTGTATTTGTGGATGCAGGCCTCTATTGATGTGCAAAAGGTGGTGGATTATAAACCAAATGTGATCACTAAAATTGTAGATAGCAGAGGACGGCTTATTGCGAATTTATACGATAAGGAATTTCGCATTTACGCGCCTTTTTCTGAGATTCCCCCTAGAATGGTGGAGGCTCTTTTAGCGGTAGAAGACACGCTATTTTTTGAACATGGCGGGGTGAATTTAGATGCGATTTTACGCGCTTTTTTAAAAAATTTACGCAACCAAAAATACGCCGAAGGGGGTAGCACACTCACCCAGCAGCTAGTTAAAAACATGCTTTTAACACGGACGAAGACTCTAGATCGCAAGATTAAAGAAATGATTTTATCTGTCAAACTAGAGCAAGTGTTGAGTAAAGAGCAGATTTTAGAGCGCTACTTTAACCAAACTTTTTTTGGGCATGGGTTTTATGGGATCAAAACGGCAAGTTTGGGCTATTTTAAAAAACCTCTAGCGCTTTTGACTTTAAAAGAAATGGCAATGTTAGTAGCCCTCCCACGCGCCCCCTCATTTTATGATCCAACTAAACGGCTAGATTTTTCACTAGCTAGGGCTAATAGCATTATTAAGCGCATGCATGATTTGGGTTGGATTACAGATGATGAGATGTACTTGGCATTAAATGAAGTGCCTAAGGTTTATAACACAACTCTAACCCAAAATGTTGCCCCCTATGTGGTAGATGAAGTGGTGCGTACTTTAGCTTTCTTGCCAGATTTAAAAACGGGTGGATACACCATTAAACTTTATATCAATCTGGATTATCAAAAAATGGCCCAAGATTCCTTGCGATTAGGCTATGAGAATGTCAGTCATAAACTCCATGAGAGTGCAGATAGTACGCTAAATGGGGCGATGGTGGTAACAGAGACTAAAAGCGGGCATGTTCTAGCATTAGTAGGCGGAATAGATCACCAAAAAAGCGCCTTTAACCGCGCTACCCAAACCAAGCGGCAATTTGGTAGCGCTGTTAAGCCCTTTATTTATCAAATTGCTTTTAATAATGGGTTATCTAGCGCGTCCTTAATTCCAGATGTAGCCCGCAGTTTTAATAACGATAGTACCACCTCCAGACAACGCCACTGGCGTCCTAAAAATGATAACCATAAATTTAATGGCCTTGTAACCCTTAAAAGTGCGCTCACCCACTCACTCAATCTAGCCACGCTTAATTTAGTAGATTATGTGGGTTTTGATACGATCTATAGAGATTTAAGCGCCTTTGGATTTGAAAACCTACCCAAAAATATGTCCATTGCTTTGGGTAGTTTTGGAATTTCCCCACTAGAGGCAAGCATGCAATATTCGCTTTTTTCTAATTATGGAAATATCCTTGAACCTATTTTAATTGAAAGCATTGTTGATGCCAAAGGGCATGACAAACCTCTTAAAATCCCAGCCCCTAAAACCGTTCTATCTAAAGCACAGGCTTTTCTCACTCTCTCTGTTCTTGAAAATGTCGTAGAAAATGGAACAGGCAGACAAGCCCAAGTTCCCGGGTTAGAAATAGCGGGTAAAACAGGGACTTCTAATAACTATGTAGACGCGTGGTTTTGTGGGTTTAGCCCCAGTTTACAGGCCATTATTTGGTATGGGAGAGATGATAATACCAGTATTGGACATGGCATGGCAGGTGGCGCGGTGGCTGCTCCTGTTTTTGCTGATTTTATGAAAAAAGCCCTCAAACTCAATCCCGCTCTCAAACGGCATTTTGAAATCCCAGAAGATGTGATCAAACAAACAATCAATGGAGAAACCTATTACACCACCAAAGAATCCCAAGCGCCTACGATGCAAACTACCGCCCCCTTACTTTTTTGAGAGCTTGACAAACACTTTTAAAAAATGTTAAAATTGGCTTTTTGTTTGTGAGAAGACCCGTTAGCTCAGCAGGTAGAGCAATTCCCTTTTAAGGAATGGGCCGCTGGTTCGAATCCAGCACGGGTCACCAAGGCTCCTTCATCTAGAGGTTAGGATACCACCCTTTCACGGTGGTTACAGGGGTTCAAATCCCCTAGGAGTCACCACAAAGGTCGCTTAGCTCAGTTGGTAGAGCGCCACCCTTACAAGGTGGATGTCATAAGTTCGAGTCTTATAGCGACCACCATTGGAGCGGTAGTTCAGCTGGTTAGAATACCTGCCTGTCACGCAGGGGGTCGCGGGTTCAAGTCCCGTCCGTTCCGCCACTCTTCCCTAGCTATTTTTACACTTAGACCCCTTCATCTAGTGGCCAAGGATACCACTCTTTCAAGGTGGAAACGGAAGTTCAAATCTTTCAGGGGTCGCCACTATCTTGGGCATTCTAAAAAGAGGTCAAAGCTTGCTTTATTGCGTAGTTCTCGCTTAAAATCTAAATTAATCATGACTTCTTTACTATGGCTAAAGGTATCAATGAGTTGTTTTCTAATCACAATGCGGCAGTTTTGGGTGTCAAATTGGTAGGGGATTTTATCAATATCAATTTCAAACCGGGTAGGGGTTTTTTGTTTTAAAGCATAGCGCTGGTAAGCGGTGTTAATGCTGTGATTTTTTTGATCTTTTTGGGAATACTGATAGGTATTAAGACGGCCTTCAATATTGGTGATTTGTGTTGAGGTGTTATTAAGCGTAAAAGTCTGGGTTTGTTGTTTGGTTAAAAACACCTCCCCTTGCATGAATTTTTGTAGTTCCAAGGAATGGGTGGTTAAGAATAATTTACCATGCGATTCTTCTACCCCCACCTCGTTTTGCCTAAGAGGGTAGTAATTTTCTTGGAGAAAAACCACTTTTTTTAGATCGTCCCCTTTAACTTTGATGTGTTGTGTAACCTGTTGGCTAGATTGACGGGCTGTTTGCAGATGGTTGTGATTTACCGTATTAGTAATATCTTCCTTATAATTGAAATTGTAGATAGGTACTATATCGCGGGGGTGTCCGCATCCTAAAAAAAGCCAGATAGCCATGAAACACACAAATAGCCCATATACACCCCGCACCCTAAACTTATCCATTAAAGACCCTTCTTTAAGTTTTAAAGCTTATAATTCAGGGCTTATAATAAATTAATATGTCTTAAATTTAGAGGGGGTTAGGTTGGTTGTGGTATTTTGTATCCAAAAACTAAAGGAGCTTACATGCTTAAAATTGCTATTTTGGGCAAGCCAAATGTAGGTAAAAGCTCTTTATTTAATTGCCTGCTTAGAAGCCGTAGCGCAATCACCTTTGATATTGCCGGTACAACCCGGGATATTAAAAAGCAAACTTTTTTACTAGCAGGCCATGGGGTGGAGCTTTGGGATACAGGCGGGTTTGATGCAGATAGTATTTTTGGAGAACAGATTCAATCTTTTAATTTAGAAGCGATTAAAGCTAGCGATTTAATTCTCTATGTTGTAGATGGCAAAATCCCCCCACAAGATGAGGATAAAAAATACCTACTTGAGATACAAAAACAAAAACGGGCATGTTTTTTACTTGTTAATAAACTAGATAACCAAGTAGAAGAGTTAGCGGGTTATGAATTTGCTAGTTTGGGCATTAAAGAGATGTTTTTTATCTCTGTTAGCCATAATAAAGGTCTAAACACGCTTACAAATGCCATTTTAAAATATTTTCATCTAAAACCCTTAGAATCGCCAATTCATTTAAGTACTAATCCTGCTATCCAAGTAGGAATCATCGGGCGAGTTAATGTGGGTAAAAGCTCTCTTTTAAATGCCCTGATAGAGCAAGAACGCGCCTTAGTCTCTGAGATTCCGGGTACTACCATTGATCCGGTTGATCAAAGCATTTCTCATCATAATCAAGAAATTTGTTTTGTAGATACAGCGGGCTTGCGCCAAAGAAGCAAAGTGGAAGGCTTGGAGAAATTTGCCCTTGATCGCACACGAAAAGTCCTTGAAAAATCCCATATTGCTTTGTTAGTTTTAGATGCTAGTACGCCCTTTGTAGAATTAGATGAAAAAATCGCCTCTTTAGCTGGTGAGTACAATTTAGGGGTGATTGTGGTGTTTAATAAATGGGATATTAAACATGCTGGATTTGAAACAATTATAGAGGATTTTAAACATAAATTTAAATTTTTACAATATGCCCCGCTTCTTACAACAAGTGCTATCTCTAAGCGCCATATCCTCCAAATCAAAGATAAAATCCTAGAAGTTTATGCTTATTTTTCCATGCGCATTAGCACCAGTACGCTTAATCAAACCATTATAGAAGCCACAGAAAAACACCCACTCCCAAGTGATCATGGCAAAATTGTGCGGATTTATTACAGTACCCAATTTGCCTCTTGTCCGCCTCAAATTGCTTTGGTTATGAATCGCCCTAAGGCTTTGCACTTTAGCTATAAGCGCTATCTGACCAATACTTTGCGCGCTAAGTTTGGCTTTTTAGGTACGCCTATTTTGCTACTAGCCAGAGGCAAAGAAGAAACTTTGCAAACATGAGTACGGCCTACTTTTTAGATTTTATACAAACTCCAGATGTGGCGCGCGCGCGTATTTTCTATGCCCTTAAGTGCAGTGTTAAAGAGGCCAAAATTTTACAATATTTAGGTAGCCAATATCTCAAAGGGCATAGCAATCTAGGGGTGGTACATATCTTAGAAATGCTTTTTGATGCCAAAGAAGAAAAAGCACTACCCCACCTCACTTCTATTAAAAATCTTTTAGATTTAGGATGGGCGATTCAAGAAAAACATGCTAGAAGACAAGAATTATTACTCCTAGAATTGCTAGATAGCTCTTTAAGTTTAAGCCATGCCTTTTTTAAACTCACAGAAGATGGGTGTAGTAAACACTCCTTTTTAGAGATCACACCCTATGTGGATCATTTAGACTACTTCAATGATTGGTTTTTAAAAATTGAACTTTTAATCAAACTGCAAAGAGTGGGTTTACGGGGGCGTGCAAAAATCAAAGAGGAACTTGAGCTGTTAGATCATAAAATGAAGGCGCGTACAAAGAGTACAACACCTGCTCTCTCTGTGCAAAAATTTCTGAATAAACACAACCTAACGCCTAAGGAGAAACTTATTTTCTTTGCGCTGCTCAAAGATGTTTATAATAGCCGTGATTATGATAAAGAGGAGGAATCTTTAAGCTATTATCAAAATTTATTGCATCTATTGAGCGCAGATGGGAGTACTCCTAAACAAAATGCCGCGCTTTTAAGCCCCACAAGCCCTTTAATCAAAAAAAAGATTGTAGAGTTTGAGGAATTGCTCGATCCCTTTGATCAAGGGCTAGTGCGCCAATTCTTTTTACAAGAATCGATTTTAGAAACCATCACCTCCCCTAATAATTCTCGTACCCATGCCACTCTTAAGAATATCCTTAAAGATAGCGATATTTTTGAGGCTTTGGAATCTAAAGTGGGTTTAGAGGAAGTGGTGTTAAGCCAAAAAACCAAAGAAACCCTAGAGGTTTTACTCAAACAAATGAATCCACAAATGCAACAACGCTTGAAAGATTGGGGTTTAGCCAATAAAATTCATAAAGATTTTGAAGCAAAAATTATCTTTTATGGGCCTCCGGGCACGGGTAAAACCATGAGTGCGCTAGCCTTAGCTAAAAGTTTAAAAAAAGAGGTTTTGGGGTTTGATTGTTCTAAAATCCTTTCTATGTATGTGGGCGAATCAGAAAAAAATGTGCGCAAAATCTTTGATGACTACCAAAAAATCGCCAAACAATGCAAAAACCCACCCATTTTACTTTTAGATGAAGCCGATCAGTTTTTAAGTACCCGTACTGCAGCTAGCAGTGGCGCGGATAAAATGCATAACCAAATGCAAAACATCTTTTTACACCAGATTGAAAAATTTGAAGGGGTGTTGATTGCTACAACCAATTTATTAGAAACTTTAGATACCGCCTTTTCACGGCGTTTTAACCATAAAATTGAATTTAAACCCCCTACATTTGAACAGCGGGTAGAGTTGTGGAAAAAATACCTGCCCAAAAACGCCCCCTACGCGCCCCCACACACTAGAGAAAGTTTAGCCCACAATCTAGCCCGCCATGCTCTTAGTGGGGGGCAAATTGCCTTAGTGGTTAAAAATACGGCCTATAAAATTGCTACCTATGAAAACCCTCTTTTTAGTTTAGAGGATTTGATAGCCGAAATCCATAAAGAAAAACAAGGTAATTTTGATAGCTCTAAAAATATTGGCTTTGGTTTACAAAAATTACAATAAAGGATTGATTTGCATTTGATGATTGAAAAAACACGGCTAGAAGAGGCGCTTAAAAATCTCATTGCCTTTACCGATCGCAAGGATTTAACTAATATCACCTCTCATATTTGTTTAGAGGCCAAAGGAGATTTGTTACGCCTAGAGGCTAATGATTTAGAAATGGGGCTGTGTTTGAATCTAAACGCATCGATCTTAGAGGAGGGGGGCGCGACTTTTAACGCTAAGCACTTTTTAGACATCGCCTCTAAATTAGAGCAAGGAGAACTCACCTTACAAACCAAAGAAAACTATGTGCATATTAGTTTTAAGCGTTCTAAATTTAAACTCCCCCTCTTTGATAAGGCAGATTTCCCCACTTTCCCTAGCTTTGAAGACTTACCCTTTGTACACTTTAGCGATACGACTTTAGGCGAATATTTTAAAAAACTAACCCATGTTATCAGCACCAACGCTTCTAAATACGAGTTTGGCGGTGTACTTTTAGTGTTTAAAGATCGTTTAGAGCTAGTGGCTACAGATACAAGGCGGCTTGCTTTGGTTCAAATGGATCCGGATAATATGCCTACAACTAAAACAACCCAAGAATTTATCCTACCCAAACGGGCGATGTTAGAAATTAGTAAGTTATTTGAAAGCGATTTTGATATGCTTTATGAAACCCATGATCAACCTAGCATGCTCTTTTTTAAAAACGCCTCTATGGTTTTATACTCTAAACTCATTAGTGGCAAATATCCCAATTATCAGGCCATTATCCCCTCTGAATTTACCCACCAACTAGAATTAGATACACAGAAATTTAAAGAGGCCATTCAGATCACAAATGCTTTAAGTAGTACCACCAAAATTTGTTTTTATCCGGGTTATATTGAATTTGAATCTCTGCAAGATGAAAACCCTAGCTTTGCTAGTACTTCTATTGAGGCACAAACCACTTTAGAGGGTTTTACTCTCCATGTCCATGCCCGCCATGTCCTAGATGCACTTAATGCCCTGCATACCCCTACTTTTACTCTCTTGCTTAATGAGAATACCCGACCTTTTTTAGTCCAAAATGAGGGGTTTAAAACCCTCATCATGCCCGTTATGATCTAAGATAACCACCACGCTAGAAAAATGCGTATAACTTACATGGGCTTTACCTTTATTAGTGAATTTGACATGCTTTTTTTGGGTGTAATCAATAGGCACTTTTAAAGTTTGTTGGCTAGTGAGTTTGGGGTAGGTTAATTTAGCTAAAAGTTTACAGGCTTTTAATAAAACACTTGAGGAGGGGTTATTCGGGTGAGAAAAGATAAGCATGTGAGCGCTTGGCTTGTCTTTAATGTGTGCCCAAATATCTCTTGAACGCGCGTTTTTAAGCAAGGCGCGGTTTTCTGTTTCATTGCGCCCAAAGCCCACCCGTATCCCTTCAATTTCAAGGCTTTCCCAAGTGTTAGAGGATTTTTTAGAATTTTTAGGGGGGGTTAATATGTGCAATTCTTCTAAACTAGCCTTGTCTAAAAGAGCCATTTTAGAATCTAAAAACGCACTTTTAGAAAGTAGATTTTCTCTTTGTAGCCCGATGTGGCTAGCTTTTTGTTGGCATTTCTTAGCCTCTTTAAAAAGTTTATCGGCTGCATCGCTAAAAGAGCGCGCATTTTTAGGTAATTTAATCTGTTCTTGTTCTAAGATTAGTGTATCTGTATAGAGGTCTTTAGGTTTTAAGGTGTGCAGGTGGCAAAGAATTAAACAAGCATGGTTGTGTTTTTCTGTAGCCTGCTCTTTGAGTTCTTCAGGGCTTTTTAGCTGGTTTAAAAGAGATTGTAAGGTCTCTTTCTTTTTAAGCCATGCGCGTTTGAGGGTCTCTTTTTTGGTTTGTAATTGTTTAGCACTATGATCAGCGTGCAACTCTTCTAAAGATTGTAGCAGTTCTTTTAATGCCATAGGTTTTAAAGGGGGGCGGCTAAAGGGAGGTTTTTTAAGAGGGGCTAGAGGCTTATTTTTAAGCACAGGGCGATAACTTGAGGATAACCCTATAAAATGTAGCGCCTCTATCACATACCCTTCACTATTAAGTAAAATCGCGTTGCTGTGCTTGCCTGTAAATTCTAATTGTAAAATCGTGTGGGTTTTTTTATAGGTTTCTTTTCCCTCTAAAGTGATTTTTAAAATGCGATCTTCATTCTCTAGATACACATCTACAATCTTAGCATTGCTTGCATGTTTTTCTAAAGCTAGGTTTAAGGCGGTTTTATGGATCAAAAGAGGGGTTTTATCCAGATAAACATAACTGTTACCCTTTTGCATGCAGGCTTTAAAAGCATAAGCGGGGGTGTCTAAACTGAAAATATTTTGGGCATGGCGGATAGTGATCTTAGCCTGTGCTTTGAGTAGCTGTGCGAAGTGATAAAGTAAAGAGTAGGGAATCATTTAGGTTTTAATTTCATCTTAGCATAAGCAATGGCCTCTTGGCCTAAATTAGCATCTACCATACGCGCAATTTCTAAAGTTTGCTCGTCTTTGCTAAGTTGTTTAACCTGTGTATGCGAGCCACTTGGAAAAACTAAGAAATGCCGCTCTGCTAGGGAGGGAAGATGAGGGGCATGAGAAATGGCAATCACTTGGTAATGCACACTTAACTCTTTTAAAATCTCAGCCACACTTGTACTTTCGCGCCCGCTTAAATTTGCATCTAATTCATCAACTAAAAGAATCTGATTAGCCCTTTGTGCATACAATTTAGCCTTAAGAGCTAAAAGCGCTAGACGCAAGCGATTAGACTCCCCTGCGCTAATGTGTTCTGTATTAGCACTGCCCAGACGGATCTGGAGTTGATCTAATCCATGCGCGCCTAGTGGCACTGATTTAAGCTCTAAGATGGGTTTTTTAAGCCATAACTTATCTGTGTAACTTTCTAAGAGTTCTTGCATGTTAGAAAGATGTTTTTGGCGCTCTGCTTTGATTTGTAAGGCTAAATGCAAACATTCTTGTTCTAAATGCTTTACTTTTTCTTGCAGGGTTTTAAGGTGGTGTTGGTGGTTGTTATACTGCTCATAGTTAGCGATTAATTGCTCTTTATGGGCTCTAGCCTGTGCTTCACTGCCATGTTTTTTAACCACTGCGCCTAATTGGCTGATTTTGTCTAAAAGGGCTTGAATATCTAGATTTTCTAGTTCCTCTAGGCTAGATTGGGCGTTTAATAAAAAATCTTGGGCTTCTTCTAAAGCTTGGGCTAGGGCTAGAGATTGGGTATTGGGTAGTGCTTTTGTGATTTTGTTTGTGTATTCTAGTGCTTTGAGGGCTTCTATAATCTCTACTCTGCGTTTTTCTTGCATTTGATAAGTTTTTTTGCATTCTAAAAGCCGTTCGTACGCTCCATCGCTTAAATCTAGGCTTTGTAATTGCGCAAGCTCAAAACGCGCCAGTTCGCTAAGCATATCCAAATGGGGTTGTTTGGCTTGCAATTCTTGTAAACTATGGACAGCCTCTTGGTAGCAGACATAGGTGTGTTTAAAAGAGTTAAGGAGATCTTTTTGTGTGCTGCTATCTAAAAGTTCTATAAGAAAATCTCCATGTAATTCTTGGACATGTTTATGGCTAGAAATGTGTAAGATTAAAGGAGAAAAGAACTCTTTTAGGGCTTTTTTAGAAGTGGGTTTGTGGTTATGGGTATAGGTGGTTTTTTTTCTCTTAAAAGCGTGGATAAGAGAGTGCTCAGAGGTTTGCCAATGCATTTGAATAGAATGTGCAGGCATAGGCTTTAAACCCACACTAGCCAAGATACAATCCACCAATACACTTTTTCCACTCCCACTAATCCCGCTAATGACATTTAAATGCGGGCTTAATCGCAAATGCGCATGCATAAACAACCCGCCTTTAATTTCTATCTCTTCTATCATTACATAACCTGTTGTTTTTTTCAGTCTAACATGGCGCCCTTTAAAGGCAAATTAGGGATGTGATGTCCCCCATGAAAACTTCTCTTTTAAGACTTTGAAATAATTATACTCTAGGGGCTGGATTAATTTAGCTTGCCGGATAGACTTATAAATTTGCAGGCTTTGCTTAGATTTAAGGGTGTAGCGCACTTGTCCGTCTATAACCACAGAACAGGATTGTTTAGGCACTATCTCTAAATGGGCTTGATCGTTTAAAATGATAGGCCTTTGGTAAAGAGAGTGGGGGGCAATGGGTGTGATGAGGATATTTTGGCACAAGGGGTAGACAACACTCCCACCTACGCTAATATTATAGGCCGTAGAACCCAGAGGGGTCGCAAAGATAAGGCCATCTACTTGGTAGGTGTTGGCTAAAACTCCATCAATAAAAAGCTGTAGCCCTAACATGCCGGAATAATCTTTTTTAGTTACCACAATATCATTAGCGCATAAAAAATGTTGCTTGGCAATCTTTCCCTCTAGCATTAAATGGTTTTGGATTTGATAATGCCCTTGTGTAAGCGCTTCTAAAAAATGGGGAGCGCCTTCTAAATTAGTGGCTGTTAAAAACCCCAAATGCCCGACATGGATTCCAAAACATAGGCTATTTGAAGGGTGGCGCAGAGCCGCTAGAAGCGTGCCATCTCCTCCAAAACACAATAAAACTTCTTGAGACAAGGACATTTCAGGGAGTTTAAAATCATAAGTAATTTTGGCTTCTTTTAATAGTTGTTCTAAAGTAAGCAAGAGTTCAGAAGAAAGGGCTGGCTTGCGTAAAACATGTACGCGCAAAATAGGTTCTCGGCGTCTTAAAGAAAGCCTTAGCATTATTCAAGGAAAGTCCCTGGAGAAACTCCAGAGACTAAAAAGGAGGGGGATTTGGATAGTAGCACGCAAGAACTTAAACAGAGCTTAAAAAGAATTTTAAAATAAAGTGAGACAGCAACACAGAATTAAAAATTTGTCTAAAAAGCATAGCGCATCCCGACATTGCCTGTAATATTAATATCTTGATAATCCAAACCAAAGCGCGCTCCAATACCAGCATTGACATAAAAGGATCGAAATAAGCGAACCTCACCCCCTGTGGTGAGGCTAGCAAAGGTATTATACATTCCCCCATAACGATAACTTAACATATCATTACCAATAAAGCGTACCATTTTATCACCCATAGAATGGACGAATAAATCCCGCCCTAAGCCGGCAATGACATAGTAATAGGAGTTTTTCCTAAAATAGTGGCGACTCTCTAGGGCTAAATTGATCGTCAAAATAGATTTATGCGCTGGATCGGCATTGGCTCTAAACTCGTTATAAATCGGATCATTCATCTTGCCTTGCAAGCCTGAGAGGCCGATATAATAATAAGTGAGGCCAATTTGGGGTTTGAGAATAACATGTTTGTTTTTAAAAAAGAAGTCATAGCCATAGTTAGCGCCGACATTGGTAGTCCAAGTGCCATAGTGGTATTGCTGGTTAAGAGGGGTGAGAATGGGATTAGTTGCATCAATGTAGGTTTTGTTATAGCCATAGGTTTCATTAATACTTCCTGTAATCTCGTTTCTACCCTTGATAAAGGCGCGGCTATAAAATCCCACATTGACATTATTAGAATTAGCGCTATTGATATTGCCATAAAAGCCACTATAACCATAAGCCATATAACCCCCCACAATCACGCCCTTTATAAAGCGATCATAACCCACATTCAGCCCATAAAGCGTACCTGTGCCTCCTGCTACAAAACTTGCTCCTCCCACACCGGTTACCCATAGGTTGTTTTTTAATTTATCTCTTTGGGAGTAGGCGGTGATAATATCCATAGCATTAGGCACCGCGCTAGCAAATTTTTTACCTTTAAGACTGACTAAAAAATCATGAAAATCTGGTAATGCATCATTAGAAGCAAAATTTGAAAGCTTAGCTAAACGGCTCATCTGTTTGGTGTGTACACTGATTTGTAGCAATTTAGAGCTAGTGGCTTTTAAACCAGAAGCGCCCATCCAATCAGTCGCATTTTGAATATCTTTTACAATTTTAAGTAGATCGCTTAAGGAGTGTTGTTCAAGATAGTAGGGCGCAAAAAGCGGGGTGTTTTTTGTCTCAATTAAAAGCTTACCAAACCAATTCATCACACCCGGCCCGCCTGCATTTTCTAGCGCATTAACCACAGACTGCCCTTGTATTTGGGTGATGTATTGTGTAATAGTGGGCGCGATAACATGCAAGCTTTGGCCTATGCCTATTTGCATCTTATTATAATCAATAGAGGCGCTCACTTCTTGGCCATTTGTGCCTTGATAATTGACAAGCAAGCCTCGTTGTGAGATATTGACTGCTTGACCATTATAAGTAAGTCCTGTACCTTGAGCGTTAAGCTGGAAAGCTGTCCCGTTGATTTTAAGGCTAGTGTAGAGCTCTAAATATTGTCTCCAGTTATTAGGATTAAAAGAGGTGGGGTTGTAATGAATCCAGCTATTAGTTTGAATCAGCGTATAAGCGCCATTTGAAGGGGTTATAGGAGAGGCTGTAGGGTTTGAACTATCCGGAGAAGCCCCGCTAGAAGTTGTAGGCGTTTGGCTGGTAGTAGCTAGACTAGTATTAGAGCTTAGGCTTAATGTGGTACTTTGTGCTGTACTTGCTGTTTGAGTAGAACTAGTAGAACTGCTAGTTGTTGTTTGTGGTGTACTTGTAGAACTAGAACCCGCGCTTGATCCTGCATTATTTGTTTGTGCCTCTGTATTAAAGCTAATAATCGCACTACCACCTAAATTTAAATTCACAAGTCCACCCACTTGAATTAGCGGAATTTGCGTACTAGGCGTTGGGCTAACCGGATTTACATTAGACCCACTATTAGAGCTTGGGCTATTATCGCTACTGGAGGAGGTGTTAGAGGAACTTGTAGAAGTGCTAGAGCTAGCGGTACTAGAAGTTGTAGAACTTGTAGACACGGTGATGCTAGCTAGAGTTAAAGCTGTAGCTGTTTTAGAACTAGTAGAGGCGCTAGAGTTAGTAGAGGGTGTAGAAGTGCTAGGGGAGGAGCTAGAACCTCCAGAGCTATTAGCATTACTAGAACTTGTAGAGGCGCTAGAGCTTGAGGTTGAATTATCTGAACTAGGGCCGGTGGTTTTAATCGTTGCACCCGCTACATTAAAAGTTAAAGCCCCTGTACTATTAAACCCGCCCCCGATATTGACCCCAGCCCCTTGTGTACTAAATGTGCCATAGGAGTTAAAATTCCCGCTGATATTAAGCAGGTTTTGGGATTGGTTGTTAAAGGCGCTTATTGTGGTTAAATTATTAGCCTTAAGGGTGCTATCCTCAGTAAGATTAAGAGTACCTAAAACAGCTAAACCGGTTACACCGGATAAATCCACAGCCCCATCTGCTTGCACCGTGCCTAAAAAGTCAAAATTATTTGCGCGTACTGTGAGCCCTTCATACGAAGCAAGGGTGATATTGCCTTTCTGGACATAAAGATTATTAAAGGGGGCATCAATGGTTAGGCCATCGGTAGCATTAAGAGTAGTCAGATCAATATTAGACACATCATTACTTAAAAATTCTAGTGTACCTTGATTATTACTAAAATTAATTGTATTTTGCCCTGCAAAAATAATAGACTTACCGGCTATAAAACTTAAAGTCCCGCCTGAAGCATTACTAAAAGTGCTATTGTTCACTAAAATATCATCATTGGCTAGGAAGTTAAAATAACCCTTCTGCCAGAAATTACCTAGAGCTTTAGGCGCGAGCAAAGAACCTAAGCCCATGCTTTTTAATTGACCTTGCAGTTTATTAGATAAAATACTCTGAAGGCCCTTGCTATAAACCTCCCCTAGACCTTTAGCCTGCATTAAGCCATCAATAACGTGTTTGACATCAGGGTTAGAATTTTCCATTTGTTGGACTGCCTTTTTTTCTGAGCTAAAGACATTGTTAAGAATGTTATCAAGAATATTTTTTTCAGCGGCAGTAAGCTGATTTGTAGGGTTGAGTAAATCATCAATAGCAGTTTTAAGCATTTCATCTAAAATTTGTGGGCCTAACCAAGCAATGGTTTTATTGAGTAGGTTTTGATTAGATAATAGTTCTTCAAAAATTTGCCCAAAAGTGGTCTTGTTTAAAAAATTTTTTACCTGACTTTGGCCGCTACTAGTATTTGGCATGTTTAAAATATTATCCACATCTTTACCCGTCATAGGGGATAAAGAGTTAATGAGACTTAAAAGGGTGTGCTTACCATAAACCCCGTTGGCAATGGAGGCAATGGCTTTTCCCCCTGAGAAATGTAACTCTTTATCAATAGCATTATAGATTTTATTTTGCTCAGCCTGATCCAAACTAGAAATAAGCCCTCCACCGCCTAATACAGAACTCACAGTCTTAGTACTTAAAATATTTTTAATCACATTATCCATACCGGGCATGTTTAAAAGAGCACTCACATCTGAGGCATTCAATACATCGCTAAGTTTGATTTTACCAATCTGCCCGCCTAAATCTTTAGCTAGAGGCTTGATAGAGCTTGGAATGCTACTAGTGGGATTAAGATTAATACTAGAGCCATTGGCTAGATCGTAGATATAATTACCTAACATCTGGGCTAGCCCTTTTTGGCCTAAGATTTTTTGTATCCCGCCCTCACCTAGCATATTAAAAATTTGATCCGTGCCTTCTGCATCAATCGTGGCCTGATTAAGGGTTAAATTAGTCGCGCTATTAAAAGTTACATCTGCACTCCCACCTATCCCCCAAGCATCCCCACTGCCTACGGTGCCGGTGATATAAATATCTTTAGCCTTAAAATTAGCCTCAATATAGCCTAGTGCAGCAGAAGTTGAGCCTAGAAGCTCACCTAAATAAGTGCCTCTTAAATCCTGACATCCTTTTTTAGTTTGTGCAGCCGTACAAGCCGTAGTATAACCATTGCCACCAAACCACACCACGCTACTACTTCCGGTTTGTCCTGCCTGAGGCGAACCCACTACAAGCGTACCATTATTAAAAGTTTGGTTGATATTGCTTGATAGCCCGTCTATAAAACTTAAAAGTTCCTTGCTTTGCTGGCTAGTTAATTTAATCCCTGAGTTTTCTAAGTCTTGAATGATATTACTTGGATCGCTTAAATCTTGTAGAATTTGAGGCAAAAGGGTTTTTAAATGAGGCCAAATACTTTGGACAATGCCTACTAAGTTATTAAGGGTGGTTTCATTAAACAGGCCGTTATTAGAAATATAAAGACCTTGTAAGGGCTGGCCTTGAGCATTATAAGTGCCCGGAATAACCGGTGTTGAGGAAGTTTTACTACTTGAAGTATTAGCCTTTGGATCATACACCCCTTTTAAATTACCGTCTAAAAAGAAAGTCCCGCTTTCATCGCTGGAATAATCATAACTGCTTATATCTGCACTTGCTGAGTTTGTACTAGGCAAGTTTTGTGCGGATTGTTTGTAAAAAAAGAGTTCGGGGGCGATGTTGTGGTAATCTGTAGCTACAAAATGATTGCTATTACTAATGGTGATAGTGAGTTTACCATTTTGTATTTTTTCAGTAATAGTTTGTGCGCCATTTAAAGGGTTTGTAAAACTCCAGCTTTGGGTTTTATTTGAATCAGAATAGGTAGCGTTATTAATTTTAATGCCGTAGTACTCAATTTTTTGATAGCCATTAGCCCCACTCATACCTGTAATCTTACTAGCATTTACAATATTATAAGTGGCGGAGGAACTTGTATTATTAGTTTGGCTAGAAAAGGGCGCGGAGAGATCAATATTAGAGATATTAAGAATACCACTTAAATCAAATGTCCCCCCTCCCGTGCTACTAGAGCTATTATTAGAAACAGAAATAAGAGGTTGGCTGTTAGCTGCGCTTGAGCTTGCACCTGTACTAGTTGTGGGTTCAAGTAAAAGACCATCTAAATTTAAAGTACCGTTTAAATTAAAGCTTGAGCTAGTAATAAGCGAGCGATTAAGAGAATTGACCCCAGAATTGATATTAACAGAATCAGAAGATCCTACATTTACAGCTCCCGCTTTAATCTGGCTATTTTGCATGTAAAAATTACCGCCATTTAAATTAAGCGTACCCGCATTAAAAAGGCTATTTTGCATATTGATATTCACAGAATTAGCAAAGGTGGTTTGGCTACTTTGAATATCTGCGCTATTTAAGAGCATGGAGGCATAGTTGTTAAACACTAGATTATTAAACTGCGCGCTATAGTTTTGATTACTACTTGATCCCCCCCCGCTAATGCTCCCGCTACTTGTATTTGGTATAAAATCTGTAAAACTCCCGTTTACATTTAAAAACGAGTTATTATTAAAAGTTGTAATATCTTGGGTGCTTGTTGTAGTGTGTGTAAACATAGCCTTAGCACCACTAGCAAGAGTGATCCCAGAGCTATTATTAAAAGTACTATTGCCTTGAAAGTTAGCTTGAGCGGAGTTAATTAAATTAAAATTAGCGTTATCATTTAGCGTCGTGGTGCTATTCATTATAATCTTGCTATTGTGATCAAGATTAATTGTAGTGCTACCACTTAGGCTAGCTGAATCATAAAAAGTTGCTTGACTACCTAAGTTTAAAAAGGAAGTGGTGTTATCTAGGGTGGTACTGCCATGCAAATACAAGATAGAGTTTTGGTTGAGGTTGATTGTAGAGTTATTAATGGTGTTTGTGCTAGATGAATAGCTACTATGACTATTAGTTGTGATCACATTACCAAAAATAAGAGTCGTACCATTGCCCACAAAAAAGGCAGAGTTGTTTAGGGTGGTATTTGCGGAGTTAAGGGTAATACTACTTTTACTACCTATAACGGTGCTGCTTGTAAACTTAATGCTGTTTTTACCGGTAAAGTCTAAACTACCGCTAGTATCATCTTCAAAAGAGGAATTGAGCGCGCTAAAGCTTTGTTGTGCGATGAAGTTACCGTGGCTATGCTGGCTGATAGTAGAACCAAAGGGAGGGATAGCGGTAGCATCTTGGTGGTAGGTGAGGCCATCGGCGGTAATATTGTTATTAGCATTAAAAGTTAGAGTCGCCCCTGCCCCGCTTAGCGAGCTATCTCCAACTTCTATAGTATTAGTTAGAAAAATATTACCGGCATTAAAAACATCGGTGATATAGCCTACTGAGCCCACTGCGCCAAATTCTATTTTACCCCCTGTAGCGGCTTTTAGGGTATTGTTACCTAAAATTAAAGTGCCATCGTTAACCCATTGGCTATTTTTTTTTTCTCCAACATTATAAGTACCGCCATTGCCAAGTTTTGTATAAGTTTGGAGTGTGTGGGTGGAGGCGTTATAGCCATCGTGGCTTTGTGAGTTTAAAGGGTTGATATAGGCAATCCCGTCTGCGCCTACACTTTCATTGTAAGCTTCAAAGCCGTACTTATTAAAGTGCTTCCATATGTTGTATGTACCATTTTGATAACCATAACAGCCCGGTGGGCTGGCTAAGGCATTGTATGAACAATTAGTAGTCATGTTATACACATCTGACCAAATATCTTTAGCTTGGCTAATAACTTTTAAGCTAAGTCCACTACTAGCAAAGGTTTCTTGTATCTTAATGGGCATGCCATTTATACCAAAGACCACATCCCAAACCTGCGTGCCGTTGCTATCACTCATTTCTGTTTCTGAGCTGATACTAGCCCCGCTAATACGGATTAAATTCCAAAGATTGTTGGCATACTGCGTATCACTACTATAATTAATGTTGGCCCCACTTCCGCCTAAGATGCTGTAAGTTGTACCAATTTGCAAAGAACTTAAAATATTATTCAGGTTAAAGGTAGCGCCACTATTAAACTTGATCGCCCCACCTAAATTAGCAAAAGGACTACTGCTAGTATTAATCGTGGTGGTACCGCTAAATGTAGTTGTGTGGTTGCCGTTGTTTTCAGGTGCAAAGCTATAGCTACCATTATTAAATGTATCATTTGTCAGGGTCAATTGGTTAGTTTTAAAAGAGCTGTTTTGTGCATTAAAGATCGTGTTACTAAAACTAGCTTGATTAGCAATTACTTGGAGGTTTTTAGCTGTGATTTGGCTAGTTTGGTTATCGGTATCTTGTAAACTACCCTTATCTGCCTCTAGTGTCAAGCTAGCATTTGAATCATTAAAGCTTGTGTTGGTGAGGGTTAGGTTGTTGGTAGCGTGTAGAGTGATCGTATGACTATTGCCAGTAAAAGTTGTGCTACTAAAAGTTTGATTTTGAGAGTTAAAGGTAAATTGCCCGCTACTTTGATCTTGGAATTGGGAGTTTGAGATGTTGATACTGCCATTGGTAGCTCTAAAATTAGCGTTGCTATGCCATACTCCGGCGTTATCGTTGAGATAGTGCAAACCATTAGCTGTAATGTTTGTAATAGCGTTGTAGCTAATGTTAGTGCCGTTACCATCGTGAAAAGAGTTTCCGCTTTCTATGGTACCGGTAAGATAAATTTTACCCGCGTCAAATTCCCCTGTCATATAGCCAAGATCTCCGCCGTAATTGCCATTTAAAGCAAAAGGATTACCCCCTGTGCCTCCAAAGAGAATTTTACCGCTTGAACTGGGGGTTTCTGTGCTATTACCAAGAATAAGCGTCCCACCACTCCCATTATCTAAAGTAACTTTAAAATTTTTATCTCTTTGTGCCCAAGCTTGATCTGTTCCATTCCCGGGGTTGATATAGGCACTACCCTCTCCGACATTAAAATTCCAAGTAGAATTAATGTTGTGGATTGTACTCCAAATATCACCCTGATTTTTAGCGTAAGCCTCAAGTTGCGCCGATAGAGAGTTATTTTCAAAATCTTCTTTAAGAATATCCCAATCACCATTGCCAAAAGTATATTTCACATAGTAAATCCCATTGCCAGAGCTAGGATTACTTAAAGTAGTGCCATTACTGAGTTGCCCGTTAAAAAGGCTACCTGTTTGGCCTTGATAGCGGATAAGATCCCACAAATGGCTTGCATAGCTACTATCGTTGATACTTTTATTACCACTTGTACTTACAAGGGTATCAAGATTATAGGCTCCGTTGGTGGTCTTTGTAAGATCTTCTGTAATGTTAAAAATGGTGTTGGCTTGGATAGTAACATTGGCGCCTAGATTGATAAGGGGCGAGTTTTGTGCAAAGGTCTCAGTGCCCTCAAGGGTAAGAGTGCCGTTGTCCGTAACATGTGAACCAGTGTTGCTATCATTAAAAGTAACATTCTTAAAGGTGATGTTGTTGCTCTGTAAATTGATCTGCCCCGTACCTTTAAAGGTGGTGTTTGTGAAACTCTCGCTTGTTTTATCATTGATATTTAAAATCCCGTTGCCTTGATCCGCGTTAATGGTAGCGTTGTTCGCTGTAGTGCCGTGGTTTGCGTTGATAGTGATATGATTTTGCCCTACTTGTAGATTTCCGCTGATACTAACACTTTGGGCATTCCATGTATCTGTAAATTGCCTTCCTTTATAGCTATCCATGTTGACATTGCTAATATTAAGCGTGCCTTGTGTACCATTGCCATTAATTTGTAAATTAAGGCTACCGCCCTCGTAATTGAGATTGCTAAGCGTGTAAGCGGTAGAGCCATTACCAATTAATGTAACCGAGCCGTTACAATTCCAGTTAGTACAAAAATAACTTCCATTACTAGCTTCATAAAAGACATTAGAGCCACCAGTCCATAACAAATTTTGGCTTCTATGGTTATTTTGCATATACTGCTTAATATTTGTTGTGTTGAGTGTGTGTGTGCCACTAATCCATGAAGGATACCACGCTAAAAGCGGTTGGCTCATTACACCTAAAATAAAAGTCCCCTGCTTGATTAATTTAGGTTTCAACTCAGAACGCTTGGGTTGGGGGAGTTGTTTTTTAAAGACATAAGTACCCGCACGCCTAGCTTGGTTAGCTTTAATGCGCCGTGCTAGAGCGTGGCCAAATTTCAATGTGAGAGAACTAAACTTTTTCATAGAGAAAACTCCGGTTGGCTCATTACACCTAAAATAAAAGTCCCCTGCTTGATTAATTTAGGTTTCAACTCAGAACGCTTGGGTTGGGGGAGTTGTTTTTTAAAGACATAAATACCCGCACGCCTTAATGAAGTAAAAAGAAAGAAGCCTATTTATGAAAAACCTGTTTTAAATGCGCGCTGTAATCTTTGAGATAGGATTCCCCCTGTGGATTTTTAATGATGTCATTTACAATAAAAGTTGGCAGAGCACGCATGCCTAAGAATTCATGGGCTTTATGCAAATGCAGATACACCCCATCTACTCCTACACCTCCAAAAAACTGATTTTTATCTGTGAAAGCCTCAAGAGGCGCATTCCATGTGAGAGAAAACATGTATTTTTTGCCCTGTGAAAGCCTATTTGTTCAAGGTTATAACCCAAATCTTTGAGGGTTTGCATAGCCAGATCGTGCAGGGCGTTATTGAGTTTGCCTTTAGATTCTAAAAAGGGAGTAGACCCATTGAGACATAAAATATTTTCCATTGAAAAGCTCCTAAGGATTAAAATAAGAATCGGGATTAGTTCAAGATGGTGTCAAAGGGGGGACTTGAACCCCCGACCTCCGGCTTATGAGACCAGCGCTCTAGACCAGCTGAGCTACCTTGACATAAAAAGCCCCTATTATAAGGGCAGTTGGCTTAAATTTTCTTGATTAAAGCATCACATCTAAAGCTTGGTAGGCTTGATCGTAGGCGTTCTTGTAACGATTTACAAAGTTTTGATCTAACCCTAGCGCTTTTTTCATCTGGGTTTCTTGTAAAGCCTTTAATCCATCTATTTTTTGCTCTGCTTGTTTATCCTGCTGGATTTGCCCGCCATAAAAACTTGTCAGGCTATAAAGCGACTGCGCTGCTAAGCGTTTTTCATTTTCATTCATTCCAGCGGTGGCGCGTAAAAAGGCTTGATATTCATTATCACTCATCAATTCTAAAACCAAAAATCCATAAGTTTCGCGCTTAAGGCCATTTGGTTCGCGCTCCACTTTAGAAACCTCAACGGCCACTTCGGGGTGTTTTTCTGCTTTAGGGGTTGCTGGGGTTTGCCCTCTTTCTAACTGCGAGGCATGCAATAAGGCAGATAGATTGGGTTGGTTACGCGTGTCCTTAATTTCCATGAAAGCCATCCTAAAATTAAAGAATAACTCTTAAGAAGCAAAAATCAGTCCACTTTGATCACAAGCCTTCCCGTGCTATAATCTCTGCCATGCAGAATTTAACAGCTCCCTTTTTCCCCCTCAAACCTCCTAAGCGCTTTTTTGCCTCCACCCACGCCCCAATTTCTTTTTACTTTAAAAAGTGTTCTAGAGATTTTAGCGTGCAAGAAGAGCCGCTGTATCCTTTCAGTGGGCAGGGTGATCATGCCATACTCAAGGTACGCAAAAAAGATTTAAGTACTCTAGAAATGCTTTCTTTGCTTGCGGGGGTGAGTGGGGCTAAGATCAAAGAGTTTGGCTATGCTGGGCTTAAAGATAAACAGGCAATGAGCATACAATATCTTTCTTTGCCCAAACGCTACGCCTGTATTTTAGAAAAACATGCCTCTACTTTGCTGGATCGAGGGGTTAAAATTTTAGACATCACAGCCCATAACCATAAAATCCGTTTAGGCCATCTTAAGGGTAATTTCTTTTCCATGCGCCTTAAAAAACTTAGCCCATTAGATGCTAAAAAAATAGAGCAAATACTCCCCTTTTTAAAAACTTATGGCTTTCCTAATTATTTTGGTTTGCAACGCTTTGGCAAAAGTGGGGATAATTTCAAGCAACCCGCCACGCGTTCTAAAAAGTTGCAAGCCTTTTTTCTCTCTAGCTATCAAAGCCACCTTTTTAACCATTGGCTGAGTATGCGCATGCATCTTAATACCCTCTTGCGCCATTTTAACCCCAAAGAAATACAAGCTACATTTAATTTTCTAAGCCTAGAGCAATTAAAGAGTTTAGGCGATCAAGAACACTATTTTAAATTATTGCCGGGTGATATTTTATGCCATTATCCTTTTGGGAAATATTTCACGCATTGTGATCTAGCCAACTCTAAACGCCTACTTACTAAGCAAATTGTCCCTACAGGTTTACTTACAGGGCAAAAAGTGCCCCACGCCCAAGAATTAGCCCATGTTTTAGAACAACCCTATATCCACACGCTTAAAGCAAGGGGCGATCGCCGTTTTGCTTTGGTTTTTCCGGACGCGCTGGAATTTGTGTATTTGCCTAAAGAAGCGCAAGCCCAGCTTTGCTTTTTTCTACCAAAGGGGGCATATGCTACGATCTTTTTAGAAGAAGTTGCCGGCCAAACTCTTTTTGAGGCTTGAATTTCTGTGGGCATTGGGATATTTTATGATAAAAGGAAATCTTAGCATTTGACACAAGATTTATGGAATTTATTATGCGCACGCATTGGCGAAGACCCCCAAAGAGAGGGGCTAAAAAACACCCCACAGCGGGTTAAACTTTTATGGGAATTTTTAACCTCTGGTTATCAAAGTGATCCTGAGCAAATTTTACAAAGTGCTTTTGAGATTGGGAGTACTGACGGGATTGTTTTACTCCAAAATATTGAATTTTATAGTTTGTGTGAGCACCATTTATTACCCTTTTTTGGGCATATCAGTATAGGGTATATCCCTAATGATAAGGTGGTGGGGCTAAGTGCTTTAGCTAGATTTGTAGAGAGTTTTGCTAGAAGGCTTCAGATTCAAGAGCGTTTAACCACCCAGATTGCCCAAACCCTTAAACGCGTATTAGAGCCTAAGGGAGTGGGGGTAATTTGCACGGCTAAACACCTATGCATGGCCATGCAAGGCATTCAAAAACAAGATAGTGTGGTTAAAACTAGCGTACTAGAGGGGATTTTTAAGGAAAATGCGCGCACAAGGGCTGAGTTTATGCAAATGCTTAGCGGGCTTGTTTAGAAAGGCTAAGCACCAATCCTAAAGCCAAAGAATTAGCTAGTAAAGAACTCCCCCCATAACTTAAAAAAGGAACGGCAATTCCTTTAATAGGAATGATCCCACTCACCCCAAAGGCATTAATGATAAAAGAAAAACCAATGAGTAAAGCCACCCCTAAACAAAAAAGCATGTGTTTGGGATTATCTAGGCGATTAGTGATTTTAAACATGGCATGCAAAATAATTAAAGTCAGCCCTACACATGCCAAAATAGAGATAAAGCCTAATTCCTCCGCCATGCCTGCTAATACCATATCTGTATGTACCTCGCTTAAAAAACCTAGCTTAATCACCCCCTCTCCAAGCCCCTGCCCTAATATTGCGCCATGCTTAATGGCATTGCTGGCATGATAAATCTGGTAGGGCTCGGGTAGATGCTCAATTTTTAGGCTACTAGCAATTTTAGAGGGCAAAATGGATAACAAAGAATTTTGTAAATTAGACCACCATAATTTCATGCGTAAAATCCGGTGTTCGCTAGTTGTAATGGCCACCACTCCGATCACAACTGCAATACTTAAAAACACTCTAAAGAGTTTAAAACTCCCGCCAGAAAAGATAAGCAAAAACCCCAACACCATTGCTAATAAAATCACCTGCCCTAAGTCGTTTTGTAAAACACCAATGAGAAAGGCTGCCACTAAAAATAAGACAAGATAGGGAATGAGAATTGCCATTTCCTCTTTGACGCTAGATTTTTCTTGGTTAAAAAAGGTACGCGAAAGACTCCAAGATAAAAAAAAGATAAAGCCCACTTTGAAAAACTCGGTAGGGGCTAGTGAAAAGAAAGGGAGGCGAATCCAGCGCTTAGCCCCTCCTGCGCTACTAGACAAACTTTCAGGTAAGAAGTTCATGATAAACATCAAAAAAAAAGACCCTAAGAAGAGGGTAAAGCCTAATTTACTAAACCATTTATTCGGATCAAGCCATGAAATCCCCCACATCAGAATAATCCCTATGATCGTGGCAACTAATTGGCGTAAGAAAAAATGGAATTCTTGATAATGGTAAATTAAAGTTGTGTAGGTTGAAAGCGAATAACTCAAAAGTACGCTTAAAATCATCAAAATACTAGCGCAGGTAAACAAATGCCGGTATGCCATAAAAACCACCAAATAAGATTGAAATGTGTTATAATTATACAAAAATTTGTTTGCCTAGTTTTTTGTTTGTAAGGCTTGCTGTGGAATGCTCCTTGCTTGCTCTAAAAAAGGCAAAGGAGTTTATACATGAACTTGTCAAAGGCTTATCCGTTAGTTTATGAAGCGATGGATTATCGCTCTTTGCGCCAAGATTTGATCGCAAGCAATATTGCTAATGTAGACACTCCCTTTTATCGCCCTAGAGATGTAGATTTTGAGACTATGTTAGCCCACAAAAAAGCGGAAGTTTTTGATCATAAAAAAGATCAGATTTTGCAGTTAGCTAAAACAAATAAGAGGCATTTAAGCCCGGGATTATCTGAAAGCCAAAAAGCCACGCTTTTTTTTAGGGATGGGCACTTGGCAAAGAATGACGGTAATAGCGTAGATCTAGACATTGAAACCTCTGAGATGGGTAAAAATAGCACGATGTATTTAGCGCTAACAACAGCCCTTAAAAAACATAGAGGGATTGTTAACTACGCCATTGATGCGGCAAAAAACATTTAAGGAGTGCGCATGTTTTTATCTAGTTTTGATATTAGCGGGTATGGGTTATCCGCCCAAAGGGTGCGTGCTAATCTAATCTCTTCTAATATTGCTAATGCTAACACAACCCGTACAGATGAGGGGGGTCCTTATCGCCGCCAAGAGGCCGTTTTTAAATCTTTTGATTTTAATAAAGTCTTGAATGAAAAATTGGCAAAAAATAATGATTTAATGGAATATGAAGATCCACTTGATGAAAGCGATGAAATTGAAAAACCTAACCCTCCCATCATGGGTGTTTACATTGAAAAAATCGTGCGCGATGATAAAGCCCCGCTTTTAAAATACGATCCTAGCCATCCAGATGCCGATGCTAACGGGTATGTTTCCTATCCTAATGTTAATCCTGTTGTAGAAATGGCAGATCTTATTGAGGCCACGCGTGCTTATCAGGCCAATGTAGCGGCTTTCCAGAGTACAAAAAATATGGCGGCTAATGCCATTGGCATGCTACAAGCTTAAAAACTAAAAGAAAGGGGTATTTTTTGGGTATTTGAATATTATCCAGAAGAGACGATGTAGGTGATATAGGATGCAAGGAGTTCAGATGAAGACTTTATACACAGATATAGGGTTAAATAAAGCAGGTACTCCTTTAGATTCAAAGGTGCATGAGAATCTAGTGGAGAGAGGAGAGTTCTCTCAGATGCTCAAGCAATCTATTGACGAACTCAACAATACCCAGATGCAATCAGATAAAGCTTTAGCAGATATGGCAACAGGTCAGGTTAAAGATTTGCACCAAGCGGCCATTGCCATTGGTAAGGCTGAAACAAGCATGAAATTAATGCTAGAAGTGCGCAATAAAGCTATCAGTGCCTACAAAGAATTACTAAGAACGCAAATTTAGGTTTATTGGTGTACCCTCCCTTTTGTAGAGAGTTTCTATACGGGGAGGTTTATGCAAGAGTTTGCGTCTAAATCCCTTAATTCAAACAAAGACCCCTCCCACCTAAAATACGACTCAGAACACGGACGCACCGAGCGTTTGCTCATGATTTTTGCCGTTGTGGGAGGGTGTTTTGTTCTTTTTGTAGTGGTGATGTTATTTAAAGCCTTGTTGCCTAGGAAAATGCCGGCTTTAATCATCACCAAAACAGACATCGCCACTAGAGGGCGGATTTTTAGCCAAGATGGTTTTAGCCTAGCTAGTAGCCAAAAACTTTTCAAAGTGAGTTTTAACACCCTCTCAGTTGATCCAAATAAAAAAGATTTTTTTATTGATTTATTATCAATCTATACCAATATCCCTAAAAGCGTCATCGCCAGCAAGTTTTCCCAAAATGGATTTGTTACTCTCTCTTATAATGTCAGTGCTAATACGGCTGCTAGTTTAAGGCAATTAAATGCCAAATTTTTGGCCTATAATGTTTTCCAAGAATATGAAGATCAAAATAGAAAAATCATGCCTAAAATTGGCCTTAGCATTGAGGTAAGCGGGATTGCGCGCAATTATCTTTATAAAGATAATTTTGAACCCTTAGTGGGGTATGTTAAAAAAGTTGATATTTCTAACATCACTTCTATACAGGGAGTAAAAGGGATTGAGAAGTTTAAAAATGGCGTGTTAGCCTCTAAACATGATGGCAAGGATACGGGTAAACGCGATTTAGGGTTTAATCTCATTGAAGATAAGACTTTTAAAAGTATACCCCGCATGGATGGATCGGATCTCATTTTAAGCATTCCTTTAAAAATCCAAAGAGAGTTAGAAAAGATTTTAGATACCGCTAAGGCGCGCTACAAGTCCCACCAAATCATCGCAGGGATTTATCTCCCCCAAAATGGCGAGATACTCACCCTAGCCACCACAAATCGTTTTAACCCTAATAATATCCAAAAAAATGATTACCCCTTTTTAAATGTAGATGCGGTGGAATTATCCTTTGAGCCGGGCAGTACCATTAAGCCCATTGTTTACTCGCTTTTAATTGATAAAAAGCGCATTGATACTAGCCAGCCAATTGATCTCAACCACGGGTCTTATAAGCTAGGTAAATATACAGTTAAAGATGATATTGTCCCTCCTAAACACACTACAATTGAAGATGTTTTGATTCGCTCAAGCAATGTAGGCATGATCAAACTTTCTAAGCGCCTTAGTGGTCAAGAACTCCATACAGGCCTTAAGAGTTTTGGCCTTTCAGAGTCTACGGGGATTGATTTACCCTATGAAAAAACAGGGCTTATTCCTAGTGTCCGTCTACTCAATACCGAAGTTTATAAAGGTAGCGCCTCTTATGGTTATGGTTTGCGCACCACATTTTTACAATTAATCCGCGCATACGGGGTTTTTGCTAATGCAGGGGTGATCACCACCCCACATTTAATCAAACAAGTACGCGCCATTAATGGAGATATTTATATCCCAAACCCCCCTATTAAACGGCAGGTCATTAGCCCTGAAAGTGCGTTAAAAATGCAAAAATTACTTATTAAAGTTGTTAGAGAAGGAACAGGTAAAAGCGCTCAAGTTGAGGGGCTTATTATTGGTGGTAAAACAGGTACGGCTAGAACAGCTAGCAAGGGTAAGTATACAGAGGCCTATAATAGTTCTTTTTTTGGATTTGTCAAAGATAAAGAGAACACTTATGTTATCGGGGTGGTGGTTTTTGGATCGTTAGGGAGTGAGGAATATTATAGTAGCCAAACAGCAGCCCCGATTTTTAAACAAATTGTACAAATGCTAGTAGCCCATCAGTATCTAACCCCTTCTAAGATTTTAAGTACGCCTCCACAAATCCACACCCCTAATCGCCTCCACACAAAACGCCCTCCATGGGTTAAAGAATATTAAGAAAAACTAGGTATAAGCTTTGAGCAGATCTCTTTAAGGATAGAAATGGTTACACAGGATACGGTTTTAGATGTGTTAAAGACGGTGATTTATCCCAATTTTGAAAAAGACATTGTTAGCTTTGGGTTTGTGAAAAACATCACACTCCATGAGAAAAAAGTCGCCCTTTTACTAGATATTCCCTCTAGTTCTGCAGAGGTTGCACAAACTTTAAGAACGGATATTATGGCAAAAATGCAAGAATTAGACTTAATTTGCCAGATTGATATTAAGACTCCTCCCAAAAGGGAAAGACAAAGCCAACAAGAACAAACAACTAAAAATCTAGCCCCCAATATTAAACATGTGGTGATGATTAGCTCAGGAAAAGGGGGTGTGGGCAAGAGTACCACAAGTGTTAATTTAGCCATTGCACTTGCACAACAAGATAAAAAAGTAGGTTTATTAGACGCTGATGTTTATGGCCCTAATGTGCCCAGAATGTTAGGCTTAATGACGACCAATCCCACCACCGATCCTAGTGGCAAAAAATTAATTCCTTTAGAAGCTTATGGCATACGGGTAATGAGTATGGGGCTTTTATATGAAGAGGGGCAGAGTTTGATTTGGCGCGGTCCTATGCTAATGCGTGCCATTGAACAGATGTTAACAGATATTATCTGGGGTGAATTAGATGTTTTGGTTGTAGACATGCCACCGGGTACAGGAGATGCACAACTCACTTTAGCCCAAGCTGTGCCTATTAGTGCTGGAATTACCGTAACAACACCCCAAACCGTGAGTTTAGATGATGCAAGCCGGAGTTTAGATATGTTTATGCGCTTAAATATCCCCATTGCCGGCATTGTAGAAAACATGAGCGGTTTTATCTGCCCACACTGCGCCCATGAGAGCGATATTTTTGGTAAGGATACTTTGCAATCTCTATCCAAGCAGTATAAAACCCAAGTATTAGCACAAATCCCTATTGAATTGCAGGTTAGAGAAGGGGGGGATAAAGGCACGCCTATTACCATTCTTAACCCTAATTCTGCTATCAGCCAAGCCTACACACAAGCAGCGCATAAGCTCTTAGAGTTTCTCCACAAAGTCAAAGTAGAGAATCTGGCGGATAATAAGAGTATCCAACCCACCATACATTAGATTAACTAAAACGATGGATATTTTTAACCGCCTCAAACGCGCGGTTCATCTTTATGATCCGGGCTACTTTAGTTTAATCTATGCTCTTAGAACCACCCTAACAACCTTTTTATGTGCCGGTTTAGGGGCTTTTTTCTTTGGCTATTCTATTACAATTTGGGCGGGTTTTCAGGCCGTTTTTTTATATTTCTCAAGCTTACTTATCAGTGATAAAGAACATGAAATTTATTATCTACTCGTCTTTATTGGAGTGAGCTGTTTTAATGCTTTGATCTTTTATCCTATGGCTCATTTTGGGGCATGGTTATGCGTGCCGATTACAATCACCACCTTTTTAGTGGGCATGGCTATGGCTTATAGCTTAGATTTATATAGAGTGTGCAATGCCGCCCTTTCTAATGGTCTAGTTACTTGCCTTTATGTAGATGCTAATGCCCCTCTTGATCTCACACAAACTTTACTCATGATTTCTGTCTTAGGCTGTCTAAGTCTTGTAATACAACACTTTATCGTTACCAAATACGGCTATTTTGTCAAAAAGCGTTTTTCTACTCTGCTCTCTAGTATGGAATTGATGCTTCAATACATCAATAGCCCCACAGAATACACCCACATTAAAACACAAGTGTTAAGCCAGATTCATAACACCAAAGTGATTTTAACCTCGCGCTCAAGCCGCATTAAAAATCCACACACCATTCAAAATCTCCAACGCGCCCTTTTCCAACTACACGCCTTAGAAGAGATTTATCATTCTATCCACTCTATTGGTGGTTATTTAGGTACTTTAGAACCTGTATGCCAAGAGATCATCTTGAATTTACAAACTCTATCCGGGATTTTTACAAAACAGCACATAGAAATACAAAAAACAGCGCTCAATAATCTTAGCCCGCAACTAGATAAAGTGGTGCGCCACTCCATTGCTATTATTTATAATAAAATGGAAATCTTTTTACTAGGAGGAGAGGAACAAGTAGCCCCTATCAATCCTGAATACAAACCCACTTTTAAAAATGTACTCAAAGCCTTTAATATTAAAAATGCCATTTTCCAATATGCCTCTAAATACGCTATAGCTATGGGTATTGCCGTTTTCATTGCCCGCTATTTTGGGTTTAACCATGGCATGTGGATTGCTATGGCGACCTTGTTAATTTCTCGCTCCAGTTTAGGCAGTATCAGAGAAGCCCAATTAGAATTTGTGATGGGTTCTTGTATTGGATTAGTACTTGGCTTATTGGTGGTGGGATTATTTGATGGAAGTGTTATTTTTTATGGCTTTTTAGTCATAGGTGTTTTTTTATTCATTTATTTAAAAGTCTACTCTTATGCCACTTGGTCAGCAGCTTTGATGTTTGCCTTCATTCTTTGCTTTTCACTCCTAACCCATGATTTTATGGGCATGGTGGTTTCTCGTGTTGTGGATTTATTAATCGGTATTGGGATTGTTTATGTGATTTTTTTATTTATATGGCCTAAATACGATAAAGATGAATTTATCCAACATACACGCCACTTAGTAACCACTTTGCGCTGTCTTTTGGAGGCATACAGCGATGCAACACAAGTTTTGCATCTCCAAAATACTTTCTTAAGACAGCTAGATGCCTTTAGACTTTGTTTGAAAAATGCCCGTACCGAAATTTCTGAACCCAACACTTTAAAATCTCTCTTTAGAGGATTAAAAGCTGTGGATATTTTAGATACCTGTAGTTATCGTCTGTATGATTATTGCCTAAATATCAAGCTTTCAAAAGATAAACAACTTTTACTGGATAACAACACCCAAATTTTACTAGGACGCTATTTACAAATGCTAAACTATCTTAACAATAAGCCCCACTACTTCAAGGCCAAAGAGGGTAACCGTCTGCTTAAAATTGATAGCGAATTAGACGCGCTTTTAAGGACCATGTTCTTTGCCCAAAATAAACTTTTTAGAGAGATTATGTATGTCTTTAAATATTAAAGCTATAGAAATAGATTTATCCGTACTATAAAGCCTCTAGTTTTAATAATCCAACCTTGCTTTAGCTATGGGGGAATACAATATAAAATTTTGCGTGGATATAAAACTTTTTAAGGGGTAAGCTTAGTAAGCTTTTTACAGGCTGTGGGCAATGCTAATTGAATTGAGCAAACCTAGCATCAAGCAATGTAGCACCATTAGAGTACCCAAATGCTAAAGACATTTAGGCTTACTTAGCTGGTTTTGATTGTAAGGAGAGTTTGATTCTTACACTCTGTACCCCTATAGGGATTTTACAGAGTTTGAACGCATTTTTTCTTGCAAGTCTTACACAATTGCGCGCTAAAGCCCGCAAGCTTAGCTAAGCGGATTAAGACGACTACTAAAAGTTTGTGCTATAAACGCAGGCAGAATAAGGGCTCAACTCTAAAGAGTAGAGGCTGTGAGACTGGCCTAGCTACGCTAGCCTATGATGATCCTCTCAATCCGCTAGCTTAACGCTATGGGGAGTATGTCAAACAACAGCCGGTGAGGCCTTAGTTAGCTAAAGCTTAAGAGCTCTGAGCACCTGATTAAAGTGTGGGGACTAAGCCCCTAAGCCACCTAAAACAACCCCCCTATAATTAATCCTTACTCCACCTCCGCATCAATCACATCATCCTCTTTTTCCTTAGAAGATTGTGCGCCTTGATCTTTTTGCATCATCGCCTCAGTGAGCTTATGTGAAGCCTCCGCAAGGGCTTTCATACGCGCCTCTATACTCTCCTTGCTTGCATTTTCATCTTTAAGGCTAGCCTCTAACTCACCCAAAGCCTTTTCTATTTTTTCTACCTCGCTAGCCTCTAATTTAGCTTTGTGCTCCTCTAGGCTTTTTTTGGTTTGGTGCGCTAAACTTTCGGCTTGGTTTTTAACCTCCACTACAGCTTTACGGCGGGTGTCTTCTTCTTTGTGTAACTCCGCATCTTTAACCATTTTTTCAATTTCACTATCGCTAAGCCCACTTGAACCGGTGATTTTAATTTCTTGAGACTTACCGGTGTTTTTATCCTTAGCTGAGACGGTTAAAATTCCATTCGCATCAATATCAAAAGTTACCTCAATTTGGGGTACCCCTCTTGGAGCGGGCGCAATACCGGTTAAATCAAATTTACCTAAAGATTTGTTGTCTTTAGCAAATTCGCGCTCGCCTTGTAAAACCAAAATAGACACTGCCGGTTGATTATCCTCGGCTGTAGAGAAGACCTGCGCTTTTTTAGCTGGAATAGTTGTACCTTTTTCAATAATCTTACTCATCACCCCGCCTAAGGTTTCAATGCCTAAGCTAAGCGGTGTAACATCAAGTAAAAGTACATCTTTAACATCGCCTTTAAGTACACCAGCTTGGATACTTGCCCCCACAGCTACAACTTCATCAGGGTTTACTGATTTATTAAGATCTTTATGGATAAATTCTTTCACGCGTTCTTGAACTTTAGGAATGCGCGTTGAACCACCCACCATCACTACCTCAGCAATGTCTCCTCTACTTAGCCCTGCATCTTTGATCACCCCATCAATTTTAGAAATGGTTTCTTCAATGAGATCCTCAATGAGGTTTTCAAATTTAGCCCGGCTAATTTTTTTAACCAGATGTTTGGGCCCACTTGCATCAGCTGTAATAAAGGGCAAATTAATCTCACTCTCTTGGGCTGAGCTTAATTCTTTTTTGGCATTTTCAGCTGCCTCTTTAAGCCGTTGTAAGGCCATGATGTCTTTTTTAATATCAATGCCATTTTCGCTTTGAAACTCTTTAGCGATAAAATCAATGATGCGGTTATCAAAATCATCACCGCCTAAAAACGCATCACCACCTGTAGCTAGCACTTCTACGACATTATCCCCGGTTTCTAGCACGGTTACATCAAAAGTTCCCCCGCCAAGGTCATAAACCATAATTTTTTCAGACTCTTTTTTATCTAAACCATAGGCTAAGGCTGCAGAAGTAGGCTCGTTAATAATGCGCAAAACATTTAAACCAGCAATGGTGCCTGCCTCTTTAGTAGCCTTGCGTTGGCTATCATTAAAGTAAGCAGGCACGGTGATCACTGCCTCATTTACCGCCTCGCCTAAATAGCTCTCTGCGTCCTCTTTAAGTTTAAGCAAAATCTTAGCCGAAATTTCTTGGGGTGTATAAATTTTGCCCGCAATTTCTACCGCACATGCACCGTTTCGATCCACGATTTTATAAGGCAAGCGCTTTTTAGCCTCTTGTGCCTTATCCTCATTGCTCATCAAGCCCATGATGCGTTTAACAGAATAAATGGTTTTTTCTGGGTTGGTTACGGCTTGTCGTTTGGCACTCTCACCTACTAAAATCTCACCTTTATCCGTGAAAGCCACCACAGAGGGGGTTGTGTTTTTGCCCTCTTTATTAGCGATGATTTTTGCCTCATTGCCCTCATATACAGCCATTGCCGAATTTGTAGTTCCTAAGTCAATACCAATTACTTTTGCCATTTTGTATCCTTTATGTTGAATTTAACTATTTTTTGCGATGCTCACCATCGCAGGGCGCAACAAGCGCTCTTTATACTTGTAGCCTTTCTGGAAGACTTCCACAATCTGCCCCTCCTCTTTGTGCTCAGCTTGGACATGCATGATGGCATTGTGCAGATGTGGATCAAAATCAGTACCACACTCCACGCACTCAATGCCGTGCTTGCTCAGCACTTCATGCATTTTTTGCAAAGTGAGCTCTAGCCCATCAGAAATGGCCTTGTTTTCCTCCTTTCTAGCACTCTCTAAGGCCGCATGCAAGGTATCTATCACAGGGAGTAGATCGCTTGCGATCTTTTCATAGGCATACTCTAGCGCCACCGCTTTATCCTTCTCCAAGCGCTTTTTAACATTCTCAAAATCTGCATACGTGCGCAGATAGAGGTCTTGCACCTCTTTAAATTTGGCCTGATAATCTATCTGGGGCTCTTGTTCTTGTGCCTCCTGTACTTGTTCTTCAGGCGCAATCTCAGCACTCATCTGATCTTGTAACTCTGCTTGCTCTTCATTCATGACACTCTCCTAATGGATCCATAAAATCCTTCAAAATCTTGTTCAATTTCCCCCACGCAGAACATGTTAATGTCCCCCCCTTGAGCTTTAGCAGGGCTAAGCACCCCTAAAAAACCTAAGGGCAAGACCTTTTCAAAATGTAGTCCATGTTCTAAATGCCGCAACAACTCCCCTTTAAGAATTTGTAAAAATAGCGACTGGCGTAAAGACTGGGCTAACACGCATAGCCCAAAGTAAAGCCGTTTTTGAAAATAGATTTCTATCTGCTTAGCTAGGCTAGCCATGCACACCGAAGAGGCGATTTTATGAATATCTTGGCATTCTAAGCCCACCAAACCTTTTAAAAATCTCTCCAGCTTTTTGTTATAGCTTAATAAGACTTGATCATCTCCAAAATCTAGGATTAAAAAGCGCTGGCTATGATCATATACTGCTAATAAAACCGCCCTTTGATAGCGCTCAACCATGCTAAAAATCCTGTAATGCTCGCTAGCATTTTGCAGTTTTTCTAAATCCACTTCAAAGGGCACATGGGGGTTAAGTTTAGCGCGCCAATAAGCTTTAAGTGCCTCTAGCGTGGGGATACGCCCACTGCTGCTATGACTCTGGCTAAGCGCTCCCTCATCAGTTAAGCGCTTAAAGTAGTTACGGATAGTAGCAGAGGAAATCTGCACGGCTTGATCTTGGAGCACCAAACGCAAACTTTCAGAGCCCACAGGTACATGGCTATTTAAATAGGTTTTAATAAAGGTTTGCAAAAGCCACTCTTTTTTTGAACCCATGGGTCTCCTTACTTTGAAATTTTTAAAACTGCGTGCAGTATAGCATAAATTTTGGAAAAATTAGCATTCTTTTTTAAATATTGCTAAAATTTTTGTCATTTTATCCCTATTAAAGCGTAAACTTTATACGGCTTGTATCAATTTATATTACTTACTTTATGAATAATTCTTTCTATAAGTAGCAAGTATTAAATAACACATGCCATAATCTTTTAGTCTGCATGCAATCCTTAGCTTGTGTTAAATGAAAATCAGTTAGAATTGGGCTTTTAGCCTAATTATTTGGGGGTCTTGTGCGGTTTTTATGGGTTTTTTGTGTGGTTTTTGCCCTTTTAAGGGCTGAGGGGAGCGATAGTTTTTTTCAAGCCATTGAAGAACAACTCCAAAGCAATACGGCTAAGGGTATTTTAATGGTGATCTTTATTGGCATTGCCTTTTATGTGTGGCGCAATTTAGATCGCTGGCGGGATATTTTATTCACGGTCTTAGGCGTAGTTTTGGGAATCATGCTTTTTTTCAAAGCCCCCGCTTTAGCTTCGTGGTTTATGGGACTCTTTTAAATGCATTATCCCTTATTAGTGGTTTCTGTCCCTAATCTTAAAGAGATTTCTACCAAAGAAAAATTTCTCTGGCTCAATGCTAAATCATGGATTGTCTCTATTTTTATCCCTTTTATATGCTGGCCATGGCTTGGTACTCTAGCGACGCTATTTTTTTATGCGGGTTTTTTATTGCTCTTTAGCGTGTTAGAGTTTTTTGATGAAGACATTGCTGATATTTTAATTGCTCGCTCTAAACTTAAGACAAAAGCTTCAAGCTTTTACGCCTGAGACTTTTAATTGATCTAAAATTTGATCCACAATCAAGGCTGTTCCGTTATTAGAGACCTTGTTAAATAATTTCCTACTCACTTCAGAAATATAAAACCCCTCTTTTGCAGGGGCTTTTAAAGAACGCATGAATTCAAATAAATGGCTAGGATGTAAATCTTTTTGTGCAACAATCCTAGCCAAACCTTCTTGTTCAAATTCTAAAGCATTGTAGTACTGGTGATTCTTAGCCGCAAAAGGATAAGGGACAAAAAGGGTAGGCAAATTATTAGCACAAAGCTCCCATACACTACTCGCCCCCGCACGGCTCACACAAATATCTGCTTGTTGCATTTTTTTAACTAGCTGAATATCAAAGGCAAATAGATCAATGGATTTTAAAATCCCCAAACCTTTATAAAGTGTGGCTATGCGTTCATATTCTGATGCCCCGCATTGGTGGATAATATTCATTCCTCTTTTAAGTAATTTACGGGCACATAAAAGCGCAAATTCATTAATGGCTTTAGCGCCCTGAGAGCCTCCCAAAAAGAGCACCGTTTGGATATTAGTGCGTATGCGGGCATGCTCAAAAAAACTTTGTTGGATCGGATAGGGTGTATAGATGTATTTAGAATCTTGATTAGGATTTTTAAAACTATTAAAAACGCACCTAGCATAGGGGGCGATGATTCTATTAAGCGTGCCTTGAATGGCATTTTGTTCGTGGATATAAAGAGGGATTTTAGAGAAGATACTCGCAAAGCTTGCAGGACCAGCACTAAACCCACCCACACTAATGAGAGCCCGGATCTGGTGTTCTTGTAAAATTTTTTTAGCTGTTTTTATGCCCCGGATTTGTTTATACAAGGCATGCATTTTTTTAAAGGCCTTTTTATCAACCACCCCTGTGGTGTCTAAAAAAAAGCACTGCTTAAATAAATCGCTAGATTCAAACCATGCCTTATCTTGCCCGGAGAGACTGCCAATATAAATTAAATCCTCCCCTCTGCTTTGCAATTCTTGGGCTAGTGAGCGGGCAATGCATAAATGCCCACCCGTTCCTCCTCCTGTAATGGCTAGCATATTAAGAGCTTAAACGCGATTGGTTCTGAGTTTGTACAAAAGATTTAAGCGTATCTCTAAAGCCAAAATCTGGATAGTCCATGATAGAAAGGGCAATTTGAGCGCCATAGCCATTTTCAGGATTAAAGATCAAGGGAGCAAGAAAATTAACCATAGAATCCTCTAAATTTTTTTGAATCACCACCACACAATACACCTCTACTTGTGATTGTGCGTTGAGTTCTAAAAGTAATTCAATGTATTTAGGGATACTAAAGCTGTACTCGCGCAGTTTATAAGGATTGACTAAAACCATGCTAATGGTGTTATCTAAACTACTCACACGGCTAAAGAGATCATCAATTTTTGTAAGCTCGACCTCCATGATCTTTTCAAATCCTAAAATGGGGGCTTTGAGTGTGTAGAGCATAGACTTCCTTTACAAAATATGAGACTCTAAAAGCAAAACTTATTTGTGATTGTGCGTTGAGTTCTAAAAGTAATTCAATGTATTTAGGGATACTAAAGCTGTACTCGCGCAGTTAATGAAGGATTATAAAAATGAGAAGGAGTATGTTTTTTTTTGCGGGGGGGTGCTTGGCTATGAGTAGTTTACAAGCCATTAAAACCCACAGTTTGCAAAAAGTACAAACCACAGGGGCGGCTGTGAATGAAGAAGCCCCTAAAAGCTGGCGTAGTGAGGAAGTGAAAAATTATTTAGGTAGCCAAACGGTTATCTCACACAAACAACTCACCCAGCAAGCTAACCAAAGTTTTGAGGAGGCTTTGCAAAATGTGCCCGGGGTGCATATTAGAAACACCACAGGTATTGGGGCTATACCTAGATTTTCTGTTAGAGGTTTTGGAGCTGGAGGGAGTGGCACAAGCAATACTGGGCTTGTTTTGGTTAATGGCATTCCGGTTTATGCCGCGCCCTATGCAAGTATTGCTATGGAGATTTTCCCCGTTTCCTTCCAAGCAATTGATCGCGTCAGTGTTACCAAAGGAGGGGAGAGCGTGCAATATGGCCCAAATCCTGTTGGGGGCGTGATTAACATCATCACCAAACCCATTCCCTACAAATGGGAAAATCAGGCGGCTGAAAGAATGACTATCTGGGGCCGTCCTAAGAATGGAGGGATTACAGGACCTACAAATAAAAATACACCTTTGGATAAGACACTTGGTAATAATCTCTTGTATGACACTTATGTTAGAAGTGGAGGCATGATTAACAAATACATTGGCGTGCAAGCTCAGGCTAACTGGACTAATGGACAAGGCTTTAGATACAATACCCCCACTAATATCCAAAACTATTTGCTAGATTTGCTCTACCAAATCAATGACAACAATAAAATCACAGCCTACTACCAATACTATAAGTTTTTCATAACCCAACCGGGCTCTTTAAGCGAGCAAGCCTACAATCAAAACCGCTTCCAAAATGATCGCCCCAATACCAATAGAGGTGGTAGAGTTATGCGCTGGGGTGCGGTCTATCAGACATTTTTTGGCGACACTTCCAAAATAGGCGGGGATTTTACACTCACCTACTACGGGCAAGATCTTAGCCGGGATATGCAGATAGATTCTAACTATCTAAGTGTCAACGAACCTAGCATCAATCCTAATCTACCGGTTTATACTGATCAAAACTACAATGGATTTTTCATTGCCAATCACATTAGGCGTTATGTGATCAATGGCATCGAGCCTAATGTCAATGTGGTGGTTAACACAGGGCCTGTCAAACAAACTTTTAAAGTGGGTATGCGCTTCATGACTAGTAATATGTGGTTTAAGGCCATGCAGTCTAATTGTGAGTGGCAGAATAGTACATGCAGCATGTCGCCCTTTACTTTGGTAACCAAGCCAAGCCAAAACCTGCAAATGGCCAATAATTACACGGCTGGCTATCTTAGCGATAAAATGGAATTTTTTAAGGGCAAACTGATTTTCACACCCGGGTTGCGTTATACCTTTTTGAATTACAAAAGAATGAGGCCTGAAAGTGGAGATTTTGCTGTATGGAATGCCACTAAGCAATATCAAAATGAATGGAGTCCGGCCTTGAATGTGGGGTATAAACCCCTTAATGGTTGGTTATTATATTTTAACTACCGCAGAAGTTTTATCCCGCCACAATTTAACACCATAGGGCTTTTTTCTGTTGATTACAACCAAATTTTTAACGAGGTTGAGGTGGGTTCGCGCTATGCTTATAAGGATCTACTTAGCTTTAATGCTGACTATTTTGTTACTTTTGCGCAACGCTACTATGCAGGCGGGTATAGTAATGATGCGGTTAATGCTAGAAGTCAGGGCGTGGAACTAGAGTTGTATTATGCCCCTATTAGAGGGTTGCAATTCCATGTAGCCTATACCTATATTGATGCGGTGATCACCTCTAGCGTGGGTGATGTGCTGTCTGACTTTAAAGGCATTGTTAACCAATCCTTTAACATCAAAGGCAAAAGACTCCCCTATGTAAGCCCTAATCAATTCATTTTTGGTGCGACATACACCTACAAAAAGACCACCATTGGGATTAGCAGTTACTTTTATAGCCGGGCATACTCCTCGGTACTCAATCAGGCTAGATCAGAAACTGTCTGTTTTCAGTTTGACAACCCTGCTAAAAGCGGTGGTCTGAAGTATGGCTGTAATAGTGTGGGGCTATTGCCTTGGTATTGGGTATGGAATATCCAAGTGAGCCAAACGCTTTGGCAGAGCGGGCGGCATAAAATTGTGGGTAGTTTGCAAGTCAATAACATCTTTAACATGAAGTACTATTTCAGGGGTCTTGGCACAGGCCCTGCAGGTAGAGAACCTGGTCCTGGGCGCTCAGTAACGGTGTATCTGAGTTATCAATTTTAAAATTAAAAATAGTGAGGGCAAGGATAAGTAAAGGCACTATTGCCACTAAGTTTTAGTACGCATGTGTTACTAGAGATTTCTAGTTTCTAGGGAGTGAATCACCCATTTGCACGGGTGGAATTTCTGTTAAGAGAAATGAAATTTTTTAGAGCGCAGTAGCCGGAGGGGTGGCCTTATTTAGCCAAAACAAATCCTAAAGCACATGACAACTTAGCAACCGCGCCGTAAACCCCCTAGCTTTAGCTATGGGGATATAAGGCGCATGTTTGGTCGTTTTTCAAGCAAAGTGTGTATAATATAGTTCTATGCTCATCGCCTACAAGCAGAAACTCTACAATTCAAGCAAGAACAAGCAGATAGACAGACTCTTGCGTCTTTATGGCATTTGCTACAATCATTGTATCGCTTTGCATAAGCGGTATTATAGGCTCTATAAGAAGCACTTGAATTTCTACACTTTGAAAAAGCACATCACCAAGCTAAAGAGAACAGCACGCTTTGCTTTTTTGAAAACTCTAGGCTCTCAAACCTTGCAAGAGCTAGTAGGGAGGATAGACAAGGCTTATAAAAAGTTTTTTAAGAAACAAGGCAGACCGCCTAGATTTAAAAAGGTGGCTTTATACCAAATCTTTCACATTTAAGGGGGGAACAGGTTATAAAATCCAAGACAACATTATCTCTTTTAATGGCTATCGCTTTAAGTTTGTCAAAACCTACGACCTTGCAGGCAAACCCAAGACCTTAACCATTAAAAGAGATAATCTAGGCGATTATTTCTTGTGCTTGGTGTGCGAAACAGAGGATAACCTTAAGCCCGCAGGCGGTAACAGCGTGGGGCTTGACTTTGGGTTAAAAACTTTTCTCACATGCTCTAATGGCACACAAATCCCATCGCCTTTATTTTTCTCTAAATTCTTGCCTTTGATCCGTGCTTGCTCTCGCTCCCTATCCAAAAAGAAAAGAGGCAGTCATAACCGCCTAAAGGCTAGGCTAAAACTTGCTAGATTGCACCGCAAAGTCCAAAATCTTAGAAAAGACTTTTTCTACAAGATTGCTAATAGCCTAGCCAAACAATACGCCACTATTTTCATTGAAGATTTGAACCTGAAGGGTATGGTTAAACTTTGGGGGCGCAAGATTAATGATTTGGCTTTTGGTGAGTTTGTGGCTATCTTGGAGAGAAAAACCCAAGTGGTTAAGATTGATAGATTCTATCCTAGCTCTAAAACTTGTTCTAATTGTGGAGCACTCAAAGAGGATTTAAGCCTAAAAGATAGGTTTTTTCATTGCCCTTCTTGTGGCTTTTCTTTGGATAGAGATTTGAACGCAAGTATAAATATTCATAGAGTGGGGGCATCCACTCTTGGAGGAGAAGCTGTAAGACCCGCCTAGCGGGCAAGCTTTGATGATCCCAGAATCCCCTAGCTTTAGCTATGGGGAGTATGTCAATTTCACCATTGGCTTTAGTAGGGGCTTTGAACATTTTCATAGCCTGACCTTCTAAATTAGGGTGGATTAACACCAGATTAGGGTTAATATTAAGTGGCGCGCCACTTTCACTCACCAAAGATCGCATATTCTTACGGGCTTCAAGTATGCCGCCTTCATCAAGACCCCAATTGCCTAAATTGCTAAATTTATACTGCCCTACTTGGTGATCGCCTGCAAAAAAGGCTTTTCCGTCGTAACAAGCCCCGTTTTGATTAAACAGATCAAAAACTAGCTTGTTGTAGTGATCGATCACTAAATCAGCCATGCCGGCAACTTGTGCCCCTGCTATGCCTAAACTATCATATTGGATAATATCACGATCAATCTTGATCGTGGCCTCCCAATTCTTTTTGGTGATCGTATAGGTATAGCCCTCCAAATCTTTTAGCTGACGCTCGCCCACCCACTCTCTCATGGCCGGCATAGCTGCAAGCCAGCGATAATCTACAGACATGGTATTAGCCTGCACTTCTAAGGCTACTTGTTGGTAGTCCTTTTGCTTTTTGCTTAGAGTTGTGGCAAAAACCGCACTTAGACTTTTACTAATAGCGGCCTGTGTTTCTGCTGTTAGTTTCATGTATCCCCTTTTTCTTGCATTTTAAGATTAATTAGCGCTAGCTTTTGCGCATTTTAGACAAGCTTGACCCACTAAAATAAGGCATGCGCATACTCCTAAGATCAGAGATTGAAATAATAGAAAGTAACCTTGAGGATCATACGCCTTTTTTTGATCCGGATAAGACCTATCAGTTAGGCGATATTGTTAGAAAAGACACAAGCCTATTTGAGTGCACTAAGGCCACAGAAGAAGGCGCTAAGCCAAACTTTGATACCGATTTTACCTTTAAGTGCGCGGATAACACTACCGCCGCCTTTGATAGCGCGATTAATACGATCTCAGAGGCTGAAGGCTATATCAAAATACGGATCAAAACTAAGGGAAGTATTTTCCTTTCTAATTTTGAATGTGATTATCTGCGTGTTTCTTTATTAGATTCAAATTATCTTGAAAAATACACGCGGGGCACTTATCTAAGTGGCGGGCAATATCTCTTAGAAAACTCAGGCGCTGCTGCTTATGATATTTATTTAGAAAACGCCCCGGGCAAAATGGCAAAAATTGGGGTTATTTTTTGTGGTGAATTCAAAAACATAGGCATAACCGAATATCAGGGCTCTTTAAGCATTGAGGATTTTAGCAAGATCACCACAGATGAGGAGGGGCGAACTAGCATTAAGATAGGTTATACACGCAAAACCTACAAATCTACGATCTTACTGCCATTAAAAGATTTAGATTGGGCTTTAAAAATCATTGAAGCCAATAAAAGTATCCCAAGTGTGGTGGAGCTCTCTAACGCCTTAGAATGTTTAACCTTTTTTGGCTTGATCCGCAATGTTGATATTAGCTTTTTAAGCCGTGATCATGTGAGTCTTGATCTGGAGTGTGAGGAGTTGACTTAATACCTTTAAGCCGTGTTTAACGGCCATTAAATGGCGATTTAGTGCTTTTGTGATTCGATCTTTTGGATTTCTGAGGCTTTTATTGAGTATCTTATACCTTGATAGGTTACCCTTAACTCATCTTCTAAATCTGCCTCATCTTCTAAGAGATTTGGCGGGGCATAATCATAACCATTAAGCTTGGCATTTTCCCATATATCCCCGTCAATGAAGGTAATTTTTAACAAGCGGGAGTAATTGTCCATATCAGGTAAATTTTTCAAAAGTTACTCCTCAGTTGTAGGCACAATGTGAAAGCCCTTTTTGTTAAAGTGTAGTTTACTTTTATATACCTTAACGGGGGCTTTTGATTTATCAAAAAATGGCATAACTATACCTTCAAAATCAGGATGGCTAATAATGCCGTGTTTGTCCCATGTGCCTTGTTTTTTGTCAAACTCAATTTCTAAACTTTCCCTTATCCACCCCCTCACCTCCTCAATTGTAGGCGCTTTAGTGTAGTAACTCCGCCCTTGTTTATAATTTGGGCTATCCAAAACATGGCGCTCTTGTTTCTCATCTAAGTTTAACAAAGATAGCGCGCTTTTGATTGTGTTAAGAACTCTTTGAGTGAAGGGGTAGGGTTTTTCATTTTGGAGGCGCTGCGCTAACTTATCAAAATCTAATCGCTCAAGTTTAAAGCCCTCTTTTAAGTCAGGCGCTTCTTTGAAGTGCTCTAAACTGACTAACTCTGTGCCTTGTATCTCAAGCTCATACCAGCGCCCTAACTTCTGACCCACTAGCTTACGCGTATCTCTATGGGTGGCCATTAATAGTGGATTGTCTAACACTTCTTTAGCTAAGAAAAAATCAAACAGATTATTAGCGGGGTTAGCCTTGAGTGTTTCAGATTTTAGAGTAATTGGCAAACTATCTAAATTACCAAAACGCAAACTCCCGCCATTTTGTGAAAGTCGGATCAAAGATTTAAACCGCGCCTTTTTGCTAGCGATATTTTGCAACACGCCTTTAAGTAGGCTAGTAGCTTTTGAATTGCCCGCATAAGTGGCCAACTTGTTTTTAAAAAAGCTAGCTAAGAACTTGTTGTTATCTCTTTCAAATCCCCCCGCTTGAGTACCGCCCTCTTGTGGGATATTTTGAGTAACCGCTATTCCTTTGGCCTTGATCTGTCTTTCTGACCACATAGCAATCTCACACCGACAACCCCAATCAAGTGGCGGGGTGTGATTCTGCCAAAAGGGGTGCTTTCTTGGTAGACAAACATTATCAAAGGCCAAATGCCGCGCGGCGCTATCGTGCCTACTATGAAACACATAATACCAGCCATCGCCATTGCTACTGCCCGCAATGGGTGGGGCACTTTCATAGCGCATTAATTTACCGCGCGTGTTGGCATAAATTAAATTGTATTTAAATATCCGCTCAAGGCGCTTTTTATTGATTGTTTCTAATAATTGCGGATTAGCCTTAACAAACTCCCTAAAACTTTGCCCCTTTGCTAAAGCCTTTTCTAGGGCACTTTGATAAGAAACTAAAGTATCAATTTTGCTAATCCCACTAATACTAAACGCGCGGATATATTCGCTAAATTTGAAATTAGCCCCATTTGGGATTAGCTTTGGGTTTCTAGCTTGAAGGCTAGCTATAGCTTCTAAAAATGGCATAACCGCGCCCTAAAAGTAGATGTGAGTTGTTGCGGCCTCTTTTTCCTCTTTTTGCTTATTTTCTTGCGCGTGTAGTAGCGCCCCCTCTAAATTAATGCTTGCTTGAATAGCGTATTCTTTAGAGAGCTCTACCCCGATAAAATCAAGCCCTAATTCAGCACACGCTACCCCAGTTGATCCACTCCCACAAAAACAATCTAACACGACCGGAGGCTCTTGACCTTCAATTTTGGGCACAACTTGCAAACAATGTTTTAGCACTTCTATGGGCTTTTGTGTGGGGTGCTGTTTTTGGCTAGGGTGTAGGTATTTTTCTACATAGCCAAAATAATAATTAGCTTCTTTTCTGCTAGTTAGTGGCAAAGTACCTTTAGTGCCCCACAAAATAAACTCGCATTGTTGCTTGAAAGCATTAGCAAACGGGCGCGATCCATTGCCCTTATTCCACACAATCACGCCCCGCCATGCTAGATCTGCCAGTTGGATACAATCACTTAACGCCGGGTATTGCCGCCAGTCAATAAAGCTAAAAAAGTACGCACTTGGCTTTAAGACCCGTTTAACTGCTCTAAAAACTTCGGAGATTAAAAGCATCCAAATTCTTTGACTTTTATTGTCGCCCTCAAAATCGCGATATTTATTATATCTGTTGTACATTCTTTTACCGCCACTACAATAGGGCGGATCAATTAGCACACAATCTATACTCTCACCGGGCAACTGACTAAGAAATTCCAAACAATCCATAGCAAAAGCGCGGTTTCTGTATTTTTCTAAACTAGGCATGGGTGATCTTTATATCTGGATTAGCCGCCCTTGTGGCCTCACGCGCGGCGTTAACCTCCTGCGCACTTACCTTGCCCTCTTTGATCGCTTGGTTTTCTAATTCCTCTACCATTCTCTCCAAATCATTATCATCAGCCGGGATCGCGCTAGTGCTTTGAGTGGGCGCGCTAGTTTGTGGCGCTTGAGTTTGTGGCGCTTGAGTTTGTGGCGCTTGAGTTTGTGGCGCTTGAGTTTGTGGCGGAGTTACTGGAGTTTGTGCCGCTGTTGCTGTTGTCTTGGAATTGGTTTTTTCCCTACCACATTTTCAAACAAGAATATTTTAGGCCGCGTGATTGCTAGAATCCTCAAATATTCTTGGAACAGATTAGCCCGCGTATCCATTCGTCTTTTTCCAAAAATAGAATAGCTCTGGCAGATGGCCCACCTAATAAAATGTCAATGGGACCATAACCCAAACATTCTTCCCTAGAAAGTTGAACAATATCCCTACAAATTGTGTTTGTAGTGGGGTGATTACTTTTATAACTTGCAAGAGCATCTAGATCATAATCTAGTGCCCACACTAAATCAAATAAAGCATTCTGAGCAAAACCATAGCTCAAACCTCCCGCGCCACAAAATATGTCAGCCAATTTAAATTGTATCACTTTATTTTACACCACATCATAGGAGTATCACTTGGAACAAGCCGCCACACTCCCACGCTAAAACAATCCCTTTTAAAAACCACACCTACCGTTAAATTAAAAAATTTGTCCCACAACCCTTTCATCAAACCCATACCGAAGCAACTCCCCAACACCAACGAAAACCCATAAATTCTCTACAAATGCGAAATGATCACCTCGCCAAATTCAGAACTAGAAACCTCGCTGGCTCCCTCCATTAAACGGGCAAAGTCATAGGTAACTTTTTTACTAGCAATGGCTCCTTGCATGCCCTTTACAATTAAATCTGCTGCCTCAATCCAGCCTAGGTGGCGTAGCATCATCTCTGCACTCAAAATGATCGATCCAGGATTGACCTTATTTTGCCCCGTGTATTTAGGTGCAGTGCCATGTGTGGCCTCAAAGAGCGCGACGCTATCATTTAAATTAGCCCCCGGAGCAATGCCAATACCCCCCACCATAGCCGCTAGCGCATCTGAGATATAATCCCCGTTTAAATTCATAGTAGCAATCACATCATATTCTGCGGGGCGTAATAAAATTTGTTGTAAGAAGGCATCTGCAATCATGTCTTTAATCACAATTTCTTTACCGGTTTTGGGGTTTTTAAGGGTGCACCAGGGGCCTTTATCTAGCAACTTAGCGCCAAATTCTCTTTGTGCTAGGGCATAACCCCATTTCATAAATGCCCCCTCAGTGTATTTCATGATATTGCCCTTGTGCACAAAGGTGAGGCTACTTCTGTCATTATCAATGGTGTATTCAATGGCTTTACGCACAAGTCTTTCTGTGCCTTCTAAACTAATGGGCTTGATACCAACACCACTGGTATTAGGAAAGCGGATTTTAGAAACCTTGAGTTCTTCTTGTAAAAATTTGATGAGCTTTTTGGCCTCTTGACTGCCTTGAGCAAACTCAATACCCGCATAGATATCCTCGCTATTTTCTCTAAAGATAACCATGTCTACTTTACCCGGCTCCTTAACTGGACTGGGGCTACCATACCAACGCACAGGTCTTAGACATACATAAAGGTCCATTTTTTGGCGCAAAGCCACATTTAAAGAGCGAAAACCCTCCCCCACAGGAGTAGTCAAAGGCCCCTTAATAGAGACTTTAAAATGGTTGATCGCCTCAATGGTATCAGGCAATAGCCATTGTTCCTCTGGAGTGAGGGCACTCTCATTTTTGAATTTGTTATAGCACTTCTCGCCTACAAACACTTCATACCACGCGATTTTTTTAGCTCCCTTGTAAGCTTTTTGCACGCTAGCATCTACCACCTTTTGCATCACAGGCGTAATATCCACACCAATCCCATCGCCCTCAATAAAAGGAATAATGGGGTGATTTGGCACATGCAACTTGTCCTCTTTAAAAGTAATGGCCTCACCTTCTGTGGGCTGAGACAGGTATTTTGGGTTGTAAGACATGAATTCTCCTTAGAATTAAGATTGCCCAGCATTCTAGCATGAAATTTTAACACTAAAGTCAGGCGATTTGGCTCATCTTCTAGGCTGTGCTGTGTTGTAAGCAGTTCTTCTAACTTGTTGTGGCCAAATCCTAGCCTCTTTAAATTTAGCCGACTTCACAGATGAAAATAGCACCCTAAACTTAGTTCAACCCCCACAAAACCCGCTAAATACAATCTACTCATTCATCTTAAATTTGTTGATTTATACTTAGCGCCCACGCAGGCCAGATTGAAGTACGAAAATTACTAATGGTGCGAACAGTAAAAACGCTCATTAATGCTTTATCTTGTATAATATTGCAAAAAAAGGAGTTGCATGTCTATTACGCTAATTAACAACGAGACTAATGAAAAATTTGAGTTTGAAACTGTTCCGCGCACAAGAGGTCCTCTGGCGGTGGATTTTTCTAAGCTGTATGAAACTGCTGGAATCGTCTCTTATGATCCGGGTTACTCCTCTACGGCTGGATGCCAGTCTACTATTAGCTATATTGATGGCAAAAAGGGTGAGCTTTACTATAAGGGTTATCCCATCGAAGAGCTGGTAGCCAAATACAAGTATGTAGATGTGTGTAGACTTCTACTTACTGATGAGCTACCCAAAAATGAGGAAGAATCTTTAGCCTTTGAATTAGAATTGCGCCACAGAAGTTTTATCCATTCTACACTGATGAACATGTTTTCAGCCTTCCCCACCAATGCCCACCCTATGGCTAAACTTAGTAGCGGGGTTTCTATTTTAGCCACCCTCTATTTTGAACATGACACCATGAAAAATGAGGAGGATTACCAGACTATGGCTAGGCGTATTGTGGCTAAGATGCCTACTTTAGCAGCCATTTGCTACCGCAATGAAATTGGTGCGCCCATCATTTACCCTGATGTAGGCCGTAACTATGTGGAAAATATTTTATTTATGCTGCGAGCTTATCCCCATGAGCGCCTGCACTACACCACAAAGGGCGAGACTGAGATCACTGCTTTAGAGGTAGAGGCCTTTGATAAGATTTTGACCTTGCATGCTGATCACGGGCAAAATGCTTCCTCAACAACCGTGCGCAATGTTGCCTCTACAGGAGTGCACCCCTATGCTGCTATTAGTGCGGGAATCTCTGCTCTCTGGGGGCATTTACATGGCGGAGCTAATGAAAAGACCTTGATCCAACTCCAAGAAATTGGCGATGTGAAGAATGTGGATAAATACATTGCCCGCGCTAAGGATAGAAACGATCCCTTTAGACTTGTGGGCTTTGGACACCGGGTGTATAAAAGTTATGACCCCAGAGCGCGGATTTTAAAACAGCTCAAAGATGATTTACAGGCTAGGGGCATTAAAATGAATCCAAGACTTGATGAAATTGCTGCTAAAATTGAGGAAGTTGCCCTTAAAGATGATTATTTTATTGAGCACAACCTCTATCCTAATGTAGATTTTTACTCTGGCACTATTTTAACAGCCCTTAAAATCCCCACCCGCTTTTTTACCCCCGTCTTTGTGATTGCGCGCACGGTAGGCTGGTGTGCCCAACTTCTTGAGCATGTCAAAAACCCCAAAGCGCGTATCACACGCCCAAGACAAGTTTATATGGGTAGATAGTTGTCGTTGTATACCCGTATTTTAGGGCTTTTTAGACCCGCTTCTTTTTTTGTTGCCTTGCTTTTTTATGGCATTATCTCTCTAATCATCTTCCATGTGCCCCTCTTGCACTACATTACAGATCACAAGGGGGGGTTTGGTATTATTTTTAGCCTAAGCATTGCCTATATCTGCACAACCAACATGGTTTTAGTGGCATTCTCTTGCTTAGGTCTTAAATTTTTACGCATAAGCTTAGCCCTTTTAGCCTTTTGTAATGCACTAGCACTCTACTTTATAAAAACCTACCATGTGTTTTTAACCAAAAGCATGATGGGCAATGTCTTACACACAAATTTCCATGAAACCAGAGATTTATTAGGTTTGCATCTAGCATTTTTCATGCTTTTAGGTTTGGCTTTAGGGAGTTTGTTTTTTTTTATCCCATCAAGAATACAACACTTAAAAATAAAGCTCTTATTTTTCTAGGCTCAGCCTTGCTCTTTTTTACTTGGAGTTTTACCCACGCCAAGCAGTGGCTCTTTTTAGATAAACATGCCAAATACATAGGAGGGTTAACTCTACCCTACAGTTATAGCATCAATCTTATCCGTGCTGCTTTTAACTCCTTTAACGCCTCCCCCCCTAAACTTTTTTCTAACGCTAAGGCGCAGAGCAAAAACCAAGTTGTGGTTTTAGTTATTGGGGAAAGTGCAAGACGGGCAAATTACAGCATTTATGGCTATAACAGACCCACCACACCCAAATTACAAGCACGATTAAACAAGCATGAAATCTTAGCCCTTAAAGCCACTTCTTGTGCCACTTACACCACCGCTGCGCTGGAGTGTATGCTCACCTCTAAAAAAGACTATGAAAATTTACCCTCTTTTTTGCATAGACAGGGGGTTAGTGTGGTGTTATTAAGCCTTAATAATGCCGAGCCATTCATGCGCATTGATTGGCATCCTAGAGAAGATAAGTGGCAAGACTGGCTACTCTCTTTAGGCGTGCCTCCTCCCTTTAATTTTGATGAAGCATTAGCCAGATCTCTTCCTTTTTTACTTAAACGCTATAAAAATAACCTTTTAGTCATTTTGCACCTCAAGGGCTCACACGGCCCACTTTATGTAGACAAGATTCCCCATAATTTTGCCCCCTTCAAGCCCATTTGTACCCACAAAGAACCCCACACCTGTAGCCTTTCTAGTCTGATCAACGCTTATGATAACACCATTGCCTATAACGATTTTGTGCTTGACTTACTAATCCAAGAATTAAAGCAAAGCAAACGACCCGCCTTACTGCTTTACATGAGCGATCATGGTGAAAGTTTAGGCGAACATGGCATGTATTTACACGGCACACCTTTTTTAATCGCTCCTGATTTCCAAAAGCAAATTCCCTTTATCATCTTTACTAATGGCTTTAAACCTCCCCACCTTCCCTCAGATCAGATCTCCTACACCCAAGATATGATTTTCTCAAGTATCTTAAGTGCCTTTGGAATGCAAAAAAGTAATGCCTACAACCCCGCATGCGATCTATTCAAATGAAATTTAAAACCCTCTATTTACAAAGCTTTCCTAAATACCTCCCCACTAAAAACCTAATCTGCTTTTTTTTAATCTTTCTTATCGGAGTGATTACCCCTTTTCCTAAAGTACCCAAACAAGAGCGCGTACCTATAGCTTTTGAGATCACGGAACACTACGCTCGCTTTGTGCCTACCATCGCCTCCTTTGCCTACCCCATATTTAAAAAAGATCCGGTAGGTTTGATTCAAATTATCCATGTAAGCATTGCAACCACTATTGCCACACACTCTCTTAAATGGGCGCTTAATTCTGTAAGCCTTTTTGATCGCCGTCTAGGGCAAAGACCCAATGGGGGGAATAAAAACATGCCAAGCGGGCATTCCTCTATGATTTTTTGTGCACTGGGTTTTTTGGTACGCCGTTATGGCGCTCTTTGGCTGTGGTTTTTACCTCTAGCTTTTTTGACTATGGGCGCGCGTATTTACTACAACGCCCACACTATCGGCGCACTTCTAGCCGGTCTAGCTGTGGGGGTGATCTGTGCGCTTTTTTTAGCTAGCCCCAAAGAAAAGCCCAAGTGATTAGCTTAGCTTAAACTTGTAAGCTTTAGCGCTAGTGGTAAAGATTTTCAAACGCGGCTTTGTGTGGCTTGAATTTGTTTAAAATCTTTATACGGCCTGTTTGTTATCTGCGTTTATAAATCTCTGGATGGGTGGTTTTAAAACGCCTGTGAAACCAAAACCAGCTTTCCGGATGTTCTCTAATGATTTGCTCACTCAAACTTGCCTGTGCTTGCGTGGCTTCTAAAATATCGGCTTGACTATCCTCTGTATTTTTGGCTCTAATAGGGGGGTAGTAGCGCACATAGTAGTGGCTATAATCCTCGTTAAAATCAATGATCACGGCTACAATATCTATATCAAAGCGCCTTGAGAGCAAAGAAGCAATCGTGGTGTGTGTAGCCTCTTCTCCAAAAAATTTAACCACCACGCCCTCTTTAGGCGAAATATTTTGATCTACTAAAATCCCTACTAAACCCCTGCCTTGATTATAAATTTTTAATAGCTCTTTAAACGCCCCTGTTTTATTGATAAAACGCACCCCAAAATCCTCGCGGTGTTTGATCAAAAGACGGTTGATCGCCTCAAATTTGGTCAGACGACCTAAAGATCCGCGATCATATTGGCTATAATACTGCGCTAAAGAAGTCCCCACCGCCTCCCAGTATCCAAAATGCATGCCCATTACTACCGCTTGGTTATTTTGTTCCAAAGACTTTAGTACATTTTCCTCATCAATGCGGGTAAAACGCGCATCATAAATATCTTTTTTCAAAAACACCACCCGCATGCTCTCTAGAATTATAAAAGCAAAATTAGAATAACCTCGCCTAATAATGGCTTTTTTCTCTGCTTCGCTTAAGCTATCTTTAAAGGCAAAATCTAAATTGGCTTTGGCATCAAAATAGCGCCGTCTATCTAGTTTGGCTAACACAAAACCCACAAAATGCACACAACCCACAAACCAGCGGTGGGGGATTTTAGCCAAACAAAAGCCTAGTAAATTTGTAATCCACTCTAGCGCGTAGATACAAAAAATCTGCCATTCTTTCTTTAATTTTTCTTTCATACCTTCCTTTCTAAAACCTGTAAAATTGCCTCTTTAATCGCAGTAGGAGGGATCTCTTGGATAGAAAAATCCTTTTTATCGTAATTGGCTTTTAAATTAGCACATAAATAAACATGCCCCTCTCCTTCTAATTTAAAGCGCTCGGGGGGGGTGTTTCCATAAAGAGTTACTGAGGGGATATTAAGCGCCCAAGAGAGGTGTACCACACCAGTATCTCCGCCCACCACTACAGATGCCTGCATAATTACAGATTTAACCTGATTCAAAGTCAGAGGGGGGAGTAATTGTGTGGGCAAATGGGGGTTAAGTTTTTCATAAAGTTTTTGGGCCTGCTCTCTTTGCTTATGGGCTAAAAGCCACACTTCTAGCGCATACTCTTTTAAAGCAAGCCCTAATGCATAGAAACGCTCTAAGGGGTAGGTTTTATTAGGCCTAGAGGTTTCAAGTACAAAGAGTACTTTTTGGCAGTCTTTTTTAATAAAATCTAAAGGAGGGTAGGGGGGGCAGAAGAAAGCTTGTTGTCTTTTTTGCAAACAATTTTGCCAATCACAAGACGGGTAGAGGAGATTAAACGCCTCTTGCAGGATTTTTTGGTTGCGCTTAAGGATATGTTGTTGGTAGGGAATGTGAACTGTATGACTATAAAATAAACTGGCTAGTGATTCTCTAATAGATTGCCTATCAAAGCCTATAAATTTCCTCTTTCTTAAGAAAAAACCTAGTAGGGCAGATTTGATCAAACCTTGCATGTCAATAACTAAATCAAAAACACCCAAATGGCGTAAATTTTTATAAAAGCGCCAGATTTTTAAAGGGTTTTTAGAGTGCAGGGTTTTTTTATAGGGTAGAGCGTGCAACATATCAATACAGGGGCAGTTTTTTAAAAGGGGCGCAAAGGTTTCATCAATAAACCAGTGAATCTTTACCTTATAGCGTTCTTTAAGAAAGGGCAAAAAAACAGCGCTTAGCACAACATCGCCTAGAGAAGAAAGCCTAATAATGGCAACGGTCATACAAACTCAATAGAAAGAGCAACGGGTTTAACAAGCTTACCCACCATTTCTTGACACAAATAAGGATCGCTTTGGCAATGAATCTTGAGAGTCTTATTCTGGAGGCTGTAGTGTATTTTAGGAAGACGAATCAAACACAGGCTCTCTGCTAGACCTAAAAGAAAGCTAAGCCATTGTAAGGTGAGAATGGGGGGCATGATAGCGCTTAAATGGGCAATATTGCTATCTTTGGGGATTTTTTTATGGCTGAATTGTACTAAAAGACAAATAATCGCCCTATCTTGGTGAGAAAAGCCATAACTTAAGGCGTTCAAACTCAAATAAGCGCTGTGTTTATGGGCATTATAAAAACTTAAGATTTTACCAATGCTAGAGAGTTGCCCGGCGATTTTAAGGTGATAGAGGTATTTTTCATCTACGCCATGTAAGGGTTTGAGGGCTTCAAATAATTTAACACATTCCTTTTTAACCTCTTGGCTGTGTTTGGAGTGGGGCAAAAAGCGATCAAGCAAGGAGAGTAAAGAGGGATTAATGCCTTTTGGAAAGCTATGATTATGCGATCTAAGCATATCGCTTAAAAACACGCCTTCTCTAACCCCCACCCCGCTAGCCACCACCACGCTTGCCTTAAAATACTCCAAAAGCATGGTAAAAATAAGTGTCCCGCTTCTAATGCTATCAATGCGATCCTCCCCCACTCCTAATTCCTCTAACTCCGCATCTGAACTTGTAATGATTTGGGCTAAAAGTTTGAGATTGGGGGCAACTTGCATTTCAAAGCCATGTACGATCTCAATGGGGTAGTTACTCTGTAACATCACCACTTTAGCCAAAGCGCGGATCGTCCCACCTACGCCAAAAATACAGGTTGTTTTAAAATTAGAGGGGATTTTGGCAAATTCAGCACGGATAAAATCTCTAGCCAAGCTTAAATTACTTTTTTTATCAAAGAAGAGTTCTTTTAAGCGGATTGTGCCTAAGTTGAGCGAAATTAAATCCTTGATCTTGCCATTTTCAATAAGAGCACACTCGGTACTCCCCCCGCCAATATCAACAGTAATCCCGTCTCTGCGGTGTAATAAATTCGCACAAGCAACCCCCCCATAAAACGCCTCTTTAGCCCCATCAATGACTCTAACCTGCAAACCACACACCCGTTTAACTAAAGCGATAAATTCTTGAGCATTAGGTGCATCGCGCACCGCAGAAGTGGCCACGCATAAAATCTTGCGGCTTTTATATTTTTGCGCAATTTCTTTAAAATCATTTAAGGCCCGCAAAGCGCGCTTCATGGGGTTTTTTTGCAAAACTCCCTTGTGTTCGTAAGTACTCTGAGAGATACGCACCTTAGATTTGATTTCATAGAGTAGATAAAACCCAAACTGGCTAGTCTTTTTAAAAATGGCCATGCGTACAGAGTTTGAACCAATATCAATAACCGTTGTAACCTTTGCCATGAAGGGTTAGATTTTTTCTTGAAGAGTCAGGTATTTATACTGAAGTTCCTCTTGGCTTTCTGTATTGTGTGGATCAAGAATGATCGCATCTACAGGGCACACACTCACACAACCGGGCTCATCGCTATAACCTACGCATTCTGTGCAACGATCCGGATCAATGCTATAAATCGGATCATCTTGATCAATAGCATCTGTGGGGCATTCCTCGCGGCAAGCATCGCAGGCGATACATTCTTGATTAACTAGTAAAGACATATAAAACTCCTTATAATTTTTAGGGATTTTCAAAGGCAACAGACAAACTCACCCCCACTAAAGCCTTTTGGCAGGCTTGGGGTTTTTTAATGCCCATGTCAATTTTATAAATCACAGGGAAACATTGCTTAAGCCAGCTTGTAAGTTCTAATAAAGCTTCTTCTAAAAGCCCATAATGGGCTGTGGAAAACTTATTTTGTACCACTTCTAAAACATCCATGTAGTCTAAGTATTCAGGGGCTTTTTGCTCTTTAGCAGGTGTGTAGTGATAATCAATACACAAATCCACAACAATGGGCTGGGGATTTTTCTGTTCGCTCTCAAGAGTGCCAATAATAACCTCTAGCTGGTAGTCTTCTATGTGCAGCGTCATGGAATTAAAGTACCTTTTTTTCCTGCCCGCTTAGTAGTTTTAATAAATTAGGCCAGTGCTTATAAAGCGTGATACAAAAAACAAGCACCATAGGGGTTTGTGTGCCCACTTGGCTTAGGATATTAATAGAGGCGGGTAAACCAAGCTTTGGCAAAAAGAAAATAAGAAGAGTGGCGCTACCCACCCCTACAATGGAGGCTAAAGAGGAGATTTTTAACACCTTGCCTACAAAAGCCCAAAGAGCTAGCCCTAATAAACTCTCTACTGGGATTAATAATACCACCGCGCCCATTGTGGTACTCACTCCCTTACCCCCGCTAAAGTTTAAATAGGGTGAGTAACAATGCCCTATAATGGTTAAAATAGCCACCATCCACTGGGCTGAAAAATTAAGCCCGGCAAGTTTAGCAAGAAATACCGTAAATACCCCCTTTAACAAATCTAGCAATAAAACCGCCGTGCCTATTTTTTTTGCTTTAGAAGAATCAATGGTAGTTAATACGCGCATGACATTAGTCGCGCCAATGCCTTTACTCCCCTGTTTGGTGATGTCTACATTGTAAAGCACCTTCATGATCACATAACCAAAAGGAATCCCCCCAATGAGATAACTCAGAACATAAAAAATCACATTGATATTAGTAATAAATATCAAGAAATTCTCCATTAACTACCTTTACTTAGACTGGGCGCATTATAACACATTTAAAAGGTGCGGGTATAAGGTCCTGTGATCCACACACCTTGATCGCCTAATAAAAAATTGACCTTATAACCTTCTTTGATCCCTTGCTTTTTATTCTTTAAAGTGTGTTTGATAGCTAGTTCTACAGGTGGGAGTTTTAGGGGAGTGTTAGATTTAACCTTGAAAGCCAAAAAAAGCGGGCGGTTATGATTAAAATCCCAACCCGTGCGCCATCTGGGTAGAGTGGTTTGGCTTTTAAGCAAACGATTGCCCACTTGCACCTCAAAAGAGGCTAAATAGTAGGTGCCGGGTTCTAAAAGGCGGCTTTCAATCTTGGCTTTTCTAAAGGTATCTCTCCAAAGTAAAAAAAACAAGTTATTGCCCCCGAGTACAAATTCCTTTGAATTTTTTTCCCCTAGTTTGCGCCAGTAAGTTTTAACTGCTGTGCCTTGATAGCCAATATCAAAAGTAACCAAACTAGCAACATGGGAGGGTTTAGGTGTACATCCAAAAAGCAATAAAATACAACACAAATAAAATGACTTCATGCTCAAGCTATGGTAGTATACGCCTCTCAAAGATTAGCCGCTATCAATTTCTTTTTAGTTTTAAATCTTTGCTGGCTAAAAAAATATCCACCTCTTTAGCATGCCCTAGCAATAAAAGAATATCGCCTTGTTTGAGAATAAGAGGGGATTCTAAATTTAAATTGTACTCCCATTGGCTAGCATGTTTGAGGGCTACAACTTTGAGATCTGCTTTAAACGATCCTAAGAAATCTTGCAAGGTCATGTCTGCATGGGTTGTATCCACACTTAAGCGCACCATACGCATATGAGTTGTGATTTCCATTACATCTAAAAGTGGGTTCAAACTTAATCCCTTCACCAGTCTTTTAGCCGCATCTCTTTCTGGATAAATCACGCGATCGGTGCCAATTTTAGAGAGGATTTTTCCATGAATTAAGGTGGAAGCCTTCGCAATCACTTCAGAAACACCGCATTCTTTAAGAGCCATTACGCTCAAAATGGAGGCTTCTACATTTTGCCCGATACTCACAATAGCTGTATCTACTTGGGCAATTCCGGTATCTTTAAGCGCTGCAATATCTGTAGTATCAATGATAAAGAGATTATCACAAATCCCTCTAAAATTTTTAATACTATCTTGATTAATGTCGGCTGCGATTACTTGTTCTCCATTTTCTATTAATCCTCGCGCTACATGCGATCCAAATTTGCCTAAACCTAAAACCGCATAAGTATTCATAAGACCACTCCTTCTTCTGGATATTTAACGCTATGTGTCTTGCTTTTGCGCACCAAAGCCATGCTAAAGGCCAAGACGCCCACCCTTCCCATAAACATTAAAACCATTAAATATAGCTTACCAAAATGGCTAAAATTAGCCGCTAAAGAAAGATCGCCCCCATTGCCTGTACTAGCCCCTACCGTACCAAAGGCTGAACAAACCTCAAAAAGTAAATTGATGAAAAACTGGTTATGCGTATCCTCTGTAGCGCTTAAAACCATGATAGAGATAGTGATATAAAACATGGCAATGATAAAAATTAAAAAAGATTTTTTCACAAGGTCTTGGGGGATAGCGCGTTGGAATAAAACCACTTCTTTATCTTTAAGGGCGCAATAAGCATAACCAAGTAGCAAAGTGAGGGTTGTAACTTTAATGCCCCCTGCTGTACTCCCCGGTGCTGCTCCAATGACCATGAGTAAAGAACTAAAAAATAAGCTTTGATCATGCAAACCGGACATATCAATGGTGTTAAAACCTGCTGTTCTAAGATTAACTGATAGGAAAAATATGCTCATGATCTTATGGGGCCAACTTAAAGTACCTATGCTAGTAGGATCATTCCACTCAAAGAGCAATAAAACCGCCATACCAAGCAAAACACAAACACCAGTAGCGATGAGTACGATGCGCGCATGGACACTGAGTCGTGAGTGTTTGTTATAATTATAGCATTCATTCAACACCAAAAACCCCAGCCCCCCTAGAATGATCAACGCACAAATAACCAAATTCACCGCTACATTATCCCGGTAATCTGCCAAATTAGAGGAAAATATACTAAAGCCGGCATTGTTAAAAGCCGAGATTGCATGGAAAATCCCCGCCCAAAATGCTTGTTGAAAAGGCATTTTAAAAATAAAACAGCCCGTTAAAACTAAAGCCCCAATTCCCTCTATAACCAAAGTAAAAATAAAGATCTTTTTTAGATAAGCAATAACCCCCTGCATGTTTGGATAATCTAACGATTCTTTGAGTAAAAGCCGCCCTTTAAAATTAACCTTTTTACCAATGAGTAAAAGCAAGAAAGTAGCTAGCCCCATATAACCAAAGCCACCAGCTTGAATCAAGCCTAAGATCACAGCCTGCCCATAACCCGTTAGATCAGTAGCCGGATTAATTGTAATGAGCCCGGTTAGACAAACCGCTGAGGTGGCCGTGAAAAAGAGATCTAAAAAAGCAATGGGTTTAGTGTGCATGGGAGTAAGCCCTAATAAAATAGCTCCCATAAGAGCTAAGAACACATAGCTGATAACAATGCTTCCAAAGATTTTATTCACAACCGCTATCTAATCCTAGAATTAATGCGTGTTGAAAAATTCTTGGATTTGTGTAGTTTGGTGGGTTTTTAATAAGGCTAATTGTAATAGTACGCGGGCTTTTTGGGCATTAAGATTATCAGGGGTAACAAAACCATAAGCTAAATCATCAACTTCTCCTAACTCCACTACTCCACTTCCTGTACGGCTTGCGCGCACCACAACAATTCCTTGTTTTACCGCCTCTGCCATAGCCTCAAGCATCGCGCTACTAGGATTGCCATTACCCATACCAGCCACCACAACCCCCATAACCCCTTGATTTATAGCTGCTTTTAATGAAGAAACACCACAATCTACATGGGTATAAACTAGAGCAACTGGGGGGAGGGGTTGTAAACTAGTTAGGGCTAATTGGCTTTGTAAAGTGTGTTTCCTTAAGGGTTGCATGTAGAAGTGTACTTTTGCATAATAAACACTCCCTATAGGCCCACAATTTGGCGAAATAAAGGTATGTAAACTGCTAGTGTTAGATTTGGTTACTTCGCGTGCTGCATGGATAGTATCATCCATAGCTACTAAAACCCCCTTGCCCGCACTCTCAGGATGGGCGGCTATGGCTAAGGCGTTATAAATATTTAAAGGCCCATCTGCACCCATGCTTAAGCTATTACGCATTGCCCCTACAAGCACCACAGGTTTATAAGTTTGCACAGTCAGATTCAAAAAATAAGCACTCTCCTCCATAGAATCTGTGCCATGCGTGATTACAAAACCTTTTATATCTTCTCTAGCTGCTAGGGTGTGGATTCGTTCTAATAATTCAAACCAAATAGAGGCGCTAATATCTTGTGAGCCGACATTGCTCACCTGCTGGCTTTCAACACATATCCCCTCTGGAATTTTTAAAGATTGCATGAGATCAGAAATCTCTACTTGAGCGCTTTTATAAGTCCCGCCTGTAGAACTCTCTCCAGCTCCTGCAATCGTCCCACCTGTAGCTAACACCATCACCTTTTGCACGCACTAACTCCTTTTAGAAGTATTTTATCTAAATACGCTTAATCGTGTAAAAGAAACTAGGAAATCTCTAAAAACTTTTGGGTTGTTTTAAGTTGGCGCATTTGTAGGCCTAAAGTTTGTTGCTTTTGTTTAAGGCGCTCAATCGTAGTGCCAATTAATGTTTTAGCGCTCTCTAAAACCTCCAAATCTAAACAGCTATGATCTAAAAATGGGCAGGTTTCTACTAGATAAGAGGCTCTTTCTAAATTATCCTCTAGTAGCGCAATTTTAAGTTCATCGGCCCAATTCATGTTGGTGAATCTCTCTCCAAGCTTCTAATAGCCCTTTGGCTACGCGCATCACTAGATCGATCTTGCTACAGTCATTTTCTACATTAGCTTGGGTTAGTACTTTAATTTGGTGGGTGTATAGCCCTGTTAGATACACCGCAACTTCTCCACCTCTTTCATAATCTAGGATATTTAGAAGTTCTGTAAAGATATCCGTTACTTTATTAATGTAAGTAATTTTTCTCTCAATATCCTCCGCTTCCATGTAACGCTTGGCTTGGGCGGCAAATTTTAAGATACCTTCATAGAGCATCTCAATGAGTTTAGCCGGAGACTCTACCGTTACGGCATTTTGCTGGTACATGCTGTATGCATTTGCTTTAAACATCATTCTCCCTTTCAGATTTTAATTCTTTTTGGCGGCTGCTTGATCGATCATCATCTGCACCGCATCAAAGGATTTATTCGCCTTAGAAATACGCTCATCATAAGCTGCAAAGCGTTCTGCCATCATGTCATAACGGGTTTTAAGCATCTCCATTGCATTCTCCTTATCTCTTCTCAAATTTTTAGCGTCTTGATCTAAAGAATCCTCGTATAACTTCAACCTCGCGTTACCACCATCGACCAAACCTTGCAAAACTTTATCTAACTTGATAAAAATCCCGTCTTGGTGAATCTCCTTACCCCCCATACTTTTAATATCGCCACCATAGAAGAAATCTTGAGCGGCTTGTGGATCGGCATTAAGCGCGTTTGTGAGTCTGCTCTCATCTAAGCTCATCTTTCCATGCTCATCAAGTGTAATCCCATACTTCATGAGACTATCCACACCTTTAGCCGTTGTGATTGTAAAAGCAATGGCATTATTAATTGAAGAGCGAATTGTGCGGATATCCCCCACGCCATTAAACACGCCGGCAATTTTAGTATCTGGATCGTAACGGGTTGTTTCATCTAGTTTAGGGATTAATGCATTATAGGCTTTGACAAATTCTTTAACATGATCAACAATGGCCTTACTGTCGCGGGTAATGCTAATAATGGCTGGTTTACCCGGCTCAGTTTTGGCTAATAAACTCAAAGATACACCGTTAATCACATCGTTTACCTCATTTGTAGGGCGGGTGATTGTCGCACCATTGTAAGTAAATCTAGCATCAGAGGCACTTTGTAGTTTTTTAAAGGCAAAGAGATCGTGTAATTTAGCATAGGATTGGCTTAAGCCCTCAGACAAACCTAAACTATTTACAGCCGCTTTACCATCGGCCCCCACACCGGTTATACGCAACTCGCCGCTTTCACTATTAAGGATTAATTTCCCGTCCGTGCCTAAAGAAGCGTGCAACCCTTGAATGCCATTAATGGCTTTAACGATGGCTTGAGCGTTAGCATCGCTAGAATTGCCCGTTGCGGTGATAGCCCCTAAATTAATGGCTTGCCCATTAAAATTAATAGTGCCCTTGATTTGACCGGATGCAATCCCTGCTGTGCCTTTGAGTAAATCTTCTTGATCTGATTTAGTTTTAACAAAACCTAGTTCAGCTGCTTTAGCTCCCCCAACTTCAACTTCTAACCCTCTTTGATCGTTAAGTACTAAAGATTTGCCATCATTAATCAAACCGATATTGATCTGTCCGCTATCTACTAGGTCTTTGGTTTGTGCATTATCCTCTAGGGCTTTTTTAATAGCTGTTTGCAGGGCTTTATTTTTATCTTGCACAGAAGCCTTATCAAGATTAAGACTAATAGGGATTTTAACCACTTCGCCCTTATCATCTTTAACTTTAATAAAAAAATCATCTTCTGTACTTTTCCCATCTGCAGTAGTGCCCCCTATGGCTAAATTAATAGGCGCATCACTAGCAAGAGTAGAAATAACACTAGAGCCAAAATACAAGCGGTTATTAGCCCCGGGGTTTTTAGTATTAATCATTAACTGATAGGGTTTATCCCCCCCGGTTTTCATCACAATCCCCATCACCTCGCCCCCCGTAGCATCTGTAATGGCTTGGGCGACATCGCCTACACTCATACCAGCCTTAATATTGACTGTGTAGTTTTTATTATTGGTATAAAAGTGTAATTTGGTGTTAGCTTGGCTAAAGGCATCATCGCGATCTCTAAAATGTGTACCGACTTCATTAATATCGCCTTGAGCCAAATCCTCAACTTCTACTTTAATATCTTGCACAGGGATACCCGGGCTTACACTGGCTTTAAGCGCTCCACTGCTCACACTGCTACTGCGGCTCGTATAAGTTGAATAATCCGTTAAAGCACTAACGGGCGCTTTAAGATTGGCAAGCAAAGTTTTAATCTCAACTAAAGCCTTTTGTTTTTCAAGATTGACTTCCATTTTTCGATCAATGGGAGCCACCATAGTTTTTTCATCAGCGCTTTTAAGTTTATCAATCACATCGTAGTTTAAAACCTTGCTCCCAATCCCTAAAGAACTTAACTTTCCAATCGCCATGTTTTACCCCACTTTGTGAGCTTAACCTTTTTTATCAAAGATAATCCCTACAATATCGTGCATTTTCTCTGCCAACTTAATCACCTCTTGCGAAGGAATTTGACGGATGATCTTATCTCCATTTGAATCCTTGATAGTAACCACTAAACTGCGAATCTCCTCATTGTAGCTAAAGGTCAAATCAGATCGAATCTGTCTCATTTCCTCGTTGAGCTCTTTACTTAGCTTTTGCAAATCCTGTTCCTTTGGAGGCGAGACTTCTTGCTTGATCTCTGGCTTAACTTGTTTAGACAAAGAGGCTTGATCAGCATGGACAACCTGATCGGAGTGGTGTGTATCTAGGTGGGTTGTTAAGACAGCAGAGACATTCCCAATTTCACTGGACACGGGTATTCCTTATTATATTATTTACCCAGTCTAGATCGGCACTCCCTTATTTTTGTTTATACTAGATCTATTGTGTCCGCGCGATGATCTCTAAGGGATTGATATGCTTATCTCTAAGCGTTACTTCAAAACTCAACCGTTGATCAATACGGCCGATTACATAACCCTTTTGTATCCTAAGACCATGTTTGATCGTAGGGGCAATTTTATCTAATTGAGAATAGATCGTGTGCATGCCGTCTTTATGCTCAATGATGATGACTTTTTTAAGAATCGGCACTTCTTTAGCATAAACCACCCGTCCATCAAAGATATTGCGTACAACGGCATTAGGTTTAGTAGAGACAAGCGTAACAGACTCATTAAAAACTTTAAGCTTATAGACTGGATCAAAATAGGGCCCAAATTTTTGCACAATCCTATAACTAGCTAGAGGTGCGATGGTTTTAGGCCCCGTATAAGAGATAGTAACAATATCGCGATAAGAACTAGCCACTTGCCGTACTTCTAAAGGCGCTTCTATACCGTCAATGGAGGGCGTGGGGGTTTTTAGTTTGCTCTTACGCTGTTTTTCTAATTCTTTTTCTTTAATGATATTAAGCGAGGCTAATAGCTGATCTAATCCCTTGCGTTCTTTATCCAAAGTTTCTAACTTTTTATTATAAACCACCAATTCAGCGCGCATATTTTCAATTAATTTTTTTTGCGCAGACACCATGCTTTGTAAATTCTGTTTGCGATCTCTTTGCGCATTGATAGCCGCACTGATTTGGTTAATGTTGTTTGTGATTTGGGCAATTCTAGCGCTAATTTGTTCCTCTTGTAAATTGAGATTAGCTAGTTGCGTTCGTGAATTTCTGTTGAGATAAGTAAAGACGGTTTGTAAAATAATATCCTCAGTGCTAGCCAAATGCTGCTTATCCAAAACCATAGCAAATAAAATATCTTTTAATAAGATATTAGTCATCGCATCTTGGATTTTATGGCGACTCTTTTTCAAATTTTCTAAAAAAATGCGGTGTTCCTCTAAAGATTTCTCTTGGGCGAGATTTTGGACTTGGTTTTTATCAATATTTCTTTGGATACCCTGAATTTGTCTGGATAGCTCCTTACTTTGTTGGTATTTTTGATTAATCGCATTCCCCAAACTATTTAAATGGTTGCAACTCCCTAATGCAACAACCACACTAGCTAAAACTGAATCTATTAAAGCCAATTTGAATAAAAAGCCATTTTTAATACGCATAGGCGCTCCTAAAAGCTCCATGATTTCAATGCGTTTAGCATATTTTAAATTCCACACGCTGATTTGTTTGATCAATAATAAAATAGAAAGAATCACCACAATAGAGGCAAACGCTAGGGTATTCTTTTTGAGTAGTAGCAAAAGCCTATATTCTTGATCATGGGTTTTACTAAAAACTTCTACTTTTTCCACACCCGGAATTCTAAGAAGTTTTTTATGGATGGCATCTAGTTGCTCTAGGGTAGGAAACACAGCTAGTTTTAGAGAATAAAAGAGGGGTAAACTCTTTTTAAGATTAGCGATATTGGCTTGGGTAAAGTTTTGCTTAAGTCTTTCTAATAGCGTATCTGGACTAATTAAAGTTAAAGAAACACTGTTAGGAATGTTTTGGCGGATAAATTGCAAAGAAAGGGGTTGTCTACTAACAATGGTAATGGCATAGTTTTTAGACAATTTATCCTCTCTAATACTAACGGCACGCTCCACAAATAAAATACTTTCTAAACTAAATAACAAGGCGATCAAAGGGAGGAGAAAAGCCAAATGCTCCTTAAGTGTATTCATGTATCTCTCCATCTTTGATATAAATCTTGCGATAAGGGATATTAAAATTACTCGGAATTCTGTGCGTAACCACCACAATTGTAATATCTAATTGTTTATTAGCCCCCTTAAGTAAGCTCCAAATCATATCACTAGAATAGTCATCTAAATTACCGGTAGGCTCATCGGCTAGAATTAAAAAGGGTTTGTGGGCAATGGCTCTAGCCATGGCCACGCGTTGTTGTTCACCCCCGCTAAGCTCTAATGGATAGCGATTAGACTTATAAAGTAAATCCACATGGGCTAAGAGCTTTTCAGCCTGAATACTGCATTCTTCTTTTTTATAACCATTAATAATCATAGGCAATTTAATATTTTGCTCTACTGTCCATTCTTCAATGAGTTTATAATCTTGAAACACCACCCCAATATTGCGCCGCAGCTCATTAATAAAGGTTTTAGAGGCTCTATTAACGCTGATATTACACACCTCTAAATCTCCTCCCAAAATAGGCAAATCCCCATATAAAGAGCGCAGTAAAGTACTCTTGCCACTCCCACTAGCCCCTGAAATAAAAACAAAATCCTTGCGCTCAATCTTAAAATGCGCGCCCTTAATCACCCATTCATCGCGCTTATAACCTAAAGATAGATCTCTAGCAAAAATAATACTGCTCAAAGTACACCTCCTACCCCAATATTTCCTCTAACTTTTGGTGAGCATAACGGTGGGCTTTTGTGTTAAAAGGCAAACCCCCTATATACTCTAAACTCCCTTTATTTTTATCCAATACAAGAACTTTATTCAAGGGCGCTTGAAGATCCCCTAGACTTACCACCAGTAGCCACAAATTCTTATATTCTAGCACATCTACAACTCTTAAAAAGTAATCTTGTTGTACAACCTGATTGTGCCACAAAGTACAAGCCTTAAGAGAGGGGTTAATAGAAATTTTTGTGCTACATTTCAGCAGCAAGGGTTGTTGTGATTTATCTGGCATATCCTCTATTTGTAAATGCAAATCATAAATATCTTTATGCTGTCTTTTCCAACGGGCTTCATACTTGCTAACTACCATTTCCTGCGCGCTATTTTTAAAGACTTGCATGGTGCAATGGGGTAGATCAAGTGCTAAATGTAAACTCTCTTTAAAATAATCAAGATTATCTGTTCTAAGCCATAACAAGCTTTTGGGGCGTAGTATAGCTAGCATATGCGCAAGGGTTTTTGCAGTCCAAATACGGCGCTGTGGATTTTTAGGCCAAGGCACTGGAAAATGCACATCTAAACCCACACAGCGCTTTGGCAAAACTTCTAAAAGGGTTCTGGCATCTGCATAGGTGATATAAAGATTTTGTAGCCCTAAGATTTTAATTTGGCGCAACACTTGCTCTATAGAGGGTGTATGCACTTCCACACCGATATAAAATTCCTCTGGGTTAGACATGGCTTTATTTAATAAGTGGCGGCCTGATCCAAAACCAATTTCAAGATGAAAAGAAGAAGGGATTTTAAAAACACTCCAATCAATTAAACAAGCACACGGTTTAACTAGATCAAGCCCTAAATTCCCTTCTGTATTTTGGCAATAACGCGCTAAAACACGGAGGGCTTGTTTGAGAATGTTAACAGGAATAGGCCGTGTGGATTTTTCCCCTTTAAATAAAAATCCTCTTTCTTGTTCTATCTTTAGAATACAAAAATCATAAAGTCCATGTTCGCTAGGATAGTTCACACGCAACATGCTTAAGTGTGGATTTCTCAAGCTTCTAGCTTCACAGAGGAATATAAACCCTCCCTCTTCAAAGGGAAAAGTAGGTAATTTAGCACTACTAGCGATCAAATGTGGCATAGGCTACATAAAAATACCCTATATTTAGCGATCCAAACGCAACTCTACTTCTTTACTTGGCCGCGATTCTAGCCCGTCTGCATCTACACTCACCACTTGGTAGCGGTATTTTCTGCCACTTACCATATTTTTATCAATGAATTGGGTATTTAAAATATTGCCAAATCTTAAAGGCTGAGAATTAGAATTGCCATCAAAACGATAAACCGCGTAATCTTTCACCCGTCCATCTTGGATACTCTGCCACTGAATAATAGCCCGTCCATCTTCAATCGTGCCCTTAGTAATAACAGGCGTTGTGGGTCGCGGTAAAGTCATGCCACTAATTGCCCCAGCTGGCATAGCCCCCTCTAGTCCATATTTATCCACAGCCACTACTTTATAAAATCTTTGTACTCCATCTAAATCTACTAAGTCTGTATAATTTGTATTTTTTGTCTCTGCAATGCTTCTAAATTTTCCATCTGCATGATCGGCTGCATAGATTCTATAATCCACAACATCGCTTTGCTCTGAAGGACTCCATGTGAGTTTGATCTTGCGTGTTAAATCTGTACTAGCCTGCACATTAGATAAATCTCTAGGTACAGCTTTTGTTCTACCCACCACCACCGCACTAGGCAAAGACTTAGCGCCTTCAAAACTTTCGGCAATCACGCGGTAGCGGTGCTCTTGCCCATCTGGTAGATTCTTATCAAAATACTCCACATACAACCGGTTTTTAACTACCCCAATATTAGAAAACTTCCCATCAGGACCTTCTCGCTGGATAATATAGCGAGAAATGCTTGGATTAGGGTGTGGACTCCAAAAAATTTTAACCTCTTTAGGCCCCTCTTGGCTGGCAAAAACACTTTCTACAGGGTTAATATAAGATGTATTCACACTAATGGCCTGAGACATGTTAGAAACCCCGCCATTTTTGCCGATGGTGGCGATTTTGTAATAATACTGAGTCTGTGGCGTTAAACCCTCATCGTAGTAATGAGTAGCAAGTGGATTTTTAACCATTCCCACCCGCCTATAGGTCTGATCCTTTTGCATGCGATAGATCGCAAAACCATCAATAAGAGAAGGAACAGAGATAGGTTGCCACTCAAACCCTACAGATTGTACATCATTAATCGTTTTAATGCCCTCAACTACTGGTAAATTCGCATCAATTGTTTCTTCTCCCTTGTGGAATGAGAGGGTGTGGTTTTTATGAGGGGTTGAACAGTTCACAAACAGTAGTGTTAAACAAGTCAAGAATATAATTTTCCCGGATGAGGCCATCCCAAGCAACCCCTTGAAATTCTTTTTCTAGGCATTCTACCATATCCTCCAGAATTTGGGCTTTAAAAAGTAGTTTCTCTTGGCTTGTAGGGTGGGTCATATAGAGCAAATACGCATGCAATAAAATACGCCCCTTGTAGTTATCTTTTTTCCCATATAGGCTATCCCCTAAAATGTGGCGGCCTAGACTTTCTAAATGGGCGCGTACTTGGTGTGTACGGCCACTGTATAACTTAGCCGCAATAAGTTGGATTCCTCGCGCATTACTAAGCAAAGGAATAAAATCTGTTTTAGAATATCTACCCCCATTTATATTTTGTCTAAGCGTGTCTAAATTAGTCATCTTTAAACGATTTTTAGGGTGTCGCCCTAAGTGGCACTCCACACGCATAGGTTTTTTTAAAGGTTCTGTAATGAGGGCTAAATAATAACGCCCCATTTCTCTTATTTGTAATTGGGTGGCCAAGTTAGCATGGGTGGCGTTATTTTTAGCAATCACAACCGCGCCACTTGTATTTTTATCTAAACGGTGCACAATACCACAACGCGATTCACCACTAAGAGTAGAAAGAGTAACCCCTTTAGCTTGCAAATAATCCACTAAAGTAGGCTCGTGTAGACTTATAGCTGGGTGCATTGCCAAATAAGGGGGTTTATTAAGCACTAAAATATCCTCATCTTCATAGAGAATTTCTATTTTTAAATCTGTAGGCTTATAAACTTCTAGGGGCGCTTGAGAGGGTTTTAATACCACCTCATCACCTATTTTAAGCTTTAACCCTCCCTTTAAAATTGTTTTATCATTAACCTGTACCCGTGAGGATTTAATGCACTGTAAGATCTGATTTTTTGCCACCCCTAAGGATTTAGTTAAAAAAGTGTCTAAGCGCTCCTCTTGCATAGCAGTAAAAGTGCGTTCAATCTGTACCATCGCTATCCTAATTATGGTTGTAATCTTATCTCTAAGGTTGTAGGCTAAGCCTCTAGCACCATGCCCACATACTCCACCATTCCTTTAAAATAGACTTCATTGTCTTTTAAGCACAAGCTTAACTTTTCTTGGCTGGGTGGTATGAGGGTGGCTTGTGGCATTAAATGATGTTCTTGATAAGCAGCCATAAAAACAGCAGCCATACCCGTACCACAGGCTAGAGTAATATCCTCAACACCTCTTTCATAGGTGGCTAGTTGGATTGTGTGATCATCTATAATACAAGCGATATTGACATTAGCATTAAAACGCTCTCTTAGTGTTTGCATTAAGGCTATCTTAGTGCTAGGGATTTGTTTAAGAGAGGGCACGAAATATACTAAATGGGGCACGCCGGTATCAAGTAAATACCAAGTTTTCCCCTCTAAATTTAGAGTTTGTAACCATTTGGGTACGCCTAAATTACTCTCTACTAGGGCTGATGTTTGGCCTAAACTTTGCACCTCTACCCGGATAATTCCAGCCTTACTTAAAAAAGCATGCTGGCAGGGGGCTAAACCTTGTTTGTAAGCATAAAACCCAGCACAACGGCTAGCATTCCCACACATCTCAGCCTCACTCCCATCGGCATTATAAAACTCCCAAGTGTAGGCTAATTCATGATGAGGGAGCAACACCACCAAACCATCGGCACCAAAACCATAATGGCGGTGGCAAAGTTGCTTGGCTAGCGCGCTATAATCACCTGATTTAAATTGGCTAGTAATTAGAAAATCATTGCCACTTGCGCAGTACTTATACAGGTGCATGCTTAACCTTTTTAGGTATTATAGTGCAAAAAATGGGTTAAATGAATGCGACCGGTATACTTCTTTTGGCTTCTTTTTGGCATTGCCTTTTATTGGATGCTTTACCTGTATGAGGATTTCTTAATGGATTTACTCATTGCTGGGTTACTCTGTGTAACTGTGTTTTGGCTTAAAGAGTTTTTTGATAAACATATGCGCAATCTCTTTAGCTCTTTGCTCTGTGTATTAGTGTTGTTAAGTTGCCTAGTTATTCCGCTTTATTTTCTCATTTATAAAAGCATGGATTTTGTCTTTCATCTAAATTTAGAGCGCCTTTCTTTCTTTATCAATAAATTTAAAACCGACCTATTGATGTATGTACAAGACTTCCCCACCCTTAGCCAATACGCGCATAAGATTTTATCCAATGTTTCTGCGCAGGCTCTCATGTCTTATATTTTGCATTTTAGTAGCGATATTGGCAAGTATAGCTTGAAATTTGCTAGCGATACGGTGATGGTTTTGGTATTTCTATTTTTATGTTTCTTCTATGGACAGACTTTTTATAGTTACATTTTAGAGGTACTCCCTTTTGAAAAAATCCAAAGTAAGGGAATTTTTAGAGAAGTGGCCGGGATTTTACGGGTGGTACTACTCACCTCCATTATTAATGTCGTGTTACAAGGGGTTGCCTTTGCGGGGTTAGTGGTGTGGTTTAAACTTGATTGGCTCTCTTTGGGGGTTTTATACGGATTATCTGCGCTCATTCCTATTGTAGGCGGGGCGTTAGTGTGGATACCTGTGGCATTTTATGAGATGTACCGGGGCAATATCACAGGCGCGGTGGTGATTGCGCTTTATTCTCTTATTTTAATCGGAGGGTTAATTGATAGCTTAATTAAGCCATGGCTGATTGGGTTTATCAAACGGCGGGTACTTAAAATTTCTCTTAAGATCAACGAAATATTAATATTCTTTTCTATTCTGGCTGGTATTAGTAAATTTGGATTTTGGGGAATTGCTGTAGGCCCAACTATCACCGCCTTTTTTATCGTGCTCTTGCGAGTCTATGAAAAAGTCTTCACCTCCACAGCGCGCAAAATGCCCTCGCAAGGAATTTAAATTTTTAGATCAATTCCTAGCGCGTTATCTTAATAATTGATAAACTCTTTGATAAACTCTTTGGGTTTTGGGGGTAGATTAGTGTTTTGTAATTGTCTAAGCGCATATTGGTTTCCAAATTCTGCGGCTTTTCTTAAAATTTTTACATCTGTAGCCGCCATAGATGTAGGATCAGCTCCATTACCAAGCATATACAAAGCCGCACCGATGTAGTGTTTGCGTACATGGGCATTTGTAAAATTCCGCGCTTGTAGTTTATCCAAATTCCATGTTTTTGTTTTGTAATCCCCACCTCCATTGGCAAATAAAACCTCTTCAATCAATCTAAGGGCTATATCTCTATTGATAAAAACACATTTACCCTCTGCATAAGCGCTAGCTAGCCCTACTTTAGCCACTATCATAGCTAAACTACTATCACTGCGTACGCGTTGAATCACAAATTCAAAATAATTAATCGCCCTACATGCATCTGCTCTAACTCCCCAGCCGCCTAAATACATTTTGCCTACAAAGGCTGTACCCAATAAATCTCCGTTTTTATGTGCACGGTTATAGATATTAAAGGCTTCATAGTCGCGTCCTCTACCTTCTAGCACTAAACCTTTTTCAACCAAAGCGCTAACTTCATTTTCTGCTGGTAGCAATGAGCAAAGTCCTAAAACACTTAAAAGCCAAAATTTGAAAAAATCTATAAGAATCCTTTGCATTTTTTATTTTTACACGATTGGAAAATCTACGCGTTGAATCACAAATTCAAAATAATTAATCGCCCTACATGCATCTGCTCTAACTCCCCAGCCGCCTAAATACATTTTGCCTACAAAGGCCATTAAAAAGCAAATCCTTAAATCTCAAAATAACGCTAATTCTAGCAAAAATTTTCAAACGGATCAAAGGGGGCGTAAACGCTGGTTTTCTAAAAGGAAAATCCGTGAACAACCGCGCGCAATCTTTTCATCATGGGTGGCTAGTATTAAAACCCCCTGTTGTGCTTGGATATAGTTATGCATGGCTTGCATGACAGCTAAAGCGGTGGAAGTGTCTAAATTGCCGGTGGGCTCGTCTGCAAAGATGATCTTAGGTTGTTTGGTTAAAACTCTAGCGATAGAAAGCCGTTGTTGTTGCCCGCCGCTAAGCTCTCCAATTTGTTGCTTTAGGGTATGGGCAATCCCTAGCGTTTCTAATAATTCCATTTCAATGGGTGTTTTAGACAAAATAGAGGCAACTTGTAAATTTTCTAAAGCATTAAACCCTCTAAAAAGGTAGTGGGCTTGGAAAATAATCCCTAATAAATGGCGTCTTAACTCTAGCAAGGTTTTTAAAGGTAGGGCATAAATATCGCTATGTTCTAAGAGCCGTACTTTGCCATGCAAGGGTTTTAGCATGGTAGATAGGTGGTTGAGTAAACTAGACTTCCCGCTCCCACTCACACCCAAAAGCGCAATAGACTCCCCTGCCTTTGCCTCTAAGTGCAAATCTTGGTATAACCATGTATCAAATTTGTGGCCAATTTCTATAGCCTCTAACATAACCCTCCTTTTTTAAAAATTTTGATCGCCTAGTAAAGTGGGGGAAAGAATATAGGCTGGGGATTTATTCACGCTATGGATAATGGTTTTAGAAAAACGTCGTGCGTAGTATTTGAGTAACATTCTTTGTAAAAAAGGCTCGATACTAGGCACAAACCAAGCATTATTACTCACCACAATCAGATGAGGGGGGCTATTTGTATAAGCCCTTTGAGAAGTCCCCTCATAGCAAACTAAGGGTCTAAAAGCAAAGCCATTGAGATTAAAATCTGTAAAGTTGGGGGCACTGCCTAAGCTAAAAACCTCACTACCAAAGAAAAAGCGATCTAAGTAATCAGCGATAAATTTAGGAAAGGGCATGGTTTCTCCAAAGGGGGCTAAGATCACTTTATGGGCATAATTATAGGTGTTGTCGTGGAAAATATAGGTGGAATTATAGATCGTGTGGTTTTCTTTATAAAGGGCACCGGTGATAATTGTAATTTGCTGCCCTAGCTGTATTAGAGTGTGGAGTAAATTACTTTGATTAAGCGCGATAGAAAAGGCTGTTTCAGGTAAGATCACTATTTTTTGGTGTTCTTTAATGGCCTGTTGGATTTGCTCTAAATTGTAATGAATGTGGTTTTCAAAGATTGGGTGTTGCCATTTGTTTTCTTGATTCACATGGGTTCTAATAGGCTTAATACCTTTAAGGGGCGCGGAGGTATGGGGATATTCTAAACAGAATAATAAAATCAAGCTGGCCAAAGATTTCATGTAAAAGGGCTTGACTAGGGGATTTTTATACACATAAAGAGCTAGAGCGATTAAAATCATTAAGAAATGTAGCTTATCCACCTTAAACAAAGAATAGGCAAAAAAGGCATCTGGAACTAGCCAATCAAATCCAAAAGGGTGGATATAACTGGTAAGCCATAGCGTAACAACACGGTAAAACAAAAATTGTTGATAAAGAACGAGGTAGAAAACCCCAGCATAACAAAGAGCGACTAGAATGATGATAAGGGGCATAAAAAAAGGATAGTCGTTATAACGAAAACTCAAAGCACACCAATAAAACAACCCTAAACCCACACAAAACCCAAAAAAAACGCGCTGTTTGGCTTTAACTAGTAAACATGCTAGCATGCTTAAAGGGGCTAAAAAAGTTTCTAAACCTAGTAAAATTTTAAGGTGGGGTGCGATCAAACAACCTAAATAAGGGGGAGATAAAAACAAAAGAGCCAAAACTAAAGGCTGGATAAGCTCTTTTGAAAAATAACGCTTGGTATTCAAAGATAGCAAATAAACCTCTTGTTCTTTTGCTGATTTAAGCTTTGCATTGTAAAATACTTAGACTTAAAAACATAGCCACTTGAATTTTATTAAGAATGGGTGTTGATGGGTTATTATATCGACATTGCTTTGGCGGTGCTTATTGTGGGAGTTGGACTCCGCGGGTTTTATAATGGTTTTATTGATGAAGTGTCTGGTTTATTGGGGATTGTTTTAGGGGTTTTTCTAGCATCTAGATGGGCAGAAAGGGTGGGGTCTTGGTTTTCCTCGCATGTATATGCCTTCCATGACCCCTCTATGTCTAGTTTGGTGGGTTTTGTATTAGTGCTTGCCTGCGTGTGGATTGCTTTTTTAGTAACAGGAGTGATTGTGAGTAAGGCTATTGTCCTGAGCAATTTAGGAATTATAGATCGCATTTTAGGGTTTTTATTTGGTTGTACTAAGATATTTTTAATTCTAGCCTTTTTACTCTACACCATTTCACGCCTCTCTTTTATGAAAAGCTTAGATGTTTATTTGCACGCCCACAGCCAAATTTATCCCTATATGCACACCATTGCCTCCCATGTGCTCCAGCTTAAAGAAGTACAAGAAATTGGTGAAATGATTGAGCAAAAGGCCAAGAGAGCTAAAAAAGAGAATTTGCCTGAGAGTTTAGACCCTACAAAGGTTAAAAACAATTTAGAAACTACACAAGAGGGTGCAAACCCGCAAAAATCCCATTGATAAAAACCACCATGTTTGATAATGCCTACATTAAACAACGCATACAAAAAGTAGATTTGTTGCGTGCTGTGTCCAAAAACCCTTATGATAACCAAGTAGAGCGCACTTTAGATAACGCCACATTTTTAAAGCGCTTTGAAACTTTGCAAAATCAAGCAGAGTCTAAAGACCCCTCTAGTATTTGTGCTTTGGTGGGGCGTTTGCGCTTTATCCGCTTAATGGGCAAGGCCTGCTTTATTAAGATTGAAGATCAAAGCGCGTTATTACAAGTTTATCTCTCACAAAATGATTTAGGCAAAGAATCTTTTGATCTGTTTAAAAAGTGCGTAGAGGTGGGTGATATTCTTAATGTGGTGGGCTATCCCTTTGTTACTAAAACAGGAGAATTAAGTTTACACGCCACTTCTTATAAAATTCTTACTAAATCCATTGTACCTTTGCCTGAAAAATTTCATGGCCTTAGTGATATTGAACTACGCTACCGCCAACGCTATCTAGATCTAGTGGTTAACCCCACAGTTAAAGAGGTTTTTAAAACCCGTAGTGTGATTGTGGCTACTATCCGCCGTTTTTTTGAGGAAAAAGGGTTTTTAGAAGTAGAAACGCCTATGATGCACCCTATTGCTGGGGGAGCTAATGCGCGTCCTTTTATCACCTATCATAATGCCTTAGAAGTAGAGCGTTATTTAAGAATTGCGCCTGAGTTGTATTTAAAACGCTTGGTAGTGGGTGGATTTGAAGCGGTTTTTGAAATCAACCGCAATTTTAGAAACGAGGGCATGGATCATTCCCATAACCCGGAATTTACCATGCTGGAGTTTTATTGGGCTTATAAAACTTATGAGGATTTAATCACCCTCACACAAGAACTTTTTCATAAACTATTGCAGGTTTTAAACTTGCCCTTAAAAATCCCCTATCAAGATCAAGAGATTGATTTTAGCGCCTTTAGAGTGCTTAGTTTTAAACAGGCTTTAATAGAGGTTGGGGGATTGGAGGCTGAGTTATTAGAGGATAGTTCTAAACTTTTGGTATTTTTAGAAAAACAAGGGGCTCATTTGGAAGGGTTGATCACACATGGCAAACTTTTAGCGGAGGCTTTTGATCTATGCGTTGAGTCTAAATTAATTAATCCTACCTTTATTACAGAATATCCGATTGAAATTAGCCCCCTAGCGCGCCGTAATGACACTAATCCAGCAATTGCCGATCGTTTTGAACTCTTCATCGCGGGTAAAGAAATTGCCAATGGTTTTAGTGAACTTAATGATCCGCTAGATCAATACCAGCGTTTTGAAGAACAGGTAAAGGCTAAAGAAAGCGGAGATGAAGAGGCGCAGTTAATGGATACAGATTATGTTTGGGCACTTGGATTAGGTATGCCCCCTACAGCGGGTGAGGGTATTGGCATTGATCGTCTAGTGATGTTATTAACCAATTCTAAAACGATTAAAGATGTGATCTTGTTTCCGGCTATGAAACCTGAAAAGGACGGGCATGCCTAAAACATTTTATTTAGAACAAAGCGATCCAGAAATCTTTGATTTATTGCAAGCAGAATTAAAACGCCAAAGCGCGCATTTGGAGATGATTGCTAGTGAAAATTACACCTTTGAGAGTGTGATGGAGGCAATGGGGAGTGTGCTAACCAATAAATACGCTGAAGGGTATCCTTTTAAGCGCTATTATGGGGGTTGTGAGGTTGTTGATGCTATTGAAACTTTAGCGATAAATCGGGCTAAAAAACTCTTTAATTGTGCCTTTGCTAATGTGCAAGCCCATTCAGGTAGCCAAGCCAACATGGCCATTTATCACGCCTTATTAAAACCCTATGATAAAATCTTAAGCATGGAGCTTAATAGCGGAGGGCATTTAAGCCATGCCTCTAAAGTCAATATCACCGGACAGCATTTTCAGGGTTTTTATTATGGGGTGAATACAGAGGGGTGGATTGATTATGAGGAGGTTTTGCGTATTGCTAAAATTGTGCGCCCTAAACTCATTGTATGCGGGTATTCTGCCTACCCTAGAGAGATTGATTTTAAACGCTTTAGAGAAATTGCTGATGAGGTTGGTGCGCTTTTAATGGGCGATATAGCCCATATTGCCGGGTTAGTGGTGGCTTCTGAACACCCTAACCCATTTCCCCACTGCCATGTAGTCAGTAGCACCACACATAAAACACTTAGAGGCCCTAGAGGTGGGCTTATTTTAAGCAATGATGAACAAATTGCGACTAAAATTGATCGCGCACTTTTCCCGGGTTTACAAGGGGGGCCTTTAATGCATGTGATTGCAGCTAAGGCGGTGGGCTTTTTAGAAAACCTTAAACCAGAGTGGAAAACCTATGCAATTCAGGTTAAGCGCAATTTAGCGGTACTGGTTAAGGTATTTTTAGAAAGAGGTTTTAATTTAGTTAGTGGGGGGAGTGATAATCATTTATTGGTGATGCGCTTTGATCAATTTAGCGGCAAAGAAGCCCAAGAGGCTTTAGGTAAGGCTGGAATTATTGTGAATAAAAATACAGTGCCAGCAGAGAAAAGGAGCCCATTTATCACAAGTGGGATTCGTCTAGGATCAGCAGCGCTGAGCAGTAGAGGCATGAAAGAGGCAGAATTTAGTTTCATTGGTGGGCAAATTGCAGATGTATTAGAAAATATAGAGGATACAGAGAAGTTAAAAGCGATCTATGAGGAAATAGTAGCGTTTACGCAAAACTATCCCCTTTATCATGCGCCGATTTTTTAAAGGATTAAATGATGACAGAAATGCAATTAAAGCTTATCAAACTCCAGACAGGGTTTTACTATGTTTTAAAGCCCGGTTTAGGGGCTAAGATAGAATACATGGGTCGTTGTTATTATGATAAGTTTGAGAAAGTAGATGCCCCCTTAACTTCTATGTTGATTCAAAAACATTGGAGAAAAGAGATCATTCTTGCCCATGCTTTGATTTTACAAGGCGATAAGATTGAAAATATCGTCTTTGATTACAATGGCTATAACCCGGAGCGATTTTATCATAAAGCCCAGCTACTTTTAAGAGAAGAGGGTTTTATCAATTTTACCGCCTATGAAAGTAAAACCCCGGGGCATTTACACCTCTATGTGCATAAAGGGCATACGGCTTTAAGCGAGGGGTGTCGTTTGGCGCGTACTCTTTCTATGAAACTTGCACAAGGCTTGCCCAATGAGTGGCGGGTATTTCCCAATAATGAACTCCCCCCTTCGTTTAATATTTTGGTTTTACCTTACGAGGTATTTGCTAAAGAGCGGGGGGCTAGCTGGGCTAAGCACTTATAAGTTTGAGATTTTATAAAGGAACGATGATGGACAATAACGAACTTAACAAAGAGCTAAATAAGCGACTCAATGATTTAGTAGAGGAAGAAAAAGGTTCTGGGCTTAAGAAAATCTTATTGATTGTAGCCATTGGTTTAATCGTACTGGTGGTGGTTTTGGTGGTGTTTTATAAAAGTACGCGTGAGCCGGCCAAAAGTGCGCTATTGCCTCCAGATAAGGGCATGCAAAAAGTGGGCAATACAGCTGATCATAATGCTAATAATTTTGAAAGCCTCAATTTAGAGCCTACGGCTAAAAAACCTGAGGAAGACAAGTTTGATCAAATTGTAAAAGACATTCAAGCCAAGCAAAAACCCAATCCACAAGATGAAACTAAGCTTACAACTTTGCCTGCAAGCCCGCTTGATAAACCCGCTCAGCCAACACCCCCTCCAACCCCGCCATTGCAAAAACCTACACCTATGCCAATTCCCCCTACAGGTGTGAATAATCCCCACCAGCAAAACCATGCTAAAGAGAACGCGCATGCAAAGACTCAAATCCAAAAAACAGAGCATGAGAAAAACCATGCAACAAATCACCATCAAGTTGTAAAAAAAGAACACCCAAAAACAGCGCATAGCCAAGCCACTACGCATAATCAAGCCACTACCCACAAAAAGATACCCCATAAGCACCATGTAGCAGAAAAAACAGCCACAGCAACCCACCACACATCTACAGCCCAAGCCCCCCACCAAGCCCCTCATAAAGAAGTGGCAAAAACAACACCACCCCCACACTTAGATAAGCCTACATTGCCTAAGGGTTTTTACTTGCAAGTGGGGGTATTTAGTAAAACGCCTAACCCTAAATTTTTAGAAGCCATTAAAAAATATCCCCACCAAGTACAAGATGTAAATGGGCAAAAGCGCTACCTCATTGGCCCCTATAGCAGTAAAGAGCAAGCAGACGCAGAGATTGATAAGATCACAGATAACCTAGCTAAACCCGTGCATGTGCAAATCAAATAAAATATCAGCTTAAATACAGCTTGAATGGGGCAAAATGGGACTTTTTATTTTTAAAGGATTAACATGAAAGCAATACACTCAGAACACGCTCCTAAAGCCATTGGGCCCTATTCGCAGGCAATAGAAACTCAAGGTTTAGTGTTTGTCTCTGGACAACTGGGGTTAAGTGCCAATGGAGAATTTGCAGGGAATAATATAGAAGCACAAGCCAAACAGGCTATGGAGAATATTAAATCTATTCTTAAGGCGGCTAATCTAGGAATGGAGTCTATTGTAAAAACCACCATTCTACTGAAAAATTTAGAGGATTTTGCGGCTGTCAATAGTGTTTATGGGAGCTATTTTCAAGAGCCCTATCCTGCCCGCGCTACTTACCAAGTTGCCAAACTACCCAAAGATGGTTTGGTTGAAATTGAAGCTATTGCCCAAAAATAGGAGAGATCATGCAAAAAGATGCCGTTGTGATTGGCGGAGGCATCGTTGGCTTAAGTTGTGCTTATTCTTTGCATAAACTGGGTCGCAAAGTAAGTGTAATTGATAAAGGCGATGGGAATAGTGGGACTTCCTTTGGTAATGCCGGGCTTATTTCGGCTTTTAAAAAGGCCCCCCTTTCTAACCCGGGTGTAGTGTTAGACACAATTAAGCTCATGCTAAAAGGACAAGCCCCCTTAAATATCCATTGGGGGGTTAACCCTTTGTTATACCGCTGGTTGTGTAAGTTTATTAGAAGCGCTAATCCTAAATCTGCTAAACGAACTATGGCTCTTTTTGAGCGCTATGGCTGGATGAGTATTGATATTTACCATGAGATGCTCAATGACGGCATGGATTTTTGGTATAAAGAAGATGGCTTGCTTATGATTTACACCTTACAAGAAAACTTTGATAAAAAAGTTAAGCTATGCCAAAATCATTACGATAGCCAGACTTACACTATTTTTAATCCAAAAGAGACTTTAGATTACATGCCCGTTGCTAAAGAAGAAAGCATTTGTGGGAGCGTACTACTCAAAGAAAATGCCCATATTGATGCTAGAGAGGTTATGGAAAGTCTGCATAACTACCTTAAAAATGCGGGTGTGGAGTTTTACTATAACGAGGAAGTGCTAGATTTTGAGTTTAGCGGCTCTAAGATCAGTGGCATTATCACGCATTTAAACCGGATACAGGCTGATACCATTGTTTTAGCCACAGGTGCAAGTCCCCGACTGATTAAAAAAACCCAAAATGACTTTTTAATGATGGGGGCTAAGGGTTATAGCATCACTTTTAAAATGGAAGAAAGCCTTAAACCCAAAACTTCCTCATTATTTGCTGATATTTTCTTAGCCATGACTCCTAGAAGACACACGGTGCGTATCACCTCCAAATTAGAACTCAACACAACAGATCCACACATCACCGCCTCTCAAATTGCTAATATGAAAAAGAATTTCACCACTTTTACCAAACCCTTTGAGATGATTGAACCGGTAGAGTGGAGCGGGTTTAGGCCTTTAACACCTAATGATATTCCTTATTTAGGTTTTGATAAAACCTATAAAAATCTAATCCATGCGACTGGGCTAGGCTGGCTTGGAATGACTTTTGGACCGGCTCTTGGCCGTATTGTTGCTAATTTAAGCGTGGATGGAAGCAATGAAAAAAATGCAGATGCCATGCTCTTTTCTGCCTTTTTTAGAGAGTAGTTTGCACTTGTTAAAGGAGAACCATGGGCTATCTAAACTCCCTCTTAAACACCATCAAAGAGTGGGTATGGGGACCACCCCTACTAGTTTTATTAGTGGGCACAGGTCTATTTTATACCTTTGTATTAAAGGGTTTACAATTTTCTAAAACCTACCACGCTTTTAAAGTTCTTTGCACTAGGGATAAACATTCCGGTGGTGATATTACTCAATTTTCTGCCCTCATGCTCTCTATTGGAGCTACTGTAGGGATTGGGAGCATTATTGGGGTATCTGTTGCGATTATCTCCGGTGGACCTGGGAGCATTTTTTGGATGTGGGTAACAGGCATTGTAGGCATGGCGACTAAATATGCTGAAGGCGTGCTTTCTTTAAAGTATAGAGAAGTGGGCAAATATGGCTACAAAGGCGGCCCTATGTATTACATTAAAAATGGCCTTAATATGCCCAAACTTGCCTTTATTTTTGCCCTCTTTACTTTAATTGCCTCTTTTGGAATTGGGAGCATGACACAGGCTAATGCTGTTTCCTCAATCTTGCTCCACCGTGCTTTAATCCCTACTTGGTTATCCGGTTTGATTGTAGCTGGTATTACCGGGTTTATTTTAATGGGAGGAATTAAATCTATTAGCAAATTTAGCGATTACTTTGCTCCCTTTATGGTACTTTTATATGTGCTTACCACCCTTTATATTGTGATCACCCATTTAGGCGATGCCTTTGAGGCTGTCAAGCTTATTTGTGCCCATGCCTTCCACCCCAAAGAAGCTATTGGCGGAACGGCTGGAGGTGTGGCTTTATTAACCATGATTGAAATTGGGGTGAGTAAGGGGCTTTTTTCTAATGAGGCGGGCATGGGTAGTGCAGCCATTGTAGCAGCTGCTTCTAAAAGCGCACATCCAGTTAAACAAGCCTTGATCACTATGCTCCAGCCTCTTATTATCACTATGATGGTTTGTACTTCTACAGCCTTGTTAGTGTTAATGGCTCCGGTGTACAAAGAATTCCATGATGCAAGTTTACTCACCTATGAAAGTGTGCGTTATTTTTATCCCCAAGCTGGCTGGGTTGTCTTTGCTTCTATTATCTTTTTTGCTTATTCTACTATTGTGGGCTGGGCTTACTATGGAGAGCGCAGTATAGAATTTACCTTTGGTGGCTCTTGTATTTTTTACTACCGCATTCTGTACTTGGTGGGAATCTTTGTGGGTTCTGTAACCAAACTTGAATTTGTCTGGAATTTTTCAGATATTGCCAATGCTTTAATGGCCATTCCTAATTTAATTGCCCTACTCTTGCTTTATAAAGTTGTGGTAGCAGAAACTAAATCGTATTTTAATACAGAACAAAAAACACTCCATGTCCACAAATCCGCTCCTCTCTCGCGCTAGCTACATTGAAATTGACACCAAAGCCCTAGCCCATAATTTTAAAGTAATATCAGAGGTAGCAGATGGCATGGCAATCATGGCAGTTGTTAAGGCTAATGCTTATGGAGTGGGTGCACTGGAGGCTAGCCGTGTATTTATAGAGCAAGGGGCTACTTATTTAGGGGTAGCCACTTATGAAGAAGCTTTAGAGGTGCGTTTGCATTTTGCCTCTATTCCTATTTTAATCTTGGGTTTTACACCTACCAACATGGCAGAAGATCTGATCAAAAACCACATCACCCAAACCCTTTTTTCCTATGAACAAGCTTGTTATTTTTCACAAGTAGCGCTCTCTTTAAAACAAAAGCTCAAAGTGCATATCAAAATAGATACCGGCATGAGCCGTTTAGGCTTTTTCCCCACACAGCAAAGCGCAAATACCATTGCTAAAATCGCCCAATTAAAAGGATTAGAAGTAGAGGGGATATTTACCCACCATAGTAATGCGGATTCGCTTTATAAAGGTTATGCCACGATGCAAGCAGAAAGATTTATAGAATTTTTAGATTTATTAGATCAACTAGGGCTTTCTTTTAAATACCGCCACATGGCAAATAGCGCGGCTACTATTTCTATGCCTAATTATGGTTTAGACATGGCTAGAGTCGGGCTAGCTCTTTATGGGTTACACCCCTCTATTTATACCCAAGATGCCCTTTTAAAAAAGGGTTTTGAGTTAAAAAATGTCCTCACTCTTAAAGCCCAAATTGTGAGCTTAAAAGAAATCCCTGCGGGTAGATTAATAGGCTATGGAGAGGATTTTTATTGTTTAGAGCCCACTAGAGTAGGGGTTTTGCCACTAGGTTATGGCGATGGTTTTTCTAAAGTTTTAGGCAATAAGGCTTGGGGATTATTACATGGAAAAAAAATCCCCATTATTGGCGGGGTGTGCATGGATCAATGTTTTGTTGATCTAGGTGCTATCCAAGCAAAAGAGGGTGATACTGTTATATTGCTAGGCGATTCTAAAAGTGGTGCGATGGGAGCAGGGGATATAGCCAAAATCTTAGGCATTATTAATTACGAGGCCATCACCATGCTAACTAAGCGTTTGCCAAGAGTTTATTATTAGGCTTGTTCTGTCTAACGCTATCTTTAAACCCTCAATTCTTTAAAAAAACCCAGCCAATCATCTTTGTTTATGATCGTGGGGTGATTTGCGCAGGACTGCTAAGAGATTTTTAGTTATTTCCTGCATTATTTTTCTCTATTTTGGTATGTGCGATCAAGATACGCAAAATCTCTAAGATTCTTGGCAAAGCACATAACCGTGATCGCTGTAGCGATAAAAGCGTGTTGGCGCTAATCAAAGAGTGCAGATCAATAAGCCCCTTACTTTACCTACAAAGTTTTAGCCACCATTAGAATTATAAGGTTTAAATACCTTGTTTGCTTTCTTTGGGCTTTTAGTTTTAAGTCTGTAGACAAGTCCCGCTTTTTTAAGGCGTTTAAGGCATTTAAAACCAATCATCTTTGTTTATGATCGTGGGGTGATTTGCGCAGGTTCCGCCAGAGATTTTTAGTTATTTCCTGCATTATTTTTCTCTATTTTGGTATGTGCGATCAAGATACGCAAAATCTCTAAGATTCTTGGCAAAGCACATAACCGTGATCGCTGTAGCGATAAAAGCGTGTTGGCGCTAATCAAAGAGTGCAGATCAATAAGCCCCTTACTTTACCGTTTTATCAGTTGTATCCTATTGAGGAAGGCTAGATAGCCGCTAGCATAATTTTTTTAAAAAAGGAGATTTTATGGCATTTAACCCTAATAATTATGTCGTTGAAGAGCGATTTATCCCTATTTTTCTACTCTTAGACACTTCAAGTTCTATGAGTACAAATATGAATGGAGGACAAACCCGCATCGGCTGCCTCAACGATTGTGTGCAGACGATGATTGATTTACTCAAAGAGGAGGCGAAGCGAGAGAATGTTTCTAAATTGGCGGTGATCACCTTTGGAGCTGGTGGAGTGAAATTACAAACCCCCCTTAGCAAGATTGAAAGCATCCAATTTAGCCCCCTTGGCACGGGTGGTAACACTCCGCTAGGCATGGCTTTAGAACTTACAAGAGACTACATACAGAATAAAGACACCTTCCCGGGCAAGTTTTATACCCCCTATGTTGTCATGGTTTCTGATGGCGAGCCTAACGATGATTGGCAAGGCCCCTTGCATGATTTTATCCACAATAAAGAAAACCGCAGTTCTAAGAGTGTGCGCTACAGCGTGTTTATCGGTAACGAAGGTGAGGAGCCCCAAGCTGTCCATGATTTTAGCGGATCGCCTAATCAGGTGTATTACGCCAATGATGTCCAAAGTCTTATTAATTGTTTTAAAGCCATTACAGCAAGCGTTACACAAGGGCGTAAGATAACCGCCAAGAACAATTCCAACAATGGGGGTGGCGGCAACAGTCAGGGTGGTTCTGGTGCGCTAGATGATCCTGATTTGTTCAAATAATTTAATTTGCAATCCGGTGCAGCAAAAGTTTATTCTAACTTGAGCGTTTAATAATGAGAACTACTCAGGAGGCTAATGGTGTAATCACCCTCATCATAGACACTTCAGGGTCTATGCTAGAGCTGGGTAAAAAAGCGGGGGTTTTGCATTTGGTATGCACTTTAAAACAGGCTTGTAAATCTTTAGGGGTGGATTTTAAGGTGATGCCTTTAAAAGAAGCTAGGGGGACTTTTAAGGCCGGAATTTTACTTAGCGATGGTCTGTTTAAGGAGGAGATTAGCGTGTGCGCAGCAGTTGGGGTGGGAGTAGATGTAGATCGCACACAGCTTAAAAAAATCAGCCAAGCTTACTTTGAGCCTGAGGAAATCTTAAACGCTTTGGTGTTTGTTTTAGGGGGGGCTTGTGCGTAAGTGGGGCTTTAGGGCTTTTGGCGCATCTATCAAGGGTCCAAGAAAAGCACACAATCAAGATGCCTACATCATTAAACGCTATAAACGACAATTAGTGGCTGTGGTGTGTGATGGGCTTGGGAGCAGAGTACACTCTAAAAGGGGGAGTTCTGCGCTGTGTGAAAGTGTGTTAGAGGCGTTAAAAGTCTTTGATTGTGAGCGCCACGATTTAAAATTTTTTGCCCCTCTTTTAGTCACACTTTGGGCATGCCGCTTGCACCCCTTAAAGCTAGAGGATTGTTTAAGCACCTTGCAAATTGCCATATTCACAGAGTCTAAAGTTTATTTAGGCAAGGTAGGAGATGGTGAGATCGTGATTTGTGGAGCAAGGGAGGAGATTTTAAGGGAAGTAAAAGAGGGACCCACGCACAAAACTGTGCCCTTTGATCAAGGCATTTCTATTTCTTGGCACATCTACAACACTAAGGACATACAGGGCATTCTCATTTATACAGACGGGGTGGGCGAGATTTTACAAGAATCTAAAGAACTTGATTTTGCAAAGAGTTTTTTAAAAGCTTGCAAACACGATAAAGACCCTTTAGAAACCTCTAAATTCTTAAAAAATGTGAATTTAAAATCTAGCGATGATAAGACTTTGATCGCCCTTTTTAAGGAGTGAAATGCGAGTGCGAGATATTTTTGGGAATTTACACAATTTGAAAAAAGAACCTCTAGCAGCAGGCGGGCAGGGACGGGTGTATAAAACTTTAGAGGGAGATGGGGTGGTAAAAATTGCTATCAAAAATGGTGAAGAAATTACCGATAAAAACGCCATAAAAAAGTTTTTGCAAAAAGTAGATGCCTTGATCTATAAGCCCATTCCTAGAGATATTGCTCTAGTTCTCCCGCAAGCCACGCTCAAGGACAAAGCGGGTTATGTGATGCCTTTTTTAGAAGGGCTAGAACCTTTACAAGTTTTGTTTAAAGGTCCTAGTGCGCTCCAAGAAGATGAGAGTCTAGAAATCCCCACTTTTTGGGCTGAGTTGTGTAAAGATAATGAGGATTTACAACGCCTCTTTGCCCACTATATCCGCACAAATGGGGCGCGTTTTAGATTAAAACTTTTGGCAAAGTTAGCCAGTATGCTATTTAGGTTACACGCTAGAGGGTTGATTTATTGTGATCTTTCCTGTGCCAATGTCTTTTTTGGGAATAAAGATTTAGAAAACCCTCATATTTGCCTCATTGATGCAGACAATGTCTGTTACACGGGTGAACAAATTTGTGTTGGTACCCCTGATTATCAAGCTCCCGAGTTATTTGAAGAGCAAAGAAATGGCATTGAAAGTGATATTTATTCTTTTGGAATTGTGGCTTATTGGTTACTCACCACCTTGCACCCATTTAAAGATGGAGCTATGGATGACTTGGACGGAGAACCCCACACCCGCCCTTTCATTGAGGATCGAGAAGACAAGCGTAACGCTGTTAACATCTATTTTTCTTTAGACAATATTTTAGATGATAAGACCAAAGAGCTTTTTTACATGTTATTTGAAGCGGGCAAGATAGATTTAACCAAAAGATCAAGTTTAATCCTCTTTGCTAGGGCTTTAGAGGGCGATGCTCTTATCTGTTTAGAGTGTTTAAAATGTGGCATGCACTACAAGGATAGTCTAGAGCTTTGCCCTTATTGCGATGCACCCAAACCTAAAAGGTTGTGCGCTGAAAGTTATTTTTTAAATGGCTTGTATGCGCGCTTTAGCGCAACGATCAAAGAAAAGGATTTTTGCCTCTCTTTGCCCACATTGTTATTTAAGGGCATGGTTTTAGACTTCCAAACCCCTTTTCTTTATGTGCGCCCCATAGCCTTAGAATTTAAGCACCACGAGGGGATTTTCATCAATAAGAAAGAGTTAAACACCCTTAAAAAACGCCTAGAATCTACAGATTTGCAACAAAGCTTAGAAATCCAATGTGAAAATTTTAGTGTACGCCTATGCATTGAGGAGGGCAAATGTTAGAACTTAAAAATATCCAAACAAACACATGTTTAAGAGATATAGAGGTGTTAGATTGCAACATCAAAGAGCATTTAAAGCCCCCTAAAAACATCCAAGGCCATCCAATTTTGGGATTTTTAGAATTAAAAGAGAGTAGGGTAAATTTGCATGCCCAAGATAAGTTAATTAAGGTTAAATTCCGCGATGAAGGACGAGAAAGAGATATAAGAAGCCTTAGCGGGCTTCGCTCTGTGAGCTTAGCGTGTATTAAAAACATCTACAAACCCAAGAAACCCAAAAAACCCCAAACCTTAGTTTTAGATGTGATCTTTTTTAGACTGCTCAAATATGAGGATAGAGAGATCGCTATCAATGATTCTTTAAATACAAAACTTAAAGAGCATAATCACAGCCGAGAAAAGCTCAAAGAGATTTGCACTTTAGAGATCAATAAAAAATCCTATTTTATTATCAGTTCCCCAAAGGTTCTTGAGGATATTAAGAGACCTTCAAAAAAGTCTAAGGACTCAGGAAAAGAGGAAGGAAAAGAGGAAACCTCTTATCTTTTATATGCCAATGATCTTGTTTTAGGTATTAAAGAGGAAGAAAAGGCATGGGCGCAAGATGTAGAACGCATAGAGGAAGTGCGAGACGATCGCTTAATCTTAGTAGAAGGGACTTTAGAATTTAAAGACAACACCACACAGGTGATTCGCAAGCAACTTTTAGCCAATCAAGATACCGGCAACTATTTAAAGGTATGGGAAGATTATTTAGTTGCTGATTACAACGATGTTTTAGAGAAAGTACGCTCCTTTCACTGCCAAGAGATCAAAGAAATAGAACGCACAGGGGCTGGAAAAGTAAAGATTACCCTAGAGAACACGCAAAACTTAAAAGAGGGAGATTTGTTGCGCCTGTATAAGAAAATCCCTAACGAGTTGGAGGAACTTTACAAGTTGACATACTCCCCATAGCTAAAGCTAGGGGATTCTGGGATCATCAAAGCTTGCCCGCTAGGCGGGTCTTACAGCTTCTCCTCCAAGAGTGGATGCCCCCACTCTATGAATATTAATGCTTGCGTTTAAATCTCTATCCAAAGAAAACCCACAAGAGGGGCAATTAAAGATTCTATCTTTGAGGCTCAAGTCCTCTTTAACCTCCCCACAGCTAGAACAAGTTTTAGAGCTGGGATAGAATCTATCAATCTTAACCACTTGGGTTTTTCTCTCCAAGATAGCCACAAACTCACCAAAAGCCAAATCATTAATCTTGCGCCCCCAAAGTTTAACCATACCCTTCAGGTTCAAATCTTCAATGAAAATAGTGGCGTATTGTTTGGCTAGGCTATTAGCAATCTTGTAGAAAAAGTCTTTTCTAAGATTTTGGACTTTGCGGTGCAATCTAGCAAGTTTTAGCCTAGCCTTTAGGCGGTTATGACTGCCTCTTTTCTTTTTGGATAGGGAGCGAGAGCAAGCACGGATCAAAGGCAAGAATTTAGAGAAAAATAAAGGCGATGGGATTTGTGTGCCATTAGAGCATGTGAGAAAAGTTTTTAACCCAAAGTCAAGCCCCACGCTGTTACCGCCTGCGGGCTTAAGGTTATCCTCTGTTTCGCACACCAAGCACAAGAAATAATCGCCTAGATTATCTCTTTTAATGGTTAAGGTCTTGGGTTTGCCTGCAAGGTCGTAGGTTTTGACAAACTTAAAGCGATAGCCATTAAAAGAGATAATGTTGTTTTGGATTTTATAACCTGTTCCCCCCTTAAATGTGAAAGATTTGGTATAAAGCCACCTTTTTAAATCGTGGTGGTCTACCTTGTTTCTTAAAAAATCTTTTATAAACCTTGTCTATCCTCCCTACTAGCTCTTGCAAGGTTTGAGAGCCTAGAGTTTTCAAAAAAGCAAAGCGTGCTGTTCTCTTTAGTTTAGTGATATGCTTTTGCAAGGTATAAAGCTTTAAATGCTTTTTAAAAAGTCTAAAATACCGCTTATGCAAAGCGATACAATGATTGTAGCAAATGCCATAAAGGCGCAGAAGTTTGCTTATATGCTTATTTCTGCTTGTGCTGTAGAGTTTCTGCTTGTAGGCGATTAACATAGTCTTTCCACTTGTTTTTTTGCTTGGGTCTTTCAGAGTTTTGCTGGTTGGCGATGTATTGCTTGATCACTTCCAAAGGCGCACCCCCCACAGAAGAAATAAAACAAGAGTTTGTCCATAGTGTAGGTAGTCTTGTTCTCAAATGTGCAAACTCTTGTCTTAAAAGCCGACTACTCCTGCCCTTAGCCGTCCTAATAAACTTCATCACCCCAAAGCTAGGATCAACTTCTGCCAAAATATGGATATGATCCTTATCTGTTTCCATCTCCAAAATCTCTACTTCTAGCTCTTGCGCCACTTCCAAAATGATTTGTTTTAACCTTACTTCTACCTGATCTACAAGGACTTTTCGTCTATATTATTTAGGACACCATACAATGTGGTATTTGCAAGAATAGACAATATTATTATTACTTTTGTATTGGATAGTGGCTTTCATACAAAGTATTATACAAGATTATATTAACTAATACCTTAAAGTAGCTATTCTTTATTATGCTCTAAAGAGCATGCACCTTATATCCCCATAGCTAAAGCTAGGGGCTTTACGGCGTGGTTGGTAAACTTAGAGGATAGACAGGCAGTTTTAGAGTTTATGACAAAGGAGGATAAGGGATTACAAGATCAAAACACTTTTTGGCTCTAACCCAAAAAGTCAAAGACAAAATCTTTAAAAATCCCCCAACAGAAGTCCAAGAAAAAGCCATTAAAATCGCGCTCAATACTCCAGACATTGCCATCATTCAAGGACCTCCTGGCACGGGTAAAACTACAGTGATCAATGCCATTTGTGAGCGGCTTTACGAGGAAGCATCCACACAGGATTTAAAAGGGTTAGTTTTGGTGTGTGCGCATGGACACGATGCTACAGAGAATGTGCAGGGGCGTATCAATATAGGGAGCTTACCCACCCAGAAATTTGGAGAGAAGCAAGGCAAAGAAGATGATAGAGGTGATCATGCCCTACAGGAATTTTTGGAAAAGGAATTTTTAGAAAAGATTGCCAACAACGCTAAAGCTCAAATCCAAGACTTTAGCCAAAAAGAGTTGATTTACAACCTAGAAAAGGCTTTAAATCAGTACAAGAAAGCTCCCCTGAGCACTTTGGCTTTCTTGGAGTGGGTAGGGCAGGAGTGCCGCTTTGTGCTTGATTTAGATGCAAAATTACAAGACAAATGGGAGGGTTTAAAAACACAATTTAGCCCTAAACCCCATGACATCGGCCAATTAGCCCCCATTTATGCCATACGCACTTTGCAAGAAAGTTTTTATGATGATGGTTTGGTGCGCCATCAAGAGTTTTTATATAGCCCCTTTAAAGAGGTGTTAAACAAGAAAGAAAAAGAACTTTTACAAGCCACACAGCCGGACTTCAAAGAACTCCAAGCATTGCGCCAACGCTTGCTTGAGCGGTGCACCCCTAAACCGCATTTTTCTAGGGCAAAGTGCAATGAAGATGTGATAGATTTTGCCAACACCCTTTTGGATAAACTCAAAAGTCTCACCCTTACTGATAAAATCAGCCAAATCCTCTTGGAGTATGTCCAAAACCTTAAACCTGACATAAATATGCGTTCTTTTCTCACCGATTATAGTTTTGTCTTTGCCAGTACCACCGGACAAGTGGAGAAAGCCCTTAATGCAAAAGCCACACTAGCTTTTAACGACAAAGAGGATCGGTGTTGCTTTGATACGGTGATTGTAGATGAGGCGGCTAAGATCCTCCCTTTAGATTTGCTCTTAGTGATGGTGCGTGCCACAAAACGCATCATCTTGGTTGGAGATCACCGCCAGTTACCCCCTATCATTGAGGATAAAATCTTAGACAAAATTAAGAATGGAAAAGATGAGGAGGCAAGAGCAGAGATAGAAGATCAGATTAAAAGCAGCACTTTTGGTAAATTAAAAGAGAGGGCAAAAGAGTTAGAAGCTATTGATCGCAAAGAGCGCCAAATCACTTTAGATCAGCAATATAGAACCCATCCAAGTTTAGCACAGTTGGTAAGTAGAGTGTTTTATGAGCCCTATAAAGAGGGCTACAAGTCCCCCCTAGATGCCACCCATTTTAAACACCCCTTATAGAGGGCAAACCTTGTGCTTGGGTGGATGTGCGTGGATCGCAGGAGAGAGTGGGGACTTCGTGGATGTGTAAAACAGAAGCAAAGCGCATTTTAGAGCTGTATAAAGGGTTTTACCAACAAGCCCCCAATCTAAGTTATGGGGTCATCACCTTTTATAAGGCGCAAGAGCAAGCCCTGCGTAGAGAGTTTGAAAAGTTAGAAGATTTTAACACTTTAAAGAGTTGTGAGAAGTTGCGTGTAGGTACGATTGATGCTTTTCAAGGCAAGGAATTTGACATTGTAATTCTCTCTATGGTGCGCTCTTACTTTAATGAGTTTCTCAAGGACCCACACCGCCTTTGTGTGGCGATGAGTCGCCAAAAAAAGGCGTTGATTATGGTGGGGGATTTTAATTTTTTTGACAAACCCAAAACAAAGGAGCAAGCCCCCGGAATCCATGCTTTTATAGAGTTGTGCAAACAGGAGGGCAAGATTTATGAAAATTCTAAGTAGCCCAACAGATTTAAAAGATAATAAAGACAATCAAGACATTTTGATGCCTTGTTATCTTTACCCCGTGTGGCTAAGGGTGTGGAGTAACAGCTTTGCTTTAAACCTTGTAGAGCGCACTGCCTTGAAGTTAAAAGAGGAGGCTAAAGTCTCTGATAATGAATTGGCAAAAATGCTGGGTTTAGTGGGCAATGGGCTTGATTTAAGCGAAATATTGCCCAAAATCCTAGAAAAGATCACCCAAAACAACCCGGGTTTGGAAAGGACAGAAGAGCTAGAGGGGAAACTGGTCTATTTTTTACAAGATTCTTTAAGTGGAAAGGTTTTAGGGAAAGTCTTTGCCGCAGAGCCACAAACAATTTTGCATAGCCACATAGGTAAACAAGTCTTTTTTAAATCAGGGCAAGAGAAAGTAAAGGCTTATTTTATAGACAGACCTCAAGAAAAACCACGCGATCCAACACTCATACAGCTTAAAAAAGCCCTTAGGCGTCATAATGAAAACCACCCACAAGAACGCTTAAATGGCGAACCTGAGGAGGTTTCAGGTAGAGAACCCATTTATTTGCATTGCAAGCTTGGTGTGCTTTCTAATGGAGAGTTTAACATAAGCGATGGGTTTGGGGGGTCTTCTTATGTGCTGTATCAAAGTTTTGAAAAGAATGCCCCTTATGATTTGCAAAAAGACCTACGCAACAAATATAAAACGGAGGGCAAAGCCCATAAACAAATCCAAGAAACCCCTTTTGTAAAGCCCACAAAATACGACAACACCCTTAAAAACATTGAAAGTAAATTGAGCAGGAATCAAAAAATAGTCTGTGCAGATTTGTTTAATCTGTGTGAGAACATATTAAAGGATTTTGCAAAAGTGCAAGGAGATATCCATATGGAAATAGTGGAGCAAAACGCCCAAAAAATGGGGTTTGAGTTAGGAGAGGTGCTTTCTTGGCTTCATGGCAAAGAAGGGTTAAATATCCAATTATATTTAAGTGGCTGGCAAATACCCTCACTTTATCCATAGCCTTAAGGACCTAAATTCCTACAGAAATCTGACAAGCCATGGGGGTAAAGCAGAGCAAGATGATCGCCTTAAAACCTTAGATCCTGCCAAAATCACGGAGTGGAGGGATCAAGTTTATACTCTAGTGGAAGTGTTTTTAGACAACCCTAGAAAAGATGTACCAGAAATCCATGACACAAAAGATTACTAAAAAACGGCCGCCATTGAGGCACGTAACCAATTTGGCCAGCTGTGGGATTGCTTGGAAAAGGGGGCTAAAAATGAACTTGTAGATGTGTATTTTTACCTAAGTGCAGACATGCAAAGCTATCAGGGTGTGGCGCATAAAGAAGTCATAGATACCCTTTATAAGCTTTTTGAAAGGGTTTTTAGAAAACTAAATGGAGAAAATAGTCCTATCAAAGAACACCCTAAAGCCACACTCACCGCTAAATTACCTACCGGATGCAAGGCTTTACAAGAGGTGAGGCAAGATTATTTGACAAAGGCTTTTTCCGGCCTTTTAGCAAGTTTAGGGGCGCATTTCTTAGTGTTTTTAAGTTATGCAAAACCCACACAAGAGGAAATAGAGCTTATCAACAATCTTGTAGATTATAGAGGGCATGGCAATGAGATTAATCCCGCCCTAGCTCGTCTAAGCCCTAAGGATTTAACGGATTTGGCACAAAAAGCCTTAAATTATCTTAAAAATTTAGTTGGAGAAATGGCATGACAGAAGCAGAGTTGGAACAAAAAAAGGCAGAACTTGAAAAAGAGTTTGAAAAACTTAAAAAGAAAGAGGCGGAACTTGAAGCGAAGCTCAAACAAAGAGAAACGGAACTTGAAGTGGAGTTTGAACAAAAAAAGGCAGAACTGATAGAAAGGCTAGAAAAAGCTAAATAAGTTGCGTCTGACGCAGTACAAACCAGAAAAAATGCCCTAGAGGAAAAAGAAAAGGTTATTTTCCAGAAAGAACAAGAACTTCTTAAAAAAACCCAAGAATTCCAAGACTTTGAAGAGTTTTTGCAAGAGAACGAAAACTACAGGGCAAAATGCAAAACAGATGCAGAGCGAGAATCAAGGCTGTATCTTAGCAAGCGCAAAAAAGAGTTTGAGGAGGAATTTCAAAGGGAGTTAGAACAACAAAGTACAAAGAGTATGCAGGATTTAAAAACACAGTACGATCAAATCTTGCAAAACCTTAATGAGAACATCAATAAAGCCATGCAGGAATTGAAGGCTAAAGGAGATGATCTTGTCGCAGTGCAGGCCAGAGAAAATGCCCTAGAGGAAAGAGAAAAGGTTATTTCCCGGAAAGAACAAGAACTTCGTAAAGAAACCCAAAAGTTCCAAGATTTTAAAGAGTTTTTGCAAAATGAGGAAAGATATAAGGCACAATATAAAACAGATGCAGAGCAAGAGTTGAGGCTGTATCTTGACGAGCGCAAAAAGGTAATTGAAGAGGAATTACAAAAGGGATTAGAGCAACAAACCCAAATCCTCATAAAAGAACCAAAACTCAAGCTCAAAGAACAAGAAATAAAGACTAGAGAACAAGCCCTAGATAAGATTGAAGCTGAAAAGCAAGATGAGGCAAGAGAATATGTAAGAGGTGAGATTGAATCATATAAAGGACGAATTGAGGAACAAGAGAAGCTTATTAAGCGTTGGAGCGATGAAATAAGCGAAGTTTATGAACTCAAAGATAAATTGCGCCGATGCCAGCAAGAGGAACGCTACAAACAATTAGAGAGTTTGGAAAAAGAAAATGAAAGATTGAGGCAGGATTTAGAAAAGAAACAAGAGGAACATAACGATCTTGAATTGCGTTATGAGGGACTTACAGAGGAAGAAAACAACACTCTTAAGGATCTCCAAGCAGAAAATAAGACGCTTAGAGACAACGCCGGGGATCTTGAGAGTACAAAGAGTGAACTTAAGCGTTTGGAGGAGGACAAAAAGAGACTAGAGCGAGAAGTGGATATTTTAGATCAAGAAATTTTGGCAAAAGATGAAAAAATCGCTAACTTGCTCTCTCAGTATGAAAGCACGGCTAAGCAAACAGAGGGGCGCATTAACAGCGTGCTAGATCAAATTGAAAAGCACACCCACCCAAACCTCAATCACGAAAAGCTAGAACCCGCCAACGAAATAGAGTACCTAACCCATATCCAAACCGGGATTGCAAATTTAGGCATTATCTATCCTACCCGCCTTCTTTATGCTTTCCACACCGCCTTAAAATCCGCCATCTACTCTCCTCTTAGTGTACTCTTGGGAGTCTCTGGTACGGGTAAATCTGAATTACCTAAACTCTACGCTTATTTTGGAGGCTTTAACTTCTTAGCCCAGCCTGTCCAGCCTACTTGGGACAGCCCCGAATCGATGATGGGGTATTTCAACATGGTAGAGGATAAATTCGACTCTACAGAAATTTTGCGCTTTTTTGTGCAGACCACTTATAGTAAGGATGAACAAAAATTTGGCCTTCAAGAGGGGATGAACTTGATTTTGCTTGATGAGATGAATTTGGCGCACATTGAGCAATATTTTGCGGAGTTTTTAAGCAAGTTAGAGCAGAAGCGCACGGGCACAGGTGTAGTTAATATCGGGATTAAGCTTGGTACTGGTATTTTTTGGGAACGCCCTCTGGGGGATAATTTATTATGGGTGGGGACAATGAATGAGGATGAGAGTACAAAAGCACTCTCAGATAAAGTTTTGGATCGAGCTTTTTGTTTAAACTTCCCAAAACCAAGAAAATTACAAGGGCTAAAACTCCAACAAGAAAACCAAAAAAACCCCTACACTTTTAAATATCTCCCTAAAGAAATTTGGAAAAAATGGCAAAAAGAACGCTTTGAGGGGGATTTGGAGCGCTATAAAGAGCTTGCAAACAAGATCAACAAAGAGTTGACAAAAACCGGGCGGGCAATTGGGCATCGGGTGTGGCAGGGTATAGAATTTTACATGCGCTCCCACCCTCTAGTTTTACAGTATCAAAACGAGGATAGTAGACGCAATTTGGCTTTAAGATTTGCCTTTGAAGAACAAGTAGTGCAAAAGATTGTGCCTAAATTGCGTGGGTTAGAAATGGAGGACACCGGAACAACCACTTTGAACGCTATTAAGAATTTATTAGAATATGAAGGGCTAGATTTGGGAGCAGATTTTGAAAACGCTATCAAGAATGATTATCGCCAATTTATTTGGAATAGCGCAGACTACCTAAGTAATGCAGAATGGGAAATTTTACTGCCTAAAAATGTTAATTAAAGAATTGTATTTACCAGAAAACATAGAGCGTTTAAAAATCCTCAGTTGGTTACGCCAAAACAGCGGGTTTGACTTGAGTACGGGTAAATTCAAAACCCCCGATCTTTTTAGCTTTTTAGAAAATTTATTAGACTTTTCTTACACACAGGCCATCTACAAAGATGACTTTTATTATCTCTTGTGTTATGTCAAAAAACCCCTAGAGATTTTACTCACTACCCCCCACACCAACACCAAGCGCACCCACATTAAAAAACCTATCTCTTTAGCAAAAGAATTTGATGTGCGCTGTGCGCTGTGGCTTGCTAAACAACCCGGCTACACCATAAAAGACAGGTTGAAAGATAATAAAATCCTAGCTGTGCAAAGATACCAAGAGGTGGACACTACAGAAAACAAGCTTTTGAAACGCTTTGTTAAACAGGTTTTGCGTATCGCCTCCTTGCGTCAAGATTTAAAAGAGTTTGCCCCTCTCTTTGCCAAAATACGCCATTGGCTAAGAAGTCAAGAGGCAAGCCAAATTCAAGAAAACCGGCACATTACACCCAATAACATTCTCTTACACCACCCCCACTACAGCAAAATTTTTAAGGCACACCAACAACTTAACCGCCCGCTAGAACTCCCAAAGCTCTCTTTAAAGAATCTTTTGAACCTAGAAATGCTGATGATCTTGCATTTTTTTAGTGATGTTAAAATCTTGCCCTGCGCCTTAAATATAAACAACTTTGATCCAGCTGATTGTCTTTTGGATTGGAGCTTACCCACTGCTAACCTCCATTCTTTTGAGAATATTAGAAAAACAGCGCTACAGACTTTAAAAGAACTTGGTATTTTGGACTGCAAAAGGACTGCTTTCCATCCAAGAGAACCCAAAAAATCTATTTGCATAGACCTCTTTCAAGACAGCCCACCTGCGCTCTTAGACGGTAAGTTTAGAACCTTACCCCCACTCACTAAACAAAATCTCAATAGTATATGGATCAACGCCAACAATGCTAGGATTTTAAATCCGGGTGGGTGTTTCACCTTGCCTAGAGCTTTAAAGGATTGCAAGGGTCAGAGCCTAGAGGCCTTCAAGGCATTTTTACAGGATTTTAAAGAACGCTTTAAATTTGCTAGTTTAAATTATTTGATTCCAGATCATGTAGATCTCCTAGATTTTAGACCCCTAAAAGCAGCCATTGCTGCACATTTTTACGCCTCTAGGAGTTTGCCTAAAAGCGTGGTTAGTGCTTTTAAATATTTAGAAATATCCCAACCGGGCGATACCCTTTTTATTAAAGAATCCTCAGACTTTTGGGTTACACCCTTGTTAGTAGAGACTACCCCTGAGGGCTTAAAAAGATTTGTGCGCTACCCCACGCTAGATATTGGCAATAAAACAGACAAAGAAGCATTAGAAGCATTAGAAGAGTCTTACAGTAAATACACCAAAATTTTTAAAAATAAGATTTTGCGCATCCACCCGCTAGAACCTAAAGAACTTTTAGAAAATATGCAAGCTGCGCTTACACTGATAGAGGCTGGTAAATCCTTCTACAGAGATCACTTGCCTAATCTCTCTATTGAGTTTTTTGATGGGAAGTATTTTAAAAACTTCACACTAGTAGATGAGTCTAGTGAATTGGAAGGAAGTCTTATTAGCATTAAAGAATCCTTCACACTAGAGCCATACACGGACACATATATTTTTAACTTAAATATTGCTGACAAAGCAAGTCCCTACCAACTCCGCCTAAGAACTCAACCTCAAGATCAAGACAGTGAAGTGCCCAAATGCTAAAGACATTTGGGCTTCCTAGGCTGATGTTGCCCGTAGGGAGAGTTTGGTTCTCACTCTGTGTCCCTATAGTAGGGATTTTACAGAGTTTGAGCTCCAACGCATTCCCTACAGGTCTCACACATCATATCTCCAAAGGCGTAACTTCCGACACTTCCTGCCGTAGATACGAATGTATGGGGACATTATACCACAAATTAGTGGCATTCATCCCACCCGCTAAAGACGAGTGGGATTTCTGCCAAAGAGTTTTAAATGCAAAGTGGAGCTAGAATACCGCTATGAAGATGAAACCCCCTACGATATCCGCTTTATCTCTATAAAAAATCCTGACCTTAGCATCACCGCTGAGATTAAAGAAAAATGCTTTAACAAAGAGGTATATCCCAAGTTCCCTCAAACGCAACAGCTAGAAGAGTGGTTGGTTAAAAAGGCCACCAATTTTCTTAAATATGAGTTAGTACATGTGCCACAAAAGAGGGGGGTAAATAGGACAGGCGATTGCTACATAGACTTAAGATGCCCCTCACATAATCCTTCTGAAGTCCGTCTTTGGTATGGTTTTAAACAAGGTGGACGAATAGAATATTTTCCCCAATGTAATGCGGAAATGTTAGAGCCAAGCACCTCTCTAATGGCTCAGGTCAAAATCACAAAAAACAATAATGCCGTAGTCGCAGAACACACCACTAAAGAGGGACAACGCATCCACCACATAGAAACTTTTGAAAATTACTTTAAAAAATTAGGAGATAGTTTGTCATCTATTTTTAAAAACAAACGCCCATTAGATCAGGTTCCTAAAGAATTGCAAGAACTAATCTGTCTCCATGTACTCTTAGATAAACCTCAGTCAAATGTACCCAAAAAAGAATGGATAAAATGCGTTGCTCCCCTAGGGCATTTACTAAGCTCTGAAAAACAAGATTCACTCACCCCTTACGTTAAAGAAGTTTTTAACACTAAGAATCATAACTTTAAATTCTTAGGCTACTACCTAGCCAGCACGCAATCACAGGAGATTTTAGAATATACATTGAGTTTAGAACCATCATACTTGCAAACATTTGTAATACAAGTAGCCCTATGGCATGTGGAGGATTTTTACAAACTCTTAAAACAAGAATTTGTCAAAAGCTTTTAGAGGATACTTTAAAAGACATGGAACAGAGATTTAAGAAACTAAAAAGTGGAGATGATGAAAGCCTAAATCATTTAGGCAATTCTTTAATTGCTCTTCTAGGTCTTTTACGCACTGTAAGATTGAATGGTTACAATTTGCTCATGCCACAAGATAAATTGACAGAAGATTTTGTCAATCTCGTTGATGACATTGCCCACTATTGTCTAGATAATGGACTAGAAATTAAGTGTGGGTACAAATTAGATTTAAGTAATTTGGGGATTAGTCTCCAATCACAAGAAAGTATAAAAATTTGCCACATCGCGCATTTATTTTTAAACAACGATGAAAAGATTGCCAAACTCAGTATTGGTTAAAAAAGACCTTATACGCTCCAAACCGCCAAATTTCTACGACTGAAAACTTCATCAAAAATTCCAAAAAGGCATGAAGGAGATAGACATAAAGAGTGATTACATTAAAAAGGATATTTCCTAATTTTTCCTCAAGTGTGTTCAATGGTAGCGTAGATAGCTATGTGAATCCTTAAAATTCTATGCAGTTCACAAAATAAAATTATTCTGATTAATAGCGGTAATTCTACCCCATTACCCACTGCGCCATAAAACCCCTAGCTTTAGCTAAGCGATTGAAGCACCATGCTAAATGTTTTGTGCTATAACCGCCAGAGTAAGGGCTTCACTTTTGGAGGAGAAACTGGTAGACTGCTTGACATGCGGGTTTTAATAATCCCGTCAATCCCCTAGCCTTCTATGGGGAGTATGTCAATGCCACGCTTTCCACATCTTATTAGCAAGCAGATGAGCAAGCTTTTTAATGTGTTTTCTCAGGCGATCGAACAATACCACTATTGGGGCGTTCAAGGCGCTTTTCTCTCTCAAGGTAAAACATGCCCTATTTTACGCTCTCCTTAGTGGATATTTCTAAGTAGTTTAAGGGGTGCTATGGTTTAGAGGCAGGTAGCAAAGGCCGAGACCATTTTAGCGATGATCTATATCCAAGAGGGAGCGCCTATTACAGTTAATGGCTTTCAAGATCGCGAGATGATCGAGCTGGACTTTATCGCTACTGGTATGGGCGCGGACATCACTCTAACCATTGAGGGGCTCAATGAGCTTAAGACTATCTTAGAGGTAGGCGGGACCGGGAGCAGTAAACTCTGCCCCAAAACTGGTATTTGGGTGCGCTTACACAGCTTAGGAGTGGGGATGTGGACTAAGGGTGGGCATTCACGCTAAATTTGGCCTAGCGCACAGAGCCTTTAGAGGCCATGCGCTTGCTAGAAGATCATGGCCTCACTGCACAACTATACATGATTCATTTTCATAAAATTTAGGTCTTTCCTCAAGTGGTTTTTTGAGTGGGATTTAAACTCTGCTGAAATCTTGATAAATTTATCAACTAAAAGCCACAGAGTTTAGATTTTGCTTTTAGCAGTGGCTCCAGATGTAGGATTCGAACCTACGACCAAGCGGTTAACAGCCGCCTACTCTACCGCTGAGCTAATCTGGAACAAAAACCTCACTATAGCATTTTTAAAGAATCTTGTCAAGCCTAAGAATTAGATCGCAAAAGGCATTTCCAACGCCATTCTATGTATTTTTTTAACCATAGACTCAGCTTACCACAAAGATCAACGCCACCAATACTACCAATGGCATAGCCCATACCAATGGAACAAATGCTCCCTTTGGGTTTAAAAATAAAGGGTTGTTTAGGCTGTTGTTTGGCGATTATATGGATAAATTGTTTCCCTAAATAAGTCCCCATTTGGCTGGCTAGTTGGGCTGTTGGAGCATAGGGCCTATTGGTTTTGTCTTTAAAAAGGGCACAATCGCCCAGTACAAAAATCTCTCGATTCTCTAATCCTAAAGGCTGTAAAAAGCTATTTACTTCCACCCTACTGCGCACACTCTTAAAAAGAGAGGATTTTTCTATCACCGGGTTTCCCCGCACCCCACAAGTCCAAATAATAAAATCTGCTTTGATTTCTTTCTTTATATGGTTTTGCTCCACAACCACGCAATCATGCTGGCATTCTAAAATCTTAGCCCCCACTTCTAACTCTACGCCTAAATGCTGTAAATAAGCCACTCCCTTTTGCACTAGCTTAGCTTTAAACATAGGTAAAACACCGGGTAAAGCCTCTATACAAGTGAGCTTAAAAGCTTTAGAACCGCATAGATTAGGGAGCGTATCGCTTAGTGCACCTAAGAGTTCTATGCCGCTAAACCCCCCCCCACACACCACCAAAGAAAAAGGGCGCGCTTGATCAAAAGTTTTAATCGCTTGGAGCAAAGCTTGGTGTGTGGCCTGTGCACCTGCAAAGTTAACTAGACTGTGTGCGTGTGTTTCTACACCCGGTATTTTAAAACTATCGCTATGAAAACCTAGCCCAACAACCAGTTTATCATAGGCATAACTAGCGCGCTCTCCTAGCACTTTTCCCTCTTGGATTTCTAGTACACAATCTTGGATAAACTCCACCTCAGGGGGGAGAATGGCGCTAAGTTCTAAAGTATATTGCCCCTTAATCCCTGCTAGCACTTCATGTAAAAGCACGCTAAAATAATGCTGGGAGCTTTGAGAAATAAGCGTAAAATGACAAGTCTTTAAAAGCCTCTTGGGCAAAGCCTTAATAAATGCCAGCGATGCATATCCCGCACCTAAAACAAGTACCTTTACCATTTAAGACTAACAACAGGTTTAATAAAATTTTCTGGTTTATCTTTCATCCATGCTAAAGACTGAGCGATGGCTTCAAATGTACCTTCTAATCTATGCGTGATAATGGGCTTGACATCTAATTTTTGCGTTTGTAAGAGCCGTGCGAGTTTTTCCATGCGATGACGCCCTCCCGGGGTTAAACCGCCCTTAATAGTTTTGTGCCCCATGCCCACATTCCAATCTAGGCGTGAGAGGCGCAAATAATCCCCACTTCCAAAGTAATTCACATTAGAGATAATCCCTCCATTTACCACACACGCACACGCATCGCTTAAAATATCCACCCCTCCCCCTGCAATTAAAACTTTATCTGCCCCTACACCTTTTGTGATCTCTAAAATTTGCTCTTGCATGGGGGCTTTTGTAAAGTCAATGTAATGGGTTGCGCCATAATGTTTATGCGCCACTTCATAGCGAAAAGGTACGCAATCTATTGCATAAATTTCACTCGCTCCCATTAAATTAGCCCCCGCTAGTGCCATTAACCCTACTGGACCCAGTCCAATTACAGCTACTCTCTCTCCGGGCATAATCTTTGCCTCTTCAGCGCAGTGAAAGCCTGTAGTTACCATATCGCTTAACATCACCGCCTCAGTAGCCTCTACCCCCTCTGGCAAATGCCCTAAATTCCCATCTGCATCGTTAATATGAATCTTTTCAGCAAACACGCCATCTTTAAAATTAGAAAACTTCCACCCTGAAAGCGCAGCTTCTCCATGTTGGGCATAGCCTCTTTGAGACCCTAAGGCACTCCAATTAGGCGTAATGGCTGGGATAATCACTTTATCGCCCTCTTTAAAATCTCTAACTAAATGCCCCACTTCTAACACTTCACCCACACCCTCATGCCCTAAAAACATGTTATGGCGCTCCCCAATGCCTCCTTCATAACAGGTGTGTAAATCTGAAGTACAGGGAGCAACTGCAATAGGGCGCACCAGCGCATCTAAAGGGCCACATTCTAATTTTTTGCGCTCTGGCATCACCGTTTCTAAGTATTCTTTTTCAATAATATCTACTTTTCCAATACCAAGCATAGCAAAACCCTTAATCATAAAAACCTCCCGCTTTAAACTAAACAAATTATAACGACTCATTGTAAACACGGCTAACCCCGTTTGTATGCTTAAAAACGCACACACTTTAATGCTTTTTCTAAAGTATCATACTCCCCAACTACACATAGTTCCTCCCCATTTTTTAAAGAAAGCTCTTTAGCATAAAACCACCACTTGCACAGCAAAACCCCGCTAGTATCCTCTAAAATAAAGCTAATGTGTTTTTGATCTTGGCCTAAATAGCGCCAGCTTTTTAACCTCGCACAGACTTCAAAAAGAGGTACAGGATTGCCCACCCCATAAGGTTCACCTTCCTGATAAAGAGCAAGAAATTCAGAATCTTCAAAAATGGCTAATTGAGGCACTTTAAAGAGCATCTAAACCTCCTAGATATTCTAAAGCCCTATTAAAATCTACATTGTTATTAAAAACCATCCCACAAGCCTGTTTATGCCCTCCTCCTAAAACTTCTATTCCCATTTCTTTAAAACGCGTAAAAAGTACGATCAAATCCCCTTCTTTAGCCCGTAAAGACACCTCTACACTTTCCCCCTGATAGCGCCAACATAGCGCAATACAAACCCCCTCATTTTCTAAAAGCTGGTTGGCTAAAACCCCTAAAACTCCGCGTGGGACTTCCCCACCCGTATAAATTAGCTTATTTTTTTGCGTGGTTTCTAGGCTTTTTTTAAGCGATTGGACGCAGATTTTACGCTTCTCATTGGCTTCTACTAGAAGCGCAGCATAAGCAGGGTTAGCCTGTTGTGTGGCTAGAAGATCTACAACCAAATTACAATGGCAAAATCCAGAAATCCCATCAAAGCGCCCTACTGCATTGATAAGAGGAATCACATCCCAAGCCAAAGTAGAAAGTTTGTAAGGGTTTTTATATTTCTGAGCTTGATAGATTGCCTGCAAGGAGGCGGGCATGTTGGTTTTAAGGGTTTTATCCATGCGTTTTAAGAGTTGGCGGTTATAAGGCGCGCTTACATCCATCATGTCGCCTATGGTAGAAATCCCTGCTAAAACCTGCATGTATTGGAGGTGATCTAGGCGCATTTTGATTTTATGTTGTTTGGCATAAGCAAGCATGAATAAATACCCCACACATGCCCCGCTGATGCCTTTAAAGGGGTGGTTATCGTTTAAAAGAGGGTGGATAAAGGCATCACATTTAGGGATACGATCTTCTAAAAAGTGGTGGTGATCGCTTAAAATAAGCCGTGTATTTCTAGCATGTAAAAAATCACAGACAGAGTCAGGGATTGTTGCGCCATTATCAATGGTGATAAAAAGGCTATTGTGTAGATTAAGGGCTATTCCTCCAATTGGTTGGCCATTTTTGTAATGCGTACGCACTAAACGGCGTTTGTTTTCATATTCCTCTAAAAGTTCTACACTCATGCCATAACAATCGGTGTTTCTTTGCGGGATAATGTAGTTAATATGCGGGTAGTGCAAAACTTCTTTAAAAAAGTAGAGTACTAAAGCCGTCCCACTCATCCCATCACAATCATAATCCCCCCCGATAATGATTTGTTTTTGCGCATTAAGCGCCTCGCGCAATAATTCTATAGCTTTTAACCCCTGCCCCATTTCTAAAACACTATCTAAGCTAAATTGGTGTTTGCCATCTTCTTGGCTAATGGTTTGAATATAAGCACGAAATGCTTCTAACATCAAACGCCCGGCTTATTGCCCCAAAGCAAGATGTGCAGGCGTTGGCTTAAGAGGTAACCGTGTTGTAAACACAAAGGGGCGAGGTCTTTTAAACCCTCTAGTATTTCTTGTGCCTGCACGCCTAAGGGCATCAGATAGATTAAAGGTGATTTTTTAAAGTGTAGGGGTTTTAGGAGCGCTTTAATTTGGGCAATACAAACCTCAAAAGGGGGTTTTACTACAAATTTAAACACGATCTCTTTAGCGTGGTTTAAAATATTTTGTAAAGGTTTAGAGTAATCTTTAAAAGTCTGTGCAAAGGCAAGTTTGGGGCTTAGCGTAAAATGCAAAGTATTTAAAGGCGCTTTAAACTCAAAAAACACGCTCCCATTGCTCTCTACCCAAATGGTGTGCCCTCTTGTGTGTAAAACCTGTAATGCTTCCAATAAAATGAGGTTATTAAAGTGTAGACTAGGTTCGCCACCGGTAAGTACAATATGGGGCAATGTAGAAGGGTAAATGAGAGGCTCTAAACGGGTTAAAAGTTCTTGAGCACTTTTAAGATAACTCCATTTAGCATTAGGATAAACCGCATAGGCGCTATCACAGCCCACTACTTCTTTTGAATCAATCATGCTTTTTACACCAAAACCCACACATTTAAAATTACAACCCCCTAAACGGATAAACACGCTAGGTTGGCCTACACAAGAGCCCTCGCCTTGCAGGCTATAAAAGGTTTCTACAAGTGGGAGGGGCATATTTGCTCCAAAGGAAGGGGGCTTGAAAAGGGTTTTTTAGACGATGGATTTGTCATATTTTTATGATAGGCTTTAAGCTGATCTAATAAATGTGGGTTAGCCATTTGCTCTAAAATCCCTTCTGAAAACTCTACACTTTCTAGGGAAATAAAACGCATTAAATGCGGATTTTCTAAATCCTCTTTAAAGCTTTGGGCATAGCCATAATCTGTTTCATGTACCCGCACTGAGCAAATGCACACGGCTTCATCATTATGTAATTCTGTGGCCTGTAAAAGTGCGTCTAAAAAGAAATGAAACATCAAGGCGTAGTTTTCTGCACTAGGATTAAAGCTAAGTTTAACATAACGCTTACTGATTTGCTTGATAGACTCTTGGAAGTCTAAGAGTTCTTGATCCCAAAAGTGGTGGGCGTGATCAAAGGCGTCAATAAAACTAGCGATTTCATTTTTAAAAATCCCAAAATCTAAGGCCATGCCCGCCCTATCAAGTTTATGCGCTTGTACAAAAACTTCTACTTGGTAATTGTGCCCATGGATGCTAGTAGCACAGCGCCTAGAGGTACAATTCCTCACAATATGGCTAGCACAAAAAGAAAAGAGTCGGCGGATTTGCATTAGCGCTTGTAACAGGGTTGGTAGAGGGGGAGTTTTTGGTAGTAGCGGTAGTGCTCAGAGCGGGTAAAATCAATACGCCAAATCGTATCTTGGATGAGGTCTTCATAAAGTCTATTATACCCGCAAGTGTTGCCGGTTACGCTCCCATCAATGTAAAGTACCCGTTTATTAAGGACATTATCCCACCAATCTAAAATAAAATGCGATCCCACTAACATTTTACTATAGGTAGAAAAACCATTGATCGCATAATAATCTGTGGGTACTTGGCTACAATAAAACTGGCCTTCATGCCAGTAACAGCGATCGGGTCTGGCGCGATCAATTAGGGTATAGTGGTAGGCATAAACAGGCAAAGCAGAAATATTGCGCACCACATGCACATAGATGATATTTTTAGCTCTACTAGGCGGGTATTCTTGCATGGAAAAAACATTATAAAACCCTATTGCTTGTAAATCATAGATGATAAGGGGTAGATAAAAGGAGCTAATCATATCCTGCGGACTATAGACCACAACTATAGGGGCGCTGACATTGAAAATATAGCCCCCCCGTATCTCTGAGAAATAGCCCATATTTAAGCGGTGGCAACCGGTAAAGCCAAGCAAGGGCAGTAACAATGATAAAAGGCGTAAAGCTGCTTTCATAACCCCCATTTTACTATAAGTTTTAGCATGTGTGCTAGGGTTATGGGTAAATGTATCAAATCCACCCCTCCAAAGTCTTTATATCTGCATAGCTAGTCATGTTAAGCGTGATAGGGGTAATGGAAACATAGTTTTGCTCAATGGCTTTAAAATCATTCAAGAGCACTTGATCGCGCTCTTCCCAGTATAAAGAATTAGGCCCTAACCAACAATATTGTCTGCCCTTTGGATCTTGTTTAGAATGGATATTATTTTTATAAAGCCGCATTCCTTTTTGGGTGATTTTAATTCCCTTGCACTCTGTGGGCTGTATGTAGGGGATATTCACATTGAGAAATTTACGCCCTTTAAAGGGAAAGCCTTGTGTGAGATAGAGGTGTAAAAGTTTACAAGCTATCTGTTTAGCTAGACTAAAGTCATGGGCTGCAAAATGTTTATAATCTTTGATGTACTGTGAAATCGCAATAGAGGGGATATTATGAATTGTACCCTCAATAGCCCCAGCTACTGTGCCTGAATAAAGTACATCTTCGCCCATGTTAGAGCCATGATTAATCCCTGAGATAACTAAATCAAAGGGGCGTTTACTCAAAAAGAGGGCTAAACAAACACAATCGCTAGGTGTGCCATCATCTACCCGGTAATACTGCGGCCCTATTTGTTCCATGCGCAAAGGTAACATAGTGGTGATTCCATGCCCGCAGGCAGACTTTTCATTTTTGGGAGCAACTACCATCACTTCTGCCACTTCTTCTAAGGCATCTTTTAATGCCAAAAGCCCCCTAGCTTCATACCCATCATCGTTGGTGAGTAAGACAAGAGGTTTCATGCTAAGCTCTCTAAAAGGGTTTGTAAATGCAAGGCTAACAAGGGTGGGAGAGTATTAAGGGTGGCTTTCAATTCTGTTTGTAAAGTTTTAAGATAATCTTGTGCCCCCTTAAGGCCTAATAAATTGACATAGTTATTTTTAAAAGTATCTAGTTGGGTGCTTTTACCCGATTCTTCAGGGCTTTTTGTGCGATCAATGATGTCATCGCGTACCTGAAAGAATAACCCAAGTTTAAGCCCAAAATTAAAAAGAGTGGTGGGTAAATTAGTAGGGGTGCGGGCATATTTCTTAGCAATAAGCGCGCCCATTTTAAGACTAGCGGCAATGAGTTTAGCCGTTTTTAGGGTGTGTAGAATTTCTAGTTGTTCTCTTAGAAGGGGTTTATGCTCAAAATAACAATCTATAGCCTGACCTAGCACCATGCCAAAAACCCCGCCACAATGGGCTAGAGTGCTAATTAAAGAGACTTTTAATGCATTTGGTAATCTCGCGCTAGAGAGGAGTTCAAAGGCATAGGTATTTAGCCCATCGCCTACTAAAGTTGCTACTGTTACACCATAGCTTACATGTAAAGTAGGGTGGTAGCGGCGTAAGGGTGCATTATCCATACAAGGTAAATCGTCATGGATAAGTGAATAGGTGTGTAAAACTTCTAAGGCTAGCGCTATGGGGAAGGCATTTTTAATCATCAGATGAGAACGCATAAAAGAACTAAGCACCGCTAAAAGTAATTTTGGTCTAAAACGCTTCCCCCCATTTAAAAGCATTTCCCAAAAGGCTTGTTCAAAAGTGGGGTGGAAACTCTTTAGTTTAGGTTTTGCATGTTTTAAATACACCTCAAAGTCTTGGCAAAGGTTTTCATAAGCGCGTAATTTAGAGGCGGACATAGAATTCAAAACCCTTTCTTAGAATCAACATTTCAATCCGCCCTTGCATGTAGGCATGGCTAAAAGCTTGGCGCAAAGCGCGTAGTTTTTGGGTGAAATTAGCGCTAGAGGAGGCAATGGGCTTGCGGTTAATCCAAAGGATTTGATCGCCAAGGTGTAAATTTCTAAGAGCTTGTGGTCTGTTTTTGTGTAGAGCCGTGATCACAAAATGCTCGTTGATTTTAACAAAACGCTCTAAAAAACTATCGGGGAGTAAAAAACCCCCATAGCGCTTATCTACCCGTACGGTTAGGGTTTGTAATTGCCCCCTGCGGCGAATTTGGACACTAATTACCCGTTTAAAAGGGAGATTACTCACTAGCCATTCAAAATGGCCGGTACTAGTGATAGACTGGTTGTTAATTTTTATGATCACATCTTTTTCTAAAAAAGGATTATTAGTAAAAAAAGGATCCACACTCTCCACCATAACCCCTCCTTGCTCTTTTACCCGCACGCCAATATCTCCATAATAAGGGCTATTTTGGGATAAAAAGCGTTTGATATAGCCACTCTCTATAAAGGCGTTTTCTCTATTCCCCACCCCTATTCCATAAATTTGATAGCAGATATTACTCACCACAGCATTAGCTGGCATGGGAGCAGAAAATCTAGCATAAGTTAAAAAACCCCGTTGGCGCGCTAGGATACTCCCGGGTCTTGCGTCATGGCTTCCTATACTGGCCAGTGGGTGTTTATAAGCTTGCTCATTAATATCTAAGAGGCTGTAGGCAAATTTAGTAGGGGGGGCTTTAATGAGATAAAAACCAACAAAAGGATCGGCTTTAAGAATTTTAACCCCTTTGGGTACACTGCCATGTACAAAGGCCACTTGTTTTCCCTCCCAGAATAAAGATATACTACCCGGACGGCTAGCTAGTTTATAGTATTCTTGGCAATGAGAAAAATTATAGGCATAAAGAGAACTAGCCCATAGGAGTAAAAAAAAATACTTACTTAGCAAAGGGGTTTAAACCACCTAGCATACCAAGAGTTGCGTTTTTGCGCCCCTCTTCCATATTTTTATACGCCTCATTAATCGCACTCATTAGATAAATCTGCAAGGCTTCTTTATCCTCTAATAGACTATCATCAATCTGAATATCTAATAATTCACCCGCTCCATTAAGTTTAATTTTTACAAGCCCTCCCCCACTTTTGGCGCTAAATTCTGTATTTTTATTCTTCTCCTCCATGTCTTTAATCTGTTCTTGTAAACTAGAGAGAAGTCCGCCAAACTGGCTAAAATCTAACATGAATCTTCCTTAGGGATATTGTTAGCCCCGAGAAACACAATATGGGGCTTGTGGGTGTTAAGGCGTTCAAAAGGGATAGAAATATAGGCGATGATAATCACTAAATCCTCTATCTGAACCAAACGGCTAGCCGCTCCATTGATACAAACTTCATAATCCTTTTCCCCCACAATCACATAGGTACTAAAGCGCATCCCATTATTGACATTAAGTACATCTACTTTCATCCAAGGGGCTAATTTAGCTAACTCCACTAAGCGCTTACCAATGGTGATTGATCCTTGATAATTGAGATTAGCATCTGTAACCACAGCGCGGTGGATCTTGCTATACAAAACTTCTACCATCCCTTTCCTTAAGATGTTGGGGTGGTTTTCTTGCGAATCTTGCGCGAAAGAGGGGTGGATACAACTTGGATATTTTGGTTACGCAAGATAACCCTAGCACTCCCTCCATCTTTGAGTTCACCAAATAAAATCGCATCGCTAAGCGGGACTTTGATATGTGTATGCACTAATTTTTCCACCACCCGCGCGCCCAATGGGTCTTTTAAACATAAATTGGCCAAGTGCGTGATAGCCTGTTTTTCTAAAGATAAACTGACATTTCTAGGGGTTAAAAGCGCCTCTAATTTTTTGCATTCTTTTTGCACAATGCTTTCTAAATTCTCTAAACTAAGAGGTTTAAAAGTCAGAATAGCATCTAATCTGGAGCGCAACTCTGGACTGAGTAATTCTTTAAGAGCTTTTTGGTATTTGTGGGTGTGATCTTCTAAAAAGCCCATTTGCCCTAATGCATCACTGCCTGCGTTGGAAGTTAAAATCAAAATAGCGTGGCTAAAATCTCCTTTTTTACCGCTATTATCTGTGAGGCTAGCATTATCTGTAATCTGCAAGAGTAAATCGTAAATATTGGGGTGGGCTTTTTCAATTTCATCAAGCAAAAGCACACAACGGGGGTGTTTTCTAATCGCATTGATCAAAAGCCCGCCCTGCTCAAAGCCCACATAACCCGAAGGTGCGCCGATAAGCTTAGAAATGCTATGGGCTTCTTTGTATTCGCTCATATCAAACCGTTCTAAATGCAAATGCATATGTTTGGCTAGGACTTTGGCTAATTCTGTTTTACCCACCCCACTAGGCCCTACAAATAAAAAACTAGCCACAGGTTTTTTTGTAGCAATAAGACCGGAGGCATGGATTTTAATAGCGCTGACTAGTTTAGAAATGGCTATCTCTTGGGCAAAAACCTCTTTTTTAATCTGTTCCTCTAGGTTTTTTAAATGGTTTTTCTTCTCAAAACTGATATGAGATTTTGGAATATCAATTTTAAAGGAAAGCACATTTTCAATATCATTTTTAGAGATAGTGGGGGTATTACTACCCGGGGCATAAATCTTTTTAAAAGAACCTGCCATGTCCATTAGATCAATAGCCTTATCCGGAAGAAAATTTTCATGCAAATAGCGCACAGAAAGATCCACACATGCCTTTAGCGCCTCTTTGGTGTAGTGTACCTTATGGTGTTTTTCATAATAGCCAGAGAGATCGTCTAAAATCGCGTAACAATCTTGTTTAGAGGGCTCTAAAATATCAATCTTACTAAAACGGCGGCAAAAAGCTTTGTCTTTTTCAAACACCGCTCTAAACTCATCAAAGGTAGTGGCTCCGATACAACTTAAACTCCCATCAGCTAGCATGGGCTTTAAAATATTAGCCCCGTCTAATGATCCAGCACTAGAAGCTCCAGAGCCTAAAACTGTGTGGATTTCATCAATAAAAAGAATATTTTTGGGGTTTTTTTGCAATTCTTTTAGGGTTTTTTTGAGTCGTTTTTCAAATTCCCCGCGGTATTTTGTCCCCGCTACCATGCCACTTAAATCTAGCGCATAGATACGATAATCGTATAAAAATTTAGGCACATTGCGCTCTACAATCTTGAGAGCCAACCCCTCAGCAATGGCGGTTTTTCCCACACCCGGTTCACCCACCAACAAAGGGTTATTTTTCTTACGCCGACCCAAAACTTCAATTACTTTTTGGATTTCAGCATCGCGATGGGATACCGGATCAATGGCGTGATCTGCGGCTAAAGCATTTAAATTTCTAGCAAATTTTTTAAGCGCAGAGGTTTTTTCTTTAGAAAAGGCAAGGGGAGGTTGTTCTAAAATCTTAGGGCCATCTACCCCGTAGGATTTAATAATATCAGTAGCATAGCATGGGATTTTTTCTACCATGAGCCAGAGTAAATCCTGTACATCTAAAACCTTGTAGGGCATTTCTTTAGCATAACGGCTTAGACTCTGAAAGAGCTTAGCAAGTTGTTCATCATTAGTTGGAATCTTGCCATGGCCTTCTAAAGCATTTTCATAGGTAGAGACATGCTCAACTAGGTAATTTTGGGCTAACTGCTTGGCTTCTGTGATGTCAATATCTAAATGCCTTAAAAACCCTTGTATCTCTTTATCATTGAGCATGATAAAAAGGACATGTTCGGGAGTGATGTAGCGGTGGGATAATTTAGTAGCCAAAGCCAAAGCAGCATTAAGGAGACGATTAAGTCTAGTTGTAATGGGTGGCATTACTTAGCCACCAAAACAGGAATAGGCGAGTTATCAATAAAACTATTCTGATGCGATCCAAAAAGTTTATAAAACATAGAGGATTCGCTAGCTCCAATTACTAAGAGATCAAAGCCGGGGGCCATCTCCAACACCACATCTACCGGATTACCCATTTTTAAAACCGCTTCGCAGGCAATTTGTTGTTGGGTAAAGAGTTGTGTAAATTCTTCAATGAGTTTACTAGATTGCTCATTGGCTACGACTTCTGTTTGGCTATAATTCATGATTCCACTCTCCGGATAAATTAACACCTCTGGACTTACATGCACTAGCGTAAAGTGCACGCCCTTGATTCTAGAGAATAATCTAATCGCCGCATCTACACCGCTTCTACACTCCTGTGTATCGCTGATTCCAAAAAGCACTCTAAGCATGGCCAATCCTTACAGCATTTTATGCGCGTTAATTATAAAAAAGTTAAACTTAAAAGTATCGTTATTGGAGTTCGTGGTTTATAATAATGCCTACACCACTGCAAGGATTAAGTCATGTACCGTTCTATTTTTGTGAGCGCAACTAATACGGGAGTGGGAAAGACAACCTTAGCTAAGCAAATGGCTAAACTTTATAATGAAAAGGGGATTAAAACACTCTTAGCAAAACCCATTGAAAGTGGCGTGCAACAAGGAGGCTTAGGAGATGGGGGTTTATTTTTAGAGGAAAATCTCCATGTAGATGAAAATCTCCGCATGGAAGATATTAGTTTTTACCGCTATGTTTTACCGGCTAGTCCTTTTGTGGCTGCGCGCTTTGAGCCACACCTCCCACCCATTGATTTTAAACAAATTGAGAAGAAGTTAAAAGCTTTGCAAGAGCGTTGTGATCTTTTAATTGTTGAGGGAGTGGGGGGGTTATTAGTGCCCTTAGATGAAAAGGTTAAAATTATCGATCTAGCTCTTGCCTTGCGTTCTAAGATTTTGCTCATTAGCCCAAGTAAACTAGGCATGATCAATGATTTATTGCTCAACCAATACTATCTTAGCACCCATAAGCTAGATTATCAAATCACTATCAACATGCCTGATGCCCGTTCTTATTACCAAACCAGTAAGCCCTACATTGACTACCTAAATTCCACTCTCAAAGACCCTATTTTAATTTTTCAAGAACAAACTTCTCTTTTGCTTGATAAGCTTTTAGAGTCTTGAATCTCCTATTTATCAAAAATGTAGCTAAAGTGATTATAATAACTTTCCATTTTTGAATAAGGAGTATGCATGTTTGTTTTAAGAGATTTGCCCTACAGCAAAGATAGCATGGGAGATTTTTTAAGCCCTGTGGCCTTTGATTTCCACCATGGCAAACACCATCAAGGTTATGTCAACAATCTTAACAACCTCACTAAAGAGGGGGAATTCAAAGATAGCGATCTCTTTAGCATCATTAATAAGGCTAGCGGAGGTGTTTTTAACAACGCAGCCCAAATCTATAACCACGATTTTTACTGGGATTGCTTAAGCCCTAAAGCTACAGAAATGACTGATGAACTTAAAAGTGCCTTAGAACACGATTATGGCTCTTTAGAAGCCTTTAAAGAAGCCTTTATTAAAAGCGCAACGACTCTTTTTGGCTCTGGTTGGAACTGGGCGGTTTATAACCCCACTAATGGCAAAGTTGAAATTGTGCAAACCAGCAACGCCCACACCCCCGTAACGGATAAAAAAGTCCCCCTTCTGGTAGTAGATGTATGGGAACATGCTTACTATATTGATCACAAAAACGCCCGCCCGGTCTATCTGGATAAATTCTACCACCATGTTAACTGGGCCTTTGTTTCTCAATGTTTGGAATGGGCTAAAAAAGAGGGAATGGGTTCTGTAGACTACTACATCAACCAAATTGTGCATAAGAAAGCCTAGTGATGCACGATCCGCTCATCATCGGTTCTCAAACTTTTTCCTCTCGCCTTATCGTGGGCAGTGGCAAGTATAAAGACTTTGCCACCACTAAAGAGGCCACTCTAGCTAGCGGGGCAGAAATGCTAACCGTTGCGGTTAGACGGGTTAATATCACCGATTCAAGTAGCGAGAATCTACTAGACACCTTCAAAGACACCAATATTAGCTTTTTACCCAATTCAGCCGGCTGCCACAGCGCTAAAGAAGCGCTTGCCCTTTTTCGCCTTGTTAAAGAAGCTACAGGTATTACTTTTATTAAGCTTGAAATTATTGGTGATGAGAGAACACTCTATCCTGATGTGATAGAAACTTTAAGCGCCTGTGAAACTTTAGCCAAAGAGGGTTTTTGTGTGCTAGCTTATACCAATGATGATCCAATTATGGCTAAAAAACTAGAGGAGGCCGGTGCTAGTGCGATCATGCCTTTAGCCTCGCCTATTGGGAGTGGTCTTGGGATTCAAAACCGCTATAACATTGGCTTTATTAAAGAGACTGTGAGCGTACCTGTAATTGTTGATGCGGGGGTGGGCTGTGCTTCAGATGCGAGTATTGCTATGGAACTTGGAGCTGATGGAGTGTTAACTAACTCAGCCATTGCACTAGCCCAAAATCCGGTTTTAATGGCTGAGAGCATGAAATTTGCTGTACTGGCTGGCCGTAAAAGTTATTTAGCCGGTCGTATCCCTAAAAAAGCCTATGCTAGCCCTAGTTCTCCAGTTTTTGGTTTAGCTAAACTTTGAAAGATACTCTCTTTAGTAGCGCTCTACCTAAGCGTTTTGAATTTGATGCAGAGGTGGCCTCTGTCTTTGATGACATGTTAGAGCGCTCTATCCCCTACTATGAAGAAACCCTTAAACTAGCTAGCCACTTTGTAGCACAGGATTTAAACGGAGTTGTTTACGATCTGGGCTGTGCTACGGGTAATTTTTTAGCCACCCTTGCTTCCAAAGTAGATCCACAAACCCCCTTAGTGGGCGTAGACAACGCACAGGCCATGCTTAAAAAGGCTCAAGAAAAATGCGTGCATTTTTGCATTTCTTGGCGCTGTGAGGATATTTTGCAGACAAATTTAGAGGAGGCAGGAGCAATAGCACTACTCTACACTTTGCAATTTATTAGACCACTGCAGCGCCAGAGCCTAATGAGTCGTGTTTTTGAAAACCTCAAACCCGGGGGTGTAGTCGTCGTGGCCGAAAAGATGATGAGTTTAGATCGTATCTTAGATAAACAAATGATCGCCCTCTACTATCTTTATAAACAAGCTCAGGGTTATAGCCTTAATGAAATTAGTTTTAAGCGCGAAGCTTTGGAAAATGTACTTGTACCCTACAGTTTGCAAGAAAACATAGCCTTGCTTGAGCAAGCCGGCTTTAAAACTGTAGAGGTGCTATTTAAATGGGTTAATTTTGGACTCTTAATTGCGCGCAAAATCTAATTAGTGATAAAAATCTTTCAAATTACCAAGTCTAATACTAGTAGGGTATACTTTTTCTTGCATTTTTTCCACCACCACACAATCAGACCCTAGATTTTGCATTTGCTCATAGGTGGCAATTACCCCCTCTTTCAAGCGTAGGGCTGTTTTTAGCCAATAGGCTAATGCAAATTAGGCTTACCCATGAGGGCTTTAACCCCGTCTTAACAAAGTTTTACATGTAAAATTTCTTCTAGTGGGATTTTTAAAATAAAAGGTATGTGGGAGGAAAAAATGCGGGACTAGGTGGTGGAAATAGCAGGCATAGAAACATACACTTCACCACATGGGCGAGGATAAGGCCACGCTCCGGAGGCTAAAGTAGGCACATGTTGGAATGTTGGGACATTAAAAGTACAAGAAATCAAAAACGACTACACCGAGATGAGCACGGAGGAATTACTAGAAATTGCTAATGCCCCCGCTACAGAGGAGCAAGAGGCAGAAGAAGAGCTAAAAGAACTTATTAGCCCCACACAAGAAAGCGATGTTGGTTAGCCCGGAGCTCCACACCGCCTAAGAAATGCCTATTTTGCGCGGGTTTAAAGGTGTGTGAGAGCTCTAAAGGTGATCAAGAGCTCTTGCACACTAAGCTACTACTAAAACCACCGCTCCCGCACGAGTCAAAGTTAAGGTCAAGAAAGGAAAAAGGGCTAGCTTAAATGGGGCTTAAATAGGGGTTTAAGTATTATAGTCTTAAGCTTAGATAACTTGAGTATAATAGGCTAAAATTAAAAAGTGGTGAGCGTGTGGCGTGCCAGAAAAAACCTCAAGAAAATAACGCTAGCAGGGGGCGCTAAATAGGCGGTATTACAAAGATAGCAGAGCTCACCACACCCAAACCGCTCTTACAAACCTACAAAATCACATAAAATCTTATAAAATTCTATAAAGTGTATAGACTAAGGGCATGCAATTTTTGTTGTATTACTGTTTCCACCATGCTGGTTACTAACTGGTTTTTTGTGAGATCAGCTAATAGAGCCGTTATGTCCGCTAGGCTAATTTGGCAGGAGCTCTGCTTATTAGCCCTTTGGTATATCTAGTTAACTCCACCATCTGCTTTTTTGCCACAAGAAGGGTTTGCACTGCTAGCTAAAAGGTTTACTGCTAAATTCAAACTTTTAGAAACAATAGTATTCCCACCTACAATCTGGATTCTAACTCTTGGCAAACTTTTTTTATGCCCTGTACTAGCTCCTTTATTGCTAGTAAACTAAAGTTCTCTGGAAGGTGTAATTCTAATACCATCTGTATTGTTCTCCTATGCAAACGCCACATGATGAAAACTTAGAAGTAATCCCCGATTACTGGCACTTGTATGGGGTAGATACTAGCAAACACTATACGCGAATAACACGCGCGGCCTACAACCCTTATAATCCTAGAAACAATGAGATTAAGAAGGTAGAGGCTTATGTACGCAAAGAAATAGCGGGCTTTGATATTACAAAAAGGCATTTTACTTTTGAGGAAAAACACCGCCTACTAACATTTATTGATCAATGCCGCCATGAAATAGCGCCCACTCTTGTTTTACATATCTTGCATGAGACGCGCGGGGCTGAAGTGCGCCTAGCTGGGATCTACAAGTGGCTTAGCAAACTGAGTGAATGGCGTAGATACTTCAAAGAACATGAAACTAATTACAGCCCTGACAGAATTGACTTTGCTTAACGATCCCGATCTGGAATTGCTCTTTGATCTAAAATACATCACCAAACAGCTTTTTTGCTTTGAAAAACAAGGGTTTGTACAAAAGCAGTTAGAGGGCATAGAGGAGGTAGAGATTGAGTTGCAAAAAGAGATAGAAAAACAAGAGGAACAAAGAGGGCCTATTATTATTTGTGTAGATACAAGTGGCTCAATGAATGGCGCGCCTGAGATCACAGCTAAGGCTATCACGCTTGCTTTAGCCTCACGGGCTAAAAGAGAGAAGCGGGGGTGTTATCTGATTAACTTTAGCACCCAAACTAGCGCGATGGATTTAAGTAAAGCCGGAGGGATAGCGCGCCTTAATCACTTTTTAACCATGAGTTTTGGGGGCGGTACAGATGTACTGCCGGCTTTACACGAGGGTTTGCAGATGATGCAAAGGGAAAATTACAAAAAAGCAGATTTGCTAGTTATTTCTGATGGCTATTTTGGAGAACTAGATAACAGTATCATGCAGCAGATGCAACAAAAACGTAAGGATAAAAACCATTTTTACCTGCTAGATATAAATGGCAACTCAGGGGCTAAGCACGCTTTTGATAAGCATTGGGTGTATGATAGCCATAATAAAAACACTAGAGTACTTTGCCAGTTACAAGAGAGTTTGTAGGGGTTTTAAAAGTGAAAGGTTGACATGCCCTCTTTTTAAGATTAAATTTTAATTCCCCTAAAAGATTGCTCAATGTTTAGCTGTTTTATCCTATCCTTCCTAAAAGTAAATACCCCTAAAAGAACACAAAACCTTTAAACATCTCAATTTTACGATTGGCTTCTCTATGAGGACTATACACGGACGCGCGTTACTCTTGGGTAGTCTTGCTCAAGTGATGTACCTAAGTTGTGACAATGAGATATTTGGTTCATGTGAGAATGGAACTTTTCAGCCACCTCTAAGTCTCAAACTAAAATCACGGCTAAGTATAACACAATTTTTCACCTTTTTTCCCTAGTTAGCGTCCTTTGCCCTTTTTTGTAACTGAGACTTCACTAGGTTCATGTAGTTGTTGTGGTTGGTCTTGGAGCTCTTGATATTGGGTGCGTTGCTGCTGTTGCCTGAACTCTGCTATGTCTTGAGCCATTGTTTGGATTGTTTTTTGTTGTTCTTGCATCATCTGCATCATCGTATGCAACATAGTCTCTTGAGAGTTCTCTGTAGTAGCTAATCCTTGTTGTGTAGCAACCGCTTGGTATGGCTGGTCTAGATCAACATTAGATTTAAGCGTGCTGCCACTCTGTGTTTGCCATTGTTGGCGTTTAGCCATGGTTGGGTTGGAAGCTTTTCCCCGTTCTGTTTTGAGTTTTTGCAAGAGTTGCTTAGCATCTTGCAAGATGAATGGTAAATCTTTAGCATGGTTGTTTAAAAAACGATTGGCGCTGAGTATTTCTCTAGCAATGCAAGATAGGCTTTTGCTTGTGCGTGCCAGAGAGCGGTTGTTTTTGATTAAGTCTTGGCTAAGCAACAGGTTTTCTTGTTCTTTTTGGGTTGTGGCTTGTTTGAGCTGTTGTGCCCATTCATTCCAGATATGATCTAAGTCTTCTTTCTCTTGTTGGAGAGCATCGAAGCGTTGCACCAAGAAAGCTAGGCGTTCATTAGCAATGTTGAGCAGTGTTTGTTGGTTGCTATGGATAATGGCTAGTTGTTTGTCTTTAGCACTGGAGCTGGCTTCTTTGAGCTGTGGGATGATGTGCTCTAAAGTGTTGAGTTTATAAAAGTGGCGCTTGAGATTTTTAAGCGTGGGTTTTTGGTGGTTTAGAGCTTGAGCGATGTGATCTAAGAAGTTAGGGTTGATGAAGTTTCTCTCTTGGGTGGTGCGCTGCATTTCTATTTGACTTTTGAGCTCAGAGATACACATCAAAGTCTTTTTGTCTAGATAGCGCTTGTCTAGGTGTTGGTATTGCTCATAGATAGCTTGCTTTTTTTGCAAAAGCGTAAAGCCTCTGGTTTGTTTTTCAAAAAGCACATCTGTGTAGTCTTGCCAAGCCTTGAGAGCTTCTTTTTGTTCTGAATGCCTTTTGTGTTGGCGCTCTATAGCTTGATAACCCATGTCTAGTAGTTTTTTAGTCTGCTGGTTGTAGTGTTCTTGCTGGCTAGAAAAATCTTTTTCTGCTTGCTTTTCTTCCTCTCTGATGGTGCGCAAGCGCTCTTTTAGATTATCTAGGACTTTTAGGCTAGGCTGGTTGGTATATAAGTGCTCAGGGGTTTTTAAATACGCATTGATACGATAACTAAATTCTTCTCTCAAATCGTGGAAAAATTCTTTGCAATCTGTGCGCTTAGCAAAGCGTAATCTCTTTCTAGTGATTTGGTTAGTCTTGTTGATGAAGCAATGGATGTGGGCGTGTTGTTGGTGAGAGTGAGGCACTAAGGCAAACTTATAATCAGGCATACAAGTTCTAAGCGTTTCAAAAGTAGCGTGGAGCAATCCATGCATCACAAGCTCATCGGGTTTTTCTTTAAGAGAAAAGACTAGATGCATCGCCTCATTGCAGTCTTTGAGCACATCAAAGTCCCGTTTCCACTCCTCTAAAATATCCTCTAATTTATTTTGATCAAACCACTGGGTATAGGCTAGTTTGCTGTCTGTGTTTTTGAGCGCATATCCTAGAGCATTTCTTAAGTGCGCGTGCTTCATCTGTCCAATGTTTTTGATCACCACAGGAGTCTTTGTCTCATCGCAAGCAAACTTAGAGGGCGCACCACTCTGTGCAAAGTTATTTAAACGGATTAAAAGTTTGGCATTATAAGTGTCTGTATTGGGTCTAGCTCTCTTGGGTCTAACAATCTCATCTATCCAGTCTAAATTGGGCTTGTAATCTAGTGGTGTATCTTTGATCTTGCTATCCAAAAATTTTTCCCTTATTTTTCCTGCTCTTTTTGGCTCAATTGTAGCTAAAAAATTTTTGAAAAATTTGAGATAAAAGAGAGGATAAAAATAAGGGAAGTTTTAAAGCGTGCAGGATAACACAAAGTGGTAGATCACTTTGTGGCTTTAAGCCCCTGTATAGCGGGATTTTCACGCGTTTTTTGTTGATCTAACACTTTTTAGGTGTTTTTAGAGCTTTGGTGTTGAAAAATTTTTGAGTTTCATGTGCAAGGCTCGTTGCAAAAATTTCTGCAAAAATTTTTGAGATCATGGAGAGAAAAATTTCTTGTGAAAAGAGCAGTCTTGGCTCAAGGTTTTTTGTGCTTGTAGTGGTGAAAGCGTTATAAGGCAACAAATCAAAGCTAGAGATAGATAAAGGTTTTTGAGTAGATGATACCACCAATCCAATAAACTCAACGCTGTTTAAAGCAAAATTTTTTGTAGTGTGCCCATTTGTGGTTTGAGAGGGTCTTTGGAGTGGGCGCACAGAGTTACTGGTTTTGAGTTGTATAAAGTTTTGGAGGCGATTGCGCTTGAATAAGGGAAGAATTTTAGCGTTTTTTTGTTTGCATACAAGAGCTCTTACTATTAGTATTCTACTCAAGGTTGTTTGATTTCTAAGGGAACTAAAAGAAAAAGAGATTTTAGAACTTGTCGGAAAATTTAAAAGAACTCATGGGTAACATCTTAAGAATTAACTGGAGGTGCATAGTGTTTGAACTTGTAGCAAATGGCAAGAACTCACGGTGAATAGATTTTAGAACTTATAAGAAATTTGTAAGGACTGTTCTATGAACTCCGCCTTTGCTAAGATGTGAGTGGCCAGAGATGCCTATGAGAACTTGCTGGTGAATCACCCACCCGCTAAAGACGGGTGGGATTTCTGCTGAAGGCTCTTAAACCCAAAAAAACTGAGGTGTTAACCCATACAAGAACTCTTATTACTAACCAAGAGAACTAACAGAAAAATTTTAGAAGAATTCATGAGTAACACCTCTAAGAATTAACAGGTGAGAGAACTAATAGAAAACTTTGGCTGTTAGAGCTCAGTATAGAATTGTGCTAGTTATCTTTTCTGTTTTAAGCTGTGTGCTAGCCGGTATAACTTAGCCTGCTCATTAACGCTTCTATAGCTAAAGCGGGTGGCTCTAGCTAAAGGCAAAGATTTAAGAGAAAGCGAATTTTCATCCTCTTGCATTATTGTTTGTTTAAAAGTGTGTCAAACACACAGGCAACTTTTTTATTGTGCTCTTGGGTAGTGTGGATGTAGATTTTGGTAGAGAGTAGGGAGTTATGCCCTAGAGCTCTGCTAGTTAAAACTAAGTCCTGCGTCTCTTGGTAGATAAGGGTAGCAAAACTATGTCTAAAAAGATGCAGACCTGTGCCATATGCTTGGGAGTGCTTGATATTGGAAAGTTTAAAAATCTTAGCGATGAAGTTTTTGAGTTGGCATGTTCTTTGGGATAGTGTGGCTTTTTTGAAAAGAAATACCCCATTGAAGTGTTGGAGTCTTTTAGCATCACTGATCCAATCATGCAGAGCTTGTTCTAGGATAGATTTTCTGATATAAGCCTTTCTCTCTTTCCTGTTCTTGCCCATCACAAGAATGGAGTAATTTTGCTCTTCAGGCTTAATGTTCTTGAGCTCAAGGTTTAAAACTTCAGATTTGCGCAAACCACCTAAGATCACAAGCAAGAGAATACACTTGTTGCGTTTTTCATAACTAGAGCGTGCTTGGTAGTTTAAAAGGGTCTTGATAAAGGCTTTTAAGTCTTGTGCGTTTAAGTGTTTGGGCAGAGTTTGTGTTGTTTTAGCAAAGGCAAGGTTTTTAAGAGAGAAGTCAAAGTGATACCCGCGTTTTCTATCCAAATAGTTAAAAAATTGCCTCAGATACATCACATACTTAGCCATAGAGCTAGGTTTTCTAGTTTGGGCTAGTTCAAAGAGAAAGCTAATTACTTGCTCCTCAGTAAGGCTTTTAAAGCTTTTTAGTTTGATCTGGGTTTTGAAGTGAACAAAGAACAAAAACAAAACCCGCATCATTAAGATATGGTTGATGCCTTGATTATAGAGTGCGTGGCAGAGACGCTCTAGCGCGCTGATGTTTGGGCATTTTAAAATCTCCTCTTGGTAGCAGAGCACCTTAGCCACATCTTTTAAAGCCTGTACCGGTGTAAAGTTTTTGATTTTGTAGTGTAAAAATGCCTTGATATTTTCAAAGAGCTCTCTTTGTGTGCGACTCAAAGGCAAGAGCTCGTTTTCCATTTTTTCCATTTTTCTCTTCTCCTTGATTGGTTTAAGTTAGTCAGGACATGTAAGAATGGAACTTGCAGTGGATTTTTTAGCTTTGAGCTCTTATAGAGATTAGAACTAACTAGCTACAGACCAGCCTACAGACCAGCAAAATTAATAAATCTCTAAGGTTCTAAGATACGCTGTGTAGGGACTTTAAATGAAAGATGGAAAGATTTTTCCAACCAATTATAAATCTTAATAAGGGAAAGAGCTTTAGCTCTTTCCTACCTATTGACATGAACATGTGAATTAGACATGAGAGCGGATTTTTTTAAAATTTTCTTAAAATTCTTTGGACATGGCATGTCAGTGGAGGAACTAATTCCGGTGCAGATTCTGTTGTTTTGAAAAGAGAATGGATTGGCATGTTTTTCTTTTTAAAATTTAAAAGTTTTCTTAAAAAAAGTAATGTAGACATGGCGAGGGAGGAGTGAGTGCTGTTGCGTGTTAGAGTGTTGTAGGTTGTAGGTAGGTGGTGTTCTCTTTAGTGGTTAGCTGCATAATCGCGAAAAACACAGCATGGATGGTTGTAGTGATGTCTAGCAATAAAGTGCAGGATTGTGTAGGTGTAGAACACGGGAGCGTGCTTTTATGGTTGCAGGGCGATTTTGTTGTAGTAAACCTAAGAGTTCATTGACTAGTATTGCTTGCTGAGGCAAAAGAACTTGGCATAGTGAGATTTGCGGGGAAGCGATCAAGAGAAACCTCATAATTAAGTTTTTCTTAAGGTTTTAAGAGCGACGCGCAATTTTTTAAGTTTTGATTAAGGTTTACCTTAGAAATTCTCAGACCTAAATATGCCACATTTAAGGGTGGGCGTGTATAATGCAAGAAAGGAGAGTTATGTCAAGTAGACCTTTCCTATCTCTCATCTTATCTAGCACTCTGGGCGTGTCTAGTGCCCTAGCTACTGGTATGCTAACCTATGATGCAGAGGCTAATGCTCACCTAGCTACTTCTAACAGCCAACAAACCACCATGATAGGCAAAATGGTAGATGGGCTTAGAAAGTATGAGGAAATGATTTCTAAAGCTCAAGAGCAAATTGCCCAGTTGAACAGGGTTAATAACCTGATGAATAGGGCAAATGCTTTGATTAGTGGGAGTGCTATTACGATTGCTAATCCTATGAGACTCTTAGAACAATTTAAAAGTCAGATAGCCAGTATCCAAGCTAACTATGAAGATTTAAAACAGGCGGTGCAAAATTTTGATATTAGAGATAAATTAAGAGACAAGTATTTAGAGAGAAAATGTCCATGGCTAGATATGAGTAAGCTCACTCATAACAAAGTCCTAGACTTTCATAATTTGAGCGCAGCTATCTCTCAAGCTGGGAAACAAACAGCCTTGATCAAAGATGCACAGGCTCTCATTAAACAATTAAGTGAAAGCACTTATTCTAATTTGCAAGGCTTGGAGGGGGAATTGAGCGGAGCGGCTTTAGGGGTGATGTTGTGCGAAACCCTCAATGAGAAGGAGGATGAGTTGGCATATGATAATCTCACCCATAGAGGAATCTAAGGCAATTCTTAGAGGGGATTGGCAAAAAGTCAATCAGATACGCTTGCAAAAGGCCTATAACCGGTTACAACAAAAAATCAAAGAGGAAAACGCCCTGCAGCTAAAAATCCAACCTTTGATGGCAAGATTAGATACACTCAGAGCAGAATTAGGCGTAACTGATAAAAATGCCAATGACAACCCACAAAAAATCCAGTATTGTAGAGAAAATCCAGAAACCCACACTTGTGAGCCTATCTTGCTTAATAAAGACAAGCTTTCTAACGATTTGGATCAAACCACTAAGGAATTTCAAGAAGCTTTAGTTGGTGCTCAAGACAAGGATGCCCAATCTCAAGTTCTTGCAGACTATAACCAAAAAATCAGAACTCTCACCCTCCAGTATTTAAGAGAGATCACTAACCAGCTTTTGTTTTTGAATAAGACAATGGCGATGCAATCAAACCTCATGGCTTTTCTCACCCAGCAAGATCGCCTCGCACATGCTACCAGCGATAGCCTCAACACAAGTAAGATGAAAAATGCCAAGAGCAGGAGCTCTATATGTCAGAGCGTGCAATGCCCCGTGTTAGAAAAAGTCAACAGAGATGCCCAAGGGCGTATTGTGTGGCAATGGGGAAATTCTAGCTTCTAGCGAAGACTAGGTGCTAGACCAGCATCCATCTGTTTTTTGCATTCTTTTGCTGTTGTCTTATCCAGTGGGGCATAGCTGTGATTTTTGGCGAGATTTCGGGCAAACACCCTATAACACTTGATGAGTTTTGTTTTATCTCCTTTGGGAGGTCCATCCCAGTTGGGTTCTCCATCAGTCTTTGGAGCAATGAATAACACAGGCTCTAGATCACGGGTGATAAGAAATGAAGGAGGGTGCATTCTATATACGCTCATTCTAACATACGCCTTACAAGTTCTATCCCCCTTGATGTAATCCTGCCCTTTTGCTAATCCATCCGCCATTTTTAAATAGCATTGAGATAGGATCATAGCTATCTTTTCGTTTCGTTTGTTACTTTTTTGATTAGCCAAGCGATCCTTGTATAACGCCTTGCCATGCTCAGCACTCTTACACATACTCTCTTGTTCCTTGCTTAAGTTTTTTCCTTGTTGTAAGGCATCCATAGCTAGTTCATCACATTTTTTCAGTACACTTTTACGCTCCTCATCGTGGGTAGCATAGTATTCAGCACTCTTAAATGCCATTAGAGGAGAGACAAGACAAGAAGCTAGAGCCACAGAGCCTAAAACACATGAAAACCGCTGCATACCAAGATTTCCTTTTGTTTTTATTACAAGTCTTGATTGTAGCATATTTTCCACACTTAGTTATGAGAAGCGTTGTAACCTTGTTGTATAATACCCCTCTCTTTGAGAAATGGTAAAAATGGAGAATAGCTGTGGCACTCAATCTAAGCGCCTTATCCTTCTTAGAAAAAGAAAGACTTTTTAAAACCCTGCGTACCAGCATTACCCACCACAGCAATGCCTTAGAAGGACTGAGTCTTAGCTTTGGAGAAACAAAGACTTTGTTAGAGAGTGGTAGAACTGCCCACAATAAACCTATCCATGAACAACTCATCATTCTAGGATTTGCCAATGCCTATGATGCCATTATCAGAGAAGCTAGCAATCCTAACAGACTTTTAGACACGGCATTTATCAAGGACATCCACTACCTTGTCTTTGAAGACGCCCTAAAGACCATGCCCCATCTCATTCCTAAGCCCATTGGGGCTTTTAGAAGCAATGAAGCTAGAATTGTCGGCTCTAGTGTAGAGATCACTCTGCCCCATCTCATTTCTCAAGAATTAGAAAATCTGCTTTTCAAATACCCTAGCAATAATCTAAACCTAGAACAGATCGCTCTCTTCCATGCACGCTTTGAACAAATCCACCCCTTTAGCGATGGCAATGGAAGAACAGGGCGACTTATCATGGCATACCAAACTATCCAAAATGATCTCATCCCTCCACTTATTCTCAACGAGCAAAGGACAGAGTATTTAAACCTTTTAGAAAAATGTCAAGTGCAAGACAATTCAAAAGAATTTGCGCATTTTCTACAACTTTGCCAACAACAAAGTTTAGAGTTGATTAGAAAAACTCAAGAAATATCCTCAGAAAACCAAATGAACTCTAAGCATAGGCGTGGTAGGAGGTAATTGTCCCTACTCTTACCAGTTGCTCATTGTGAATCATTCCTTTCAGTCGTATTTTCACCACCCTTAGTATTGCTAGCACTCACACTATGACTTACAGATTCAGGATGGCTATTTTGTCCCATACCTAAAGCACTTTTGATACTCTGCACGCCAAACTTCACTCCAGAGCTCAGCGCCTCTTTGTCTGTTAGAGCGCTCAAGCCCCCTGTTGCTCCCATTGTAGCTAGAGCCCCTAGACCTGCTCTTAGACCTGCTAACCCTCCTCCTGCACTTTGGTAAGCTTGGCTCATTTTATTAGCTGCCATTACCATAGAGCCTCCTACAACCACACCTCCAGCTGTCATGCCTATTTTTTGCATCATCTCAGTGATAGCCCCCACGCCTCCGCTTGTGCCAAAAATATTGTTGATAAAGTCTGGGATGCGTTTGACAAGATAGAAGCAAATCATAGAAGCCAAAATAATGATAATGAAATAGCCGATGATGTCTAAAAATCCTCCCATATCCTTATTTTGCTGTTGGAGTAATTGATTAGCCCCATTAAATGCTCCCGCCTCTAGCTCATTTCTTGTAGGAATTCTTATCGTGATGAAGTTTAAAACCTGCAAATTGAAAAATGCTACTAAAGTCATACAAGGCTGGTAGAAAGTCAGAGATATTAATTTTTTCAAATAGCTAAACAACATCCCCTTAGTTTGGGGGAATAATGCTAAAGGCAAGACCACAATGCCTAAAGCTAGCCAAATAGCCATTTCTACAGAGACTAGTAACACAATAATAAGCACCAGTCCTAAAAACAAGATTTGTGCCACAACCAATAACAAAAATACAATTAGTTGTGGAAAAACTTGAAAAAATAGCTTGAAACCTAAATCGTGGAATACAGAATCATAGAGGTGTGTAATAGTGTAATAGGTGCTATTTACCAATGTGCCTAAAGATTTATCTAGGGATGCGGAGGGAGGATAATTTTTTAAAGCTACGATGTTTTTGTTGATAGCAACACTAATCACATTGCTCAAGGCATTAGCAGGTGTTGTAATGATCTCTCTTATTTTTGTCATAAATTCTATAGGCTGTCCTATAGCCCAATTCAACACTCCCATAAACACAAAGAAAACTAATACACCCATTAAGGTTTTCAGTTGGAAAATATCGCCCTCTTTAAGCCGCCGATATGCCCACCACATAAACAAAAAGGAGATGATAATGTTCAGACTCAGTTGGACATGGAAAAGGTCTGTTATAGATTTTGCTAAATCACCCGTTAGCTTTTGTGAGGGTGAGACAAAGAAAGATAAGATGGTGTCGTATATGCTTAAATTCTTATCTATGCTATTTTCCATGCCATCTCTTTTTGAATTTTGATTCTACCTGTGTGCGTGCCTTTTCTAATCTGTTTGTAGTGCTGGTATTAAAATCTTTGATTGTGGCAATATTTTCTAATTTCTCTAAAATCTCTCTTTTGCTCTTGGTATAGACATAGGGGTTTTCTAACTGCTCAAGTCCCCTAGAAACATACCCATACACACTACTGGCGTTTGCACTTGTTTCCCCTATAATCTGGCTTAGTCTGAGATCATCGTTACAATCTTTGGCAAAGGGGGTGTAGATTTCTGTTGACATACTCCCCATAGCTAAAGCTAGGGGATTCTGGGATCATCAAAGCTTGCCCGCTAGGCGGGTCTTACAGCTTCTCCTCCAAGAGTGGATGCCCCCACTCTATGAATATTAATGCTTGCGTTTAAATCTCTATCCAAAGAAAACCCACAAGAGGGGCAATTAAAGATTCTATCTTTGAGGCTCAAGTCCTCTTTAACCTCCCCACAGCTAGAACAAGTTTTAGAGCTGGGATAGAATCTATCAATCTTAACCACTTGGGTTTTTCTCTCCAAGATAGCCACAAACTCACCAAAAGCCAAATCATTAATCTTGCGCCCCCAAAGTTTAACCATACCCTTCAGGTTCAAATCTTCAATGAAAATAGTGGCGTATTGTTTGGCTAGGCTATTAGCAATCTTGTAGAAAAAGTCTTTTCTAAGATTTTGGACTTTGCGGTGCAATCTAGCAAGTTTTAGCCTAGCCTTTAGGCGGTTATGACTGCCTCTTTTCTTTTTGGATAGGGAGCGAGAGCAAGCACGGATCAAAGGCAAGAATTTAGAGAAAAATAAAGGCGATGGGATTTGTGTGCCATTAGAGCATGTGAGAAAAGTTTTTAACCCAAAGTCAAGCCCCACGCTGTTACCGCCTGCGGGCTTAAGGTTATCCTCTGTTTCGCACACCAAGCACAAGAAATAATCGCCTAGATTATCTCTTTTAATGGTTAAGGTCTTGGGTTTGCCTGCAAGGTCGTAGGTTTTGACAAACTTAAAGCGATAGCCATTAAAAGAGATAATGTTGTTTTGGATTTTATAACCTGTTCGCCCCTTAAATGTGAAAGATTTGGTATAAAGCCACCTTTTTAAATCGTGGTGGTCTACCTTGTTTCTTAAAAAATCTTTTATAAACCTTGTCTATCCTCCCTACTAGCTCTTGCAAGGTTTGAGAGCCTAGAGTTTTCAAAAAAGCAAAGCGTGCTGTTCTCTTTAGTTTAGTGATATGCTTTTGCAAGGTATAAAGCTTTAAATGCTTTTTAAAAAGTCTAAAATACCGCTTATGCAAAGCGATACAATGATTGTAGCAAATGCCATAAAGGCGCAGAAGTTTGCTTATATGCTTATTTCTGCTTGTGCTGTAGAGTTTCTGCTTGTAGGCGATTAACATAGTCTTTCCACTTGTTTTTTTGCTTGGGTCTTTCAGAGTTTTGCTGGTTGGCGATGTATTGCTTGATCACTTCCAAAGGCGCACACCCCACAGAAGAAATAAAACAAGAGTTTGTCCATAGTGTAGGTAGTCTTGTTCTCAAATGTGCAAACTCTTGTCTTAAAAGCCGACTACTCCTGCCCTTAGCCGTCCTAATAAACTTCATCACCCCAAAGCTAGGATCAACTTCTGCCAAAATATGGATATGATCCTTATCTGTTTCCATCTCCAAAATCTCTACTTCTAGCTCTTGCGCCACTTCCAAAATGATTTGTTTTAACCTTACTTCTACCTGATCTACAAGGACTTTTCGTCTATATTATTTAGGACACCATACAATGTGGTATTTGCAGTTTCTGCTTGTAGGCGATTAACATAGTCTTTCCACTTGTTTTTTTGCTTGGGTCTTTCAGAGTTTTGCTGGTTGGCGATGTATTGCTTGATCACTTCTTTATTATGCTCTAAAGAGCATGCACCTTATATCCCCATAGCTAAAGCTAGGGGCTTTACGGCGTGGTTGGTAAGTTTTTTGCAGGTAGTGGGCAATGCAAATAATGGATCGGCTATTGGCCAACATGCTAACAATGTGATCAACACTATTAATTTGATCGGCCTTGATGGACAGACAAACACCTTAGAAGAGTGCTTGAAAAATCTAACTAAAGAATTAGATAACTTTAATAATCTAGCCGGAGCGGGCGATACAATCCAGATTTTTAGCCAAAGTTTAGAAACCTTGATTGATCACCCCGTCAAAGTATGGGGTTTTAGCACCCTTAAGGATAGCACCGATAGCTTTAGAGTTGATAGTTTTAAGGCGGTTTGCTATGCTTAGCTGTGAGCTTTGCTTATAGCCAATGTAGCGTTCTTTGAATTCCTCTAGCGTTGTGCTAAAGGGCACTTCTAGCGGATCGATAAATCTTTTCTTAGCCTGTGCAGCCTGTATTCTTGCCTCTAATTGATCAGCTAGCTTAGCGCGGTTTTTAGCTGTATCTTTTAGCCCTAAGCTCTTGCGAACTCTCTTGCCCTCCTCAGTGTAGTATTCAGCGTATAGCTGGTCTTTGCGTGTGTAAACGCGCATTTGTATTTCCTTTGTTCTAAATTTGTTAAAGCTATCAAGTTGCTTAGCTCGTGTCATCATTTTTCCTACCCCCCTTGGGGATTTGATAGGCTCAAATTTGGCCATTTTTTCAAATGGCTTAGGCTATTGCTAGGAGCTTTGATAAGTTCTTAGCTCTCTAGTTTGGGGGGTTTAGGGGGTTGTTGTGGTTGGGGTTGGGTTGGGTTTAGATTGGATAAAATCTATCTCTTTGGCAAATCCACCTTTGGCAAGGGTAAGCTTTATACAGAGCTAAAGATTATTGAGGCTTTTGTGCTAGAGGCAGCAAGAGATTATCGCCTAATTTATATCCGTGATGAAGCCCACATTGGCACGGAGAAAACTGAAGATACAGAAAAGCTTACTTTTGAAAAACTTTTAGAGGAAAACGCCGCATTCATCCTAAGAATGACCGCCACTTTTGATCAAAAGATCCGCCATCCACGCATAGAGATCACCCAAAGCGAGATTGAAAAGAGTGGGGCAGAGACGGGGCAATACCTTCTTAAAAGCCGCAATATTCTCCTAACAAACGAGGCCTTTGAAGACTCAAAACTCATCGATCAAGCCATAGAAAAATTTAAAGAGATCAAAAAGCATTACCAACAGCTAGAACAAGAGGGGGTATTGATTCGCCCTGCTATGTTGATCCAAGTAGATAACCAGCCAGATCTTACCAAACAACCCGATGCTTTTCTTAAGTGGCAAAACACCTTACAAGAGCTCAAAAACAAGTTTGGAGCACAAGGCTTGTCTTGGGTGCAATACTTTGGGGAAAATCAAAGAAAACCTAGCAAAACAAGCAAGGGTAAAAATGGAGGGAGTGGTGTGGAGTATAACCGCAGTGATAACAATTTGCCCAAGCATACCTTGTTACACAAAATCTCTCAAATCCATGACACACAGATTGTATCATCTTTAAAGTGGGGCCTGCTACAGGGTGGGATATTCCTAGGGCATGTATGTTATTGCGTCTGCGCAATGTATGCTCATCTGCTCTAAGTATCCAAACATTGTTTGTTTGTATTGAGATATTTTTTAGAGTTTGACAAAAGGGTCAAAATATGCACCGCTGTGTAGATTATTATCTAATGCGGATTGTAGTCCCTCATAATAATAAGACTGCACAATACCTTTGAAAATCACTTCTCTATCATTGATCTTATCTGTCAGGTGTGCTCTTAGCAGTGTCTTAAGTTCTAGATCATTAATAGGGCTTCTTTCCATAGCATTTAGATAGGCATTTTTATCCACATACTGCCAATCTATGACTATCCCCAATTCTTTCTTAAGTATGCAATCTAGCCAAATACGTGTAGCGCGGCCATTGCCTTCCATAAAAGGGTGTGCAACATTCATCTCTACATACTTCTCTATAATTTCTTCAAAAGAAGATTGTGGCATCGTTTCAATTTTTTTAAGGGCTTCTTTTAGATACAAAGCAGAGCAAAATTTAAAATAACCCTTGGAGATGTTCTTATCTCTAATCTGCCCTGCAAAATCATACAATCCTTTAAAAAGTGCCTTGTGGATTTCTTGTAAACCTTTAAATGTCCCTACTTCAATCGCATGGATTGCGCCACTTTCAAAAAGTTGGCGAGCATTCTCTAAACTTTGTTCATCTACATTCATTCTTAGTCCTTGAATTGATAAAAGTTTAAAAAGTTTTAAAAAATTTAATTAAGTTGCTTAAATATATCACATTTTTCTAAGACGATTACCTGCTCCTGCCTTTGGAGGGTGTGGGGAGCTCTTTGTGTTGTGGTGTAGAAGAATCTTGGGAGTACCTGTTGTGCAGATCATTATCGGGCGTGGGTATTTTACCCTGTTTAAGAGATTGTAAGTATTGCTCTAAAATGCTTTTTAAATCTGCCTTATCTATTGTCCCCTCTGCAACCTGAACTACCACATCCTCTAAAGTGTTTGCAAATGATGTCCAAAAAGCACATTCCAAGATAAATAGAGGTGCGCTTATTACCATCGTTAAAAGGGTGGAATTTGATACAAGAAAACATCAAGTGCGCAAGCTTATCACAAAAGGAAGGGTAGAAATCATCATTCTGGATATGTTCTAAAGCACTAGCTAAGTAGCCAATACCCGTCTCGCTATGACCCTCCAAACCCTTTTTTGTTGAATCCAAGACCCTACCGTGGATTTTGATTGCCTCCTCCAATGTCAAATACAGCACTATTTATCAGCTAAACGCTCAAAAACTGCTTTCACTTCAGGCTTTCAAGTTCTTTTCTGCAATTCTCCATGGCCCTTTGGACTGCCCTTTCGCGTTCGTCCATCGCCTGCTTATTCTGTATTTGACATTCTCACCTTATTCTGCTCTAAAAGATGATAAGGATAAAAGGATTACCTACTTTAATTTCCTAACAACAACTGAAAATAAAGATTGTCTAAATGCTCTTATAAAGCTCCATGGCAAAATAGACATGGCAAAGATACATGCGATCATTGATAATACCCTAGCATCCACACTGCATAGGGATTTTTTAAAAGTTATCTTGGAAAAACGCAAAGAAAAGATTATGGATGTGGCTTATACAAGAGCTTTAGACTTTGTTTGTAAGTACCAAAGGGATAGTGAATCACAAACACAACAACATAAAGACCCCCCACACCCTCTGAAGGCAAGGAGTAGGTGATTTAACAGGGAGTAGCCCTCCGGAGCCCCAAAAGAGGGATTAAATGCCGTTGTTGCTGTGTGTTTAGCATGACAGGTGATTAGCGGTTTGGAGAATACACGGCTGATCTGGGGTTAAAGGCGCTTAAAAAAAGTATAAGGTTGAGTTTAATATTTTAAGTGTTACAAAATTTTCAAATTGGAATTATTTAAGGTACAATAAATGCGTGGCATTAAAAATTGCAATCAGCCTCGACATACCCCCCATAGCTAAAGCTAGGGGCTTTACGGCGCAATTGGGTAACGATTATAAAGGCTAGAAAAATTCTTAAAATTAGCCGTATATGGTGGTGATATGACACAGCTAGAGGAGTATCAGTATCTTTTCACACACAGAGATATAAAAATCTTGGAATACTTGGCAGAACACAACTACATTTGGTGGGAGACTTATGAAAATGCTATCAACAAACACCCCTTTAGATTAATTGCTAGTGCCATGTGTTTGGCAAATAGTTTGCAAAGCTTTAATGTTTTGATCCAACTCAATTCTAAAATCTTTAAGCATGTTCTTAAGAATGCACAACCAGGTTGGTTTAATCCTAAGAATTGGTATTTTTGGCATTACTTTGTTTATGGTAGTATAAAAGTCCCACCCATACCTGTGCGCTTCAAAGATTACGCCCCAGACTACCGCTTATTCAAGGGATAGAAATGTTCTACAAGGAAATATTGCCACCCGAACAATTAGAGATTTATCCGTATCTAAGACAGATTACAGATCAAGGGTATGTATTATTTGGTGGCACGGCTCTGACACTGCAGTTAGGGCATAGAACATCTGTTGATTTTGATTTTTTCTCAGCTGAGAAGGTAAATAAAGAAGTGTTAAGACACCTACGCGGCTTAGAAATAGCAGAAGTTCTACAAGAGGATCACAACACTTTTGAATTTTTAACTGCAAATCATGTCCATATATCCTGTTTTGGAGAACTTGATTTTGTCAAAAAGGCTCAGCCAACCACTACACCTGATGGTATTTTACGGCTAGCAGACATGAAATCTCTTTTAATCACTAAATTGAAAGTTGTGGTTGATAGGGTAGAAATAAAAGATTATAGGGACATTATTGCAATTCTAAAAACGGGATCTGTCAGTTTAAAGGATGGGTTGGATGGTATCTCTGACTTTTTCACAGGTTCTAATTTTCCAGTTATGCAAATAGCTAAAAGCTTGGTTTATTTTGAAAGCAAAGAATTAGTTGATCTCACACAGGCTGAAAAAAAATATTTAATCCAACAGGTCAGTAATCTTAATCCACAAAATAGCATCAGCCCTGCGTCATCTCATAATAAAAAGCTTTAAATAAAAGTCTAAAATGCTTTGTAACTCACCACAACCGCTTTCAACCTCTAAACCTTTTAGATACTCTCACCAGACTTTACCACTTGCGCCGTAAAGCCCCTAGCTTTAGCTATGGGAAGTATGTCAAAACACCTCAATTCACCCTAGTTATTCAGTTATGGGCTTTTTATTGCCTTGTTATGGGTTTGACTATTTAAAAAACACTCTTGTAAGCCCCTATTTATCGGGCTTTTTGCCCTTTTTTGTTATGTGTTATGGGGGTTAGTTATGCAAATAGCTAAAAGCTTGGTTTATTTTGAAAGCAAAGAATTAGTTGATCTCACACAGGCTGAAAAAAATATTTAATCCAACAGGGGCAAAAGGTAAAACCCATAACAAAATTAACAAAAAGCCTATTTTTAGGGGATATAAGCGGGTGGTAAGTATGAAAATGCAAATAACAGAGTGAAATTTGATAGATAACAATCAGTTAGTGGATCACCGCCACTAAAGAAGGGCGGTTGTAGTTTTTACTTGTGATAGCCATCGGGTTTGTCTTTACCTCTTGTTTCTACCTCCTTAACGATCTCCATTACTAACTTTTTCACTTTCTCAGGTTTATCAAGTGCAGGTGCTAAAGTTGTAACAATGTGTATCCTCCCCCGCAATATTAAGTGTAAAAGTAACAATGTCCAAAAAACCATTTAACCAATTTAAGGGTATTTAAGTTATTTTTCGTAAATTTTCCCATCGTGTTTCTAGAACGCCAACGAGATTTTTACAGGGGTGAACACTACTCCGCTATCCCTTAGGGTTTGCACCGCGTCAGGGAATACTTTTCTAAGAATACCAATAGCCCCGTTAATGTCAGCATTTAAGAATTTACCAGTGCTTGACTTAAATAAGCCTCGCTTGACCCGTTTGCCTAGATACTGCTCGTGGTGTTGCATAGTCTCGTTAGCTAAATGATCGCACTTGCTCGTCCAACTTTCCTCTGTAATGAGCAGCTTAATGCCAGCAAGTTCGCATTTGTAGCGCAACTTATCTAGGAAAGATTGATAAGGGATATAAGTAAAGTTTTGGTTATTTCTTTTAGATAGACCTAGCTTTTGTTTCCAGCCTTCATTCTCGCCTATCACAATGGTAGAGATAGAGTTTTTCAAACAATGCCCCACCACATAAGCGCTCGCCTTATGCATGAAGTCATTTAGCTTACAATCCTGCCAAAGAGTTAAAGCACCTAGTCTTTTAGTCCAATAAGAATTGTTAGACAACTTGGCTTTAGCTGCATAATAGGCTTTGAGTTTATTAAACCACTGATTGATAGATTTAACACCTCCGCCCTTGATAATAAAGGGGCTAGCTTGATTATCTATTGCAGTTACGAAGTTGTTAACACCTAGATCAATACCCATAATACCATCGCCTTGAACTTGTGGTTTGTTTGTGGGTTGCTCATAAACAACTTCCACGATAAAGCAAGTGGTTTTAGGAATTACGCGCACTTGCTTTAGCCTAGAAGTCTCTTTAACCTTAGTGATAAGCCGTTTAAGATTGGCTCTTGCAGGGAATTTAATTTTAGTGAGGTTTCCTTTTGTGAGTGAGATTTGTTGGTTTATAAAAACACCGATAGAAACGCCCTTTTTAGGCTTAAACTTAGGGATTTTAGGTTTAGAAAAGAATTTAGAAGGTTTAGCCTTGTAGGCTTTGATCGCTTTTAAGTAAGATTTCCAGTTCTTAGATAAAAGCATAATAACCTGCTGGGCACTCTGGGCTGGCATTGCTCTATAATCTCTCTGGTTTTCTTTAACAAAGCGATTAATAAGATCATAAGGGGTAGGGAGCTTAAATCCTGCTAAGTAATGCTCTCTTAGAATAAAATTAGCATAGTTGTAGAGATTTTTAGACAGATGACAGAAATTCTTAATACTAGCAAAGCAAGGGTGCTTGGGCTTGATAATGTGGCGTTCAGTTAAAATCATCTGTTTCACCATTAAGTGCATTAATGAGATCAGGATTAGCCTTACTCTCTATCAAGAGTTTCTTAGCAATCCTTCGTTTAGAATACATTTTCATAGAAAAAGAATGGATTGTTTGCATGATGTCCTCAAAGAGTTCTTGTTCTAAGCTTTTAGACTTGCATTGATTAATGATGATAATCTGAGTTCCATAACTCGTGAATAGCTTTTCTACCAATTCATAGCTTAGTCTAGCTAGTCTGTCTTTATAAGAAACATAAACCGCCTTGATTTTATAATCCATCACATCAGAAAGAAGTTGCATAAAACCGGGTCGATCTAAGGTCATGCCACTTTTAATATCAGAGTAGATTTTATCTACAGAAATCCCTTTAGCATTCAAGAAAGCAAGATTATTATCCATTTGATTTTGCAAGTCTTGTTTCTGCTTGTTAGTGCTCACCCTAGCATAAATCACATTTAGCCTTTGATCCTCTATTCCAGCAAGTGCATAGACATCGTTATCGATTTTCATAGAAAAAGAATGGGGCTCAGTTTTTACGCGTATCTTTCCGCTTTTAACATACTTCCAAAGAGTAACACGGGATATTTTTAAAATCTTTAAGACTTCGCTAGACTTCATTTAAGCATGTTTTCCATGATCTGTTTTATTATTTTAGGGTGCAGAGTTTTACCAGAATGAAAGGGTAAAACCTGTCTGATCTCACCTTTTAAGTAAATTCTATGGCTACCTTTTTGTCTAGCAAAAGTAAAGCCGTTTTGCAATAGCAGTCTCTCAGCTTCTTTTGCTGTAGTCTCTAGTATATCAGCCATTTAAAGCTACCTCAATAGGAGCTATGACTGCACTTTTATTAGAAACAAGAGCTAACTCAACTTCATAGCCTTTGATCCTCTATTCCAGCAAGTGCATAGACATCGTTATCGTGAGCGATAAATTTTACCCAGAATGCGCCTCAAAATGTGTGGCTTGGCATGTTGGGTTAATTTTTCAGAAACGCGATTAGTGTCTTGCAGGGGATGTTGCTGCTCAAATTCTGTGAGACTATCAAAAAACACAGGGTCACTAAAAAACGCAGAACTACCAAAAAATGCGAGATTATAAAGCTTGTCTTGGGCAACAAGCTTGATTGTTATATCATCTCTATTTTCAAAATGCTTCTCTAAAGATTGAACTAAATTCAGAGTATAGTACCCAAGACCTGTCAGATCTTCTAAAAGGACGGTTACATCGATTACAATCTTTTTCAAAAAAACACTACCCCCGATTTAGACTACATATTATATGATACTAAGGGGATACTTAAATGACGCTCACCAAATGGCATGTTATTAAGTCTAAACGGCCTCAACAAAGGCGCTAGAGAATACAAGGCAGAAATCACCCGCCAAAGTATTTTAAAAGTTAAGAATGCTAAAGACTTAAGTCAGGAACAGAAAAGCCAAATCTATCGCGATAGAAACATCTTAACGAATTACTTTAATAGCTTATTCAAAGATGAAAACGAGGACTTAAAGGAATATCAAGAAAATTTAAAATCTCAAGCGATCACTAAAGACCTCCAAAAGGCCATAACGCTGTATGACAATATCGCACCCGGTAAAAGTGTAGCTAGTTTGATCTTTGGGAGTGATCCTAAAGAAGTGGCAGAATATAGAAAAGGCGCAACAGATATTGCTAAAGGTTTAGGGTTTGATAACTTAGAGTTTAGCAACAAGGGCGAGATTTACGCCATTAAAGATAACAAAACCTATAAAGTTAATGATAGTTTCTTTGATAACTTTAAAAACATTATTGCAGCCAATGCAGGCAGTATAACAGGGAGTTTAGTAGGCAGTCTAGTAGGCGCAGCTAAGGGGGCAAGCAGAGGCAGCAGAGGCGGATTAGTAGGCACTATTGCAGGCGGAGCAATTGGGGCATTTGTTGGAGGTGCAGGTGATGCAGCCCTAACTAATTTTGTGCTAAACCGCGATCAAAACTTCAACGAAACAATCAAACATGCCACACAAGAGGGGTTATTAAGTGTAGTGGGTGATGTTGCCTTTTTAGGAGCGGCTAAAGCAATTAGTAAAGCCACAGACTTACCTAAAGCTTTAGGTAGAGCTAGTGATTATCTACCCGTAGTGGGCACACTTAAGCGGGCAATGAGTGGAAATGATAGAGCCGCACAAAGACTTATCAATCAGGTTTACACTCCAGAACAAGAACAGGCCTTAAAAGAATTTGGGCAAAGCTTTGGAGGTGGGACTAAATTTGAAAATGCTAAAAGCCCACTAAGAGAGAAAATAGCAAGTAGTTTTGGGGAGGATAGCGGGGCGCTTAAAGCCTTTGATAGTGCTTATAATATTCTAACTTTGCCCACACATACAGAGAGACAAGAGGGCTTTATTAGGGCTATTAGAGCCGATGAGAGCGGGAATTTATTAGCCTTTCTAACTGAAGCGGCAAATAGCAGTGTACAAGCCCATAACACCCTTAAAAGTATTCTAAACAAGACTACAGCAAACCTAAAAGAACAGCTTGAAAATCTCCAGCTAAATAAGGGCGATATAAAGGCAATCTTTGATGATCTAGAAAAAGGCACTAAGGAAAGTTATAACGACGCTATAGACAAAACAATCCCAGCGGTGCTAACAAACGATATTAAGACCACACTAAACCCAGAGAATAAAGCCAATGGATTAAGTTTTAACCAGTTTAAAGCCGAGTTAAAAGATCAAGGTTTAGATCAAGAGGCTAAAGGCTTTTTAAATGTGATTGAGAAAAACATTTATAACCCTGCAGGGGTGAACTTTAGACAACTCAATAGCTCTCTTAAGCTCCTTAATGCTTATCACAAGAATACTAAAGACCCTAACTTTAAAGATTATATCAATAGAGCTTTAGAAGGGTTTTTAAGAAGAGACATTAAAGCAGGCATTGATAACTTATTTGAACAACTCCCTAAAAATAAAGTAGATCAATACAAAGAACTCTACAACACCGCGCTAAATGATTATGCGACTATGAAACAGACCCTAAAAGATGTTAAGAAATTAGGGCTAAGAGATGCGCACAATAGCACAGAAAAAGCCCTTGATAGCCTTATTAAGTTTACTAAAGGGCAGGGTGATAAGCTAGATAATCTCAGTGCCATTAGCAAAGGTAGGATGCATAAAGTAGCATTAAAATGCGCTTAGCACTCACCGCAAAGCGCGATCATATTAGCACAATTAGCAAGGCCTGCAATACCACTAAATTGAAAGCGCCTAACTTTCTAGCATAATGCCTTAATGGCTTGATTAAGACTAAGTCCTTCACAGCACAATCTGCAACATTTAATACTTTGTTAAAATAAGGACTCACACCACGCCCTCCAAAACAAAATGCTTTGTAAAGAGCACGCCCTAACCATAATTAACTTTGAGGCTGGGTTTTTTCTCTATGACGCTGAAAAGTCCTTCTTTAACCCGGCATTTCTGATCACAAAATACGCTGTAGGGATAATAAAAAGGGTGAGCACTACGCTAGTGATCATGCCACCTAACATGGGAGCAGCAATGGAGTGCATGATCTCAGAGCCTACACCATGAGAGTACATAATAGGGATCAAAGAAACCAAAATGCTAAAAAAGGTCATTAGTTTAGGGCGCACCCGCTGCACTGCCCCATGCATAATCGCCTCTTTTAAACGCGCGCTGGTTTGTTCACTTTGTTTTAAAAAGTTTTGGTAGGCGTCCTCTAAATAGATAATCATCACAATAGCCGTCTCAGAGGCCACACCCAAAAGCGCTAAAAAGCCCACCAAAACAGCAATGCTTAAATTTAGGCCAATGATATTCATAAAAACTAATCCGCCTAAAAAAGCAAAGGGCAGGCTAAAAAAGCAGAGTAAGGAATTAATCGTATTTTTAAGTGCAAAGACAATTAAAAGAAAAATGATAAAAATGCTTATAGGCACAATGTATTTAAGGGTAGCAAAGGCTTCATCTAAATACTGACTCTCCCCAGAAAATTCGTAATAATAGCCCGTGGGTAATTTCACACTCTCTAAGGCTTTCATAGCCGCTTGGCGGTAAGTCTCTGAGCTCACCCCATTTTTAGGCACGATGTAAATAAAATGCACGCTCAAGCCCTTTTCGCTTTTAAGCACCGCAGGAGCGTTTTCATAATAAACGCGGGCAAATTCTCTTAAGGGCACATAGCTAAAGGGCGTTTTGATATAAAGATTATCTAGGCTTTCTATGTTATCGCGCTCTACATCTTTAAGGCGCACGCTAATAGGATAACTCTCCACCCCATCAATTAAAGTTGAGACCCGCGCCCCGCCCACGCCATAAGAAATCATATTTAAAACACTCTCTTTGGTGATGTTATATTCAGCTAGTTTTTCTTGGCGCAAGTCAACATTGAGATAGTAGCCATTATTAGATTTCTCCGCAAAAACAGAAAGAGACTCAGGGAGAGTTTTTAATTTTTGCTCCATTTGGATCGCTAAATCTTGTAATAAATAGGGGTCTTTGCCATACAGTTTAATGCCAAGAGGCGTACGAATTCCTGTTAAAAGCATGTCAATACGCCCACGGATAGGATAGGTCCAAGAATTAACGAGGCCTTTTAACTGCAAAGCTTGCTCTAATTTATTCCTAAGTTGCTTGTAGGTGATTTTCTCAGGCCATTCAGACTTGGGTTTAAGCTCAATATAGGTTTCTAGCATGGAAAGAGCCGCGCTATCGCTACTACTATTAGCCCGGCCGGCTTTGCCAAAAACTTGCTTGACTTCAGGGATAGCCTTAATGCGCTTATTAGTCTCCTCTAAATATTTTTTGGCCGTATCAATGCCTACGGCATTAGTCGTTACTGGCATATACATCACCACGCCCTCATTAATAGAGGGGATAAACTCCCAGTTAAGCCTTTTATACACAAAATAAAGCCCACCTAAACCCAGTACACTTAGCGCTAAAAAGACATATTTAAAGCGCAACACAAAGGTCAAACACACCCCATAAATCTTAATGAAAAAAGCATTGATAGGATTTTTAGACTCTTCTACAATCTTGCCCTTGATAAAAAAGAGCATTAAAATAGGCACGATGCTAATAGAAAGCAATGCCCCAACTAGCATGGCAAAGGTTTTAGTGTAGGCTAAAGGCGAGAAGAGCCGTTTTTCCTGACCGCTTAAATCAAAGATGGGCAAGAAAGAAACCACGATGATCATCAACGCAAAAAAGATCGCCGGTCCTACCTGTTTGACCCCTTCAATAATAGCCCCTTGCCTCTCCTCATCATTTTGGATATTGGCATGGCTTAAGTGTTTGTGGGCATTTTCTACCATTACAATGGCTGCATCCACCATAGCCCCAATGGCAATAGCAATGCCGCCTAAGCTCATAATGCTAGCCTCAATGTTAAAAAAGTGCATGAGTAAAAAGCTCAGGCACACACACAAAGGTAGCGTGATGATCACCACTAGCGCACTTCTAAAGTGCAATAAAAAAATAGCAATGATGACTAAGACCGTGATGCTCTCCTCTATGAGTGTGTGGATCAAATTCTCTACACCCTTTTTAATAAGCTCACTACGATCATAGACAGGTACAATTTGCACATCCGGATCGCCCTCTTGCAAACGCGCGATTTTTTGTTTGATACGCTCTAAAATGCTGTAGGTATCTGCGTGGTAGCGCACCATCACAACTCCGCCCACCACCTCATCTGTACCATTAAGATTAGCCACCGAGCGCCGCGGTTTAGGCGTGAAGTTGATTGTTGCGATGTCTGTTAATTTAATAGGCGTGCGATTAGGCGCTTTGAGTACGATCTCTCCTAAGTCTTTCAGGCCTTTAGTATAACCTTGTGCATGGATAATCTTTTCAAATCCATTTTCTAAGATGATCCCTCCCCCTGTATCCTGATTGGATTTTTTAATGGCATTGATCACATCTGTTATGCTTAGATCGTATTTGACCAGCGCGTCATTATTGATAGTTACCTCGTAGTTCTTCTCAAAGCCCCCCACACTAGCAACCTCACTTACCCCATCTACTCCTAAAAGTGCGTAGCGGTAGTAAAAATCTTGCAGGGTTTTAAGTTCGGCTAGATTTTTAGTTTTACTTTTAAGCGCGTACTGGTAAGCCCAACCAATGGAGGTAGAATCGCTACCCATTTCCACTTTAGCCTCTGGGGGCAATTTCACTCGTGCCATTTGCTCAGAGACGCGATCGCGGGCAAAATACAAATCCACGCCGTCTTTAAAGATGATATAAATCAAACCGGTTTCATAGCTAGCAATCCCGCGCACAGTCTCTACATCAGCAATGCCCATTAAATTAGACACCAAAGGATAAACCGCCTGCTCTTGTACCACCTCTGGGCTTTGGTTAGGATAACTTACTTGTACCACCACCTGAGTAGGCGAGAGATCAGGCAAGGCATCTAAACGGGTGTTTTTCATAGCCCAAAGTGAGATCAAAAAAAGTAGAAAAACCACCATTACAACGACTAATTTATTCTTAATGCTCAAAGAGATTAGCGCATTAATCATCACTCATCCCCGTTATTAATCGCATCCGCATCTAAAATAAAGAGGGCGTTTTTGGCAACTTCATCACCTGCCTTTAGCCCCTCTAAAATTTCATAACTCCCATCGCTATTTCGTTTGGCCTTAATCGGTGTGAGGGTAAAATCCCCGTCTTCTTTTTTAAAGACGATAGTTTTATCATTTTTAACTAGCACTGCTTCTTTAGGCAAGACTAGCATTTTTCTAGCCTGTTGGTAGATACTCACCCTAGCAAACATGTTAGGGAAAAAAATTAGAGCAGGATTATTTAGGATAAAGCGTACTTGTACCATTTTATCCTGTGCTCCGATGAAGGGGTTAATGCGATCAAATTTTAAGGGAAAAACTCCAGAAACCCCCTCAATAGATATACTAGCTTTAGAAAGGTGGCGTACAAAATCTAAATCCTCTTGATTGACCTTAGCTAACACATATAACGAACGCAGATCAATGATTTTATAAATCTCTGCCCCGCTTTTGATAAACCCACCTTCGTTGATATTTTTAGTAAAGATCACCCCGCTAAAAGGCGCGCGCATATCAATATTATTTTTAATCTTTTTAGTTTTAATGATATTGTCAATCTCATAGGTAGGAACGCCTAAAAGACGCAATTTTTCGCGCATTTGATCTACTTGTTTATTAAAGCGCACAGAAGAGAGCAATTCGCTTTGCACGCTAATAAGAGAGGGGGAATAAATATTAAAAAGCTTATCCCCGGCCTTGATGTTTTGGTAGGTTTGATTCACATAGAGTTTTTCAACATAGCCATCAAAACGGATATTATAAGAAAAAACTTTAGTTTCATCTGCTTCTAAGAGCGCATAATACTGCCTAAAGGGAGTGATCTCTTTAAGCATCACCTTAATGCTATCCCCCCCCTTAGCCTGCAACAAACAACATAATAAAACCACCCCCCATAACCGCGGTATCACCAAAGCCCTTTGAGATTCTCTAAATTCAAATAAGTTGTAGAAAGCTCGCTTTGGGTATCAATTTTAGAAAGCTGTGTATTAATCTCATCGTTAAAGGCGCTGTAATAGGTGTTGTAATCTGTTGAAGAGGGTAAATTATTCGCATAAATTTGTACAATATGCCCATTGGCTTTTAAAATTTGATCAATGCTGGTTAGATTTCTTTGTAGCTGTGCGATTCTTTTAAGCAATTTTTTAGCTGTGTGCATCACTCTATTTTTGGTATTTTCTACTTCTTTAAGAGCCACTAAATGTTCCTCTTTCTTTTGTTGTAAGGTGTTACTTTGTTTGCCATAAAGAGGTAGAGGAATAGCTATACCAACGGTAAACATATCAAAGATGTGCCGTCTGAAGAGGTAGTTAGCGGTTACATTGATGTCATCTAAAAAGCCTTTTCTAGCTAGCGTAATGTTTTTAAGAGATTGGCTATCTTGTAAATCTGCGATCTTAATCTCGCGGTTAGTACTCATGATCGCCTTTAATTCCTCATCCGGATTAAAAACAAGCGCGCTAGGCGCAAGGCTTAAAAGATCACTTTGGTTAAAGGTTAATTCGCTAATACTAATCTTGTTATTATCTAGCGCGTCTTCTAAATCGCTTTGTTTGATTTGTAATTGGGATTTAAGCACTTCAATTTTAGCAATCGCAATGGCATCTGGGCTACTAGAGTGCATGGCCTTATATAACAAACTATCTAAGTTACCCAATGCCTCTTTGAGTAAGGTCAATTTTTGGGTATTTTTATAAACATTAATAGCATTGATTAAAATATTAATGGCAATTTGTTGTCTGAGTTTTTGGAGTTCTAAAAGCTTTTTTTGGCTCTCTAAATCAATCACTTGCTTTTTAGTATGCCGCTTACCATTCACATCAAATTTTTGGGATAGCCCCACGCTGATGCTTTGCATAAAGTTAAACATGCCGTTAAACTCGCCGTTTAAAACGAAGTAATCATTCACATTGGCGTTGTTATAGGCTACATACAAAATAGGATTATCCCAGCGAGATGCCGCCCTAGCTTGGGCTTGCAGGCTAGAAATCTGTGCCTCTAAACTTTCAAGCTTGGCGTTTTTATGTAAATATTTATTGTAGATACTCTCTAGGTCTAACCGGCTTTGTGAGCCAGCTAGAATATTTAAGAGAATACAAACAAAAATTAGAGAGAAACGCATGGTTAAATATCCACGCTACCTTTGCCTTTATAAACCTTTCCCTCTTTAGTTTTGACTTGTAATTTAATTTGCCAAGTACCGCTCATGGGCAAATTGACCTTAGCATGGTAGACGCCATTTTTCACTTCTACCTGCGCTTTTTCATCCATCGCGGCCATACCCGGCATTTCAGGCATTTTAAAACTCAACTTGATAGAGGCGCCTTTTAGCTCCTTACCTCCAAGAGTGGGCACTAAATCAAACTCATTATTACCACTCACTAGTTTTTTATCTGCCTTGAGTGCCACTTCTGCTTCTTTAGCCTTAATTTTTAATTCCCAAGCTTGCAAGCTCCCAAAGGCTAAACCGCATGCCAGTAACAAAGCACCTAGTTTTTTCATGTAAGCTCCTCATAATTTAATGATGAGTTTGCATTCTAGGGTGTGTTTGTGTAGAATTTGTGGAAAGTCCCTTTATCGTGTTAGAACTAAGAATAACACCATGCGTAAGAATGTCTACGCTACCTTCACCTTGATAAATTTTGCCTTCTTTCGTTCTAACTTGTACTTTAATTTGCCAAGGCCCATTCATGGGTAAATTGACCTCTGCGTGATAAATGCCGTCTTTTTCTCTTACTTGTGCCTCTTTATTCATTGCAGCCATACCGGGCATTTCAGGCACTTCAAAACTTAATTTAATGTGTGCATCTTTTAAAACCCTACCTCCAAGGGTGGGCACTAAATCAAATTTATTATCCCCGTCCACTAAATTTTTATCCGCTTTAAGACTCTTTGGCAGAAATCCCACTCGTCTTTAGCGGGTGGGATGAATGCCACTAATTTGTGGTATAATGTCCCCATACATTCGTATCTACGGCAGGAAGTGTCGGAAGTTACGCCTTTGGAGATATGATGTGTGAGACCTGTAGGGAATGCGTTGGAGCTCAAACTCTGTAAAATCCCTACTATAGGGACACAGAGTGAGAACCAAACTCTCCCTACGGGCAACATCAGCCTAGGAAGCCCAAATGTCTTTAGCATTTGGGCACTTCACGAGCCACTTCTGCTCCTTTGGCCTTAATTGTTAATTCCCAAGCTTGCAGACCCCCAAGGGCCAGAGTGCATGCCAGAAACAAAGAACCTAGTTTTTTCATGTCATCTCCTTTCCATTAAGGTGGAAAGGTATTCAAGCACACTTGCGTAAAATTTCTGTAAATTAACCCTTCTTGTGTTAGAGTTGCCTATCTTTAACATAAAGGATTGAAAATGGATTATAGAATTGAACATGACACTATGGGCGAGGTTAAAGTAGAAAATAGCAAGTACTGGGGCGCGCAAACCCAAAGAAGCTATGAAAATTTTAAGATCGGCACAGAAAAAATGCCCCCAGAGCTTATTTTTGCCTTTGCTAAACTTAAAAAAGCCCTAGCTAAGGTCAACCACGATTTAGGCAAACTGAGTCAAGAAAAATCAGAGGCCATTATTAAGGCCTGTAATGCCATTTTAGAGGGCAAGCTAGAGGGGATGTTTCCCCTAGCCATTTGGCAAACAGGGAGTGGTACGCAAACTAATATGAACATGAATGAGGTGATTGCCAACTACGCCACAGAGATTCTAGGGGGCAATTTTAGAGAAAAAAAGCTGATTCACCCTAACGATGATGTGAACATGTCGCAAAGTTCTAATGACACTTTCCCAACAGCTATGCATATTGTCAGCGTGCTAGAAATCACACAAACCCTTTTACCCGCCTTAGATAAATTGCACGCTACCCTTGAGAGCAAAAGCCAAGCTTTTGACGAGATCATTAAAATCGGGCGCACCCATTTACAAGATGCCACGCCTCTAACTCTAGGGCAGGAGTTTAGCGGGTATGCAAGCATGCTTAAGCACTCTAAAGAACAGATTATGCAGAGTTTAGAGGGGCTAAGAGAGTTAGCCATCGGGGGCACAGCAGTAGGCACAGGTCTTAATGCCCACCCTCAGTTATCAGAAAAGGTTGCTAAACAGCTTAGCCAAGATACCGGTCAGGTTTTTAAAAGCGCGCCTAATAAATTCCATGCTTTAAGTAGCCATGACGCCATTACTTTTGCCCACGGAGCGCTTAAAGCCCTTGCGGCTAATTTAATGAAAATTGCCAATGACATTAGATGGCTTGCTAGCGGACCACGCTGTGGTTTAGGCGAATTATCTATTCCAGAAAATGAGCCGGGAAGCTCCATTATGCCCGGCAAGGTCAATCCTACCCAGTGTGAGGCTTTAACGATGGTTGCTGTGCAAGTGATGGGCAATGATGCAGCCATTGGCTTTGCTGCTTCTCAAGGCAATTTTGAACTCAATGTCTTTAAACCCGTGATCATTTACAATTTCTTGCAAAGTTTGCGCCTTTTAAGCGATAGCATGCTTAGCTTTGATCTGCACTGCGCACAAGGTATCCAACCTAATAAAGACAAGATAGATTATTACTTGCACCACTCTTTAATGCTAGTAACCGCACTCAACCCCCATATTGGCTATGAAAACGCGGCTAAAGTGGCAAAAAACGCCCATAAAAAGGGTATTAGTCTTAAAGAATCAGCAGTAGAGTTAGGGCTCTTAAGCGCAGAGGATTTTGAGAAATTTGTAGTGCCTGAAAAAATGATTGGACCTAGGGCTTAGTTTAAAATCTTAAGCGTAAGATTAATGCCCCCCTTTTTTGCCCATGATCGCCTCCTTTTATACCAAGCTAGTGCACTTGATTATTTAGTGTTAGAGGAGCAAAGCCTAGATTGCATCATCACCTCCCCGCCCTATAATGTGGGTATGGCTTATAATGGCAGTGATGATAGTCAGGATTATCAAGAGTACCTAGACTTTAGCGCGCATTACTTGGCTAATTGTTATGCATGGGCTAAGAAAAGTGGGCGCTTGTGCTTAAACATTCCCTTAGATAAAAACAAGGGCGGACAACAAAGTGTGGGAGCAGACATCATTAGTTTAGCTAAAAAGATGGGGTGGTGCTATCATAGTAGCATCATCTGGAATGAGGGCAATGTCTCTAGGCGCACAGCATGGGGGAGCTGGCTTAGTGCTTCTGCGCCCTATGTGATTGCTCCGGTCGAGCTCATTGTGATTTTTTATAAAGAGGTGTGGAAAAAACAGCACAAGGGTGTTAGTGATCTGAGCAAAGAGGAGTTTATTGCCTGGACTAATGGACTTTGGAGCTTTAATGGAGAATCTGCTAAACGCATCGGCCACCCCGCCCCCTTTCCTAGAGAGTTGCCTAGGCGCTGTATCAAGCTCTTTTCTTTTATAGGAGATGTGATCTGTGATCCTTTTAGTGGGAGCGGAACAACTATGCTAGAGGCTTATGCTAATCAGCGCAACTTTGTGGGTATCGAACTAGACCCTACTTATTGTGAACTTTCTAAACAGCGCTTTTTAAGAATGATAGAAGATGCAAATTAGCCAGCATGATTTGATTATGGAGTTTTTTAAAGCAAACCCTAATAGAGATATTGCCCACCCTGAAATTGTAGATTGGCTCACACAAGAATATACAAAACGCACAGGTAAGGTTTTTAGAGATCCAGATAGAGGGATTAGAAAGTTGCACCAGCAGGGAATGTTGCAAAAGATTGCTAAGGGAGTATATCGTTACGATCCTAATTTGGTACTGCACATAGACCTAGAGGACTTTAGTGAGTCTTTAAAAAAGCAGATTTTAGAGCGTGATAATTACGCTTGTGTGATCTGCGGGGCGGGTGAAAAAGAGGGGGTAGAATTGCATGTTGATCATATTAAGCCTAAAGATTTAGGAGGCAAAGCCACTTTAGAAAATGGGCAAACACTTTGTTCACGGCATAACTTCTTAAAAAAGAACTTTAGGCAAACAGAGACAGGTAAAAAGATGTTTATTCGCATGTTAGAGAGTGCAAGAAAAGCAGGCGAATTAGAACTTGTGGCGTTTTTAGAGGAGGTTTTAAGCGTCTATGAAAAACATGGGATCAATGGGCATATTGTGTGGAGGAAAGACTGAAAATTTTTAGAGATAAATGAGTAATTTAGCAAAAAGAGCCTAGATTGCATTGTCCTACTCTAGCTTACAAGAAAGACAGTATCTGTGAAACGCTCAAAATACTAGGGGACTCCTTATCTGTGTTAATTGCACAATGCGCTTTGTTTCTATCACTATCCTATAACTCTTTAGACAGGGAAGAATTTCCTGACAACGCAAAAATTCTAGCTAAGCATGGCGATTTGTTAGTTACACTCTAAATTTAAATTTTTAACTACTTATCCTAAGCAATCCAAGTGTAAACTCATTTTTTAAAATAGTAGTTACACAAGTAGTTAAGGTTTGCTTGTGCCATGAAGTCCTTAGCCTTGATCAAGCCATCCAGACCATTTAAGCCATTCACGGCACTAAACCAAAAGGTTAAGCGTTTTCAATTTAGCAGCATTGCAGGCCTTAATAATTGTATAGAGGCTGCAAGCCCCGCCACCCAGCAAGTCTGATAATCCACACCAATACCCCAGCTTAGCCATGTGGGACATGTTAGCGCTGTGGTGTTAAGCGCGTTTTAAAAGAACTTATAGGTAACACTTCTAAAAATTAACAGGCGCACCAAGAGAACTAATAGAAAACTTTGGCTGTTAGAGCTCAGTATAGAATTGTGCTAGTTATCTTTTCTGTTTTAAGCTGTGTGCTAGCCGGTATAACTTAGCCTGCTCATTAACGCTTCTATAGCTAAAGCGGGTGGCTCTAGCTAAAGGCAAAGATTTAAGAGAAAGCGAATTTTCATCCTCTTGCATTATTGTTTGTTTAAAAGTGTGTCAAACACACAGGCAACTTTTTTATTGTGCTCTTGGGTAGTGTGGATGTAGATTTTGGTAGAGAGTAGGGAGTTATGCCCTAGAGCTCTGCTAGTTAAAACTAAGTCCTGCGTCTCTTGGTAGATAAGGGTAGCAAAACTATGTCTAAAAAGATGCAGACCTGTGCCATATGCTTGGGAGTGCTTGATATTGGAAAGTTTAAAAATCTTAGCGATGAAGTTTTTGAGTTGGCATGTTCTTTGGGATAGTGTGGCTTTTTTGAAAAGAAATACCCCATTGAAGTGTTGGAGTCTTTTAGCATCACTGATCCAATCATGCAGAGCTTGTTCTAGGATAGATTTTCTGATATAAGCCTTTCTCTCTTTCCTGTTCTTGCCCATCACAAGAATGGAGTAATTTTGCTCTTCAGGCTTAATGTTCTTGAGCTCAAGGTTTAAAACTTCAGATTTGCGCAAACCACCTAAGATCACAAGCAAGAGAATACACTTGTTGCGTTTTTCATAACTAGAGCGTGCTTGGTAGTTTAAAAGGGTCTTGATAAAGGCTTTTAAGTCTTGTGCGTTTAAGTGTTTGGGCAGAGTTTGTGTTGTTTTAGCAAAGGCAAGGTTTTTAAGAGAGAAGTCAAAGTGATACCCGCGTTTTCTATCCAAATAGTTAAAAAATTGCCTCAGATACATCACATACTTAGCCATAGAGCTAGGTTTTCTAGTTTGGGCTAGTTCAAAGAGAAAGCTAATTACTTGCTCCTCAGTAAGGCTTTTAAAGCTTTTTAGTTTGATCTGGGTTTTGAAGTGAACAAAGAACAAAAACAAAACCCGCATCATTAAGATATGGTTGATGCCTTGATTATAGAGTGCGTGGCAGAGACGCTCTAGCGCGCTGATGTTTGGGCATTTTAAAATCTCCTCTTGGTAGCAGAGCACCTTAGCCACATCTTTTAAAGCCTGTACGGTGTAAAGTTTTTGATTTTGTAGTGTAAAAATGCCTTGATATTTTCAAAGAGCTCTCTTTGTGTGCGACTCAAAGGCAAGAGCTCGTTTTCCATTTTTTCCATTTTTCGCGAGGGAGGAGTGAGTGCTGTTGCGTGTTAGAGTGTTGTAGGTTGTAGGTAGGTGGTGTTCTCTTTAGTGGTTAGCTGCATAATCGCGAAAAACACAGCATGGATGGTTGTAGTGATGTCTAGCAATAAAGTGCAGGATTGTGTAGGTGTAGAACACGGGAGCGTGCTTTTATGGTTGCAGGGCGATTTTGTTGTAGTAAACCTAAGAGTTCATTGACTAGTATTGCTTGCTGAGGCAAAAGAACTTGGCATAGTGAGATTTGCGGGGAAGCGATCAAGAGAAACCTCATAATTAAGTTTTTCTTAAGGTTTTAAGAGCGACGCGCAATTTTTTAAGTTTTGATTAAGGTTTACCTTAGAAATTCTCAGACCTAAATATGCCACATTTAAGGGTGGGCGTGTATAATGCAAGAAAGGAGAGTTATGTCAAGTAGACCTTTCCTATCTCTCATCTTATCTAGCACTCTGGGCGTGTCTAGTGCCCTAGCTACTGGTATGCTAACCTATGATGCAGAGGCTAATGCTCACCTAGCTACTTCTAACAGCCAACAAACCACCATGATAGGCAAAATGGTAGATGGGCTTAGAAAGTATGAGGAAATGATTTCTAAAGCTCAAGAGCAAATTGCCCAGTTGAACAGGGTTAATAACCTGATGAATAGGGCAAATGCTTTGATTAGTGGGAGTGCTATTACGATTGCTAATCCTATGAGACTCTTAGAACAATTTAAAAGTCAGATAGCCAGTATCCAAGCTAACTATGAAGATTTAAAACAGGCGGTGCAAAATTTTGATATTAGAGATAAATTAAGAGACAAGTATTTAGAGAGAAAATGTCCATGGCTAGATATGAGTAAGCTCACTCATAACAAAGTCCTAGACTTTCATAATTTGAGCGCAGCTATCTCTCAAGCTGGGAAACAAACAGCCTTGATCAAAGATGCACAGGCTCTCATTAAACAATTAAGTGAAAGCACTTATTCTAATTTGCAAGGCTTGGAGGGGGAATTGAGCGGAGCGGCTTTAGGGGTGATGTTGTGCGAAACCCTCAATGAGAAGGAGGATGAGTTGGCATATGATAATCTCACCCATAGAGGAATCTAAGGCAATTCTTAGAGGGGATTGGCAAAAAGTCAATCAGATACGCTTGCAAAAGGCCTATAACCGGTTACAACAAAAAATCAAAGAGGAAAACGCCCTGCAGCTAAAAATCCAACCTTTGATGGCAAGATTAGATACACTCAGAGCAGAATTAGGCGTAACTGATAAAAATGCCAATGACAACCCACAAAAAATCCAGTATTGTAGAGAAAATCCAGAAACCCACACTTGTGAGCCTATCTTGCTTAATAAAGACAAGCTTTCTAACGATTTGGATCAAACCACTAAGGAATTTCAAGAAGCTTTAGTTGGTGCTCAAGACAAGGATGCCCAATCTCAAGTTCTTGCAGACTATAACCAAAAAATCAGAACTCTCACCCTCCAGTATTTAAGAGAGATCACTAACCAGCTTTTGTTTTTGAATAAGACAATGGCGATGCAATCAAACCTCATGGCTTTTCTCACCCAGCAAGATCGCCTCGCACATGCTACCAGCGATAGCCTCAACACAAGTAAGATGAAAAATGCCAAGAGCAGGAGCTCTATATGTCAGAGCGTGCAATGCCCCGTGTTAGAAAAAGTCAACAGAGATGCCCAAGGGCGTATTGTGTGGCAATGGGGAAATTCTAGCTTCTAGCGAAGACTAGGCACTAGAATAGCGCATTTATTTCGGCTTGGCACTCGCTGTGTAACTTGCCCAGAGGCTCGTAACTCTGATTTTTAGCAAGATTTTGAGCAAAAAGCCTATAACACCTGATGAGTTTTATCTTGTCTCCTGTAGCCCAAGTTATCTGTGTAGTGAGGGGAAAGTGAGGAATCCCACTACCATAAAGGCCTAGAGGGTTTTGCGTGATACTTCGCTCAACATAAGACTTACAGGTCTTGTCTTTCTTAAGATAATCCACACCACTTTCTAATCCATTTGCCATCTTTGTATAGCACTTGGCCAGAATCTGGGTGGCGTTCTCGCGCGCATTCTGGCGCTTTTGATTTGCTACTTTAGCTCTTTGCGTGCGCAAGCGTTCACTATACAAGCGTTGACCCCACTCAGCATTCCCACACATGCTCTTTTGCTCCTTGCTCAAGTCTTTTCCTTGTTGCAAGGCACTCACAGCCAGATCATCGCACTTTTTAAGCACCCTTTTGCACTCCTCGTTGTGAGTGGCATAGTATTCAGCACTTTTGAAAGCCATCAGGGGGGAGACAAGACAAGAGGCTAGAGCCACAGAGCCTAAAACAGTTATAACCTGCCGTTTCACCAACCAACCTCCACAAGGATACTTGAAAAAGGGCATTATAGGGTCTCTTTGTTGTTTTTCCTCTTAAACTTAATGGCTTTTAGCGTTGGTGGCGCTTTTTTCTTTTGGGCTTGGCTTTTGAGCTCTGCGTGTTGGGTGTTTGTGTGTGTTGCATACCCTGCACCAACCTTTGTATGGCGGTGGTGTTTGTGTGCAATGACTTTGTGCTTTCTATCAAGGTTTGCACATATGTCCGAGCAATACGCAACGAGTCTTCACTGATGCGCAATGATCTTTCCAACGCATCCCTCTGCAATCTTTCCAAGGTCTTTAACCTACTCTCTGCACTCTCTATGAGTTTGTCTGTGATATGATCCAATCTGTTCTCTGCAGTTTTGATGAGTGTTTCCATGAGTTTGTCTGTGATTTGATTGACTTGTTCTTGAATCCGTTGTTCCTGCTCTTGCTTTTTCTCGTTCAATGTCCTCTCTAAGTTCTGAAGCATTTCTAAACTGCTCATTGTAGATCATTCCTTTCAGTCGTATTTTCACCACCCTTAGTATTGCTAGCACTCACACTATGACTTACAGATTCAGGATGGCTATTTTGTCCCATACCTAAAGCACTTTTGATACTCTGCACGCCAAACTTCACTCCAGAGCTCAGCGCCTCTTTGTCTGTTAGAGCGCTCAAGCCCCCTGTTGCTCCCATTGTAGCTAGAGCCCCTAGACCTGCTCTTAGACCTGCTAACCCTCCTCCTGCACTTTGGTAAGCTTGGCTCATTTTATTAGCTGCCATTACCATAGAGCCTCCTACAACCACACCTCCAGCTGTCATGCCTATTTTTTGCATCATCTCAGTGATAGCCCCCACGCCTCCGCTTGTGCCAAAAATATTGTTGATAAAGTCTGGGATGCGTTTGACAAGATAGAAGCAAATCATAGAAGCCAAAATAATGATAATGAAATAGCCGATGATGTCTAAAAATCCTCCCATATCCTTATTTTGCTGTTGGAGTAATTGATTAGCCCCATTAAATGCTCCCGCCTCTAGCTCATTTCTTGTAGGAATTCTTATCGTGATGAAGTTTAAAACCTGCAAATTGAAAAATGCTACTAAAGTCATACAAGGCTGGTAGAAAGTCAGAGATATTAATTTTTTCAAATAGCTAAACAACATCCCCTTAGTTTGGGGGAATAATGCTAAAGGCAAGACCACAATGCCTAAAGCTAGCCAAATAGCCATTTCTACAGAGACTAGTAACACAATAATAAGCACCAGTCCTAAAAACAAGATTTGTGCCACAACCAATAACAAAAATACAATTAGTTGTGGAAAAACTTGAAAAAATAGCTTGAAACCTAAATCGTGGAATACAGAATCATAGAGGTGTGTAATAGTGTAATAGGTGCTATTTACCAATGTCCTCCCATATCCTTATTTTGCTGTTGGAGTAATTGATTAGCCCCATTAAATGCTCCCTTGTTGATAGCAACACTAATCACATTGCTCAAGGCATTAGCAGGTGTTGTAATGATCTCTCTTATTTTTGTCATAAATTCTATAGGCTGTCCTATAGCCCAATTCAACACTCCCATAAACACAAAGAAAACTAATACACCCATTAAGGTTTTCAGTTGGAAAATATCGCCCTCTTTAAGCCGCCGATATGCCCACCACATAAACAAAAAGGAGATGATAATGTTCAGACTCAGTTGGACATGGAAAAGGTCTGTTATAGATTTTGCTAAATCACCCGTTAGCTTTTGTGAGGGTGAGACAAAGAAAGATAAGATGGTGTCGTATATGCTTAAATTCTTATCTATGCTATTTTCCATGCCATCTCTTTTTGAATTTTGATTCTACCTGTGTGCGTGCCTTTTCTAATCTGTTTGTAGTGCTGGTATTAAAATCTTTGATTGTGGCAATATTTTCTAATTTCTCTAAAATCTCTCTTTTGCTCTTGGTATAGACATAGGGGTTTTCTAACTGCTCAAGTCCCCTAGAAACATACCCATACACACTACTGGCGTTTGCACTTGTTTCCCCTATAATCTGGCTTAGTCTGAGATCATCGTTACAATCTTTGGCAAAGGGGGTGTAGATTTCCGGTAATTGATTGGTAAGATTGAATAGTATCTCCTCTAACACCTGTGTGTAGCGTTGCCCCTGCTCATCATTATCACAAGCTAAAATGACATTGACAGATAAGTCAGGGGGATTAACTACACTAGGAGGGGTGAATACTTGTCTAGGAACTTTCTTCTCAAAGAGATTTTGAGAGACTTGCTGTTTGAAGGGCTCTATGTCTAATATCTTGCCTTTCACAAACACAGACTCGGCACTCTCAGGGCTCTTATAATACGCCCTTCCCCTATCCACTAAGACTTTCTTGTCTACATAGGCATATAGCCCCAAAGTCTTAGCCACCAAGCTATTCACTCCCACAAAGCTTTTTGCATCTAAACAGCCTAAAGGTTGTGCTGTAGGGATGAGGATACGATATCTATCAGTGATGTGTCCGTTCTTTTCTATCTGATGGCTCTTAGAGGGCATCACCAAGCTTTCAATGCTTTGTTTCTCTAACAAATCTTGAGCCTGCTTGAGAGGGAGTTGGGGGCTGTCCTTGTCATTGTCAATGTCATAGATTAGTAGATTGGTAAAACTCTTAGCATTAGTAGCGTTGCGATAACCCTTCTCAAACACCGCACCAGAATAAGGGGAGGATTTGATAACTTGTGCTAACTCTGCTAGAGTATTCACACTCTGTTCTTGCCAACCTTGCACAGGCATCTCTTTAGGATTGTGCTTGTCTGTGTATTTAGGTTTTGAAAAGGCAATTTTAAAAGTCTTGCTGCTAGGTTGCGTGTCTTTAGGCTTTTGGGCTTGCTCTTTTTCATAACGCTTCCACTGCTTATAGGCTTGCACATCTTGCACATACTGCTGGTAGGCTTGATTCTTGTCTTGGTTCATCTGTTGGAATAATGCACTCACAAAAGCGCGTATCTTGTCCACTCCAAACTACCCTGCACTGCCTAGTAGTAGAGTTGTATCAGGGTTTAAACCCTTCATCTGCAAATAAGTCATACTATCTAAGATACTCTCTGTCATCACAATAGACTTCACAGCTCTCAAGCCTCCACTAGGCACAAGCATTTGCACGCCCTTAGAGCCCTCACAAAGCTCTTTTAAGGGTTTTTCTCTAGGTGAGCCATCTATATGGGTGGTGAGTGGCTGGTTTAAGCGTTTGCTCACAGCACTCAATACAAGTCTTTGATTTTCACAAAGATAATTAGGCACACACAGATTGTTATGTCTATCAGCCCTCAAAGAGTGCTGGTAGCTTTTAAACAGAGTGCCTTGAATGCCTCTATCTCTTAGAAGTTGGCTCTTGTCTAAATTATAAGGAGGCAAGGCTTTAAAATCCTCTTTAAACCTCTTGTGTTCCTGCTGACTAGTTTGAGAAGCTATAGAGCTCTTGGGTCTGTAGCGTGCATCTCCCTTAATCAAATCCTCTAATCTTAACCCGCGCTTTTGGCAAAAGTTGATGATATTGCCTCTATCACTTCTATCCTCTGTATTGAAAGGCACAAGCATTTGCACGCCCTTAGAGCCCTCACAAAGCTCTTTTAAGGGTTTTTCTCTAGGTGAGCCATCTATATGGGTGGTGAGTGGCTGGTTCACATAACCAAAGTCTTGCAAAATGCTATCTAAGGGCAGATAAATCGCATCTTTGATATAAGCCATTAACGTCTTCTGCCTCTAGGTTTTGCTGGAGCATCTAGCCAAGGTTTTGGAACTTCTTGCTGGGCTGTTTGCGCATGGGATACTTGTGCATCTTGTGTCTGCGTCTCTAACCAAGGCTTGCTAGAGTTTTGGGATTCTATCCACGGCTCAGGTATTGGCATGTTATTTAAAGCGGGTTGGGCTTGAGTATTGGTCTGTGCTTGTTGGTCTAGTTCATCTGAAGTGGTGTAACTATTTGTTGTAGCAGACCCTAGATGAACACTGGGCTTTTGTTCTACATCCTGCTGGGCTGTGCTGTTTAGAGTAGGGGTTGTTTGTGCTTGGTTGTTGGTTTGGACTTGGTTTGGGTATCTGTCTGTGGTGGGTGGTGTGCTATCTAGGCTTTGCTCTGTTGTTGCTTTTATTGCTTGGCTTGCTTCTTGCTGGCTTGCTTGGCTTTCTGTAGGGGTTTCTCTGCTCTTTTGCATTTTTGCTAAATATTGATGCATCGCACCAGCAACCTTGCCATCCATAGGCTCTAAGCTTGCTTGGCATTGTTGCACATAGCTTTGGATGGTGGTGTAGTGCTCTGTCTCTAAGGGGTATCCTAACACGGCTTTGACACTCAATTGCAAGCCTCTATCTTGCATGTGCTTATTGCCATGAGCTTGCTCTAAAGCGTCATTAATGAGATTAAGGTGTTCTTGGGTGAGCTTGCTAGGCTGTTTTTGTGAGAGCACCAATAGGACTTTGAGCTCATCCTCTGTCATATGGCTCTTTGCATAATTTAAAAAACTCTCTTTAAAATCAGACTTGGTCTTGATGCGCTTTTGTTGCACATCTAGTTCTACTTGCTTGAAGTAGCTGTGCAGTTTGGCATATTTGTTTTCTATGTCTGTGGCTTGTGGTGGAGTCTGTTTGGGCTCTGGGGTCTTGTTAGTTACCTCTAAGCCTTGTTCTGACTTATCCAACTGCTCAGACTGGCTTACTGCTTTTAAGTTACTCTCTGGGCTTTGCCCTACCAAGTTTTTAGTTTCAGATGTTTCTAACTCTTGCTCTAATCTGTTTGGTTGTTCTGTTACTATCTCTTGGATTTCATCTTTAAAAATTGAAATGCTTTGTAGGAGCTCTTGTTCTTCTAAGCTCTCTGGGAGTTGTGGGACTTTGAGCCGTGCAATCTCTTGAGCCATCTTGTGGATTATTTGTTGTTGCTCTTGGAGCCCTTGGAACAATGGTGTCAATTGTTGGGCCTCTTGTTGCTCTATCTGCCCAGTAGCGCTCTTACTACGCTCTAATAACTCTGGCTTTATCTGGGCTTGCTCTAAAGTATTGTCTAAAGTGTGTTGCATCTCTTCTTTGAGGGTGTCTATATAATCACTAACTGCCAAGATGTCTTGTTGATCTGCTACACTTCTAGTAGCACTCACCGCCTGCATTTCTTGTTTTAAGAGTGTAAAAAAATGTTCTGAATCATGGGGTTTGGCTTGTTGCACTTCCTGCAAAAAAGCACGCATAAAAGCCTCCCTCCCATCACTGCGCCAAGAGCGCCACGCTTTCAAAAAGCCATTAAGGAAGTTATCCATTTTTTATCTCCGCTTTCTATGAGGTGTAGTTTGGTTATGGTGTGCCAATGCTTGCACTTCTTTTAAAAATGTGGCTTCTCTCTGATAGGTTTGGATAAAAAAATCTAGGTAGTTCTGATAATCCCCTCTCTCGTAATAGACAATCAAAGCTTCTCTGTATTGCTTATAAAGCGTTGGATCATCATCTACAAGCACCAATGGCATTTGATTATCATTTTTAAGAGATAAAAATTGCATACACCTTGCCGTGCGTTTGTTGCAATCCTCAAAATATTGCAAATAGCACAGATTATTGTGCAAATAAATAGCCCGCTCAAAGGGGTGATCAAGGCTAGCATATTGTTTAAATAAGTGCTTCATCTCTGTATGGAGTCTATCTCCACATGCAAGGGGTAGATAAGAAGTGCCTGTGATACCAGTAATATTGTGGTTACGCATCACCCCACAATTGTTAGTAGAAACTAGTTCCTGAGACAAAATAGCATGCAATTTTTGGCAAGTCTCTAAACTAATGGGTAAATCCTCTTTAAAGAATCACATCAAAAGCATTTCTTAAATTTAAAATCATTTTAGCATCGCTATATTTCTTACCCCCAGCAGTTAGCCCCTCTTCTAGTAAAGCGAGTGTATCTAACTTATCATAGGTGTTGCCCTCAATCTGAGCGGAGGAATAGATAAAATCAAAGCGCAATTTATCAATACAGCCCTGCATCTTTGCAAAATCATTAAAGTTAAAACTCAGAGCTTCTAGCTGTTGTTTTTGCTCTGAGTTTAATATCTGTAACTGGTCTAAGAATTGGGGATTGTAGTGCATGGCAATTTTGCTTTAGCGCCCCCTCCCCTTAGAGGGAGTTGCAAAGTGTACTGCGTTTAGGGCATTGTTTTGGGTGTGTTGCTGTTGCTTAAGCCATGCGATCTCTTGAGCCATCTTTTGGATGGTTTTGTGTTGTTCTTGCACCAGTTGCATCATTGTGCGCATCATCTGCACCATATCTGCCTCTCCAGAATTTGGAGTAGCCAATCCTTGTGGCATTGCTATTTCTTGGTTATGTTGGCTTGTTTGGTTGAACTCAGGCGCTTGGTTTAAGGATTGTTGGCTGTATTGCTGGTGTGGTTGGTTTGCACCATAAGGCATATTGTTTTGGAGTGGCTGGTTAGCTTTAGCGCCTTGTATTTGCCCCTGTGGGTATTGCTGTCTATTCTGAGCATTTCTTGGGTATTGCTTGTCTTGAGAGTGTTGCTGGTTGTGTTGGTTATACTGGCTTGCATAGTCTAACACCCTTTGGTATTGCGCTCCTGTGAGCTTGGCGGAGAGATCGTAAATCACTAGATTTTGGTTTTCTGTGGAGAAGTACTGTCCAACATACATAGACTTAAGACTATTAGAATCTAGAGGTTTTAGGCGTGTTTGATCAAGGCTCTTAAAGCATTCTATATTGTAGAGATGCTTGATCTCTAATTTAGAGGGGATTTCTACACGCACTTTTTCCATTTCAAACAAGTATGTGCCATATCTGTCATGGAGTTGGTTGCCATTGGCATCCAATACGGGAATGGGATTGCCATTAGCGTCTTTCTTTTGGACACTTTGTATTTCATGGGTCTTAATGTAGCTAATGCTCGCCTTTTTGATTGAGCCTTGAGGGTTTTGGCTAGACTCTGTGTTGTTGTGGATGAACTCTAGCTCTCTAGAATCTGCTCCTAAGTGTTGGGCTTCCTCAAGACTAATCCACGCATTGCTAGTATAATTGCCCTCTTGCTGTTTAGCATCTAAAATCAAGGCGTTCAAGCCACTATAAGCACTACCTGAATAGGTGTTATAGGCTCTATTATTGGGCTTAAAGGTCAAGCCTTGCTCAAGAGCCAAATTAATTTCATTAGCTAGGAAATCTCTAAAGGCTGTTTTTTGTTCGGTTAAACCCATTGCTTTTTTCCATTTCAAACAAGTATGTGCCATATCTGTCATGTATTCTTCTTTTAAAACTCTTGCCCCTCATCCTCTGTGCTCATGCTATCTAGCCAAGGCTCATCAGGCAATGGCGGAGCGCTTGGTGCTTGGTATGTGGGCTCTAGCTCCTCTTGCAAAGGCACACCATATTGTGCCCACTCTAAAACCTCCTCTTTTCTTAGTGGGTAACTGCCCTCTGTGAGTGCTAGGGGTTCTGTTTGTGCCTCTGTCTCTGGTTTTTGCATGTGGCTGTCCTTTGATGCTAAATATAACCTTGAATATGGCATTTTTAGAGGAAAAGCGCAAGCTAGCCAGTGTTAGATCAAAATTAAGCTTAAAATTTAAAGTGTGTATCCTTACTAAAGTGCCTAAAATAGGGAAGTTCACCTGTTTTGCTCAAGAGATACTTTCAATATTTAAGCTAATATTAAGATACTAAGAGAGGGGTTTAAAAGCGCGTGTGGTAGGGCTTTTACAAGCTTTTGGTGCAAAAGTAAATGGATTTAAAAAAATATCTTTTTCTTGCACATGCGCACTCTAGGGCATTTGCACGCCCTAAGAGTGAAAGGCAAACCTTAAATGCAGAGGTTTTAAAATGTTTTAAAATATTTTTAATGATAAATAATATTAAATGAGTGGGCTTTTTAGTCTAATCGTGCTACAACTTGCAAGCTCAAGGCTACTTAGGAGTGTGCCCTAACTAGCGCAACATCTTTACAATCTGGCGCTTGATATAAGAGCTTACACTCTCTGCCTCCTCATAGGCTAGTTTTCCTAGTTTTTCATATTCCTCTTTTGAAAAGTATAACTGCACGGTATAGTTCTTTTTTAGTTCTTCAGTAGGGACTTTCTTGCGTCCGGGCTTTTTTCTCTCTGGTTGCTCCTTACTTTGAAAGGTGTTTTCTTGTGTGATGGGGTGGTTTAAGGCTGCATCTATGCTATCCATGATTTTCCTTATTAAGATAGAGTGTTTAAAAGGCGGGTATACTCGTTCATAAAGTGCTTGTAGGCATTCTTGGCCAAAGGACTGCGGCTAGCAAGTTCTGTAAAGCTCAATCCCTGTTGCATGCTATTTTCTAAGATTTTAGAGTGCTTGAAGTAAAAGAAAGAGAGATGTTTATATTTTTCTTGAATCTTTTGGGCGCATTGTTCTTTCTCTGGCAAACTAGTCCAATTTGTGATGAGAACAAAGATGTTAGGATTAAGAGGGTGTAACTCCTGCAGGCTCTCTAAAGTGCGCAAGATAGCATTATAAAGCGGGGTGCAGGGCACAAGTAGCACATCGCTGGCTTTAAGAATCTCTAACACACCCTTTTGCACAAACCCCCCAAAGTCATAGACACAATTAGCAATTAACTTAGGATAAGCACTGATCTTAGCTTTGCCCTGATAAAGCTGTTCAATAAGAGAATTGTCATTGCTCTGTAAAAACAATCCAAAATCCTTAGCAATGGAAAAGCTAAAAGCTGTTTTGCCTACACCACCTTTTTTGTTGATCACAGAGATGATCATGTGCTTTAGCTCCTCTGTTTAGAGTGCTTGAAGTAAAAGAAAGAGAGATGTTTATATTTTTCTTGAATCTTTTGGGCGCATTGTTCTTTCTCTGGCAAACTAGTCCAATTTGTGATGAGAACGTGTAGATTTAAACTAGAATCCTCGTCCTTTGCGTTTTCTAGGCTCTAGCCAATCTGATTGGCTAGAAGAAGTGGTGTTTGGTACTTCTATGCGGTGTTTGTTTTGTTCCAAAAAACTTTCTATCCTCTTTTTCTCTATTATCTGTGCTTCTTTAGCTAGTTGGACTAATTGCTGTGCATTCTCTGTGCGCATAGCCTGCATATAGATGTCTTTGGCTTCTTTAGCGATCACAAAAGGCATGAGATTGTGTTCTAACACACTATAAAAGATCAAAGAACGCCCCGTGCGCCCATTCCCATCATTAAAGGGATGGATGCGCTCAAATTTGATATGGGCATCCATAATGATAGCTAGCTTCTGATCATCGCTCTGTGCGCGATCTAGTTGGTAGGTAAGATTATCACACCAGTCCTTGAGTGTTGTAGGGACTTTATAGGGTTTTTCTGTTTCAAAGTCTGCACCCAACACAACATTTTGGATGGTTTTAAATTTCCCGTGATTATCAATGAGATGTTGCATAAGAATGGCATGGATTTTCTTGATAAACTCATTGTCTATAGGTGTTTCACTCTCTAGACTTGTAAGCAAGAAAGGCATAAGTTGTTGGTAATTTTTAACCTCATAGTATTCTCTCTCATTCATTGCCCTAGGGATAAAACCCTCCAATAAAATACTTGCTGTTTCATTCTGCGTGAGAGAATTGCCTTCAATAGCTGTGCTGTGGTGTGCCATTCTAATGGTGAGATCGAGTAAATATTCTGTGTTGGCAAGAAGTTGTCGGTAGTCCATTTTTAGCCTTTTGTTGCGTCTATTATGCGTAAAATCCATTAAAAAATCTAGTGAATCACCCACCCGCTAAAGACGGGCGGGGACTTTATAGGGTTTTTCTGTTTCAAAGTCTGCACCCAACACAACATTTTGGATGGTTTTAAATTTCCCGTGATTATCAATGAGATGTTGCATAAGAATGGCATGGATTTTCTTGATAAACTCATTGTCTATAGATGTTCATCACCTACGCCTGCGTTTAGAGGGTGTGGGGGGCTCTTTGTGTTGTGGTGTTGGTGGTGTAGGAAAAGTTTGGGAGTGTAGGGGTGTTTCTTGGGATTTGGCTTGTTTCTTAGCAATGATTTGAATAATTTCTTGGCTTCTTTGTTGGATAAACTTCTCTCCTGCTTGTAACCACTTCTCAGAGAGATTGTATTTCTCATGGCGGGTGAAGGTGAACTTTGCCAGTTTGGAAAGTAATTCTATGTGGCGGGGTTGGCATGCAATTTCTAGTTGTCTTGAAAAACTTATACCTAGCGCACTATGTTCATCTGTAAAGTAGGCTGGAATGTTGTCTAAATCGTATTCTGTGATATGGTTAAAAAACGCCATGCCATTATCAAAAATAGGCGCGGGTTTGACAAACTCATTGGTGTCGTTATCAATCAACATCCCAAAGTTGCCCAAGTGTCTATCTGTGTTAAAAGTAAGCGCATCAAAGAGTAAAAGATCATAAAACGCATCTTCTCCATAAAGTTTGGTCATGCTTGCTAGGTAAGTTGCTGTGTCATTTTTTCTAATGCGTGTTTTTTTATCAAGACAGTAATACATAGGCAAATACCCATATTGTTGGTTTGTGAAAAGCTCACAAGAACTCACAATTTCCCCGTGAAATTTTTGTAAGTCATAGTGCACATGTTCAAACCCTAGTGTTGCAGCAATCTGTGCCATGTAGTACTCACAATAGGGCTCTTTACCATATTCGTTGTGTCCAAGGATACTCCAACCCTTCAAAAGCTCTATATTGCCACTCACTGTATTCTTGCGCCAACACTTCTTGAGCATGCCATTGGTAGTGAGCTCTGGACTGGTTACAAGCCCCTCAAGTTTTGCAGAATGCCCTGCAAAAGCTACCAAAGCCAGTGTTTCATTGAAAGAATTTTCATAAAGGTTGTAGTCTTTCCAGAGGTAGTTTTTATCTGCAGGGGCAATCCAATAGGTGTCGTTAAGAGAGAGGGCTAGGGTTACATCCACATAGGATAAAAAGTTATCAGGATTGAGCTGTAGAGATTTTGTGATTTCTTTCACAAATGCTCTATTCTTAGGGATTTTTCTAGCCCTGATCCAATGTTCCACATTGTCCGTAACACTTTTATAATCATCAAAGGAACGAGGCAGTAGAGTAGGTTGTAAAACGATACTTGCGTCGTCTATGAAGTAGTCCTTGATTTTGACATCATTTATTACTTGTTCTTTTACTTGTAACTTAAACCTCACAACCTCTTTATCTTTATTTTTTAAAACATACCACATACCAAGACTCCCTTTCTATTTCCCCCTCCACTCCTCAATAAAGCCACTACACACCTGCATATTACTCTTGTAATCTTTAGGCAACTTCACATTGTGTTTTTTAGCCAAGCTTTCTGCAAAGGCAATTTGCTTGTCAGTAGCGGGTTTATTTGCAGGAGCACCATTGCCTAGACAATGCCCCTCTTGTTTAGCCTTTTCTCTGATCTCTTTGTGTTTGGGGATGAATTTGTCTAAAAAGGCTTTAGTGATTCTATCATCCCTAGCATAGCCAGCAAACTCACTAGGTAGCTCCATGTTCAAGTCCCTTAAAATGTCCTGCACATACTTAATTTGGCTCTCTTTAGGGGCTCTAAGTGGATACTCCTCTCTTTGAGCAAGGCTTGGCATCTGTGGGCATTTCTTAGCAATCATTTGCATATACTCCAGATAGCTACACTCCTCTCTAGCAATCTTATCTAAAAGCTCCTCCATTAAGGCGCTAAATTGGGTATCCACAATCCAACTATAAGGGCTCTTTTCAAAAATACTGATGACCTTTTGCCCCTTATGGGTAGCATTCACAACGCGTTTTTTATCTGGTGTGATGTGGATGTATTCTCTACTGAGGAGTTTTGGTAAGTAACTTGCATAGGTGCTAGGTCTGCCTATGCCATTTTTCTCTAAGACTTCTATGAAGCTAGCTTCTGCGTAGGCACTCTTAGCATGTTTATGGATTTTAGCTATCTCTAAAGCAATCAGACCAACCACACTTTCTACTTTTAAATCCAAATGTGCCATTTGCTCGTTCTCTGTTTGTTCTGTGTCTTTTGCTTGCTCTGTGCGTTTAAACATGTCTAAATACCCCGCCTCTTGCAAGGAACGCACACTGCACTTAAAGTAGTGGTCTTTGATTTTGAAAAGCAAATCTTGCTTGGCATAGATAGCTACTTTGCCCTGACTTTCTAGTGTCCTTTGGAAAATAAGTTTGTATAGAGCTTGAGCCTGACTATCTGTCATACCTGCTTGATTTAAGAGATGTTGTGTGTCTTCAAATTTGTGGCAATGTGTGATCCTAATAGCCTCGTGTGCTTCTGCTTGGCTATTCTTAGCCTTATAAGCTCTGCGCTCATAGCAATCTGGATAAATAGGCTTATAAAATTCCTCTGCCTTCTCCAAAAATTCTTGACTGAGTGTTTCTGCATCAGTTCTAATGTAGGTGATCAACCCTGCTTCAAAGAGCTTTTGGGCGTATTCTTGGACTTTCTGTGTGCTTAAGCCCAGTTGGCTACTGCCTGCTTTCAAAAGGCTAGAGGTGATAAAGGGCTTGGGAGGTGGGCTTGAGGTTGTAGAGTGTTTGATGTCTAGCACTAAAGCCACTTTGCACTCTTTAAGAGGTGCAAGCACTGCTAGAGCTTGCTCTTGGCTTTCAAACTTGATTTCCTTGCCCTCACTATCACAATGCCTCAAAATGACCTCTTTATTGTGTTCATCATAGATTTTAGCCTGCATTTGGTAGCTCACCCTCTGGCTCTCTGGCAGGGCTTTAAAGCTTGCTATCTCCTTGTCTCTATCTACAATGAGTTTTAAGCAAGGGGTTTGTACTCTGCCTGCACTATTGCCCTTTCTTTGTTGCAAGCAATCCCCTAGATAAGGGGAGAGAGAAAAGCCAATGTAATAATCACTCACACTTCTAGCTAAAAAGCTTTCGTAGTAATTAAAGTTCGTGTTTTCAAATAACAGGGCATTTTCTAAGCCTCGTATAATGCCACTCTCTGTAATCTCGTGAAACTCTGCCCTAAACACCTCTTTAGCCACATTTTTGATTTTCTCATAAAACATCTTGCCAATGGCATAGCCCTCTCTATCTGGATCTGTGGCAATACAAATTCTCTTGTTTTTGCATTGCTCAATCATTGCATAAATCTGCTGTTTCTTGTCTGTTTTGTAGACAAACTTGGGAGTAAAACTCTCCCCCTCAATGCCCTCAAGCTCCATAAAATGCCCTATAGTGGCAAAGACTTTAGCTCCTGTGATGCTGGCAATCTTTTTAATCTTGTTGGGGGATTCAATGATGATGATGTCTGGTTTTTGCATTATTTATCCTTTTCTTTTAAGGTCTCTAGGGTGTTAGCTCATCTGCCTTTTATTTTTCTCTTGCTTCCTTGCTCTAGCCCCCTATATTGTCTGCCCTCCTTAAGACAGGCTAAAGCCTCCTTACCCTCCTCAATGCAGCGCTTAGTCTCCTTGAGATGTTGTTTCATGATGCCTCCATGCATAAAAAGAACATTGTAGGTTTCAAAAAGTTTAGGCTCTGCAATCTCAAACATCAATTTGGCTAATTTTTCTGTTTTAGCTTGGGTGAGGGAATTTTGTTCATAGCCCAATAAAAGATTGTCCCGCTCTTGTTTGTAGATTTCTTGGCGCTGTTCTGCCTGCTCTAAGATTTGTGTTATTTTGTTGCGCTCTGCATCAGAACAATTATGCAGAGCAGCGTGCCAGCTCGCATTGTCAGAATGTTCTGGTCTAAAGGTGCTAATGTAGGTGGGGTCTTCTTTAGTGCGCTCTATTTCTGCCAAGATGGCTTCATGATCAGACTTGAGACCTTTTAAATAGCGTCCTCGTGGGTAGCTTTGCTCAATTCTTTTCTCATCATAATGCATGTCTGCAAACCTCACATGCTCTTTGAAGGCTTGTTCATGCTTACTTGCTTCTTGTCCAAGCCGTGCGTATTCTTGCTCCAAGTGTTTTAACTCTTGTGGCAGGATTTTTTCTTGTCCTTCTTCTGGTTTTCTTATGCGAAACCCCATAGAACTACATTGACGCCAAAGCTCCCAATATGCCTCTTGGTGATTGAATGCCTTTTGCATCCACGTCTCATAAAGTGGCTCTTCTCTCTTTAATTCAGCTCTCAAGCGCGCCTCTTCTTCTAGCAAAAAGGCATTCATAGTTTTAATTTCCTCTAAATAATTTTCTTGTATGGTGTTGTCTGCTCTGTTTGCCCTAGATGCGCTGGGATGTTGGGCTGCTTCTTGCTGCATCCTTGTTTCTAACTTCTCTTTACTGGCTAGAGTGTCCTCTTTCTCTGACTTCTCTGGGGTATTGTCTTGTATAGTATTGTCTTGTGTATCCTGTTGCATTGCTTTACTAGCAAATTGTTCAGACTTAGCCACAAACCCACTTTTATAATTTCTATCTGCACTGCATTTAGCAATCTCTTTTAAAAGTTCTTGGTGATCCTCTTTAAGGGCTTGCAGATAGGTTAACTTAGGGTATTCTGCTGTCTTGTCTAGCAATGCCTCCAAGCTTTCAATCTCTTGTTGTGCCTTTTCTTGGTGTTCTTGCTCTCTGAGCATTTCTTTGTCTAGTCTCTCTAGGGCATTATCACACTTGCGCAAGAAGCCTTTAAAGTCTATGTCTGCAAAACTCCCTGCATCTAGCAAGTCTTGTTTGTCTTTGCTGTAGCTTAGATTGTCTGGTTGGATATAGCAATTAGAATCATCAGGGTGGCAAATGTAAAACTCCAGCTTGTTGTGATAGCGCATCGCTTTAAAACATAAGCCCCTATAGTTCATCACATCTATCTCTGTACCTTCATTTTCTAGGGCATTTTGCACACAAGCTTTAAAAATTGCCTCCATACGCTCTAAACTCTGTTTGCTTGACTTATCAGATTTAGAGAGATGAAAAACCTGTGGCTGGCCTGCCTCATCATAAAGCCCAATGCTTACAGATTCTTTCTTGGGCTCTCTAAGCTCTAAAAGAGTGTTTAGAATACCTATACGCTCCTGTGTATACTGCAATGTGCTTTTGTTTCTTTGCAAACTCTCTTGTTTGAAGTGCTGTTCTTTTAAAAAAGCCTTGTAGAGATTCTCCTCTTTTCTAAGAGTTTGTCTTAATTGCACCTCTTGGACTATCAAGGGATTGCCTGTGGCTAAGGCTTTCATCTGCCCAGCATCCGCACTCCCCATTGTGATGTCCTCTAATTCTCTTAAGCCTAGTTTGTGGGCATTTCTAAATTGCTCTAAACTTTTGCTTTTAGTCTCAATAATCTGCCACATACGGCTATCATAGGTTTGTTCTGTGGCGTATCTAAAGAGTTTGATAGTGAAGTGTTCTGGGTCTCTTTCAAAGAGCACATTGCCCTGTCTAATCAAGCGCCCCTCCATTTGTAAGAGCTCATCAGGTCTCCAAGGACAATCCAAAAAATGCCCTGCTACTAAGCGTTCTTGTACATTTGTGCCCACTCCCATCTTAGCAGGACTACCCAGCAACACCCGCACTTCTCCAGCATTGACTTTTCTAAAAAGTTCTTGCTTTTGTGCCTCAGTCTTGGCATCGTGGATAAAGGCGATTTCACTTTGAGGGATGCCCAGTTTGACCAGTTTTCTTAACACATCGCTATAGACATCAAAGGAAGCACTCTTAGCTACTTCTGTATCTAAATCTAGGGCTTTTGCCTGTTGTTCTGCTAATGCACTCTCTAATTCCTGCTGGCTAGGGGTGATGGCTTGCCCCTGCTCATTGTATTCTGTTAGACTCTCTAAAAATTCTTGCACGCTATCTGGGGTATTCTCTTGAGTATTCTCTTGGGTGCTCTGCTCTAATTGCACCCTTTGGCTATGCACTTTAGGGGTGGACAAGCTAATAAAGACTAACTGCGTGCCCTTGTCCTTATCCCACTCTTTATATTGCTCATAGATTTGCACAGCCATCGCTGCACTCTTAGAGTATGCATCTTGCACTTTTGCATTTGGATCAATCAAACGATAATCTAGGGCTGCTTTTCTAGCATCTGTGGTGCAAGCTAGGATATTGTCCTCTCCTATCTCTGGCTTTTTGCCCTTGCACTTCTCCATGCGATCTACAATGCTGCCTTCATTGAATTTGCCACTCTCATCCTGCACCCCAATAAAGCGCGCCACCTCCTCACTTCTTGGCACAACAATATTGATAGGCTTGCTCCCCTCTATGGGTGGCACAAAGTGGGGATTAAACTTTTGGATGTCTATATTGCTAATGACATCGGCAAAACTCCTATAGAGTGTGTTCAACTCTTGCACATTATTAAACTTAGAAAAACGGCTCACCACCTTGTAATTCTGTGCGCTGGTGTCTAGTTCTAAATCTGCTTGGATTTGTCCAAAGGTCTGTGCCCAGTCATCAAAGGTATCTATGCCCTTGTCTTTGAGAACCTCTGGCTGTAAGTATCTTTGTAGATGGTAGAGCTCTGCAATGCTATTAGCAATGGGTGTGCCAGTTAAAAACATGATCTTAGCCCCTCTGTTATGCAGGTATTGGGTCTTGACAAAGAGATCGGTGGCGCGTTTAGAGCCTTGTTTGTTGCCCAGTCCTGCCACACCCTGCATATTAGTGCTAAAATATTGATAGGCTTGCCCCCTCTATCATCTACAATCAGATTGTCAATGCCCATCTGGCTAATGTCTATGTGGCTTTTGTTTTCTGCCAACAACTTAGAATACCTCACCCCTATGTGCTTGATAGCCTGCTCTTCAGCGCGCACACTCATCACAGCAGATTTATCTAACAACCCGTCCCTGACCAGTTTTCGCAAATATTCATTGCCATCGCGCAATGCCTGCTCCTCCTCAGCCCACATATCCGTAATAGTCTGTTCAGGATTAGCCAAAAACTCCAACTGGCTATGGGCAATGATGACTGCATCATATGCATTGTTGGCAATCTGGTTATAGAGTTGCTCGCGTTGCTTAGGGCTAAAGTCCTCACTCTCCACCACTAAGACATTGGCATTGGGGTAGGCTCTATAAAACTCTTGTGCCCACTGCTTGGTTAAATGATTGGGCACAGCAATCAAGCTCTTATTGACTAGACCCATACGCTTTTGCTCCATACAACTCGCAATGGCTACTAAAGTCTTGCCTGCGCCCACTTGGTGATCTAAACAAACTACCCTTTCTTGGATGGCTCTAAAGATAGCATTCTTTTGGTGCGCTCTAAGTTCAATATTTTGATTAAAGCTTTTCGCAAATATTCATTGCCATCGCGCAATTTTAAGCACATTAGTATTAAAGGTGTCATTATAGATTTGCTCTAAATGTGTGCGCCTATCATAGTCTGCATAAATCCACTCTTTAAAGGCTTCTTGGAGTTGTGTAGCTCTCTCTTGAGCTAGGGTGCTTTGTTCCTCATCTACGACCATAATGGGCTTGCCATTCTCATCTGTTTTATTGGGGTCGGGGTATTTAATCTCAAGAGGGCTGTTGTTCAACACACACTCTAGTAAGCGCGCCCCACTCATTTTTATTCTGTCAGAATGGTTTTTGTCTCTAATGCCTAAGAAGTCTAATTCTTCTGTGTTATTTACATGAAAGCCTCTAGTTTTAGCCACACAGAGGCACTTTTCTACATACTCTTTTTTTGGTGCGCTCTAAGTTCAATAGTCTGTAATGCTCTCTAACCTGCTCTAAGAGGAATTGCTCATAGTATGTGGGGGGAATCCAAGGCGTGCCTAAATGCAGAGCAATGTCTATAGCCTTGATGTCTACAGGGATGATAGCCTCTAGGGCTTGGACATTTTCTATTAAGTCCTCTCTGCCTGCCTCTATGGCTTGTTTGGCTTCCTTGAGCTTTTGCTTGACATTCCCACTCAAATAATCACTGGCTAAGACATAGCTAGAGTTTTCTAAATGGCTCTTAAAAATCAATTTTTGCTCTAAAAGTTCCTCTAGTGTTTTCTCTATACTTTGACTTACAAAATGCTCAGCAATAAAGGCTAAATCTAATCCCCCCGTTTGGCTCACACTCGCCATTAAAGCCTCTTTGGCATTGTTGATCGTGAATGTTTTTTGAGGGGCTAGGGTGCGCTTGAAAAAAATGTCTGCTTTTTGAGCGCTGGGTTTTCTAAGAGATAAGCCTTGAGCCTGTGCTTGGGCTTTGTTAATGCCCTTATCAAAGTCTCTTTCTAAGCCCAAGACTCTAAAGCCATACAAGTCCCCTTTAAGGTCTTTGCGGTTTTTGTTTTCATTCAAATAGCCAAAGGTTTTCACAAACCCATCATAGAGAGCATTGAGCTTTTTTCTCTTGGTTTCTAACTCCCCATCGGTGCTTAAAGGGTTGAGCTCTGCTTGGATTAAGTCATGGAGCGCATCTCTTAGAGGGATGAAAGCTTGGATGCGCTTTTTTTGCATTTTTGTTTTGATGGTGGGGACTTGTTCTAAGAGGTAAACTTTATCTAAGGTATCCACATCCCAATCTGCAGCCTTGAATCTGTAAATCTCTCCTTCAAACTCTACATAATTGCCCGCTTTTGCGTTTGCACAGATTTGGGCATATTGGGCAAACTTGTGGTGTGAGCGATCTAAAATCACAAGCCCTTGAGGATACTCCGTCTTTCTATATCTGTAAATGTCCTTTGGCAAAGTAGAGATGAGAGAAGAGATGGCTTGCTTTAAATCTAAAGAGGCTTGAGGGGTGTTGGTGAGCTCCATACCCTTGTTAGCCACGCGCGCCTGCAGATTCCCCAAGATGTGCTCAGGGTGGTTGATAAAATACTCATTGAGGCAAAAACCCAAGAGTTCTTTTTTATTCTTTTCAAAAAAAGCGTGTATTTGCTCCTTTTGTGCCTCATCCCAATCTGGGACAACTAACTCTGGCGTGCTAGCAGCCTTGTTAATCCCTAAAAGTTTATCAATGTCCTTAGCTAGTCTAAGATGCTCGTGGGCAGTTGTGCCTTTGATCAATTTTTTGTGAGCAGTGAGCACATCTAAATCTAGCTTTTCACCTACCCTGTAATAGGGGGCAGAGCGCATAAAATCTTGGTTGAGCTCTGTATCTTGTCCCTTTTTAAAGAATATGACATCTGTCGTAACTTCCGTGCCTGTGCCCTTGAACACATTACTAGGCAATCTAATCGCTCCTAAGAAGCTAGCTTGCTTGGCGATGTGCTCACGCATTTTACTATCTTTTGCATCTAAAAAAGAGCTAGTGATGACAAAGGCTAGAATGCCATCTTCTTTTAAGTGTTTAAGGGCTTTGCCCACAAAGTAGTTGTGCACACTTGCCCCGCTTAAATCCTTATCTCCATCGTAAATGACATCCTTTCCATAGGGAGGATTACCCACAAAGGCATCAAAATCATGGGTGAAAGTAAATTCTTCAAACTTCTTAAGCTGGATATTTTGGTTAGGATGGAGGGTTTTGGCAATCCTCACACCCACACTATCTATTTCTGTAGCACTGAAGTGGTAGTGAGCATTAGCTGGGGCATAGCTTAAAAAATTCCCCGCTCCCACACTAGGCTCAAAGATTTCTTTGGTGTTGCCATCCTTGTTAAACCCAAAATGCTCCAAAGCCTCATAAATGGCATCTACTATCATCTTAGGGGTGTAATAGGCATCTAGCACGGATGCGCGGGCTTGGATGTATTGCCCTCTGTCTATAGTCCGCAACAACTCCAAGAACTCTTTCCCCTCTTGGCTTGAATCAAAGAAGTTGCTCATAGAACCCCACCCACTATAAGCTCGTAAATGACATCCTTTCCATGGGTGATTTCTTTTCTGCCCTCTATTCTGAGTCGGTTTAAAAGCTTAAGAGCTGCCACATTGGCTTCATAGCGCTTTTTAGGAGTGCTGGGGGCATGCTCCTCTTGGGTCTTAAAATCGCGCCGATGATTGCCTACTGCTTGTGTGCTTGCCTCTTGTGCGTCCTGTGCATGGGCACGCTCAACTCCTCCCCCTATTTCAGAGGCATTTAGTTCTGGTGCACCAATGCCTCTAGACTCATATTGGAGTGTGCCATCAACTCCTTGTCCCTCTGCAGGCACTCCCAGTAATTCCTCCCTGTGCAGCAGGGGTCTATGATCAAATAGTGATAGGGATTGATTCTTGCTTCTTGGAGAATTTCCATATCTGTTATCCCCTCTGCGCGCTGAATCTGTGCCTGTGTGCGATCCAAGATCGCTAACTCCATCTGTGTTTGGTCGCGCACTATGTAGAACAGAATGTCTAGGTGCAGATGATAGATCATGTGAGGAAACCAGCTCCTCCAGCGATCCAGTAGCAAAAACTCGTAACCCTCCATTTTCTCGTGGTTGTATAGCCACATCAGTTGCTCCCAACGCTCTGGATTTGCCTTCTCTATTTTCTCCCTCAATGTCTCCAACTCCAGTGGATGGATGGGCATGCGCTCTAGGGGATAAATCCCCTTCTGGATTGCCTCCTGATAAAGCAGAAGATCCGCGCGCTCCCTCTCTTCTTTCTGCCTCTGCTCCTCTTTGTGCTCCATCACCCTCTCTAAGCCTATCTGAATGCTCAGTTTCAGATGATGCCAATCGTAATGTTGTGCTAGCTCTTTCATCCCCTCCTCCCCCAGACTCAAGAAGTATCCCCTCTGCTGTGGGCTCAACTCTTGGGCTAGTTTCTCCCACTTCTCCCACAATTTCTTCATCTCCAACCATGGGTCGTCCTTGTCTATCCCCATACTGCTTTGTATCGCCTGCATAAACTCCTCTATGCTCGCTTCTTTCATGGTCTTCTCCTAGTGATGTAGATTCTATAGACCCTGAGCTTATAACACGCTCATTGGGTGCTGGTGCTGAAGTTTTGGGCTTGGACTCTTGGTGAGTCGTGTATTCCCTCTGCTTTGCAGTTGCAGGTTTGTGTTCTAGGGGTTCATTAGGAGGTATTGGGGTAGTATCCTCTGTAGCGGTTGCAGTATTATCTTGTTTTATATTATCTTGTGTAGTATTGTGTGTTGCAGTGTTGTCTATTGTTGTATTCTCTTGTATGGTATTATCTTGTATTTTATTTTCAAGTGTGCTGTTGTCTGTGCCATCTGGCTGCTTTGCATTGATTACTTGCTCTGGTGTCTGCATAAAATTAACATGTTCATCAGGAAGGGTTGGGGTGGAGGGTTCTTGTGGTGCTTGGATAGTAGCTGTGCGTTCTTGTTGTGTGGGAGGGGCAAATTGTGCCACTAGCTGATTTAACTGATCTAAAATTGCTGTATTTTGAGCCTTGAGCATCTCTAATTCTTTGGTGTGCTCTTTTAAATCAGCCTCACGCTCTGCTTGTAATCTCTGCACCTCTGCTTTTAAAATATCCACTTGAGTTTGTAGATCACTTACTTCAGACATGCGTTCTGTGTTCTCTTGCTCTATTGCAGGGAATCTAGCCTGCATGTATTCTTGTAGCTGTGTGTAGTGCTCAGAACTAAGCTCATTTTGTAAATCAGAAAGGCGCACCTGCGCGCTGTGTTCTTGTCTGTGCAAACTTTGAGGATTAGGCTCTTTAAAAAGGCTGGTGTCTAAGGTAGAAAACACTTCCACATTATAGAGGTCTGTTGTGTTGAAAATAGGCTCTACTAGGACATTGCCCTCTTTATCTTTTCTCTGTAGATATGAAATACTAACCTTTTCTATGCTCCCTTGTGGGTTTTGTTTGTTTCTGGTGTTTGCCTTGATGTAGGCAAGCTCTTTGGGGTCTGCACCTAATAGCCTTGCTCTATTTAAAGAAATCCACTGGTTTTTGTTATACCCACACTCTAACATCTTAGCATCTAGAGCTAAAGCGTGCAAGTCCGTATAAAAATTGCCCGTGCTAGGGTTATAGGCTTTCTCTAAACTCTGTGCCTGATCTAAGCGGATGTGCTGGCTTTTTAAGTGTGCTACTAATTCTTGAGCCTTGAAGTGTGTGAATGCGCTCTTGCGTTCTGGTAAAGACATGTCTTTCCACATCTTAATCTCCTAAGTTTGGATTTGTAGTTTCAAGTTTCCAGCCAACCCGCCCTAACAATTCTTTATCCTTGAAGTAAAAATTAGCCTTGAGCTTTAAGGGGGTTGCCTTTTTGCCTGTAACCATGATGATCACTTCATTATCAGGGATGTTTAAAATGTCTTGTGGGGTGAGTAATTCTTTACCTTCTAAAGAATAAGAGCTTGTGCCTCCAAAAACTAGTTGGCCTTTCTCTGTGGAAGTATTTTTACTCAAACGGGTGAATTGCCCCACCTCCTTAGAGATAATTTCTGCATCCTCAGCACTATTCATCTTAAAAACAATGTTGTAATGCACCACACCCTTTAACACCTTGAGTTCATCATCGCTATAGTATTTTCTAATCATCGCATAGTCTTGAGTGATGAATAAGGGAACAACATTGTAACTCCTGCACAGCGCAGGCATTTCTAGCAAAAAGGGCAGTTTGCCAAAGCGCACAAACTCATCTAAGATGAAGTAGATGCGCTCATTAGGCTTTTTGCTCTCCTCAAGCAATAAATTTTTAGCAATGCTCTCTAATAGCGTTCTAATAAGCGGAGCTAGAGTGGTGATGTCTGTTTGGGCAATTTTGATATAAAGCGTGATGTTTTTCTTTCTAAAATCTGCATATTCAAAGCTCATCTTAGAAGTGGCTTCTTTGACTTGTGGGCTTTTAAACACACTCACAAAGCGATTAAAGGTAGACTTGATGCTAGCAAATTCTTCCTCTGCTGCATTTGCCCAGCCCCGCGCATCATTTCTAATAATCTCATCTAGCGTGCCCTCTGAGCGATGCTCTGGCTCAGGTTCATTAGGATCGTAATTTCTAGGATCGTTCACATCTATGTATTTTTGATCGCTCACTTGCAGATAAAAGAGCTGGGCGGGATTGGCATTGGGATTTTGCACCAAATTACCATTTTGATCGTGCTGGTAAAGCATCTTATAATACTTGCTTTGAGGATGGATTAAAGCCACAAAATCTTGATTAGGACCCATGGCAATGTCATAGAAGTTTGATTGGTTCTTAGTGCAAACATCATAGAGGGCATAAAAAGAGAACAATTCCCTAGCCTTAGCCACCCAGTGATCCTCTTGTTTGTCCTCTTGGATAAAGATATTATTAGCCACCTCTTGCACTAATCTAAGCTTAGAATCAAAGTTCATCGGTTCTATTAAGTGCTTGTCAAAGGGATTAAAAAAGCAAGTGTTATCCTTTCCAAATGGATTAAAGATGAAAATCTTATTGTGTAAAGCCTGTTGTCTATAGCCTGCACTCACAGAGCAAAGCTCGCCCTTAATGTCTGTAACAATGCAAGAAGTGGGCAGGTTTAAAAGATTGGGGATAGCTATTGCTGCACTCTTGCCCGCTCGGGGGGGTGCAACAATCATCGCCCCTAAAGGCTTGTCATAACACACACTCTTAGCAAAGGGAAAACCAAACTTACCCAAAATAAAACCCTTGTTAAAGCACACACCTAAAGGATGGATGGTAATTAAAAAGCCTTCTTTAGAGTAGATTTTAAAACACTCAATGTCTTTCACCCCTCTTGGATAAAGATATTATTAGCCACCTCTTGGGTTTTGGGTAGGAGCAAGTAGAGAGTGGCGATTAGGGGTGTGAGAGCTAGAAGGGCGGTGCAATAGACTTCAAATTTTAAATCTAACACACTTGCGCCCTGTTGCAAACCTAAGATGATAGAATGTGAAAAGATATAGGCATCGTTAAAACTATGCAATCCCTCAAAGGCATACCAATTAGCTAGTATGAAAAATACCGGTATGCCTAGCACGCTTAATAACAAGCTCATCCAAGCGATAAATTGTTGTTTCATGATGGCTTCTTATTTGTAGTAAGAGAACAGGAGTGCTTAGTCTGATAGCCTCTAAGGGCTCTTTTTAGAGCACTGGCTTTTCTCTCTCTTCAATGTCTGTATAGATTTGACACAAGAGCTCTAAGAGTAATTTTCTTAAATGCCAAATGTTCTCATCTATCTTTTCTATTAGAATGAAAGCCTGATTCCAAAATGGGGGTTCTAGCGGTGTGTTCTTTTTAGTAGCAATGTTAGCATGGTGCATCATTTGATTCAAATTAGAAGCATTGGCATTCATCTGCACATACAAGTGCTGGTTAAGCTCAATAATTTTAAAAATACTTTCAAAGTAGGTTCTAATGGGCTTTGGAGGTGTGCGATAAGACCTGGGATTTGAATTTAAAATTAATCTTTCTATGAGAGCTGTTAGGCTTATATTCTGGTGCTTGAGCATCTGTTCTTGCAGAATGGTTTTAGCCTTTTCTCCTACATAGCACTGGATTTTGACATACTCCCCATAGCTAAAGCTAGGGGATTCTGGGATCATCAAAGCTTGCCCGCTAGGCGGGTCTTACAGCTTCTCCTCCAAGAGTGGATGCCCCCACTCTATGAATATTAATGCTTGCGTTTAAATCTCTATCCAAAGAAAACCCACAAGAGGGGCAATTAAAGATTCTATCTTTGAGGCTCAAGTCCTCTTTAACCTCCCCACAGCTAGAACAAGTTTTAGAGCTGGGATAGAATCTATCAATCTTAACCACTTGGGTTTTTCTCTCCAAGATAGCCACAAACTCACCAAAAGCCAAATCATTAATCTTGCGCCCCCAAAGTTTAACCATACCCTTCAGGTTCAAATCTTCAATGAAAATAGTGGCGTATTGTTTGGCTAGGCTATTAGCAATCTTGTAGAAAAAGTCTTTTCTAAGATTTTGGACTTTGCGGTGCAATCTAGCAAGTTTTAGCCTAGCCTTTAGGCGGTTATGACTGCCTCTTTTCTTTTTGGATAGGGAGCGAGAGCAAGCACGGATCAAAGGCAAGAATTTAGAGAAAAATAAAGGCGATGGGATTTGTGTGCCATTAGAGCATGTGAGAAAAGTTTTTAACCCAAAGTCAAGCCCCACGCTGTTACCGCCTGCGGGCTTAAGGTTATCCTCTGTTTCGCACACCAAGCACAAGAAATAATCGCCTAGATTATCTCTTTTAATGGTTAAGGTCTTGGGTTTGCCTGCAAGGTCGTAGGTTTTGACAAACTTAAAGCGATAGCCATTAAAAGAGATAATGTTGTTTTGGATTTTATAACCTGTTCTCCCCTTAAATGTGAAAGATTTGGTATAAAGCCACCTTTTTAAATCGTGGTGGTCTACCTTGTTTCTTAAAAAATCTTTTATAAACCTTGTCTATCCTCCCTACTAGCTCTTGCAAGGTTTGAGAGCCTAGAGTTTTCAAAAAAGCAAAGCGTGCTGTTCTCTTTAGTTTAGTGATATGCTTTTGCAAGGTATAAAGCTTTAAATGCTTTTTAAAAAGTCTAAAATACCGCTTATGCAAAGCGATACAATGATTGTAGCAAATGCCATAAAGGCGCAGAAGTTTGCTTATATGCTTATTTCTGCTTGTGCTGTAGAGTTTCTGCTTGTAGGCGATTAACATAGTCTTTCCACTTGTTTTTTTGCTTGGGTCTTTCAGAGTTTTGCTGGTTGGCGATGTATTGCTTGATCACTTCCAAAGGCGCACCCCCCACAGAAGAAATAAAACAAGAGTTTGTCCATAGTGTAGGTAGTCTTGTTCTCAAATGTGCAAACTCTTGTCTTAAAAGCCGACTACTCCTGCCCTTAGCCGTCCTAATAAACTTCATCACCCCAAAGCTAGGATCAACTTCTGCCAAAATATGGATATGATCCTTATCTGTTTCCATCTCCAAAATCTCTACTTCTAGCTCTTGCGCCACTTCCAAAATGATTTGTTTTAACCTTACTTCTACCTGATCTACAAGGACTTTTCGTCTATATTATTTAGGACACCATACAATGTGGTATTTGCAAGAATAGACAATATTATTATTACTTTTGTATTGGATAGTGGCTTTCATACAAAGTATTATACAAGATTATATTAACTAATACCCTAAAGTAGCTATTCTTTATTATGCTCTAAAGAGCATGCACCTTATATCCCCATAGCTAAAGCTAGGGGCTTTACGGCGTGGTTGGTAATTGATTGGTAAGATTGAATAGTATCTCCTCTAACACCTGTGTGTAGCGTTGCCCCTGCTCATCATTATCACAAGCTAAAATGACATTGACAGATAAGTCAGGGGGATTAACTACACTAGGAGGGGTGAATACTTGTCTAGGAACTTTCTTCTCAAAGAGATTTTGAGAGACTTGCTGTTTGAAGGGCTCTATGTCTAATATCTTGCCTTTCACAAACACAGACTCGGCACTCTCAGGGCTCTTATAATACGCCCTTCCCCTATCCACTAAGACTTTCTTGTCTACATAGGCATATAGCCCCAAAGTCTTAGCCACCAAGCTATTCACTCCCACAAAGCTTTTTGCATCTAAACAGCCTAAAGGTTGTGCTGTAGGGATGAGGATACGATATCTATCAGTGATGTGTCCGTTCTTTTCTATCTGATGGCTCTTAGAGGGCATCACCAAGCTTTCAATGCTTTGTTTCTCTAACAAATCTTGAGCCTGCTTGAGAGGGAGTTGGGGGCTGTCCTTGTCATTGTCAATGTCATAGATTAGTAGATTGGTAAAACTCTTAGCATTAGTAGCGTTGCGATAACCCTTCTCAAACACCGCACCAGAATAAGGGGAGGATTTGATAACTTGTGCTAACTCTGCTAGAGTATTCACACTCTGTTCTTGCCAACCTTGCACAGGCATCTCTTTAGGATTGTGCTTGTCTGTGTATTTAGGTTTTGAAAAGGCAATTTTAAAAGTCTTGCTGCTAGGTTGCGTGTCTTTAGGCTTTTGGGCTTGCTCTTTTTCATAACGCTTCCACTGCTTATAGGCTTGCACATCTTGCACATACTGCTGGTAGGCTTGATTCTTGTCTTGGTTCATCTGTTGGAATAATGCACTCACAAAAGCGCGTATCTTGTCCACTCCAAACTACCCTGCACTGCCTAGTAGTAGAGTTGTATCAGGGTTTAAACCCTTCATCTGCAAATAAGTCATACTATCTAAGATACTCTCTGTCATCACAATAGACTTCACAGCTCTCAAGCCTCCACTAGGCACAAGCATTTGCACGCCCTTAGAGCCCTCACAAAGCTCTTTTAAGGGTTTTTCTCTAGGTGAGCCATCTATATGGGTGGTGAGTGGCTGGTTTAAGCGTTTGCTCACAGCACTCAATACAAGTCTTTGATTTTCACAAAGATAATTAGGCACACACAGATTGTTATGTCTATCAGCCCTCAAAGAGTGCTGGTAGCTTTTAAACAGAGTGCCTTGAATGCCTCTATCTCTTAGAAGTTGGCTCTTGTCTAAATTATAAGGAGGCAAGGCTTTAAAATCCTCTTTAAACCTCTTGTGTTCCTGCTGACTAGTTTGAGAAGCTATAGAGCTCTTGGGTCTGTAGCGTGCATCTCCCTTAATCAAATCCTCTAATCTTAACCCGCGCTTTTGGCAAAAGTTGATGATATTGCCTCTATCACTTCTATCCTCTGTATTGAAGTAGTGATAACTCCCGGCGCTGTTTTTGATGACAAGCTTGCCTTTTTCATTGGGGTGTTTGAGTACAGGATAGTTTAGACTACTTTTTTCTTTGTCTAGCACATAACCAAAGTCTTGCAAAATGCTATCTAAGGGCAGATAAATCGCATCTTTGATATAAGCCATTAACGTCTTCTGCCTCTAGGTTTTGCTGGAGCATCTAGCCAAGGTTTTGGAACTTCTTGCTGGGCTGTTTGCGCATGGGATACTTGTGCATCTTGTGTCTGCGTCTCTAACCAAGGCTTGCTAGAGTTTTGGGATTCTATCCACGGCTCAGGTATTGGCATGTTATTTAAAGCGGGTTGGGCTTGAGTATTGGTCTGTGCTTGTTGGTCTAGTTCATCTGAAGTGGTGTAACTATTTGTTGTAGCAGACCCTAGATGAACACTGGGCTTTTGTTCTACATCCTGCTGGGCTGTGCTGTTTAGAGTAGGGGTTGTTTGTGCTTGGTTGTTGGTTTGGACTTGGTTTGGGTATCTGTCTGTGGTGGGTGGTGTGCTATCTAGGCTTTGCTCTGTTGTTGCTTTTATTGCTTGGCTTGCTTCTTGCTGGCTTGCTTGGCTTTCTGTAGGGGTTTCTCTGCTCTTTTGCATTTTTGCTAAATATTGATGCATCGCACCAGCAACCTTGCCATCCATAGGCTCTAAGCTTGCTTGGCATTGTTGCACATAGCTTTGGATGGTGGTGTAGTGCTCTGTCTCTAAGGGGTATCCTAACACGGCTTTGACACTCAATTGCAAGCCTCTATCTTGCATGTGCTTATTGCCATGAGCTTGCTCTAAAGCGTCATTAATGAGATTAAGGTGTTCTTGGGTGAGCTTGCTAGGCTGTTTTTGTGAGAGCACCAATAGGACTTTGAGCTCATCCTCTGTCATATGGCTCTTGTTTGTGCTTGGTTGTTGGTTTGGACTTGGTTTGTGGTCTTGATGCGCTTTTGTTGCACATCTAGTTCTACTTGCTTGAAGTAGCTGTGCAGTTTGGCATATTTGTTTTCTATGTCTGTGGCTTGTGGTGGAGTCTGTTTGGGCTCTGGGGTCTTGTTAGTTACCTCTAAGCCTTGTTCTGACTTATCCAACTGCTCAGACTGGCTTACTGCTTTTAAGTTACTCTCTGGGCTTTGCCCTACCAAGTTTTTAGTTTCAGATGTTTCTAACTCTTGCTCTAATCTGTTTGGTTGTTCTGTTACTATCTCTTGGATTTCATCTTTAAAAATTGAAATGCTTTGTAGGAGCTCTTGTTCTTCTAAGCTCTCTGGGAGTTGTGGGACTTTGAGCCGTGCAATCTCTTGAGCCATCTTGTGGATTATTTGTTGTTGCTCTTGGAGCCCTTGGAACAATGGTGTCAATTGTTGGGCCTCTTGTTGCTCTATCTGCCCAGTAGCGCTCTTACTACGCTCTAATAACTCTGGCTTTATCTGGGCTTGCTCTAAAGTATTGTCTAAAGTGTGTTGCATCTCTTCTTTGAGGGTGTCTATATAATCACTAACTGCCAAGATGTCTTGTTGATCTGCTACACTTCTAGTAGCACTCACCGCCTGCATTTCTTGTTTTAAGAGTGTAAAAAAATGTTCTGAATCATGGGGTTTGGCTTGTTGCACTTCCTGCAAAAAAGCACGCATAAAAGCCTCCCTCCCATCACTGCGCCAAGAGCGCCACGCTTTCAAAAAGCCATTAAGGAAGTTATCCATTTTTTATCTCCGCTTTCTATGAGGTGTAGTTTGGTTATGGTGTGCCAATGCTTGCACTTCTTTTAAAAATGTGGCTTCTCTCTGATAGGTTTGGATAAAAAAATCTAGGTAGTTCTGATAATCCCCTCTCTCGTAATAGACAATCAAAGCTTCTCTGTATTGCTTATAAAGCGTTGGATCATCATCTACAAGCACCAATGGCATTTGATTATCATTTTTAAGAGATAAAAATTGCATACACCTTGCCGTGCGTTTGTTGCAATCCTCAAAATATTGCAAATAGCACAGATTATTGTGCAAATAAATAGCCCGCTCAAAGGGGTGATCAAGGCTAGCATATTGTTTAAATAAGTGCTTCATCTCTGTATGGAGTCTATCTCCACATGCAAGGGGTAGATAAGAAGTGCCTGTGATACCAGTAATATTGTGGTTACGCATCACCCCACAATTGTTAGTAGAAACTAGTTCCTGAGACAAAATAGCATGCAATTTTTGGCAAGTCTCTAAACTAATGGGTAAATCCTCTTTAAGAATCACATCAAAAGCATTTCTTAAATTTAAAATCATTTTAGCATCGCTATATTTCTTACCCCCAGCAGTTAGCCCCTCTTCTAGTAAAGCGAGTGTATCTAACTTATCATAGGTGTTGCCCTCAATCTGAGCGGAGGAATAGATAAAATCAAAGCGCAATTTATCAATACAGCCCTGCATCTTTGCAAAATCATTAAAGTTAAAACTCAGAGCTTCTAGCTGTTGTTTTTGCTCTGAGTTTAATATCTGTAACTGGTCTAAGAATTGGGGATTGTAGTGCATGGCAATTTTGCTTTAGCGCCCCCTCCCCTTAGAGGGAGTTGCAAAGTGTACTGCGTTTAGGGCATTGTTTTGGGTGTGTTGCTGTTGCTTAAGCCATGCGATCTCTTGAGCCATCTTTTGGATGGTTTTGTGTTGTTCTTGCACCAGTTGCATCATTGTGCGCATCATCTGCACCATATCTGCCTCTCCAGAATTTGGAGTAGCCAATCCTTGTGGCATTGCTATTTCTTGGTTATGTTGGCTTGTTTGGTTGAACTCAGGCGCTTGGTTTAAGGATTGTTGGCTGTATTGCTGGTGTGGTTGGTTTGCACCATAAGGCATATTGTTTTGGAGTGGCTGGTTAGCTTTAGCGCCTTGTATTTGCCCCTGTGGGTATTGCTGTCTATTCTGAGCATTTCTTGGGTATTGCTTGTCTTGAGAGTGTTGCTGGTTGTGTTGGTTATACTGGCTTGCATAGTCTAACACCCTTTGGTATTGCGCTCCTGTGAGCTTGGCGGAGAGATCGTAAATCACTAGATTTTGGTTTTCTGTGGAGAAGTACTGTCCAACATACATAGACTTAAGACTATTAGAATCTAGAGGTTTTAGGCGTGTTTGATCAAGGCTCTTAAAGCATTCTATATTGTAGAGATGCTTGATCTCTAATTTAGGGGGGATTTCTACACGCACTTTTTCCATTTCAAACAAGTATGTGCCATATCTGTCATGGAGTTGGTTGCCATTGGCATCCAATACGGGAATGGGATTGCCATTAGCGTCTTTCTTTTGGACACTTTGTATTTCATGGGTCTTAATGTAGCTAATGCTCGCCTTTTTGATTGAGCCTTGAGGGTTTTGGCTAGACTCTGTGTTGTTGTGGATGAACTCTAGCTCTCTAGAATCTGCTCCTAAGTGTTGGGCTTCCTCAAGACTAATCCACGCATTGCTAGTATAATTGCCCTCTTGCTGTTTAGCATCTAAAATCAAGGCGTTCAAGCCACTATAAGCACTACCTGAATAGGTGTTATAGGCTCTATTATTGGGCTTAAAGGTCAAGCCTTGCTCAAGAGCCAAATTAATTTCATTAGCTAGGAAATCTCTAAAGGCTGTTTTTTGTTCGGTTAAACCCATTGCTTCCCAAGATTTGCTCATTTTTTCTCTCCCTTAATTTTATGTATTCTTCTTTTAAAACTCTTGCCCCTCATCCTCTGTGCTCATGCTATCTAGCCAAGGCTCATCAGGCAATGGCGGAGCGCTTGGTGCTTGGTATGTGGGCTCTAGCTCCTCTTGCAAAGGCACACCATATTGTGCCCACTCTAAAACCTCCTCTTTTCTTAGTGGGTAACTGCCCTCTGTGAGTGCTAGGGGTTCTGTTTGTGCCTCTGTCTCTGGTTTTTGCATGTGGCTGTCCTTTGATGCTAAATATAACCTTGAATATGGCATTTTTAGAGGAAAAGCGCAAGCTAGCCAGTGTTAGATCAAAATTAAGCTTAAAATTTAAAGTGTGTATCCTTACTAAAGTGCCTAAAATAGGGAAGTTCACCTGTTTTGCTCAAGAGATACTTTCAATATTTAAGCTAATATTAAGATACTAAGAGAGGGGTTTAAAAGCGCGTTAATTTTATGTATTCTTCTTTTAAAACTCTTGCCCCTCATCCTCTGTGCTCATGCTATCTAGCCAAGGCTCATCAGGCAATGGCGGAGCGCTTGGTGCTTGGTATGTGGGCTCTAGCTCCTCTTGCAAAGGCACACCATATTGTGCCCACTCTAAAACCTCCTCTTTTCTTAGTGGTGGGCTTTTTAGTCTAATCGTGCTACAACTTGCAAGCTCAAGGCTACTTAGGAGTGTGCCCTAACTAGCGCAACATCTTTACAATCTGGCGCTTGATATAAGAGCTTACACTCTCTGCCTCCTCATAGGCTAGTTTTCCTAGTTTTTCATATTCCTCTTTTGAAAAGTATAACTGCACGGTATAGTAAATAGGGAAGTTCACCTGTTTTGCTCAAGAGATACTTTCAATATTTAAGCTAATATTAAGATACTAAGAGAGGGGTTTAAAAGCGCGTGTGGTAGGGTTAAGGCTGCATCTATGCTATCCATGATTTTCCTTATTAAGATAGAGTGTTTAAAAGGCGGGTATACTCGTTCATAAAGTGCTTGTAGGCATTCTTGGCCAAAGGACTGCGGCTAGCAAGTTCTGTAAAGCTCAATCCCTGTTGCATGCTATTTTCTAAGATTTTAGAGTGCTTGAAGTAAAAGAAAGAGAGATGTTTATATTTTTCTTGAATCTTTTGGGCGCATTGTTCTTTCTCTGGCAAACTAGTCCAATTTGTGATGAGAACAAAGATGTTAGGATTAAGAGGGTGTAACTCCTGCAGGCTCTCTAAAGTGCGCAAGATAGCATTATAAAGCGGGGTGCAGGGCACAAGTAGCACATCGCTGGCTTTAAGAATCTCTATGCGTCCGGGCTTTTTTCTCTCTGGTTGCTCCTTACTTTGAAAGGTATTAACTTAGGATAAGCACTGATCTTAGCTTTGCCCTGATAAAGCTGTTCAATAAGAGAATTGTCATTGCTCTGTAAAAACAATCCAAAATCCTTAGCAATGGAAAAGCTAAAAGCTGTTTTGCCTACACCACCTTTTTTGTTGATCACAGAGATGATCATGTGCTTTAGCTCCTCTTCTAAGATTTTAGAGTGCTTGAAGTAAAAGAAAGAGAGATGTTTATATTTTTCTTGAATCTTTTGGGCGCATTGTTCTTTCTCTGGCAAACTAGTCCAATTTGTGATGAGAACAAAGATGTTAGGATTAAGAGGGTGTAACTCCTGCAGGCTCTCTAAAGTATGTTCATTACCTGCGCCTGCGCTTGGAGGGGGTGGGAGGATTTGTGGTAAGAGGATCAGGATATGCATCGCTGTGTGGATTATTATCTGGGGTAGGCATCCTGTCCTGTTTGAGAGATTGCAAGTACTGTTCTAAGATGTTTTTTAAATCTGTTTTACCTATTGTCCCCTCTGCAACTTGCACCACTACATCTTCTAAAGTGCTCGCAAAGTTATCATGGCAATAACCATTAATGTCTAAGAAATGCATCCCAAGATAAATGGAGGTGCGCTTGTTACCATCGCTAAAAGGGTGAAATTTGATACAAGAAAATATCAAGTGTGCAAGCTTATCACAAAATGATGGGTAGAAATCATCATTTTGGATATTTTCTAAGGCACTGGCTAAGTAGCCAATACCTGTTTGGCTATAACCCCTCAAACCCTTTGTTAAATCTACGATCTCATCGTGGATAGTAACCGCTTCCTCTAATGTCAAATACAGCACTATTTGTCAGCTAAACGCTCAAAAACTGCTCTCACTTCAGGTTTTTCAAGTTCTTTTCTGCAATTCTCCCTAGCCCTTTGGACTGCCTTGTCGCGTTCGCTCATCACCTGTCCATACTGCAATTGTTTGCTATCTACTTCTTGCCTGTGCTTGAGAGAAAGTCTTCTCATAGATGACTCCTTGCCTCGTATTTTAGCCACCATTATATACTAGTTTCTGTACTTTTTTCTCAAAGAGTTGGCGGGTATTCTCTAAATAATCCTTTTATTTCCCCCTCCACTCCTCAATAAAGCCACTACACACCTGCATATTACTCTTGTAATCTTTAGGCAACTTCACATTGTGTTTTTTAGCCAAGCTTTCTGCAAAGGCAATTTGCTTGTCAGTAGCGGGTTTATTTGCAGGAGCACCATTGCCTAGACAATGCCCCTCTTGTTTAGCCTTTTCTCTGATCTCTTTGTGTTTGGGGATGAATTTGTCTAAAAAGGCTTTAGTGATTCTATCATCCCTAGCATAGCCAGCAAACTCACTAGGTAGCTCCATGTTCAAGTCCCTTAAAATGTCCTGCACATACTTAATTTGGCTCTCTTTAGGGGCTCTAAGTGGATACTCCTCTCTTTGAGCAAGGCTTGGCATCTGTGGGCATTTCTTAGCAATCATTTGCATATACTCCAGATAGCTACACTCCTCTCTAGCAATCTTATCTAAAAGCTCCTCCATTAAGGCGCTAAATTGGGTATCCACAATCCAACTATAAGGGCTCTTTTCAAAAATACTGATGACCTTTTGCCCCTTATGGGTAGCATTCACAACGCGTTTTTTATCTGGTGTGATGTGGATGTATTCTCTACTGAGGAGTTTTGGTAAGTAACTTGCATAGGTGCTAGGTCTGCCTATGCCATTTTTCTCTAAGACTTCTATGAAGCTAGCTTCTGCGTAGGCACTCTTAGCATGTTTATGGATTTTAGCTATCTCTAAAGCAATCAGACCAACCACACTTTCTACTTTTAAATCCAAATGTGCCATTTGCTCGTTCTCTGTTTGTTCTGTGTCTTTTGCTTGCTCTGTGCGTTTAAACATGTCTAAATACCCCGCCTCTTGCAAGGAACGCACACTGCACTTAAAGTAGTGGTCTTTGATTTTGAAAAGCAAATCTTGCTTGGCATAGATAGCTACTTTGCCCTGACTTTCTAGTGTCCTTTGGAAAATAAGTTTGTATAGAGCTTGAGCCTGACTATCTGTCATACCTGCTTGATTTAAGAGATGTTGTGTGTCTTCAAATTTGTGGCAATGTGTGATCCTAATAGCCTCGTGTGCTTCTGCTTGGCTATTCTTAGCCTTATAAGCTCTGCGCTCATAGCAATCTGGATAAATAGGCTTATAAAATTCCTCTGCCTTCTCCAAAAATTCTTGACTGAGTGTTTCTGCATCAGTTCTAATGTAGGTGATCAACCCTGCTTCAAAGAGCTTTTGGGCGTATTCTTGGACTTTCTGTGTGCTTAAGCCCAGTTGGCTACTGCCTGCTTTCAAAAGGCTAGAGGTGATAAAGGGCTTGGGAGGTGGGCTTGAGGTTGTAGAGTGTTTGATGTCTAGCACTAAAGCCACTTTGCACTCTTTAAGAGGTGCAAGCACTGCTAGAGCTTGCTCTTGGCTTTCAAACTTGATTTCCTTGCCCTCACTATCACAATGCCTCAAAATGACCTCTTTATTGTGTTCATCATAGATTTTAGCCTGCATTTGGTAGCTCACCCTCTGGCTCTCTGGCAGGGCTTTAAAGCTTGCTATCTCCTTGTCTCTATCTACAATGAGTTTTAAGCAAGGGGTTTGTACTCTGCCTGCACTATTGCCCTTTCTTTGTTGCAAGCAATCCCCTAGATAAGGGGAGAGAGAAAAGCCAATGTAATAATCACTCACACTTCTAGCTAAAAAGCTTTCGTAGTAATTAAAGTTCGTGTTTTCAAATAACAGGGCATTTTCTAAGCCTCGTATAATGCCACTCTCTGTAATCTCGTGAAACTCTGCCCTAAACACCTCTTTAGCCACATTTTTGATTTTCTCATAAAACATCTTGCCAATGGCATAGCCCTCTCTATCTGGATCTGTGGCAATACAAATTCTCTTGTTTTTGCATTGCTCAATCATTGCATAAATCTGCTGTTTCTTGTCTGTTTTGTAGACAAACTTGGGAGTAAAACTCTCCCCCTCAATGCCCTCAAGCTCCATAAAATGCCCTATAGTGGCAAAGACTTTAGCTCCTGTGATGCTGGCAATCTTTTTAATCTTGTTGGGGGATTCAATGATGATGATGTCTGGTTTTTGCATTATTTATCCTTTTCTTTTAAGGTCTCTAGGGTGTTAGCTCATCTGCCTTTTATTTTTCTCTTGCTTCCTTGCTCTAGCCCCCTATATTGTCTGCCCTCCTTAAGACAGGCTAAAGCCTCCTTACCCTCCTCAATGCAGCGCTTAGTCTCCTTGAGATGTTGTTTCATGATGCCTCCATGCATAAAAAGAACATTGTAGGTTTCAAAAAGTTTAGGCTCTGCAATCTCAAACATCAATTTGGCTAATTTTTCTGTTTTAGCTTGGGTGAGGGAATTTTGTTCATAGCCCAATAAAAGATTGTCCCGCTCTTGTTTGTAGATTTCTTGGCGCTGTTCTGCCTGCTCTAAGATTTGTGTTATTTTGTTGCGCTCTGCATCAGAACAATTATGCAGAGCAGCGTGCCAGCTCGCATTGTCAGAATGTTCTGGTCTAAAGGTGCTAATGTAGGTGGGGTCTTCTTTAGTGCGCTCTATTTCTGCCAAGATGGCTTCATGATCAGACTTGAGACCTTTTAAATAGCGTCCTCGTGGGTAGCTTTGCTCAATTCTTTTCTCATCATAATGCATGTCTGCAAACCTCACATGCTCTTTGAAGGCTTGTTCATGCTTACTTGCTTCTTGTCCAAGCCGTGCGTATTCTTGCTCCAAGTGTAGGTTTCAAAAAGTTTAGGCTCTGCAATCTCAAACATCAGTTTTCTTATGCGAAACCCCATAGAACTACATTGACGCCAAAGCTCCCAATATGCCTCTTGGTGATTGAATGCCTTTTGCATCCACGTCTCATAAAGTGGCTCTTCTCTCTTTAATTCAGCTCTCAAGCGCGCCTCTTCTTCTAGCAAAAAGGCATTCATAGTTTTAATTTCCTCTAAATAATTTTCTTGTATGGTGTTGTCTGCTCTGTTTGCCCTAGATGCGCTGGGATGTTGGGCTGCTTCTTGCTGCATCCTTGTTTCTAACTTCTCTTTACTGGCTAGAGTGTCCTCTTTCTCTGACTTCTCTGGGGTATTGTCTTGTATAGTATTGTCTTGTGTATCCTGTTGCATTGCTTTACTAGCAAATTGTTCAGACTTAGCCACAAACCCACTTTTATAATTTCTATCTGCACTGCATTTAGCAATCTCTTTTAAAAGTTCTTGGTGATCCTCTTTAAGGGCTTGCAGATAGGTTAACTTAGGGTATTCTGCTGTCTTGTCTAGCAATGCCTCCAAGCTTTCAATCTCTTGTTGTGCCTTTTCTTGGTGTTCTTGCTCTCTGAGCATTTCTTTGTCTAGTCTCTCTAGGGCATTATCACACTTGCGCAAGAAGCCTTTAAAGTCTATGTCTGCAAAACTCCCTGCATCTAGCAAGTCTTGTTTGTCTTTGCTGTAGCTTAGATTGTCTGGTTGGATATAGCAATTAGAATCATCAGGGTGGCAAATGTAAAACTCCAGCTTGTTGTGATAGCGCATCGCTTTAAAACATAAGCCCCTATAGTTCATCACATCTATCTCTGTACCTTCATTTTCTAGGGCATTTTGCACACAAGCTTTAAAAATTGCCTCCATACGCTCTAAACTCTGTTTGCTTGACTTATCAGATTTAGAGAGATGAAAAACCTGTGGCTGGCCTGCCTCATCATAAAGCCCAATGCTTACAGATTCTTTCTTGGGCTCTCTAAGCTCTAAAAGAGTGTTTAGAATACCTATACGCTCCTGTGTATACTGCAATGTGCTTTTGTTTCTTTGCAAACTCTCTTGTTTGAAGTGCTGTTCTTTTAAAAAAGCCTTGTAGAGATTCTCCTCTTTTCTAAGAGTTTGTCTTAATTGCACCTCTTGGACTATCAAGGGATTGCCTGTGGCTAAGGCTTTCATCTGCCCAGCATCCGCACTCCCCATTGTGATGTCCTCTAATTCTCTTAAGCCTAGTTTGTGGGCATTTCTAAATTGCTCTAAACTTTTGCTTTTAGTCTCAATAATCTGCCACATACGGCTATCATAGGTTTGTTCTGTGGCGTATCTAAAGAGTTTGATAGTGAAGTGTTCTGGGTCTCTTTCAAAGAGCACATTGCCCTGTCTAATCAAGCGCCCCTCCATTTGTAAGAGCTCATCAGGTCTCCAAGGACAATCCAAAAAATGCCCTGCTACTAAGCGTTCTTGTACATTTGTGCCCACTCCCATCTTAGCAGGACTACCCAGCAACACCCGCACTTCTCCAGCATTGACTTTTCTAAAAAGTTCTTGCTTTTGTGCCTCAGTCTTGGCATCGTGGATAAAGGCGATTTCACTTTGAGGGATGCCCAGTTTGACCAGTTTTCTTAACACATCGCTATAGACATCAAAGGAAGCACTCTTAGCTACTTCTGTATCTAAATCTAGGGCTTTTGCCTGTTGTTCTGCTAATGCACTCTCTAATTCCTGCTGGCTAGGGGTGATGGCTTGCCCCTGCTCATTGTATTCTGTTAGACTCTCTAAAAATTCTTGCACGCTATCTGGGGTATTCTCTTGAGTATTCTCTTGGGTGCTCTGCTCTAATTGCACCCTTTGGCTATGCACTTTAGGGGTGGACAAGCTAATAAAGACTAACTGCGTGCCCTTGTCCTTATCCCACTCTTTATATTGCTCATAGATTTGCACAGCCATCGCTGCACTCTTAGAGTATGCATCTTGCACTTTTGCATTTGGATCAATCAAACGATAATCTAGGGCTGCTTTTCTAGCATCTGTGGTGCAAGCTAGGATATTGTCCTCTCCTATCTCTGGCTTTTTGCCCTTTAACACATCGCTATAGACATCAAAGCTGCCTTCATTGAATTTGCCACTCTCATCCTGCACCCCAATAAAGCGCGCCACCTCCTCACTTCTTGGCACAACAATATTGATAGGCTTGCACCCCTCTATGGGTGGCACAAAGTGGGGATTAAACTTTTGGATGTCTATATTGCTAATGACATCGGCAAAACTCCTATAGAGTGTGTTCAACTCTTGCACATTATTAAACTTAGAAAAACGGCTCACCACCTTGTAATTCTGTGCGCTGGTGTCTAGTTCTAAATCTGCTTGGATTTGTCCAAAGGTCTGTGCCCAGTCATCAAAGGTATCTATGCCCTTGTCTTTGAGAACCTCTGGCTGTAAGTATCTTTGTAGATGGTAGAGCTCTGCAATGCTATTAGCAATGGGTGTGCCAGTTAAAAACATGATCTTAGCCCCTCTGTTATGCAGGTATTGGGTCTTGACAAAGAGATCGGTGGCGCGTTTAGAGCCTTGTTTGTTGCCCAGTCCTGCCACACCCTGCATATTAGTGCTAAAGCCTAGATTCTTAAAGAGATGGGCTTCATCTACAATCAGATTGTCAATGCCCATCTGGCTAATGTCTATGTGGCTTTTGTTTTCTGCCAACAACTTAGAATACCTCACCCCTATGTGCTTGATAGCCTGCTCTTCAGCGCGCACACTCATCACAGCAGATTTATCTAACAACCCGTCCCTGACCAGTTTTCGCAAATATTCATTGCCATCGCGCAATGCCTGCTCCTCCTCAGCCCACATATCCGTAATAGTCTGTTCAGGATTAGCCAAAAACTCCAACTGGCTATGGGCAATGATGACTGCATCATATGCATTGTTGGCAATCTGGTTATAGAGTTGCTCGCGTTGCTTAGGGCTAAAGTCCTCACTCTCCACCACTAAGACATTGGCATTGGGGTAGGCTCTATAAAACTCTTGTGCCCACTGCTTGGTTAAATGATTGGGCACAGCAATCAAGCTCTTATTGACTAGACCCATACGCTTTTGCTCCATACAACTCGCAATGGCTACTAAAGTCTTGCCTGCGCCCACTTGGTGATCTAAACAAACTACCCTTTCTTGGATGGCTCTAAAGATAGCATTCTTTTGGTGCGCTCTAAGTTCAATATTTTGATTAAAGCCCTCCAAGCGCACATGCGATCCATCATAGCTTTTAAGCACATTAGTATTAAAGGTGTCATTATAGATTTGCTCTAAATGTGTGCGCCTATCATAGTCTGCATAAATCCACTCTTTAAAGGCTTCTTGGAGTTGTGTAGCTCTCTCTTGAGCTAGGGTGCTTTGTTCCTCATCTACGACCATAATGGGCTTGCCATTCTCATCTGTTTTATTGGGGTCGGGGTATTTAATCTCAAGAGGGCTGTTGTTCAACACACACTCTAGTAAGCGCGCCCCACTCATTTTTATTCTGTCAGAATGGTTTTTGTCTCTAATGCCTAAGAAGTCTAATTCTTCTGTGTTATTTACATGAAAGCCTCTAGTTTTAGCCACACAGAGGCACTTTTCTACATACTCTTTAATGGCTCTAAAGATAGCATGCTTGTCTGTAATGCTCTCTAACCTGCTCTAAGAGGAATTGCTCATAGTATGTAGGGGGAATCCAAGGCGTGCCTAAATGCAGAGCAATGTCTATAGCCTTGATGTCTACAGGGATGATAGCCTCTAGGGCTTGGACATTTTCTATTAAGTCCTCTCTGCCTGCCTCTATGGCTTGTTTGGCTTCCTTGAGCTTTTGCTTGACATTCCCACTCAAATAATCACTGGCTAAGACATAGCTAGAGTTTTCTAAATGGCTCTTAAAAATCAATTTTTGCTCTAAAAGTTCCTCTAGTGTTTTCTCTATACTTTGACTTACAAAATGCTCAGCAATAAAGGCTAAATCTAATCCCCCCGTTTGGCTCACACTCGCCATTAAAGCCTCTTTGGCATTGTTGATCGTGAATGTTTTTTGAGGGGCTAGGGTGCGCTTGAAAAAAATGTCTGCTTTTTGAGCGCTGGGTTTTCTAAGAGATAAGCCTTGAGCCTGTGCTTGGGCTTTGTTAATGCCCTTATCAAAGTCTCTTTCTAAGCCCAAGACTCTAAAGCCATACAAGTCCCCTTTAAGGTCTTTGCGGTTTTTGTTTTCATTCAAATAGCCAAAGGTTTTCACAAACCCATCATAGAGAGCATTGAGCTTTTTTCTCTTGGTTTCTAACTCCCCATCGGTGCTTAAAGGGTTGAGCTCTGCTTGGATTAAGTCATGGAGCGCATCTCTTAGAGGGATGAAAGCTTGGATGCGCTTTTTTTGCATTTTTGTTTTGATGGTGGGGACTTGTTCTAAGAGGTAAACTTTATCTAAGGTATCCACATCCCAATCTGCAGCCTTGAATCTGTAAATCTCTCCTTCAAACTCTACATAATTGCCCGCTTTTGCGTTTGCACAGATTTGGGCATATTGGGCAAACTTGTGGTGTGAGCGATCTAAAATCACAAGCCCTTGAGGATACTCCGTCTTTCTATATCTGTAAATGTCCTTTGGCAAAGTAGAGATGAGAGAAGAGATGGCTTGCTTTAAATCTAAAGAGGCTTGGGGGGTGTTGGTGAGCTCCATACCCTTGTTAGCCACGCGCGCCTGCAGATTCCCCAAGATGTGCTCAGGGTGGTTGATAAAATACTCATTGAGGCAAAAACCCAAGAGTTCTTTTTTATTCTTTTCAAAAAAAGCGTGTATTTGCTCCTTTTGTGCCTCATCCCAATCTGGGACAACTAACTCTGGCGTGCTAGCAGCCTTGTTAATCCCTAAAAGTTTATCAATGTCCTTAGCTAGTCTAAGATGCTCGTGGGCAGTTGTGCCTTTGATCAATTTTTTGTGAGCAGTGAGCACATCTAAATCTAGCTTTTCACCTACCCTGTAATAGGGGGCAGAGCGCATAAAATCTTGGTTGAGCTCTGTATCTTGTCCCTTTTTAAAGAATATGACATCTGTCGTAACTTCCGTGCCTGTGCCCTTGAACACATTACTAGGCAATCTAATCGCTCCTAAGAAGCTAGCTTGCTTGGCGATGTGCTCACGCATTTTACTATCTTTTGCATCTAAAAAAGAGCTAGTGATGACAAAGGCTAGAATGCCATCTTCTTTTAAGTGTTTAAGGGCTTTGCCCACAAAGTAGTTGTGCACACTTGCCCCGCTTAAATCCTTATCTCCATCGTAAATGACATCCTTTCCATAGGGAGGATTACCCACAAAGGCATCAAAATCATGGGTGAAAGTAAATTCTTCAAACTTCTTAAGCTGGATATTTTGGTTAGGATGGAGGGTTTTGGCAATCCTCACACCCACACTATCTATTTCTGTAGCACTGAAGTGGTAGTGAGCATTAGCTGGGGCATAGCTTAAAAAATTCCCCGCTCCCACACTAGGCTCAAAGATTTCTTTGGTGTTGCCATCCTTGTTAAACCCAAAATGCTCCAAAGCCTCATAAATGGCATCTACTATCATCTTAGGGGTGTAATAGGCATCTAGCACGGATGCGCGGGCTTGGATGTATTGCCCTCTGTCTATAGTCCGCAACAACTCCAAGAACTCTTTCCCCTCTTGGCTTGAATCAAAGAAGTTGCTCATAGAACCCCACCCACTATAAGCGCTTAGAATTTTTTGTTCCTCATGGGTGATTTCTTTTCTGCCCTCTATTCTGAGTCGGTTTAAAAGCTTAAGAGCTGCCACATTGGCTTCATAGCGCTTTTTAGGAGTGCTGGGGGCATGCTCCTCTTGGGTCTTAAAATCGCGCCGATGATTGCCTACTGCTTGTGTGCTTGCCTCTTGTGCGTCCTGTGCATGGGCACGCTCAACTCCTCCCCCTATTTCAGAGGCATTTAGTTCTGGTGCACCAATGCCTCTAGACTCATATTGGAGTGTGCCATCAACTCCTTGTCCCTCTGCAGGCACTCCCAGTAATTCCTCCCTGTGCAGCAGGGGTCTATGATCAAATAGTGATAGGGATTGATTCTTGCTTCTTGGAGAATTTCCATATCTGTTATCCCCTCTGCGCGCTGAATCTGTGCCTGTGTGCGATCCAAGATCGCTAACTCCATCTGTGTTTGGTCGCGCACTATGTAGAACAGAATGTCTAGGTGCAGATGATAGATCATGTGAGGAAACCAGCTCCTCCAGCGATCCAGTAGCAAAAACTCGTAACCCTCCATTTTCTCGTGGTTGTATAGCCACATCAGTTGCTCCCAACGCTCTGGATTTGCCTTCTCTATTTTCTCCCTCAATGTCTCCAACTCCAGTGGATGGATGGGCATGCGCTCTAGGGGATAAATCCCCTTCTGGATTGCCTCCTGATAAAGCAGAAGATCCGCGCGCTCCCTCTCTTCTTTCTGCCTCTGCTCCTCTTTGTGCTCCATCACCCTCTCTAAGCCTATCTGAATGCTCAGTTTCAGATGATGCCAATCGTAATGTTGTGCTAGCTCTTTCATCCCCTCCTCCCCCAGACTCAAGAAGTATCCCCTCTGCTGTGGGCTCAACTCTTGGGCTAGTTTCTCCCACTTCTCCCACAATTTCTTCATCTCCAACCATGGGTCGTCCTTGTCTATCCCCATACTGCTTTGTATCGCCTGCATAAACTCCTCTATGCTCGCTTCTTTCATGGTCTTCTCCTAGTGATGTAGATTCTATAGACCCTGAGCTTATAACACGCTCATTGGGTGCTGGTGCTGAAGTTTTGGGCTTGGACTCTTGGTGAGTCGTGTATTCCCTCTGCTTTGCAGTTGCAGGTTTGTGTTCTAGGGGTTCATTAGGAGGTATTGGGGTAGTATCCTCTGTAGCGGTTGCAGTATTATCTTGTTTTATATTATCTTGTGTAGTATTGTGTGTTGCAGTGTTGTCTATTGTTGTATTCTCTTGTATGGTATTATCTTGTATTTTATTTTCAAGTGTGCTGTTGTCTGTGCCATCTGGCTGCTTTGCATTGATTACTTGCTCTGGTGTCTGCATAAAATTAACATGTTCATCAGGAAGGGTTGGGGTGGAGGGTTCTTGTGGTGCTTGGATAGTAGCTGTGCGTTCTTGTTGTGTGGGAGGGGCAAATTGTGCCACTAGCTGATTTAACTGATCTAAAATTGCTGTATTTTGAGCCTTGAGCATCTCTAATTCTTTGGTGTGCTCTTTTAAATCAGCCTCACGCTCTGCTTGTAATCTCTGCACCTCTGCTTTTAAAATATCCACTTGAGTTTGTAGATCACTTACTTCAGACATGCGTTCTGTGTTCTCTTGCTCTATTGCAGGGAATCTAGCCTGCATGTATTCTTGTAGCTGTGTGTAGTGCTCAGAACTAAGCTCATTTTGTAAATCAGAAAGGCGCACCTGCGCGCTGTGTTCTTGTCTGTGCAAACTTTGAGGATTAGGCTCTTTAAAAAGGCTGGTGTCTAAGGTAGAAAACACTTCCACATTATAGAGGTCTGTTGTGTTGAAAATAGGCTCTACTAGGACATTGCCCTCTTTATCTTTTCTCTGTAGATATGAAATACTAACCTTTTCTATGCTCCCTTGTGGGTTTTGTTTGTTTCTGGTGTTTGCCTTGATGTAGGCAAGCTCTTTGGGGTCTGCACCTAATAGCCTTGCTCTATTTAAAGAAATCCACTGGTTTTTGTTATACCCACACTCTAACATCTTAGCATCTAGAGCTAAAGCGTGCAAGTCCGTATAAAAATTGCCCGTGCTAGGGTTATAGGCTTTCTCTAAACTCTGTGCCTGATCTAAGCGGATGTGCTGGCTTTTTAAGTGTGCTACTAATTCTTGAGCCTTGAAGTGTGTGAATGCGCTCTTGCGTTCTGGTAAAGACATGTCTTTCCACATCTTAATCTCCTAAGTTTGGATTTGTAGTTTCAAGTTTCCAGCCAACCCGCCCTAACAATTCTTTATCCTTGAAGTAAAAATTAGCCTTGAGCTTTAAGGGGGTTGCCTTTTTGCCTGTAACCATGATGATCACTTCATTATCAGGGATGTTTAAAATGTCTTGGGGGGTGAGTAATTCTTTACCTTCTAAAGAATAAGAGCTTGTGCCTCCAAAAACTAGTTGGCCTTTCTCTGTGGAAGTATTTTTACTCAAACGGGTGAATTGCCCCACCTCCTTAGAGATAATTTCTGCATCCTCAGCACTATTCATCTTAAAAACAATGTTGTAATGCACCACACCCTTTAACACCTTGAGTTCATCATCGCTATAGTATTTTCTAATCATCGCATAGTCTTGAGTGATGAATAAGGGAACAACATTGTAACTCCTGCACAGCGCAGGCATTTCTAGCAAAAAGGGCAGTTTGCCAAAGCGCACAAACTCATCTAAGATGAAGTAGATGCGCTCATTAGGCTTTTTGCTCTCCTCAAGCAATAAATTTTTAGCAATGCTCTCTAATAGCGTTCTAATAAGCGGAGCTAGAGTGGTGATGTCTGTTTGGGCAATTTTGATATAAAGCGTGATGTTTTTCTTTCTAAAATCTGCATATTCAAAGCTCATCTTAGAAGTGGCTTCTTTGACTTGTGGGCTTTTAAACACACTCACAAAGCGATTAAAGGTAGACTTGATGCTAGCAAATTCTTCCTCTGCTGCATTTGCCCAGCCCCGCGCATCATTTCTAATAATCTCATCTAGCGTGCCCTCTGAGCGATGCTCTGGCTCAGGTTCATTAGGATCGTAATTTCTAGGATCGTTCACATCTATGTATTTTTGATCGCTCACTTGCAGATAAAAGAGCTGGGCGGGATTGGCATTGGGATTTTGCACCAAATTACCATTTTGATCGTGCTGGTAAAGCATCTTATAATACTTGCTTTGAGGATGGATTAAAGCCACAAAATCTTGATTAGGACCCATGGCAATGTCATAGAAGTTTGATTGGTTCTTAGTGCAAACATCATAGAGGGCATAAAAAGAGAACAATTCCCTAGCCTTAGCCACCCAGTGATCCTCTTGTTTGTCCTCTTGGATAAAGATATTATTAGCCACCTCTTGCACTAATCTAAGCTTAGAATCAAAGTTCATCGGTTCTATTAAGTGCTTGTCAAAGGGATTAAAAAAGCAAGTGTTATCCTTTCCAAATGGATTAAAGATGAAAATCTTATTGTGTAAAGCCTGTTGTCTATAGCCTGCACTCACAGAGCAAAGCTCGCCCTTAATGTCTGTAACAATGCAAGAAGTGGGCAGGTTTAAAAGATTGGGGATAGCTATTGCTGCACTCTTGCCCGCTCCGGGGGGTGCAACAATCATCGCCCCTAAAGGCTTGTCATAACACACACTCTTAGCAAAGGGAAAACCAAACTTACCCAAAATAAAACCCTTGTTAAAGCACACACCTAAAGGATGGATGGTCTTAAAAAAGCCTTCTTTAGAGTAGATTTTAAAACACTCAATGTCTTTCACCCCTGCCCATTTGGCATAGCCATGGGTCTTTTGTGCGGTTTTGGGTAGGAGCAAGTAGAGAGTGGCGATTAGGGGTGTGAGAGCTAGAAGGGCGGTGCAATAGACTTCAAATTTTAAATCTAACACACTTGCGCCCTGTTGCAAACCTAAGATGATAGAATGTGAAAAGATATAGGCATCGTTAAAACTATGCAATCCCTCAAAGGCATACCAATTAGCTAGTATGAAAAATACCGGTATGCCTAGCACGCTTAATAACAAGCTCATCCAAGCGATAAATTGTTGTTTCATGATGGCTTCTTATTTGTAGTAAGAGAACAGGAGTGCTTAGTCTGATAGCCTCTAAGGGCTCTTTTTAGAGCACTGGCTTTTCTCTCTCTTCAATGTCTGTATAGATTTGACACAAGAGCTCTAAGAGTAATTTTCTTAAATGCCAAATGTTCTCATCTATCTTTTCTATTAGAATGAAAGCCTGATTCCAAAATGGGGGTTCTAGCGGTGTGTTCTTTTTAGTAGCAATGTTAGCATGGTGCATCATTTGATTCAAATTAGAAGCATTGGCATTCATCTGCACATACAAGTGCTGGTTAAGCTCAATAATTTTAAAAATACTTTCAAAGTAGGTTCTAATGGGCTTTGGAGGTGTGCGATAAGACCTGGGATTTGAATTTAAAATTAATCTTTCTATGAGAGCTGTTAGGCTTATATTCTGGTGCTTGAGCATCTGTTCTTGCAGAATGGTTTTAGCCTTTTCTCCTACATAGCACTGGATTTTGACATACTCCCCATAGCTAAAGCTAGGGGATTCTGGGATCATCAAAGCTTGCCCGCTAGGCGGGTCTTACAGCTTCTCCTCCAAGAGTGGATGCCCCCACTCTATGAATATTAATGCTTGCGTTTAAATCTCTATCCAAAGAAAACCCACAAGAGGGGCAATTAAAGATTCTATCTTTGAGGCTCAAGTCCTCTTTAACCTCCCCACAGCTAGAACAAGTTTTAGAGCTGGGATAGAATCTATCAATCTTAACCACTTGGGTTTTTCTCTCCAAGATAGCCACAAACTCACCAAAAGCCAAATCATTAATCTTGCGCCCCCAAAGTTTAACCATACCCTTCAGGTTCAAATCTTCAATGAAAATAGTGGCGTATTGTTTGGCTAGGCTATTAGCAATCTTGTAGAAAAAGTCTTTTCTAAGATTTTGGACTTTGCGGTGCAATCTAGCAAGTTTTAGCCTAGCCTTTAGGCGGTTATGACTGCCTCTTTTCTTTTTGGATAGGGAGCGAGAGCAAGCACGGATCAAAGGCAAGAATTTAGAGAAAAATAAAGGCGATGGGATTTGTGTGCCATTAGAGCATGTGAGAAAAGTTTTTAACCCAAAGTCAAGCCCCACGCTGTTACCGCCTGCGGGCTTAAGGTTATCCTCTGTTTCGCACACCAAGCACAAGAAATAATCGCCTAGATTATCTCTTTTAATGGTTAAGGTCTTGGGTTTGCCTGCAAGGTCGTAGGTTTTGACAAACTTAAAGCGATAGCCATTAAAAGAGATAATGTTGTTTTGGATTTTATAACCTGTTCCCCCCTTAAATGTGAAAGATTTGGTATAAAGCCACCTTTTTAAATCGTGGTGGTCTACCTTGTTTCTTAAAAAATCTTTTATAAACCTTGTCTATCCTCCCTACTAGCTCTTGCAAGGTTTGAGAGCCTAGAGTTTTCAAAAAAGCAAAGCGTGCTGTTCTCTTTAGTTTAGTGATATGCTTTTGCAAGGTATAAAGCTTTAAATGCTTTTTAAAAAGTCTAAAATACCGCTTATGCAAAGCGATACAATGATTGTAGCAAATGCCATAAAGGCGCAGAAGTTTGCTTATATGCTTATTTCTGCTTGTGCTGTAGAGTTTCTGCTTGTAGGCGATGAGCATAGAACTATATTATACACACTTTGCTTGAAAAACGACCAAACATGCGCCTTATATCCCCATAGCTAAAGCTAGGGGGTTTACGGCGCGGTTGCTAAGTAGGGCAAAAAGCTCTCAATGCAGGCTTTTAGGTTTCTGTATTTAGCAAGCGGGCTTAAATCTAACATTTAAGTCCTTTTCCTTTGCAAGCTTTCTAGTTCATCGCACAATTCCTTAGCCTTGAGCAGTTGCTTGTGGTGTTCTCTTTCATAGGCTAAAGTGGTGCTCTGGATTTTGGCATTCAATTTTTCTATCTGTTCGCGCAATTTCTTTTCTCTTTGATCCATAAAGCTCAAAGCATCCATGCGCTGTAAAAGTGCTTGTGCATCTATGACTGGGTTTGCTGTGCTAGGGTTGTTATCCATCTCTGTCCTTTGAATGGGGTTAATCTCTTGGTTTTGCATTGCATCCTTTCCTAAAACAGATACGCATAATTCAGGCTGATATAGCTGCTATTGTTAAGCTCTGTTCTAAAGCTGTCAAACAGCACCTCTGCTTTGAAACGCCCACTTTTTTCTTGGATAGTGCTCTTTACGCTGGAGGTGTAGTGGATTGCTCCTCCAAAACGATAATTGATGCCAAACTGGTGGTGGTTTAAGTAGTAGTGCAAACCAATGGTGGGGTAGAATCCTTGATTGAAAATATTTTTAGGGCTGGTAGGCGTGAGAACCCCTATGCGTGTGTGAAAAGCTTCAATACTGGCAAAGTATTCATACAGCCGCCACCCAACTCCCACAGATAAGCCCAAAGTGTGGCGGTGTTTGCCGATGTGGTTGAAAAAATCATAGACATACTTCACATCTAAACCAAAGCTTAGAGGCGTGTAGGTGGTAGTTAGGCTTGTTCTGACATCTCTCATAGGAGTATTTACAACACTAGGCGTGCCTCCATACAAGTGTGCACTCACCTTAATCCCGTGCTTTTGGGTATTGCCAAAGTAGTGCTGATAACCCCCCACTATTCCCATATTAAAATTAGCCCTCTTTGCTCTGCCCTGATAAAATACTAGAGTATCTGTTGCACCATTTAACCTGCTCAAATCTTCTCTTAAATCTGTTCCACTGATAGTTATCTCAGTACCCAAGAACCAACCATTTTTGATGAATATCGCCCTGCTATGGCGCTGTGCTTTAAGCTTTTGTTTTTCTTGCTGCATCACTTGCTTTTGCAAGGTTTGTGCGTCTAATAGGGGTCTCTCTTGAAGGGTTGGTATCTGTTTTTTCTGCGTTTTTACTAGCGCTTGTTGTGTTTCTGCTCTCTTTGGGGGTTCTGGGGCGTTCTCTGTGGGTTCTGTAGCATCTGGCATATGGGCTAAAAAGCCCTCTGTATCCTCTGTAGCGTACAACATCCCTAAGAATCCTAAAATTAACAATGATGGTTTGTACATAAAACTTCCTTTGGCTAAATTAAGGTAACACAAAGTCATTGTGCTGGGCACAACTATAGTTAGCATCAGGAGTCTCTCCCCAAGTGCAATACTTAGCCTTGCTACTAGGCTTCCAAGATTCTCCACTGCGTGTAGAGTAATTCAGGCACAAATTGCCATTGCCCGGATGATAGTTTTGTTGCTTCCAAGCGTTAAATTCAGGTGTGTTGATAAGTCCTAAGACTCCTGTATTCAAATTGAGTTTGTTAGACAGGATCACTAGCTCTACATTGTGGCGATAAGTATCATCTAAGTTGCGCGCGTTAATGTCTATTGACAGAGGTGTGCGCTGGAGTTCTTTTTTGGCTTTAGAGACATAGTAAAACTTATAGGTGTTGTATTGTGCCTCATCATCCCCATCATTTCTAGGGCGGATATAGACCTGTGTTGTGCCGGTATTGATGGTTTTATACTCTGTGCTCCATTTAGCTATGGTTCTTAAATCGCCATTGTAATAAGCCGTGTAGTCTTTTGATTTTGTCCAGCTGCTCCAGCCATCATCACAATGAGAATACGAAGTCCTATTGCCACTGCCTAAAACCCTCTCTTTGATTTCAAAAGTCCTGTATTCTGGCAAATCATAGGAGCTGCCCTTAGAAGTATCCAAGTCATCTACTTCTTCATTTTTCACAGAGCTGGTGGTGTTGATTTGCGTGTAGGGTTGCACAACCTTGGGGGTTTTGCCCAGTGCTGCGCTGTAATCACAACCCGTTACATTGTAGTAGGCATTGGCCATTGTATCAAAGGCTCTAATCTGTGTGGGTCTGGTGGCTTGCAAACTCCTATCATCAAACTCCCATTTCCCACACGCATACTCTTGATAATCCAACTCAATGGGGCTCACAATGCCATGCGAGATGAAGACTTTTTTCTTGCTCACCGGATCAATGTAGTATTGATCCACAATGCGCCTCACTTTCTTAGCTGCGCTGTCATTATCATATCTGATGAGCTCCTCTTGCACATTGGCAAAATCGCTACAATCTTTAGCCATATGGATGAGGCCATCTGCTCCTCTAAAGAGGATTTGGGTCTGAAAAAAGCTTGCCTGCCCACTTCCATAAGCTTTATCCTTAGTCGTTTGCAACTTGCACTTGCTGTCATCTTGGTAGAGTGCAAATGCATACTCAGGACCTTGCAAATCCACACACCCTCCGATGTTAAAGCTTTTGTTTTCTCTATTGATAAAGTAAAATTGTGTTTGCTTAATGGCTTTGCCTTTTTCAAAATCATAGCGGTAGCTACACACATTGTCATCTCTGTAAGCTTGCATGGATACGCATTTGCCATCGCGATCTACGATATTAATATCCATCTGGTTACCATGCCTAATAGGCGCGCTGCAAAACAGCGTGGTGTATGGGCTGGCACTAGCTCCACTAGCTGTGTTGTTGCTAGTAGCATTGCCCCCGCTGGTACCATTCCCATTACTAGCACTACTTCTATTATTAATCCCCTCTGCCAATGGCAAGGGCATGATAGAGCTCCCAGTTAATCCTAACCCACTCCCTAAAGGTAATCCACTCCCTAAAGGATAACTATTAGAAACAGAGCTATTGCCTCCAGCAATGGGAGGGAAGGGATTGTTGCCTTGCATGCTATTTGCACCTACAGCCCCTCTAGCACTTGTAACACTCCCACCACTGCCCCCTGTAGCTTCACTAACACCAGATCCACTAGTTCCTAACCCCTGTGTCTTGCTTGCTACAAACCCTCCCCCGCCCTTATTAGCCCGGTAAGCTTGCCTATCCACACCTAACAAGTTGGCTATCTCTGCATTATCCTCTCCACCTAAGACAATCCTTGTGCCTTTCTTTAATCCTCTCTTGCCTCTAGTCTCCTTAATGGCGCTGGGCTGGGCACTCAGAGTTCTATAATTTTCTGCTTTTTTGATGTGCGTGATGGTGAAAAGCACGCTTTTTTTATTCCTAGAGACTTGGTATTTTCCCAGAGCCAACAATTCCTTGTGCACACGCTTTTTGAACACCACATAACCACTCAAATCCCCCTTTTTCTTAAAAAAATCAATGCTATGATCTATTTGGATCACCAAAGCGTGGGCATAGATAGGCAATAACAAAGCTAAGAAACACCATTTTATTAGGCTAAAACTCATTTTCATTATCTTTCTCTTTGTTAGGCTAAAACTCATTTTCCTCATAGCTTTCCTCCTGTGATTTAACAACGGGCTTTTTCTCTTTAAAAAATTGTGCGAGGACTTCCCCATGCCTAGGCTTAGGGATGAAGATGTCTAAATTAGGGGAGATAAAAACACGGCTTCCTTCTCTAATGATGATAATAGGATTGATACGGGCTTTGTCTGCTAGGATTTGTCCTACGATCTGATTGAGGCTCATCCCTGTGTTGCGGGTCAGTTGCATCAAGAGATAGTCCCCAAAAAAAGGGTTGCCCACCCCTGCCTTATTCTGTCTATTAGCTAGAGCAGAGGTGAGCGCGATGAGCAAGCCATTAGAGAGAGTGGAGGTGAGTAAGGGCATGCCATATTTAGAGAAGTTACGGGCAATGACCTTACCAATCAACCCATTATAGCCCTTCACATCTACGCCTCTAGCATTGGTGAGCATGATATTAATGCCTTGAGGTGTGATAATGCGCGTCCATGCAATGTTGAGGCGGTATTCACCTATCTTATTGTTGTTATTGTAATAGCCAATAACCTTTGAGCCCTTAGGGATGAGCACAGCCCTGCCCATATTGGCAAAAATATCTGTCTCCACCTGTGCAGTAACCTTGCCCGCAATTTGGCTAGAGATGGGCGTGATCAGAAAGGCTGGAATCATCTTATCAGCGGTGATCGTTCTTAAGAGCTTATTCTCATTTGTACCTTTATCTTGGGCTTTGAGATTTTCAAAGCTATCTACTCCATAGTCAATCTCTGCTTTGGGCGCATCTTTGAGGGGCTCAAAGGGGCTCATTCTAGAGTTTAAGAGCTCTAATTGCTCTTTGGTGAGTCTTCTGGTGCGTGGGGGCACAATAGGAGCAACAGGCTGGGGTGTTGCCACACTCCCAATAGACTTGGGTGTCTCTGTGTTTTTAAGCACCACCACTTGTGGAAGTTTCTTAGCTTCTTGCTTGGCGCTCTCTAAGGCTTTCTCTAGGGCTTTGTTTTGCGCTTCTAGCTCCTTGTTGATGGTGTTGTAGTCTTTTTTGGTGTTGTGCTGGTGTGTTTCTATCTGTGGCAAACTCTGGAGCTGGTCTTTTTTCTTGCCATTGACAAAAAAATAATCACTCAAAGGATAGGTGCTCTCCTCTAACTCAAGGATTTCTTCTTTAGACTTCTCTGTGCTCTTATCCACTACTATGGCTAGCACAAACAAACCTAAAGCTCCCCCCAGCACAATCCCTCCTCTTTTGAGCCATTTCTTGGTGTTAGCATCCATTTCTACTCTTTGAGTGGAGTTTTTTGACACAAATATAGTCCTTGCCCATCTTCAAATCCCACACATCACTCACATCCTCAGCAATGATATAATCACCTACCACACGGCTATTAACTGGATTGTCATAGCCATCAACAACCTTGTAGAGCACGGGAAATTTAGAATGCGCATTAGCTCGATCAAACTTAAAATAGGTGAATTGCTGATCGTTGAAAATATCTAAGGGCTTGAAAGCGTGGGCTTTCTTACTAGGCTTTTTGCAAATCCAGAAACAATACCATTTGCGCTTTTTAAAGGGCATAATCACATAACCGCGCTCTATCTTAGACTTTTCAATGTAGATGTGGTTGATCGCATCGCCAATTCTAAGATATTTGCCATCATCACTCACTTGGGCGGTGTAATCTAGTTTCTTAAAATCATCCTCTGTATTGGGGGATTTTCTAAAATCTTTAGTGTGGTTAGTGATTACAGAAAAAGCATCGCTAGCATAGCGGCGGTTAATTTGTTCAGGGGATAGTGCTTTGGGTGGCTCTTTGCTTGGCAAGTGGCTTGGTGTGCTTTTGTGCGCTTCTGTCTTTGGTTTTTTCTTGCGCTTGGCTGTCTTCTTGTGCGCCGTTGGCTTTTGGGGTGTTGTGTTGTTCTTTGTAGTGGTGGGCTCTAACACTTTTTCCTCTGCTGGCTTTCTTAAAGGCTTGAAAAAATCCTTAGAAGAGACATAGACAATGAGTGCGGGGGTCTTGTGGCTGGTGTAGTTTGTAGAAAAGATATAGAAACTATAGACCTTCCCACTCTTGCCCACAATGGTCAAATTACTATCCACGCCAATTTGCAGGGGCTTAATGAGCAAGATGTTGCCAATCAAGTGTTCTTTATCTGTGCCTAGCATTTTAGTAGAAAAGCCAATCTCATCGCCTAAAATGACTTGAGAGATGTTGTCATTGAAAATGAAAGTGGTGGTCATGGCATAGCGCAAACGGACATTGTAGGTTTCGCCAATGTGATAATCAATGAAGGTGGTGTTATCTCTCTTGGAGTGCCTTTTGCTAAAAAAATTAGATTGGATGGCGTGCAAATTCTGCATAGGGGCAAGTGAATCGCTCTCTTTGTCCTCAAAGCTATCCTCAACACTATCATCATTGCCACTCTTTCTAACCAAACCTTTGTTTTCTAGGATAGTTTGGGATTTGGAATTGTCTTTGAAAGCAGAAACTTTAGGCTTCTCTTCTTGTGGCTTGACAGGCGTTGGCTTGGAACTAAAGGGTGTGGGTGCACTGGGGGGTGGTGCATTTGGAGCGGTGTATGGGTTTGTAGGGGGTGTTGGCTGGCTTTTAGGGGCTGGATAGGGGTTTGGGTGTGCTGGGGCTTGATGATCTACAGGATGATCAAATACAGGAGGCATATACCCATCGGCATTCTGGGCTTCTGCGTGTAAAGTGCTTAATAAGATTGCGTTAGCACATAGAGATAGAGCGTATAGAGATACAAGGGGCGTGTGTGTTCTATTTATTACCCTCATTGCCCCTCTCCTTTATTCCCTTTATCTTGGTAAATAATCTTGCTCCTAGGGAGCTTATGGATTTTATGGGTTGTATCTAGCGCCTTGATTGTTGCTATTTCTGTAATGGAGTATTTAAGAACTTCAAATCCTGTAGGATTTTTGGGCATGGAGTTATAATCAAATTTTAATTTTTCTAAGAAAGTAAAGCTCAGGGTGATACGGTAACGCTTCTCATAGCTCAAATAGCCCTGATTGAAGAGTTTTACCACCACATCAGACACGGCAATATTTTGCGCCTTGCCTTTTTTGTAGATAGAGATATTGATGATCTTGACTTCTCTATCAATATTTTCGTTAGTATAGATGCTATGCTCTCCAGCTACCAAACCCTCAAAGGTTTTAAACACTGCGCTTGTGCTCTGCAGGCGCACACTCTCATAGCGTTCTTGATCGTCTATGTGGTTGATGGTCTCTCTATTGAGGATGTAGCTACCCACCAAAGCGCGCATCAAGGCTTCATTTTGCTCTATCTTGGCATCCGCACGCTGGATGATGGCAAAATGCTTGTCTGCATTGGCAAAGTCTATGAGCACGGGCTCAACCCTAACTAAGGGCATCATCAACACAATGGCTAGACTCAAAGCAATCACCACAAAGCCCCCTAGTAAGACAAACCTAAAGGCTACTTGTGTCATCTTTCTCTCTAGTCTAAACACACTCCCAAGGTCTAGTTGATCAAGTGTGAATTTCTCTATCTTGTTCTCAATCTCTGTTTGGACTTGGTTTAAATGTGCATTGAGAGTAGCCTGCATCTGGGGTAACACATTAGACTTGATTTTTTGCTCTAATTGCTCAAAATCTAATTCCTGTTCTGCTTTTTGTCTGCTGATGTGTTGGGTCTGTGCTAAGTCTAGCTTGCTTGTATGTTCCTCTATATCTTTTTGTTCTCTGTCTGTGTTGTCTTTTTGATCTAAGAGCTCTAAAAGAAGCGCAACACTGAGTTTGGCAAATTTTTCATAATCTGCTTGTTCAAATGAGACTTGGGTGCTAAATTGCTCTGCCATCCTAGCAAACTCTGCACGCCTCTCTTGCAAACTTTCAGACATGGTTTAGCACTAGCACCGTAAAGTCTTAGCCTTAAGCGCGGGGGGTATGTCAACCACGCTAATCCCTAATTTAGCTATAAAAAGATCAGGTGTGTTTGCACACGGCGATTTTTTCATCTCTATAAACTTGTCTGAACAGCCACACAGCAAAGCAAGAATGCCTAAGAATAGTAGCGTGAGGGCTAGGTTCACTAGAGCAATTTCAAGGTATTTTTTCATCTTTTTACCCATGCACAAACACTTCTCTCCAGCTAGTTGGGTATTGTTTGATTAAATGCTTGATATGTGCCATAGTGCTGGCATTAGAACTAAAGATAGGCAAATACTTACCTAGAGCAGCCAAACTCACATCCACCACATTAGAAGTGCTATCATTCATATTTTTAATTAAAATCTGGTGGCTAGAAACATTGGTGTTTTCTAGGAAATGGCGTTCTAAATCGCTAAGTTTGATGCCAAACTGGTCTTTGAGCTTGTCTGTATTGATGTTCTTTTGGGGATAGAAGATCAGTGTGCCCATATTTTTAATAAAGCTGTCGGCATTTTTCACTTCATCTAACTGGTGGATGTCTTGCAAAGCCAAAGCAACCACCCCATTGACCTTGCGCGCTTGGGTGATGATGAGATTAATCTTGTCATTCATCAGCGCATTTTGCGCATAGGATTTAAACTCATCAATGAAGCAAAAAAAGCCCCGATTGGTGTGCAAGGCTCTATGGATGAGCTTATAGAAAATGTAATAAGCAAGTAGCCCTGCGTCTTTTTGGTTGTTGATCACAGAATCCATATTAATGGTGGTGATGCGGCTTTTAAACTCTAGGCAATCCTCTCTGGCATTGAAAATGGGGTTTTGCAAATAAGGCTCTAAAGTGCCTTTGATTTGTTCAGATTGTGTCTTAATAAAGGTGTTGGTGAACTCTTCTAAGGTATAGGGCTCATAGGCTTCTTGCTGCTTGCTCTTTTTCTTGTGGTCTGCATACATACTCCCAATAGCATTGCGCACGGCATTTTGATCTTCTGTGAGCTCTTTATCTCTTTTGTTGGTAGATTCAATGCCTAGCATGTAAGTATAAAAGCTCCACAAAAACTCTACATTTTCTTTAGAGTCCTCTAAAGTCAAAGGGTTAATGTAAAACTCCTCATCATTGTTATACACCCCTCCAAAGTATTTAGTGAAGGAATACAAGCCATTGAGTCTATCTAGGGCTAAAATGTCTAAATTTGGGTATTTCAAAGCACTCATCATCAAATAGCTCATCAAGGTGGTCTTGCCTGCTCCTGTTGCTCCGATAATCATCGTGTGTCCATTGACTCTAGCAATATTGTGGGCTAACACGCCCTTGTGTTGCACTTCTTGGTTGTGGAAATTGAATAAATAAGGGGAGTGATCTAAGTTTTTAAACACGCTCAAGGGCATATCCCCCCAAGAGTTGGCTTTAAAGCCCCTGTTATTCTTTTCAAACAAGATCAAGGCCGCCATCACGCTAGAAGTCTGGTATCTAGCTCTATAGTTTAAGTCCATCCGACCCGGAAAGAAAGAAAAGTAAGAGGGTATCATCCCGATAGTCTCCTCTTTGCTCACCAAGCCTTCATTGTTAAGCAAGTTTAAAACCGCCTCAGTGTGTCTGTCTAAACTCTCTTTGCTTTCTGCTCTGATGAGCACATTCAAGGCAATTTTTTGCATAGAGAGTCTAGAAGCTTGCACCAGATCAATGTATCTATCTAACTCCTCTTTGACAAAATTAACAAAACTAAATTTCTTGCGTACTTTTAAGAAATGCAAACTCTCAAAAATGCCCAAAGGCTCTATAGAAAAGATAATGTCTAGCTCACATGCATAGTGTAACAAGCAAGAGAGAGCCACAGAAGTGATGGTTTGGTTTTCATAGTTTTTCACGCCTACAAAGCGTTGGTAGGTGGTTTTGCCCTTAAAATTGATCAGGAAGTAATCTTTTCTAAATTCTACATCACTAGCAATATAACTATCGCTGAGAATGCCCATTTTAGGTTTTAAAGGAATGTTAAAGCCATTGATATATTCGGCATAAAATCTAAGGGCTTCTTGGCTGTTAAGCTCTCTAGGGTTGAAGTCTTTGAGTGCATGGCTTATTCTCTGCATGGTTGCTTTGAGCATGGAGTGCTTGTTAATAAAGGTGATGTTTTTTTGCTTGGAGCGCTCTTGATTATCTTGGCTCTCTGCTATAGAAGTGCTCATCTCTAGCTTTTTCTTTTCAAAAAAGCTCTTAAGCGTGCCTGTTGTGCTCTCAAAGACAAGATAGTAGCGGTTATCATAAATCTCTTTGCTCTCAAATCCTGCAATGATAGCCCTAGCATAAGGATTATCTATCTGTGTATTCTGCTTGATTTGCTCTTTTCTTCTTTTAGCCACAATTCTTAGATGCACACCTAGAGGGATACTATCTAATGCACTCTGGCGGGCATTAAAGTAATGTTCTAAATCCTGTTGCATCAAATTCAAGTAACTCAAGCCCTGCAATTCCAACAACCCTACTAAATTCTCTTGTTTGGTGATTAAAAATTGGGAATCGTAGATGCCTAGAATATTATTTTCCTCAACCATAGAGTAGGTTTTAGGCATCAAGCCTGCTAGATAGTCAATGCTCTTGTGTTTGCAAAATGTAAACAAATCACTTAGCATGGCTTTTCTTCCTTAAGGGTTTAATATGGGCTCTTGTACACTTTTTAAGTGCGCTGAAAGTTCTTGCTCTAATTTCTCAAATATGGCGTGTGCTTCTTTGTAACGCCCTTGTTCTGCTAAAGTACCCCCAAGATAAATGAAAGCTTCTGCCACTCTATCCATCACTTTTTGCAATTCTTGGAGCTTTTTTTCTTTGATCTTAGAATTAGAAATGGGTGGAAAAGATTTCTCTAGCATAGAAACTAGAAAAGTTTCTAAATCCACACCAAACTTCTTGGCATACTTCTTGCACTCCTTATAAGTGGAGTCCTTAATCTCAAGATTGACTTGCATCGTGTTTTCCTTTAAAGTTTCACGCATAAAATTTTGTGCTCTTAGTTTTGATTTTAGAGCGCGCAACTAGAATATCGCTAATGTCTTCATCAAAAAATTCTAAAATGCTAAACACTAATAAAAGCACACCATAGAGCAGCAAGGCATATAAGACTCCAATAGTGGGTAGTAACACGAAGGGCACAAGCAAGCAGATTAAAAAACTTTTGGCATTGAGCCATAAGAATTTTTCTTTGCTAGAGATTTCTCTTAGATTAGGCACACTCACCTGCACAACTTGCATCTATTCTCCTTTATTGAAAAATTTGCATCAACCAAGCAGATAGCTTAGGCGCACCAAAAAAGACTAAAGAGCCTAACACCACGCCTAGAACTGTCAACAAAATCTCTTTCCACCGATCCAAGTTTTTCCACACAAAGATACCAATGCCTATGAAGATGATGGTTAAAATTAGTTTGGCACTGCCACTACTTAACCAAGATTGGATGGCATTTTGCAGATTCTCCAAGCCCCCAGCTTGCAATACTCCCATACAAAGTAAGACAAATGCTTTTAGATATTTCCTCACGCCGCTTCTCCTAAAACCATTTGACTCTTTAAAGCTTCTATGAGATTTTTCTTCACAATAGCAAGCTGGTAGAAGCACTTCATATTAGGGATTTGCTTACCTGTGAGTTGCTCATAGGTTATGAAGATGGTGGTGTTAGGATCATCCAAAGGGCTAAACTCTAAGATCACATCATTGAAACGGCGCATACGCCCCCTATCTTTGGGGGACTTGAGTGTAAAAAGCCCATGTCTGCCCTTTATTTTAAAAGCCACTTCTTTTAAAGCTTGGACAATCTTTTTAGCATAAGCTAGAATAGCCAAGAAAAAAGGTGTAGGGATGTTGGCTCTCTTGTTGATTCCAGTGTCTGTATAGCCCTTGATCTGTCTGTAGTCATTGAGGTAGATGTAGGTGTAGCGGTGTTTACCCTTGATGAGCTTGATAAAACCCTTATCTTGTAAGATATTCAAATTCAAGTTCAAGGTTCTAGGGACAATTTGGAGTGCATAGTGTGCATAGTGTCTATCTAGGGCAATTTTGTTGCTTTTGGCTTGGAGTGCGATTTTAGCTATCAAGAAAAAGAGTTGCTTAGCTCCAAAAGAGCCATAAAAGCTTGTGCCATGCTCATCACACAGCAGGGCGATATTAAAGAGTTTGTAGTCTATATCCTGTGTGTATTTGAAGTAGTGCTCTTTGGTTTTTTTAGAGTATTGGATATTGGCATTCTGGAGTTGTTTTAAATCTTTAGAGTTGAGATTGGGTTTGATAATCTTTCTGGTATAAGGCATATAAACCTCTCTGTATCTTCTTGTATGTATTCTTTAAGTGAGACTTAAGAGGTTGGGGATGCATGTAAGGTGTTTGGTTGAAAAAGTTACATTCCGGTAAGAATGTGATCACTCTGCAGGGGAACTTAAAAATATCTTTTAGCCCGCATACCACCGGCAAATAATAACTCTAGGTTTTATGTGGAATGTGTAATCTTTTTAATATATTTTTAAAATCATCAATACAGTGCTTATTGCCCTTGAGTTCTAAAAATTCTATGTTCCAATCTTTAAGTTGTTTTTTATTTTGATCGCTCAGTGTGTCGGCTACGAAAATATGCGATTCTCTGGCCATCACTGCATCCGCAGACTCTGGGTTGCCCTTACCCATCAATTTAACCTCCACTCTATATTCTTGACTTTTATCTGCATTGTAAAGTTTAAAATCCACTTCTCTATCGTAGGCAAGATTTTTATCTTTACAGAAAGTCTTAGCGCTGTAAAACCCCTCAGAAACACCACATTTTTGACATAATGCCAAGAGTAAGGGCTTTTCTACCTTCTTACCCACACTGCTCCACGCCCCACCCCGCAAAGCAATTTTCTTAGTGGCTAAAGCATTAATCACTACTAACGACTCGTTTAAATCAAGCTCTACACTAATGCTTTTATGGGTTATTTTAAGGTGGATTCCTATATTTTCACTCTCTCCTAATGCATGCAACAAATTTTCAAGATAGTCCATATTATTTTGTGCTACATCTAAGATCACCTCTTTTGTTCCACACCCATAAATATTGCGGATGGTCTTTTCATTAATCCCGGCATAAATGGCTGCTTCTTTGGGCGTTATATCTGGATTAGAAATAAAATGTTTTTTATACCAAGCTAAATAGAGCGCCTCATCTTGCATTTTAGCCTCTAAAATTTGCTTAAAGAAAAATAAGGCAAAGTCTAAAAACTCCACATTGATCGCATTTATAATCTCATCTCTATAATCCTCTCCTCTTAAAAGCTTGTTTATAATCTGCTCCACCATCACCTCATCTAAGTTCAAAAAATCCCTCCCTTTTTAATCTCTTAACAAACTCCTCATTCTGTTCACATAAAAGCGCAATACGCTTCATTCTTTGAGCCACCCTTGCTAGCGTACCGCTCCCTGCAAAGGGATCGCACACAACATCTCCTTCAAAGGAATAATATCTAAGCACCCTTGCTACCAGCTCTTCAGGAAACACGGCTGGGTGATCTTTATCAGATTTGGGGGTAATGAACCAACAATTAGTGCTATCTACTGCACCATCATTTTTTAAGCGCTTGTTATAGCGCTTCATATTTCTATCTAACAAAAAAGGCGTATTCTTGCGATAAACTAATAGGCTCTCAGTGATACAGTTTGGCTTATAACTGAGCGGTCTTTTTGTCTGTAAATAGCCTGCAATGCGATTAGGCACGCAGACTTCAGGCTTGATCCAGATAATCTCATCAATAAAATAAAACCCGCTTTGTACCAAAATAGAGTGGAAATCAAAATGTATAGGATAGCGGATACTCTCAAATTCACGCCCCGCCCTCTTAACAATTACTGGGGAAACATTGATAATGATAAACCTCCCCTCTTCTAAGATTCTATAAGCTTGCGCTAAGCTCTCTTGCATTTGCTTTAAATACTCTTTGTAGTTCTTATACGAGCTATAGGTTCTGGCATTATAATAAGGCGGGGAGGTAAAAACTAGCTGGATCTGCCCTTGTCTTATTTTGTTTAGGGTAAGACGATTATCTCCAACTAGTAGAGTCGGTCTTTTGATTTGTGGGCTTTGTTTCTTGAGGCTGTGTTTATTTTGTCTAAATTCATGGTAGGCAACCATCTTATGCATCACTTCGTTATCATAATGCTTTAATATTTTATCTCTTAAAGCTATAAACCGGCTATCCTGTTTTGCTTTATAAAGGCAAGTGCGCAACATCTGGCAGCAAATATCAACACACCACCCTTTAAGTGCCTCTTGGTTTAAAAACGCAAAAATAGCATCATTATCTTTTTGCCGACCAATAGAAGAGACTATCTCTCTTTTAATCCCAATCTCCACACCGTCCTTTTTAAACAACTCCATTAACAAGTACAAATTTGTATCTGATTTTTCTGCTCCTAATTTCTTGATAAACTCAATAGTGAGTGGTTCAAAAAGTGATTTGGATTTTTTTGTTGGATTATTCATCTGCTTGCGCTCTTTTCTAAAAGACTTCTGATTAAAATTTTAATCCATGTGATCTAATTTGATCGTTAAAAGATAATTTAGCTTTGACATAAAGCCTTTAAAAACTATTGGATATAATGAGCCCTTTAAGGGGTTAGCATGCAAGCTATTTATAAAGACGGTCAAGAGCTAGACAAGCGCGCCTGTATGCTCTATCAATTAGAGCCAGAATTGCTTATGGAAAATGCGGCTATGGCCTTAAAGCAGGTTGTTACAAAGCAAGCTAAAAGGGGGGAGAAGATCTTAATTGTTTGTGGGAGTGGAGACAATGGAGGCGATGGCTATGCTTTGGCTAGGCATTTACAGGGTACTCATTATTGCGTACAAGTCTTTAGCGCTAAAGAACCTAAAAGTGCCTTGTGTCGTGTCCAATACCAGCGCGCTTTGTGTACTCAAGTAGAAATGATAAGCAATTTAAATCCCTGTGCTGTGCTGGTAGATTGTTTATTTGGATCAGGATTACAAGGGGAGTTAGATCAGCAAATGCAGGATTTAATTAAACAGATGAATGCATTAGGGCAATGGCGCGTGGCCTGTGATATACCTAGCGGCATTGATCAAAATGGTTTTATTAGTTCTGTGGCATTTAATGCCCATGTAAGTGTGTGCATGGGGGCTTTAAAGGTAAGTTTATTTAGCGACATGGCCAAAGATTTTACCGGAGAGATTATTGTAGCGGATTTAGGAATAGGGCGCTCTTTGTATGAAACAGAGACTCCCTTTAACTTATTAGAGAGTTGCGATCTGTGTCTACCTAAGCGCACAAAACAAAATGTACATAAGGGATATTTTGGCCATGCATGCGTGTATGTAGGTAAACAGAGTGGGGCGGGGCTCATTAGTGCTAAGAGTGCTTTAGCCTTTGGGGCTGGAATGGTGAGTATTTTAGGGGCAGCTAGTCTAAGCCAAAGCAAACCAATAGAGCTCATGTATGCTAAAGAAATCCCTACTCAAGCTAATGCCTTTGCTATTGGCATGGGTATGGGAGTAAAGCCCACCTTTATAGAACAAATGCTAGAGCAGGGGGCATGTGTGCTAGATGCGGATTTGTTTTACGAACCTCTGTTAAAAGAGTGGCTCAAAAAGCCCTATTCTCTTGTTCTCACACCCCACCCTAAAGAATTTTTAGCACTTTTAAAAACTCTAGGTTTTAAGCTAGATTTACCCACCTTACTACGCTCTAAATTGGAATTAGCCCATGAATTTAGCCAAACTTTCCCGCATGTGGTTTTACTCTTAAAAGGGGCTAATACACTCATTGCTTATAATGGGCGCATTTTTATTAATCCGCTAGGCAATAGCGCTTTGGCTAAGGGAGGGAGTGGAGATGTACTAGCTGGATTAGTGGTGGCACTCTTAGCACAAGGCTACACTCTTTTAGATGCAGCTATCCATGCTAGCCTAGCCCATGCTCTCGCTGCTGCTACTTACAAAGAAAGTTATGCCCTCACCCCAGAAAAACTTATTTCTAATTTAGAGATGCTTGCATGCAAGATGTAACCTCCCTTGATTCTGATTTAATCTCTATGGAGCGCGTGGTACTCTCTGCTCTTTTAGAAAGCCAGCAGTATGAAGAATTTGCCAGAGAGCTTAAACCTTCAGACTTTTACTACGAAGCGCACCAAAATCTTTTTGAGTTGTGTAATGAACTGTATGAGGAAAAACGCCCCGTAGATGCCCACTTTCTTAACAAGAAAGTAGAAATAAAGGGCGATGAAAAAACCACAGAGGCTTTAACCGCCATAATGGGTACAACTCCTTTAGCCAATTTAAGCGCCTATATCCATGCCATTAAAGAAGCTGCTTGCCGTAGAAACCTTTTACATTTGGCTAGACAAATCCATACAGAGTGCGATCAGGCAAAATCTAGCCAAGCCATTATGGATAGCATTGAGCGCGATCTTTATGCTCTCTCTTTACAAACAACACAGGGAGGGTTTAAAGATGTTAAAAGCGTACTCAAACAAACCCTTAATCTTATTAAAGAAGCTAAGTTAAAGGGCAATCAAAGAGTTACGGGGGTGGATACTGGCTTTAATAAATTAAATGATTATACAGGGGGCTTTCAACCCGGCGATTTGATCGTAATAGGGGCGCGTCCTAGTATGGGTAAAACTAGTCTAGTGCTTAACATAGCAAAAACCACCCTTAATCATAATCAGGGAGTGGCTATTTTTAGCATGGAAATGGGAGCAGAGCAACTCATGATGCGTCTGCTTTCTAATCTCACCTCGCTACATTTGCACAATCTTAAAATTGGCAATCTAAGCGATGAGGATTGGGAAAATCTTAGTAGAAGCGCCCAAAACATCTACCACAAATTTTTATTCATTGATGATACCAGTATTTTAACAATCCAACATGTGCGCTCTAAATTGCGCCAACTTAAAAGAAAATGCCCCGAAATCACCCTTGCTATTATTGATTATTTACAATTAATGGCTAGCGATCAAAGTTTAAACAGGCATGAACAAATCGCTACAATCAGCAGAGGTCTTAAAACCCTTGCTAGAGAATTACAAACCCCTATTATCGCTTTAGCCCAGCTTAATCGCTCTTTAGAAAGCCGTGAGGATAGGCGGCCTATTCTCTCTGATTTAAAAGATAGCGGCGCAATTGAACAAGATGCCGATCAAGTCTTGTTTCTTTACCGCGATGCAGTCTATAAACAACGCGATCACAACGATCGTTTGGCCAAGTTGCGCAAAGAAGGAAAGAATGAGGAGGCTAAAAAGTTAGAACAACAATTCAATGCCGAGAAAAAAGCCAACTATGAGAGCACTAAGGGCATTGAGCAAGCAGAGCTTATTCTAGCTAAAAACCGCAATGGGGATATTGGTACGGTTAAAATACTCTTTAATAAAGCCTATACGCGTTTTGAAGACCCAATAGAAAGCCAAGATGGAGAGTATAAACCCACCACCTTTTACCAAGAACCCCAGCAGACCCCCGTCCCTGATGTTTTTTAATGCCTCCTGTTACCCTTTTCCAAACCCCTAAAGAGTGGATTTATGCTCTAGGCCTTTTATTAGGTCTATTTGCTATTTCTTTAAGTTTAAAATACCAACAATACAGCCGCTTTTTAGACAAAAAACCTTTAAGCTTGCATGCCCAAGTACTCCTGCAATATAACAAGGGCGCTACACAAGTACTAAAGCTACAGGATAGCCATTACAATGTGTTTTACACCACCAGCAAAGAGGATATTAAAGACCTGAGTTTACAATTTGTACGCGCTTTTGGTAAAATGGCGCCTTGTTCGTTTTGGCAATTTTTAAAATCCTGTTATTTTTACACTTTCTCCCTCTCTTTAGAACAAGGAAGCGATCCTAAAAACCCTTTAAGAAAAGCCATTGACACCCAACATAATAGCCCTTTAATGGGCAATTTTTACCGCACCTTATTTCTAGCTGATTTGCTAGATCAAAGCTTAAGGCAAGTGGTGGTGGGTTTGGGTTTGAGTCATCTAATTGCTATTAGTGGCTTTCATCTAGGGATTTTAAGCGCTTTCTTTTTTCTCATTCTTAAATACCCCTACACCTTTTTACAACAACGCTATTTTCCTTACCGCAACCGTGCCTATGATTTAATGGGAGTGGTTTTGTGTTTGCTTTTAGGCTACTTGTTTTTGCTGCATTTTCAGCCTTCTTTCTTACGCGCCTTTGTGATGGCATTACTTGGGTTTTTTCTACTTTATAATGGTTTAGAGCTGTTAAGTTTTTCATTACTAGCGCTAGTGGTTTTACTATCCTTAATTCTTTTTCCTTCACTAGTGCGCAATATTGGGTTTATTCTATCTGTAGGGGGCGTGTTTTATATTTTCCTTTTTATCAAACACATGCCAAAACTCCACCCTCTTATTTATGCCTTTTTATTAAATACCACCCTTTTTTTACACATGCTCCCCCTTGTGCATGCTTTTTTTGCCCCCTTTAACCCCTACCAGCTCAGCGGCATTCTTCTCTCTTTTATTTTTGTCCTCTTTTTCCCCTTAAGCTTAATCTTGCACCTTTTTAATAGTGGCGATCTCTTTGATCCTTATTTACTCCAGACTTTAAAATGGCATATCCCTACAATTAACTACCACACACCTATATGGCTTTTATCTCTTTATGGGTTTTTTTCTCTTTTAGCGATTCGATTTGTCTATGCTTACTACGCTCTTTATGTGATCAGCTTAGCCCTATTCTTCTACCTTTTAATTTCTTGATTTTATGTTAAAATAGGGGCTTTAAAGAGGTTTTAAATGTTAAAAAAACTTAAGCTCTTAGGCGATCTTGTTGCCATTGAGCACACGGTTTTTTCGGGTATGTTTATTTTAATTGCCATAGTCGTCTCCAGTACGCAGGCTCGTTTAAGTCTGTGGTTTGGTTTAAAAGCATTGCTTTTATGCGCTCTGGCATTACTCTTTGCCCGTAATTTTGCTATGGGTTTTAACCGCCTTGTGGATCGTAAGTTTGATATAAAGAACACCCGTACCTATAACCGCCCCAGTGTTGATGGGCGCATTGGTATTTGGACTTTAAGAGGGTTTTGTTTGGCTAATGCCCTTCTCTTTGTATGGGTGAGTTTTCTGATCAATGCCCTTGCCTTTAAGCTTTCCTTTGTTTTTTTACTCATTTTAGGGGGCTATTCTTACATGAAGCGTTTTAGTTATCTAGCCCATCTTGTTTTAGGGATTTGTTTAGGTTTAGCGCCCTTAGCTGGAGTGATTGCTATTTTAGGTTATATCCCTTTATGGAGTTTGTTATTAGCTTTGGGGGTGGTGTTTTGGGTAACTGGCTTTGATTTACTCTATTCTTTACAAGATATAGAATTTGATCGCAAAGAGGGGCTTTATTCCGTGCCTGCTATCTTTGGAGAACAAATTACCCTTAAACTTTCGCGCCTAGCCCATGCTTTAGCGGTGTTATGCTGGATAGGTTTTGTAAGTAGCGCACAGCTAGGTTTAGCAGCGGCTTTGGGTGTGGGGGTGTGTTTGTGCATCTTAATTTATGAACAATGGCTAGTTTATCGTGATTTTAAAAATATCCCTAAGGCTTTTTTTGTCAGCAATGGGTACTTGGGTTTAGTGTTTTTAGGTTTTATTGTATTAGATCGCGGAGTGTGGCTTGCTAAGCACTTATAAGCAATTGTGCCAAGAACATGGATATTTTACCCGTTTAGTAAGCGTGTCTTTGCCAGTAGAATACGCCCCCTATATGCCCCTGCATGATCAAGAATTTTTACAATTAGGACAAGCTAGCCAAGCCCTGCATGTGCCTTGGGAGGTGTTTTATGGCAAAGAACGAGAAGATGTGATTTTAAAAGCATTATCTGAAATTTATAAAAAATTAGATCGTTTAGAGCAATATATCCATGAGAGAGACATGGAGTACATTGCTTTAGAAGATCGCATCAATGTTAGCGTACTAGGGCATGGGGTTTTAGGGGTGAGTCAGCAGGTTTTTATTGTAGATACACTTTATTACATGCGCTTAAAATTCCCCCACATGCCCTATAAACGCATCGCCTTAATGGCTAGGGCTTTTGATCCTAAAATGTTAAGTGTTGAACGCATGCATGCTGGTGATGTACGCGATTGGGATAGTTATATTGTCCAAGTTGAATTAGAAAGTTTAAAAAAGTAAGGGTTTGTGATGGATCTGAGTTTTAATGAATTATTGTGGATTGTAGGGGGAGGGGTGGTACTTATTTTTGTGTGTCTACTCACCTATAGCCACTTGAAAGATAAAGAATTTACTAGCAAGACTAAGCAATTAGAAAAAGCCCTAGATGCCATTAACCAAGAAATCTATAAAATCCGCAAATGGATTCAAGAAAATGAAATGCAAACAGAATTTAACGCCTCTAGTATTAGCGCTAATGTTAAAGACGAATTAAACACCAATTTAAACACTAGCCTTACAAATCTTTATAACCATCTCCAAGAAATCCAAGATACCATGCACAAGGATAGGGATTATTTAGAGGAAAAACTCATCGTATTAGAGAATAAATTTAAAGAAATGGGGCATTTCACACTGGGTAGCGATGATATTGATGAAAAAAAGGTGATTCAATTATTCCAAGAGGGGCATAGCATTGATTCGATTGCAAAAGAACTACGCATTAGCAAAGGACAAATTGAATTTGTACTTAAACTAGCGGATTTACAATAATGGCCAGGTGGTATTTATTTTTGTGTGTCTACTCACCTATAGCCACTTGAAAGATAAAGAATTTACTAGCAAGACTAAGCAATTAGAAAAAGCCCTAGATGCCATTAACCAAGAAATCTATAAAATCCGCAAATGGATTCAAGAAAATGAAATGCAAACAGAATTTAACGGCTTTACAAACCCCTCGTTTTATAAAGACGAATTAAACACCAATTTAAACACTAGCCTTACAAATCTTTATAACCATCTCCAAGAAATCCAAGATACCATGCACAAGGATAGAAGGCATTTAGAGGAAAAACTCATCGTATTTGGGTCAAAATTTAAAGAAATGGGGCATTTCACACAGGGTATTCTATCTCTCACCTAAAAATTACCACCGCTTCCATGCCCCCTGTGATCTACAAATTTCAGAAGTGCGCCACTTTTGCGGGGAACTGTTAAGCGTCAATCCTGCTGCGCTTAACCAGTACCGCTACCGTAATGCATTTATCCGCAATGAGCGGGTAGTGGTGGTGGCAACAGATGTGCGGGGGCAGTTGTTGTATTTTGTGGCTATAGGGGCTTTAAATGTGGGGCAGATTGTGCTTAATTTTGATCCTAGTATCCACACCAACGCCCGCGTGCACAAGAATCCTAAAATTTATACCTACAACCCCCCCATTAGCATTAGCAAAGGAACAGAACTAGGGCGTTTTGAAATGGGTTCTAGTGTGGTACTCTTTGTACAAAATAGTGCCACCTTTGACTCGCTTCAGGGTCAAGAAATCTCTTTTGCAACTCCCATTGCTGAGTTGTTGGGTCAAAAAGAGGTTTTAACAAATTATCTTTATTTTAATTTCTATCTCTCACCTAAAAATTACCACCGCTTCCATGAATCATGGAGTGCTGATGCAAGAAATGTACATTGAGTTTTTAAGGGAGTGTTTGGCTGAGGATTTAGGCGCTGGAGATTTATTTGCTCGCCTTGTAGAGCCTAAACTTGTACAAACCCATGTTTTAGCTAAAGATACGGGGGTTTTTTCAGGCCAAGTTTATGTAGAAGCACTTTTAGAGTGGTTGAAAATAAAGCATACATGGAAAATTAAAGATGGCCAAAGTTTTGAGCCCAAACAAGTTTTATTAGAATTGCAGGGTGATTGGCGCTTGATTTTACAAATTGAACGGGTGTTACTTAATATTTTACAGCACAGTAGCGGAATAGCCACAAAGACAGCACAATTTGTGCGTTTAATTGCAGGGTTGCCCATTAGTCTTTTAGATACCCGCAAAACCCGCCCCCTTTTGCGCGTCTTTGAAAAGTATTCGGTGCGCAATGGCGGGGCTAAAAACCACCGCTTAGGTTTAGATGATGCGCTTATGCTTAAAGACACCCATTTAATCCATATTCCGGATTTAAAAGCCTTTATCAAACATGCCCGCCAAAAAATCCCATGGACTTCTAAAATTGAAATTGAATGCGATAGTGTGGCAATGGCTAAGGAGATCATGGCCATAGGAGCGGATATTATTATGTGTGATAATATGGGTGTGGAGGAGATTAAAGAGGTGGTGGCTTATCGCAACCAAAATTATCCTTTAGTGCTTTTAGAGGCTAGTGGAAATATCACAGAGGAAAGTGTGCGCGCCTATGCCTCTAGCGGAGTTGATGCCATTAGTAGCGGGGCATTGATTCACCAAGCGGTGTGGGTGGATATGAGTTTAAAGTTAGTTTAGTGTGGATTTAGAACGCATCTTTTTACAGATTTTAGAGCAAAGCGGGATAACCTTTGGGTTAGGAGATGATGGGGTGGTTTTGCCTTGCTTTAAAAACCCTATTTATATGCTTGATCTTTTTACTGAGGGGGTGCACTTTAAAAGAGAATGGTTTACTTTAGAACAAATAGGCTATAAAGCCCTAGCGGTTAATATTTCAGATGCGATCGCGCTTTGTGCTGTGCCCAAATACGCCCTTTTAGGGTTACAACTCCCAGAGAATTTTAGCCCGCTAGAAATAAAAGAGCTAGTGCTAGGTTTACAAAAGGCCTGCCAAGAGTTTAAAATCCAGATTGTAGGCGGGGATACTATTGTTTCAAAAAGTTTGAGTTTAGCCATTACGCTTTTAGCGAGTAGTGCAAAGCCTCTTTTACGGCAAAAAATGCGGCTTGGAGATTTGTTAGTGCACACCGGCAGACTTGGAGAGAGTGATAAAGCTTTGCAGACCTTGCTTAGAGGCGGGAGGGTTGCAGGCCACTCTAAGTTTTATAAACCAGTGCTCAAAAATCTAGCCCCTTTTATGCAAACAATACGCCCCCTTCTACACGCTGGGTTAGATATTTCTGATGGCCTTTTGGCTGAGTGTAACCGCTTATCACAGCTTAATCAATTACATTGTAAGCTGATAAATCCCCACCAACGCGCCTTTTTAAGTGGCGAGGAGTACGAAATGCTTTTGTGTTTACCAGCGCGAAACAAACATGCTTTAATCCAGCGAGCCAAAAAGCATCGCATTAAGCTTAGCTTTATAGGGCGTGTGATACGGGGAAAATCACACTACAAAGCTAAGATTTGGCATAAAGCAACAAAGTAGCTTCGATCTAACCAACCCCTAGCACTGAATTTTATAAAGACTTTAACACGCAATTAGAAAAACCAGACTTTTTGCTTTTTGCTACTAAAGAGTGTTTATCCAAGTACACAGAACTACAAAGAGATTTAAGACGGGCGAGTAATGAACATTTAATAAATTGTTAACCAAAATTAGGTACTAATCTGCTAGCACGAATAAATTTCAGGAGGTTTAGATGCAAAAAGTACTCTTAATCACCGGTGCCTCCTCGGGTATGGGTAAGGTTGCAGCCCAAGATTTAATCCAAGCCGGGTATATTGTTTATTGTGTAGCGCGCAGTGTAGATAAAATGCAAGATTTAGAGCAATTAGGCGGGCATGTTCTTAAAATGGATGTGAGAAATGAATCAGATATTGAGTCTGTTGTTGCGCAGGTGATCAAAGAACAGGGCCGTATTGATGTGCTTTGGAACAATGCAGGTTATGGTCTTTATGGTCCGGTAGAGGAGTTGTCTATGGAGAAAATCCAACAACAATTTGAGGTTAATTTTTATGGTGTGATTCGTTTAAAACTCTCCGGCAGAAATCCCACTCGTCTTTAGCGGGTGGGATGAATGCCACTAATTTGTGGTATAATGTCCCCATACATTCGTATCTACGGCAGGAAGTGTCGGAAGTTACGCCTTTGGAGATATGATGTGTGAGACCTGTAGGGAATGCGTTGGAGCTCAAACTCTGTAAAATCCCTACTATAGGGACACAGAGTGAGAACCAAACTCTCCCTACGGGCAACATCAGCCTAGGAAGCCCAAATGTCTTTAGCATTTGGGCACTTCACCAATAGCCCCAAAAACACCCGCCACAATCCCGATTAAAAAAGTTTTTAGCGTTAAATTATCCACTTAAAAAATTTTGAAAATAAGCATGGCTAAAAAAGGCTTAAGGGGAGTATAAAAAGTCCTTATAAACCGCCTAAGTACTTCTAAATATTTCTACAATATTCAGATAGGTTTAAAAGCGTTGATCGCCTTAGCGATAAAAAGCGTATCTTCTATGCTTTGAGTGGGGCTAATAGGCAAACTTAAAACTTCTTGAGAATAGCGCGTAGTGCGGGGTAGTGATAAATTAGCATACTCTTTAAAGGCGCGTTGTAAGTGTATGGGAATGGGGTAGTGGATACGCGTCTCTATAGAATAGCTAGCTAAATGTTTTTGCATTTGTGAGCGCAGACCTTGAGAGATACGAATCACAAAGAGATGGAATACATGTTCTTCTATGTCGTACACACTTGGCAAACACACATAGGGGTTATTAATGGTATCTAAATAAATTTGGGCTAAGGCGCGCCGTTTAGCATTATGGGTATCTAAATGGGGTAATTTAACATGTAAAAAACTAGCCTGAATACTATCTAGTCTAGAGTTATAGCCTAAATATAATGAGTCCTTTTTATCTGGTGAGCCATTGTTGCTTAATACACGGATTGTTTCTATTAGCTGGCTATTAGAACTTAGCACACAACCCCCATCTCCAAGTGCCCCTAAATTTTTGCTTGGATAAAAACTAAAAGCGCCTGCATGCCCTAAACTACCCGCTCTTTGTTGTGCATACAACGCCCCTGTTGCTTGGGCACAATCCTCTAGCACGAGCCACCCATGTTTATTAGCAATTGCCTTAATAGCCTGCATATTAGCCACTTGACCGTATAAATGCACTACCAAAATCGCTTTAGTTTGAGGTGTGGCACTGGCTTCTAATGCGTAGGGGTCTAGGAGATAGTCTTTGCCTATATCAACAAATTGTGGCACTAAGGCATTATGTAGCAGTGCTTGGGCTGTGGCTATGAAAGTAAAAGAGGGCAATAGCACCCCACTTCCTTGTGGCAAAAGCCCTAAAATCTGGTAGGCTCTTAGCATTAAAGTCAGCGCGTCTAATCCGCTATTTACACCTATGGCATGCGGGCTTTGGCAGTACTGGCTAAAGGCTTGTAAAAATTGTGAGTGCGCAGGACCCCCGATAAAATGAGCATTTTTTAAATGTGCTTGCAGCTGGAGTTTAAAAGCTTCTTGATAGGGTGCATTTATGGCTACTAAGTCTAAAAACGGATATTTATAGGGCATGTATAACCTTAAGAGAAAAGTATTATAATACACCATTTTGGAGTTGCCATGCGTATTTTTCTAATCCACCTTTCCTCAAAAACCTGCCAAGAAAACCAACTTTTTGAGCGCGATATTAGCGATTTAAAAAAGAGTTTAAGCACTTCTTCTAAACATAGTGTAGAAGTTTTTGATGCCATTTATTCTAAAACTAAAACGGGGTTACATCCTTTAGTTAAAGCCCATTTACACCCTTATTTTACCCACCCAAGTTGTGAGGTTACTCATAATCTTAAGGATACTTTGAGTGCCTACTTCTATGGACTAAAATACAAAGGCAAGTATATGAGTTTAGGAGAATTAGGGTGTTATGCCAGCCACTTTTGCCTGTGGTATAGGTGTTTAGAATACAATGAACCTATTGTAATACTAGAAGATGATATAGAACTAGAGCCATGCTTTTGGCAATCTTTAGATTTTTTAGAAGAACATATCTACACACTAGGCTATGTACGGCTAATGCATCTAGATCTATTTGAACTTGTCAAAAAACCCACGCGTTTTACGGCTGTATTCCAAATTGTAGGTCCAGTAGCTGGAAATGGCACTCAAGGCTATTGTTTAACCCCACAAGTTGCTATGGCTTTTATCAAGGCTAGTGCCAAGTGGGTGATACCGGTGGATAACCTAATGGATTGTACCTATTTGCATGGAATATCTAACCTAGTATTAGAACCCTTTGCCATTGCTGAAAAACCCAATAACTCCAATATAGAACGCTTTGAACAAAAATTCTCTATTGGCATGCACCTAGTTAGACGGATTAATCATTTGTATGTCAAGTACACCTGAACTGAAAGTTTTACAAGAAGCTTTATTAGTCTGGTATCAAGCACATGGGCGTAAAAGTATGCTGATTAGAAACCTTACAGGCCCCAATGCCCCTTATGAAATTTATGTTTCTGAGATCATGTCCCAGCAAACCCAAATTGAGGTTGTGTTAGACAAATTTTATCTCCCCTTTTTGCAGGCCTTCCCCACTCTAATAGATTTAGCAAACGCCCCTTTAGACCGGGTTTTACTTTTATGGAAAGGTCTAGGTTATTATGCCCGTGCTAAAAATTTACATAAAAGCGCGCAGATTTGTTGCCAAAAATATGGCGGTTGTTTGCCTTCTAATTATACAGACCTATTAGCCCTGCCCGGTATTGGAGCATACAGCGCAAGCGCGATTTTATGTTTTGGATTTAGGCAAAATGTGGGCGTGCTAGATACCAATGTCTCGCGTGTGCTTTTGCGCTTATTTGGACTAGATTTAAAAAGTAAGAATCTTAAAACCCTCTTGCAAGACAAGGCTAGAACCTTTGTTAATCCAACTAATTCTTTTGATCATAACCAAGCTCTCATTGATTTAGGTTCGCTTATCTGCACCCCTAAACCTAGTTGCCACATTTGCCCCTTAAGTTTTAGTTGCTGTGGTAAAGAAAATATAGAGCGTTTTAGTGTGGTGAAAAAACCCCCCAGTATTCCCATTACAAAACACTACGGGGTATGTGTAGAAACAAAGAATTTATACCTCACCTACACACAAAAGGGTTTATATGCCCACCTCTACCAATTTCCTCTCTTAAAAGAGCAGGATTTAATACCCCTACCTCTCTTAGGGAGTGTACGGCATAGCTATACCAAGTACCGCGTGCAAGTTTGGCTTTATCAAGCCACTTTAGAGGATTTACAACCAGAAAACCTAGTAATTGTAGCTTTAGCTAGTCTCAAGCAACTACCCATGAGTTCTTTAGGCGCTAAGATTGTGGTATTACTAGAAAAGAGGGGGATTTTGTAGGCAGAGATTACAAAGTTAAAAGCTAATATTAGTTTCATGCAATCTATAGTTTAGATCAGAGAAAAAGGGTACATGTCGTTACACGATCAATCCATTGTTAGACGCGGGTTTTTATGGACTTTTAACATTAGGGGTTTATAATACACCTTTAATTCAAAATTAAAGGGTATAAATGCGCTTGTTACTGGCGATTGGAATTGTAGTGGCGTTACTGACGGCCTGTGCAGAGAGTAAAAAGCAAATTTTAGAGGACGAGAAGGATTATACCCCCTCTGAAAAGACCATTTGGCAACCTGAGCAAAAATAGTTTTAAGGTAGTGTTTTGGGGGGTCTTTTCACTCCTAGAGGTTTTTAGGGGTGGGTTGAGTATTTTTAAAACCCGTATAACTTTTAATATTGGGATCAAATACGACACAGGGTAGCACTCTAAAATCCTCAAAGTCTATGTCTAGGTCTTTAAATTTAGCCCGTAGATTTCTGCTCTCATTTTGAGAGATTTGGGCATGCTTGTAGCTGCCAATTAAAATTATTTAAGGGTTTGGAGGTCTTAGCTCTATGTGCTCATTCAAGCTAAAGACCCCCTGTCCTAAAAGAATTTTAGCTATACTTCTTTTAACATTAGGGGTTTATAATACACCTTTAATTCAAAATTAAAGGGTATAAATGCGCTTGTTACTGGCGATTGGAATTGTAGTGGCGTTACTGACGGCCTGCGTCTCTGGCTTTATTTAGTTTAAATTTATGTGGGTTTTGTCCCTATTTCTTGGTTATGTTAAACCAGCCATGCTAGAATGGCAAAATATTCGGATCATTATAAAGAAGTCAAATTTGTGGTTTTTAATCTTTCTTTCCTTTTCTTAAACACAAAGACCACCCTCCCTAAAATATTTGCTAACAAAGAGCACAATAGGATTTTATTTTTAAGATAAGGCAAATGATGCAAGCGGTGATCTCTTTACTCTGGGGGCTTTTGGCTTTAGTGGGGGCTGTGTGTTTGGGGGTTTTGGCTTTGCATAAGGGCGAGAGCATCAACGCGCTCTGGCTAGTGTGCGCGGCGGTGTGTATTTACACTTTAGGTTATCGCTTTTATAGCCATTTTATAGCACTCAAGGTTTTAGAGCTTAATGACAAGCGCGCCACCCCCGCCCATGTGCTTTATGACGGACAAAATTTTATCCCCACACATAAGGCTGTAACTTTCGGGCATCACTTTGCTGCTATTGCTGGAGCTGGGCCTTTAGTAGGACCCATTCTAGCCGCACAGATGGGTTATTTGCCCTCTGTACTTTGGATTTTAATAGGCAGCGTGCTAGGAGGTTGTGTTCATGATTTTGTCGTGCTTTTTGTCTCTATGCGGCGCAGTGGGCACTCTTTAGGCGAGATGATTAAAGAGGAGATGGGTCCTTTTGTGGGTTCTTTAGCGATGTTAGCTACCTTAGCCATCATGGTTATTATCATCGCTATTTTAGCTATGGTCGTGGTTAAGGCCCTAGCCCACTCACCTTGGGGGCTTTTTACCATTTCTTGTACAATCCCCATTGCTATTCTTATGGGCCTCTACACCCGTTTTTTTAGACCCAAAGTATTAGAAAGCTCAGCTTTAGGTTTGATTCTTTTGTTTTTAGCGATTTATTATGGCAAGGTTGTAGCCAGCAATGCACTATTAGCCTCCTATTTCACCCTCAAGGCAAGTACGCTTGCATGGGGCATTATGGGCTATGGCTTTATCGCCTCTATCTTACCCGTGTGGTTTTTACTCGCTCCAAGAGATTATCTAAGCACCTTTTTAAAAATCGGGGTGGTGCTTGCTTTGGCTTTAGGTTTAATTTGTATCGCCCCGCCCCTGCACATTCCCAAACTCACCTCTTTTATCAATGGCAATGGCCCCGTCTTTGCCGGTGCGCTCTTTCCCTTTCTTTTCATCACCATTGCCTGCGGGACAATTAGCGGCTTTCATGCCCTCATTGCCTCCGGCACCACCCCTAAAATCATTGATAAAGAAAGCCATGCCCGCTTAGTAGGTTATGGATCAATGTTAATGGAATCTGTGGTGGCCTTAATGGCTCTTTTAATGGCCGCTATTTTACACCCCGGACTTTATTTTGCTATCAATGCTCCCGAAAAAAGCATAGGCAATAATCTAGCCCAAGCGGCTAAGGTGATTAGTTCTTGGGGTTTTTCTATCACACCTGAGGAAATTAAAACCCTCACCCAAAACATAGGCGAACAGAGCATTTTAAGCCGTACAGGAGGCGCGCCTACCTTTGCTATCGGGTTAAGTTTATTACTCTATCAGCTTTTAGGTCACCCTTCCATTATGGCCTTTGGCTATCATTTTGCTATCCTCTTTGAAGCTCTTTTTATTTTAACTGCCGTAGATGCGGGCACTCGTAGCGCGCGCTTTATGATCCAAGACATGCTAGGCCATCTTTATAAACCTCTTGGCAATCATAAGTCTTATAGTGCGGGCCTTTTAGCTACTTTTCTAGCCGTCGCATTCTGGGGGTATTTTTTATATCAAGGCATTTTAGACCCTAAAGGCGGAATCTACACCCTTTGGCCTCTTTTTGGGGTGAGTAACCAGATGTTAGCGGGCATGGCCTTAATCTTGTGCACCACCATTTTATTTAAGATGCAACGCTTTAAATACGCCCTAACTACAGCATTACCCGCCTTTTTTATCCTCTCTATTACCTTTTATAGCGGGGTGTTAAAGATTTGGCCAAGAGGAGAAGACGCTGTGCTTAATCAAGTCTCCCATGTGGCTACAATCCAAGCTTTAAAAGAAAAACTCACCCACACCACAGATTTAAAGCAAATAAGCCAGCTTAAGCAGGCCATTTTTAACCATAGCATAGATGCCATTCTTTGCCTTTTCTTCATGTGTGTGGCGTTTTGTGTACTCTGTGTGGGTTTGTACATTTGCTATAACGCCTATTTTGGCAAAATAATGCCCCCGCTTGCAGAGTCTGTTTTTGTACCCTCTAAAAATTAGCTATGCCATGTTAAAATGAGGAAAAATACTTAAGGAATACAATGGATAGACATAATAGCGATGCTGATGTGGCGCAGTTTTTGCAATTTTGCAAAGAAAAAGAAGTGGAATTTGTAGATTTTAGGTTTACTGATGTGAAGGGTACTTGGAATCACCTGGGTTATTCTGTTGGCGGGGTGGATAAGGATTTATTACAAAAAGGAATCCCCTTTGATGCAAGCTCCATTCCAGCATGGCAAAGCATCGATCGCTCAGACATGATTTTAAAACCCGATTTGATCCGCTACTTTTTAGATCCTTTCAGTGCAGACATTACGGCAGTGGTTTTTTGTGATGTGTGGGATGTGTATAAAGAACAAGATTATGAAAAATGCCCAAGAAGCATTGCTAAACGGGCTTTAAAACACCTACAAGATTTAGGCATAGCCGATACCGCCTACTTTGGCGCAGAAAATGAGTTTTTCATCTTTGATTCTATTAAGATTAAAAATAGCGCTAACTGCCAGTATTATGAAATTGATACAGAAGAGGGCGAGTGGAATCGCGATCGCAGTTTTGAGGGGGGGGTGAATTTTGGCCACAGAACAGGGCATAAAGGCGGGTATTTGCCCACCCCTCCAACAGATACGCTTGTAGATATCCGCGCTGAGATTGTTAAAGTTTTAAACCAAGTGGGGCTTGAAACTTATGTGGTACACCACGAAGTGGCGCAGGCACAGTGTGAGATCGGGGTGCGCTTTGGTAATTTAGTAGAGGCCGCAGACAATGTACAAAAACTTAAATATGTGGTTAAAATGGTGGCCCATCTTAATGGTAAAACCGCTACTTTTATGCCAAAACCCTTGCATGGAGATAATGGAAGTGGCATGCACACCCATGTGAGTTTATGGAAAGGGGGGCAAAATCTCTTTAGCGGAGATGTGTATAAAAACTTAAGCCAAATGGCTCTACACTTTTTAGGCGGGGTACTTAGGCATGCCAGAGGGCTAGCAGCCTTTACTAATGCCTCTAGCAACTCGTATAAACGACTCATTCCGGGTTTTGAAGCCCCCTCTATTTTGACTTATTCAGCACAAAATCGTAGCGCAAGTGTGCGCATTCCTTATGGGGCACAGGGCAAGGCCGCGCGTTTTGAGTTGCGTTTTCCAGATAACTCATCTAACCCCTATTTGGCTTTTGCAGCTATTTTAATGGCAGGTTTAGAAGGGATTGCACAGAAGAGCGATCCGGGAAAACCTATGGATATAAATTTATTCAAACTCACTTTAGATGAGATTCGAGAGAAGGGGATCAAACAATTACCCCACACCCTTAGAAGTGCGCTTGAGGAAATGCTAGCTAATAAAGAATATCTTAAAAAGGGCGAGGTTTTTAGTGAGGAATTTATCCAAACCTACCAGAGTTTTAAATTCAGATCTGAGGTCTTCCCTTGGGAGAGCCGCCCACATCCTTTTGAATTTAAAACAACCTATTCTTGCTAATGCGCAAAAGAGGCGGTTCTTTTAAGGATAACTACAGCAAATTTAAGCTTTTTATGCGGGCTGTTAAAATCATTACCCGTTTCTTTAAAAAACGCTAATTAAGGATGGCCATGAAAGAAATAATCCTAGCTTTCTTTATACTTTTATTGGGTGTGGGCTGTGGGTTGAAGGCAGGTAAACATGCAGAAGGGCCTATTCCCTTTTCTTATTATGAATCAAATGAAAAGCCACAGCCTAAAAACCATTTACTGGTTTTATTATCCCCTATGCACATCACTTTTAGTAAAAATGTACCCGCTAATATGCAACAAGGCTTTAAAGATTCCATGCTCGATCAAATCCAGATGATTTTAGAAAAAAGGGGTTTTTCTGTTGCAATAGCCCATACACCTCTTAGCGCTACTGAGCAAAATCAAGGGTATATTCTTGTACAAGTGAGTGGAGATGTTAAGGTTTTAGAAGACATTAGTTTAAGAGAGGATAGATTACGCAATGGCGGGCTTGAGGGTAAAAATAGCAATTTATCTATGGGCTTTTTAGAGCTTAAAATTCTAGAACCTAAAAGTCAAAAGGCTTTGGATCAAGCCAGTTTAGAATTGCCCGGTTATCAAGTAAGAACACGGGTTACCGTGCGCCAAGAAAGAACTTCATCGGGGGGTTATATGCCTGTTAGCGTGGTTACACCCGTGCATGGTAGCGGATTTGATAGCAATGTGTATCAGATTTTATCACAGATTTATGCCCAAGGGGTTGAGAAAATCAGCCGCAAACTTAGAAGCGATGATCTCATGCGCTATAACTATTTAGTGCAAAAATTTAAAAAAAGCCACTAGGGTAAATCCTCTTGCAGGTGTAATACCTGCGTGCCAAAATCAGTATCAATTTCTACGCGCAATGCCCCCTCACAAAAGACTTCATAGCGCATTTTTTCATGCAAACTCAAAACATAGCTAGGCAAGATGGGCAAGAGGGCGCAATGGCCGCGATTTAAGCTAATTTTATTGATATGTACTTGTTTAACCAGTGCCTCAATTTCTAAAATGTGTTTGGTGCGATAAACTCCATATTCTTTACTCCAAGAAGTATAGGGCTGTTTTTGGCTAAAAAAGAGGGCTTGAATAGGATTTTTAGGCAGTTGCATTTGCTCTTCTCTGAGTAACTGTTCACCGGTTGGCAGAGCCAAAAGAGGGACAAAGAGAAAATAAAGAAGACGGATCAACGATTTTCACTACTAAAATTGCGATCTAAAATTGAGCGGATTTTTACAACGCTTTGTTGATCGGCATGGAAGAAAATCTCCACACGGTTATTGTGCAGGCGTTCCTCTAGGCTGTTATTAGGGGCAATAGGATCATTCTTGCCATAGGAGGTAAAAGAGAGTTTTTGTGGATCAATTCCATCGCTAAGCAAGACTTTCATGACTTTATAAGCACGGCTAGCAGCAAGGGCGTAGTGATCTCTAAACCTTGAATTAGAGGGGAGGGGTGTATTATCTGTAAACCCGCGTACATCAATTCTTATTTGATCGGGGAGTGCGTGGATAATCTTAGCGATGCGGTGGATATACTCGCGCATGGTGGCATTGATCGTATCATCATAGGAATTTTCAAAGAGAAGAGAGGAGGGGAGTTTAAGAACCACACCTTGGGCTATTTGTTCTAAAATCGCGCCTTGTCCTATTTTAGTAATGCTAACTTGGGAGCGATTAGAATTTTCATTAGCCTTACTTGATTCTGTTTCCATGCTAGTTTGTGTATCCCCCGGAGCGGGTGGAATGGTGATAACCGGTTGCATAGAATCAGGTCTAGGCGCATAATCAAAGATTTTAAGAAATTCCTTTTTTAATGCCTTAACTTTAGATTTATTCACCACAGAAATCGCATAAAGTGCGATAAAAAGCGCTAGTAATAAAGAGAGAAAATCAGCATAAGGAACAGCCCAGCGCTCTCCAGCGGGGCATTCAACCGGTTTAGCTTTTTTAGCAGCCATTATTCAAACTGCGACTTTTTAGGCTCGCCCGGGGCGATATAATTTAAAAGTTTCATCTCTAAATCCCGCGGGTTATCTCCATTGGCAATCCCTACAATGCCCTCTAAAATCACCACTTTTTCTTTAAGAATATCTTTGGCCTTGCTTTTAAGTTTATTACCAAAAGGACCAAAGAGCGCATAAGAGCAAGTAATTCCGGTTACGGTTGCTGTAAAGGCCCCAGCAATGCCTAGTGCCATTGCTTGGGGGTTATCTAGTTTTTGCAAGGCTAACATCAAACCTAGCACCGCCCCTACTAACCCAAAGGTAGGCGCTGACTCGCCAGCAGTGATCCAATAATGCGCCGCGCCGTGATAATACTCTTCTAACTCTTCAATGGCCACATCTAGGCTTTCTTGCACGGATTTAATGTCCTTACCATCAACGATCATAGAAAATCCATTGCGGGTAAAATCATCTTCAATCTGGCTAACTTTAGATTCAAGCGAGAGTACCCCATCTTTTCTAGCCATTGTTGAAAATTCTACGATATTTCTAATTGTTTCTTGCAAATCAACCTTTGGGTTTAAAAATACAATCTTAATTTCTTTAAAAGCGGCTTTGACATAGCGAGCGTGGGTACTCACCATAGCCGCGCATAGCGTAGTGGGTACAATGATGATAATAGAGCTTAAATGCACCACATGGATAGGATTACCCCCTTCTAACAAATCCCCCACAGAAATAGCCGTAATGGCTAAAATCACACCTAGGAGTGATGATAAATCCATAAAATTACTGCCCTTTCTTAATTATTGCGGATAATCGTTTAAGGTTTTAATGCCATTTTCCCCGCACACACGGCATTTTACATTTCTTTGCACGCTAATTTTTCTAAAATCCATGTTTTTAGTATCCACATGCAAAACTTGGTTAGTTAAAAGCGGAAAACCCAAGAAATATTTAATCGCCTCTGAGGCTTGGATACAGCCTACAATACCGGGTACCACCCCAAAAAGCCCGGCTTTAAACATGCCTTGTTCTTTCAATTCAGGAGGCTCTTCAAAAATACAGGCAAAACAGGCCGTTTTTTTAGGCAGAACCGTGATTGTTTGCCCGCGGTGTTTAAAAATCCCAGCATGGCTAAAGGGTTTGTTAGCCAGTACACAAGCATCATTAATTAGAAATTTACCCGCAAAGTTATCTGTTGCATCAATGACAAAATCGTAATTTTGAATAATTTTAAGAGCGTTAGAGGCGTTGAGTCTGTCAAAGTAGGTCTCTACCTGAGTCTCTGGATTAAGAGCAAGCATTTTACGCTCGGCTGATTGTACCTTTGAGCTGTTGATCTCAGCTGTGGTGTGGATAATTTGGCGTTGTAGATTGCTTAATTCAATAATGTCAAAATCTAATACCCCAATGCGCCCAATCCCGGCTGCAGTTAAATACATCGTATTAGGCGAACCAAGCCCCCCAGCTCCAATGACAAGCACGCTAGCCCTTAATAATTTTTCCTGCCCCTCCTCCCCTACATCTTCAAGCATTAAATGCCGTTTATAGCGTTCTTTTTGTTCCTCAGTCATTACAGTCCTTAAGGGTTAATATGTGCAATCCAAGCCCGCATGTGTGGTTGTTCGGCTTTTAAACTCGTGGGTTGTCCATGCCCGGGATAAAGGGGTTTATCCTCGCTTTGTAAATCCTGAAAACGCAAAAGAGAGGCGCGCATTTCTTTGGGATCAGAAAAGGGAAAGTCATAGCGACCAATGCTTCTATAAAAAATAAAATCCCCACTAAAAAACGCCCCGCCAACTTCTATCATGCAACAGCCCGGGGTGTGCCCCGGAAAATGCCAGTAGGTAATGGGGATAGTCGCTATTTCAAAGCTATAAGAACTTTTAGCGCACTCTATGCCTATTATATCCTCTTCTTTACACGGGGTAAGGCCTAAATTAAAACAATCAGAGGTGAGCATGAAAATATCAGCCTGAGGGGCATAAAGAGGCATAGAAGGCCAAGCTTTTTTAAGTGCATGGGCATCCCAGATATGATCATAATGCCCGTGTGTGATGAGAATGGCTAAAGGGTTTTTGCTTTTTTCAAGCACCCAAGAAGTAGCCCCCAGCCCCGGATCAATAATTAAATCCCCCTGCTCAAGGCGCAAAATATAACAATTTGTTTGCGTATCCCCAAAGGCTTGGACTTGAATTTGCATTAAAAATCCTTTGCTCCATTCTAACAAATTTTTAGCCAAAGTTCAATAGCCATTTTTACCCAACAAAGGGCTATAAATGCCATAAAATGCTTGGATATGTTTAACTTAATTTCTTTTTTATAGTAGGGTTGATCAAGCAAAAACTTAAGCTACACAATGATAGGCTAATTTTATATTAAGTTTGGGGAGATTCTATGTTTTTTAAAAATCTAATCCTAGAAATCGTCCTGATTCTGCACCGCTTAGCACGCACTTAGCTATCTCCTATAATGATCTTAAAAATGCTCCAAAACCGGAAGGTTCTTTACTCATCGCTTTTATTCCGGCAACTCTTCTTTTTAAAGAGGTGATCAACACGCTTGAGAGTCAATTTAACCATATCCCTACCCGTCTTGTTTTGCAAACAGCCGGGCAAATTGGAGGTTCTAAGCAGGATTTTTACCACCTTAATTCTGAACCAATTCTGATTACTATTTTTGATGCAAGGTTGTTTAAACAGGTAGAGGCGTTCATGGTAGATACTCTTTGTGGGGATATCCAAAAAGCACAAGTGCACATGGATTTAGAAACCCGTAAGAATAAGATCAAGGCTGTGATTGAGCAAAAAGTCCGTCCACGAATGTCCGTTAGCTTGCTAGATACTTTTATTTTAACCTACTTCCCCGGACTTACCGCCTCTGAGAATTTCTTTTTAGAAGCACTTATAAAATCTAATATTCCCTTGAGTAATTTAGTGGGTGGGAGTGCGGGAGGAAAGTTAGATTTTAAAGAATCTTACTTGGCATTAAATGGGCGTGTTAGTGCACAAGAGGCGGTTTTAATCTACTGCAAGCTAAATCAAGGGTATCACTATGAGGTCTTCACTACCCATAATTTTGAAAAGACGCCCACCTCTTTTTTAATTGGGGAATATGTAGCAGAACTTAGGCAGGTTAAGTCTTTTTTAATGGGTAATGAGTTGGTGAGCGCTGTAGATGCCCTTTGTGCGCATTTTAAATGTACTCCAGAAAATTTAGCCAATGCTTTAGTGGGTTATACTTTTGCGGTAGAGATTTTAGGGCAAATTTTTATCCGATCAATTGGGACTTTTAACACCGATAAAAGCATCACTTTCTTTTGCGATTTATACTTTGGTGAAAGCCTAATTTTAGTAAAGGCTACTAATTTTATACAAAGCACTTTAAAGGCGTATCAAGAATTTGCTAAGGGTAGAGAGGCTGTGGCTATTTTGGCTAATGACTGTGCTTTGCGCCGGATTAATAACCAAAAGGATTTGCCCGGATTTTCTGTTTTTGATAATTGCCCCATTAGTGGATTTTCCTCCTTTGGGGAAATATCTAATAACTTGCACCAAAACCAAACCCTAGTCGCGCTTTGCATTTTTCAAGGCGAACCAAGCAAAGAGGGCAATAAAGAGTTTTTTGATCCATTACAGAAACACGCTATCTTATTATGAGCAAATTAGGCATAACTATTTAGAAAGGGTTATTGCTATTAAAAATACCTTGTTAGAACAATACGAGGGGTATAATCAAGTTGCAGGGATCAACCACACCTATTTAAAAGAAATCGCAACAAAGGCTACGGCTAACCAGACTTATGTTAATGCGGTTAGAGAAGAGATGCTTAAATTACAAAACCCTATGTCTAGCTTAGAAAATTTATCCAATACACTCTCCTCAACCGTAGGAACGATTAATGGCAACATTGCAGAGGTTTCTAATGCTTTACGAAAAATTGATCGCGTGTCTTATCAAACTAATTTATTAGCTCTTAATGCGGCTATTGAGGCAGCTAGAGCGGGTGAGCATGGAAGAGGCTTTGTGGTGGTGGCTGATGAGGTGGGTAATTTGGCTAATAGTGTGCAACAACGATTAGAGGAAATCGGGGTTACTTTTTCCTCTATGAATGAGGCGGTTAAAAATATTGAGGGTTCATCTAAGGCGGTGCTAGATTCAGCTAACCAGAATAATGTAAGTTTAGATGAGCTTAGTCAGGCCGTGTTATCCTTACAAACCCAATCAGAACAGATGGAGCAAATCGCCCAAAAAAGTTTGCAAGATATTTCACGAATCCAAGAACAAGTTGAAGGGATTAGAGAGAGTATCCGCAAGAATAAAGAACTCATTAGTAGACTCTTGCCTGTTAAAAAAAACTAAGACCTTTAAAGATTTGTTATACTTAGTTAAATGCCTACACGCGGGTTATGCCCGTGTTGACGCCGCTACGCCTAAAAACCTTAAATTAAGGATCAAAAATGGGCATGTTACAACTTTTAAGTATCTTTCTTTTTATAAGCTTGTTGTACTCTCAAGATCAAGCTCTCATTTTAAAAGAGGCAGAAATAGCCTACAAGTCTAAGGATTATCCAAAAGCCTTTAAACTTTATAAACAAGGGGCTAAAGCAGGAGATGCGCAGGCTTTTTATCATTTAGGGTTGATGTATGATTTGGGGCAATATGTAGATTTAGACCGCGATAAAGCCATTGAATACTTTAAAAAAGCAGGAAAAATGGGCGTGGTAGATGCTTATCTTAAATTAACAGACAAGGCCATAAACTTTAGGGGAGTTTCTTGCAAAGAGGCCTTTATTTATTATCAAAAAGCTCTAGACTTAAATCAAAAAAGAGCAGATGTGTACAAGAGTTTAGGGGATTTTTACCTATCTGCAACATCAATGGCAGACTGCCCCGCAGATTATAACGCATATCCTAATAAAGATAAACGGTACTACCAAAAAGGCATGTTTTATCTTGAAAGGGCTGGGGAAATGGGCAACTTTACAGCCTACATACTTTTAGCAAACGCGTATCGTCGTGGCGATCCTGGATTTGTGTGGAGTTATAAAAAAGCTAAACAATATTATCTAAAGGCCGCAGAAGTGTTAGAAAAGGCAGGAGAAAAAGGCGATTCTCAGGCCTATAACGAATTAGGTTTGATTTATAAAGATTATGGTGATGAAGATCCGCGAGGTACTCTAAATGATGGGCATAAATCGGTTGCTTATTTCCAAAAAGCAATTGCTTTAGGGAATAGTGAAGCCTATGTACATGGGAGAGTATTATGAGTATGGGAGTTCAACGGTGTGTAGAGATGATGATAAGGCCAAATGGTATTATCAAAAAGCAGGAGAGCTTGGGAATACACAGGGGTATGCAAAATTAGCATCAATGTATCAAGGAGAAATGTATCACGGAGGAGGTGTGGGGTTACTCAGAAAAGGCATGGAGTACTTAGAAAAAGCGGGGGCTTTAGGGGATGGATACAGCTATAGACTATTAGGGAATATCTATTATTATGGTCGTCCAAGTATGTGGGCAGATGATCCTTATGCTCCCCATATCCCTAAAAACTACAAAAAAGCCGCGCAGTACTTTCAAAAATGTATCAATATGGGCGTTGCTCATTGTTATTATGATCTTGCCGGCATGTATAAAAAAGGCTTAGGTGTACCCAAAAATTTAAAAAAGGCTGAAGCCTTAGCAGAACATGCACGAGATATTTTTTGCGATAAAGGAATAGATGATCTTTGTGAGGGAGATACAGAGGGAGATACAGAAGAATAGTTGGTTTTAAGTGTGATTGAAAGATCATTTTTTAAATAAGCCCATAAACAAGGGCGCTGACTTCCCCTAAGATCACTTAAAGATTTTTAGGCTATAATAACCCTTTTTTTAGCGTAAATTTTTATAAAGGGAAAAAGTGCCAACTATCAACCAGTTGATCCGCAAAGAGCGAAAAAAAATCCTTAAAAAAACCAAATCTCCGGCTTTGGTAGAATGCCCACAAAGGCGCGGGGTTTGTACCCGTGTTTACACCACCACACCTAAAAAACCTAACTCAGCCTTGCGTAAAGTTGCTAAGGTGCGTTTAACTAGTAAGTTTGAAGTCATTAGCTATATTCCGGGCGAGGGGCATAATTTACAAGAACACTCCATTGTGTTAGTACGCGGAGGAAGGGTTAAAGATTTACCCGGAGTTAAATACCATATTGTGCGCGGGGCACTAGATACAGCTGGGGTGAATAAACGATCGGTTTCGCGCAGTAAATACGGGGCTAAAAAAACCAAAGCAGGGGCTGAGAAAACAGCTAAAGGAACAAGTAAAGGAAAAAAATGAGACGGAAAAGAGCACCGGTTCGAGAGGTTTTAGGGGATCCTGTTTACAACAACAAGGTTGTTACAAAGTTTATTAACAAAATGATGTATGCGGGTAAAAGAAGCATTGCAGAAAAAATTATCTACGCTGCTTTGAATAAAATTGAGGAAAAGAGCGGGGAAAAGGGCATTGAGGTTTTTGAAAAGGCCTTAGAAAATGTCAAACCTTTAGTAGAAGTGCGATCTAGGCGCGTGGGCGGGGCGACTTATCAAGTGCCGGTAGAAGTGCGGCCTGTGCGCCAACAATCCCTTTCTATCCGCTGGATTTTGGAAGCCACCCGCAAACGAAATGAGCGCGCGATGATAGACAAGCTGGCTAATGAATTAATGGACGCAGCTAGCGATAAAGGCGCGGCTTTTAGGAAAAAAGAGGAAGTGCATAAAATGGCTGAGGCTAATAAAGCCTTTGCCCATTATCGCTGGTAAGGATAAACATGCCACGCAGAACCCCTTTAGAAAAAATCAGAAATATCGGGATTGCCGCCCACATTGATGCGGGCAAAACCACCACCTCCGAGCGGATTTTATTTTATACCGGCGTAAGCCATAAGATTGGCGAGGTGCATGACGGCGCGGCTACTATGGATTGGATGGAGCAAGAAAAAGAGCGCGGGATTACAATCACCTCAGCGGCTACAACTTGCTTTTGGAAAGAACACCAGATCAATTTAATAGACACCCCCGGGCATGTGGATTTTACCATTGAAGTGGAGCGATCCATGCGTGTTTTAGACGGTGCTGTGGGTGTGTTTTGCTCAGTAGGAGGCGTACAACCCCAGAGTGAAACTGTATGGCGTCAGGCAAATAAATATGGCGTACCCCGTATTGTATTTGTCAATAAAATGGATCGCATCGGGGCTAATTTTTACAATGTAGAAAGCCAAATTAGAGAGCGACTCAAGGCTAATCCTGTGCCTATTAATCTTCCTATTGGAGCAGAAGACACCTTTGAGGGTGTGATTGATTTAGTGGCAATGAAGGCCATTATCTGGAATGATGAAACTATGGGCGCTAAGTATGAGATTCAAGAAATCCCCTCTGATTTGCAGGCTAAAGCAGAAGAATACCGCGAAAAACTCTTAGAAGCGGTGGCCGAACAAGATGAGGCTTTAATGGAGAAATATTTAGCAGGTGAGGCACTCAGTGTTGCAGAAATTAAACAAGGCATTAAAAAGGGCTGTTTGGGCATGAGTCTTATCCCTATGCTTTGTGGTTCTTCTTTTAAAAATAAGGGCGTACAAACCCTACTAGATGCCGTTATTGATTATTTGCCCGCACCCACAGAAGTAGCCGACATTAAAGGAGTCGATCCTAAAAGCGAGGAAGAGGTGCATGTGCAAAGCAGCGATACAGGCGAGTTTGCCGGGCTAGCCTTTAAAATCATGACCGATCCTTTCGTGGGGCAATTAACTTTTGTGCGGGTGTATAGAGGCAATTTAGAATCAGGCAGTTATATTTACAACTCTACAAAGGATAAAAAAGAGCGCGTGGGGCGGCTTTTAAAAATGCACTCTAATAAGCGCGAGGATATTAAAGAGGTGTATGCGGGTGAAATCTGTGCCTTTGTGGGGCTTAAAGAGACTTTAACCGGTGATACACTTTGTAGCGAAAAAGACCCGGTGATTTTAGAGCGCATGGAATTTCCAGAGCCAGTAATTCACATCGCCGTAGAACCCAAAACTAAAGCCGATCAAGAAAAAATGGGCGTGGCTTTGGGCAAATTAGCAGAGGAAGATCCTAGCTTTAGAGTGATGACACAGGAGGAAACCGGGCAAACTCTAATTGGGGGCATGGGCGAGTTGCATTTAGAGATCATCGTAGATCGCCTCAAACGCGAATTTAAGGTTGAGGCAGAAGTAGGAGCCCCTCAAGTGGCCTTTAGAGAGACCATTAGAAACGCGGTACAAAAAGAGCATAAATACGCTAAACAATCCGGTGGACGCGGGCAATACGGGCATGTTTTTATTAAGTTAGAGCCTAAAGAACCCGGTAGCGGCTATGAATTTGTCAATGAGATTAGCGGGGGAGTGATTCCTAAGGAGTATATCCCTGCGGTGGATAAGGGCATACAAGAGGCGATGCAAAGCGGGGTTTTAGCCGGCTATCCGGTGGTAGATTTTAAAGTAACGCTTTATGATGGCAGTTATCACGAGGTGGATTCTTCTGAAATGGCGTTTAAAATTGCTGGTTCTATGGCGTTTAAAGAAGCTTGCAGGGCGGCTAACCCTGTGCTTTTAGAGCCTATGATGAAAGTGGAGGTAGAAGTACCTGAGGAGTATATGGGCGATGTGATTGGGGATTTAAACCGCCGCAGAGGCCAGATTAATGCCATGGATGATAGATTAGGGCTTAAAATTGTAGATGCTTTTGTGCCCTTAGTAGAAATGTTTGGTTATTCTACAGACTTGCGCTCAGCTACGCAAGGGCGGGGGACTTATTCTATGGAATTTGATCACTACGGCGAAGTACCCGCTAATATCGCTAAGGAAATTGTGGAAAAAAGAAGTAGGTAGTACTTAGCTAGGAGGTTAGCATGGTTTTACTCATTGACATGCAAGAAAAGTTGTTTCCTGCTATGGCTGATTCTACTAGCCTACTAGAAAATTGTTTGCGCTTTTTAAAAATTGCCCAAGAACTTGGCGTTTCTATCCAAGCAACCGAGCAAAACCCGGCTAAATTAGGCACTACTTTAGAACCACTCAAGCCCTTTATTAAGAATACAACTACAAAAGAAAGTTTTAGCGCCTATCCAGTTTTGTCTATCCCTAAAGACCCTTTATTTATTCTAGGCATTGAAACCCATGTATGTGTCTACCAAACGGCAAAAGATTTTTTAAAACAAGGGTTTGAGGTTAGTTTGTTAGCAGATTGTACCAGCTCTAGGGATTTACAAAACAAGAATCTAGCCTTAGAGGATTTAAGGCATTTAGGTGCGCGGGTGGTTTCTGTTGAGATCGTGGCTTTTGAGTGGCTACAAACTTATACCCACCCACTAATATCGCTAAGGAAATTGTGGAAAAAAGAAGTAGGTAGTATTTAGCTAGGAGGTTAGCATGGTTTTACTCATTGACATGCAAGAAAAGTTGTTTCCTGCTATGGCTGATTCTACTAGCCTACTAGAAAATTGTTTGCGCTTTTTAAAAATTGCCCAAGAACTTGGCGTTTCTATCCAAGCAACCGAGCAAAGTAGAAAGGAGAACACATGGCTAAAAAAATGAAGGCTGCCGTTGTAAAAGAATTTGGAGGCCCTCTTTTTGTAGAGGAGGTAGATGTACCTGTTGTAGGTGAGGGTGAGGTTTTAGTAAAAATTCAAGCCTGCGGGGTGTGCCATACTGATTTGCACGCTGTAGATGGAGACTGGCCTGTTAAACCTAAGCTCCCTTTAATCCCCGGACATGAAGGCGTTGGGTATGTGGTAGAAGTGGGCAAGGGGGTTAAACACATTAAAGAAGGCGATGCAGTAGGCATTCCTTGGCTTTATAGCGCGTGTGGGCATTGTGATCACTGCATGGCTGGCTGGGAGACGCTGTGTGAGCACCAAGAAAATGGCGGGTATTCAGTTAGTGGCGGGTATGCAGAATATGCTCTAGCAGATGCTAATTATGTTGGCGTACTTAAAAAAGATACTAATTTTCTAAACATCGCACCCATTCTTTGCGCGGGTGTTACAGTCTATAAAGGCCTTAAGATGACAGAGGCCAAACCCGGGCAATGGGTAACTATCTCTGGTATTGGCGGTCTAGGACACTTGGCCGTGCAGTATGCTAAGGCAATGGGCTTGAATGTGGCCGCTGTAGATGTTGCAGAGGACAAATTAGAGTTAGCTAAAAAATACGGCGCAAGTGTGGTGGCCAATGCTAAAAATTTGGGCGAACAAGGCACGATTGATAAAATTATCCAAGAAACAAACGGGGGCACACATGGCGTACTAGTTACTGCTGTGCACCCAGTGGCCTTTAAACAGGCATTAGGGTTTGTACGTCGTGGCGGGACTGTGGCGATGAATGGGCTTCCTCCAGGGGAGTTTCCCGTTAATATTTTTGACATGGTTTTAAACGGGATTACTTTGCGTGGCTCTATTGTGGGTACGCGACTAGATCTGCAAGAGGCGATTAATTTTGCTGAGGAGCAAAAGGTCAAAGCCCATGTCGCACCTGCCAAACTAGAAGACATCAACGCGATCTTTGAGCGCATGAAAAAAGGCGGCATTGATGGGCGTATGGTGCTTGATTTTAGAAATTAGGAGTTTGCATGAGTGCTTATAAAGACAGCAAACAAATTTTTAAATCCCGCTATGAAAATTACATTGGCGGGGAATGGGTTAAGCCTCTTAAGGGAGGGTATAAAGCTAATAAAAGCCCAATTGATGGGAGTGTTTTGTGTGAAGTGCCCCTATCTAGTCCAGAAGATGTAGATAAAGCCCTAGATGCTGCCCATAAAGCTAAAGATGTATGGGCAGCTACTTCTGTGGAAGCGCGTTCTAATCTCTTGCTTAAAATTGCTGATCGCATGGAGGCTAATCTTGAAAAAATCGCCTATGCAGAAACTTGGGATAATGGCAAACCTATCCGTGAAACCCTGAATGCAGATATTCCTTTAGCTATAGATCATTTCCGCTATTTTGCAGGTTGCATCCGTGCCCAAGAGGGGTGTATTAGTGATATTAGTAAGGATATGGTTGCCTACCATTTCCACGAACCTTTAGGGGTGGTAGGCCAGATCATTCCTTGGAATTTCCCTATTTTGATGGCTGCTTGGAAACTAGCTCCCGCTTTGGCTGCAGGCAACGCTGTTGTTATCAAGCCTGCCTCACCCACACCTGCTAGTATTTTGGTACTCTTTGAGATTATCGGGGATTTGTTGCCTGCAGGCGTGGTCAATATTGTCAATGGCAATGGCGGACAAATTGGCAAACATCTAGCCACAAGCCCTAAAATTGCTAAAGTGGCCTTTACCGGATCAACAGCGGTAGGAAGGCAAATCATGCAATTTGCAACAGAAAATATTATTCCCTGCACCCTAGAGCTAGGAGGCAAGAGCCCTAATATTTTCTTTCCTGATATTTGCGAACACGAAGACGCGTTTTTGGATAAAGCCATTGAGGGTTTGGTGCTTTTTGCTTTTAACCAAGGTGAGGTGTGTACTTGCCCCTCAAGAGCGCTTGTACATGAAAAAATCTATAATGATTTTATGCAGAAAGTTTTAGAGCGAATCAAGGCTATTAAAGTGGGCAATCCTTTGGATTTAGACACCATGATGGGTGCACAAGTAGATGAAAACCAAGTCAACACCATTTTAAACTACATTAAGATCGCCCATGAAGAGGGCGCGCAGTGTCTAATTGGCGGGCAGAGAAACCACATTGCAGGGCTTGAAAAGGGGTGTTATATAGAGCCTACCATTTTTAAAGGGCATAATAAAATGCGTATTTTCCAAGAGGAAATTTTTGGGCCTGTTTTGGCATTGACTACTTTTAAAGATGATGATCAAGCCCTAGAGATTGCTAATGATACGCTATTTGGTCTAGGGGCTGGGGTGTGGACTAGAGATATTAATCGTGCTTATCACTTTGGTCGCTCCATTAAAGCCGGGCGGGTGTGGACTAACTGCTACCATGCCTATCCTGCCCATGCAGCCTTTGGAGGATACAAACAAAGCGGGATTGGGCGTGAGACACACAAGGTCATTTTAGAGCACTACCAACAGATTAAAAACCTTTTGGTAAGTTATAGCATCAACAAATTAGGGTTCTTTTAATGGGTGTGCCAAAGGTTATCCTGACAGAGGAGGCTAGAGCTTTGATCCAAGAACTCAAGGCTTCACATCCAGACTTTATTTTTTACCAGTCTTGTGGTTGCTGTGATGGGAGCGTTGTTTATGTCTATGATCGGGCTGATTTTAAGCTAGGCGATAATGATATTTGCTTAGGCTCTGTGGGAGGGGTGGAGTTTTACATGCACAAGAACCAATATGCATACCAAAAACACACCCAGCTTATTTTAAGCGTCAAGCCCATAGAGGCCAGCGAGTATTCTTTAGAGTATGGCATGGGCAAGAGTTTTGAGATCAAGAGCCGTTTATTTACTTCTGAGGAACTTAAAGCGATAGAACAAGAGATAATCTAAACTATCATTTTAAGCATTTGATCTTTATCCGTAAGGGTTGTTGCCGGTTGGTGGCAGATTTTGGCTAGATTTTCTTAGGCACAAAAGGGGCTGTATATTAACCACTAAGTAAACTAACTTTGCTTTAGTTTAGCAACAAATTAGGGTTCTTTTAATGGGTGTGCCAAAGGTTATCCTGACAGAGGAGGCTAGAGCTTTGATCCAAGAACTCAAGGGCTAAGGGCAGATAAGATATAACAGGCTGGGAAATTAAAGATACGGAGAAAAACAATGAAAGTCCATGTACTACATACAGGCGAGATTCGTGTATCCCCTTATTTACCCTTTTGTGGGGATAATTGTAGCTTACTTAAAGCATCCGGATTAACAACTCCCAAGAAAGATTGGATATGGTTACCTGTTAGTTGCTATTTAATAGAACACCCCAAAGCAACAGTGCTAGTAGATACCGGTTGGCATAGAGATATGTCGCCACAAGGTGTATATGACAAAAAAGCACAGATTAAAAGTTTAGGCTCATGGCTTCTTTACATGGTTAATCAAGGGCGTATTACAAGGGGACAGGCCATTAATGAACAATTAGAATCTATGGGGATTAAACCTTCTGATTTGGATTATATCCTTCTAACCCATCTTGATTGTGATCATGCCAATGGATTGCGCGGCGTTGCGCAAGCCAAAAATATATTGTGTGCGCCTGAGGAGATTGTGTGTGCTAAGAAAAATGGCTTTGTAAGGTATCAAAAAAAGTGGTGGGAGGGTGTCAATCTTAAAACTTTTTCATGGAATGGGACAGAGGGGCCTGTGCAGCGATCATTTGATTTATTTAACGATGGCTCTGTTACTATGGTAAATATTCCGGGGCACTGCGATGGTTTATGTGCTGCGAAAATCAAAAACGATCAAGGTAACTTCGTGCTTCTTTTTGCAGATGGTGGGTATGCTACTAAGTCATGGAAGCAAATGATAACCAGTGGTGTCGCTCTAAATAAAGCCCAACAACGCAAATCCTTAGAATGGATTAGAGAAGAGTCTATGTCGCCTCAATGTATTGAATCTCTTGCTACACACGATTCGGACATCACTCCCCATGTGATTGAGTTATAAGTGGATGGGGATTAAACCTTCTGATTTGGATTATATCCTTCTAACCCATCTTGATTGTGATCATGCCAATGGATTGCGCGGCGTTGCGCAAGCCAAAAATATATTGTGTGCGCCTGAGGAGATTGTGTGTGCTAAGAAAAATGGCTTTGTAAGGTATCAAAAAAAGTGGTGGGAGGGTGTCAATCTTAAAACTTTTTCATGGAATGGGACAGATACGCGATACGCTACACATTTTGCTACCACAAACCAAAAAACTTACTTAACTCATTTTGTCCTTTATGCAACCGGATTTTTAGAAAACACCGCTAGCTCCGGTGCAGGACCTTAAGCCTAAAGGAATTGGATGCAAAATTCTCCTTTCTCAAGTGTAGCGACTAAATTTGTTCTTCTAACTTTCATCTTTTTAGGGAATTTCTGGTTTTTTGCCCCCTCTCTTAAAGCATTTGATTATAAAATCGGGGGTAAGGCTGAACAGGCCTCTCAAGTGGGCTTTAATCAAGCACCTATGAATCGCAACAAAGGGATTTATCCCATGCAACAATATGGCACAGTTTCAGGCTTTTTAAATGTAGATTTTAATCTATTGCCTAAAAAATTAGACAGCCATAGCTTAAAAGTTGGGATTGGGGGCATGGCAGGTGGGGTCTTTTTTGATAGTACCCGTAAATTGCATGGAGGAAGTAAGATTTATGATTACTACGGGTTTTATGACGGGTATTTAGGCGGGGCTTCTAATATTTTTTCTGAAGATGACATCGTAACGGCAAATGGCAAGGAGCGCAGCCTAGCCAAAACTTACATATTTAGCGATGCTTTCATTGAGTATAAATATAAAGATTTCTTTGGAATTAAAGGAGGGCGCTACACCTCTACTATGCCCTATAGAAGCGGAAAAACTCAGGGTTTTGAAGTTTTTGGAGAATACAAACACACCCGCCTTATCTGGTTTAGCTCTTTTGGGCGGGCTATTGCAGGTGGCGGGTTTTTGATCAACTGGTATGCACCCCGTACTTCTTATAGTGGCAACTGGAGTAAAAACGCACAAGGTGGCTGGACTCACCATGGTTATCAGCTTTCTTATGGTACGCATGCGCTCCGCTTAATCTATAACAAACATAAGCTTTTAGCCGAATTTTTCTACTATTTTTCGCCCAAAATGTTTAACGCACCGGGTTTTAGTTTGGTCTGGGATAGCGATCCTAACTTTTCTGAAAAAGGCTTTCGTTCCCAAACCCGCCTTATTGCTTTCTTTCCGGTTTATGAGCCTTGGATGGTGGTTAATAGTAGCGGTGCACCCATTTATAAATACGATAGACCCGTTACTGCAAATGGCCAAAGCTTAATTATCCGCCAGCGTTTTGATTACAATAACTTTTATTTGGTTGGCACCTTTTATAAAAACTTTGGCAATACTAATGCTTATGTGGGCAACATGGGTAACCCGGCTGGGGTGTTAATGGGAGGTAATAGTATGTATGCGGGCGGATGGGGGAGTGCTAGTGAAGTGCCCAAATGCTAAAGACATTTGGGCTTCCTAGGCTGATGTTGCCCGTAGGGAGAGTTTGGTTCTCACTCTGTGTCCCTATAGTAGGGATTTTACAGAGTTTGAGCTCCAACGCATTCCCTACAGGTCTCACACATCATATCTCCAAAGGCGTAACTTCCGACACTTCCTGCCGTAGATACGAATGTATGGGGACATTATACCACAAATTAGTGGCATTCATCCCACCCGCTAAAGACGAGTGGGATTTCTGCCGGAGAGTCTTAAAAGCTTTTGGTATTTTTCTTAATAATTGGTGATTTTAAAGTGTATGTCTAAAACATGCCATGTTACTCCATGTTTTTAACTGGTGCACATTCCTTAATTTTCTGGTGTTTAACGGCTATATTTTGATAAAGGTAAAAAATGTTTAGTAGATTATTAATAAGCGCCATTTTAATCGGAGGTGTGGCTATGGGGGCTGATTATAGAAAAAACCCTTTTACATTTACCTATGAAGGGGCTATTACTGAAAATATTAAAGGAAAGGTGCAAGTACACGCCGTGCACTATAAAGCCAATGGGGTAAAAGTTGTGGCCAATGTCTACACGCCGGCTAACTTCAATACCCATAAAAAATACCCCGCTATTGTAGTAGCTCATCCTAATGGAGGGGTTAAAGAGCAGGTAGCTGGGCTTTATGCGCAAAAGTTGGCCGAATCCGGGTATGTAACCATTGCTTTTGATGCGGCCTATCAAGGAGGCAGTGGGGGGATGCCTCGCTATGTGGATAAACCAGCCAATCGCATGGAAGATATTAGAGCAGCCGCAGATTTTATTTCACATTTTAAAGGTGTAGATGCGCATCGTTTAGGTTTGCTTGGCATTTGTGGGGGTGGGGGCTATGCGATTAAGGTAGCCCAGACAGATAAAAGATTTAAAGCAATAGCCACGATTAGCATGTTTAATTCCGGAGAGGTAAGACGCAACGGCTATTTAAACACCCAAAAAGACACGATACAAGAGCGCTTAAAAGAAGCCTCAGAAGCTAGAGCACAAGAGGCAGCAGGGGGCGAGGTGAAATACACCCCGTCGTTTGCAGCTAATATGACAGAAGAACAGGTTGCGAAATTACCCTTTGATTTATATAGGGAGGGCTATGAATATTACGCTAAAACCCATTTTCACCTCCATTCACAGAGCAATTACACGGTGAGTAGTTTGATAGATTTAATGGGATTTGATGCCAACACAAATGTAGATTTAATTAACCAACCGCACTTAATGGTAGCAGGGGATAAAGCAGATAGTTTATATATGACCCAAGAGGTCTTTAAAAATGCAACGGGCACTCAAAACAAGGAATTATTTTTAGTCAAAGGCGCGACCCATATCCAAACTTAAGCCCCTAAAATTTTAGGGGGTAGGGTCTGCTTTAAATGCATTTATTCTAATTGAGTTTTTTGAAAATGCTTATGGAGGAGATGATGCGATTATTTTCTATTTTAAGTTTCTTACTTTTAAGTTTACTTTCTGCTACGCATTGGAGTTATGAAAAACACACAGGTGCCAAGCAATGGGATAAATTACACAAAGACTATGCAATTTGTAAAACGGGTAAAAGCCAGTCTCCTATTAATATCCAACATTACTACAATGCCTCTGGTCAAGAAAATATAATTTTTACATACCACGATCTCAAGCCCTCAACTATTGCTTATTCTCATAACACCCTTATAGCCCAATTTAACCACCCTACTAACTCTATTGTATACCGCGATCATGAGTATTATTTGATTAATCTACACTTCCATCTGCCTATGGAATTTGCCATTCGTGGTAAGCACCAACCTTTAAGCATGCATTTAGTACACCAAGATAGCGAGGGGCGTTTGTTGGTAATAGGGATTGGATTTAAAATAGGGCAAGAAAACCCCTTTTTCACCCCTCTTTTTAATGCCTACAACCATAAAACCCCACCCCAAACTCTAGCCTTAAAAACCCTACTACCTACAACGATCCACTACTACCATTTTAATGGATCATTAACCACGCCTCCTTGCACAGAGGGGGTTTCTTGGTTTATTATTGAAGAGACGATTAGTTTTTCACCTAAACAATTTGAAACAATTAAAAAAATCATGTATCACAAAACTAACCAACGCCCGATTCAAAAGGATTACAATAGCGTCATTGTTAAAAGCTTTGCTGTGATTAGAAAACACTAAGTTGTTTAAGGATTTCTTGTTTTAAATGTTCTTTGTCTAAAAAGATCGCCTCTTTAAATTGGGAGCGGTTAAAGGTCATTTGCCGTTTGGCTAGCTGGCAGGTGTGTGTATAAATCATCTCATAGAGTTCTTGATAGGATAATTCGCCTCTAAGATATTGCAAGCATTCTTTAGGCCCAATGGCCTTAAAAGGTTGGTGTTTAGTGCCATATTTATCTGCTAAGCCTTTAATTTCCTCTACTATGCCCTGATTAAGCATGGTCTTAGTGCGTTTAGCGATATTAGCGTGTAATTTAGTTTTATCCATACAGAGCCCATAAACTTGAATAGGGTATTTAAAAGGAATTTTAGGATGGGCTTTAAAATAGGCACTGGGGGGCATGTGGGTTGTTAAATAAATTTTAAGCCCCTGTGTGATGCGGTAAGTATCTTTAACATAAGAGGCATAGTCTGAATCGATGCGTGCTAAAAAGGCATGGGGGTGATCTATCTTGGCAATTTGTCTTTGAATTTCTTGTTCTTGCTGCTTGTTTAATATAGGCATGGGGCTTAACCCGTCTATAAGTGCTTTTAGATAAAAAGAACTCCCCCCCACTAGCAAAAGCTTTTTTTTAGTTGTAGTGGCTATAGCCCTTTGTACCTCTTGTTTAAAAACTTGGGCGTTGTTCTTTTGATCGATTCTTAAAATATCAATACCATAGTGTTTAATACAGGCCAAATTTTCTAAACTCGGTTTGGCCGCTGCAATGTTAATTTCTTGATACACACTTAAAGAATCCAAAGAGACAATTTCAGCATCTAAAATTTGTGCTAACTCTAAAGCTAAATCACTCTTACCACTGCTACTAGGGCCAATGATAGCTAGGAGGGTGGGTATCAAGTGGGGTTATTATAGGTTTTTAAAAAGCCCTCTAGATCAAAGCGCTTCCGATACACCTCTGTAAAGACATGGATGATCAAATCGCCTAAATCAAGAATGATCCACTCCTCATTTTCAGCATCTATAGCATAAAACTTTTCACCCAGAGGTTTAAGATTTGTTTTTAAATGATCTAAAAGAGATAGAGCATGTTTGCCCACTAGCGCGGTGGCGATGATGACATAATCTGTAATGTAATTTTGTTGGCATAGATCAAAAACTACAATATCTGTGGCTTTTTTATCCTCTAAAAGGGTGGCAATTCTAGCAATTCTAGTAGGCATGGGTTTCCTTAAAGGTTTGCAATACGCGGTTTTGTAGCATGTGGGGTAGATGCTGTGGGATTTGGTGTTTGTGTAATAATTCTCTAATTTTACTAGATGAAATAGGGCAGGTAATGTGTTCTAAGGACATAGGTGTGTATTTAAAATCAGGGGGCGGGTTTAAACAATAGCCCTTACGCTCCACAACAACAAATTCTACCAGCTCTTTTAATTCTGTATATCCCTCCCAAAGCGCTAACCCTGCTACATTATCCGCACCGATTACAAAGTAAAGTTTATTGGGGGTGAATTTTTGGTAAAAATAGCGCACACTCTCAATACTAGGCACTGGCCTTTTTTGTTTGATTTCAAAATCATGGACTTTTACTTTAGCTACATCTTTTAAGAGTTCTTGCATCCATAACAAGCGCTGATTAGGAGCGAAGCATGGGCTTTTTTTAAAAGGATTTTGATAGGCCACCAGCACAAAAAGCCGATCTACTTTTAAAGTTTCTAGGGCCTGATAAATGACTTCTAAATGGGCGATGTGAGGCGGATCAAAACTCCCACCATATAAAGCAATATCCACAGGCCAACCTAAGTATTTTGCTCAAAACTAGAGGCTTTGGTGAGCTTGGAAAATTTCACGCCCTTTAATCCTCCAATTTCTAAATGTAAATGCATGATGTCTGCCGGTTTGCCTCTTAAAATAATAGTCTCTAAGCAATTATTAGCATTTAGATGCACATGGGTAGTACACAAAATACTAATATGGCTTTCATGCTGGATATCAATCATTCTTTGGTTCAGTTCGCGTTGGTGGTGATCATAAATAATCACCAGCACAGCCACTGTTAAGCCGCCATTTACCTCAGATGTTTGTTCCTTAGACCAACTATCCTCCACCAGCCGCTCGCGGATCATATCCCGCACTAATTCTGAACGAGAAGAATAACCATTTCTAATAATGCGGTTATCTAACTCGTCTAAAAGATTTTGTTGCAAAGAGACGGAAAACCTGATAATGGCATCTTCTCTATGTTCCATGTCATCCTTTCCATGTAACCCTCGTTTTAAGATTAAGCCCGCATTTTAGCGCAATTAGCTAGATTTAGCAAGAGTTGGATTGGTGCGGGCAATATAGAGCCATAAAAGCGATGAAACAGCTATCATAGCAAAGCTTAACAGTTGTCCCATGCTTAAATGTCCCGCGTAATAACCTAGTTGGGCATCTGGCTCGCGGTAATATTCAGCACAAAAGCGCGCAACCGCATAAGCAAATCCATAAACCACCATGAGCATGCCATGTACCTTTGTAAAAGAGCGCGCTAAATGCACCACAACAAAGACGCAAAACCCTTCTAAGAATGCTTCAATGAGCTGGCTAGGGTAGCGTAAAGCGCCATTAACCACAATGCCTATAGATTTTCCAAAAGTATCCCCGGGAGGTACGACGCGCCCAAAAAGTTCTTGGTTTAAAAAATTACCAATACGCCCCAAAACATAGGCTAAAGGTAAACTCACCGCAATAAGGTCTAAATAAATTAAAAAATTTTGCCTTTTTACCTTACTAAAAATCCATGAGGCAACTAAAAAGCCTATTAATCCTCCGTGGTAGCTCATGCCTCTAATACCGATAAATTCCCCCTCATAAAAAGGGTTAAAAATTTGCCAAGGGGCTTTGAGATAATAAAGCGTATTTGGATCGTAGATTAAAATATAACCCAGTCTTGCGCCTAAAATCACCCCCAATTCTGCATAGAGAAAATAGCTTTCAAAATTAGCCTTGGAAATAGGAAAGCGTTTAGGGTCTGTTTTTAAAGCCCGCAAGGCCAAAGTAAGGGCTAGTAATAAAGCCCCTACATAGGCTAGACCATACCAATGAATAGGGATATTAAAGAAAGTAAAAGCCACAGGGCTAAAGTGGGTGTAAATTTCATTCCAATAACTCATGAAACTCCTTAAAATGGGGCGGAATGGGAGCGCTAAAGTGGTGCTCTAAAAGTGCTAGTTTATAAGCATGGAGAAAAAAGTGAGGGTTAGGCGATCCCCCATAAATGAGATCGCCTACAATGGGGTGGCCTATATGGCTTAAATGTGCTCTAATTTGGTGGGTGATTCCAGTTTCAATCACAACTTTTAAAAGCGTCTGTTGCTTTGTGTGATAGATAGGATAAAGATGTGTAATGGCCGGTTTGCCTTTTAAATCTACAAAGGTTTTTACAAAACCCTTATTAAAATGCATGTGGTTGGTACGCACACTTAAGGGCTGTGTGAGTGTTTTTGGCCTCTTAAGTATCCCCTCTATTAAAGCTAGATACTCTTTATAAACCTCTCTTTTCTTAAATGCAAGCAAAGCTTTTGTGTAAAATGTAGCTTGTGCGAGTAAAAGAAGACCACTCGTAGATTTGTCTAGGCGGTGTAAGAGTTTGTAGGGTTTGTGTTGTCTTTCTAAGGTGTAGCTATCTATATGGGTGGCTTTATTTAAAACTAATAGTTCTTGATCTTGATACAGTACATCTGTTTTTAAACACTCTTTGATATGAAAATGCGTATCTAAGGGGAATTTTTGGCGCGCTAGGGTTAGTCTTTTCCCTTGTAGACTCACTAATCCCATATCAATGTATTTTTTAGCCTGTTTGTGAGAAATATTGAGGTTTTTAGCTAAGATTTTATAGGCCTCAAGCATGAATCTCTCGCACTAATTCTTCTAAGTTATGATCTTGCGTATTGATATAGCTGGGTTTTAAAAGTACATGGGTAGCTAGAGTATTTACTAAGTCTTTAGCCTCTATTTTGGTGTAATTTTGCACATAAGCAAAAAGGGCTTCTTGGTTGAAAATATGAGGTCCAGTAATAAGCTTAGTTTTAAAAAAGGCAGGTTCAATAGGATTATGCCCCCCTAGTGGCACAAAAGATCCACCCAAAATCACCACATCTGCTAAAGCATAAAAATCATTCAAAACCCCCAAAACATCTAAAAGTACAATGCGCTCACTCCAATTAAGCCCGCTAGATAGACAAGTAAAGCCGGCTGTATGCTCTAATAGCGTTTTAACTTCTTTAAAGCGTTCGGGGTGTCTAGGGGCGATGAGTAATTTAGAATGCATATCTTTAAGGGCTAAAAAGGCCTTTAAAATCAAAATTTCCTCGCTTGGGTGGGTGCTAGCGGCTAAAAAAAGAGTGTTAGAGGGTTTAGTATAGTGTTTAGAGAGGCGGGGTAAATTAAAAATTTTTAGATTGGGGAATATAGAGATATGCATCGCCCCTAGGGATTTAAGCCGTTGTGCATCAATTAGACTTTGGGCATAAATATAATCAACTTGTTTAAAGAGGTGGGCATAAAAGCATTTAAATCGTTGGTAGCGTTTGTAAGAACGCGAGGAAATACGCGCATTAATCAAAAAGGTTTTAGCTCCTACTTTCTTGGCTAAGGCAAATACGCTATACCATAATTCTGCCTCCGTAACTACTAAGGCTTTTAAACCGGCTAAATCTTTCTGCCACAGGTACAACAAGGTCTCAAAAAGTAAAAAACGCACCTGCATTTTAGGGTAATTACTCGCAATTTTGCATGCTAGATCGTAGCCAGTTTGGGTGGTTGTGGTGAGTAAAATAGGGGTGGTTGTGAAGTGTTCTAAGAGTGTTTCTAAAGATTTGATCTCTCCAAAAGAGCAGGCATGAAACCACAAACTAGGCTTAAAATCTAAAGCATGCCCTTTGGCTAAAAAACGCGCCTTAAGCGAATGCTTGTATTTATCCTTTAGGCTAAGCAAACCCAAAAAGGGCATGGCTAAGATATGCCCTAAAGCAAGTAAAGCAAAATACACCGGTTTAAAAACGAAAAAACCTTAGGAGATTTTCACAGGTTCTTGGGTCTGTGAATCCACATATAAAATCCGCCCACAGTGAGGGCAGGTTAAAATATCGCTACTGTTTAAAATCTCTGCATAAGTGCGATCATTAATCCGGATAAAACACCCCCCACAAGCTTGTTTTTTCACAGAAACCACGCAAGTATTACCCGCCCAGCGGCGAATCCGCTCATAAAAGGCGATGAGTTTATGATCCATTTTTAAAGTCAGTTCTTGTTTTTGTTGCAAGATTTGCTGTTGGCGCGCCTTGAGCTCTGCGGTGTCTGTTTCTACCTTTTTTTCTAGTTCTCCAACTTGTTGTTCTAGTTCTAATAAAGCGGTACTAATTGATTCTTGTTGTTTATTTTTATGCTCAATTTCATTTTGCAGCCGTTCGATTTCTTTATTGGCTTGGTTGGCTCTTTCTTTAGTGATGTCCTCTTCAATCCCTAAAGAGCGCAGTTCGCGCTCAGATTTAACCTGAGAAATCTTTTTTTGGATACCATCAACTTTAATATTGGTTTCATGTAACATCTGTTCGTTTTTATGGATTTGTAAATTCAAAGCCACTTTTTCCTCTTCTAGCAAAGTTAGCTCGGCTTGTTTTTTATGCTTAAGAGCAATGGTTTTATCTAGATCAGCGCGTTTGGCTTTGATCAAAGGTTCTAGGGCTTGCATGTCTTTATCTAATTGAGAAATTTGGATTAATTGTGCTAAATGGGTGTTCATGTTAAACCTTAAAAATAAATGGATTTTTTGAGTCGCGTACTTTAACACACTTTGGTTTAGTTTGTGCCAAATAGGGTTGTAGCAAATTTTCTAGTAGGGGCGCAAAATATTTTTCACTTTCATAATGCGGGGTATTTAAAAGACTAATGCCCATACTCAAAGCATACATCGCATCGTGGTATTTAATATCCCCTGTGATGAGACATAGATTACTAAACGCCTCTTGGAGTTGGTATAGATAAGAACAGCCCGATCCACATATCACCGCTACTTTTGTGATTAAATCATTTCCTTTAACAAGCTCTAAATAAGATAGATTTAATTTAGCTTGTATATGGCTAGCTAATCTCTCTAAAGAAATAGGCTCAATATTGCCTATCAAAGCCATACCCTCCTCATGTAGATTGCTAAAACCTAGCATACGCGCAAAATGGGTGTTGAGGTGGGTTTTATCAAAATTAGTGTGCATGGCAATGAGTGCGCAAGATTTTACCAAGAGTTTAGAGGCGATATTGGCAGGATAAAAGGTGGGGTTAAAAGTTTTAATGGGTTTAAAAAATAAAGGGTGGTGGGTTAGAATGATCGTTTTTTCTGGTACTTCTCTAGCGATCTCTAAAGTGGCTTCTAAACTAATGGCGATATTTTCATAATCGCTTTCAAAGCTACCCAAATTTAAACCGCTATTATCCCAAGATTCTTGCAAATCAAAGGGTGAGAGTTGGTTTAAAAAATCATATAAAACTTTAAGGTTTAACATAAGACTCGTTTAATGCGCTCTTCTTCTTGTTCTTTGTATAAAACAGCGCAGGCTTTGGCTAGTTCGCGGATTTTTAAAATGCATTCTTGGCGTTTGGCAACAGATAGAGCTTTTCTGGCATCTAGCACATTAAAAAAATGCGTGCTTAACATCACAAAGTCATAAGCCACTAAGGGTAATTTTTGCTCTAAGCAATGTTTGGCTTCTACTTGGTTTTTAAGAAACATTTCTGTTAGAAAATCTAGGCTGGCATGAGTAAAATGGTAGTGGCTAAATTCGTATTCGCTTTCTAAATGCACGGCTTTATAATAAACTGGCTGGTTATCCTTAAAAGTCCAAATGATGTCTAAAATGGAATCAACTTTTTGGATATAAGTAGCCAAGCGCTCCACTCCGTAGGTGATTTCAATAGGCGTTGGATAACAAGCTAACCCCCCTACTTGTTGGAAATAGGTAAACTGTGTGATCTCCATGCCATCTAGCCACACCTCCCAACCTAGCCCCCAAGCCCCTAGAGTAGGTGATTCCCAGTTATCCTCAACAAAGCGCACATCATGTTTGCTAAAATCAATCCCTAAAGCCTGCAAACTTTGTAAATAAACTTCTTGGATATTTTTAGGGCTTGGCTTGATTACAACTTGGAATTGGTAATAACTACCCAAGCGATTAGGGTTCTGCCCATAGCGCCCATCTGTAGGCCGCCTAGAAGGGGCAACATAGGCCACACTCCAAGGGCTACTATCTAAACTTCTTAAAAGAGTGGCGGGGTGAAAAGTCCCTGCGCCTGCGGGAATATCATAGGGTTGTAATAAAATACAGCCCTGTTTATGCCAAAAACTTTGTAGTTCTAATAAAATATCTGAAAAAGTTAGCATCAAAGTCCTTTAGCGTTTGATTAAAGCCGTCATGCTCTCTAAAGGATTTTTACCCTCTAAGAGCAAATCTAATTCTTTAGCAATGGGGGCATGGATATTCTCATGGGTGGCAATTTCTACAATGGCCTTTGTTGTTTTAATCCCCTCAGCCACTTCTTGTAATTCCTCTACAATGCTAGCTAGACTCTTATACTGCGCTAAACCCAGCCCTACGCGGTAATTGCGCGAGAGTAAAGAATTAGCGGTTAAAAATAAATCCCCAGCCCCTGATAATCCTAAAAAAGTTTCTAGCTTGCCTCCAAAATGCACCCCAAAACGACTCATTTCCACCAGTCCACGCGATAAAAGAGAGGCCTTAGCCCCTTGCCCTAATTCTAACCCATCACACACCCCAGCCGCAATAGCAATCACATTTTTATAAGCCCCAGCAATTTCTCCTCCTCTAATATCATCTTGTACATAGGATCGGATAAAGGCGGGGAGTTGCTGTGCGAAAGTGTGGGCTAAAGTGGCGTTATTAGAATGAATGGCTAAAGCGCATGGCAAACTTGCCATGATCTCTCTAGCAAAGCTAGGCCCAGCTAGAAAACACAGATGATCTATAGGAATGAAATGTGTGGCTATATCGCTTACAAAATACCCCCCAATTTCTATTCCTTTGGAGGCCATTAAAACCTTAGCCGTATAGGGTAAATTTGCCTGCTCAAACCAAGCGCGCAGATGCTGTACACTAATGGCCACTACAAAGAGATCGGCTAATAAACCCTCCTGTGCTGGACACTGCAAAATCGGATCATGTCCTTTGAGTACAAGCCCTTTATTTAAAGGCATAAGTAGGGTTGTTAAATCGCGGCGTGAGACAATTTTTGTAGGGTTTTTATGCCCTAAGGCAAATGCTAACGCCCTTCCCCAAGCCCCTCCCCCAAAAACCGTAATGTCCATCTAGTTCCTTATATAAAGAGTGCATTTTAACATGTTTTAAGGCACAGATTTAGGGATAGAAGTTAGGGGGAGTAGATAAAAAGTTACCTCTTTTTTAAAGAGGCGCTGTACTTGCTCTAACAAAATGCTAGCCTCTTGTTCCTCCAGCAAAATTTTAAATAAGCCATAGTCTTTACGCCCGCTTACCTGTTCTTTCTCACTTGTTAAAAGCGAGGAGGTGGCGTATTTAAAACATTCAAAGAAATAAAAATCCTCATAGCCATGTTCAAAGAGGTGATCAACTAGCATGTCCTTAAGTTTTAAATCTGCATACATTTCTACTAAGATCACTACACTACCTTGATTTTTTTAGCCACCAGCATAAACATGGGCGGTAAAAGCAAGAGAATAAGAATGCTGGAGGTAACTAGCCCGCCTAAAACCACAATAGCTAGGGGTTTTTGCACTTCAGAACCCACGCCATGGGATAAAAGCAAAGGAATTAAACCTAAACCAGCAATACAAGCTGTCATTAAAACAGGGCGTAAACGCCGCTTAGCTCCCATAAACACCACCTCCTCTATGCTTTTACCTTGTTTGAGAAGTTCTTTAAAATAACCCACCATCACCACACCATTTAAAACCGCAATCCCAAAAAGCGCGATAAACCCTACACTAGCCGGTACAGAGAGGTATTCATGGCTAAGAAAAAGAGCGATGAGTCCACCAGTAATTGCAAAGGGGATATTAAGCAAAATGAGTAAGGATAGGGGTACACTTTTAAAGGTAAAGAATAGAATAAAAAAAATCACTAAAATACTTAGTGGGATCACGGTAGCAAGCCGTTTATTAGCTCTCTCTTGGTTTTCAAATTGCCCTCCATAAGTGATGAAATAATTAGGGGGTAATTGTACCTTAGCGCTAATTTTTTGTTGTACTTCTTTAACAAATCCGTCTAAATCCCGCCCTATTACATTGCTACGAACCACGCTTAAACGCTTGCTATCCTCGCGTACAATGGCCACAGGCCCATCAACTTCAGAAATGTTAGCAATAGAAGTAATGGGTACGGCAACTCCTCGAGTCGAGCTCATCTCTAAGCTCTTAATTAGGGCAGTATTAGTAGAAATCTCCTCTCTTTGGCGGATAATTACAGGGGTGCGCGAGATTCCTGTAGGGATAAATTCAACGATAATTCCCTCTAAAGCCGATTTAAGGAATTTAGAAAATTCATCGCTATTAATACCGACATTAGCCATAGCGTGCCGATCGGGGGTGATATAAAGATAATTCACGCCTTTATTAAGGGTTGTAAAAACTTCGCTAGAACCTTTAATGCCTTTGATGATCTCTACAATTTGTGCGCTTAGTTGGTTTAATTTATCTATATCCGCTCCAAAGATTTTAATGGCTAAATCCCCTCTTACTCCGGTAAGCATTTCAGAAACACGCATTTCAATAGGCTGGGTGAAGGCAAAATTAATCCCTTTATAATCCTCCAAACATGCTAGGATTTTATCTAGTAATTCTTGCTTGGTTTTAACCGACCATTGGCTTTTAGGAGTATAAGAAATAAACATATCGGTTTGGTTAAGCCCGCCTAAATCTAATCCTAATTCATCTGAACCGGTACGCGCTATTATAGCCTTAACTTCTTTGATATTTTTACGAATCGTTTTTTCAATCCGTAAAATCAAATCTTTAGATTGATCTAAAGAAATGGAAGGGACGCTTTCAATGCTTAATACACTACTCCCTTCATCTAAATTAGGCATGAAAGTTTTACCGATAAAAGGAAAGAGAGAAAGGCTAGAGATAAGAAAGATTACAGCACATACAAGCATGGTTTTGGGTTTTTTAAGGGCAAATTGTAAAGCTGGGGTGTAAATCCAATAAAAAAATCGGGTGAGTAAAGTTTCTTTGTGTGGCTGGACTTTAAGCACCATAGAACTAATCACAGGTATAACTGTAATAGCTAGCACTAGAGTGCCAAGTAGTGCAAAAACAATACCTTTAACTAAAGGCACAAACATTTTACCCTCAATGCCTTGTAAGGACATAATGGGTACAAAAAAAACGATGATGATTACAACCCCACTCACTACAGAAGGGGCAATTTCTTTAGAGGAGCGATAGATTGCATGTAGTTTCGTGGTGGTTTTGTTATGGCCTAATTTTTCAAAGGCATTCTCCACTACCACCACAGCCGAATCAATTAACATGCCAATAGCAATAATCAGCCCGCCTAAACTCATCAAATTTAAAGTCATGCCATTAAACTTAATTAAAATAAAGGCAACAGATAAACTTAAGGGTAAAATAACACCTACGGCTAGAGAAGCGCGGAAATTACCCAAGAATAAAAATAAGGTGATGATGATAAGAATAATAGCCTCAATGAGGGTTTTTGTAACGGTGTTGATGGCTTTTTGAGTGAATTCAGAACGATCGTAAAAAACATGGGTGTGCACCCCTGCAGGCAGTAGAGGCTTAATGTCTTGCTCAAGCTTTTTACGCACCTCTTTAATAATGGCGCTAGAATTACTCCCCTTGAGTGAAAGCACTAACCCCTCTGTTGTTTCATCAATCCCATTTTTAGTTACAAAGCCAAGACGCGTTCTATACTGGGTGATCACTCTAGCAAAATCTTTAATGTGTAAAAAACCTGTTGCAGTTGGGATTGTAATATCGCCAATTTCCTCAGGTGTGAGGGCAATGGTTTGAATCTTCACTAAATAAGTTTCTCCATTGCGATCTACTCTCCCTGCTCCACTATTGCTTAAATTGGCTTTAAGGGTTTTTTCTAAATCACTAATAGAAATACCTAGTCTTGCCATGTCGTTTAAATCAGGCACCACCACAAAGGCACGGCTAAACCCGCCAATAGAGTTAACATCAGCCACGCCCGGAATCGTGCGCAGTAGTGGGCGAATCACAAAATCTAGTAATTGCCGTTTGTCTACTCCGGGTAAATTCCCATCAATGGTAAACATGAAAATATCAGAAAGCGGGGTTACAATGGGGGCTATGCCGCCCTCTACATCATCGGGTAAATCAGGCATCACTAAGGCTAATTTTTCACTTACAATATTGCGGGCTAGATAAATATCCATGCTATCATCAAAATCAATCGTAATATCACAGATAGAGTACTTAGAGGTGCTGCGTAGGGATTTTTCTCCTTTTAAACCTAAGAGTTCTAACTCTAAAGGCCGTACCACATTATTTTCCATTTCCTCAGGGGAACTACCGGGCAATTTGAGAATGATTTTAACTTGAGTAGGCGCCATGTCCGGGAAAGCATCTACTGGGGTGGTTAAAAAACTATAAAGCCCAAAGAGAAGGAGTAAAAAAGCGCAAATAATAATAATGACTCGTTGTCTGAGAGAAAATTCAATCAGCGAGGCTAGCATTAATCATCTCCAAGATGATTAATAATGCCTTTTAAACTAACTAGAGATCCGGTAGCCACTTTTGCTTGGGGGCTTATATTTTTATCACTCACCACAAAGGTAAGGCTGCGCTCTTCAATCACTTTTATAACGGTGGGCATGAAACCTTTTTTTGTGCGTACAAAGACCAAATAATCTTGGTTGTTTTTAATAACAGCATTAGAAGGGATAAACAAGGAATTTTTAGGCTTAGTGCCCTCCACATAAACATCAATCATTTCTCCTACATGGAAATGGCCTTTGGTGATAAATGCTATGGCTAAAATGGTGTTAGAACTTTTATCTAACACGACAGAAATACTTTGAATCACCCCAATAATGTTGCCATCATCATCAAAAACTCTAGACCCTTTTTTGATATAGCGCGCAAGGCCTACGGATAATTTAATGCGCGCGATTAGATCGTTATTTTTTGAGATGCGGATATAGGTGGTGAAGGGTAAAATCTTTTCGCCTAAAACTTTAGGGGCGATAGAGAGAATCCCGCTATTACGGGCGATGATACGAAAACCATGCGATCCTAAAGGGTTTGCTGGATCGATTCCAAAGTTTTTAAAGGTGGTTTCTAATTGGTGTACCCGTAAACTCATTTCTTGACTCATTAAATGGCTATTTTGATACTCTCTTTTAGCGATCACACCTTGTTTGTAAAGACTGCGATCCTTTGTACTCACATCTAAGGCTACCTTGAGTTTGTTTTTATTGTTTTGTAACTCAAAATATAAATTGCTTAAATCAATAGAACTAATCTCACAAATCAAATCGCCTCTTTTGACAAATTCGCCTTCGCTTTTATAAATAGCCGTTACCGTCGCATTAAAGCCTAAACTTTGAATCACCGTGTGTTTGAGATTAAAATTATTAAAGTCAATGTAGGCGTTAAAGGGCAATCCACGGGTTGCAAATTTTTGATCTAAAGACACCACTTTAATACCCAAGCTATCAATCTGCTTTTGGGTTAAAATGATTTCATCATAGGCTTTAAGAGAGACAAAAAGCAACAAGGCTAAAACCAAAATTCTCAATAGGCGCTTCCTATGTGTGTCAGGGTCTCTCCTAAAGTTTCTTCTAATAAAGCTGTGATGTTAACATATTCTATTCTAGCCTCAGCTAGAGCAATTAAAGCATCCATGTAGGCATTTTGATAAAAAAGATACTCAAATAAACCAATCTTTTGGGCTTCATAAGCCACTCTTCCCATTTCCATAAGTTTGGCTTTATTATCAATGGCATCAATTTGGATTCGGATATATTTTTCTTTGGTTTCTAATTGGTTGAGGTAGGCATTTGCATTAATGTGGATATTGCGTTTCATAACTTCATTTTGAGCACGCGTACCATTCTCTAATGCCATGAATTTGCGTTTAAGATGGATATTTTTAGGCGTTACAGGCAAGGGAATATAAAACTCCATAGATAAATTAGTGGCTGAGTTATAACTTTCTGAACCCAAGCCAAATTCAAAGTTTTGGAAAACATTGCGATTAGCCAAATTAGCATTTACTCGGTAATCTTTAGCGGCTAGATCAAGGATTTCTACATAAAGCGATCGTTGTAACACCCGTTCTAAAGCATGTTCGCCCAAATGCACATATTCAAATTTTAACCCAGAAATCCTTAACGCGTGTTTTTTGTCTAAAAAAATACCAAAATCAGAACCCCGCTCTACTGGATCTACAATGGCTAGCATCGTATTTAGCATGCGTTCTTGGTTGATAATGAGGGTTTCTGTGTTGATCTTGGCTAGTTTGGATTCTAAATAAGAGTTTTTAAAGTTGATATAATCCTTCTTAGACATACTCCCTGCTGCAACTTTGCTTTTAGCAGCATTAAGCTGGGATAAAAAAATTTGCTCTCTACGGGAATAGACATTGTATTTTTCAATATTAAGAATATAATTTAAATACAGCCTTTTAGCTCCAATGAAAGCCAAATTACGGCTTAACTCATAACTCTTGCGGTACTGCACATTCTTAATAGATAAACTTCTAGCTAGCAAACGACTCACCCATGGGAGTTTAGGCTTGATCATTAAAACCGTTCTGGGTTGGGGTTCTGCGATGCCTTGGTAGTTTCTAACAATAGAGGTTTCATTAGAAATAAAGGGAAAATCCCAAGAATTAGTAGACTTTTGCTCCTCTAAAAGACTAATGAAAGTGGCCTTTTTTTGGATAAGTTCCATAGAGTTATGTTCTACTCGTTTGTAAAACTCTTCTAAGGAGAGGGTACGGGCATTTAAACATGCTAGTAAAAATCCTAAAATAAGAAGAGTGCGCACAGTCTATAAAGCTTTGGCTTCAGCCACACCTAAAAACGCGCGATAAACTAACCACAATAACCCTTTACGGTTATGCTGGATACGCTGGTTAGCATCATTGACAAGTACGCGATCAAAAAACACCTCTAAAGGCTCTTTTAACGCAAAAAGCGCATGGATTTTATCCTGTAAAGAGTCAAAATGTGTAGCTTCTAGCTGATGATAGGCTGTAAATAAATCCACTTCACTTGAATCTATAAAGAGTTCTGGATCAACTGGTTTTGTATCCTTGTAATCTTGTGTAATATTAGCCACTCGTTTAAATACGGCCACAAATTCTTTAGTCTGTGTTTTTTCAAAAAAAGCTACAAGAGCCCGGACTTTGGCATCAATTTGGCAGATTTCATAATCTCCTTGATTGAGGGTTTCAATGCCTTGTAAAACTCCCTTATACAAGTTAGGATAAAAATTAGGAATAGTGGATAAAACATGGAGAAAACGCTCTAGTATAAAATCTCTTAATATTTTGACATCAAAGGGTTTATAGCCTAGATTTTGTAAAGCTAGTAAATCGCTTTCTAAATTAAAAGGTATTTGGTACTGCAAACAAATACGCAAAACCCCATTACAGCTACGGCGCAAGGCAAAGGGGTCTTTAGAACCTGTGGGGATTTTTCCAATACTAAAAAGAGAAAGCAGACTATCTAGTTTATGGCTTAAAGACACCAAAGCGCCTAGTAAAGTTGTAGGGAGGGGCGTATTTTCAGCGGTGGGTAAATACTGTTCTTTAATGGCCATGCAAATAGCGAGGGGGTAACCATGGTGTTTAGCATAATAAGAACCCATTACCCCTTGTAATTCTGGAAATTCATAAACCACTTCACTGAGTAGATCAATTTTAGCTAGACTTAAAGCCTCTAATACTTGCTCTTCTTCTATCTCTAACATGAATTTTTGCACTAAATAGCGCGCGATTTGTTGTTCTCGTTTGATTTTATCTTTCAAACTCCCAAGACCTTGTATAAAGGCAATTTGATCTAAAGCATGCGCGCATTGTTTAAAATTAAAGGGCTTATTTAAATCGTTATAATAAAAAAACATCGCATCACTCAAACGCGCCCTTAGAACTTTTTCATTACCCACAATGATCTCTGTAAAATCTTGTACATGGATTAGAGGCGTGTTACTCACCACAATAAAGCCATTATTTAAAACACCTCCCCTAAAGGTTGCAAAATAGCGTTGGTGCTCTTGCATGGAAGTGGTGATGATCTCAGCAGGCAGTTCTAAAAATTTAGCATCAAATTGCCCGTATAAAGCTGTGGGGTAGGAGGTGATAGCGATGATTTCCTCTAATAAATCCGGATTAATCTGTACCTCTATTTGGTGGTGTTGTTCTAAAAGGCGGATTTCTGTAAGGATTTTTTCACGCCGCTCTTTAGGGTCTAAAAGCACTAAACCCTCTTTGAGTACTCCAAAATAATGCTCAACACTGGGGGTTTTTAAATAATCAAAGCTCTTTGCAAAGTGAAGTTTTGTCGCTCGTTTATCACTACAAGCAAAGGTTTGCATGCACGCGCTTAAATCAATCACTTGGTTATTAAAAATCACGCAGATATTGTGGATAGGGCGGATAAAACGCGCGCGCACATCTCCCCATGCCATGCTTTTACCAAAATCTAAAGATTTAAGAAAGTTTAGTAGTAGCGTATCTAAGAGAGTGGCCGTTTGTTTGCTAGGTGTTGTGGTGGTGGCGTATAAAACTTCTTTTGCTCCCTTTGTAGCGGTTTGTAGAGCCACTGTAGGGTCTAGGTGGAGTTTTTGATAAAAATTTTGCCCGATAGCATTTAGAGTATTCCCATCCATACCCACATTTAAAGGAGGTCCGAAGTGTTCTTGGGTGTGGGTTGGAGTCTCTGTGGGGAAATCTGGAGCGTATAAAACTAGGCGTGTAGGGGTATAATAAAAATCAGTCTGACTTGTTAAATCATATTCTTCTAAGACAGAGCGCCATTTGTCTTTTAAATGCATAAATTCCTGCAAGAGAGGCTTAGCTGGCATCTCTTCTAAGAGAATTTCAACGAGTAAAGCTTGATTCAAGTAAGCTCCTATTGTGGTTCTATAGCGGTCATCTGTATTTTATGCTGATCAAGGGTTACTTATGCTAAGATTATATCAAAATAAAATGAAAAACTCTTAATGAGGTTTTAGTATGGAGTGTAGGGTGGGTGCTTTTTGTAAAGGTGTTTTATTTGTGTCATTTTGTTTTGCGGGTGTCCTTTTTGCAAAAAAAGCTACTTTAGCCGAGTGTGTTGACCCGCGCAACTTCACCCCCGCGCAAAAACAGGTTTTAGTGTATGCCTACCGCTATGGTTTAAAAGATAATTTAGGCTATGAACTAGCTGCTATTGCTTGGAAAGAATCTTGTGCGGGTATGTACCGGGTAAATTTTAATGAACCAAGCGCAGGGATTTACCACGCCTATATCCCCCATGTACTTAAACTCTACAATGAACGCGATACGAGTTTTATGCAAGGTGTTTATGGGGATTTACTCATTAAAGATCAAAATTTTGCCTCCCGCGTGGCTTTAGATACTTTAGTTAGCTGGAAGCGCATTAACAAGGGGAATTTAAAAGACATGATTAAATCCTATCATAGGGGTTTGCGCTGGCAAAAGAGTGAACACTTTGATCAGATGGCTAATGAATACTACGAGGATATAGTGGCTAAAATTAAAACCCTGCAAAGTGTGATGCCTGCCTTAGAGGAGGCAGTGGATTCTACAAAAAAATCTGCGCCTAAACCTATACCAGCAATCCACCATGAGGAGATCCACCATGAAAACCCAATCCGGCCAGAACCTAAGATTATTCAGTCTAAAGCTCTTCCTAAAATTGCCCTAAATACAGCCCATTCTACCCATAAATCTCTATCTAGTCGCAAAAGACAAAAAAGTAGACCTCATTACTCTAACACCCCCCAAAAGCCCCAACACAGCACCACCACACACCCACAACCATCATCAGGAAAAACCCCTAAAAATAGCAAAGATGCTAATTCCATTATTCTAATGCAAGAATCTCCGGTCTTTTAAAATGCAAAAAACCCTTCTAATTATCACCGATGGAGTCGGGCATAACCCTGAATCTGAGGGCAATGCTTTTTTCCATGCTAAAAAACCCACCTATGATTGGATGTTTGCTAATATCCCTCATAGCTTGCTTAAAACACATGGTTTAAGTGTGGGCTTACCTGAGGGGCAAATGGGTAATTCAGAAGTGGGGCATATGTGTATAGGGGCTGGGCGCGTACTTTATCAAGATTTAGTCAAGATTTCTAAGGCTTTTGCAGAAGATAAAATGGAGGAAAATTTAGCGCTAAAGAGTGTTACAGATCACACCCAAACTGTGCATGTCATCGGTTTAATGAGCGATGGGGGCGTGCATGCCCATATTGATCATCTCATGAGCATGGCTTTACTCTTAGAAAGATTGGATAAAAAAGTATATTTGCACCTTATTAGCGATGGGCGTGATGTACTGCCACAAAGCGCGCTAGAGTACTTAAATATGATTCTTTCAATTTGTAATGAGAATATTAGGATTGCCACCCTCTCAGGGCGTTTTTTTGCTATGGATCGTGATAAACGCTACGATCGCATTTTTAAAGCTTATATGAGTATTGTCCATGCTAGCAATAAAACAGAATTTACTCCAGAGCGCTACATCAAAGAGATGTATTATCAAGGGATTAGCGATGAATTTATAGAACCGGTGAGTTTTAAAGAATACAGCGGTATGTTTGATGGGGACGGGGTTATTATGATCAATTTTAGAAGCGATCGCATGCGCGAGCTCACTCAGGTTTTAGGGGGGGATTTAGAAGTCTTTAAAGACTCTGTAAGAGAAGCACCAAAACTTTACATCGCCACCATGACGGCTTATAGTTCTGATTTTCCCTACCCGGTACTTTTTTCTAAACCAGATATTCAAAATACCCTAGCTCAGGTTGTATCTAGCGCTAATCTTAGCCAAGTACATATTGCTGAGACGGAAAAATATGCCCATGTGAGTTTTTTTATCAATGGAGGCATTGAAACCCCCTTTTTAAATGAAGAGCGGATTTTAATCCCTAGCCCTAAGGTTAAAACCTACGATTTAGTCCCTGAAATGAGCGCTTTTAAAGTAGCCGATGCGGTGTGTGCTAGCATGCAAGAGGGTAAGGATTTAATCATTGTTAATTTTGCTAATGGGGATATGGTTGGCCATACGGGTAATTTTAAGGCTAGTGTTTTAGCTATAGAAGCACTAGATAAAGCCTTAGCGCAAGTTATACAACTTGCTAAAAAATTAGATTATGCTATGCTTTTAACTAGCGATCATGGCAACTGTGAACAAATGCACACCAAAGAGGGGCAAATGCTTACCAATCATAGCACTAATGAAGTGTATTGTTTTGTCATGGGCAAGGGTGTTACGCGTGTTAAACATGGAGGGCTTAATAATGTCGCAGCCAGTGTACTTAAATTAATGGGTTTGCCCATTCCTGAGTCAATGGACGCGCCTTTATTTTAACCAAAGGACACTGTATGCAAACAGAGATTTTACAAGCCCTGCGCTCTTTAGCCCCTAAAATTTATCAGGCTATCAAAAAGGGGGATACTAGCTATACAGAAGGGTATAACCCAACAGCAGATAGACAATTAGCCATAGATTTGGCCGTAGATGCGCTTATTTTTGAAACTCTTATGGGTTTAAAAAGTGTGGGGGGGGTGATGAGTGAGGAAAGAGAAGAGGCGCACTATAAAGATTTAGGGGATTTTTTAGTGGCTTTTGATCCTTTAGATGGTTCTAGTGTGGTGGGGGCTAATTTCTTGGTGGGGAGTATTTTTAGCATATATGCACGCACCCCTCTTGGCTTTAAAGACTCACAAATAGGCCAAAAAGTCCAAATGGCTGCTTATATTCTTTACGGGGCTAAATTAGAGTTAGTGATCTCTATAGATAAACAAGTACAGCACGAATTATACGATGAGTACCAGCAAATCTGGGTTAAAAAAGGCGATCTAAAACTCCAAGAAAAAGGTAAAAACATCGCACCCGGTGGTAGTTGGCAGTATTTTACTCAAGAATATAAGGCATTTTTAGATCATTTTTTTAAACAAGGGTATCGCTTGCGCTATAGTGGGAGTATGGTAGCTGATGTCCACCACCTTTTAACTAGGGAGGGGGGGATATTTTGTTACCCCTCTACTTATGATGCGCCACAAGGTAAGTTGCGTAAACTTTTTGAAGTCTATCCTTTAGCTTTTATTGTAGAAAATGCAGGCGGGGAGGGCAGTGATGGGAATACAAGACTTTTAAACACCTCTTTAGAAGAGTTGCATGCCAAAAGCCCTTGTTTTTTAGGTTCTAAAGTAGAAATGCAGGTGTTACCAACATGGCAGAATCATTTGAAACAAAGCTAGAAACCTGTTTATCAAAAGTACAGGCCTGTCAGGAAAGAAAGGGCAAAAAATCCTGTTTGCAGTGTAGTTTGGTCTTGGATTGTCCGGATCGAAAAGCCTATGTACAGAGTGTGTATACAAGCATGAATAAAGGACAAGAGGGCAATTTTGATTTTTGATAAACTCTCTTATAAGAAATTTTCTAAAATCCACTCTAGACTTCTTATTTAGCTAGTTTCCCCCTAGTTTGCCACACTATTTTATAGAAAAATATACAAAACCCGGGGATATTGTTTAGATCTATTCTGTGGGCGCGGCACAAGTGTTTTAGAAGGCTGTCGTTTAGGTCGGATTGGTGTAGGTAACGATCTAAGCCCTCTAGCTTTTTGTTTGAGTAAAGCCAAGTTTTGAAAAGATTAAGAGAGTTAAATAGCACGTCTTGCCCACCTAGCATCCATCAAGTAGACCCTAATATTAAAATGCTTTTAAACCTTTAGTTTTTCACCCACATACATCAAAAAATACATAGCAAAACACCACCTTAAAGCTCCCTTTTACACAAACTCTTTAATAGAGAGATTTTAAAACCCGGTGGCCGTGCTGTGTAATCATTGTTTAAAAAAGATAGAGGAAAAGATTAGGGCTAAACCCCCATTCTTTGTGCGACTCGATCGCTAGCTGCCTTGATTTTCTCCATTAAATTTTTAGTCTCATAGGAGAGATCCACAGTCTTTTGGGATTCTTGCGTACCAGCGGTAATATCGGTTACCACTTGGGAGGTGATCTCGCGGATTTGGCCAATGATAGCAGAAATTTCAGTTACTGATTTTCCCGTGCGCTCGGCAAGTTTTCTCACCTCATCAGCCACCACCGCAAACCCGCGTCCATGTTCGCCTGCGCGCGCGGCTTCAATAGCAGCATTGAGGGCTAATAAGTTTGTTTGATCGGCGACATCTTTAATCGTCTGTGTGATTGTAGAAATAGAGTCAGACTGGGCGCTAAGGGTGTTGACTAAATTGCTATTGTTTTTCATGGTGTTAGCGACATTTTGGATATTAGAAGTTGTTTTTTCAATCATTTCGTTTCCATGGTCGGTTAATTGCTGGTTTTCTCTGATCAGATCAATAACCATGTGGGCTTTTTCTTCTCTATCTGTAGCATCCCAAGCAAACTTAATAAATTTATAAATTTCCCCATCTCTATTAAACACCGGGTTATAGCTAGCCTCTAGATAGACAGTTTTACCCGATTTAGTGAGGCGCTTAAATGTGCCTCGTGTAAATTGTCCGGATTTTAAACGATTCCAAAAATCTCTGTATTCTTGGGTTTTTACAAATTCAGGATCGCATAAAATAGAGTGGTGTTTGCCCTTAATTTCAGAAAGGCTATATTCCATTCGTTTTAAAAAATTCTCATTAGCTGTTATGATATTACCCTCCATATCAAACTCAATCAAAGCCATAGAAGCTAAACACGCGTTATAAATGGCCTGTAAATCGCGATACTCTGCAACTCTAGCGGTAACATCTGTAGCAATTTTAACAATCTTAAAGACCTTGCCATTAACATCTAAAACAGGGTTATAGGTGGCCTCTAAAAACACCTCCTTACCTGACTTAGTGATGCGTTTAAAAGTGTCATGTTTAAACTGCCCTGATCGCAGTTGTGCCCATGCCTCTTTATAAGTGGGCGAAGCCACCAGCTTAGGATCGCAAAACATTGAATGGTGCTTACCTTTGATTTCCTCTAAAGTGTAACCCATCACTTTTAAAAAATTCTCATTAGCCGTAATCACTTTGCCCTCAATATCAAACTCAATCAAAACCATCGATCGATTAAAGGCGCTGTTAATGGCACTTAGAATATTGTTTTGCTCTGTGAGTTTGGTAATGGTTTGCAGCTGCGTATTCTCGCTGTTTTCTTTTTTGCTAAAAAATGGCATGCTTTTTCCTTTTCTATGTTACTTAACTTGATTGGGATAGGTTTTGAGGAAAGTAAGGCTTAGCATGCCTATCTTTTTTCTAAAGAAGGCAGCCCATAGAAGCTAAACACGCGTTATAAATGGCCTGTAAATCGCGATACTCTGCAACTCTAGCGGTTAATTTAAAAGGTTTGAAATTGTAGCATAAAATCCTTATGTGCGCGGATAAAAGTCTCTAATTTGCATCTATGCGCTACAATATTGAAAAACTAAGGAAAGTAAGATGTCTTTTTTTAACCGTATCTGTTTTCTAACTCTCTTTTATTCGGGGAAATTCCCAAAGGGTCCGGGCACGGCTGGGAGTGTGGTCGCTCTTTTTCTAGGTTTGCCTCTTTTGTATGCTTCAGCCAACACGCTTTTTTTATGCGCCATTTTAATAGGGCTCATTGCCATTAAGCAAATTGACATTTATGAGGAACAAACCCAAACCCATGACGAAAAATATATTGTTATTGATGAACTAGTGGGCATGTGGATGGCTATGGCTATTGCTGGGTGGGGGTTTTTGCCCGTACTCTTAAGCTTTATTTTCTTTAGACTCTTTGATATTTATAAACCCTCGCTTATTGGTAAAATTGATCGCGATGTGAAAGGCGGATTGGGAGTTGTGGGTGATGATGCATTAGCTGGGATTTGTGGGGGGCTGTGTACGCTTATCTTGGTTCACTTGATAAAGGTGTTTTCTTAGAGGTTAATTACAAGTTAGCAAGAATGGGGTATTGTGCTAAGATAAGTTAAACAAACCGCATCAGAAGTTCTTGCTTTGTATCAAGGCCTCTTTAACGGCGCTACGGTTTTCCTCTCTACCTCCTAAGTAATAGAAATGATCGAGGAGTTTAATTTGGTATTCCTGATAGTGGTGGGTATATGGATTTTGTCTGTACGCGTTGCTATGCCAAGTGGAAAGCAAAAAACTAGCCTGTGTGTGTTTGAGTAAATCATGGAGTTTTTCCTCGTGTGTATAACTCCATGAGCTAAAATAGTCTGCATGTCTGCCAATATAGGGGGGATCGCAATAGGTAAAGTCACCACCTCGCGCCTTTTTAAAAATCTGTGTAAAATCACAACAGAGGAATGTGTAGTCATTTTGGGCGATGCGTCTACTGACCCACTCAATTTGATTGGTAATTTTTGTGATGTAAGCAGGAGTAAAACGGTGATCTTTTTTACAATAGGGGACATTAAAGCCCCCTTTAGAATTAAAACGCATCAATCCATTAAAACAGCTGCGGTTTAGAAACAAAAAATCATGGGAGTTTTGGCCTTTGTTAAATCTCTGTCTCACTTTTAAGTAATATTCTTGCCCCTTTTTTCCAAATTTTTACCTTCTTGAATCAAAAATGCACGCGCTGAATCTTTAGTAAGGTCACCTCTTTTAATGGCATTGTAAAAATTAATAATATGTGGGTTGCTGTCGCTAAAAACCGCTATTTTGGGAGATAAATTAAACACAACCACACCACTTCCCATGAAAGGTTCGTAATAAATCCCTGACATATCCCAAGCTCTAAATAGCTCTTTGATATAGGGGACAATCTTGGACTTAATACCTTGAATCTTTAGAGGGGGAACTCTTTTTTAGTGATGCGTCCATAGTTCATCCAATAATCATCAAAAATCTCCTCCCCCCATTCCGCAAATATCCCCCTTTCGTGCAAAATGTTCTCAATAACTTTAATACTCCCAATATTGGCCGTATTCCCACTCCCACTCGTGTCACTTGCTATTTTGTATTACAAAAATGCCCACTATGACTCTTATAAGGAAATTGGATGTTTTTACAAGATTCCCTATTCCTAAAATATTCCCCATGGGAGCCTAGGGTGAAGCCATTACAAAAATTGGGGTTTTTTTCATTGCGATAGGTTGTTTTCAAGTCAATAGCGTATTTGATCTCTGGATTTATCTTAGATACAAATGACAAATCCGGGTAGTAATTTTGATGGCTTGGTAAAATAACTTCAAAGCCACAATTCTTAGCAAACTCTAAAATATAGGGAAACATGTGAATCTCCAAAATTTTGGAGACTACTTTTGTATCATTAGAGATCGAAAACAACTGCTTTTCATTATCAATAAATCCTTTGATCTTCCACTGGTGATCGGGTTGGCAAATTTGCCACTTCAGATTTTCCAAGAAATCTCTAAAATCCCTAGCAAACCCACCTTATGCATCATCCACCTTAAAACTAGAACACTTTGAACACAGGAAAAAATGTGAAATAAGCCCGGACACTAAAAAGTTTCACCCCTGACTAGCTAAATACTCCTCATAACTGCCCTTAAAATCAATCACTTTTGCGCCCTTTTTACCGGGTACAAGTTCAATAATGCGGTTAGCATAGGCGCTAATAAGCTCGCGGTCATGGCTTACACAAATAACAGCCCCCTCAAATTTATAAAGCGCCTCGCCTAGCGCGATGATAGCCTCAAGGTCTAAATGATTAGTAGGCTCATCTAAAATTAAAAAATTCCCCCTCTCTAACATTAGTTTGCTCAAAACCATACGGTGTTTCTCGCCTCCACTTAGTGCGCTTACACTCTTTTCCTGCTCTGCTCCGCTAAAAAGCATTCTTCCTAAAGCATTGCGCACCTCTGCACTTTCTATCTTTTTATTAAAGTTAAACAACCACTGATACAAACTCTCCTCCCCAAAGACGCTTTCGCCCACATCTTGGGGAAAATACCCCTTTTGCACCGTCGCTCCCCATGTAACTTCTCCACTATCTGGGGCTAAATCCCCGATTAAAATTTTACACAGCGTACTTTTACCTACCCCATTGGGGCCAATGAGTGCGATTTTATCCTGCGGGGCGATTTTTAGGCTCACCTTTTCAAGCACCACCAAATCCCCATATTTTTTACAAATCTGTGTGCACTCTAGCGCCTCGTTGCCAATGAGCCGACTGGGTTTAAACACGATGCTAGGATCGCGCCTACTAGAAACTTGGATACTCTCAATGTCTAATTTTTCTAATTGCTTTTGACGGCTAGTGGCTTGTCTGGCTTTGCTAGCATTGGCTGAAAAACGCGCGATAAAGCGCTCCAGTTCCTCTTTTTCCTTGAGTTTTTTATTACGCTCGGCTTCTTTTTGTTTGGCAATCAAAGTAGAGGCGATGTACCAATCATCATAATTGCCACTAAACTCCCTAAGTGTATTAAAATCCAAGTCTAAAATATGGGTGCAAACGGCGTTAAGAAAGTGGCGATCATGGCTGATAAGAACCATCGTGCCCTCATGGCGCTTTAAATTTTCCTCTAACCAAGCAATAGCGTTTAAATCTAGGTTGTTAGTGGGTTCATCTAAGAGTAAAATATCAGGTTTAGGAAAAAGCACTTGAGCAAGCAAGATTTTAAATTTATCACTACTTGGCAAACTTTGCATCAGATCGCTATGGCGGCTAGCAGGAATGCCTAAATCCTCTAAAATCTTTTCTACCACCACCTCGCACTCATATAGCGGATCTTCTTGCACACAGATCATCTCTAGCGCAGCGAGGCGCTCGTTGATTATAGGATCGTTTAAATCTGCGCTATCGTACAAATACTCTTTTTCTTTTAGAGCCTCATAGAGGGTTTTATTGCCAAGTAGCACTGCATCTTTAAGGCTAAAATTTTCAAAGGCGTACTGATCTTGGCCTAAAACCCCACTTTTAAGCCCAGCATCTATCACAACCTCCCCACTGCTTGGTTCAATTTCTCCGGCTAAAATCTTTAAAAAAGTACTCTTGCCCGCTCCATTAGCCCCAATGAGTCCATAGCGTTTGTGCGCGTCTAACTTGAGATTGACATTTTCAAAGAGCTTTTTACTAGCATAGCGCATGCCTAAATTAGTGGTTTGTAACATGTTAATCCTGATTGTATTTTTCTAAAGATGAGTATAACTACTTTTGGCGAAAATAAACTTTTTTAATACCATATAAAAGAGTGATAAGTGCCCCAAGTGCGAATAAACCAGCAAAGATACCATTAAGTTCTGCATACAAATAGCGCGCCACAAGCCCCCCTACAAGAGAGGCAAAGGTGATTCCTACATTAAAAGAACTTTCATTTAACGCGATGGTGTCATTTTTTGTATCTGGTGTAAAGGTGCGCGCTAAATAGCTACTTAGCATTTTAAGCGGCGCAATCAGAGCACAGCCAAAGAATCCAAAGGCCATAATGTTTGCGATTAATACGCCCTTTGAAAAGCTATGGGTAAAACTCATAGCACATAAACAAAGCATCTGCACGGTTAATAAAAAGCGCAATGCCGAAAAAGAACCTTTTGAGTCTGTAAGCCTGCCCCCAAATAAATTCCCAAAAATGGCGGCTATTCCAAAGCCTAGATAAATGTTAGCAATGCTATCTGGATCAAAATCATGCTGTTCTAATAAGATACGCAAATAAATATAGACAACAAACATAGAACCACATGAGAGCGCGGTTACTATAAAACCTTGACAAATATGGATATATTTAAAGGCAATGCCTAAGTTCTTAAAATTTGCCTGTTTGCTGCTAAGTTTTGGCATGACAAAAAATGCAAGAAGCGCTACTAAAAAACTCAAACATGCAATCAAGAGAAAGGGAGATAAAAGCCCGTAGTTTTTGGATAAAAGAATACCAATAGGTACACCTGTTACAAGGGCAATAGTAAGCCCACTTGCCATAAGACTTAATGCCATGCTTGTTTTTGATTTGGGCGCAACTTTAATACTAATGATTGTAGCGATGACAAAGAATAAGCCATGCATAAGGCCGCTAATAAAACGCGCAGAAAGCGCTACCCAGAGGGTATTACTCAAAAACACAGCCGCATTTGAAAGACAAAATACAGAAAGGGTAAATACAAGCTGGTTTCTATAATTCCATGAGGAAATAAGCACGCTAACAATGGGTGCACCCACCACTACACCACAGGCATAAAAAGTTGCTAGATTTCCTGCCTCACTATTAGACACACCATAATACACACTTAGGCGCGTTAAAATCCCAGAAACTATAAACTCTGCTACCCCAAGACAAAAACTCGAACAAGCCAAAAGCGCGATAATTCTCATATAATGTCGCATGCTACCTCTATTCTTTAATAACACATTCTACTAAAGCTGGATACTCTAAGCACATTTTAAAGTTTAATGATTGTGGCGCATTCTAGCATGCTTTCTATACGCATTGGTGTATGAGATAATGGAGTTTCTATTATTTAAAGCTGAGGTATAACATCGCCTATATGGCAAAGAATGACCTCATTAAAATTATGACTTCGGTCTTACAGAATGCTCAGGGTTTTTTGTTCATTAAGTTGTACATTTCATTTTTCTAGCATTTCTTTTGAAAATACTTCTAGGATTTTCTTACTTGGAAAGCGCTACCCAGAGGGTATTACTCAAAAACACAGCCGCATTTGAAAGACAAAATACAGAAAGGGTAAATACAAGCTGGTTTCTATAATTCCATGAGGAAATAAGCACGCTAACTCCTTGATATTTGGCTTTTTGATATAGTCTTGATACTTGATATTTGGACCAAAAGGAATGGCTACATCTAATACAAAGGATTGGTTTGTCTTAATAAACATTTTGATGCCAAAATAGGTTCTTTCTCCAAAGACACTTTTTCTATCACCAGTGGTGTACTTTCTTATGTAGTTTAGATCGGGCAAAAAGATGCTTCCCGTTGGAATCTTAGAGTCTAAAGCTCTTACATGATCTACAAACTCACCGCTTTTATCTAGTCCAATCCAATTAACATAGCCCACATGTTCTTTTAACGATCGCTCATAAAGAAATTGTAAAAATGGCCGCACAGTCTCAGAAGCAAAATCATCTAGCCTGCTAAAAAGGGCTAAAGGTCCATCTTTAATAAAAAGGATTTTAGGCAACCATTGGGTCTCTTGTTCTTTTTCAAACAAATATCTAAACATAGAAAGCATCAGCACAACCTCGCACACGCTCATAATATAAGATTGTGCCCCTGTGGCCCCACGGGCTTCATCTATTAAAGTGTGTAGTGCAAGATAATCGGTGATATATACTTTTTCTTGGCAGTTAGGGCAGTTCTGAAAATCATTCTGATTATTTTGATAAGGCTCTATTTGCTTGCTAAAATTATTGAGATATTCACAATGCCAACAAGAAATCCTGATAGATCCTTTTTTACCGCTATATTCTTGAAATATAAGCCATTTAAGAGTATCTAAAAGGCTATATTTCCCCTCACTTAGGCCGTTTTTCTTAAAAATTTCATAAAGTGTCTCTCTAAAAGTAGTGGTAAAATCTTTCTTTGCAAGGCGGATATTTTGCATGGGCATAACAAAATTAAAGCGTTCACAATTTTCTAGTTTTTTGATGTCTAAGTGATCGATGGTTTGTTTATCAACGAAGATTTCTGTATAAGAACCATCTACGACAACTACGCGCTCAATATGAGAATCTAGCTGGTTGCTAATTTGTGATAATTCTATACAGGTGTCGTCAAAATTGAGAATATCTATCTGAGGGGGGATTTTTTCGCATCGGGCAAGATAGGCCCTAACTTCTTCGCTTTCAACGATTTCTCTGTGGTTGATCTTGGAGGCTCTTTCACCTATTAAAGTGTGTAGTGCAAGATAATCGGTGATATATACTTTTTCTTGGCAGTTAGGGCAGTTCTGAAAATCATTCTGATTATTTTGATAAGGCTCTATTTGCTTGCTAAAATTATTGAGATATTCACAATGCCAACAAGAAATCCTGATAGATCCTTTTTTACCGCTATATTCTTGAAATATAAGCCATTTAAGAGTTTTTTAAGATGCTTGGTGCAATTGAGCTCACCTCTTGGGTGGAATAGCTAATCCCAATGTTTAACTTTGCCCCTTCTTTGGCTAAACGGTTATAGATATTTTTTAAGTCTTTATCGTCTTTTGGAAAGATATTATGCGCTTCCTCAAAATACATCTGTATAAACTCAGGTGTCCGTTCGCTAGTGAATTTATCCATAGATTGCTGGAAAATATAAGCACAAAGACGGCTGATATATTTTTCCTGCACTGCTCCAGAGGCTGTGGATAAATCTAGCAAAACAATCTCTCCAGCACGCAAGGCAGAATCTATCTTCTTTTTGGAATCACCACTCCCTTCTTTGGAATGTAATTTATCCATGCCCATCAAGGCTTTAAATCCACTCACATTTGTAGCCTTCAAGACTTTTAACAAAGCAAATTTCTTAATTTATACAGGAATAATGAAATTATTAGAACTACGGTCTACATTTTCAAAATATTTACACGCCAGTTCAAGAGAAACTCCTTCATGGTATTTGGGATCGTCGTTGTTTTTTAAGGTTTTGTCAGCTAGTTTGAAACGCGTGAACTCAACCTTATAATTTTGCTTAGCTGGAAACTTAGCTCTATACAAAATACACTGATATATGGCTCTTTTTCTTTGTTTGTGTCTCTTAATTTCTTCGCGTCTCTTAGCGTCTGGATGATCATCATCCTCCTCTCGATCAAACATGTCCACACTCATAAAAGCCTTAAAGTAATCAGAAGATTTGTTAAGAGCAATTTCATCACAAAGTAGCTCAAAAGATTCCTCGAGTGTTTCATCTTCGTAAAAATTATATTGGATAGGCTCCACATCTTTATGTTCTTGTGCTTTGCGCGCAGACAAGCTAAAGCGTTTAACCTTGTTTTTATCTTTAAATTTGTCAAAAATACATGTTTCATCTTGCACATTTGCAAAAGTATATTCTCCATTGATATCAAAAATGATCTGGCCTATCTGTTGTTTCTGTTGTTCATTGAGTTTTTCTATGGCGCTCACTATAATTTTGATGGTATTGGATTTTCCCGTTCTAGTCATCCCAAAAAATGCAGTTCTTCTGGACACGATGTCATTTGTGCGCAAATAGATCGCAGGTGCATAGCTTCCATCCTCATCATAGGATTGGCTTGAAGCATACCTTAAGTTCCCTATTTCCTCTTTTGGTGTGTGTATATCACTAACCATGTTTTCATTGACAATAATCCCAAGCTCTTCTTTTTGTGGTTTATACACCTTGTAATTGTGCGCCCCCAAAAAACTTTCTATATCTGTGCCAAATACTAAATTGCCATTTTGATCCACATAAAAAGTTCCCAAGGCGCGAGCAGATAAACCTGAATTTTGGTGGTAATACCGGGTGTAGACATCCATGTCTATGTTTAATTTTTTCTCAGAGGTATCAGAGATATAAGTTTCTGTCAAGCTCTTTATCATCTCTTGCTTTTGTGGAATTTCAGCCACATCCACCACTCTTAACAAGACTCCCTCTAAGGCATTTTCTCTTAGTTCATTGCTATAAATAGCAATCAAAAAACAACCAAGAGGTACCCCTTTGAGCGCATTTTTTTCGTTGTCATTGAGGATAATTTTAGCCCCTTCATAATCTAGTTCGTAGAGAAAGCCGACAAAGTTCTTTTCTTGTTTAATTTTTTCAAAAAAATCGGCTTTAGTTTCTCTGTCATTTATGATGGGCTCGGTAAAATCTGTAACAAGCATTTTTCACTCCTTTTGTAACACCAAGATGCGATCTATTTTAGTAGCACGGCCCTTTTTGTTTCCCCATATTCTTGTGGTTTTTGGAGAAAACTTTATGTCATCTACAAGAATAGTTTCTAGTTTTAAACCACTACTACCTTTACAAAACTCCCAAACATCTAAGGCTAATTGCCGATCATGGACATCCCCAATGACTACACAAGCACGGCCACCGGGTTTTAAAATCTCTACCCAACTATTAAAGAGTTTGTGTAAATAGGTGGCATAAGGTTTGAAAGCTAGGTTATCATCTCTAAATTCTTGTGTATTTTGGTTTTTTTTAAATAACCATCAGCCACATCCACCACTCTTAACAAGACTCCCTCTAAGGCGGTAGGGCGGGGAGGTTACAATGAGAGCGACAGAATTTTTTCCAAACTTTTGCAACATTCTTTGGCTGCATTTGATAGCATCTGTTTGGAAACAATAACCACTAGTGTATTGTGAAAGAGATTGAAAAACACTATCAGATTGGCTAAATAGATGATTCAAACGCTGTTCTAATAGCATAAAAACATCTTGACAGGGAGCTTTAAGGTGGTGTTTTGCTATGTATTTTTTGATGTATGCGGGTGAAAAATAAAGGTATTGGGCATGTCAATGCTACAGTAAATAGATGAGCCACTTTTGGCTTGCTTGCCATGCATGATTCCTGTTAAAAGCGCCATGATGAAATTATCTACTTTTGAGCGTGAAATATTTAAATGCTCTTTCAAATACACTAGCTGGGGTAAAGTTTTACTTGTATCAAAAAGCATTTTAATATTTGGGTCTACTTGATTAATGCTAGGTGGGCAAAACGTGCTATTTAACTCTCTTAATCTTTTCAAAACATTGCGTGGTTTTGGCAAATCACTCTTGGCTTTACTCAAACAAAAAGCTAGGGGGCTTAGATCGTTGCCCACACCAATCCGACCTAAACGACAGCCCTCTAAAACACTTGTGCCGCGCCCACAGAATAGATCTAAACAATATCTCCGCAACTTTCTTATTTTTCTATAAAATAGTGTGGCAAACTAGGGGGGAACATCGCTAAATAAGAAGTCATGGAATGGATTTTAGAAAATTCTCTAAAAGAGTGCTGCTTGTATGCATCAGAAAAACAAATCTGCGTTTCCATAGTATGTTCCTAAGGTGGTGTTTTGCTATGTATTTTTTGATGTATGCGGGTGAAAAATAAAGGTATTGGGCATGTCAATGCTACAGTAAATAGATGAGCCACTTTTGGCTTGCTTGCCATGCATGATTCCTGTTAAAAGCGCCATGATGAAATTATCTACTTTTGAGCGTGAAATATTTAAATGCTCTTTCGCTATTTGTTACTAAGATTATGTATTTCTCTCTAAAACCCGTTTTGCCAGACTAGTTGGATCAATTTGTAAAGATTGTTCTATTAACTTTGTGTTGCCATGGGAGATATAAAAATTACCCAGTTCAAAGCTTGTAAGCGCAATGGGGCTATCTGCCATAAATTCTAAAAGCGCACTCGCCACACCGCCTATTAAATACGCATCGCTAAAAACATAGATTTGTGTATAACGGGGTAAAATTTCTTTAAGCGCGCTATCTAAAGGTTTTAAAAAACGCAGGTCTAAAAGCGCGATTTTAAGCCCCTCACTCTCTAGCAATTTTAAAGTCTGATAAGCCCGCCCCACTCCATTCCCATAGCCTATAAATAAAATATCCCCCTTACTTAAAAGCAACTCACACTCTCCATATACAAAGGGCCTAGCCTCAAAAATATCTTCTGGTAATAAAAACGATCCTCTTGGGTATCTAAAAGCACATGGGCCACTTTGGTGATCTTTAGCAAAAATAATAGCTTGTTTGAGAGTGGCATTATCTCTAGGGGCTAATAAAGTCATGCTAGGAATGGGGCGCAAGTAGGCAAGGTCTAATAAACCCTGATGGGTTTCGCCATCTTCGCCTACAATGCCAGCCCGATCAATGGCAAACTTAACAGGCAAGGACATAATCCCTACATCATGCACAATCTGATCAAAGGCGCGTTGTAAAAAAGTGGAGTAAATGCTTACAAAGGGTTTAAAACCCTCTTTAGCTAGAGCTGCCATAGAAGTTACAGCGTGTTGTTCAGCAATGGCCACATCCCAAAAGCGCGTAGGGTAAGTATCTATGAGTTTGCCAAGACCCGTGCCCCCCGGCATAGCTGCTGTAACGCCTACAATTTTTTCATCTTGGGCACTCAGTTCTAAAAGAGTTTGAGAATACACCTCTGTAGGGCTCATCACCTTAGGCGCGCTTTTTAGACTCTGCCCTGTTTTTAAATCAAAAGGCCCCACCCCGTGCCATTTTTCGTATTTGCCCTCAGCAATTTCATAACCCTTACCCTTTGTGGTTTGGGCATGGATAATTAAAGGACCTTTAGTTTCTTTAGCTAATTTAAGCGCTTGAATAATGGCCTCTAAATCATGCCCATCAAGAGGGCCCATATAATTAATGCCTAACTCTTCAAATAAAATCCCGGGGGTGATGAGTTTAAGCGATTCTTCAAAGCGATTAGCCAAATAACTCACGCTATCTGGCATGGATTTTAAAATAGCCTTGATCTTATCGCGAAAAGATTGATAAAGAGGGCGTGCCATTAACTGAGAAAGGGCATTACTAATCGCGCCTATAGGTTTGGCAATACTCATTTCATTATCATTAAGTATAATCACAAGCGGGTATTTGCGATCGCCTAATTCATCTAAAGCCTCATAAGCTAGCCCTGCGCTCAAACTCCCATCTCCTACCATCACCACAGGTACAGAAGTAATCCCCTTAAGTGCATAGGCTTTAGCCACCCCCACACCTAAAGAGATTCCCGTCGAGCTATGCCCGGCAATACAATAATCATAGGGCGATTCACTAGGCCGAACAAACCCGCTTAGGCCATTAATTTGGCGCAGAGTACTAAAACTTTCAAAGCGCCCTGTTAAAAGTTTATGCGCGTAGGCTTGGTGGCTAGTATCAAAAATAAAGGGGTGTTTATTTTTATCAAAAACGCTATGTAACCCTACAATGAGCTCAATAGCCCCCAAAGAAGAACTTAAATGCCCGCCATTAGCACTCACCACTTCTAAAATCCGCTCTCTAATTAGCGCACAGACCCGCTCTAAATCTGCTATATCCTTTTGAAAGACTTCTAACTGCTGCATATTAGACCTTTAGATTATCCAGCACGCTTTCTTTAAGGTTTTTATAGCGCGCCATTAAATTCCCATCAATATTACCCTGAGAACTGCTAATAAGCACCCCGCCCTTAGCAATGGCATCGCTAGGCTCAAGTTTGATCTTGGGTAGGTCTTTAAGGTTTTGTAAGAGAAAAGGATAATCTAGAGTATTAACTTTCATGCAAATATCTGTGGCGTCCATGATATTTTTGAGTAATTCCTTAGCCAAAGCCAAAGCCACCTCTTGGCTTTTTTGCTCCACTTCTTTTACAATCACTTCTTTAGCAATTTCAACAGCAATTGCGCTTAATTCTTTCTCTAAAGTTTCTAAATGGCCTTGTGATTGTTGCATGGTTTGATCAATAGTGGTGATAGATTGTAAAAGATGTTTTTTTTCTGCATCAATGCTAGCGTTTAAATCATTCTTAGCCTTTTCCTCACCCTCTTTAAAACCAATTTTATAGCTATCTTCTCTAGTTTGCTGGATGAGTTGTTGGTTTTCCTCTTGGGTTTTTTCAAACTGCATTTGTAGCTTAGCTAAATGGCTAGAGAGTTCATCTGTTTTTTTAAGCAAACATTCAATGAGATCGTTTTCTTGCTGGATAGAACGTACAACCGGTTCTTCATCAGATTCTTCTTGTAACTCTTGCTTATCTTCTCTCTTTTGCTTTTTTTCCTCCGGTGTTTCAGTAGCCAGATCGGCTAGGGATTTAAAGGTGTATTTTCTAATGCTGTGTTTTTCAAGGTCCTCCTTAGGGATTAAATTTTCATCACCCAAGTTATTCAACAATATCTTCCTCGCCACCCATTTGGATCACGCCTTTTTCGGCTAGAGACTGGACAACCTCAATGATCTTTCGTTGTGCAGATTCAACATCTTTAATTTTAACCGCTCCCAAATACGCCATTTCCTCAATAAATTGATCGCTAGCGCGGCTACTCATGTTGCTTAAAAACTTGGTTTTTAACTCTTCAGTAGAGGTTTTAAGGGCTAAGGTGAGATCTTTTTTATCCGCCACTTTGAGGATTTCACGGATCGCAAAGTTATCAAGGCTACTAATATCCTCAAAGGTAAACATCATCTCTTTAATATCATTGGCTAATTTAGCATCAATGTTTTCAATACGCGCAAGGGTGGTTTTAGCCGCCTTTTGACCTAAGCGGTTAAAGATTTCAGCCACCGCACGCAAGCCCCCTACTTCTACTTTATAACTAGTGAGCGCTTCTAGTTTATTTTCTAGCACAGTAGAAACCCGCTTAACCACCTGAGGCGAAATATCGCCTAAACTCGCCATTCTAATACTTACTTCAGCTTTCATGTCATCTGGAAAGAAACTTAAAGTTTCAGCGGCATTAGGCGATTCCATATGGGCTAAGATCAGCGCGATAGTTTGGGGGTGCTCGTTAATGATAAAGTCGGCTAGTTGTTGGGGTTTGATACGCCCTAGATAAGAGAAATTTTTCTGGGTTTGTAAACTACGGCTAAGCTTTTCTAAAATGATCTTAGCTTGCTCAGGGCCTAAGGCTTTAATTAAAAGTTCTCTAGCATACTCAATCCCGCCGGTGTTAATGTATTGGTTGGATTGTAAAATGGCAAAGAATTCTTCTAAAACCGCCGCACCAATGGCTTTATCTGTGCCATTAAGCTGAACAATTTGCTTACTAATTTCTGTAATTGAATCCACATCTAAATGCCGTAAAATTCCTGCCGTTGCTTCCTCACCTACTTGAATAAGCAAAATAGCGATCTTTTCAGACATGGTAAATTCGTCTAATTGTGATTTCTGTCTAGGAGTTAGTTTAGCCATCATTTTTCCTTCGTATTAGTAATAGCAACCTCATCTTTAATCAGCAATTTAAACATAGAGGCGATTTCTTCAGGTTTTTCTTTCAAAGAATGGCGTACCCGCTCTAGCATAATATCATACTTCACATCTTCCTCATCAAAGCTCGCACTCAAACCAAGTTGATCTTCTACTTTCTTACGCATTTCACCAAATTTATCTACCTCCTCATCGTCTTCTTCTTCAGTCGCAAAGAGAGATTGTACTTGTTCCTCCTCATCGGGTTGGATTTCTAGCATGCGCTGGCTAAAGGGTGTAATGATCTTTTTATAAAAGACATAGAGTACTAACCCAACGATGATATATTTAAAGAGAGAGGAAAAGGGACCTAGAACCTTCTCTGTAGTAGCCACAACTCTTTCATACGCACTCATGGGTACATATTTTGTAGATTTAGCATTAAACTCAAAATTGCTCACCGTAACCGCATCGCCTCGATTCTGGTTATAGCCAATGGCTTGTTTAACTAGCGCATTGATCTGATCCATCTCAGCAGCAGAAAGCGCCACATACTCCATGCTCTCCGTCCCATTTTTATTAACCTTCTGGTATTTACCATCTACTACAACGGCTGCATTAAGACGCGTGAGCACCCCAAACTCGCCCTTAATCTCACTGACCATTTTACCCACTTCATAATTAGTGGTGTTAGTAGATTTTTCATATTTTTCCTTAAGTTGATCATTGGCTATCCCCTGCACAGGCCCAATATTACTCACCACGCCCGGCACCCCTCCTACTTGCTTTTTAGGCAAGCCCTCTTTTTTTTCCTCCATTGTCTGCTCGCTGCGCACAACATTATTGGGATCAAAAGTTTCTTTAGTACTCTTTTTTTGGCTAAAATCAAATTCAGCATTCACCCGCGCTACAACTTTATCTCGCCCGCCTACAATGGGCGCTAAGATATTAGCGATCTTACTCTCTAGCATATTTTCAAAGTTTTGTTTGTAACGCAACTGGGCTTGGGCTAATTCGCGGGTAGTATCTAACTGATCGTTTTCTCCTAAAGGCTCGCCATTTTCATTGACTAATTTAACATTTTCTACCGTAAGCTTAGGCACAGAGGCGGCGATGAGGTTTTTAATCCCGATGATTTGCCTTGGTAAAAGGCGCATGTTGGGTTTGATTTTAAGCATGACAGAGGCAGTAGGCGGAATCTCATGGCTTACAAAAACACTATCTTTAGGGATAGCAATGTGTACATTGGCCTTTTCTATCGGGTTGAGGCTTTCAATTGTACGGCTAAGTTCCCCTTCAATCGCGCGGATATATTTGATATTTTGATCAAAATCTGTTGCCCCAAAATCTTTAATATCAAAGATTTCATAGCCCACCTTGCTAGTTTTGGGAATGCCCTGTGAGGCTAAAGAAATGCGCTCTTCATAGATGCGATCTCTGGGGATTAAAATGGTGTCTTCTTTGGGGATTTTATAGGGAATGTGCTTTTGTTGGAGATGCTGGAGAATTAAGGCATTATCGCTATTATCCATGCCCTCAAACAAGACTCCATAGCCGCTTAAATCACCCTTATCATGAGTGGGATAAATGAGTAGAAACACCAAAAAGGCTACAATGAGAGTTACAGCTGTAACGATTGTGATCTTTTGTGCTCTATTAAGTTTTGAAAAAAAACTGATAACCTGCTGTAGTAGACTCTTAAAATCCACAAACTATCCTAAAGGGCTAAAAATTAGTGCCGTTTTAAAAATCCAAGATAAAATCCCATAGAGCAAGACACCCACGCTATACCCATAAAAAAGCCTCCTAACACATCAGTGGGGTAATGCACGCCTAAATAAACCCTATCATACATCATAAACAAAATCCATAGCAATAACACACAACACAGTATCCCCTTAACACTTTTATTCAAATGCCCCAAACACACAAGAAATAAGAGCAAACCATAAAATAAACTAGCCGCCAGCGCATGCCCGCTAGGATAACTAAAACCATGCGCAAAGGCTAAAACACCATTAGTAGAGGGGCGCGGTCTTTGCATCACATTTTTAAAAATCTTAAGTGCAATTTCGCCAATTAACACGGTACTAAAAAACCAAATCCCCAAAGCATAACGTTTTAAAAACACCCAATAAAGCGCGATTAAAAAAGCCAAAGAAATGGTAAGTTTAGACTGTGCAAACCAAGTACTAGCTTGCACAATGGATAGCCAAAAATGGCTTTCTGTAGGGGAGGGGTGGGAGCGAATTAAAGAGATAAAGAAAACATCTAAATTTTGTATCAAAGTGTGGTTTTCTTTAACATACATAGTTTCTAAGCCCAATAAAACAAACAGCACGCCGCTTAAAATCCACAAAGCCCAAACCGCTACGCCATTGCCCTTATAGGGAACTTGCATATTCTACTCCCATTGCATTTTACAAGCCAGAATCATAACCAAAAATAATAAAAGATCGCCTTAGATAAGGCTTGCTAGGGTGTTTTCATTGATCTTAAAATAAGACTCCAAGTCTTTTAATAAAAAGTAGTGTGCTCAGGCTTACAAAAAAGTACTAATTCTTTGCCATCGGCTAAATGGTAAAGCTCGACAGAGCCTTGATCTAGAACAAAATCTACATTACAATCATGTAAACTAACTTCAACACGCCTCATTTGGGATTCTTTAGGATCAGGTTTAATGCTTAAAATCCGTCCTGTAAAGGCCATAGGATCTAGTTTGAGTTGTTGTGTAAAATTAGGGATAAGCACCTCTAATACTTTAAGAATAATGGTGATCTCATCATCTTCTTGGTGGTCCTCTACTTCAGTAGAAAGACATTTAGCTTGCACCACCACATCTTTAGCTCCAAAATGCACGCGGTACTTACCTTGTCCTCTTTCATGTAAAGAGATTTTACCGCGGATACGGTTTTTCACATAAAGACTAGAAACAGGCATGGTTTTCCTTCATCTTAAATTTTATAGAGTTTAACAAATCAAAAGCTACCAGCGGTAACCCAAAGAGGCAGAAAACATACGCAACTGCCCTAAATTACTAGATTGGTAATAACTATTGCGGTTACTTTTAAAAATAAAAGTACCGCCCCAGCCAATATCAAAGCCCCTAAAATTATACTTAGCACCAAAGGCAATTGCATAGCCATTTGAATCAGGAATACCAATCGCATCTTGAGGACTAGGGGCTTGATCGTAGGCAAGAGCTCCCATGAGGCGTAAACTACGGCTCATGTAAGTTGCGCCAAGTCTAAAGGTATTGGTATCTCTCCAACCTGCTCCCATATTCATCACCCCGCTAAAATCTGCTAGCCCTACCATTTTTTTAAGAGTCTCAGAACTCAGATATTGCACCGTGCCCCCCACGCCCTGATAGCTCGCATTGGCAAAATCTGGGGTTACTAAAAATTTATTCCCCTGACTCCAAAAGGTGCGTTCATACACCCCCTCAATACGCAAATGGTGTTTGAAAAACTCATGGGCATAGGCTACATTGAGGATTTCAGGCAAAGAAACATTGATATTTAAACTCCCTTTAGTAAGTACATTACCAAGAGCAGGACCTAGCTGGGTTAAAGCGGTGAGATTGCCATGCATATTAAAAGTAACACTGCTATTATAGACCACCGAAAACATGCCATGATCAAAGACTTTCAAACTAGCCCCTAATTTATACCCCCCGCCCCAAGAACTCCCATTACTAGATTGAACTACCTTAGAAGTGCCGTATAAATCTGAAATAGCCTCTTGTAATCCGCTATCACGCATCACATTTTTAAGTTGGTTGTAATATTGCATGCATGCAGGCCCATTTTGATCCATGTTGGGGGTACAATTAGCAGCAGCCTCATCGCCAATTTGTGCTAATTTTTCGCGCATACTAGAGGGAACTTGGCTACTAAAAACATTATTTGGCAAACCAACAATTTGATTTCCGCTTAACACAGAAGCCCCGTGCAAAGGCACATAAACGGTGTTATTAAAACTCCCGGTGGCATAAAGCCCGCGCGCAGCAAGGCCAATAGAAAAGCGTTGGCCAATGGTATAACTAATGCTAGGGGCTACTTGGACCATCATGATAAACACATCGCGTAAAAACTCACCCCCCTGTCCATGCCATTTCATACCAAGACCTGAGGGAGCGGTAAAACTCCCTCCAAAGGTAAAACCATTATGCGTACGGCTCTTATAAAAGAATTTAGGCAAGACAAAATTAGTTGTACCGGTCCAACCGGGTACAACTTGATTACTAGGCAAAGAGGCCACTGTGATCACCTTTTGGTTAGTCATATTCTGTAAATCGTTAATGAGTTGTTTTACATCTTGTATGCCACTATTTACCAGATGATGCAAAATTGCATTAGCCAAATTGCCAAGTCCTAGATCTTGTGCGATTTGTGCCATATTTTCTTGAGATTTATTGACTTGAAGCGTTGTTGCTGAGTAAAGCCCCTGATTACTTGTAGGCACCATGAATTTAAAGGCGGGGATATTAATCACCGTGCTAGTGATTTCAAACTCGCTACGGTTTTCCCCCCAATCGTTTTCAAAACCCATGTTAGCAGGGTTATAATAACTCGCATCTGCTCCTCTGGCTCCGGCAATATAGGCCGAATCTAAAGCGGTACCATTAAGGCTTTGCTGGGACATCTGAAAACCATTAGCGCCTAGAAAAACTGGTAAGAGAGTGCATAAAAACCGTAAATGCAAGAAAACTCCCTAAAATCACTGAGGATGATAAGGTTGAATCACAATCGCAACACCAGTGGTCATGTTTTGGAAGAGGATTTTTTCAGGACTGCGCTCATAATAAATCATTTGCCCATTTTCTATAAAACGCTGTAACAACACCCCATTAGGCTGGATTTGTTTACCAATACCTTGGAAAATATCCCGCCCAAGTACAATATCATCAAAGAGATCACCATAACTCACTTCACCAAACATATCCCTAGCCGCAACCCATTTAGCACTACAAGTACCCGAAAAACAAATATAGTTTTTCTTAATAACGATGTCTCCAAAGTGTTTGCTTAGCTTATAAAGCACCAATTCTAAATCCCCCTCTTTATTGCGCCCAATGGCTCCATAATCATAAAAGCGAAACACGGGGGTATAAATATAAATGAGTTTAAACTTAGCCAACTCTTTTCTAATTTGGGCTTGTTGTTCTGCTTTGCGCTCTGCAGTACTCTTTTTAATAAAGACTTTTTTGTGGGTTTTTTTAGGCTTCTCAGGTTTTTTAGGCTTACGAGGTCTATGGGTTTTAGGTTTATGGACCTTATGAGGCTTTTTAGGTTTAACTTGGTGGTGGCAAGCACTCACTAACACCCCAAAAAGTATCAGTGCTAAAAACCTTCTCACCACACAAACGCCTAATTACCCGCGGATATTGTTGAAAACATTATACCAGATACGCCCATCAAGTTTAAGTTCCATACTCACTTGGCATAAACCATCTTTATAGATCGTTTCTGTAATTTCAGCATTACGAATCAACGCATTAACCTTAGTTTTAATCACAGAGTTTTGTAAGATCATGTCTTTAACCGTATCAGTAGCATTGACTCTAATCCCATACATTTTTTCGCCCAACTGGCGGTAACCATCAACAATAGCCGCCCGTTTAGCCAAAGCCAAAGCCTGAGAAGGAGAAATGGTTGATTCAGGGGCTACACCCATGCCTACAGCGCTTAACTCAATAACATTAGTAGGGGTTAGAATGGGGCTATTTGGAATGATTGCATTTGTCCCAGCAGTGGGGGGGGTTACATTTTGAGAAGAATTATCAAAACGCGTTTCAATCTGTGGAGATTTAGGGAAAACAGGCATGGAACGGCTACGGCCATTGTTAAAGGTAGTGGGGGGATAGATAGGGGCTTGAAGACCTGTGGCTGAGGGTGGGATAAGCTGTGTAACACTGGGTTTTCTAAACCAACCACATCCAGACCCGATCAAAGCCAACCCAACACAAAGGCACAAGGGGGTATTTTTTTTCAAAAAACCCTTAACAGACTTCACACGCGCTTTTTGTATCATCACGCAACCTTTTAATGATTTAACCCCTATTCTAACACAAAAATTCTAAATGGTAGACAGACCTACACGGCGCTTAAATAGCATAGTAAAGAGAAGTAAGAAACTAACCCCACTTAAAATTGCAGCATACTGGTGGGCAATTTGTAAGTTATTTGCCTCTGCTTGTATAAAAATGGCAATACTAGCCACGCGGGTTTGCCCTTCAATATCCCCCCCTACCATCATCACCACTCCAAACTCCCCTATCGTGTGGGCAAATGTTGTGGTGCAAGCCATTAAAAGCGCGGGTTTGATATTGGGTAAAAGCACGCAAAAGAAAGTATAAAGTTTGCCCTTGCCCAGAGTGTAGCTAGCTTCTTTAAGCGAGGGAGATAGATTTATAAGTGCGTTTTGGATGGGATTAACCATGAAGGGCAAAGAAAAAATCACACTGCCAAACACCAATCCGCTAAAACTAAAAACTAGCTTCAGGTGCAAATATTTTTCTAAAAACGCCCCTAAAACACTGCTTGGCGCAAAAAGAATCAAAAGATAAAAACCTAGCACAGTGGGGGGTAAAACTAGAGGCATCCAAGTTAGCGTCTCTATAAAAATTTTAAATAAACCCCTTTGATTAGCTAAATAAGCCCCCAAAGCAAGCCCAATAGGGAGCAAAACAAGAGTTGTAAGGGTGGCAAGTTTAAAAGTCAGAAGAAGGGTATTTAAAAATTCACTCTCCAAGTTCTTCTACCAAATAGCCGTATTTTTTTAAGATTGCTTGCCCATCTTTACTTAAAATAAAATCCTCTAAAGCCTTAGCAAGGGGATTTTTTCCGCCCTTTTGAGTTAACACCATCGCCTGCTCAATAGGGCTATAATATTCCTTAGGCACAATAAAATAATGGCTATCTTTACGCATTAGTGAGAGGGCGCTAAAACCTAGTTTAGCCGCCCCACTTTGCACATACTGGGTTGCTTGAGAAATAGAGCCTGCCTGCACGATTTTAAGCGCTAGGGCATCTGCTAGGTTTAATTTTTGCAAGACCTCCATACTCGCGCGCCCATAGGGGGCTAAATTAGGATTAGCAATGGCTAGATGTTTAAAAGAACCTTGCAGAGCCTCTAAAGAATGGATTTTTTCTTGTTTACTCCAGAGTACTAAAACCCCCCTAGCATACACTTTAACAGGGTAGGGCGTGTATTTTTCTTGTTGTAATCTTAGTGGTCGCTGTTTATCTGCACTGATGAATAGATCAAAAGGCGCGCCTTGTGTAATTTGGTTAAAAAAATGCCCAGAAGATCCAAAACTTAGGAGCACCTGAGCGCTATGCTTTTTTAAAAAAGCGCTTTTAATGACCTGCATGGCCTGTGTAAGATTAGCCGCCACCGCTACCCTTACCTCTGCACCCAAACACAAACTCACCCACAAAATCCCTAAAACTAAAAAACGCATGCCAACTCCTTACTAGCACCAAAAATACAAGTATACAAGATCAAGCCCTTTTCTGCCCTACTTAGCCTAAAAAATTTTAATCCTTAGCAAGTTTGGAGTAGAATGGGCGCTTTTAAAGGAGAGTGATGGATAGTGCAAAAAGATTAAAAGAGGCTTTGATAGCCTTGAAAAATGGCGAATTATTGATTTTAATGGATGATGAGGATCGCGAAAACGAGGGGGATTTAGTACTAGCCGGGATTTTTAGCACCCCGGAGAAAATCAATTTTATGGCTAAATATGCGCGTGGGCTTATCTGTGTCGCACTCACCCAAAAAATCGCGCACCAATTTGATCTTAAGCCTATGGTTAGCCATAATGATTCTAAGCATGAAACCGCCTTTACAATATCCATTGATGCTAAAGCAGCCAAAACCGGCATTTCAGCCTATGAGCGATCGCTTACCATTGAATTACTTTGTAAAGAGGAAAGCAGAGCAGAGGATTTTGTGCGTCCGGGGCATATTTTTCCTTTAATTGCTAAAGAAGAGGGGGTTTTGGTGCGCACAGGCCATACAGAGGCTAGCGTGGATTTATGCAAGTTAGCCGGGCTTAAACCCATTAGTGTGATTTGTGAGATCATGAAAGAAGATGGCTCGATGGCAAGAAGGGGGGATAAATTTTTACTAGATTTTGCTAAAACACATGATCTAAAAACTTTATATGTCTCTGATATTGTAAGCCACCGCCTGCAGAGTGAAAACCTTTTGCATTTGCTTTCTGAAGAGAGCGCGCATTTTGCGGGTTTAGAGTGCAAAGAATCGATCTTTTTAGATCATCTGCAACGGAAACATTTTGTCTATTGCTTTGGTGTGCAAAACCCTACGCCTTTTGTACGATTCCACATCATTAGAGAGGATCACAAACTTTTAAGCCACCCTAAAGATTATGACTTTTTAATGCGGGTGCTTTCTAAATTGCAAGCAGAGGGCGGATTTTTAATTTGCATCGATCCACAGGCTAAAACCCATGACACCCTTAAAAATTTTGGCATCGGAGCGTTGATTTTAAAAAGCTTGGGGGTTAAAACCTTTTGCCTTTTGACCACTCAGGATAAACCCGAATACGCCGCGCTTAAGGGCTTTGATTTGCACATGATAGAGGCGATTTGTCCTTGATGTTACAAAAGAGCGGCAATTTTACTAACCTTTATTGATCTCTTTGCAGGTGTTGGGGTTTTCATTTAGCGTTTTAAAAAATAGCGCCTTGCTGTTTTGCAAGTAAAATAGATTTTCATGCCCAAGAAACTTATCGGTTCAATTTTAACAAAGCTTTGGGGTGGCTAGTGCGTGGGATTTGGTGCGCAAAGATAGAGAGCAAATAAGGGTGTATGTGTGATATAGGTCTTATAGACCGTTTTAAGAGCAATCGCATTAGAATGAGGGAGTTTTCCATTTTGCACAAGGAGGTAGATATGTTGCACATAAGATAAGCCAATGTTTTTTGGGTTACCGGTTATTGGCTATTTCCAGTAGAAATAATATAAAAGGATTTTAAAATGAAAGGATTTCAAAATGAAAAAAAGGATTTTTATCCTTGTGGACTGGGAAAATTTAAGACGCCGTCTAACGAATCTGCAAGGTGGATGTCCTATATTTGGACCTCCAAATTTTGCTTATAACAATATGGATCATCTTAAGGCCTTTTTTGAGGCTTTTTTAGAACCTGATGAAGAACTTAAGTGCATTTACTTCTATCTATCTGAGTCTTTTGTAGAAGCAGAAGCAAGAATAATCAAAAATACCCATCTTAAAGAAAAAATCGAAGAATATGAAGAAAACTACCCTGAAGAGTATGAAAAATTCAGGTCGCAGTCCAATCTCATCCAAAAGTTTAAGCATGATTTGGGGAACTATACAGGGTTTTCTAAAAAACATACAGACAGGCAAGCTTAAATTCAAGTTTGAGAAAGTACCATGTATTGCATATGCAAAAAACAAACAAGTAGTCATAGAACGCGAAAAAATGTTTATAGAACAAAAACAAGTAGATATGCTCTTAGGAATTGATTTGGTGTGCCTGCCAAATCAGGTATGCAAAAACGATGATCGGATCTTACTCTTTAGTCAGGATAGCGACTTTGCCCCCGCTCTCGAGCGTGAGGAGAGGAATGTGAGGTTGCAGAATAATGTGCAGATTTTCATAGGGCGTATGGAGGGTTTCTCACCCTTGCCTGTTGATCTTAAACGAGTGTGTGATGGCATACGGACACGCAGTGTGGAGGACATTTTAAAGATCATCCCAAAAGAAGCAGTCTTTTCAGCTAAATTAAAGAAGCGTGCAGAACCCTTTAATGAAAGTTTAAAAAACCAGTTAAAAAAGCCAAAGCGTCCTTAACATCTCACTTATCACCCCCGTTTTAAACGGGGCTAAGAGCATAGGAGACAGTGTTAAGTCTGTAGCGGTGTAAAGCTCGCCCTTAATAGAGCATTCGATCATCAATTAGGAGAGCATAGATTCCACGCTTGAGCTTTTAAAGCTACTCACCTACAAATTTTTAGTACCCGCGATAAAGGGCTTTATAACGCGATGGGCATTGCGCGTACTTCAGTGGAGATCATTAGGATTTAAATAGCGATGATGTCTGCGCGCATGCGGGTGTGTTAGAGCAGGTGGGCGTTCTTAATAGAGAGTTAGAATATTTAGAGAGAACGGCTTTTTTGAAGTGGCGGAAACTCATTGCTAAAATTATTGAGATATTCACAATGCCAACAAGAAATCCTGATAGATCCTTTTTTGCTGCTATATTCTTGAAATATAAATAGGGCGTATGGAGGGTTTCGGCTATATTTCCCCTCACTTAGGCCGTTTTTCTTAAAAATTTCATAAAGTGTCTCTCTAAAAGTAGTGGTAAAATCTTTCTTTGCAAGGCGGATATTTTGCATGGGCATAACAAAATTAAAGCGTTCACAATTTTCTAGTTTTTTGATGTCTAAGTGATCGATGGTTTGTTTATCAACGAAGATTTCTGTATAAGAACCATCTACGACAACTACGCGCTCAATATGAGAATCTAGCTGGTTGTTAACACCTATGAACAGCGCTTTAAAGAAGTGTTTAAAAAATTAGGCATTATTTCCACGCTTGAGCTTTTAAAGCTACTCACCTACAAATTTTTAGTACCCGCGATAAAGGGCTTTATAACGCGATGGGCATTGCGCGTATTTCAGTGGAGATCATTAGGATTTAAATAGCGATGATGTCTGCGCGCATGCGGGTGTGTTAGTTCTTTTAATTATATTGGCTGTTGTGGTGCTTTGGATCAATCATATAATTCTCTTTTGGGGGGTTTTAGGCGCAGTTTATATACTAGGTTTTTATGAAGCCTTGTACCTCTATCAAAAAACTTATCATCTAAAATTTGGATTTTGGTATTTTGTTGGGACTGTTTGTGTGTGGGTTTTGGGTTATTTTGCACCCATAGAAAGCGCGCTTTTCATGGGGGTTTTTGTAGCCGGATTTTTAGCCTATAGAGCTTTAGATATGCGTTTTGTTTTGCCCTTTATTTATCCTAGTTTGCCATTTTTATGTCTTTTTGCTCTTTTTAAAGATTTTGGAGCACAGGTTGTAACATGGTTAGTGGTGGTGGTGGTTTTAGCCGATGTGGGGGCGTATTTTGGAGGCCGGTGGCTTGGCCGTATTTCTCTTAGCCCAACCTCACCTAAAAAAACTTTGGAGGGGGCTTTAATTGGTTTTATGCTAGCTAGTTTAATAGGAGGACTAGTAGGCATAGCCTCTTTAGGATTTATACGAGCGCTTTTAGTTAGCATAGTTGTTGCTTTGAGCGCTATTTTAGGGGATTTATTTGAGAGTTATTTAAAAAGGGCAGCAGGTGTAAAAGATAGTGGCTTTGTTTTGCCCGGACATGGAGGCATATTAGATCGCTTAGATGCGATGCTTTTTGCGGGAGTGAGTATGTATTTTTGCTTGAATTTTAAATTAGGGCCGCTTTTATCATTTCTATGAATTCTCTCCTTCTTTTAGGTAGCACTGGATCTATTGGTAAACAAACCTTAGAGGTGGCTAAAGCTTTAAATCTGTCTATAGAGGGTTTGAGTGCGGGTAAAAATATAGAACTTCTCAATGCCCAAATTCAAGCCTACCACCCCCAAAAGGTCGCGCTTTTAGACCCACAAGATTTATCTCTTTTAAAAGTCCCTACAGGTGTAGAGGTATTTGTAGGAACTGAGGGGTTAAATGAATTAGTAGCTAGCGCTTCTAGCTCTCTTGTACTAAATGCACTAGTAGGCTTTGCCGGGCTAGAACCCAGCCTTGTAGCGCTTAAACAGGGTAAAACCCTAGCCCTAGCTAATAAAGAATCTCTGGTTGTGGCCGGGTGGCTTTTAGATACAAGCCAAATTCTACCCATTGATAGCGAACACTTTGCCCTATGGGATTTATTGCAAAATATCCCTAAAGAGCGTATAGAAAGTCTATATATCACCGCTAGCGGTGGGGCTTTGCGCGATGTGCCCATTAATCAAATTTCTAGCCAAAGTTTAGAAAAAGTCTTAAAACACCCTAATTGGCAAATGGGACCCCACATTACGATTAACTCGGCTAATATGGTTAATAAACTTTTTGAAGTGCTTGAAGCCTATTATTTATTTGGGATAGAAAAGATTGAAGCCTGTATTGAGCGTAGTTCTTGTGTGCATGCCTTGTTGCGTTTTAAAGATCAAAGCTGGCATGCCCAACTAGCTAGCCCAGATATGCAACTCTCCATTGCCCATGCTCTCTGCCCTAATTTAGCCCATGAAATCTCGCATAAACCCCTTGAAATTTTACAAACCCCTCCGCTGGTATTTGAAGAAATTGAGTTAGCTAGATACCCTCTATGGGGTTTAAAAGATATGCTACTTGAAAACCCTAAACTAGGGGCGGTACTTAATACAAGCAATGAAATCGCGCTTAAAGCTTTTATGAATAAACAAATTTGTTTTGGAAAGATAGCAACTTGGATTAATCAAAGCCTCTATCATTTTAAAGATGTTTCCTCTTATCTACACCCCTATGGGATTTATTGCAAAATATCCCTAAAGAGCGTATAGAAAGTCTATATATCACCGCTAGCGGTGGGGCTTTGCGCGATGTGCCCATTAATCAAATTTCTAGCCAAAGTTTAGAAAAAGTCTTAAAACACCCTAATTGGCAAATGGGACCCCACATTACGATTAACTCGGCTAATATGGTTAATAAACTTTTTGAAGTGCTTGAAGCCTATTATTTATTTGGGATAGAAAAGATTGAAGCCTGTATTGAGCGTAGTTCTTGTGTGCATGCCTTGTTGCGTTTTAAAGATCAAAGCTGGCATGCCCAACTAGCTAGCCCAGATATGCAACTCTCCATTGCCCATGCTCTCTGCCCTAATTTTTGTAAATAAGAAAAATTCAAAAAGGGTGATTGTGGTAAGAGAACAAGAGAACAAGAGAACAAGAGAACAAGAGAACAAGAGAACAAGAGAACAAGAGAACAAGAGAACAAGAGAACAAGAGAACAAGAGAACAAGAGAACAAGAGAACAAGTACGGCATGTTATAAAAGATATTGATGCAGAAGTCGAGCAAGTAATAGACTCGTTGATGAAATTTGATCGGTTAATGGAGCAAAAGCTAGGCAAGTCTTCTAATCTCCAATAGACAAACAACGGCACAAGCAAACCAGCTAAAAAGGGTTTGCGCTTTAGTAAGCTAAATCAAGTTAAAAAATTCCAAAAAAGGGTGATTGTGGCAAGAGAACAAGAAAATAGCGGGCATGTTATAAAAGATATTGATGCAGAACTCGGGCAAATGATAAACTTGTTGGTAGAATTTGATTGGTAAAATTTGATCGACTAATGAGACAGGTATCTTCTAAACAGACAAACACACAACACCCACGGGCAAGCTAAAAAGGATTTTGGGGTAGGGGGGTTAAGGGTTAAGAACGCAAAATAATCTAAATCCCTGCTTTAAGGCTTCTATCTTTTTGACCCAAAATGGGTCTAATTTTGTACAAAACTTTCTTTGCCGGCAAAGTGGATTAAATTTTTTAGAGCAAAGGGTAGCTGGAGAGGTGGTTTTTATTTTAAGCCAAACAAATTGTATGCCTTGATCATTTTATTGCTTCACACCCGTCTACATCTCCTAGATCACAGGCTTTTTCAAAATACTTTATGGCTTTGTCGGTATCTTGTGCTACACCCTCCCCATTCCCATACATAATCCCCAAGTTAAAATAAGCCCTTACATTTCCCATGCTTGCTGCTTTTTTGTAATATTCTAGGGCTTTCTGGTAATCTTTATTCTGATAGGCTTTTTGAGCCATTGAATAATACACACCGCCCTTTCCCTTAGCCTGACCTAAACAAAGAACACCCACCAACACCACACACCAAATATTTTTTAGCATTTTTTCCCTTGTAGAATTTGCAGAAATTAAGCCCTTCATTCTACTATCATTTTTAAATTTATCTTAATCTATAAATCACCACAAAACTGGGGTAATCTGCTCTCCGGAATAAGTTTTGCTTAGATAGAGTAATTCACTTAAAGGATCACTATGCTCCGCTCTTTATGGTCTGGTGTTAACGGAATGCAGGCGCACCAAATCGCCTTAGATATTGAAAGCAACAATATCGCCAATGTCAACACCACCGGCTTTAAATACTCCAGAGCCTCTTTTGTGGACATGTTATCTCAAGTTAAACTCATCGCCACCGCCCCCTATAAAAACGGCTTAGCTGGGCAAAATGACTTTTCTGTGGGTTTGGGTGTGGGCGTAGATGCCACCACTAAAATCTTTTCTCAGGGGAATTTGCAAAATACCGATGTCAAAACAGATTTAGCCATTGAAGGCGATGGTTTTTTTGTCATCAGCCCCGATCGAGGCGTAACACGCAATTTTACCCGTAGCGGGGAATTTCTCTTTGATGCAAATGGAAGCTTAGTAACTACAGGGGGGTATGTGGTGCAAGGCTGGGTGCGCGATCCTAAGGATATGGGTTCTAAGGATAGCGAAACCGATATGCTTAAAATTGATAACACAAAACCCTTACAAAATATCCGCATTGATCCGGGTATGGTGATGCCAGCCCGATCAAGCAGTAAAATTACGATGCGTGCTAATTTAAATGCAGGACGCCATGCCGATCAAGTAGGCAATGTTTTTATGCTTGATTCTTCAACTAAAACCCCTGCAGATGGAATCAAACCCCAATATGATTCAGCCACCAATCTTACCCAAATGGCAGAGGATATGGGGTCATTATTTAATGAGGATGGTGATGCGTTTTTACTCAATGAAGATCAAGGGATTTGGGTGAGTTATAAAAATGCGAGTATGAAAAAAGCCATTTTATCCTCTAAAGATAGCAATACCCTAGAACTCAATGGAACGAAAATTTCCTTTAGCAACGACTCAGCCACAACCCATATCACTTCTTTAGCCGCCGCTAAAAATGCGATTAATGCTGTGAAAAATAAAACCGGAGTTGAGGCCTATATTGATGATGGCCAGTTGCGCTTAGAAAATAAGAACAGTTTAGAGGGCGATGAGCATGTTAAAAACATCGTAGTAACCCATGCAGGTACGGGGGCTTTTGCTAATTTTGCTAAGGGTGATCAAAGTATCACCGCCTTTAGATACCGCTACACAAAAGGCATTGATGCAGACTCTACTACCGGACAATTTAAAACGACAGAGGATTTACGCGCGCTCATGCAACATGATGCCAATATCGTAAAAAACCCTAGTTTAGCTAAGAGTTATAAAGACTCAGCTGCCTCTGTATCGGTAAAAATCAATAACCATGGCATGTTTGAAATTGCCAATAAAGACGATGGAAATCCCACTAAAGATAATTTGAATATCTTTGTAACCAACTACGCCTCTGATAAAGTAACTAAAAATGTACTCTTTGGTAAAACTATGGGCGCGCTTAATACGGCTGCCTTAATTGAAGGGGGGGTTTCTACCTCCACCTCCAGATTAACCCATGCCACTCATGCTAGTAGCGTTGATTTGGTAGATAGTTTAGGCACTAAACATAGCATGCGCTTAGAATTTTATAAAACAGGGGGAGCAGAGTGGCGTTTTAGAGCTATTGTACCTGAGCCCGGGGAAATTGTGGGTAGTTCTCCTGATCGCCCTAATGTATTTGAAGAGGGGATTTTACATTTTAATAAAGACGGGAGTTTAGCCGGCATGAATCCTCCCGTATTACAATTTGCGCCCCATAATGGCTCAGATTCGCCCCAGCGCATCACGCTAAGTTTTGGTACGGCCGGAGGCTTTGATGGAATCACTAGCGTGGATAAAATCTCTGAGACTTATGCCATTGAACAAAATGGCTACCAAGCGGGGGATTTAATGGATGTGCGTTTTGATAATGACGGGGTGTTACTTGGCTCTTTTAGCAATGGTAAAACTCTCTCTTTAGCGCAAGTGGCTTTGGCTAATTTTGCCAACGATGCGGGTTTACAAGCTGACGGGGGGAGTGTGTTTTCTGAGACGAGTAACTCAGGTAAAGCTCTCATTGGGGCGGCTAATACGGGGCGTAGAGGCGGGGTTTCTGGTTCTAAGCTAGAGTCTTCTAATGTAGATTTAAGCCGTAGTTTGACAAATTTAATTGTGGTACAAAGAGGTTTTCAGGCTAACTCTAAGGCAGTTACCACCTCCGATCAGATTTTAAATACTTTGCTTAATCTCAAACAATAGAGGATTTTTAAGTGCATGAATATTCCGTCGTTTCCTCTCTAATGGATTTGTGCGAAGCGCATGCGCGCAAACATAACGCCACTAAAATAGAAAGGGTGGTGGTAAGCATTGGGGAACGCAGCGCAATGGATAAACAGCTTTTCATGAGCGCCTTTGAGACTTTTAAAGAAGAATTAGATATTTGTAAAGACGCAGTTTTAGACATTGTGGAGGAAAAGGCAGAATTAACTTGTTTAAATTGTTCTTTTGTGTTTATCCCGGCTACTTTAGAATATGGGCAATGTATCCGTTGTGGCTCGCAAAATGTGCGGATCAGTAAGGGCACAGAAATGCAACTTTTGTCTTTGGAGATGGTGTGATCGATGCGATTTTTCAGGAATTTATCAAAAAAGCACCTAAAATGAAGGAGCACTGGGAGGTGGTGCAACTCTTTGAGGAGGAACGGCAAAAATTCCAAGAAGAATTACAGGCTTATGAAGATGAGATCAAACAACTGGTTCTAAGCTAGAGTCTTCTAATGTAGATTTAAGCCGTAGTTTGACAAATTTAATTGTGGTACAAAGAGGTTTTCAGGCTAACTCTAAGGCGATTAAGCAAATCAAACAAGAATTGCTCTCTCATCAAATCCAACGCGATCTCTTGCATCTGCAAAAAGACAAGCCAGAAATTCCAGACTCAGAGCAAGAACCTTTACCCCAGCCGGTAGAATTTGTAGAGATCTATTTAAAAGATCACTCCATAGCCAAAGCGCGCCCGGCTAAGCGCTTTTTTAGCGATCAACTCTACCGCCAATACCGCGTACTCTTACGGGAAAACCGCATGCTTAAAGATCGAGTCTTTGGATTAGACTTAGAAAATAGTACCCTTAAAATTGAACTTAGAGACTTAAAAACCCAAAATCTTTTACAATCTAAGGATCAAGAAAAACCGGATACAAAGGAGGATGAAGAGTCTAAATGAAGGTTTTAGTCAGTGCTTTAGAGGTGAGCGCTAATGTCCATTTAAAAGTTTTAAGAGAACATCTTTTGGGGGTGGAGTGGCTAGGGATTTATGACGCTCTTTTAGCTAAAGATACCCCGCTTTTTTCCCCTAAAGAGTTTTCTATTATGGGCTTTAAAGAAGTCTTTAACCGGCTTTTATTCTTTTATAAAGCCCTGCAAGCTATGGCAAAACTTGCCAAAGAAGCCGATCTGATTTTGCTTATGGATTCCTCCTCTTTTAATATCCCTCTGGCTAAACGCATTAAAAAACAATATCCAAATAAGCCAATCTTTTACTATATTTTGCCACAGGTGTGGGCGTGGAAGGCCTACCGCGCGCCTATTATTGAAAAAAATTGCGATCACCTCGCGGCCATTTTGCCCTTTGAAACTTCTTATTACAAAGAAAAGGCAAAGTTTGTCGGACACCCTCTTTTAGATGAGATCACACAGGTTAAAACTTCTTTAGAGGGTGAGGGGGTGGTTTTTATGCCCGGAAGCCGCAAACAAGAAATTACGCGCCTCTTCCCTGTTTTTGTGCAAGTAGCCAAGCAACTTGATCAAAAGCGTATCCTCATCGTGCCCTCTAGTTTAAAAGATCAAAATTTAGAGGCTCTTTATGGCCATGATCTTAAGCTCTTTGAAATTTCTTATAACGCGCACCAAAGCCTCTATGAAGCCTCTTTTGCCTTTATTTGTAGCGGTACAGCCACTTTAGAGGCCGCTCTTATTGGTACGCCTTTTGTGCTAGGTTATAAAGCTAGACCCTTTGATTTTTTCATCGCTAAGAGTTTAGTTAAACTCACCTGCATCGGGCTTGCTAATATTTTTTATAATGCGATTTGTAATGAAAGCCCGGGGCGTGGAAAAACCATGTTACATGCCGAATTTGTACAAGAGGATGTAAATCCGGAAAATTTGCTAAGAATTTATTACAATATGGATAGAAATCGCTTTTTTAAAGAGTCACAAAAGATCCGCGCCTATTTACAGCACGGGAGTGCACAAAGGGTGGCAACTTGGATCAAGCAGGCTTTATAAAAATTTAGCATTAGGAGTGATGCATGGCTATTTCGCCTACAAAAAAGAACGAGTCAGCTCCCGTTAAAATGCGCCGTGTTGGGCTGTTTGAAATCTCTGAAAATACCCAGATTGTGCCGGCTAGAGGGCTTTTAGCAGGGGTTAATGACATCGGGCAATTTATTGTAAACATGAAAAAGAATGTCCAGTTAGGCGAAAAACCTGAAGTAGAGTGGATCATTGATCAAATCTGTAACCACTGCGGGGGCAAGCTCCAGCACAAACAAGGTTTATCCACCTGCCCTTATTGTAACTGGGCTTTACACATTGAAAGTCTTACCTATTTAAATGGCGTAGCTAAAAAACCTTTGCGCTACCAAATAGAAGGGCGGGCTTTGCGCGTACAAACCTCTATTGATATGAGAAACCCTTACCAATCTAGCTTTAAGGGTGATTTTAAAATCCGCTATTTTAACCATGCCTGCCTTTTAATAGAAGCAGGAGGCGCTAAACTTATCACCGATCCATGGCTAGTAGGGCCTAGCTTTTTGGGGAGTGGTTATTTAGAAAAACCTAGCTGTAGGGAGGCTGTGCGGGCTTTAATGGAGGCAGATTTTATTTTTATCTCCTCTAATCGCTCTAGTTGCCTGCACCCTCAAACCCTTTCTCTACTTCCTAAAGACAAACCCTTTATTGTGGGTAATTTTGCCTCTAAAAGTGTAGAGAAATCTCTAAGAAGTTTAGGTTTTATCAATATCTATCCTCTGGAATTCCAAGAAATTTATGAATTCAGTGCTTTTTTCCAATTTAGCGTATTTGCTGCCGGCGATGGATTGGAGGATAGCGGGCTGTATGTGTGCTTATCTGGGCATGATGTGATCATCAATGCCTATGGAAACTACCTTAATACCTTTAATTTGCCAAGCGATCTCACCCTGCTTTGTCTGCCCTTTAGCGGGGGGACTTCAGGTTTTCCTTTTTGCATGCAAACTGAGAAGGCCACCCAAACAACCCTGCATAACCAGCGCCTAGAGGGCTTTAAATACCAGCTAGAAACCTTGTTAACTTTAAGTAAACCCGCCTATGTCATGCCCATAGCCACGCCTTATTTTCAAGATAGCCCACGCGATAGCGCAATTAAGGAGCTAAACACAAAAAACCCCTTTAAAGAGGGCAAGCAGATCTGTGATATTTACAGCCGTAGCCACAGCGAACAGGCTGTTAAATGGCTTAATCCTGATGAAACCCTTACCCTAGAATTTAAAACCGCTGATTTAGTCCAATGGCGCGAGGATATTCATCTTTTAAGAAAAGAAAAACCACAAGAATTTGTAGATTTTTATACCCGCCAGTTTAACTACGATCCTAAACAACTCATCACACACTTACAGGGAGCTAAATACAAGGCTAAGGAGATTGTAACCTTTGTACCTACTAGCGAGGATTTTGAGCGGGTGGTTGCGCCCATTGTGCAGGCTAATTTTGAAACACAAGAGTTTAAAATTATCCCTGTACGGCTTATTATTAAAGAATTAAAGGGGCATAGAGTACTTATTCTGCGGGTACGGCGCGAGATTTTAGCCTGTGTTGTGGCTAATCATTTGCCTTTTGAGGAAATGGTGCGCGGGTTTCATTGCCGTATAGAGCGTAGCCCTGATGCTTACGAGGCTAATTTTTGGCATCACTTTAGCCATGTCTATATCGCCCCCAAACCCTATAGTATTTCACTTAAAGCTAAATGATGCAACTACATGATACAAGAAGCCAAGCTAGCCTTTCTTTAGAAGAGGCTTTAATGCGTCCTAGTAGCCCCTCTAAAGGTCTTTATACTCTTAAAGAGTGGCCTAAGCTAGATTTTTCACAATTTTTATCCTTAGACTATAAAGGCCTTGCCAAAGCGCTTTGTATGCATTTGGGGGTTGAGATCAATGGTTTAGAAAAAGCTTTGAATCGTTGTTCTATTCAAGCCCCCTTAAAACAACTCAAAGGCTTTTCTTTTCCCCTCTTTGTTCAAGAACTTTATCATGGCCCTACTCTAGCCTTTAAAGACATGGCCTTACAACCCCTAGGGGTTTTACTCTCAGAGGGGGCTAAAAAAGCCCAACAAAAATTAGTGGTTTTAGTAGCCACCAGTGGGGATACGGGTCCGGCTACTTTAGAAAGTTTAGCCCAGCTTGAAAATGTCTTTGTGGTTTGTTTGTATCCTTCTAAGGGTACAAGTTTAATTCAAGCCCTGCAAATGCAAACCGCACAAGCGCCTAATCTTAAGGTTTATGGAATAGAGGGGGATTTTGATAAGGCACAAAGTCTACTTAAAAACCTTCTAAATAGCCCAGATTTTAAACATTGTTTAGAAAAGCTAGGTTTTAGTGTGGGGGTGGCTAATTCTATTAATTTTGGGCGGGTGCTTTTTCAGATTGTCTACCATGTGTGGGGGTATTTAGAGCTCGTGCGTTTAGGTACAATAAATTATGCAGAGCCTATTAAAATTGTTGTACCTAGCGGGAATTTTGGCAACGCCCTAGGGGCCTTTTATGCTAAAGAAATGGATTTACCTGTCTCTAAAATTGCTGTGGTATCCAATGCTAATAATATTTTAGAGGACTTTATTAAAACCGGAGTTTATGATATTCGCCAAAGAAGTCTACAAAAAACTTATGCCCCAGCGATGGATATTTTAAAAAGCTCAAATGTTGAACGCCTGCTTTATTATCTCTTTGGTTTTAAGCGTACACAAGAGTGCATGCAAGCACTTGATACACACCAATTTTATAGCCTCACTGCGCATGAACTTAGCCTTCTACAAAAACATTTTGAAAGTTATAGCTGCACAGATGAAACTTGTTTAGAAAATATTACAAACATTTATAAAAGCCATGGCTATCTTATCGATCCACACACAGCCACCGCCTTTAATGCGCTTAAAGAAAACACCCCACATATTCTAGTCTCTACCGCTTCTTGGAGTAAATTTCCAAGCACGATTTATTTAGCTTTAGAGGGTAAAAATTGTTCTGATCAAAAAGCTTTACAACTCTTAGAGCAAAAAGGGATCAAACCCCCCGTCTCTGTGCAGACACTTTTAAAGAAACCTCCCCGCCATTTAGAAGTGTTACAAATCCCTGAAATTGCCAGCCACATAGAGGCGTGGCTTAAAAGTCTTTAGTGCACCTCGCTCCACACTTTTTGTTTCCACAAGAAAGAAATAAAGGCCATCGCGGCAAAGAAGATCATAATCTTGATCCCCAAAGTGTTTCTTTGGTGTTTTTTGCTATCCCCTGTTCTTTCTAAATAGTGAATCACCTGTTTTTGGGCATCTTTACTTAAACCCACTCGTGGCATGGCTGTACCGGGCAAGAGTTTTTGTGGATCGTTGATAAACACCTCTAATTTTTCGCGCCCAAGACTTCTAATCATCATAGAAAGATCGGGTACGGCCGCTCCTAAATAGCGGTGCAAATCAGCAGGATCAGTGGTGGCTTTTAATTTGGCATATTTCATGCTATGACAACGCATACAAGCCTGTTCAAAAACAGCCTTTTCTCCTAATTTTTTAGGCGCGATAGATTTTAAATAAGCCACAATATCGGCTAAATCTTGATCGCTAAACTGGGCAAAGGCAGGCATAGGATAGGGGTGGTTGTCTTTGTATTTATGGGTGAGTTTGGTTGCCTTAGTGGGGTCTTTGATAAAGTGGGCTAAAAACTGGGGGTTAAGCACGCTAGCAACGCCGGAAAGATCAGGAGGGACCACCCCAAAGCTTGAGCCGGCACTCTTTGCATCCATAGGCGCTTTGATTTTTTGGCTAGAAATGCCATGGCAGGCGGTGCAGTTTTGCGCTACTAAATTTTTGCCCTTACTCGCATCGCCCTTGCTTAAATCAATCGGTTTTAAATCCTTAAAGGCAAAATCTGCGGGGGCTGTCTTTGGTTCCATCACCGAGTGGGCATAAGGTTCTACCCCATAGTAAAGCGCGCCTATGACAATAATTAAGAGTGCTAAAATCTTAAGTTCTTTCATAACCTACTCTCCTTTCTTCTCAGCCCGGCTAATCAAAGGCAGAACAATAAAGAGAAGCGCAAGGAAAGTTAAAGAGGCCACTAACCCGACATATTTATTATTGCCCACAGGCGGGAGTTTGCCAAAGATCGTTAAGACAATCATATCTATTACAAGCAACCAAAACCACACCTGAAAAGCTTTGCGTTTGTGAGCGGGTCTAACCACAGGGCTATTATCTAAAAAGGGCAAAAGGAAAAAGATAATCTGGGCTATTCCAAAAGCCACCAAACCTAAGTTTCCATTAAAGAAGAAACCACGCAACACCTCATAACTCCAGAGGAAATACCATTCGGGGTAAATGTGGTGCGGGGTTTTAAGGCTATTAGCGCGCTCAAAGTTAATAGGGTCCATGGCAAACTCGTAGTGGTAGCACACCAAATAAAAGAAAAAGACCATGAAGGCACAGATTACAAAAATATCTTTGGATAAAAATACAGGCCAAAAAGGGATCACTTTAGATTCTTTTTTATGCCCCTCTTTATATTTTTTCTCCTCCTCTTCAAAATCTAGTACATCGCCCTCTTGGTTGTTGACATGCGGGATACGCAAAGAATAAAAATGCATGCAAATAATCATAATAATGACTACAGGCAATAAGAAAACATGCAACATAAAAAAGCGAGTAAGAGTTGCATCGGCTACTACATAATTCCCTCTAATCCACACTAAAAGATCAGGGCCTATAACTGGGATTTTGCCAAAAAGCTCGGTGATCACAGAGGCAGCCCAGTAACTCATCTGTCCCCAGGGCAACATGTAGCCACTAAAGGCCTCTGCGCTAAAGACTACAAATAAGAGCATGCCTGAAATCCAGATCATCTCCCGTCCCTTTTTATACGAGCCATAATAGATACCCACAAACATATGGATATAGATAATCACAAAGATCATACTAGCAGCTGTGGCATGGATATGCCTCCACAGCCAACCAAAGGCCACTTCTTGCATGATCGTAAAATTTACGCTGTCATAGGCTAATTTGGCATCCGGCTTGTAATACATCAACAAAAAGATGCCTGAGATCACCAAAGTCGTAAAAAGGACAAGTAAAATCACCCCCATAGCCCATAAGAAGTTAATGTTTTTGGGTATCCAGTATTCTGTCATCAAGACTTTGGTGAGTTTTTTAATCCCAAGTCTTTGATCGAGCCAGTCTCCTATGCCTTCTGCTTTTTTAAACTCTGCCATAACCTCTCCTTATGCGTGTGCAACCATAGTTTGATACTCCTGCCCCACTTCCCCAAAGGTGATCTTGCTGCCCTCTAATTTAAAGGGGGGGATTTCAAAAGGTTTAGGCGGAGGTGTACCGGCGATATTGACTCCATCGCTGGTAAATCTTCCCCCATGGCAAGGACATAAAAAGCCTTTTTCAATGGATTCAAAATTAGGGATACAACCCAAATGCGTACAGATTTGTACGCCCACTGTAAAAACCCCCCCACTGATTTTAAAATCCCGTTTGGCATCAAAATTCATTCCCGCTTTTTTCTTGATAATATAAACCGGTTTGCCCCGCCACTCCACAGCAGAAAAGCTCCCCTCTTGCATTCCAGAAACATCTACGGTTGTAAAGCCTGCAGACACCACGCTAGGCAAAGGGTCCCAAGTTTTTTTCATCGCCACTAATCCGGCAAGTGCTCCCACGCCGGCAACTCCTGAAAGCGCCATGCCTAAAAAATCTCTCCGACTGATCTCTGCCATTATCGCTCCTACTTTGTTTTTGCAAACTGCCATTTTACATTAAAAAACCTAATATTGATCGCTACGGGTTTTTTAAAGTGCCAAACGCCCGTATTGCCCTCCAAAAACTAACCTTTATTTGTTTGAGTAGGTAATATAACTAGCCGTACTTAAATCTTAGAATTTCCCCCTCCAAAGGGTGTTAAGATGTTTTCATGAAGTCTAAAGTATCCTTATTAAAACTAGGCGTATTAAGAGTGGGGGTTTTTCTAAAGACTTGTTTAGAGCTAACACTCTCTTGGATTTGTAACAACGCCTTTTTAATTTCTCTTAGCTTTTCTTGTAGATAAACCTCTACATTTGTAGCCCTCTTTAGAGGATTATTAACCTCTATACTTAGATTTGTCTGCTCTAGCGTAACTATTAGGGGTGTATCAAAAAGTACATGGCCTAAAAACTGCGCCTTATCTATAACTCCTTGCATCTGCATACGCCCTTCTTGCGTATCTGATAAGGGAACTAATTTAAGAAGTTTATTACAAGCAATCTGTAAGACTTGTAAAGCCCCTATGCTTTCATTAAGACTTTTAATTTCATGGCTAAATTTTTCAATTCTGCTAGATTTTTGCCGGGTATCTAACATTTCTAGTTCTTGCGTATCCACCGCGCCTAAGTGTTTCTCAAAAGCCTGCAACATGTCTTGTTTTAACATTTTTATCCTTTGCTACAAGATAGGTTAAACAAGCATTTTTTATTCCTTTTAAATACAACGCGATTAGTTGAGTTTTAGGTATAATGGCGGCTTATTTTGATGTAGAAGAAGGCCCATGAAAGTTATTTTCTCTTTATTGCTTATCTGTGTCGCTTCTTTAAAGGCTGCTAGTATCCATGTATTTAAAAAACAGGGGGACAACTCAGCCCCTACCTTGCTCTTAATGGGTGGGATTCAAGGTGATGAGCCGGGTGGGTTTAACACCACTAATATCTTTTTAATGCACTATAAAATCTTATCGGGTAATGTGTGGGTGGTGCCTGTGCTTAACCGGTATTCTATGCTACGCAACCACCGCGGTGTTTATGGGGATTTAAACCGCAAGTTTGCCTATATCAGCCGCCATGATCCAGAGTATGCTTTAATCCAATCTATTAAAGCAGCGATTATGAATTCTGAGGTTAATGTGATCTTACACCTCCATGATGGCAGTGGGTTTTATCGCCCCTCCTATCAAAGTCTCTTGCTTAACCCTAAGCGTTGGGGTAATTCTTTCATTATTGATCAAGAAGAACTCCCCCATGTAAAATTCGGGCATTTAGGCCGTATATCGCGTAACACCACACACCACATCAACCAATTTCTACTCAAATCCCTCCACCGGCATTATATTCGCAATACCCACACCGCTAGGGGGGATAAAGAGATGGAAAAAGCGCTAACCTATTTTGCTATCCGGCATAAAAAACCCGCCTTTGCCCATGAAGCTAGTAAAGAATTACCTCTTAATGAACGGGTTTATTACCACCTTTTAGCAATTGAGGGTTTGATGCAACAATTAGGAATTACCTATACCAAAGATTTTACCCTCAAACCTGCTGATTTATACCGCCTTATCAATGATAAAACCCTCACCCTTACTCTTAATCAAAATATTTTATTACCCCTCTATGGTTTGCGCCCCCGACTTAAATTTTTTCCCTTCCCTAAGCATGTTGCCATAGATAAAAATAGCTTAGATTCTCAAAGTTACATTTTAGGTCTCTTGCCCCACAAAAACAAAATTTGGCTCAAATATGGTAATAAACTCATGACTCGCCTAACCCCCCTATATTTAAATTTTGATCACAGCCTCAGAAATATCCAAATAGAAGTAGATGGGCAAATCAAAACAGCTACACCGGCTAGCATTTTAGAGGTTAAAGAAGCCTTTAAGGTTTTGCCTAAGGAGGGTTACCGGGTAAATGTCATTGGTTTTTCGCTTAATGATGGCAAAAAATTACCTAATGAAGTGGGGGTGAGTATTGCCTATAAGGATTTGGAGAAGAAATTTTCCATTGATAGGCAGGGCAAGATTTATCGCATTGAAATTTATAAAAATAATGCCTTTAGCGGCATGGTTTTGGTGCGTTTCATCTAATGCTCTCTAGTTTAGAAATTCTACGCGCGCTTAAAAACTTAGATTTACTCAAAAATGCGCCTGCTTTGTGGTGGCCCTCTGCTGGTGAGTTTGAAGTGATCTTAGGGGCTATCTTAACCCAGAATACGCGTTTTAAACAGGTGCTTAAATCTTTAGAAAATCTTAAGTTAGCCGGGATTTTAAGCGCTGATTCTAACGCTTCGCTACACGATCTAGCCACAATCTCCATAGAAAAACTAATCCCCCATATTGTCCCTAGCGGGTTTTATCGCCAAAAGGCGCGCTATGTGTGTTTGCTTAGCCAAAATATTTTAAGAGATTTTCAGGATTTTAAAACCTTTCAAAAACAAGTTAACCGTGAGTGGCTTTTAAAACAGTTAGGAATTGGTCCAGAAAGTGCAGATGCAATTTTAAATTATGCTTGTTTACGGCCGGTTATGGTGGTGGATCGCTACACTTACCAGTTTTTATTATCACTAGGGTTAGACATTAAAGACTATGGCATGTTACAAAAGTTTTTTATGCAAGGCATTACTAATAATTTAGATAAAGTCCTCGCCCTTTATGAATACAAACTAGATCTAGCCGCTATTTATGCGCGCTTCCATGGGAAAATTGTAGAGTATATGCGCGCTAGTGCTAAACCTCAATTAAAGGAATTGAATGGTTTTTATTGATGCCTGTTTAGGTAAACAAACCCCCTATACCCCTATTTGGATGATGCGCCAAGCCGGTCGTTATTTAAGTGAATACCAAGAGATTAGAAAACAGGCTAAGAACTTTTTAGATTTATGTGCTAATGTTGATCTAGCAAGTACTATTACTCTTCAACCGGTAGAAATCTTAGATGTAGATGCGGCCATTCTTTTTAGCGATATTCTGATATTGCCCCATACTATGGGTTTGCCTTTAGAATTTGTCCCCGGTTTTGGACCTAAATTTTTACGAGGTATAGAAAGTTTAGAAGACATTCAAGTTTTACACACCGCCTATCAAAAATTAGAATTTGTCTATGATACTTTATCTAGTGTACGCGCTAAGCTAGAGCCTAGCAAAGCCCTCATTGGTTTTAGTGGCGCGCCTTGGACTTTGGCAACTTACATGATTGAATCTCAAGGGAGTAAGACTTATCATAAAAGTAAAAAACTCCTCTATACAGACCCTAAACTTTTGCATACTCTATTAGACATGCTAAGTACAGAGATCATAGGCTATCTTTCCATGCAAATTAAGGCTGGAGCCGATGCGATCATGCTCTTTGATTCGTGGGCAAATGCTTTAGAATGCAAAGCCTATTTAGAATTTGGTTGGTCTTATATCCAAAAAATCACCCACACCCTTAAAACCATGCACAAAACTATCCCCATTATTGTATTCCCTAAGGGTATTTCTGGTTACTTAGAGCATTTAAATGGCGATTTTGATGTCTTTGGGTGTGATTGGAGTACCCCCTTAGAATTAGCTAAAAGAATTTTAGGGCACCGTTATGTTTTGCAAGGAAACTTAGAACCTGCACGACTTTATAATCAAGAGGCGATGTTAGAGGGTGTTATGCACATTTTAGAAGTGATGGGCAAAAATCCGGGCTTTATTTTTAATTTAGGGCATGGCATGTTGGCTGATTTGCCCCGCACAATAGCTATAGAACTTGTACGCTTAGTGCATGAAAAAACCAAGCGGTAAACTATAAGATGACTGTTCCTTTGCACTGCAAAAGCCCTCATTGGTTTTAGTGGCGCGCCTTGGACTTTGGCAACTTACATGATTTTCTAAAATTAGCAATGCGTGACCATAAGGCAACCTTGCAACTTCTTACTAGTCCTTTCAGCTTTTTTTGGAGCGCACATATAGTTGCAACATTTTCTGGAGTAACGATTGAGGAGTCTAAGTGATTGGAATGCCAACTAACACTCATGGGGACATAGGTAAAACAAGGGATTTTGTGCTTATGAGATTCTAGTAAAAACATATCTACAGGTTCTGTAAATAATTGGCTTGCACTTATAAAAGCTTGAGCAGCTTTTGGAGTGATATAGTAGGCAAGTGTTGTTCTGGTTACTTAGAGCATTTAAATGGCGATTTTGATGTCTTTGGGTGTGATTGGAGTATACCCCCTTAGAATTAGCTAAAAGAATTTTAGTATTGCAGAATTCTCAGGTTTTTCAAGCCTCGTAACTAGGCGTACAAAATCAAATGGGTTGTTAAGACAATCTATTAAACTCTGATAAAAATTGGGTAACAATTCTGCGTCACTTTCTAATACCACTATAGGCTTATTAAGTGTAATACACTTTAGCCACAAAAAATAATGGCTAGCATAACAGCCCAGTTCTTCAGGCAATATTTCTCTACCCTCTCCACTTAAAAACCAACTGCTGTACTTTAACTTTTGAGCTGAGTAAGAATTTTCAATAAATCCTGTATAACCTAAATCTTTTGAGAAGTAATGGCTGTGTTTGTCAATGGCATCAAAGATATGGAAACGAAAGTCCAAAGAATAGTAATTCTGTGGAGGGTTTTCTACCATAGCTTGGCAGTAAGCACGCCGAGAGCCATTTTTTAAGCCAACTAACACTCATGGGGACATAGGTAAAACAAGGGATTTTGTGCTTATGAGATTCTAGTAAAAACATATCTACAGGTTCTGTAAATAATTGGCTTGCACTTATAAAAGCTTGAGCAGCTTTTGGAGTGATATAGTAGGCAAGTGTTGTTCTGATTTATTGTAGAATGGCCGTTTTTAAAGGAACACAATGATCATTCTTTTTTGTGCGGAGCAATTCTACCCTCTCTCTACTGAAACAGCCATGCTAGATTATGGTTTAACATCTGTGCTTGCCAGGCAGGGACATCAAGTTTATGTGATCACTTCTAGCCACTCTGCAGATGGTCTTAAAATAAAGAGAGAAGGGGTAGTCCATTATATCAACGATAAAGAGGCCACAGAAATAGAAACTAACCTGTTTGTGTTAGAATTTGACATTGCCTTAAAATCTTCTTGTGGGGGTTATGTGGGTGAGTGTGAAGCCTACCAAAATTTTGTAAATTCTTTTACATGCGATCTATTAGTGATTTCTGGACTTTGCTCATGGAGTTTTTTATTAATTTTAGACTCTCTTCCTACTCTCAAAGCTAAAAGGAAAGTTGTGAGAGTCCATGAGGAATGGATTTTAGTTAACATTCAGAGTAGAGGGCGCAAGGCTTATATCAAAAAAATTATTTTCAACTCCATTACAAAAGGTTTGAAGTATTTCTTTTACAAGCCTGATATTTATGACAAAATTTTCACTCTTCCCACACTCAGGCACAAAATTAAAATATCCTTGAAGTATTTTGATAAGGTCTTTTTCTTGCCACACCCACAAAGCCACATTGATACCTATCTTACCCCCTATTGCTCCAATATAGGTGTTTTGCCAAATGGTATTTTTGAAAAAGATATCCATCCTGCTAAGATTTTAAAAAGTACTACCCCTAACCAAGATTGGAAAAAGTGCCCCTATCTTTTAGCTTTGGCACACTTTCTAAGTGAACAGCACACTTTACTTTTAGATGCCTTCTATGCTAGCAGTACAAAACTCCCGTTTATATTAGCTGGTGGCCAGGTTTCAGGTTATAACCTACAATCTGTACAAGCTTATAAATCTAAACTAGATGCACAACATGGTTATAAAGAAGTTTATTTTCTTCATGTAGGAGAGGAGCGCGCTTTAGAGTTGCTCCAAGGTGCTACCCTATTTTTACACGCTGCTTCTTTGTATTCTTATAAAAGTCTCTCTTTTATGGTTTTAAAGAGTCTTTCTTTTGGAGTGCCAACTATCTGTATAGGGGAGGGTGTTGACTCAGATTTAGTGGTTAAAAATTCTTTAGGAATGGCTCACATGATCGACCATCTATTAAATAACCCCGATTATTACAACAGCATGGCCGAAAACCTACACACTAGAGTCAAAAACTACACTTACGAAAAAATTTCTCAAGAATTGATTGTCTAATCTGTTAAGGACGCGTATTTTCTCACAAAATAGTGGTAATAGTATATTCTGCGTATTTTTTCAAATAAAATTCTCCAGTAGCTTACTTTTGTTTTTTTCTTATAGATGGGATCGTTTTTGAGTAAAGTAGCATTTTCTTGGGAGTAGATTGTAGATTGTGTGTTATGGGTATCAGGAAGCACGCTAAAAGGGATATAAAGCATGCAAGGGAGTTTGTGGGCATGCACTTTATTAAAGAACTGATCGACTGGTTCGTACCAGTGAAGACTAAGACTCACCAGGATTTTTGCCGCTTTAGGGGTGATGTAGTAAGCCATGTTGCCATAAGTGTCTAGCACAGAAAAGTAGAAATGTTTTAAGAAAATAATTTCTTTTTCCGGATCTGTTAAGCACACTTGCTCCCCATGTTGGGTACTAATGATGGAGGTAAAGCCATCTACTCCATAGCTAAACCCCGCCCAAAGCCGTACTAAATCAAACGGACTTGAGAGGCAGTCTATCAAACTTTCATAAAAATTATGTTGCAATCCAAAGTCATCTTCTAAAATACAGATAGGTTTATTAGACTCTATACATTTGATCCAAAGCATATATTGGCTGGCATAACAACCTAGCTCCTCAGGTAGCATCTCTCTACCATCATAGCTTTCAAACCATGCATTTCCCTTCAGCCACTTGGGATTATAAACATTTTCAATAAGCCCGGTATAACCCAAATCTTTTTTAAAATAGTGGCTGTGTTTGTCAATGGCATCAAACATATGGAAAGTGAACTTAATAGGGTGGTTGTTTAGCGGTGGATTGTCTACAACAGCTTGGCAAGTGGCGTACCTTTTGCTATTTTTTAGAGAGATAACGTAAATATCTAGGGAATCTAGCACGGGTATCCTTTCAGATCGTAGTGGCTATAATCGTCTAAAAACAAGGAATTTTTATGACCATTCTTTTTACAACCGAACAATACCACCCTCTACAAACTGGATTAGCTAGCGCAGATTATGGGTTGACTTTGGCGCTTGCTAAGGCAGGGCATTTAGTATATGTGATCACAACAGGCATGTATGGGGAGACAAAAATTACTAGAGAAGGAAAGTTAAGTTCTATCTCTAGTGGGAATTTATCTAAAGAGACCCAAAGCCGTACTAAATCAAACGGACTTGAGAGGCAGTCTATCAAACTTTCATAAAAATTATGTTGCAATCCAAAGTCATCTTCTAAAATACAGATAGGTTTATTAGACTCTATACATTTGATCCAAAGCATATATTGGCTGGCATAACAACCTAGCTCCTCAGGTAGCATCTCTCTACCATCATAGCTTTCAAACCATGCATTTCCCTTCAGCCACTTGTATAGTCTTATGCATGAATGGGCATTAGGGTATAAAGAGAGGATTAAAGATATTATTAGGCGTTTTTATTTTAACTCTAAGCGCTACAAGCAAAAGTACTACATTGCTTGGCTACGGCACAAATTAAAGAAAACTCTTAAATATTACGATTGTGTTTATTTTCTGCACAAAAATAGCCATGCCTACACTTATCTTAAACCTTATTGTTCTGTAGATATTCTGCCAAATGGTGTATTTGAAAAAGACATTTGCCCACCTAAAACCATTACAAGCGCCTTAACAGAACAACAGAACAACAGAACAACAGAACAACAGAACAACAGAACAACAGAACAACAGAACAACAGAACAACAGAACAACAGAACAACAGAACAACAGAACAACAGAACAACTAGCAGACCTTCTTTTAAAACCCTATGTGCTTAATGTCTCTAACTATTACAAAGAGAAGGGACAAGATTTTGTGCTTAGAGCTTACTATTTAAGTCAAGTCAGTATCCCCCTCATTTTTTGTGGAAACCTAGATACAGGTAATACTTTAGAAAGTCTTAAGAATCTCAAAGAGCAATTAGATTGCCAACATGGGTTTAAACAAGTGTATTTTTTTTATGGAATTGATGACTACCTTCCTAAGTGCCATGCTAAAAAGAAAATATTGTTTTTACATGGAAGCCATGCAGAGGTTTTTCCTATGGTGATTTTAGAAAGCATGCAATTTGGTATCCCCTTTATCTGTACCGATGTGGGTAATGTTAAAGAATTGTGTGCAGAGCTTGTTGTAACACTTCCAGAACAAATGGCAGATAAGATAAATGCACTTTTAGGTGATCCAGACTATTATTACAAGATAACACAAGAATTACACGGCACAATCCAAGAATATAGCTATGAGAAAATTATTAAGAAGTTGGAAAGAATAGGGGAATAACCCCTCTTATCGTTTCAAGCTATTAACCGTCTGGAGCATGTTATCTGCCGTTTGGATAGTCTTTGAGTTGGCTTCATAAGCTCTTTGAGCTGTGATTAGATCGGTCATCTCCTCTACTAGGCGTACATTGCTTAATTCTAAAAAACCCTGCCGTAATTGCCCATAGCCATCGCTATTAGCATTACCCACAATAGCCGGTCCACTAGCTGAAGTTACTGCTAAAAGATTATCCCCTAAAGCATGCAAACCAGCCGGGTTAATAAAATTAGCTAAGGTAATCTGGCCTATCACATTAGAAGTACTTGCATTGCCCTGTGTAACACTAACCGTGCCATCTACCCCGATACTAATTTGGGTGGTGTCTTGAGGGAAGGTGATTTGTGGAATGAGTAAATACCCCTCTGTTGTAACCATGTTACCTTGATCATCAATTTTAAAATTACCTGCACGGGTATAAGCAGTGGAGCCATCAGGCATTTGAATCTGAAAAAAGCCCTTACCAGTAATGGCGATGTCTAAGTTATTTTCTGTCTCTTTAGGGCTACCCTGAGAAAACATCTTAGTTACGCTAGCAGCGCGCACCCCTAAGCCTACTTCAATACCATTTGGCGATCTAGTGGTATCAGAAGTAGAGGTACCGGCATACTGTAAAGCTTGGTAAAATAGATCGTTAAAATCTGCCCGTTGCCGTTTAAAACCCACCGTATTAACGTTGGCAATGTTGTTAGAAGTGGTGTCAATATGGGTTTGTTGTCCTAACATGCCTGTTGTCGCACTGTAAAGAGATCGTAACATCGCTAACCTTTTAATGAAAATGTGGGCATTATACCCTATCTCTTTAAATTTGCCTTAGAATTGATAACTCAAATACACCGTAACCGAGCGCCCGGGGGCAGATTGTAACCCTGCTGGACTAGAGCCAATACCTGTAAAGAAGTATTTCATGTTAAAGATATTATTCACCTGTAAACTCCCCACAATTTTATGTCTCCCACTTTCCCAGAATATCTGGCTTATTTCAATATTCCACACCCAATACCAAGGCAAGAGCCCTTCATGTTGGGTCATACACCACTCTGCACATTGATAACCACTATTGTTTACACTTTCAAAATTATTCCCTCCGCTATAATACTGCGTTCCATAATAACCCCCCGCTGTGCTATTGCTAATCCCACTGTAAGCACGGCTATAAAAATAGCTAGAGAGTCCAAAGGTGGTTTTAGCATAGGTGTAGCGCGCATCAAAAATAAACTGATAGGGGCTTACAAAGGGGAAATGTTTATTGTAACTTGTGCCGGGGAGTACATCGCCGTTTAAATCTGTTAAAGGGCTATGGCTTGTAACACGGGTATCAATGTAGTTAAAGGCCGCATGGAATTGTAATCCTTTAATTGGTCTATAATACATCTCTAGCTCTACGCCTTGAGAATAGCCATCAACCGGGCGTACATTGCCCTTCATCGGGCCACTGGTGTAAACAGAATACTGACCTGTTGCAAAATCGCGTGCCCAAATGCGGAAGTAATCAGCATTAAAACTAAAATTTTCTTTATAAGTATAACGCGCGCCGGCCTCTACCTCATCAAAGTGTTGGGTGAAATACTCCGCCCCACCATAACTTAAAACATCTAATTGGGGGGGAACATAGCTGCGCTGGAAGTTAAAATAAGTAAGCACAGTGTGATCGCCTTGTACCGGAATAAAGCCAATATTAGCTGAGGGCATCCAGTTATTCATGTGCTTGATCTTTTTTAAATCATTCTCAGGGATAGAAACCCAATTAGAGGCGTTCTCATTGTTATATTGTACTAAAGCATAGCGCAAACCGGGTACGACAAAAAAGCGCCCGTTGCTCGTTTCAATGCGATCGCTTAAATAAATCGCGGTGTAGTTATTGTGCCAATCATTCCAGTTATGATATAATCCGTGTTTGATATGGGGTTGCCAACCACTCATCACATTTGCCCCCGCACATAAAAAACCTTTCCCTTCACCGCTAGTCTGTGTGGCGCACTCATTAGTGTTCATATACTGGCGTTGGAGAAAGGTTGTTGTCATGAAGCGCAAACCCATAATAAAAGTTTGTTTAATCTTGCCACTCTTAACCACTAAATTAACTTTGGGTTCAAAGGCATTATTAATAGATCGCACGGGGTTTTCTACCTCTGCCCAGCCATGATAGTTAGTCGCATAATAGGGCATGGCTAAGTTATAACCAGCAAGACCCTGAGCTGTACAGCTTTCTGTGCTAAAACACTCAACCATATTAGCGCTGTTATAACTAGAGCTCACTTGAAAATCTCTTGTCATGAACTGCCCATAATAAGTGAAACTAAAAGTCCCACCTATCTTATCTAAATCGCCAAAGTGGTTTTCATACACAATCCCAAAGCGTTGCGATCGCCCACCTTTGGCATTAAAGGGGCGTTGATTCATAAAACGATTTTGTTGGTAGTTTTGGCTACTTAGGCTTCCGGGCTGGGCGATATTAAACTTATAGTATTGGTAGTAGGCTTTAATCCCATTTTTTTCATTAATGTCATAGACTCCATCAAGCCAGTAGTTTTGGATATTAGTTGGGCTATTATCTCTAAAACCTTGCCCGTTAACCCAGTTAGCCTGTGCCTGCACACCAAAGTGTTTATTAATCATGCCTCCACTTCTTACATAGGTGTTATAAAGCATATTATTACTTAAAGACTTTAGAAAAGAGGAATCGCCTGTATTTGAAGGAGGGCTAGCAAAACCGGCATTTCTAGCCTTAGCCCAATAGGTAACTCTCTCTGCTACTTGGCTTTCCCAGTGCTTAGGAATGGGTTTAGTGATGATATTAACAATCCCCCCATAAGTATTAGGCCCATACTGCACACTTCCCCCGCCTTTAATCACATCAATGCGATCTACGGCTTGGAAAGTAACCGGGAAAATATCTAATTCAATATGAGAGTAGGGAGCCATGTAAACAGGAATGCCATTAACCAACATTAGTGTTGCATCGCTATGCCCTGAGCCACCTGCGCCAAAGCCTCTAATTTGAATCGAGGGCATCGCGCCTACACCTGTTGTATTTCTAACCTGCATTCCCGGGACATTTTGTAAAACCTCTTCAATGCTTTGGTTAGCGGTTTGGGTAAGTTGTTTATTAGAGATCACCGTGCGGCTACCGGTGTATTTTTTAACCTCTTCATCTTGCCAACTCTTAGGGGCTGTAATCCCGCTATAACCTAGATTGACATGGCCGGAGTAATCTGTTTTATCTTTTTGACCCGATGTAGAGACTTTACCTAAAGTGTAGGTTTTATCCTTAGCCACTAGAGTTGCTTGAGTAACCAAACTAGCCATTAAAACCCAGTATAATTTTTTATGCAACTAAAACTCCTTGTTCTAAAAATTTTAGAAGGCAGGAAAGATCATTGAAACTTGAGGCGAAGGATTTAGTAATAAAAATCCGTTTTTTTTAATAAAACATGGGGATATTACAACAATATAATTAAAATTTTCTGAAACAGAGCGCGCTGTATTAATCTATGGCGTATTTTGATCTAGCAGATAATCCCCACTTTTTACACACACAATTTTGGTATTGTGGATACTGGGCAGTACATTTTTATTGCGGCTAAGTTCTTCAATTGCATACTGGCTACATGTACCTTGATTAGGGCGCACTACTTTTTCTTTCCAAGCTAAATATTCTGGTGCGTTAGCTGTGTTGCTATCTAAATACTTTCCCTCATACACCTCTACAAATTCCATAAATTGCGGGCTTAGGTGTAGATCGTCTTTATTAATAACCGTGCTGCGCTCTGCTTTATTCTCATCTAAGATTTGTTTATATTCTGTGGAGGTATCACTCCCTACTTGGGGCGGGCGTTTATAGGTTTTGGTGGTTCTAATAGTAGTTGTTAAGTAGGTACTTGTCCACTCTTGCACACTATTAGGCTCAATATATAAGCATTGACGGGTTCTAGCGCGGTAGCATAATTTTTCTGAGTAATTGGCTTTGCTGAGTGTGAAAGTGTGCGTGGTTTTAACGGGGGCAAATTCTTGAATTTGATCGGGTAGTTGTGTGTAGGCTAAAATGATTTTACCGCTTTTGCCATGCGTGCTATCAAAATTACAAGGGCTAATATCTAAATACTGCCCGCTAGTTCTATCTAAACGACGCACCAAAGTAGGGCGGATAGCTTGTAATTTATCATCTTCATAAGTCCAATAACCACAGGCCACTTCTTGGGTATCATCATTAGTAGAATCTAAATCTATTGGGGTATTTTGCGTTTCTAATTGTTTGGAGATAGAGGCATTAGACGGGGTGGCTGTTATTTGTGTAGGGCTTGGGCTTTGAGGCATAGGGAGCAAGATATTATCATCAGGAGAAACATAACTTGGTTGGTTATCAGAGGGATTAGAGATTGTTAAATCTTGGCTATTAGCAGAATTAGAGGTGTAGGGTTGTGAGTCTTGTAGGGCAGGGGAGGTATTATTATAACCTTGATTAGAAGAAGCCCTAGTAGAACGGCTAGAAGTTTTAGAAGTTTTACTGGTGCGTTTAGTTGTACTTGTTGTACGCGAGGTAGTACCGGTGCGAGTAGAGCGCGCACGCGTGCTAGAAGTTTTTGACGCGCTAGAAGTTCTTGTGCGTCTGCTTGTAGGTGTACTTTTGGTGCTTAAAGTAGCTAGAGAACTAGGTTTAGAAAAACGCGTATTAGATTCTGTGAGGGTGGTTTGGGTTTGTGGGCTCTGTTGGTTGCGTGTTATTTTTGTAGGGTCTGTGCTAAATCTTGTTACCCGGTGGGCAGATGAGGTAAAATGAGAGGTTTTGGAGTTAGAGTACGAGTTTAAATCACCCATACCCAAAATACTTGACACTTTTTGCGTACCTAGTTCTTTAAAATAAATATGTGTACCCTTGCTAATTTTAGAGGGTAAAATACTACCCAGTTGTTCAGAGGCTTGTACTTGTGAGAGAGGATAAATCTGAGATTTGGAATATTTTTTAAGGGGCAACCTTTTAAGTTGGGTGGCTTTTAAAGTAAGTGTATTGCCTGCAATGTTATAAGTCCCCTTTACTATTAAATGTTTTTGGGGGGTGTTTTTGTAAAGAACCACTCCGCTAAAATGCCCTGATTTTTGCTTTCTTAAAAAAATATCTGTGGTGGTCTCAATGGCTAAGGCCTGCAACCAAGAAGCCATCGCTGCATATACTAAAAAAATCCAAACCATTTAAAACTCCTAACCGGTATTGCGTAGCCCCTGGGCAATGCCTATTAAAGTACTTTCTATGGCTAGCTTTAATTTTGCCTGCTTTAGGCTATCTGCTTGATCAAAGACTTTAATGAGCTCAATTTGTAAGCAGTTTAGAGCGTTGATATAAGGTTTTCTAAATAAAATACCTTGTTGTATCAGCGGGTCTTTTTCTAAAAGTTTTGTTTCTAAGCGTACCGCTAATACTAAGCGCAAGGTTATTTGATACTCTCTTTCAATGCATTCCCAAATCTTAGTCGCATTTTGAGTGTGTAGGGCAAAGCAGTGGTATTGTTTAGCAATGTCTAGATCAACCTTTAAAAGCACCTGAGCGATGTTATCTAACACGACCTTAAAAAACCCTCCCTCTTGGTAATGATCGCGTAAGTGTTCTAAAGGCACACTTTGCAAAGCACTACCCACCCCATACCAAGCGGGCAAAATACTGCGGTTTTGAGTCCAAGCAAAGACCCAAGGGATTGCCCGTAAATCCTCAATACAGCTACTTTCCTTGCGCTTAGCCGGGCGAGAGCCAAGATTGAGTTCTTGGATAAAGGTAATGGGGGTGGCGTATTTAAAATAGTCTAAAAAACCGGGCATGGTGTATAGTTGGCGGTAGGTCTGATAAGAGAGAGTAGAGAGGGTTTGCATGGTTTGTGTGGCTAGACTTTTAGGTGGAGAAATACCATGTGTATCATAAATAGATTTTTTCAACAAAGCGCCCATGATGTTAGAGAGGTTTTTATGTGCGCTAGTGGCGTTGAGATATCTAGAACTAATCACTTCGCCTTGTTCGGTGATTTTTAAGGTATCTTGCACGCTATAAAGAGGCGCGCTTAAAAGGGCATCTTCTAAACTCCCACCCCCACGACTCACACTCCCCCCGCGTCCATGGAATAAAATAAACTGAATGTCTAATTCTTTTCCTAAAGCCATGAGCTCACTAATAGCGATGTAAAGATTATAATTACTGGCAAATATCCCCCCATCTTTACTTGAGTCTGAATAGCCAATCATGATCTCTTGTTTATTATCCATGCTTTTTAGATAGGCTTTATAGTGGGAATTGGCGTATAGGGTTTGTAAAATTCGTGGGGCATGGTTGAGATCGTTGATGGTTTCAAAAAGGGGGGTGATGTAGATTTGGTAAGGGTGATTTAATCTAGCCTGCTTAGCCAGCCATAACACACAAAGCAAATCGCTAGCTTGAGTGGTCATAGAGACAATAATAGAGGCAAAGGTAGGCTTAGCAATTCTAATCTTTGCCCATATAATTGTTAGAAAAGCCTCTAAGAGGCGTTTACACTCCTCACTCACTTTAGGCAATAGTGTAGAAAGAGCTAGAGGTTCTAAACTAAGGGCATGATCTAAAATTTCTAATTTTTGATCTTCTCCTAGACTATGAAAACCAGAGCACAAACCAAGCAGGCTAAAAACCTCACTCACGGCATAAAGAAAAACCTCTCTATGTTCTCTAAAATCTAGGCGCAATAAATGAAACCCACCTAAAAGTACCAAGTGCTTGAAATGCAATAAAGAGCGCTGTAAACTTGGTTTGAGATTTTTAAGTAGTAGCGTAATATCTGCCAGTAATTCTTGAGCATCTTGGTAAGCGAAATCTATAGGTAGAGGGGAATTTAGAGCAATGAGGCGGTTTTTTAGCTTTAACTCCATTAAAACTAACTTGGCTCTAAAGGGCTCTTTAATGTGTAACCTAGCACTTGTCAAATCCAGTTTAGAATAATGTGCTTCTAAATCTGCCTTTAAATCCTCTGAAATGGGGCAAAGATCAGCAGAAATAGAAAGCTCACGGCGTAACTTTTTAATTTGTTTTAAATAAAGATTGATGATTAAATCATGTTGGATTAAGATCACTTGGCGCACTAGATCATTACTCACCGTAGGATTGCCATCGCGATCGCCCCCTATCCAACTACCTAATTGAATTGGAGCATGTTCTAAGGGTTGTTCTAACTTCTCTTGGATTTCTTGGAACAACTCTAAACAACTGGACAAAAGCGAGTTTTCCAAAATATAAAGTAAGTTATCTAGCTCAAAGAGTACTTCTAGTTTTTCTTGGCGTACAAGGTGGCTATTCCATAAAAGACGCAAGCGATAAGCTAGGCGCTCTTTAGCATGTTTGGTTGCATGGGGGCTACAAGGGTTATCAAAAAGTGTAGAGAGGTCTTGATACATTTCATAAATAGCTTCTAGGAAGGTACGGCGCATGGATTGGGTGGGGTGGGCAGTAAAAACGGGGTAAAAAGTAATTTGGCTAAACTTCTCTTGCAGGGTTTTCTCTGTAAATCCTTCTTGTTTAAGAGAGCTATAGGCCTGTGTAATGCCTAACAAAGAGGGTTGTTTATTCTGGTAGCGCTCCTCAATGATATTAGCCAAAATATTATAGAGAGAAAAGGCCTTAATCACATCTAAAATCTGTTCGGAGGCAATACTAGCCTGTAATTGTTTTGTCAACATTTCTTGAGGGGCAGAGCTACTAAATAACTCTTTAAGTGCCAAAAAATGATTGATGCTAGCCGGGCTAAATTCTTGTAAAATTTCTAGTAATAAGTCTTGGAGAAAGTTTAGCTCTAGTTGGGTGTTTTGGTGCACAACTCCTCCTATAAAACAAAGCTTAAGTTGTTTTTTCCTACAATACGGGGCTATTATAGTGCAAAAAGGTAACCTGTGTCCACTCCTTTTAAAACTTTGCCTATCTACACCAATCAAGATACCGGTGCACTTTTATCTAAAAAGATTGCCATTTTAGGCTATGGATCGCATGGCCGTGCCCATGCCCTTAATCTTAAAGATAGCGGAGTAAATGTAAAAATTGGGCTATACCCTTCAAGCCCTAGCATTGCGCGCGCTAAGAGTGATGGGTTTGAAGTTTTAAGCGTTAGTGCATGCGTACAAGTTTGTGATGTGCTAGTTTTACTCTTACCCGATGAAATCCATGGAGATATTTATCGCCAAGAAATTGCGCCCCATATTAAGCCCGGACAAACCTTAATTTTTGCCCATGGGTTTAGTATCTGTTTTGAACAAATTAAAGCACCTGTTGGGGTGGGGGTGGTGTTAGTTTCGCCTAAGGGCACGGGTAAGGCGGTGCGTGAGACTTATCAACAAGGTAGCGGGGTTTTTGCTCTCATGGCAGTAGAACAAGAAAATAGCGCACAAAATGCTAAAGAGATTGCTTTGGGCTATGCTTGTGCTCTTGGGTGTGGCCGTGTGGGGATTTTAGAAACCACTTTTAAAGATGAAACACATGGCGATCTTTTTGGCGAACAGGCGGTACTGTGTGGCGGTCTGGTGGTTTTATTAGAGAAAGCATTTGAAACCTTAGTAGAAGCCGGTTATCCAATGGAGATTGCTTATTTTGAGTGTATCCATGAAATTAAGGTAATTGCAGATTTGATTTATACTAAGGGTGTGGCTAGCATGCAAGATCATATTTCTAATACGGCTGAATATGGCGGGCTTGTGAGTGGGGATAAAATTGTAGGCGCTGGTGTTAAAACACGCATGCAAGAAGTGTTAAAGAGTATTCAAAATGGCGCGTTTACACGGCAATTTTTAGAGGAAAAAGAACAGGGTTATCCGCAAATAAAAGCCCATAAGAAAGCTTTTAAAACCCACCCTATAGAACAAATCGGGGCGCATTTGCGCGGGTATTTATTTAAGAATTAAGGGAACTCGTGGTTATCACAATTACATCTGGCAAAGGGGGAGTGGGTAAGAGTACAACTACGGCTAATTTAGCCATCGGGTTAGCCATGCAAGGCAAAAAAGTCTTAGCAATTGATTTTGATATTGGGTTGCGCAATTTAGACATGATTTTAGGTTTAGAAAACCGCATCGTTTATGATGTTGTAGATGTGATGGAGGGTAACTGTAAATTGCCCCAAGCCCTCATCAATGATAAAAAAAACAAAGACCTTTATTTCCTACCCGCCTCACAGAGTAAGGATAAAAATATTTTAGACAAGGCTAAAGTGCAGGCATTACTTGATGCAGTTAGAACCCAATTTGACTTTATTTTATTAGATTCTCCTGCTGGGATTGAAAGCGGGTTTGAACATGCCATGCTCTTTGCCGATCGCGCTATTATTGTGGTAACGCCAGAGGTTAGCAGTGTCAGAGATAGCGATCGCGTGATTGGAATTATTGATGCTAAGAGTCAAAAGGTTAAAGAGGGGCAAGAGATGATCAAAGATATTTTAATCAACCGTATCAAGCCTGAGTTAGTAGAAAAGCAAGAAATGCTTTCCAATGAAGATGTATTAAAAATTCTAGCCTTGCCTCTTATTGGTTTAGTACCCGAAGATGATAAGATCATTTCAGCCACTAACACAGGAGAGCCCATTATTTATAGCTCAAGCCCTAGCGCTTTAGCTTTTAAACGAATCACACAGCGCCTTTTGGGTCAAGAGGTTGCCTTTCCTGAATTTAAAGCTAAAAAAGGTCTAGTTGGGGCTATTAAGGGGTGGTTTGCATGAATTTGCTTGCTAGATTTTCTAAAAGCTCTAGTAGCGCGAGTGTGGCTAAGGACCGATTAAGACTTGTTTTAGCCTGTGATCGCAGCATGCGCTTGCCTTATATTGAAGACATGAAAAAAGAAATTTTGGCTGTGGTGCAAAAATACACCCAAACAAGTAAAATTGATGTACGGGCTAATTCTAACCACGATATTGATACTTTAGAAGTTGAAATTGTGCTAGAAAGGGATAAGGCTCAAACTTGCCCGTATTAAGCCATTTTAACTACACCTTACTTAACGCGCTACCCACAGTCTTAGGGCATCTTAAAAATCCACCGCAAAATTTATACTATGTGGGTCGCTTAGAGCTTTTCAACGCTCCTTTTAAAATCGCGCTAGTAGGTACGCGTAAACCCAGTGTCTACACCCAGCAACTCACAGCTAAATTAGCAAAGGGCATTATGCAAATGGGGGGAGTGGTGGTCAGTGGTGGGGCTTTTGGGGTAGATATTATTGCCCAAAAAAATGCATTACCCCATACAATTATGATCTCTCCATGTAGTTTAGATTTAATTTATCCTCCAAGTAATCATGCAACCATTACGCGCATTGCTAAAGAAGGCTTACTTGTGAGTGAATACCAAGAGAATTTTCAACCTTATCGTTTTTCATTTTTAGAACGAAACCGTTTAGTGGTGGCTTTAAGCGATTTGGTGATTATTCCAGAAGCAAGCCATAATAGCGGCTCTATGGCAAGCGCTCATTTAGCTCTAGCCCAAAAAAAGCCTCTCTTTGTGTTACCCCAGCGGCTTTATGAGAGTGAGGGAACTCTTTCTCTCTTAGCGCAAAATAAAGCCCAAGCGATTTATGATATAGATGCCTTTTTAGATCAATTAGCCCAAAAATTTAACACAAAGCCCCCTAAAGAAAAAGCACAAAATGCTTTTTTGAAATTCTGCCAGAGTGCGCCTAGTTTTGAGGAGGCGTACGCTCAGTTTGGGGATTTTCTCTTAGAACAAGAACTTTTAGGGGTGGTTAAACGAGAAAATGGGCGGGTTGTGTTGCTATGATCATCGCTTGTGATATTGGGCTTAAACGAATCGGTCTTGCGATTTATGCACAAAAAATTATTCTGCCCCTTAATTCCATTAAACGGATTAATCGCAAACAAGCTAGTTTAGAATTACTCCATTTGCTAGAAACTAAAAAGGCCACAAAACTCATCGTCGGATTGCCCCATGCCTGCTACACCACACGCCAACGCGTTTTACATTTTATTAATCTACTTAACTTTGCGCCTGTGATTTATGTTGAGGAAGATAATAGCAGTGTAGAGGCGCTTACTAATCTTTGGCATTTATCTAGCAAAAAACGCCAAAAAGCCAGCAAAGACGGCGCACTAGATAGTTTGGCTGCCTGTGAGATTTTAAGGCGCTATCTAGCTCAAGAAATGTTGGTATAAAGCGCGACGACATCATCATCTTCTTCTATTCTATCTAAAAGCTTTCTACTCTCAGCTAGGGCTTCTTCGCTTAAATCAATGGGGGTATTAGCGATTCGTTGTAAAGAGGCTTTTAGAATGGGGAGTTTTAAGGCATCAAATCCTTCATGGAGTTCTTTAAAACTCGTATAATCACCTATTGCCACTAATACATCTTCAATGATTTCCAAAGACTCTAAACCATAATCAATTAAGGCTAACTCCACATCTTCGCTTGAAAACCCTAAAGAAGCTAGATCAGAAAGGGCGCATTCAAAGACACTTTTTTTAGAAAACATGAATTCTAAAGAACCATTGCTAAGAATACTGGCCCCGGGTGTTTTATTAAAATAGCTTTTAAGATTAGCAATGGTGCGGGTGGGGTTATCTGTCATGCACTCAATAAAGAGCAAAACACCATAATTAGCCCGCCCCTCATAGCTAATTTCTATCAAATTCCCCTCACTACTGCTTGCCCGCTTGATTGCTGCCTCAATATTATCCTTTGGCATGTTTTGGGCTTTAGCATTTAAAATAGCCGTGCGTAATTTAGCATTGCTAGCTGGATCGCCCCCACCCTCCTTAGCTGCTAGCGTAATAGCCTTAGCTAGTTTAGGAAAAATTTTACTCATTTTATCCCAGCGTTTTTCCTTAGCCGCTCGTCTGTATTCAAAAGCTCTTCCCATTAAACCTCCCTTTGTAAAATTTCTGCGATCTCTTTAGCGTGATAACTAATGATTATATCTGCCCCCGCCCGCTTAAAAGCTATCATGGTTTCAAATAAAAGCGCTGGATAATCCATGAGATTTTGTGCCTGTGCAAGTTTAAACATAGCATATTCCCCGCTTACATTATAAACCGCCAAAGGTAAAAGCGTGCGTTCACGGACATCGCGCAAAATATCTAAATACGCTAAGGCTGGCTTGATCATTAAAATATCTGCCCCCTGCACCTCATCTTCTAAGCTTTCTAAAATAGCCTCCCTGCGGTTAGCAAAATCCATTTGATAGCTCTTGCGGTCTCCAAAACTAGGGGCTGAGTTGGCCGCATCTCTAAAAGGGCCATAATAGCTACTAGCAAATTTAGTTGAATAACTCATGATAGGAATATGATTAAAATTAGCCTTATCTAAAGCCTTGCGTAAACTAGCTACCATGCCATCAAGCATAGCGCTAGGGGCAATCATATCCACCCCGCTTTCTACTAAGATCAAAGCCTGCTTTTCTAAAATTTCTAGGGTGGCATCGTTGTCTAAAACCCCCTCTTTTAAAATCCCACAATGCCCGTGATTGGTGTATTCGCAAAAACACAAATCGGCGATCACACATAAATGAGGAAAATGCTTTTTGATGGCTCTTGTTGCCTGAGCTACAGGGTGATTAGAATCAAGAGCTGCTGAACCTATAGCGTCTTTATGCTTAGGGATACCAAAGAGTAAAACCGCTTGAATGCCTAAATCTTGCAAAAGTCTACACTCATCTAGCAAAACTTTAAGACCCATTTGATAGACCCCGGGCATGGAGGCAATGGGGGTTTTGTCTTCTAAACCTTCTGCAATAAAAAGAGGGGCGATAAAATCTTGTATACAAAGCTTGGTTTGGCACACAAGCGTACGCATGGTTTGTGTGGATCTAAGGCGTCTAAAGCGTTTAAACATGATCTCTCCTTTTAAAGCAGTTTTCACAAAAATTCATTCCAATAGCCTCTCTAAGCCCATCTAGTGATAAAAACCCCACAAAATCCGCCCCAATTTTTAAGGCTTCCTCTCCTGCTATACTTAAAAGCTCGCTCTCCTCTGGAATGTCTATCCCCCAAAAGCAAGCGGAGAGAAGAGGGGGGGCGCTTAAAAGTAAACTAATGTGTTTAGCCCCTGCTCTTTTTAACATTTGTATCACTACAGAGCTTGTTGTACCGCGTACTAAAGAATCATCTATCAGAATTAAACTTTTATCTTTAACACTATTTGGTACAAGCATGAATTTTTGTTCTGCTTTAAGCAGGCGTTCTTTTTGCGTGGGCTCTATAAAAGAGCGCCCCACATAGGGATTAAGGTTAAGAAGGGGGGCAAAGGGTAGGTTGAGGCTTTTGGCATAAGAAAGGGCTGCTAGCGTGCCACTATTAGGAATAGGAATTACTAAATCTGCTTTAAGGGGCTGTTCTTTGGCTAGAATTTTACCCAGATGCTCACGCAGAGTATAAACACTCTGGTTAAAAAGCTGGCTAGCAGGGTGGCTAAAATAAATCGCCTCAAACACGCAGGGGCTAGGGTTATTTGTTGGCTGTTTTAAAGTTTGCATGCCCTCTTTTGAAAAAACTAATATTTCCCCCGCTTCAACCTCTCTAATGTTTGTTGCCCTTAGAGCCTGCAGAACACAAGTTTCACTAGCTAGCATAAACCCTTCATTTAAAAAACCTACACTTAAGGGTCTAAAACCCTTCACATCTCGTATAGCAATTAAAGTCTCTGCACTCAAGAGTAAAAAACTATAGCCCCCTTGTAGCTGTGGCAAAATTTCTTGTACCTTGCTTATTAAACTTTTGGCTTGGCTTTTTTCTAAGAGATTTAGAATAAAAGAGGCGGGGGAATTTGTGTTAGATAAGCGCCCGCAAAAGGCAAGGGCTAAAGAATGGTTGTTTTGAAAATCCTGATGCGTACCTAGATTTTGGCCGATGGCATGTTTACTTTCTAAAGTTGTGGTTTCTAAATTGGGGGGGTTAATGAGATTTTTACCATTTGAGAGGATAAAACGCATGCCTTGCTGGCCACGGTGTTGTAAAGCCAATAAAGCTTGGTGGAGTGGGGGCTTAGAGGAGTGATAAAAACCAATCATGAAGTTTTAAGAGATTTTTGAGGATCTGGAAATTTAAGAAAGGAGGGGGTTAATTCTTGTAAAACACAACCATGGATTGTAAAAAAGTTTTTACCTTCATGGTGGGCATAACTTAGATGAAATCCCAAAGTATCTAAAGCGCTTTTAATGATATACATGCCAAGCCCAAACCCGTGGGCATCACTGGGTTTTTCATGCTGAAAATAAGGCTTAAAGTAATGAATCAAATCTTCTTTAAGCGCTTGACCTTGATTAGAAAGCCGTATATCCTTACCCACTACCTCAACCCGTACTTGTCGGTTAGGGCTGTATTTAAGCCCATTATCTAAAAGATTTTTAATCACTAAACTAAAGAGTTCAAAATCGGTTTCAAAAACACAATTGGGTACATCAGCCTGAATACAAGTACTCTCATGTTCAAGCAAGAGCATATTTTTGACATGCTCAAGCAAGTGATCCATTAAAAAAACCTCTTTAGTGATTTTGTAGTTCTTAGAGGATAATTGTTCGATGCGTGCAAATTGTTCAATCAAAGTATTGAGTCGTTTAAAAGTGGCTAAAAGGCGTTCTTTTTGGAGGGTATCACCTACCATTTCTGCTACAATCATGCCCTTTGTAATAGGGGTACGCAATTCATGCATAATGGCACGCAAAAATAAAATGCGCGATTCATTCATGCTCTTGATTTTCTTAATAGCATTATCAAAGGCTAAAGCTAAATCGCCGATTTCATCTTGTTGATCGATCTTACATTCAATGTTCATCTCACCCTTAGAAAATAAATGTACTTTTTTGCGTAATTCATTAATAGGCATGAAACCCTGTAACATGAACATGAAAATTAAAATGATTAAAAGCGCCCCACATAAAATAGCAAAGTAGTAATTGCGATAAGAAGTTTTATGTATCTCTTCATGCTGCACCGTATTACCCTGACTTTTAAGAGAGATAAATATCTTATTGCCTACTTTAATGATTTGGGCTAGAGGGTTTTTGCTATCTTCAACTTTATCTTTCTGGTTGGCTAAGATTTCATGGAGCTCTTGTGGGGTGATCTCTTGAAAACCTAGTTCGTGTAAATACACCTCAGCAGAGTAGCGATTACTCCTATCGGCTAGTACTTGGTTAATCGTGGTGATGAATTGCTGGTGGCGGATCTGGGTTTGGAAGTTCTCATGATCAATTTGAGAATGGATAAAGTAATAGGAAAAAGCCGCAAAACTAGCAATTGAGACAACAAATAAAAAAACAATCTTACTAAAGATAGAAGATGACAACTTAAAACTCTAGTTTATAGCCAACTCCCCGCACTGAAATAATGTGCTTTGGTTTTTTAGGATCTTTCTCAATTTTAGATCGCAAACGCCCAATGATCACATCAATGCTCTTATTAGAACTTTCTGGGTTGATTGACTCAGATTCAATAGCAATCGATTCGCGAGAAAACACATGGCCTTTTTTACTGATCAAAAGGGTAAGGATTTCATACTCCGCACGGGTAAGTTCTAACTTCTTATTATGCATAAACACTTCGCGCGCATCTGAATCGATGCGGAAAAGCGAACTTCTTTGTTGCAAGCTACCTTCCTGAAGTGGCTTTTTATGATAGCGGCGTAAGAGAGACTGGATACGAATAAGGAGTTCTTTAGGATCGTAGGGTTTGGGGATATAATCATCTGCGCCACACTCAAAAGCCTGTACCTTATCGTCTAAATCGTTTCTAGCTGAGGAAATAATAATGGGAATGTCTTTTTGTTTAGAGATTTTTTTGCACACCTCTAAGCCATCTAAATTAGGTAAAGTCAAGTCTAAAAGCAACAAATCATACTGGTGGGTGATGGCTGCACTAATGCCGGTATAGGGTTCATCGCAATTAACAACCTCAATGCCATGGCGACTCAAGAACTCACTTAAAATTTCGGCTAATTCTGCATCATCTTCTATCATGAGTATCCTGATCATTTTTACCTCACAAGAATTAATCAATAGGCCTCTTGATTCTAACTCTAGTTTATAGCCAACTCCCCGCACTGAAATAATGTGCTTTGGTTTTTTAGGATCTTTCTCAATTTTAGATCGCAAACGCCGTTAATTCACATCAATGCTCTTATTAGGACTTTCTGGGTTGATTGACTCTTAAGCCCCTCAAACCGATTCGCGAGAAAACACATGGCCTTTTTTACTGATCAAAAGGGTAAGGATTTCATACTCCGCACGGGTAAGTTCTAACTTCTTATTATGCATAAACACTTCGCGCGCATCTGAATCGATGCGGAAAAGCGAACTTCTTTGTTGCAAGCTACCTTCCTGAAGTGGCTTTTTATGTTAGCGGCGTGTTTGTAATTCTGCTTGAGTTGTCAGTTCTTTAGGATCGTAGGGTTTGGGGATATAATCATCTGCGCCACACTCAAAAGCCTATACCTTATCGTCTAAATCGTTTCTAGCTGAGGAAATAATAATGGGAATGTCTTTTTGTTTAGAGATAGCACTCAAGCGTTTATACATCTGTAAAGCCTGTTGGTTATGTGGATCATTTCTAAGAATACTTTTACAAACCTCTAAAGCCTCCGGGATTAAACCTTGCAACTCATACACACCCACTAGCGCAATTGCCCGTTCCACGCATAACACCTTTTTTGTTTATCCAATCTATTATATAATGGGCGCTTTTAATAATTGCTTTCAAAAATCCAATGTTTTTAAAACAAGCAGAATTAAGGGCATAGAATTATGGAAACACATGCACTGTATGTGATTGTAGCGGGGTTGGGGTTGAGTGTGGTTAGTGGTTTGTTATTAAAGAAAATAGAAATGCCCGTAATCATTGGTTATATCCTAACAGGACTAGTGATTGCTGCGTTATTTCGCATTGCAGATTTTGAATCGCTTTCAGATATTGCAGATTTTGGGATTGTCTTTTTAATGTTCATGATTGGCCTAGAATTTAACCTTGACAAACTTAAGAGCATGAAACAAGAAGTTTTGTTATTTGGAGGGTTGCAGGTGGTGCTTACCTCCATTGTTCTTGTGGTCTTTGGTTATTATGTCATGGGATCATCTTGGGGATTTTCTTTGGTAGTGGCGATGGGTTTTTCTCTCTCCTCTACAGCCATTGTACTAAAATCCTTTGAAGAGAGTAAGCAACTAAATACTCCTGTGGGTAAAATTGTGGTGGGGATTTTAATCTTCCAAGACATCGCAGCAATCCCGATTTTGCTTATTTTAATGCTCATGGGAGGGGGGGGTGATCACCTCCTAAAACTCATCATTAAAACCGTTGTCTCCTCTGCGATTATTTTAGCCCTTTTACTTTTACCGGGCAGATTAACAGCCACCAAGATTTTAAACCTAGCAGCAGAGAGTCGCCTACCTGAGCTGTTCATGGGTACAATTTTACTCATCATTCTAGGCGCAGCAAGCTTAAGCCACTTTTTTGGTTTTTCTATGTCTTTAGGGGCTTTTGTAGCCGGTATTGCTATTTCTAAATCGCGTTATCGTATCCGTGTACAAGAAGAATTTGAATCCTTGAAAAATATTTTTTTAGGTCTCTTTTTTGTTACGGTGGGCATGCAAATCCATTTAGACTTTTTATTTGAAAATATCTTTGCTGTGATTCTTTTAATTAGTCTAGCGATGTGCTTAAAAATTTTAGTTCTTTATTTAATTTTGCGTGTTTTTAGAGATGCCCAAAGTGCGATCAAAACAGCGCTTTCACTCGCCCAAATTGGGGAGTTTGCTTTGGTTGTATTCTTAAGTGCAAGTAAACTCAATTTATTAACCTTGCAAAAGCATCAAGGCGTTTTGGCTTTCTTGCGCGATCATGATATTATCCGTGTGGGTGCAGGTGATATCCAACAATTTTTGGTTTTAATGATCATCTTTTCTATGCTCATCACTCCCTTTATTCTCAAATACCTAGACTCTTTAGTGGATTTTTTCACCCACAAATTCCACAGCCAAAGCGAGCTTAAAAAGGATGTCAAATAAATGGCGGGTGCTGTGTATATTGGGATTGTGGGGCTAGGTTGTGTGGGGCTAAGTGTTGTTAAAATTCTAAACAAACACCAAGACTTACTAGCTAGGCGGTGTGGGCATTCTTTAGTGATTAAAAAGGGGGTTGTTAAAGACTTATCTAAAGCACGGGAGGTTAATTTCCCTCTTAGCAATTCTTTAGAAGACATTTTAGAAGATCCGGATATTCAGATTGTACTAGAACTTACCGGTGCAGTAGAATTAGCCTACCAAATAGCTAAGGAATCTTTAAAACGCAATAAAGGTTTTATCACGGCCAATAAGGCGATGCTAGCCAAATACCCCCATCTTTTGCATGCTAATATTGGTTTTGAGGCAAGTGTAGGAGGGGGAATTCCTATTATTAGGGCATTAAAAGAGGGTTTAGTGGCCAATGAAATTACAGCTATACAAGGGATTTTTAATGGTACAAGTAATTTTATTTTAAGCCAAATGTCCTTGGGGAAGAATTTTCAAGAGGCGCTTAAAAAAGCCCAGAGTTTAGGGTATGCAGAAGCCAACGCCCATTTAGATGTCAGTGGGCAAGATAGCGCGCATAAGCTTTTAATCCTAGCCTTTTTAGCCTTCAATAGCCTTATTGATCTAAACACTATCCATGTAGAAGGAATTGAACAGATCAAACCCTCTGATTTACATTATGCCAAACAACTAGGTTATCGCATTAAATTAGTGGCCTATGCCCACAAGTACAAAGAGGGCATCACATTGGGGGTAGAACCCATGTTATTACCCAAGCGGAGTTTATTAGCACAAATAGAAGGGGTGATGAATGGGGTGAGTCTTGTTGGGGATTCTTTAGTGATTAAAAAGGGGGTTGTTAAAGACTTATCTAAAGCACGGGGTGTTAGTGCGGTTATTAGCGATCTAGTAGAGATGTCTAAAAATCTAAAACAAAAAAGAAAGCCTTTAAAATTGCCCATCACCCCCTATCCAATTTGTTCGCACCCTAAAAGATCTCGCTATATCCGTTTAGAATTTATTAAAAATGCCCCTAACCTAGTAGATGCCCTAGAGGCTAAATTAGTCATTCAAGAGCAAAACACACATATTTATACAACCCCCCCCATTGATGATCAAAGCTTAGAGCAGAGTTTAAAACCTTTTAGAACCTCTAATGATGTACGCCAGATACAGGTACTGTGTTTTTATGAGTTTTACTAAGGGGAGATTAGCCGAACAATTTGCATGCCAGTATTTGATTGCTAGGGGATATTGTATTTTAGCGCAAAATTTTTCTTGCCGTTTTGGTGAAATTGATATTATTGCCTTGTATGATCAGGTGTTGCATTTTATAGAAGTTAAAAGCCGTAAAAGTACAGACCCTGTTTATGCAATCACCCCCTCCAAGCTTGAAAAAATTAAAAAGAGCATTGGTGTTTATCTACAACAAAGCCAAGTCAATTATGATTTTTGTATTGATGCAATCACTCTTAAAGGTACTCCCCCCCACTGCCAGATTGAATGGATTGAAAATATTACCCTTTAATGATGATGAGACCCTAAAGGTAGGCTTTATATTCTATGTTATACAATGCTGGGCTAAATTTAAAAATACAAGGAGTAAAAGCAATGGCAAGTTATGTTGAGCTGACTAGTGAAAATTTTGACGCAGAAACCGGTAATGGTGCTGTGATGGTGGATTTTTGGGCTCCATGGTGTGGGCCTTGTAAAATGCTTGCCCCTATCATTGATGAATTAGCCGCTGAATATGCCGGTAAGGCTAAAATTTGTAAAGTTAATACAGATGAACAAGAAGAACTATCCTCTCGCTATGGTATCCGCAGTATCCCCACTTTACTTTATATGAAAGATGGCAAAGTAATCAACCAAACCGTGGGCGCGCTATCCAAACAATCTTTAAAGGATAACATTGACAAACTCCTCTAATAACTCATCTCTACTAGACCTTGCAATCATTGGTGGGGGCCCTGCGGGTTTAAGCGCGGGGCTGTATGCAACAAGGGGAGGCGTGAAAGAGGTGGTTTTATTTGAAAAAGGAGCTCCTGGTGGGCAAATCACCTTTAGTAGCGAGATTGAAAATTACCCGGGTGTGCGCGAGGTGGTGAGTGGGTTAGATTTTATGCAACCATGGCAAGAACAATGCTTTCGTTTTGGATTAAAGCAAGAAATGACTTTAGTAACTCAAATTAGTTTTCAAGAGGATCGCTTTGTAATCTACACAGATGAGGGTAAGAGTATTGGCGCTAAAAGTGTGATTTTAGCCACCGGTGGGCGGCCTAAAAGAGCGGGGATTAAAGGCGAGTCAGAGTTTTGGGGTAATGGGGTGAGTACCTGTGCTACCTGTGATGGCTTTTTTTATAAAAATAAAGAAGTGGCTGTTTTAGGAGGCGGGGACACCGCTTTAGAAGAGGCGCTTTATCTGGCTAAAATGTGTAGTAAAGTCTATTTAATCCACCGCCGCGATCAATTCCGCGCCGCGCCTGTTACTGTTGCGCGTGCTAAGAATGAACCTAAGATTGAGTTTTTAACCCCAGCTGTGGTGGAGGAGATTAAAGGCAATGCTTCTGGAGTGAATGCGGTAGTTTTCAAAAACACCCAGACAGGCGCTATACAAGAACTAGCCGTACCCGGTATTTTTATCTTTGTAGGCTATGAGATCAATAATGAAGTGTTAAAACAAGAAAATGGGAGCATGCTATGTGCCTGCGATTCTTATGGCGCTGTTATGGTGGATTTATCTATGAAAACTAATATTAAAGGTCTCTTTGCAGCAGGAGATGTGCGTACTAGCGCGGCTAAACAAGTGGTGTGCGCAGCAGGCGATGGAGCTACGGCTGCTCTTTCTGCGATTGCTTATTTAGATTCTCATACCTGATGTTACAAGTTGGTATTTTTGGGGCTAGTGGTAAAGTAGGTAGTTTACTGGCTAGAGAAGTACAAAAACAGCCACAATTAAGTCTTTCTAGCGTTTTTGTACGCCAAAATCTGAGTTTAAATCTAGCCCAAATTCTCCCGCAAGATACTTTTGTAACTAATGATATTGAACAGTTTATCGCCCACTGTAAAATCGTGGTTGATTTTTCCTCTGCTAAGGCTTTAGATCAGTTAATCCAAGTTTTACTTAAACACCCTCTCCCCTTAGTTTCTGGTACCACTGGTTTAAAAGAATGGCAAGCTTTGCTAGATTTAAGTCAAAAAGCCCCTGTTTTACACGCCTCTAACATGTCCTTAGGAATGGCTGTACTTAATAAGGTTGTGGGTTTAGTGGCTAAAGACTTAGTCCATGCTGATATTGAAATCAGTGAAATCCATCACCGCTACAAGAAAGACGCGCCCAGTGGGAGCGCGCTTACTTTGGGACAGACCTGCGCGCAGGCTAGAGGAATAGATTTTAAACAAGCATGCCAACAACACAGAGAAGGGTTACGCAAAGAGGGTGAAATTGGCTTTTCTAGTTTGCGTGGGGGTGATTTGGTGGGTAGCCATACTGTGGGTTTTTATTTAGACGGCGAATATTTAGAGTTTAACCACACCGCCACCGATCGCACAATCTTTGCCAAAGGCGCTTTAGAGGCCGCCAAGTGGCTAGCCTTGCAAAAACCCGGACTCTATCACATCCAAGATTTATACCGCTCTTAAATATTCAAGATTACAGACACAATATTTACCACTAGCACTAAAAGCCTGTAACTTTAGTTTGATAATCTACTAATACTCTGGCTTTGAGTGTGTGGAGTGCGAATATGTGGGTTAAGCGCCCTAATTATATTAAGTAAAAGAAAACTCCAATTTGAAAGAAAATTTTTTGTAAAGTACCCAAATGCAAAGATATTTTAAGCTTACTTACTGGGCTTATCCCTCGTTAAAGATAGATAGATCGCCGACAAGTTTTAAAGGGTTGTACCTAATTACAGGCTTACAAATATAGATTAGTTGCTTTGACTTTCAATAAAATCAATAATTCTTTCTATCTCCTCCTCAGCCACATAGGGGCCATGGAGGCGTATAGGTGCGCTACTGCCCGGCTGGATTAAGAGCATATCGCCTTTACCTAAAAGATTTTGCGCGCCTTCTGTATCTAAAATAACGCGCGAATCGATCTTAGAACCCACTTTGAAGCTGATTTTACAGGGTAAATTGGTTTTAATAAGGCCGGTTAAAATATCTACGCTAGGGCGCTGTGTGGCGATAATGAGATGTAAGCCGCTTGCTCTTCCCATTTGGGCGATGCGAATAATAGGGGTTTCTACTTCCTTTCCCCCCACTAACATTAAATCTGCTAATTCATCAATGATAAAGACGATAAAGGGGAGTTGTTGTTCTTTGTTTATCTTTTTATTATAGGCATCAATGTTTTTAACGCGCTGTTCACTTAAAAGCATGTAACGCGCTTCCATTTCCTGCACCATTTCATTAAGAACACTGATAGCTTGCTGTGGGTCTGTAATAATAGGGGCTTTTAAATGGGGGATATTAGCATACATGCTAAATTCTACCCGTTTTGGATCAATGATTAAAAATTGCAACTCTCTGGGCGTATTTTTATAAAGTAAAGAGATAATCATAGCATGCATGCCCACACTTTTACCACTACCCGTACTCCCTGCAATGAGCAAATGAGGGAGGGTTTTTAAATCTAAAACATAGGGTTCTCCTAAAGTGTTTTTACCCAAAGCTAAACTTAAAGCTGGAGCTTGTTCAAAGGCCGGGCTTTCTAAAATCTCTCTTAAACTAATAGGCGCGCTCTTAGCATTAGCTATTTCAATGCCCATTGTATCTTTGCCCTTAATAGGGGCTTGTATACGAATAGATTGGGCACATAAAGCCATAGCTAGATCATCAGTTAGGCTTAAAACCCGGCTCACTTTAACATGGCCAGCGGGGCGGAATTCAAAGGTGGTTACCAGAGGACCTACATGGGTGTTAACTATTTGGCCTTCAATTTTAAACATGCGCAGTTTGGCTAAAAGATTTTGGCTTTTTTCTTGAATTTGCATTTGTGGTTGTGGCATTATTGGAATGGGATTGAGTAAATCAGTGGGGGTAATAAAGAGGGCTTAGAATTGGCTAACTTTTGTATGGGGGGGTTTTCTAGGGAGTGGCGTTGTTGGAGTAAATCTAGATGTGCAGAAATATCTAGGCAAGGAGGGTTAGAGAGGGTTTGATCAGGGGGGGTATTTTGAAGATCAATTAGGCGTACTTGGAGTGTATCCTCTTTGGGTGTTTCTGTATAGTGGCTAACCTTAACTTTAAAAGGTAGGCTTTCGCGTTCAAAGAAATCTTTATGTAGGGGAGTTTTAGGAGTGGGTTTAATTTTAAACACCATGTTAAGAGCGTTATTAATTGATGTGATGATCGTTTTAAGTTTAGCTGGGATAGAGCGATAAATTGCCCGTAAGTGTTTTAGAGTGCTAGTAAAACTTTTAGGAAAGAGATTAGAATAGGCATATACAAGAATAATCAAAGCCACAACCCATGCCCCTAAAGTCCCAATATAATCTAACATCGCCTCTAATAAAGCCATGCCAACCTCTCCTCTGTGTAGCAGTAAGGATTGGATCATTAACAAGGCTAAAAACCCTAATAAACTAGCCAAAAGAGATTGTAATGCTCTCAGGCTTTTTTGGCGGATTAAAAAAGAGACATAGAGTAAATAAAACACATCTACATAGGCAATATATCCCAAATAATGGAAGTGTAAAGCGGCTATTAATTCCCCAATAGAGCCAAGTAAGCCACTTGATCCAAAACAGGTAGCCAGTAATAAAGCTAGTAAGCCACTATAAAAACCTAGCCTAATATTTTTCCCTTTCATAAACCACACCACATATATCCATGTAAGGACAATAGCTACAATTATCTTTATTAGGTCTTTTTTCAAAGGGCATGATAGAAGTGAGTTTTTTTAGTTGGTTTTGCAGTTGCTCTTGTTTAAAATGCACAACTTGCAAATATTCCTCCAACAATTCACCTTTTTTAAGATCATAAAAATACACTCTAATACGGGCATCTTGCAAAGAAGAGGCCAAAGCTAAATGGTAGATACTTAACTGGTAATCTTGGCTTTCTTCCATGTTTTCTAAAGTATCTACTTTTAGTTTATCTTTGCTCTTATATTTATAATCCAAAATCGCATAACTGCCATCTTCTAAGCGATCAATGCGATCAATTTTCCCATTAAATGTAAACCCGGCAATGGAGGTTTTAAATTTCTTTTCGCAGACTAATACCTCTCTGGATTGTAAAATTTCTTTTTCCTTTTCAAAAAACGCACTCATTTTATCCACCGCCACTTCAAACTCTAAGCGTTGCAAAGCGTTTAGTTGTTCATCTTGCGCTAGTTCTAGCAAATCAGAGGCTTTAACAGGGGTGTTTTTGTGTTCTTCATAATGCTTCTTTAAAAGTTTGTGTAAAAAAGTGCCCATGTTAAATTGATCTTTAGAGGGGGGGGTTAAGTTTTTGATGTATTTAAGATAAAAACGGCGGGGGCAGGTTAAATAATCATTAAACTTAGTAGCGCTAAAGCTAAAACCCTCTAACACTTTGCCTTTACACTCTTCATCTAGGTAATCGTGTTTATTTTCAGGGGGAAAGAGGGCAAAGTTTGCCGGGCTTATTTGTGTATTTAAATCTAGTTCTAAAAGCATTTTTGAATGAGTTGTTTTATCATCAACATAATAGGCAATATCTACTTGTTTAGTGTTTTGCAAAATTTGGTAATAGTAATGTTTTTGTAGATTTTCATGATCTTTGAGGGTGGGGATATTAAGGCGTGCACGGGTTGTACTATTTAAAAATAAATTGTGATCGGGAATACAGGGTACTAAATGATCAGTAAAATCTAACAACACCACCCGCTCAAAAGATAACCCGCGGCATTCTAGTACATCTAAAACCCTAACCTTGCCTCCAGAGACATCGTCAATGCGTTGTTTTTTTAATTCTTGTAAATAGAGTTCTAAGAGATCGGCTAGAGGATAGTCTTTTAATAAAGATTTAATGCTCATGAGGTTGTTATAAAAATCCTCGTGGAAATCTTGAAGATGTTTGGGGGGAGTGGGATAAACCTGCTCCATTGCTTGTTTACACACTTTATCAAGCTCTTCTAAGGGGGAGGCATTTAAAGGGGGCGGGTTGATTTGTAGGTTTTTAAGGGCTTGAAAATAGGCAAAATAGACCCATTCAACATCTTGACCATGAGCAAGGTTGAGGTTATTTTCTATATCTAAAAGCTTTAGGTAGGCAGTGATAGAAGAATCCGGGGTGATGATAGCTAGAGTACTAGGATCTAATCCATCTTGTAACCATTCTTGTACCCTTAAAAGGGCTAAACCCACTTGCTCTAACCGGGTTTTAAAGCCATAAACACGGATATGATCTACCTGTAAGTTTTGCTCTTGTTTTTTTATAATGGCTGGTTTACCTTGTAAAAGAGCTGATAAATCCAGTTTATAGTAGTGATTGACTTCTAGGTCTAATTTTAAAAAGCCTAAAAAATCTTTATTATAACGATCACAATTAACATGCAAAAACACAGGTACTAAAGAGGCTACTTTAAAAAGCAAGCGCTGTTCTTGGTTATTTAAAGAACCCTCCAAGTAAAATTCAATGCGTGTAAATTTTTCAAGCACAGCAGAGATAAGGGTGGGTTCTATACGCAAAATGCGATCATAAAAACGATGCTTTTCTAGCTGTTCTTGATAATGCGCTAAGATACGCTTTAACACCTCCAAATGGTTAGCATAATCACCATAAATATCTTGGCTTTCAATCTGATTTATATCTAGATCAAAAATAGCCAACTCGTTAAAAAAGTGTGCCACAAATGTACTACTATCTAAATAGCCTAAAAAACTCTTTTCAAACACTAAAAGGTGTTCTGTAGACTCGGGTAAATTTTGGGCGACTTCTTTAATGGCATGGGCTAAAAGCACTTGGCGTACACTTCTAGGGACTTTTAAGAGCCCATCTATAAAGCTAATCTGGTTGTAAAACTCCTTTACACTCCAAACCACAGGCAAAAATCCATCTTGTTGTTTGGCATAAAAAGCATTACAAGCGCGCCTACTACTAAAGACATATAAAACCGGTTTTTCCTCTAACATTTAACTTCCTGTAATAAATCTTTGGCTTTTTGAGCGATATTTTGCGGTGTAAAACCAAAATGTTCAAAGAGAAGAGAACCGGGGGCAGATTTTCCAAAACTCTCCATATTAACTAAAGCATCTGCAAACCTAAACCACTCTAAACCTCTACTGGCCTCAATTGCAAGCACGCGCCCGACAAAAAGCGATTCTAGATATTTTTGATCTTGTTTTAAAAGTAAATCAAAACAGGGGACACTTACCACCTGCACAGCAATATTTTGTTCTTCTAATAAATGGGCGGCTTTTAAACTAATTTGTACCTCACTCCCGCTACTAACTAGAGTAATTTGAGCCTCACTTGGGCTTTTGTATAAAACATACCCCCCTCTTTGCACACTATCAGATGATACAGGGGGCATGATCTCTAAACTTTGGCGTGAGAGTACAAAAGCACAGCTAGATTTAAGCCTCAAGGCCACCTGCCAACATGCCACATTTTCATGGGCATCCATAGGTCTAAACACATAAAAATTAGGCAAAGCCCTTAAATGGCTTAAGTGTTCAATAGGCTGGTGAGTAGGGCCATCTTCGCCAACTCCAATACTATCATGGGTAAAAATATAAAAGATAGGTGTTTGCATTAAAGCGCTTAAGCGCAAACTAGGGAGTAAATAATCGCTAAAGACAAAGAAGGTCGCACAAAAGGGTACAAATAAACCATAGTTAGCTATCCCATTACTAATAGCTGCCATAGCATGTTCTCTAATACCAAAGTGTAAATTGCGCCCAACATGGGAGGGTGTGTAATCTTTCTCTTGGTGGAGTGTGGTGTTAGTAGAGGGGGCTAAATCCGCACTCCCTCCTAAAAATCCTTGATAAGCTTGGCTAATGGCATTTAAAATTTGCCCATTACTTGCACGCGTAGCAAGGCTTTCTCCTGTTTTAAAGCTAGGGTAGATCACTTGGCTAAAATCTTTGGCTTGTAAATGGGTGATTTTATCTTGAATAGCTGGTGTGATTTGTTGCTCCCAAAGATTTTGCATAGCCTCGCCTCTTTGCATGTTAAAGTGCAAGGCAATTTCTTTAGGGATATAAAAAGACTCAAGAGGCCACCCACAGGCTTTTTTAGAGCTCTCAAGTGTTTTTAAACCCAAAGGCGCGCCATGAACCTTAGCACTCCCCTCCACCCCTAAAGCCCCCTTACCAATTGTGGTTTTAGCAATAATAAGCACGGGTTTAGTACAGGTTTTAGCAAGTAAAATCGTTCTATCAATCTCTAAAAAATCATGCCCATTACAGCTAAGCACCTCCCAGCCTTGTGATTTAAAGCGCATAGCAATATCCTCACTAAAGGCTAAATTGGCCTCCCCTTCAATGGTGATAGAATTGCTATCATAAATTACAATCAAATTATTAAGCCCTAAATGCCCCGCAAAAGAGGCGCTTTCATAACTAATACCCTCCTGTAAATCCCCATCACCACATAGACAGTAAACCTTGTGAGAAATAACCTCCCCTAAAAAATCCTTAGCAAGAGTACTAGCAAGAGCAAAACCCACCGCATTAGCAAAACCTTGCCCTAGTGGGCCTGTTGTGATTTCAATTCCTTGAGTGTGTCCAAACTCTAAATGTCCGGGGGTTTTAGAATCAAGTTGTCTAAAGGCTTTTAGATCTTCTAAACTAATTTCAAAGCCCCAAAGGTGTAAAAGTGCGTAGGCTAGAGAACTTGCATGCCCGCCACTAAAGATCAAGCGATCACGATTAAGCCATTGTACATGTTTAGGGTTTAAGTTAAGATGTAAGCCCAGCACCACCGCCACATCGGCTAAACCCAGCGCTACACCGGGGTGGCCGCTATTTGCCTTTTCTACCATGTCTGCACATAAAAAGCGCAGCGTAGTGGCCATTTTTTGTAAAGTGGGTAAATCCTCTTGACTAAGAGGGAGTTTAGAAAAGTGCATGGCAAACCTTTTAGTGGAGAATGGGGTTATTTTAACAAATTGCTCTTGTCTATGCCTTTAAGATGTGTTTTGCCTCTTGTAAGTCTAAACTAATCTGGTGCTTAAGACTATTTAAATTATCAAATAAGGCATTATCGCGGATTTTTTGCACAAAAAAAACACGCATAGAGGGGGGCGGAGTAGAAAGGGAGGTATTTAAAATATGGGTCTCAAGCGCTATTTTTCCATCAGTACTCAACCGATTCCCTAAAAAGCTCACACTAGGCAAATAACTTTCAAGAAATTTAACATGGGTTGCATACACCCCAAAACTAGGTAACAACATCTCAGGATTGATTGCCATATTAAGGGTTGGGTAGAGTTTTTGGTGGCCAAGACCCTGCCCAGAGATAATAGGCCCCTCTAGCATAAAGGGATGTCCTAAAAATTGGCAGGCTAAAGATATATCCCCTTTTTTAATGCATTCTTTGATGTGGTAAGCGTGTAAAGAAATGCCCTTAATTTTAATCTCAGGGATCACCTCTAGGGTAATTTTAGGGTTTAATAAAGTTTTTAATGTGTCTACATTGCCCATGCGCTTATGCCCAAATCTAAAATCATAACCCACCACGATTTTTTGTAGGCATGAAAATTTAGACTCAATAAGACGGACAAACTCCGGCGGTTCTAATAAAAAAGCCTCTTCTAGGGCTAAAAAATACACTTGATCTACCCATTTTTTTAATAAATGCTGGCGGTAGTCAAGAGGGGTAAGGGCTTCTTTGAGATTTGTTTTATCCACCACTAACACCGCACTTTGAGGGCCAAGAGCCTGTAATAAATGCTGGTGTGCGACATGCACGCCGTCAAATTTGCCAATGCTTAGGCTTAAAGTAGTTGGATTTATCGCGGATTTTTTGCACAAAAAAAACACGCATAGAGGGGGCGGAGTAGAAAGGGAGGTATTTAAAATATGGGTCTCAAGCGCTATTTTTCCATCAATACTCAACCGATTGATAAGCAGAAAAAAGCCTGCTGACGAATTTTTAAAAGACAAGATTATTTTAATCACGGGGGGTACGGGGAGCTTTGGTCAACAATGTACCCAAGTTTTATTAGAACAGTACAGGCCCAAAAAGGTGATTATTTATAGCCGTGATGAACTCAAACAGTATGAAATGGCTAAAACCTATGATGATTCTAGAATGCGCTTTTTTATCGGAGATGTACGCGATAAGGATCGCCTTAAAAGCGCCTTGCAGGGTGTAGATGTGTGTATCCATGCCGCCGCGCTTAAACAAGTCCCTACTGCTGAGTACAACCCGTTAGAATGCATTAAAACTAATATTTTAGGGGCTAGTGCGGTGATTGAGGGCTGTTTATCTGCACAGGTAGAACAAGTCATTGCTTTAAGCACAGATAAGGCAAGTAATCCGATTAATCTTTATGGCGCAACCAAACTGTGCAGCGATAAACTTTTTACAAGTGCTAATAATATGAAAGGCAGTGCGCGGACTAAGTTTAGCGTGGTGCGCTATGGGAATGTGGTGGGGAGTCGGGGTAGTGTTGTCCCTCTTTTTAGAGAGCTAGTTAAATTAGGCGCAACACAAATCCCTATTACGGATACACGCATGACGCGCTTTTGGATCACTTTAAAAAAAGGTGTGGCCTTTGTACTCAAGAGTTTAGAACGCATGCATGGGGGTGAAATCTTTGTGCCTAAAATCCCGAGTATGAATATTGCAGATTTAGCTAAGGCTTTAGCGCCACACATTCCTATACAAATTGTTGGGATTAGACCGGGGGAAAAATTGCATGAAGTGATGATTAGCGCAGATGATAGGGCTTTAGAGTTTGAGGATTTTTATATCCTAGAGCCCACGATTACTTTTCAAACGCCCATAAATTACACAGAAACGCTTTTAGGGGAACAAGGTTTACCCACACCCGAAGGATTTAGCTACAATAGTAAAGATAACCCTTGGTATCTCACAGAAAAAGAGATTTTGGAGATGGTACATGCTCTCTAGTTTAATGAATAGTACACTTTTACAAGGTAAAAATATTTTGCTTTTAGTGAGTGGGTCTATTGCTGTTTATAAGGCTTTAGATTTGGTGCGCATTTTTGCAAAAATGGGGGCTAATGTGCGGGTGGTGATGAGTGCGGGGGCTTGTAAATTTGTAACCCCGCTTAGTTTTGAAGCTCTAAGCCACTTTAGCGTACTAACCGATCAAAACGAACGGTGGAATATGCAAGAGCAGGCTTGTACTAATCATATCACCTATGCTAAAGCAGATCTAGTACTCTTAGCACCAGCTAGTGCAAATACCCTTGCTAAACTTGCCCATGGACTAGCAGATAATGCACTCACAGCGACTTTTCTAGCTAGCCATGCCCCTAAAATCATCGCCCCAGCCATGAATACACAAATGTTACAAGCACCAGCCACACAAGAAAACTTAGAACGGTTAAAATCTTGGGGTTGCATCATAGTAGAACCAAAAAGCGATCTGTTAGCCTGCAATACAACCGGTAAAGGGGCATTAGCAGAAATAATAGAAATAGTGGGGGCTAGTGTTAAAGCTTTATGCCTTGATTCTTTTTGGCAAGATCAAAGAGTAGTGGTTACCGGCGGGGGGAGTGTAGAGGCAATTGATTCTGTGCGCTGCATCTCTAATATTTCTAGTGGTTTACAGGCAAGTTCTCTAGCTTTAGCCCTGTGGCTTAAAGGCGCGCAAGTGGTTTTTATCTCTAGTGCTTTTGCTTTATTACCAGAGGGAATTACCTGTATTTCAGTCAAAAGCGCACAAGATTATCTAAAGGCTCTTAAATCTGAACAAAATTTTTATAACCCTCCTTTTTTATTCATGCTAGCTGCCGTTAGTGATTATAAAAGTGCCCATGTTTATACCGGCAAATTAAAAAAACAAGATTTAGGATCAACTTGGAATTTAGAATGTGTGCAAAATCCGGATATTTTAAAAAGTTTAGAGGGGTTTTATAAAATTGGTTTTAAGGCTGAGGAATCCATAGAATCCTTAGCAAGCGCGCAAAAGCTTTTAGAACCAGTAGATTTAGGGGGTAAGGGCTGTAAAGTTGTGTGTCTTAATTCTACTCAGGCATTAGGTGCAACTAATAACCAAATAGTTTTATTAAACCAAGTTACAAGCCAAACCACTAAATGCTCTACTAAATTTGATCTGAGTTTTGAGATTTTAGACTTTGTGCGAGATACCTACAATTCATGTTAAACCCTATTAGCGCCTTACAAAATCTTTCGCTGCTCCAAGAGTTTTTAAAAGACACGCAAAATACCCATAATTTCAACGCCACTTTACCGCTTTTATTAAAAGTCTTAGAGAAAAAGGGGGATCAGAAATATTTATTACAACTTGGTAATCAAATTTTAGAAACCAAAAGCCAGATTCTGTGCGCGTTAGGAAAAACTTACTGGGCTTTGATGCATAAAAGTTCAGTGGGGGCAACTATGCTTTCTAATCTTATAGCCCAGCCCCCCATTAGCGAACAACTCAAAGACGCGCCGCTTAAATTTGAATTAAAAGATTTGCCTAAATTATTAAGCCAAGAGCATTTTCAAGATTATAAAGAAACCTTGATTCATCATTTTACCCACGCCCACACCCGCCAAGATTTTTTAATCTTGGGTAATCTCTTGCTCTCCTTGCACCACCAAGTGGCTAGCTTTATTATTCAAGATGGCCACCAAGAGGCTTTTGTACAATTCAAGGCTAAAAAAGAACAAGAACGGCTAGAGTTTTACGCCCTATACCCACATTTAGGGCCTTTAGAGGGGGTGGTTTATAAGCAAGAGGGGGGAGTGGGTTTATCTTTGGGGGTTTCTTATGAGAGTGTGGCACAACATCTCAAGAATAATCAAGATCAGCTAAAGGGTTTTGATCAAATCCAGATTTTTGTAACAAAGCCCCCCCAACCGCTTTTTAATTTTGAGCAAAGTTTATTAGATACTAGAGGTTAATTAGGAAAGCCATAAGCATTAAGCGGTGTACTAGATTTTAAGGGGAGGTGTTTATTTAAAAGGCTAGCTTGCATGGCCATAGTTTCATTAAGAAAGGCTAAATGGCGGGTTAATTCTAAAAGTAGCCGCAATTGTAGCCCTTGTGCTTGTTGGTTATAGTTAGCATAGGCTAAAGCTCTAGCGTTGGGATTTTTTGCTTGTTTTAAGTCTGTGGCTAAATGAGAATTAAGGGCTTTGATTTGTTCTTCTAAATGGGTATTAGAAAAATTCTCTTGTAATTGCTCTAAGCGTTTATCAAGAGGAATCAAAGGCATTTGTTTAGAGTCTGGATAAAAGACCTTGGCTTGGATTTGTTTATAGTGCTTAAAATCCCCCTTAAGTAATGCCTCTTGCATGTCTTTAAGATTTTCTTGATACTTCTCTTTAGCCTCACTAGCTTGCACGCGCTCACAAAGTAACATGCTTAAGGGTTTGGGCGCTAAAGGGGGGTTGTGGTGTTTAAGAGTCTCTAAAATTTGTTTGGCTTGTGGGTGATCTTGGGTGAGTGTAGCGGTGTTAAAATCTAGCCAAGGACAGGCTTTTTCTAAGCGGGCTAATTGGATAGTCTGGAATTTTAAATAATCCTGCATACGCTTTTGTAAATCTTTTTCTTGAATCTGAGCGGTTTTAAGTTCTTGTTCTAAATAGTTTTGCATGGGTTCTAATGGGGCGATGGAGGCTCGCATGAATTCTTGAGTCTGTGCTAGCGTGTCTTTAATTTGTTCTAAAGTATTGGCTTGGCTTTTAGCCCGATCTAATAGTTGCTGGAATAAGCGCAAATTCTCTTGTAACTTAGCAATCATGGTACTTTCATTGGCATTTGAAGTAGCTAGCTTAGCATTAGCCTGTGTATCTAAAGTGATCATGGCTGCAGCTTGTAATAAACCAATAAAACAGATGAGCCAAAGTTTCAGGTAAAATCCTCCAAAAGCGCGCCTAAATAAATACCTTGAATGCAAGTATGCATGCACTTTTCTTTAATTTTAGCCGCTCCATTGACTAATACATCGCTTTTAATCCCATGTGAAATAGAAATCTTAGCCTCTAAAAAGGCACTCAAACGATCACAAAATTTTAAAAGACTCCCACACATGCTTTTGTATGGATCTTGGTTATATTCTTGCCATAATGAAATAGAATCAACAAAAATAATTTTCTGAGTTTCTGGGTGAATATAGCGATCTTTAAATTCATCTTGAGTGAAGTAGAGCAAATCTTGTTTAAAATCAGGACTGACATATTGTAAAATATTTTCCTGCATAGCGCGCGCTTCTAGGGATTTTAAGTACACATCTAAACCTAATACGCCATGTTTAATTGGAGAGATAATATCACGCGTCAAGACTTCGGGTAAATCATGGAAAAGCCCGCCTAAAAAGTGATTGATACGCATTTGCATACAAGCTTTTAAATCAAAACTAAGCAAAAAAGCACATAAAGCCACAAATAGCGCATGGCCTAAAACACTAGTTTGTGGAACTCTAGGGGTTTGACTCCAACGCTTTTGGAAGCGCAACTGCCCAAACATAGAGGCTAGCAATTCTAAATGGGGTATATTTAACAAATGCGCATGCTCAGATAGTGCATCATTTAGGTTTTTTCTAATATCTTTAACCCCATAACCATGGGGATAAAAATTTGCAATAAAATCAAATTCCCAAGCAGAAACATAGTCATGGGCGGCTTTTAACAGTTGGTGTTCTATATCTGTGGGAGGCTTACAAAAATAGCCATGCAAGTGTTTAAAAAAAGCATACCCTTCTACCTCATCTTCTAACACGCCCCAGACATAATCAGCAAAAGCCTCCCGGTGCTTTTTGAGTAGTTCGTGATAAATGGGGGGTTTAATATCAGTTAACACCACGCGGCTTAAAAACTCAAAACAAAAATAGCGTAGTAATTTATCCCAATCAATACCTGTATGGTGATTGGCTAATAAAACCACCACCATCGCCTTATGCGCTTGTTTGTCTAGTTCGCTAAATTCAATCGGGCAGGCTTGATCGTTCCAACGCCTAATAGAAGCCGCCACAAACAAACGGCGCAACAACGCGCTTTGTAAGTGGGGTTTATAACCTTCTGTCATAAATATTTAGGCACGGACTCTTTTAGAAGTGTTTCTAATTTAGAATCAGCTGTGGGCTCGCCAATAGCGCTAAACTTCCATTCCCCATTGTGTTTATAAAGTTTGCCTAAAATCATGGCCTCTTTACCCGCAAAAGCCACATCTTTAGCCACATTGTAAGAAGCAAAGATATTTTGTACTTTCTCTGGCGTGCCCTCATAGAGTCTAATACTGGCAAAGGGGATTTTATCAAAATCAATATGGGTATAAGAATTAAGTACAAAAACTAATTGCTCAATAGCTGGATCTAAACTATCTAAAGCAAGGCTAATAATTTCATTGTCTAAGCCATCATCGCCCCCTACATCACCCGTGCGATCATCGCCACTATGTTTAATTCCACTACTTGCTTTCTTACCAAAATACACACAATCTACAAGGCGCTTATTTTGATCAAATAGCCCCACACTCAAATCTAAATCCACCGCTTCAGTCTTGGTATTGCCAAAAAAACCTTTTTTACTAATCGCCCCCCAATTAGCCCCTACACAAAAGGATTTAAGTGCATTGCCATCTTCTTTCTTTAAAGAAATTTTTTGTCCCTTAACTAGACTAACCATAAAACCCCTTTAAATATTCACACCAAATTGTCTACAAAAACCCGCTAGGCCTTCTTTAAACCCTGTGCCTACAGCGGCAAATTTCCACTCATTACTATCTCTATAGAGTCGCCCAAACATCAAAGCGGTTTCAACAGAAAAATCCTCTTCTAAGTCATAACGCAAAATTTCTTTCCCATCGCTTTCATCTACAACGCGTACAAAGGCATTTCTAACCATGCCAAAATTTTGTTTGCGCTCATTAGCTTCATGGATAGTAACTACAATATTAATTTCTTTAACATCAGCAGAGACTTTGTTTAAATCAACTTTAATGCTTTCATCATCGCCCTCACCGGCTCCGGTGCGATTATCTCCGGTGTGTACTACAGATCCATCTTTACTTGTAAGATTGTTATAAAACACAAAATTGGCATCATCGCTAACTTTACCAGAGGCATCTGTTAAAAATACAGAAGCGTCTAAATCAAACTCGCGCCCTGTATCGCTTGCATTCACATCCCAGCCCAGCCCTACAACAATTTTAGACAATCCGGGTTTTTCTTTGCTTAAAGATATCCTTCCACCTTTAACTAAACTAACTGACATCATATCTCCCTTATATTTTGATCAAATAAGCCCCCATTCTAACAGAAAAACGAGCATTTTAGATTAAATCAGTCTTTTAGAGTGCTAAATCGTATTTGATAGAAGTCATGACATAACTGCGATCTTGGGTGGTGGGGGCAAATTTAGGGTTGGGAGCTCCAAAGTAGGCCACTTTATAACCTCTATGCATGCTTACTTGGTAGCCATTGATGCGTAACATCAAGTGGATATGTTTACCTAAATTATACTCGCATGTCAGACCTAGACTTTGTGATTGTGCGCGCGGGGCAAAGGTGAGTTTGCCTAGTAAATACCAAGAGAAATGTTTAAATGTCCCACCTAAACGGGCATGTAAAGTAATGGCATTGGCATCATAAAGATTAGTATAAGCATCTTCATAGGGGGTATCATCTGTGGTATCAAAAGAAACAGGCGAACCATTCCAGCCTAACTGGGCATTAGCATTGCCAAAATTCTTATACACCCCATAACCAAAATAGTAATCTTTGTAGTAAAACCTTTGGCGCACTAAGAGAGTGGCCGTATCATGGCCTATTAAATTGCCACGATAATAGGTTTTGGCTAGAGCAGCGCTATAAATAGGAAACCAAGCATAAATATCGGTTTGAATTTTGAACTGACCCGGATTAAAGGTCGCACTCGCCTGTAAGCCGGGGGCGTTAAAATTTTTAGGATAAAACCAAAAGAAGGGTTTGATCGTGTAGTGCTTGGTTGCATAAACTAAAGAGATGGCATGCATGCCATAATTGACACGGCGGCCACTACTAAACTCATAACTCACAGGGGCATAAAAATCCCGGATAAATTGGACATTGGCTAAACCCCTGCCATAGGTGCTAAACCATGTAAGCTTGAAATTACCCAGATGTAAAAAGACTGTAAAGCCTTGATTATAGCCACGCAAAAACAAAGCTTCAGAACTGATATAGCGGCCTAGTATGATTCCAAAAATATCTTTATAGGTGTAATTCAGATAGGCATTATATAAAATATAATTTTTAGCATGCGATTCATCTTCAAAGCGTACAGACTTCCAAGAAGCATTCATTAAATACCCTTCCCAGCGCCCCATATAATACCAGTTAGCTGGTTGCAAACCTGAATTAGGCGCACTCTGATCTATCAAAGCCCTAGTTGAATCATAGGCTAGTCCCCCTATTTCTCCACCAAGCCCTATACTTAGTTTGTGTGCGCTGATAGACTTTGGTAATAAATTAGCATCTACTTGTAGTGCCCCAATGGTGGTTACATAGCTACCAGTTGGATAAAGCCCTTTATCTGAGTTGATGGGGGCGTTATTAAAACCAATGCGTGAGAATGAACCCACATTGCCTGAAAAGTGATAATCAAAAGCATATAAATCCATAAACCCAAGTAAACTTCCAAAAATTGCGCGTGCAATGTAAAAGTACAAAGAGTTATGCATGGATTATCCTTACTTTTTGATAAATTTTGTAAAACCTCCAAATTGATAACTAATAGAGGTCATAAGATAGCTGCGATCCTGAATCGTAGGGGCAAATTTGAAATTAGGGGCTCCAGAATAGCCCACCTTATACCCGCGGTATGTGAACACTTCATAATAATTAAGCCGTAGCATTACGCGGATATTTTTAGTTACATTATAAAAACAGGTAAAACCCAAAGCTTGTTCATTAGCCTTAGGCGAATAAGTAAGCCTGCCTAGCACTTCCCAAGAAAGCTTTTTATAAGCACCTCCCCCCCGCGCTACTAGAGTGAGCGCATTAGCATTATAAAGATTATCCAAACGGCTATCATAGGGTGTATGATCTTTGGTGTCGTAGTTAATAGGCGTACCAAAACGGGCAAACATCGCGTTTGAATTGCCAAAATTCATACCAGTTAGCTGGTTGCAAACCTGAATTAGGCGCACTCTGATCTATCAAAGCCCTAGTTGAATCATAGGCTAGTCCCCCTATTTCTCCACCAAGCCCTATACTTAGTTTGTGTGCGCTGATAGACTTTGGTAATAAATTAGCATCTACTTGTAGTGCCCCAATGGTGGTTACATAGCTACCAGTTGGATAAAGCCCTTTATCTGAGTTGATGGGGGCGTTATTAAAACCAATGCGTGAGAATGAACCCACATTGCCTGAAAAGTGATAATCAAAAGCATATAAATCCATAAACCCAAGTAAACTTCCAAAAATTGCGCGTGCAATGTAAAAGTATAAAAGTCGCGGATATATTGCAAAGTAGAACGGCCCCGTCCATAGCTACTAAACCAATCCAAACGCCAACTTTTCTTTTTTACAAAGCACTCAAACCCTTGATTATGATCGCTTAAAAAAAGCGCGTGGCTGCGGTAACGCCCCAGAGTACAACCCGCTATATCTTTGTAAGCATAACTGATATAGGAATTATAAATAATGTAGTTATGGGCGTATAAGCTATTGCCATAGTTGGACTTAGCCCATGGGGCATTTAATAAATAACCCTGCCAACGCCCGATATAATACCAGCCAGCGGGTTGGTATCCGGCACTTGGATCGCTTTGATTGATAAGGGTTTTTGTAGAATCAAAAGCCAGAGCGCCTAGTTCTCCTCCAATCCCTGCTTTCAGTTTATGCGCACTTACAGATTTAGGCAATAAATTAACATCAATTTGTAACATTCCTACGGTGGTAACATAACTCCCCGTTGGGTAGATTCCCTTATTTGAATTGATAGCTGAATTGTTAAACCCTACGCGTGAAAACGAGCCAACACGGCCACTAATTTTATAATCAAAAGCTAATAAGCAAGAAAAAGAAAGCAAGAGTATCCAAAGATTTTTAAACTTCAAAACCAGCCTTGCAAAAGTTAGGATGAGACCTCCCGGGGCGCTATAATTTTTAGGATAAAACCATAAAAAAGTTTTAATATCCCAAGATTTATTTTTCCAAGAAAGAGTGGCTGCGTGCATGCCATAATTAAACCGCTTTCCGTATTTAATTTATGCCAACACGCGCGGTAAATTAATGCGCTATGAAAGTGCCCCACCCATTGCGGGCAGTAGCAATGGCGATGGCTGGTATTATGTGTTTCATAGTAGGCACGATAGCGCCGCGCGGCATTTGGCCTTTGATAATGTTTGTCTACCAAGAAAGCACCCCTTTTGGCAGAATCACACCCCGCCACTTGATTGGGGTTGTCGGTGTGAGATTGCTATGTGGTCAGAAAGACAGATCAAGGCCAAAGGAATAGCGGTTACTCAAAATATCCCACAAGAGGGCGGTACTCAAGCGGGGGGATTTGAAAGAGATAACAACAAGTTCTTAGCTAGCTTTTTTAAAAACAAGTTGGCCACTTATGCGGGCAATTCAAAAGCTACTAGCCTACTTAAAGGCGTGTTGCAAAATATCGCTAGCAAAAAGGCGCGGTTTAAATCTTTGATCCGACTTTCACAAAATGGCGGGAGTTTGCGTTTTGGTAATTTAGATAGTTTGCCAATTACTCTAAAATCTGAAACACTCAAGGCTAACCCCGCTAATGATCTGTTTGATTTTTTCTTAGCTAAAGAAGTGTTAGACAATCCACTATTAATGGCCACCCATAGAGATACGCGTAAGCTAGTGGGTCAGAAGTTAGGGCGCTGGTATGAGCTTGAGATACAAGGCACAGAGTTAGTCAGTTTAGAGCACTTCAAAGAAGCGCCTGACTTAAAAGAGGGCTTTAAACTTGAGCGATTAGATTTTGATAAGTTAGCGCAGCGCCTCCAAAATGAGAAACCCTACCCCTTCACTCAAAGAGTTCTTAACACAATCAAAAGCGCGCTATCTTTGCTAAGCTTAGATGAGAAACAAGAGCGCCATGTTTTGGATAGCCCAAATTATAAACAAGGGCGGAGTTACTACACTAAAGCCCCGAGTATTGAGGAGGTTAGGGAGTGGATAGCACAAACGGCGGCCATACAAGGGGAAAAGCGCATATGGGATAAGAAACTAATTATTGAACATCCCGATTTTGAGGGCATAGTTATGCCCTTTGGTGGGATCAAAGAAAAAACAAAGACAAATTTTAGTAAGGTGCATTTCAGCAAAAGAGGCATTCACATTGTGCCTTTTTTGGAAGGCAAACATGATTAAACTAGAGGATTATACAAAATATCTAGGCTGGGTTGTTAAAGTAACTTTAGTTAATGATCAAATTTGCGATGAAGGCACTGCTATTGAGGGTTTTTTTTGGGTTATGATTTTGCGGTTTGTAGTGGTGAAGAAGAAGATAATGTATCAATTGATATGGGGGGTGGCTGGGTGTATGGCCTAAATGTTTCAGATATTAAGGAGATAACCCCGCTTTACAAGAATAGTAAGGCTAAAAAACAAAATTAACCCCCTTTTTCGCATTTTCTGATCAAAACCCCTTGTAAAATCCATTCAAAAAAGCAAGGCACAAAATGGATTTTTCTAAAGCTTTACAAAAACTAAATGACCGCATTAGTGGGCTTAATGTGATGCGGGGGCGGCTTATTAAGTTTGTTAATCCCACTCAAGCGGATACACAAACACCCGCCCCCTACCCCTTCACTCAAAGAGTTCTTAACACAATCAAAAGCGCGCTATCTTTGCTAAGCTTAGATGAGAAACAAGAGCGCCATGTTTTGGATAGCCCAAATTATAAACAAATTAACCGGTTGATAAGAACTAGAAATATCACCAATAACGATTTAGCACCCTTGGGTTTGCATTTTGAAAATATAGAAGTTTATGAAGGTGTGGTTTGGCGCAATAACGAATTAACCCAAGCCTTTAAAGATTATATGCGTAGTATGGATAGCATTAGCGCTTTTGCTGTAGTTTATGAGTCAATCAAAAACGCACCCCTTTTAGAAAACTAGAGGCTAGCTATATTCTAGGCAATGACGGCGGTATTGGTAGTTATTTATGCATTTGCAATCGGGCTAAGAAATTCTTACACAAAATTAATAAATGCTAATGATGATGTCAAAAGTGTCTTATTTTTTTCTGATGGGTCCAATCTACGCGGTTTGTAGTGGTGAAGAAGAAGATAATGTATCAATTGATATGGGGGGTGGCTGGGTGTATGGCCTAAATGTTTCAGATATTAAGGAGATAACCCCGCTTTACAAGAATAGTAAGGCTAAAAAACAAAATTAACCCCCTTTTTCGCATTTTCTGATCAAAACCCCTTGTAAAATCCATTCAAAAAAGCAAGGCACAAAATGGATTTTTCTAAAGCTTTACAAAAACTAAATGACCGCATTAGTGGGCTTAATGTGATGCGGGGGCGGCTTATTAAGTTTGTTAATCCCACTCAAGCGGATACACAAACACCCGCCCCTGAAGCGAACAACACTAGCGCGCCCACTCAAGCGCCTACACCGCCCGCCCCTGAAGTTACAACCCCCGCCCCCTTAAGCGATTCAGAAAGACAAGAGCGGCTAGATATAATTAACCGGTTGATAAGAACTAGAAATATCACCAATAACGATTTAGCCCCCTTGGGTTTGCATTTTGAAAATATAGAAGTTTATGAAGGTGTGGTTTGGCGCAATAACGAATTAACCCAAGCCTTTAAAGATTATATGCGTAGTATGGATAGCATTAGCGCTAAGCAAAACTCCCGCCCAAGAGAAAGCTAAGAGAAAATTAAGAAAAATCCCCGCTTTCTGTCCACAAACTTTTTAAAGCGGCGATAAAGCCCGGTTGTTTTTTGGCAAGCACCTTAAAAGAATTTAACAAATGCACAAACTGCTCAAAACTCAGGCCATAGATTTCCCGGGCGATTAAAATATCTAATTTGGCGCGCTTCATATCATAAAGTTTAGAGGTTTTGGGCACATCAAGCCGCCTTTCAAACACCGCTTTTAGTGCCTCAAACTCTCCGGCTTTATCGTTAAAAAGTTGGCACTCTAGCGCGCTTTTTGCAATCTGTAAAAAAGTGGGGTTGTTTTCTATTTCTGTTAGGCTAGGCTGGGGTAGGGGGAGTTCAAGCAAACAGGTTTTAGTAACATTAATTTGTGCACGCAAGCGCAAGAGAAAATCCACCACCAAAGAATTTAAAAGCCCTAGTGCAAAGAGTAATTGCAAAGGTTTTATTTCTACCATGCCCTTTTTAGTGTAAACATAGGGAATACTTAAAAACATGCTATTCCCGGCCACACAATTTTTCGCCACCAAACTCACAATTAAACTACGCTCATCTGTATCACTAGACACCCCTCTATACCCTAGCCTAAAATATTGGTGTTCAAAGGCAATTGCCCCGCTATAGCCTGCTTTTTTAGCCCGAAAGATCTCTTTACTTTGTAGCCTATCCTCAAGTTTTGCGCGCTGTACTTGATAGCGCGGCGTATTAAAGCGCGCGTTAAACTGGTGGATATATTTGCCCTCTAAAAGGGGAAGCGTCTCGTTTTCACTCGCGCCTCTTGTACCGGTTTTCTTTGTTTTTAAAGTCTCTTGATCCATAAATAAATCTTTATCATTGCTCATGTCTAATTCGCGCCTAAAATCTAGCCACGCTGTGTTGAGTTTATTAAACCGCGCCTCGCAGTGTTTGGCAATTTCTAAATCTAGCGCATTTCTAACCTCTTTAAGCGCTCTTTCTTGCGTATTTAAGAGTTCTTTAATAGGGATTAAAAGGGGTTTTAATTCTTTAATTTGCTCCACTTGTTCTAAATAAAAGAGGGTTTTAATGGTGGCCTTTGGGTGTGCTTTTTTATTAGAAATACCAAGCAGGGCAAATTTATAACGGCTATCCACATCTTCAAAAATCTTTTTGCGATTCTCAAAGCTATAAAAAAACTCTGGGCTAAATTTTTCTAAAATAGCTGATCGTAGCCCTACACTGCCCTCCTCAAACATTAAAGCACTTGGAATAACCACACATAGCCTAGCCTCTTTGGCAAGAAGCCCTAATTGGCGCTCAATAAAAAATCTAAACAAATTGCTATCGCCTACGCCTCTACTGAGGGGGTAATGGGTTTTATAATAGGCATTTAAGGTTTGAATCTCCTCTATACCCTATTCAAATTGCTTTTTAATATAGAGTTTATCCAAAGCATTGAGGCGCAACTCCTCTTGCTCTTTAAGACTGAACCTTCGGTAATTACTCCTTAAACTAGCAAAAAACTCGCTGGCATCAAATTTTGTTTTCTCCCAAGGGGGGTTGCCCACAATGGCATCAAAACAAATTTGATTATCCTGCATTTCACTCGCGCCTCTTTGTACGGTTTTCTTTGTTTTTAAAGTCTCTTGATCCATAAATAAATCTTTATCATTGCTCATGTCTAATTCGCGCCTAAAATCTAGCCACGCTGTGTTGAGTTTATTAAACCGCGCCTCGCAGTGTTTGGCAATTTCTAAATCTAGCGCATTTCTAACCTCTTTAAGCGCTCTTTCTTGCGTATTTAAGAGTTCTTTAATAGGGATTAAAAGGGGTTTTAATTCTTGTTTAAAAAGTTCTTTAGAATGCTCTATTTCCTCTTTGGTGGTGTCTTTGATACTAGTTAGGGCTTTAAAATCCTCCTGTAGCTTTTTAAACTCCTCAAAAAAGTTTGGCGCAAATACACTTCCTTGATAGGCTATAGAATTTTTAATCTGACCTGTTTCTCTCAAAAATTCTTTAAATTCCTCTAAAGTACAACCTAACAAGGCATCGCCACATCTAAGGTGGGGTTCTAAAAAACTTAGTGGCGTACCAAAAACAAAGCTATCTATCCAAAGCGCGAGTTTAGCTAGTTCAATTGCAAAGGGGTTTTTATCTATGCCATAAATTAAGTTTTTAAGCACCAAGCGCTTAATCAAAGCACCCTCATCAAGCGGGAAACTTGGTACAGCGCATTTTTTAATCTGTTCCTCTACAATTTGTTTTTCTTGTTCTAAAAGAGGTTTTAAAGAGGGAAATTCACCATTTAATGCCCTTTGGCTCACTTGGTGCAAACTTTCAATTAAAAAAGCCCCCGATCCACAGGCATTATCTAGGATTTTAAAATTTAAGATGTTGGCATCATTTAACCCTACTAAGGCCTGTTTGACTAATTCTTTTGTGATTTTCTCTGGGGTGTAAAAACTCCCGCTACTTTTGCGCGAATTGGCGCTATTTTTTAAATAAAGCTGGCCTTGTGTGTAGTGTTGGGTACTTTTGGGTTTTTCTTTGATATTTTTAAGATCATAGCTATCAAAATACCCCTCATTTGTGGCATACACGCAATAATATAAATTCTCACTAGCTAGGGCAAATTGATAGGAAAGTAGCCCCTCATAAATACTACCCAAATGCGAGATACTAAGCATAGAATAACCCCGCTTATAGCCTTTTTCATAGTCATAATAAAAAAGTTTAGTCAGAATGCGCTTTAGTAGGGTGTCATTAATGATTTGCCCCCTTTTAAAAAGGGTGCTTTTAGATTCTTCAAAAAGCCCGCCATTAAAAAGAGGCATGGAATAATTAGCATTGCCCGCGTTATAAACCCTAAAAATCTCCTCTAAACGCGCCATTCCCACAAAACTGGCGCTATTTTCTCCCCATTTTTTATCCTCTAACAAAGTGTATAGACTCAAATAACGAGAAAGGGCGGGGTGATCTTTAAGGCTGTCTAAAAATCTATCCTCAAAGTAGGCAATAAAGAGTAAGCGGAATAAAAAATATAGGGTGTTTTCATAGATGTTTTTTAAAAGAATCTCTCTTTCTTCTTCTTTAGTTTGCTTGGCATAAACAGCATAAAGCGCTGCGCCGATGTCCTCAAAGAGCGAATCCTGCCCATTTGTGCCATAGATTAAACTAGATAAATCTTGTTCAATTTGTACAATGTTTTTTGCGTTACACTCTAAGGTCTTTTCTATAGGGCTATCTTTGGGGGTGAAGTTTTGCGCGCTAAAAAGATGATAAAAGTATAAAAACTCTTCTAAATCCTGATTTTGCAAAATCCCCTCTAAATGCACCTCAAAAAAGACTTTATGGGTAGAAAGGGTACTGGTGTTATAAAAGCGCCAAAAACGCCCATTAGTTAAAAAGCCATAATCATGCCTTAAGGCGTTGCAGTAGTGCAAAATCTGGTAGTGGGGGTTGTTTTCTACTTTGCCATTATCTAAGATCACAGAGGAGGCTTTACTCTCTAAAATTACGGCAAAATGTTCATTACTCGCCCGTCTTAAATCTCTTTCTAATGCTGTGTACTTTAACAAACACTCTTTAGTGGCAAAAAGTAAAAAGTCTGGTTTTTCTAATTTGCCTTGAATGATCTTTTCCTCTTGGCGTAAAAATTGCCAACCTAAAATTTCAAGCACAGGGGCAATAAAGCTATCTTCAAACTGGTGTTCGTTGCTTTGTGTGTTTATATTAAGCGCACACATGCGATCTAGAGCTTGTTTAGCCTGTGCTTGACTTTGATCAAAGTTATAAAGAATAGGAAATTCCTCGTTTAAAGTGTAGGGGGTAAAGAGATTATTTGTGATAAAGCGCATGGGGGTCTTTCTTAAAAATAAAGGCATTGTAACAAAAGAGGGGTTAATGTGGGTTGAGAGGTTTTAACTTTGTGGTTATAATGGGGGAATTTTTGTTTGAAAAATTTAGAGGAGTGTATGAAAACCTTAACACAATTACAGAGCTTTAAGGATTTATTAGAGCATTTTAACACCATTAAAACGATCCATATGAAAGACATGTTTAAAGAAGATCCAAGCCGTGCCACGCGTTATTTTCTTAAAACTGGCTCTATTTATTTAGATTACTCTAAAAATCGCATCAACAACACCACTTTAAAACTCTTAAGAGCTCTAGCCCAAGAATGCGGGCTAAAGCACAAAATAGAGGCGATGTTTTCGGGTGCAAAAATCAACACCACAGAGGAGCGCGCTGTTTTACATACCGCTTTGCGTTATCAAGGAGAGTCGCCTATTATAGAGGAGGGGCAAAATGTTCTCCCACAGGTACGCGCCGTACTGGAGCGCATGGAGGCCTTTAGCGATGCGCTGCGTTGTGGGGAGTGGCTTGGCTATACTAATCAAGTGATTACTGATGTTGTTAATATTGGTATAGGCGGATCGGATTTAGGGGCTTTAATGGTGTGTAAGGCACTTAAACACTACGGTAGCCCGCGTTTAAATGTGCACTTTATTTCTAATGTAGATGGTACGCAAATACAAGGGGTGTTAGATAAGATTTATCCAGAAACCACGCTTTTTATCATTGCCTCTAAGACTTTTTCTACACAGGAAACTTTAACTAATGCGCTAAGCGCGCGCCAATGGTTTTTAGCCCACGCCTTAGATGAATGCCACATTGCTAAGCATTTTGTGGCTGTTTCTACTAATAAAGAAGCGGTACAAGACTTTGGGATTGATACAGAAAACATGTTTTCTTTTTGGAATTGGGTAGGGGGTCGTTATAGTTTATGGTCAGCTGTTGGGCTTTCTATTATGATTTATCTAGGCAAGCAAAATTTTAAGAGTTTATTACAGGGGGCTTATGAAATGGATGAGCATTTTAAAAACGCCCCCTTTGAGCAGAATATGCCGGTTATTTTAGCACTCTTAGGCATTTGGTATATTAATCTTTTTGATGCGGGTAGCCATTTAATAGCCCCCTATGATCAATATTTGCGCTATTTTCCGCGTTTTATCCAACAACTAGATATGGAAAGCAATGGCAAAAGCACCACTTTAGAGGGGCAAGTAGTGGATTATGATACAGGGCCTATTATTTGGGGCGATGTGGGTACTAATGCCCAGCATGCGTTTTTCCAATTACTCCATCAAGGTACGCATATTAGCCCGATTGATTTTATTGTCTCTCTAAGCAAAGAGGGGCATTTACCAGAACACCATGATATTTTGGTGAGTAACATGTTTGCCCAAGCACAGGCTTTTATGGAGGGTAAGGAATATGAAGAAGCCTTTAAAGAGCTCTTAAAAATGGGTTATTCTGAGCAAAAAGCTAGCAAACTTGCCCACCACCGCATTTTTTCGGGTAATCGCCCTAGTAATGTGATTTTATTAGAAACCATTTGCCCTAAGAGTGTGGGGGCTTTAATTGCGCTTTATGAACATAAAATCTTTATACAAGGGGTGATTTGGAATATTAATAGTTTTGATCAATGGGGCGTAGAATTAGGTAAAGAGCTCACAAAAGACATTTTAGCAAGGTTGCGCCATGAACCCTCTCAAAAGCACCAAGATAGCTCTACAGAACTGGTCAGCTGTTGGGCTTTCTATTATGATTTATCTAGGCAAGCAAAAGATCGCGTTATTTTCTTTTGTGTTTTTAAGATAAGCCGATAGCATTTAAAGATGAAGGCTTGGTTTCTGCAAATTCTACAAAGGAGAAAAAATGCTAAAAAGTGTGTTGTGTGTAGCGTTGGTGGGTGTACTTTGCAGTGTGCAGGCTAAGGGAGAGGGTGATGCGTATTTTTCAATTGCTGAAAAAGCTTATCAAAGTAAAGGTTATAAGAAAGCCCTAGAGTATTTCAAGAAAGCAGCAAGCATGGGAGATGCGGCCGGCTATAATAACTTAGGAAACTTGTATGAGAATGGGGAGGGTGTGCAAAAAAATCTACAGAGGGCTTTAGAATATCATAAGAAAGCCTGTGAGCTAGGATTTAAAGATGCGTGTCATAGAATAAAATAATTAAGGTATGTTGACATACTCCCCATAGCTAAAGCTAGGGGATTCTGGGATCATCAAAGCTTGCCCGCTAGGCGGGTCTTACAGCTTCTCCTCCAAGAGTGGATGCCCCCACTCTATGAATATTTATACTTGCGTTCAAATCTCTATCCAAAGAAAAGCCACAAGAAGGGCAATGAAAAAACCTATCTTTTAGGCTTAAATCCTCTTTGAGTGCTCCACAATTAGAACAAGTTTTAGAGCTAGGATAGAATCTATCAATCTTAACCACTTGGGTTTTTCTCTCCAAGATAGCCACAAACTCACCAAAAGCCAAATCATTAATCTTGCGCCCCCAAAGTTTAACCATACCCTTCAGGTTCAAATCTTCAATGAAAATAGTGGCGTATTGTTTGGCTAGGCTATTAGCAATCTTGTAGAAAAAGTCTTTTCTAAGATTTTGGACTTTGCGGTGCAATCTAGCAAGTTTTAGCCTAGCCTTTAGGCGGTTATGACTGCCTCTTTTCTTTTTGGATAGGGAGCGAGAGCAAGCACGGATCAAAGGCAAGAATTTAGAGAAAAATAAAGGCGATGGGATTTGTGTGCCATTAGAGCATGTGAGAAAAGTTTTTAACCCAAAGTCAAGCCCCACGCTGTTACCGCCTGCGGGCTTAAGGTTATCCTCTGTTTCGCACACCAAGCACAAGAAATAATCGCCTAGATTATCTCTTTTAATGGTTAAGGTCTTGGGTTTGCCTGCAAGGTCGTAGGTTTTGACAAACTTAAAGCGATAGCCATTAAAAGAGATAATGTTGTCTTGGATTTTATAACCACATTGTGAAAATGTGAAAGACTGATAGTTGGCCACCTTTTTAAATCTAGGCGGTCTGCCTTGTTTCTTAAAAAACTTTTTATAAGCCTTGTCTATCCTCCCTACTAGCTCTTGCAAGGTTTGAGAGCCTAGAGTTTTCAAAAAAGCAAAGCGTGCTGTTCTCTTTAGCTTGGTGATGTGCTTTTTCAAAGTGTAGAAATTCAAGTGCTTCTTATAGAGCCTATAATACCGCTTATGCAAAGCGATACAATGATTGTAGCAAATGCCATAAAGACGCAAGAGTCTGTCTATCTGCTTGTTCTTGCTTGAATTGTAGAGTTTCTGCTTGTAGGCGATGAGCATAGAACTATATTATACACACTTTGCTTGAAAAACGACCAAACATGCGCCTTATATCCCCATAGTTAAAGCTAGGGGGTTTACGGCGCGGTTGCTAAATTATGGAGGTTTAGCGAAGTGGATAAGCCCCAATTATAGGGGCTTAGGGTGGAATGGTGGGTTGGGTGAAGAATAAAAACTATTCTCATGATTACCAATGGAGTGGTGGCGTAAGATTGTGGCAAATTCATGGTAAATGCTTGCAATTTGATCTTTAGAAACAACAGATAAGTCGCTTATTTTATATTTTTCCTTGCCAATTTTATAGGCCTCTATATCTGTTTCAAAAAGGCCTTTAGTGGTGGAGGCTGTAGAATAAGTTTCCTTCCACACTTCAAAATAACTTGTAGCATTGGTATTAGCCGGATCATTAAAACCGCGCTTGTTATCCTCCTTTTTAAGTGTGCTGTTGATGTGCTCTAAGTGATCTGAATTATCTTGCATAGAAATTAAGCGCATTTCATACTTGTTTCCATTTTCAAAGGCTAGTAAACACAGATAGGGGGTTTTATTCACCGCATAGTAACTAAAGAGTTGGCCACCATTTTTAAGCATGTTATTCCATTCCTTGCTAAACTCACTCCCATAGGTTTTATTCTCAATTAAAACTAAGTTTTCAAATTTCTGATTAAGCACTAAAATATCGCTATAAACCTGTGGCTTATGCCCCACTTTAAAGCTAGGTTCTAAAATAATATGCTCTGGCTTATAGCCTTTTTCTAAAAGTTTATGCACAGCCACTAAACAGACAAAGTTTTCATTAGATTTAAAATTAGTGGTGGTGTTTCTATGGATAATAAAACCCTTGCTAGGCTTATCTAAACTTGGATACTCCCCCTCTTTAAAGTCTGTATCAAGGGGTGTATATGTGATGCTTTTCTTTGTAAAATCCACCTCAATCCTAGCCCCCACTTCATAGGATTTTGTGAACACACTCTTCCCTTCAAACCCTAAAGCTAGAAGTACCTCTTTTAAATTTTTTATAGCGATCATTAATTAGCCTTACTCATCTTTTCTAGCTTGACTTGGTTAGTTTTTCTAATCCATGCAAGTACTCTATTGTGCTTTCTTTTTTAGGGCTAGAATTGGCTTTAAAACGGTTATACACTTGGCTTTTAAGGCTGTAGTTACCGTGTTTACTAAAGAGAGTTTTAATTTCCTCTAAATTTAATAACCCTTCATTGTTATAACTTAAAAAGATAAAACGCGCGTTGGTGTGTTTAATCACATATTCTAAGGCCTTGTATGCGGCGTGTTTGTTACACCACGCAGATTTTTGATAGACCCTAAGACCAGTTTTACCCTGTGGGATAAAATCATCATAAATAGCAATGCTGTTTAATATATGGTAATTAGCCCCATATTCGCGTTGGTTATAGGGGGGATCTAAATATAAAACATCGGTTTTAATTTGTCTAATAAGTTTACTCGCATCAGTTTGGTAGGCATAGTGAGAATTCATGCTTAACTCTAAAGCAGCAGGAGATAAAAACAAATCTTGTTGTGCGCTTTTTTTAAGATGTTTTAAAAAGGCGCCATAAATAGAGGCTGTGTTAGCCACTTTATCCGCACACTCTAAAAGCGAGGTGAGTAAAAAGTAAAATTCGGCTTGAGTGATGGCTTGTTTTTCTTGCCAGCGCGCAATCTGGGTACGCATGCTATCAATTTTCATGGCATTTGTATCGCTAAAATACTGCCGCTTCTCACCGCCCCCTAAAGCGTAGTGTTTATAAATTTTACCCTTGATAGGCCGGAGATGATTAAGGGTATTGATAAGTTTGATAGCCCGTTTTAAGGGTTGTGTGTTTTCAATATAATGCTTGGCTAGTACAAAGCTATAAAACTCTTGATCATTACTTAGTACTTGTTTAACATGGTTTTTAAATAACCTCCCTACTGCTGCTGTTCCGGAAAAGAGATCGGTAAAAACGCAGTCTGCAAGCAAAACCCCATGGGATCTTAAAGTATCCTGAATACTACTGAGTAAAAAACTAGATAACCTGCGTTTAGAGCCAATGTAATTCACTACATGCCTTAATTGGGTTAAGATTTAAGGGTGCGTTGGCCATTTTGATTATGGGTATAACCTAAATGATCAAAATATTCTAAATAGGCGATGCAGTATTTGCGTGAGAGAGATAGATTCTCTTTAAGTAAATGAATATCTAAACTCCTATGCGTGTTTAATAAATCTCTCATTAAACACACCATCTCCTCTAAGGCTTCTTTTTGCACAAACACGTTATGGCATAACCGTATCACCTTGCGTTGTTGGCATAGAGTTTTTAAAGCTAGATCCCCAACTCTTCGATCTATATCTAAAAGATCGTAAAGATTATAGGGGGCTTGGGGGCTAAATTTAGCCTGTGCAATGAGTTGATAAAGCTTATCTTGGAGTTTGTCTTGTAATTTTTCTAAAACAAGACCTTTTAAAAACCACAGCCCTTTTTCCTCTTGTAATTGCCCCCTTTGTTCTAAAACTTTAAACGCTAGAGTGGCCAAATAGGGGCTAATGTAGTTGTGCTTAGAGTTAAGGCTTTTAGCGCTTAAAAGCGCTTGGGGGTTGTTTTTATAAATATTTAAAAGAGTGTGAATCACATTTTTAAGAGTGCTAGGGGCATAAAGTACACACTCTTGTGAGTCTACTAAGACATCAGGGAGAGTGTTAGCAATTTCTAAGGCTTTATGCGTTGTACAAGCAAAGCGCTGCATAGAAGAGAGCAACCCAAAGCCTTTTTTATGGGCTTTAGTTAAGATATTAAAACTTTGGGCTAAATCTTTGCAAGATAGCGCTTTAAGTAAAGCTAATTTGATAGGTTTTTTGAGTAAATCAGTAATAGGGTTAAGTACTAAAGCTGCTCCCCAAACCCGCTGGTTAATGCTAATAATGATTAAATCTAAATAACATGCAAAGATTTTTTGGCTACAGATTAAAGTGGCATAGGGGTATTGTAAGATCAACACCCTAGCTTGTAGTTTGAGTGTGCCAATTTGCAGGGTGATGTGTTGGTTATGCTTGAGTGCGGGGTTATTGCAGGTGCGCAATTCTACATCAATGCTATCAAATCCGCGCAAATAACCCTTAAGGGTTAAAAGCATGCCTTCTTGTAATTCTGTAGCTTTTATATTTTGTAAATGCAACGCCACGCGTTCATGGATATGAGCCTGCTTAACTTCCTCTCCATGTTGGTGCAAGGTTTTAACGCTAACTTCTTTAGATAAAGGCGCGATAGTGATTTTATCCCCTTGTTTAATACAGCCTCCAAGCACCGTGCCACTTACAGCCACCCCTCGCCCCTGCACTGTAAAAACACGATCAATATAAAGCCTAAAAAGGTGGTTTAAATCTTGGTTGGTTTGGCGTTTGCTAAAGGGATATTGGAGTAAAAAGTCTTTGAGTGTTTGGATACTCTCAGGATTATAAATACTACAGGCTAACACACCTAAAATACAAAGAGAATAGGGTTTAAGCGCTTCTATTATGGCTTGTTTTTGAGCCTTAATATCAGGGCATTTATCGGCTTTACTTAAAATAATCAGACAGGGGATTTGTAGTAATGAAAGCACTAAAGCATGTTCAAAACTTTGTTCTTTTAATCCTTCAAAGGCATCTATTACAAGCAAGGTTGCATCTAATCCAAAACTCCCCCCAATCATCGTAGAGACTAAATTTTTATGTCCGGGTACATCAATAAAACCTAAAGTTCGTTTAGAAGTTTTTAAACTTGTAAAACTTAAATCAATAGTAATACCACGCATGCGTTCATGTACACTAGTGTCTCCATCAAAGCCTGTTAAAGCCTTAATTAAAGCGCTTTTGCCATGATCAACATGCCCACAAGTGCCCAGTAGAAAATATTGCATATCACCGCTTTATAGGTTCTAACCAAACTTTAATCCCTCCCTTTAAAACAAGAGGGTTATTCACATCACTCACCCGCACAAAGCGTACCTTATCTGTAATGTCTAGGCTAATTTTTTCTGTAGGGGTATCTGTGGCTGTGTAATTTAGCATGTGCAGGGTGGCGTCAAAAAAACTAACTTGGGGTTGCCATTCCTTATCATTGGCCGCTATAATTAATTTACCACTATCAGTCATGTCCAGCCAATACACCCCGCTAATTTCTTTTAACTCTATCCCATCATTAACCGGGATAATTGGGGTGGCATGGGCTAATTTTGGGGTATTAACTTGGAAGGTATAACTCCAATCTTTAAGGCTATTGCGCTTTAAATCTAAAAGTACAAAGCCTTGTTTGGCAAAGAGTTTAGCAAGAAGGGTTGGATCAAGGGCATATTCTGTAGTGAGGGCAAAGGTAGCGCTACTATCATCTTGGTTATGCGTAACCTCTAAAATGGGGAAATAAGCATATCCCATAGAGGAAAGTACACCTCGAATCGTTTTAAGTAAAAGAAGTGGGGATGTTTTTGCCTCAAAATGCACGCGTAAAGAGCTGGGTTTTTTAAACTTAAGGGGTAGTAGGCCATTTTCTTTAAGGGCATTGATCACTTTTTGAATCTGTAAAGTCCCTTGTTCATAAAAGGCCTTTTTATGGCTAAAGACTCGCTGGATAAAATTTTTATTGGTTTGGTAAAAGGTGTGATCCATGAGACTTTTAATTTTGGTATCTAGGGCATCAGCGCTTAAGCAAAAGTAAAACGCTGTGATGAGTAAAACCAACCTCACCGGCTACGCTCTTGGTAGTGGGCTAGGCTAAGGCGTCGTAATCCTCCTTTGGGGGTATAAAGAAAGCGCAAAGGACGCTCGCGATTAAAGTCTAAGAGTTTGCCATTGGCTTTAATGGATAAATTTCCATGCCCAAAGGCTAAGAGCCACTTATGCCCCTGTGTGTTTAAAGTAAAAGGTTCTTTAAGAATTGTTTGTTTTTTATCCTTAGTGTGTAAATCAATGCTTTCCATCCACACATCTTCTTTAGGCGTGATCTCAATAGTGGGGTATTTTTCTGCCTCTTCTTTGGGGGGTTGCTCCTCTTTAGAAGGGGGCGTATTAGGTGTATTAGAGGGTGGAGTATTTTCTGCACTTTTTAAACCAGAGGGGGTAGAGCTTGGGGCTGGGGATTCTTGAGTTAATTTAGGCTGTGGTTGGTTTTGCTCTGAGGTTTTTGTTTGTATGCTTTGTTCTTGTGGAGTGGGGGAGGATTGTGTGCTAGTTATTTGAGGCTGAGAGGGGGAATCCGGGGTTTTTGCTAGGGGGGTGTTTTCTGATATACTTTCTTGAGTGGTGTTAGTACTATAATGCAGATACAAACCAAGAGCAAGAGCTAGCACGATGACAGGGACGATAAAAACCCATTTAGAGGTTTTTTGTTCATAGGAGATTTTAGGGGGGGGTAAATCCCCCACGCGCTCAGCGTCTAAAAAAGGCAGGGGTTTTTCTTGCTCCTGTTTTGACTCTTTTTGTACTTTTTGCTCTTGTGGCGCTGGAGTGGCATTTACTTCTTTAGGGCTTTCTTTAGAGCCGGCAAAAGAATTTTTTTTATCATACTCCACCAACCACTGGCTTAGATCAATCCGGTACTCTTTTTCTAGGATCTGCAAAAACCCCACAGCATGCACTCTTTGCAAAGAATTAAAGTCTTTTTCTAAAATTGCCTTGATTCGTGGGTTAGCAATTTTAGTGGTTTGTACGATCTCTTTAATTCCCTTTTCTTGTAATAATGCCAGCGCCTGATCTAGCGCCTCTATTTTTTCTTGTTCATTCATCCTCTCACCCTATCCATTAAAATTGCCCCCGCTACACTCACATTTAAAGAATCCATTTTACCCTGCATTTTGATATGTAAAAGTTGATCCATTTTGTTTAAAATCCTAGAATGTAAACCCATTCCCTCGCTTCCTAAAAATAAAGCTAATGGGTGTGTAAACACCGCATTTTTCACATCTTGTCCCCTAATGTGCGCTCCATAGCAAAATACCCCCGCCTCTTTGAGTTCACAAATAACATCTAAAATATTTTGGCACACACAAAAGGGTACATCATATAACGCCCCCAAACTAGAGCGCACCAACCCCTCATAGGGCATGTGCAAATCTAAAATCACCCCCTCAAAACCTAAAGCGGCTACACTTCTAAATAAAGCCCCCACATTGCCCACATCGCTTAACCCGCAAAGCACCAAAATTTTATCAAGAGTTTTAATATCTTTTAATGTGCTTTTTTGTGGAGGTAAAACCTCTGCTAAAAAACCCTGATGATTAGCCCCTTTAGCCATTGCTTGGGCTTTTTTAAAGTCTAAATTAATAATTTGGCTTTGATACTCCCTTTGATGTGCCCTAAATAAGCTAAAGGTTTTTTTATCCACCTCTTTAGCCAAATACAACACAGAAACCCTATTCGGATAATGCGTGAGCATGTGCAACACGACTTGCTTACCAAAGACAATCATGGGTTTTTATAAGCGCGCGTATACAATTCTTTAGGGCTTATCTGTGCTAATTTAGCCAATAACTTGACCTTGATCTTAGGGGGTAAATCCATGCACTCAATTTCTATAGCCGATAAACTAGGTTCTTGATTAGCTTGGCTTTCTACCACCAATACCCATTCTCCTTGCAAAGCCTTAGCACCCGCACCTCTAAGTTTGTCATAAACAACAGAGATCTCTCCTTTATAGTATTGCTGGTTTAATTTAGTCATTTCTTTAATGGCAAATACTTTTGCATCTGAGAAAATCTCTTTGAGATCGGCAAGCATGTCCAAAAGACGCTTAGGGCTTTCATAAAAAACTAAAAGGGGAGCAACACCGCGTAATTTAGTAAGCGCAGCGCGCCGATTCAAACTCTTAGGAGGCAAAAAGCCTACAAAATAAAAAGAGGAAGATTGAAACCCACTGGCACTATAAGCATTAATACACGCGCTTGCCCCGGGTAAAACATCATAGGTAATCCCATGTTCTTGGGCAAATGCCACTAATTTAGCCCCCGGATCGCTCACACAAGGACACCCCGCATCGCTAGCAAATACCACATGTTGGCTAGTGAAAAAAGAAGGCTCTACTTGGTTTAAAAACGCCTCTTGGTTGTGAGAATGAAAAGGTAAAAAGCGTTTAGGTTGTGTACTTTTTAATGGGGCTGCCCAATTCTGTTGTTTAAGTAAAAACACTAGCCGCTTAGCGATACGCACATCTTCACACAAACACACATCACAACTAGCCAAAGCCTCCAGCGCGCGCATAGTCATATCTTTGAGATTGCCAATAGGAGTGGGTAGCAAGGTGAGCAAAATTATTGCATTTTGTATTTTTGTCTGAATTTTTCCACGCGTCCGGTGGTGTCGGCGATTTTATCGCTACCTGTATAAAAAGGGTGGCAAAAGCTAGAAATATCAATTCTTAATTCGCTTTTAGTGCTCAGTACTTCAATTTCTTTACCACTAGTTACACAAGTAACCTTGCATGGAATGTATGAAACAACAGAGATCTCTCCTTTATAGTATTGCTGGTTTAATTTAGTCATTTCTTTAATGGCAAATACTTTTGTGACTGTAAGAACTTGCCAAATTAATGGTTTAAACCTCATCTCTTGGGCATACGGGTTTGTTGGAGTGTTTGTAATAAATGCGCCACCCCACCCTTAGAGCTCATTTTTTTAGCTAAATCTTTAACTTGATCAAAACGCTTTAAAATGCGATTAATCTCAGCCACTTCTAACCCACAACCTAAGGCGATGCGTTTTTTACGGCTTCCATTTAAAATACTTGGATCGTTTCTCTCTTGGGCAAATGCCACTAATTTAGCCCCCGGATCGCTCACACAAGGACACCCCGCATCGCTAGCAAATACCACATGTTGGCTAGTGAAAAAGAAGGCTCTACTTGGTTTAAAAACGCCTCTTGGTTGTGAGAATGAAAAGGTAAAAAGCGTTTAGGTTGTATACTTTTTAATGGGGCTGCCCAATTCTGTTGTTTAAGTAAAAACACTAGCCGCTTAGCCATACGCACTAATCACACTAGCCGTTTTTTCCGCTAAACCTGCAATATCCCCCGCTCCCATTAAACGATTAGCGATGCGATCGGGCATGAATATATCTAAATCTGGGATCTTCTCCCCATGCCCGATAAAGCGCAAGGGGATTTGTAACTGGTGGGCAATGCCTAACGCAACCCCGCCCTTGCTATCGCTATCAAACTTACTTAAAACCACCCCACTTAAACCGATTTCTGTATGGAAAGTTCCAGCCGAGCGCACCCCATCTTGCCCACTGAGCGCATCGGCTACATAAAAGGTTTCTGAAGGTTTAATTAAATCTTTTAAAGCCTTAAGTTCTTGCATTAAGTTTTGATCAATAGCCAAACGCCCCGCACTATCTACAATCACCACATCAAATTGCCCTTCTTTAGCGCGCTCTAGCGCTCCTTTAGCAATTTCTAAAATGGAGCCTTCTTGGTAAAAAACCTCTACCCCAATTTGTGTACCTAAAACTTGTAACTGTTCAACAGCAGCCAAGCGTTCTAAATCACAAGCCACTAATAAAACCTTTTTATGGCGGGTTTTAAGATAGTGTGCTAGTTTGGCACAGGTGGTGGTTTTACCCCCTCCTTGTAGCCCACACATCAAAACAATAGTAGGGGGGGTGGGAGCATAAACAAACCCGCTAGAACAACCCGGTACACTTAAAATTTCTAATAAACTCTCTTGTAAGGCATCAAAGAATTGTTGTTTGCCAATGCCCTTAGCTTTAGTTTTAGCCTCAATGTTTTTAACCAGTTCTTTAACCACTTTATGGTGGACATCATTGCGCAAAAGGGCTTTTTTTAGTTCCTCTAAAGCTTTTTCTAAAGCTTTTGTATCGTCTTGAAAACGGATTTTAGCTAGGGCATTTTTAAAGGATTGGGTTAGCGTATCAAACAAAATCTGGGATCTTCTCCCCATGCCCGATAAAGCGCAAGGGGATTTGTAACTGGTGGGCAATGCCTAACGCAACCCCGCCCTTGCTATCGCTATCAAACTTACTTATAGCCAAAAAATTAGGGTTATCTTCTGTATGGAAAGTTCCAGCCGAGCGCACCCCATCTTGCCCACTGAGCGCATCGGCTACATAAAAGGTCAGATTAACGCCCTCCAAACTCTTTTGTACGCGCCCTAATTCGCCTGTATCGCTCAAACTTTTAGCAACGCCCCGCACTATCAACTCTAAATGTGCAACTTTGCTAAGTTTACTAATAAACTAGCGCTCCTCTATTTGTAAATTCACTTTACTTTCCAGATAAACCTTTTGAATGGGGGCGTTTAAAAGAATTTTTAGCCGCCTAATGGCTGTAATAGCCTCTTTAATCGCATCAAAACGCATTTCTAAGGCATGATCTAAGTCCCCCCCTTTAGGATAGGGGCATATCATGATTGAAGGGTCTTTTTCTAAAGAAGTCCCGCTTAAATGATGGTAGAAATATTCGCTAATAAAGGGCATAAAAGGGTGAAGTAGCAATAAAGCTTCTTTAAAAATAGAAATGAGTTCGCTAAAAACTTGGGGGGCTTCTTGGGTGTTTTTGCTAGCCTTAGAAAATTCTACCACCCAATCGCAAAATTCCCCCCAGAAAAAACGATACAAAATTGTAGCCGCATCATTAAAACGGTACAATTCAAGCGCAAGGCGCACTTCTTTAGTGGTAGCATTTAAACGCGATTTGGCATACCGCCCTAGTGTGCTTTTACACTCTATTAAATTAACTTGTAAATTCCCTCCCGCCTCTATCAAACTTTTAGATAAAAACAAACTAGCGTGGTAGAGTTTATGGGTAAAGTGGCGTGCTTGGGTGATCACTTCCTTATTTAGGCGCAAATCCCGCCCTTGTACGCAAAGCATAGCCAAAGCAAAGCGCAAACTATCACTCCCCTCTGTGTTAATGATCTCTAAAGGATCAATAACATTGCCCTTAGATTTGCTCATCTTCTCGCCCTTTTCATCGCGCACTAGGGCGTGTAAGTAGATATGCTTAAAGGGCAACTCACCTAAGAAACTTTCTCCAGCCAAAAGCATGCGCGCCACCCAAAAAAATAAAATATCAAAACCGGTGATTAAAACGCTATTGGGGTAAAAATCTTTTAAATCATGGGGATCAAATAAAACCCCCTCTAAACCCAGATTTTCTTGAGCCCAGCCTAGAGTACTAAAGGGCCAAAGCCCTGAGCTAAACCAAGTATCTAGTACATCAGGGTCTTGTTCTAAATGGGTATTAGCACATTTAGGGCAAGTTTTGGGCGTATCCAGACTGACAAATTGGTGGTGATTAGCACAGGTAAAGATAGGAATGCGATGTCCCCACCAAAGTTGGCGGCTAATGCACCAATCGCGTAATTGCTCCATCCATGCGTTGTAATTATTGCGCCAATGGGAGGGGAAGAAGTGCGCTAAACCTTGTTTGATTTTTCTAATTGAATCTTGTGCCACCTCTTTTTTAACAAACCACTGCTTAGAAATATAAGGTTCAATAGAACTATTACAGCGATAACACTTGCCCACTTGGTGGGTGTGATCCTCAATTTTTTCTATAAAGCCCCCTTCTTGCAAGGCCTGCACAATTAAATCTCTAGCTTCTAGGCGATCGTGATTAGTAAATGTACCTGCATGGCTATTTAAAATCCCTTTTTCATCAAAGATCACTAAGGAGTCTAGTTGGTGGCGCTTGCCTACCTCATAATCATTAAAATCATGCGCCGGTGTTACTTTAACACAGCCACTTCCAAAACTAGGATCTACATAAGAATCAGCAATAATAGGGATAACCCGCCCATTTAGAGGCAAAATAGCCTTTTGGCCGATGAGGTGTTTATAGCGCGCATCTTCGGGGTGTACCATGAGTGCTACATCGCCAAATAAAGTTTCAGGGCGTGTAGTGGCTACTATGACTAATCCGCCTTGCTCTAAAAAGTAGCGTAAATGATAAAGCTTACCCTGCTCTTCTGCATATTCCACCTCAATATCTGCTAAAGCCCCGTCTTTACAACACCAGTTGATCATGTAAGTCCCTTGCACAATCAAGCCTTGATCAAACCATGTTTTAAACGCTTGTTTAACCGCCCTTTCTAACCCTATATCCATCGTAAAGCGCAACCGACTCCAAGCACAAGAAATACCTAGTTGTTGCATTTGCTCTACAATCTGCCCCCCGCAAGCCTCTTTCCATTCTAAAACCTTTTGGATAAAAGCCTCACGGCCAATCTCCTCTTTTTTAATTCCCTGTTCTAATAGCTGCTTTTCTACAACATTTTGCGTAGCAATACCGGCATGATCTAAACCGGGTTGGTAGAGTACGCGATAACCGTCCATGCGTTTAAAGCGTGCTAAAATATCTTGCAAGCTAAAAGTGAGGGCATGCCCTATGTGCAAGCGACCGGTGATATTAGGCGGGGGCATCATGAGGGCAAAGGGAGGCTTATTTGTATCTTTATCTACTTCAAAATAGCCTCTGTCTTGGCAAATACTGTAATAATGCTTTTCTAAGGCTAGATCAAAGGGAGGCAAATCCATAAAAATCCTTAGAATTTTTATTTTATTCTAACCTGAAGTGGCTTAAAAGAGTAATCTCTACCTTTGCAGATCAATAAAAAACTCCACATTGCCCTCTTTACCCTTAAGGCCTGATTCTTCTATCCGCATTACTTTTAAACCATAGCCTTGCGCTTCTTTTATAAAATTTTCTAAACACTGCCTTGTAGCGTTAAAATCCATAACCACCCCTCTTTTATTGCGCTTAACAAAACGACCCACTTCAAATTGGGGTTTAAAAAGCAAGAGATAGCGCCGGCTTAAGGGTAAGAGAGTTTTTAAAAGCAAATGCAAAGAAATAAAACTCACATCACAGGTTAATAAATCATGCATTGTACTAGTTTTAAAATAGCGGATATCACACCTTTCATGTAATTCAATCTGTGGGTGGGTTTTAAGGCTTGGGTCTAACTGATCTTTGCCCACATCTACACATATAACCCGCATCGCTCCTTTTTCTAAAAGTACTTGTGCAAACCCACCCGTGCTAGAACCCACATCTAAAACAATTTTATGATAACAATCAATAGGGTATTTTTCTAAATAATGCCAAAGCTTTTGGCCTGCACGGCTAATAAAACGTTTAGGTATAAGGGTTAGATTTTGCTCTAAACTTTCTAATAGTACTCCCTTAATCTCTAAACTAGGCTTACTAAGAATATAGCCATTAGTGCAAATCTTCCCCTCTAAAATCAGTTGCTTAGCCCATGTCCGGCTCTTAGCTAGCCCTTTTTCAACCAAATATTGATCTAAACGCATTTAAAACCCAATGTTGCCATGTTTATATAAACCCCTATTTCAATGCTGTTGTAAAAACCAGCCAGCATACAAAAACTTGTTTTCATGTTATGATAACGCGATTAGATTATAAGGAGTTATTGTGAAAAAAATGGCATTAGGCGTCTTATTAGCATGTGGGCTAGTCCATGCAACTAGCATTGATACCACTAAGGTTAGCATGGGATTTACAGCTTTTAAGACTGCCAAAAAGGTAGGGGTCAATGGGAGTTTTGATCATGTAGCCTATCGCTTTGGTAAGGACACTTCTAGCATCGCACACATGCTAGATAAGGCAAGCGCTACTATTGATGTTTCTCATGTCAATTTAAACGATCCAGTTAAAACCAAAAATGTTAAAGAGGCGTTTTTTGATTTGTTCAAAGATAAAACTCTCAAAGTCATTTTTAGAAATGTGGTAGCAGGCGATGGACAGGGCAGTATTTTAGCCAGTGTGCGCATGAATGGTAAAAGTGTAAAAGTACCCATGAGTTATCACATCGCCAATAAAGAACTTGTAGCTACTGGTGTATTAGATATTTTAGAATTTGGCTTACAAAATGAGTTTGCTAAACTAGCCGCGCAGTGCCATGCCCAGCATGAAAAACTCACATGGTCTCAAGTAGAGATCACTTTCAAAGCCGCTCTTAAAGAATAACACAATGGCAAAAAAAGAGTTGGAACACCCGCTCTTGCACAGTATCAACGATTTTAATGAGGCTAAGCAGGTGATTGTGGGGGGGGTTAATTCACCTGTGCGGACTTTTAAAAGTGTAGGGGGGACTCCTCCCTTTATTTTTAAAGGCAAAGGCTATACTCTCTTTGATGTAGATGGAAACACTTATGTAGATTTTGTACAAAGTTGGGGACCTTTACTCTTTGGACATGCTGATTCTGATATTGAAGCGCAGGTGATCGCCACTTTACAAAGAGGTTTAAGTTTTGGCGCGCCCACTGAATTAGAAACCACTTTAGCTAAAAAAATCGTGTTGAGTTATGAGGGTGTAGAAAAGGTGCGCTTAGTCAGTAGTGGTACGGAGGCTACTATGAGTGCTATCCGCCTAGCTAGGGCCTTTAGTGGTAAAGATGATATTCTTAAATTTGAGGGGTGTTATCACGGCCATAGCGATAGTTTATTAGTGAGCGCTGGCAGTGGCTGTGCTACTTTTGGCCATCCATCTTCTTTGGGAGTACCAGAGGATTTTAGTAAACACACTTTGGTAGCCCGTTATAATGATATAGCCTCTCTTAAAGCTTGTTTTGAAAAAGGAGATATTGGCTGTGTCATCATTGAACCTATTGCGGGTAATATGGGGTTAGTGCCAGCTAAATTAGAGTTTTTAGAAGAGTTACAACATCTTTGTCAAATTAAGGGAGCGGTGCTAATTTTTGATGAGGTGATGAGTGGCTTTAGGGCATCTCTTAGCGGATCACAAAGTTATCATCACCTCGTGCCTGATTTAGTAACCTTTGGTAAGGTTATTGGGGGGGGCTTGCCTCTAGCTTGCTTTGGAGGGCGCGCAGAAATCATGGATATGCTTGCTCCAATTGGGGGGGTTTATCAGGCGGGTACACTTAGTGGTAATCCAGTAGCCGTAGCAGCTGGTATTATGGCTTTAGAAAAAATCCAGCATGATCTTAAACTCTATTCTCGCTTAGAAGCACTAGCCACACAGTTTACTCAAGGGCTTAAAACAGCTGCGGCCTCTTGTGATTTGGCATTGCAGACATGCGTCAGAGGAAGCATGTTTGGGTTTTTCTTTACAGATAAAGAGGTGCAAAACTTTGAAGACGCCCAGCAATCAAATACCGCCCTATACGCCACTTTCCATCAAAAGATGTTACAAAAAGGGGTGTATTTACCCGCTTCAGCCTTTGAAACTAGCTTTATTTGTACACCTATGGATTCCTCTATTTTAGAAGCATGTCTAAGCAGAGCTCAGGAGAGTTTTTATGAAATCGCCCATAAAGTCTGATCCTAAATTTAAACCCGTTGTAGAAGGGGCAAACACTTTAAGTTTAGGTATTTCTATTGTGGTTGCGCTTTTGCTAGGGGTTGGTATTGGCTATGGTCTTGTTAGACTCACTAAAATCTCTTGGCTCTTTTGGTTAGGGGTTTTTGGGGAGTGGGCGGGGCTATTTTAAATGTGTATAAAGCCTATAAACAAGCCAAAGCAGAGCTAGATAGTTTAGCCTCTGATCCAAAATACCAACACCATAAAATCTAATGTGTTCCTTAAAATGTGCTCTGCTACTTTTGCTTTATAACGCCTTACTAACGGCTTTAATAGGTCTAAAGTGGGGAATGAGTGGGGCTATTAATTTTGAGGCTAGCTTTTTAGGTTTTTTAGGTGTTTTGCTAGCCGGCTATAGACAACTTGAAACTAGGTTAAAAAATGGAGCTGAAATTCCTCCCAAGTTCTCAGCCTTTATTTTGGGGTTAAAGACTTCTTTTGGGTTTTTAAAACTGGGAGCATATGCGCTATTTCTCTTTATTCTTTTCTATCTCTTACACACCCATGCTTTCATGCCCAAACCCTATCTTTTGGGTTTAGGAACTTGTTTGGTGGGGGTGTTGGTTTTACAAGTTTTGCGCGCTAAAAATAAGTAGCATGGACAAATACCAAATCGTGATAGAGAGAAACTCGTTTTATTTTTCAAATATCAAGTTTGAAGAGGAATATGAAGCGAGGGGTGTATTTACCCGCTTCAGCCTTTGAAACTAGCTTTATTTTATACACCTATGGATTCCTCTATTTTAGAAGCATGTCTAAGCAGAGCTCAGGAGAGTTTTTATGAAATCGCCCATAAAGTCTGATCCTAAATTTAAACCCGTTGTAGAAGGGGCAAACACTTTAAGTTTAGGTATTTCTATTGTGGTTGCGCTTTTGCTAGGGGTTGGTATTGGCTATGGTCTTGTTAGACTCACTAAAATCTCTTGGCTCTTTTGGTTAGGGGTTTTTTTGGGGAGTGGGCGGGGCTATTTTAAATGTGTATAAAGCCTATAAACAAGCCAAAGCAGAGCTAGATAGTTTAGCCTCTGATCCAAAATACCAACACCATAAAATCTAATGTGTTCCTTAAAATGTGCTCTGCTACTTTTGCTTTATAACGCCTTACTAACGGCTTTAATAGGTCTAAAGTGGGGAATGAGTCTCTTTATTAGGCTCTATGGCAGCTTATCCCGAAGTAGCGATTAAAGAAATTTTAAAAGCCTGTAAAATCCCTTTTGAAAACGGAGATTTACCCCTTTTAAGCGCAAGTTCTCAGCCTTTATTTTGGGGTTAAAGACTTCTTTTGGGTTTTTAAAACTGGGAGCATATGCGCTATTTCTCTTTATTCTTTTCTATCTCTTACACACCCATCTTTCATGCCCAAACCCTATCTTTTGGGTTTAGGAACTTGTTTGGTGGGGGTGTTGGTTTTACAAGTTTTGCGCGCTAAAAATAAGTTGGTTGGACAAATACCAAGTAAGATTTAAAACGCATGGTAGAGGCTTATCAAGAAGTTTTTACTTTTAGAGTAGATGAGCTAGAACGCTTTAAAGTATAAAAACTTTACTACTCAATTTACAAAATACGATTCACAACAAAGGTTGCAAGGAAGAAATTTTTGTAGAATTTATCCAAAGCCATAAACTTGGCTTAGAAGCTTTGTTAATACTCAACGCCCTAGCCCATGAGAATCTCAAACGCATTCTTACAATAGCAAGAATTGTAAAAGATAGTTTACAGTGGTGTCAAGAATGGATTAATGAATGCTTAAGAGTGCTTAAAAATGATGGCTGTCTTTTTTTTGCACAATATTCCCAAATGGCTAACTTTTTACGCCTCTTTTCTTAATACACGGGCTATTTTTAGACATTGGATTAGCTGGGATGCGATGAGTGCGCCTATGGGCAAGACTTTACAACCCGCTCATTATGGTATTTTGTTTTATTCTAAAGGAGAGCTAAAGGGGCGTTTTAAGGAAATCCGCTACCCACATAAAAAAGATAGGAAAGGCACACTCTTGAAAGACTATGGAGGCAAAAAGCAAATGCTACACCCCTTTGGACCGCTTTGTTCAGATGTGTGGAGCGATATTCATAGAATCCGCCATGCTAAAAAAAGAGATAAACACCCCTGCCAATTACCCCCGCATTTGCTAGAACGCCTTATCTTGATGAGTATGGAAGAGGGTGAGGTGATCTTAGATCCTTTTTTGGGTACAGGCACTACAGCCATTGCTGCTAAGAGATTACAAAGAAACTTTATAGGCTTTGAAAAGGATTGGCACTATTGCCAAATAGCCCGCGAAAAAGTGGATACAGAAAAATTTATCTCTAAGTTAGGGAATGTTTATGTGAGTTTTTATCTCCATGAGGTGATCACGCTAAGAGAATATGATTGGCCAAATCTAAAAGATTTTTTTGAGATACCCCAGATAATTAAAGATATTGATACACAAAAAATTAGGCTCAGAGGTTAAGCTTATGCTAAATTTTAGGGCGATAGCGCGATTTTCTCTCTAATATCCCATCTTTACACATGTACTCTAAGCCAAGTGGATTTTGAGAACTATATTTAAGCGCATTAGCACAAGTCATAAAGCGTGTGGACTGGTGCGCGTGTTTTTAGCTATGTTTTTAGCTATATCAAAATCTTTTATAAGAAAATTTTAACACAATAATCCTCTCTATAAAATGCCCCGGCTACTTGGCCTTCTTTAGTTTCTATGAATTTGGCTATTGCGCCTTTTAGATCGTGGTAAAACTTTTTAAAGTTTTTACCAAAGGTTGGATTATGAGGGATTTCTTGATTTTTAAGCGGTGCTTTAGTAGCCTTTTGCTTGAGTTGGTTAGGGAAGGTCTTAGCCTTAAAAGTCTCAGCGAGTATATTTGGGGCTTTCTCACTAAAAAACAAAAGATCTAAGGAAATAAAGAAGCATCTAGTGAAAAAGCCACACAGAACCGATATACATTCCACACAAGTAGAAGGATTGCCCGAATTTACAGGCCACGAATTTACCACAGAGTCTTATCGTTATTATTTAAAAGAAATGATCAAGCGCATATATCCCCAAGCCGCCTCAAATCTTCCACCAAATCATCCAGCGGTTTTAGACCTCGTTAATAAGACGCAATATCTAGAGATAAGAAAAATGTTAAAGGAAATAGCTAAAAGAGATAAAGACATTTTAGAATTTTTACGCGATATGACAGCTATGTATGGAACACTTGAAAGACACTACCCTAAAACCTACACAATCATCTTAAACATCTTGACATCTCAAAATAGATAAAGATATGGGCGTTCATCAAGTCCGCACGACTGTCCTAGACATTGAGTGTAATACCCCCCTTTAGTCCTATTTTTAAGTATATTGGGTATTTTTATAAAACACTCCCTGCGTTTTTCACAAACATATCTTTTAAACGGGTAAATTCTAGTTGATCTAAATGTTTTTGGGCAAAGTCTAGGGCTTCAGATAAGCTTGTGCGGTTATTGCGTGCACTATGAGCAAGCAAGGCTAAATTAGTGGCCTCAATATCTGGGGCTTTAGCTTGTTTATCTAGCATTTTAGCCACTCTTAGGGCTAATTCCTCCACATCGCTACTTTCTAAACTTAAAACTTTAAGATTTTGCGGGGTGATGTATTCATCATACTTTCCAATAGCGGCTATTAGTCTATCCCCAAAAGTAGTTGTGCGCTCCTTATTGCTAGCACTGGCAAGATTGATCAATTCTTTATCAGTTAGATTACTTTTAGGAGTTCTAACAAGTAGTTCATCATGTTTTAACTCAATGCCATAAGTATTTGATATAGCTTGTTCATAAGCTTTTCTACTCTCTGGGCTAAACTCTTGCATGCCTAAAGCTCTATGGTTACCTACGATCACTTGCCCGTCATTAATAATAATGGGTAGATCATCAAAGCCTCCACGATTGATCACATATTCGGGTTTAAAGTTATTTGCAATTTCTGCTACTTTGTTTAAATCTGTTTGTGTGCGAGTCTGCACACCGCTTTTAGCCTGCATATTAGGCTTAACATCTGTAGTCTTAACCACCACAAAATCAAGTGGGTAAATATGGGTATCATCTAGGCTAATACTACTGGCATAGCCATTTAACTTTTGCATGGGAATACTTTCCCCTATCTCAAGCGGTCTTTCATTTTCTTTAAGGCCGGCTAAATTAGCCTTTTGATTTTGCTTAATGGCCTTAATCGCCTCATCTGCCTTTAATCCTAGAGCTCTAGCCTCTTTGATCACTGCGGCGGTACTCTTAGGCGTGCTTAGATTTTCTAAATAAAGCCTTTTATTTTGACTCTGAAGTGCCTTAAACTCCGCATAGCTTAAACCTTTAGCCTTAGCCTCCTTATAAATCTCTGATACAGGTTTGTAAGTGAGTAGTTTAGTCTCTTGACTTTTAAGGGGGGGAGTGGTAGGGTTTGGCTTATCCTTTTGGGCTAGATCGGAGCCAAGCCCAGACTTAGCCGCGACTTGGTCGAACTTCTGCGCGGGGGATTCTTTAGGGTATCTCTTATAAGCGGTTACAATCCAGTAATTATCTCCTTCGTGTTTCCACCCTTGTGTTAAGCCTACTCTAAATTCTTGGTTGTCTTTTTTTAAGATGATGGTTTTTATTCCCGCTTGATCTGTAACTACCTTTCCATTTTCTACTATTTCCTCCAACCCCCTACCCAACTTCTCAAGTGCACTATTTCCCTCAAACCCTTTAAAGTCATCAAGGTGTTTTTCTATAATCTTAGCTAGCCCATGTCCTTTAAGTTTGCCACTTTGATCTCTAATTTCCCCCCACACCAAATCTATATCGCCTAAATCCTCTCTATAAAATGCCCCGGCTACTTGTCCCTCTTTAGCCTCTATGAGTTTAGCGATTGCACCTTTTGGATCATGGTAGAATTCCTCAAAGTTTTTACCAAAGGCTGGATTGTGGGGGATTTCACCTATCCCCTCATTTGGTAGAGCTCTTGCCTCTTGCTCATTTTGTAACCCCCTCCCCTCTAGCTTTTGCCCCGCTCCTGTTTCTGGTGTTTCACTCTCTAAACCCCTAGCCTTTACATCCGCCTCACTCTCTAAAGCTCTCCCCTCTTTACTTACTTGAGTTCCCCCACTGCTAGCACTGCCCCCACTCTCCACACTCTTAGGTAAATTCTGTTCAACCTCTCTAATTAGGGCTTTAGTAGCGTTACTAAACTCAGCTCTACTTGCGATTAGATTTATGCAGATGTTTATAAGTATTCGCTTCAAACACGCCTTTTTGATCTAGGGTTAGTTGCGTGGTAGACATACGCCATCAAAGACTAAATGTCGCGCGTGGCTATTGTGCATACTCTCAAAATATATACCACCCCGTCCCCATTTTCGCCACTAGCATCGCCGGGTGTGTTTAAACTGCAACATCTTAGCCCGCGTGTGGCTATAAATCTTGTTGTCTTTTAGCGCCTAGATTTTGCACTAAATCAGGATTAGCCTTAAAAAATTCATGGTGCGTTTGCCTATTGGCAATAGCCTTTTCTAGTACATAATTAAAAATCAATCGTTGTGCCAAACTGCACCTACAAAGCCACTTGTTCACATTATTAGGTTTACTCTCAAGCACACAGGCAAAGACACCGTTAAGGCTTTTACTCACTTGTACTTAACCTGTGGGGCTAGTTTCTTTTTTCTTTCTTGTGTAATTTAAGTGTAGTTTAACACGCATTAAATTATGATTTTAGCTCTCTGGGCGTAGTGATTGTATAACTACACAAGCCACCATTTAGACTAAGTTTGAATACCAAAACCTCAAGGAGGCTACAAATGGCAATAGAAAACAATTCTCCGTGTTTTGTAAATGATCTTATGGGACTTACCTTTAAGATACCAGCCTATCAAAGAGGATATCGCTGGAGAGAAAAAGAAGTTAAAACTTTGCTTGAGGATATTACAGATTTTATTGAGGAGAAGGCAGATGAAGTAGATAAATATTACAGTCTGTAACCCTTAGTCGTTAAAAAGAATGAGAAGGAAGTTTGGAATGTAATTGATGGACAACAACGCCTGACAACTCTCTTTTTGATCATCAAATACCTTGATGATTGCAGATGTTTATAAGTATTCGCTTCAAACACGCCTTTTTGATCTAGGGTTAGTTGCGTGGTAGACATACGCCATCAAAGACTAAATGTCGCGCGTGGCTATTGTGCATACTCTCAAAATATATACGCTTATAAGAGCATTAAGAACTTTTTTGAGGGTAAACTGGATGAACAGAAGAAGGAATTTTCTACAACCTTGCTTGATAAATGCAAAGTACTTTGGCATGAAAGTCAAGATGAAGAAATAGAAGTATTTGTGCGTTTAAATAGTGGCAAGATTCCTTTATTAGAGGCAGAGAATATTAAAGCTTTATTTTTAGCTAAAAGAGAGGGAGTAGAAGAAAAAGAGATTGAAAAGAGAGCAAAAAAATGGTATGAGGCTGAAAAAAAGGCTAGGGATAATAACGATTTTATTTATTGCGTATTAGAGCATGTGAGCAAAGAGCATATCATGGAGGAGATGCCAGTTTTATCTGATGATATCCAGAGAATAGAGGTGTATCTTAAAGCAATTGTGCCCTATGAAAACAAAGAAGGTTACTTATTTAACCATTTCTACAAAAAATACAAAGATAAATCCATAGGTGAGGAATGGGATAAGCTTATAAAAGCGATCCAAACTCTTTCTGGCCATGCTTCAGGTAAGGGGAGTGAGGAACTAGATAGGGAAATTTTCCACTACTTAGGTTTTTTGACACTCCATGTTAACAGAATAGATCAGATATATGAAAAATGGTTAGAGGTTAAAGATAAAAGTAAATTTGCAGCTTGTCTTTTTGAGTTGGTTAACAAGAATGTTGAAAAGTACATTCAAAGGATAGACGAACTGACATACAATGAAGATAAAGAGGCCCTACAAGCAATTCTTTTGCTCTTTAATCTGGAATACCTCAACCAAAACGAGTCTTTAAAATCGTATTTTGAATTCAACCGCTTTGTGTTGGAACAATGGAGTTTAGAACACATTTATGCGCAAAATTCAGAAGGCGTGGTGTCAGCAAAGGAGTTAGAAGCCTTACAAAAATTAGAAAATTTAGAGAAAAAGCGATCTCTTTCACTACAACCTTGCTTGATAAATGCAAAGTATTTTTAAGATGAAAGTCAAGATGAAGAAATAGTGCAAAAACACCTTGAAGATGAAAAACTCAACAAAGACATCAAAAGTGCTTTAGGGTTTTCAAAAAATTTCTTCAAAAACCTAGTAAGGGTTGGGCTACTAAAAGCAATGGATGAGAATTTTAAAGAGAATGATTTTTTGCACCGCTTACAAAACCTCACCCTGCTAGACAAAAGATCTAATAGCGCTATAGGTAATCTCATCTTTAGTGAGAAACAACAGAAAATCAAAGAACTTGATGATCAAAAACGGCTTATCCCTATTTGTACACGGGAAGTATTTAGAAAAGTCTTTAGTGAGAATGAGAATAAAAATAGCCCTATTTTTTAAATCCATAGGTGAGGAATGGGATAAGCTTATAAAAGCGATCCAAACTCTTTCTGGCCATGCTTCAGGTAAGGGGAGTGAGGAACTAGATAGGGAAATTTTCCACTACTTAGGTTTTTTGACACTCCATGTTAACAGAATAGATCAGATATATAACAGCAGAAGTACCTATGCTTCAAAGAGATTATGCACAGGGGAGGCGATCTCAAGAGAGGGTAGCAAATGCTTTTTTGGACGCAATTTTTGATGTTTTGAGGGGTGAAAGAGAAGTGCTGCATCTTGATTTGATCTATGGTTATCAAGATAAAAATATTTTCAAGCTCATAGATAGTCTTTAAAATCGTATTTTGAATTCAACCGCTTTGTGTTGGAACAATGGAGTTTAGAACACATTTATGCGCAAAATTCAGAAGGCGTGGTGTCAGCAAAGGAGTTAGAGTGAGAGCTCTGCAGAGTTTTGCCAAAATCTTTTAAAAGAAGAGAAGGAGTTTGAGTCAAATAAAGAGCCTAGTAGCGTAATATATCTTAAGGGGGGAATATTTGGGGATTCAGGGGATGTTAAAAACGATCCCACTATTAAGGCAATGATTCATATGCTCGATCTTATCTATGATAAGTTGCAAAGTAATCAATTACAGGATATAGCTAATTTGATAGACAGACTCAAGAATGTCACTTTTAGTGTTATCAACATGGAAGATTTTAAACTCGGTGAAGAAAGATCTAATAAAATGAATGCTAGAGGTAACTTTAGTGAGAAACAACAGAAAATCAAAGAACTTGATGATCAAAAACGGCTTATCCCTATTTATACACGGGAAGTATTTAGAAAAGTCTTTAGTGAGAATGAGAATAAAAATAGCCCTATTTTTACAAAAGAAGACCAAGAAGAGTATCTAAAGGCCATTAAAAAATATTTTTTTGCACTCGAGCTTACAAGCCAAAAAGGATAAACATGGATTCCTACACTCTTTTAGAATTCTTAGATTTTAAATTTTTAGAAGTATCTAAGGCTCATAACATTTTAACAGCAGAAATACCTATGCTTCAAAGAGATTATGCAACTCAATAGAATGATTGGATTATTGCCACAATGGCAAGAGGAGGGGAAAAAGCTGTGGTTTTTTGGAGTTGAAGGGCCTAAGTTCTTTAATCAAACATTGGGGAATAAAGAAGTATGCTATTTCTTTGCACTTTTATTCATGGTTAAGACCAGTGCAGGAAAATTGAATCTGGATTATCTGCGCATTTGTGGGCATTTTATAGAGAACTCCTACTTGTACATTGAAGAAATCGAAGGGTGTTTTAGACTTTTAAAAGAAATTTCTGAGGGGGTTACTAAGGATAATTTTTACCGGTTCTTATCTGAGTATAAGAGAACATCACAATTTAATGAAAAAGTCTACGAAGTGGAACACAGAAAGGCTAAACTTATCTCTAATAATCCAGACTGGAGAGAGGTTTTAGAAAAAGTAAGCGATCATAAATATTTGAGAGGGTATGTGGATTTTTTACTAAATTTTAGCGGGGGGAAAGATAAGGAAGATTTAGAAAAGTTTAGAGAGCATGGAAGATTTTAAACTCGGTGAAGACCTCTACATCAAAATGAACAGGGGATTTAGCACTATTCCAAAGAGCGTTCTTGTGTTTTGGGAATTATAGTGTTGGAGCAACTAAGACTACAAACAACATGTTTTTTGGTAACCGTCACAAGACAGGGAGTTTTAGATATAGACAACCTGTATTCAGTCTATTTGAAAAAAGAGATAAGCTTTGCACTATGCCAATGCCTTTTTTGCACTCGAGCATAAGTATACAGAGCAAGATAACAAAGACCAACAAGGCCAAGAAAATATCACTATTACAGATATTTTGAATACAGAGCGTGCTATTGACAAAAAAATTAGAGGGTGATGAGAGTTTAGAGTCTTAGAGCTACTCAATAGAATGATTGGATTATTGCCACAATGGCAAGAGGAGGGTTGGATTTATTAATCAAAATCAATCCAAAGATTGCGGGAGGATTCGGATACATTGGGGAATAAAGAAGTATGCTATTTCTTTGCACTTTTATTCATGGTTAAGACCACTTTTAGGCTATGCCTTATACTGCTACTGTAAAAAAGAAAAAATTGAAGAATTAGGCTTAGAATATGAAAACAACAGGGGAACTCGCCAATTTACCATTAAAAATTCTGCTATTTTTGCAGATGGTGAAGAATCTGAGATCAGGATCGCGAAAATAGAATCAGAAAAACAAGAGGAGGAGGAACCCATTATGATTGATCTTAAAAAAGGCGACATTTTTAAGGAATTTGGAAAAGTGTTACCTGAAATCCTAGAAATTGTAGAAAAGCAAAGGAGCGATCAACAAAAGAGCAATCAAGAGAAGGATTTAAACTCCTAGTGGCTTGCTTAGCGCATTGCTTTTCACTATTCTGTACCCGCTTCTTCATAATACTCCTTAGACTTTTGCGGGTCTTTTTGCACACCAAGCCCATCTTTATACATGATTGCTAGTTGGGTAGTAGCCTCAGTATCCCCCATATCTGCAGCCTTTTTATAGTACTCAAAAGCTTTTTTGTAATCTTGCTTTTTTAAAGGAGACTCAAATCGATACATAGTCCCTAAGTACTCATAAGCTTTAGCCAAACCCATACCTGCAGCCTTGTAAAGATACTGCATGGCTTTTTGCACATCCTGTTTGATACGGCACTCATATTGATCTCCCCTATAATCTCCTAAATACTCGGCCACATTATAATACCCTTCTGCATTCCCTAAGTCTCCAGCCTTTTTATAATATTGCATGGCTTTTTGGCAGTCTTTTTTACACCCATCCCTTCATAAATATCCCCCTCTTTATAGATCTCTGCTAAGTTTAAATAGCCTTGAGTATCTCCTCTCTTTGCAGCCTCCTGCCAGTATTGTAGAGCTTTTTGAACATATTCTTTAGCTTTTTGGTGGTCTTTTTTCACACCTTCTCCATTTTGATAGAGAAACCCTAGGCCAATATAAGCATCTATATTTCACATATCTATTGCCTTTTGATTTTACCATTAAAAATTCTGCTATTTTTGCAGATGGTGAAGAATCTGAGATCAGGATCGCGAAAATAGAATCAGAAAAACTGCTAGACTTAAATAGCCCCTAGAATCTCCCTCCTCTCCAGCTTTTTATAGTACTTTAAAGCTTTCTGAGTGTCTGCACTTCTAAGGGCTTTTTCAGCGATAGAATAAGCGCTCTTCTCCTTAGCTTGATTTAGGATTTAAACTCCTAGTGGCTTGCTTAGCGCATTGCTTTTCACTATTCTGTACCCGCTTCTTCATAATACTCCTTAGACTTTTGCGGGTCTTTTTGCACACCAAGCCCATCTTTATACATGATTGCTAGTTGGGTAGTAGCCTCAGTATCCCCCATATCTGCAGCCTTTTTATAATACTCAAAAGCTTTTTTGTAATCTTGCTTTTTTAAAGGAGACTCAAATCGAAAAGAAACACAAGAAAACAGAGGGTTAAAAAGTGATAGGAAAAGTTTAGGCTTGAGAAAATACTACTGAAATAAAATAAAATCTTAACATTGCTGACATTGGTTATAATCTCCCCTATAATCTCCTAAATACTCGGCCACATTATAATACCCTTCTGCATTCCCTAAGTCTCCAGCCTTTTTATAATAGCTAGATAGGACGGATAAAACATGCCAAAGAGAGTTAATAAAATTTTCATGAGAGGGAAAGCCTCTAAAACCATTTTTAATCCACTTAATGAGAGAATAATCCAAAAAAAAAACAGCCTAAAGAAACGCCACAAACAACCAAAAATGCGCTTTTAAAGTTTGTTTTTAAGGCATAAGAACTAACAATTAAAAAGTCAGGTCCTGGGAGCAGTAGAGCAAAAAAATCAATCAGCAGAATGGGCAAAAAGCTCACGACTAAATCCTTTGTTGCAAAATGGTACGTTTAATGTTATCTAATGGTCTGTTAAGTTAAAGGAATAGATGTGGGCTTTGTCTTTGATAGTGCCCCAGAAATCCAACATGATGCCATTTGTCTACTAAAACGCGATACAGATTTAAGCTTTACACCGGCTCTTTGCACACAAAGCCATGCCATGATTTTTGGGGAAAACTACGATGCGTTAAAAAATCTCTTGGTGCTTTATCGCGGGTGTGTGGATTGTATTTACATTGATCCGCCCTATAACACAGAGAGCACCAAACAAGATGGCAATGATTATAAAAGCAAAGAGAATATAAGCGGGAAGTTTGGCTACCGCGATAAATTTATGCGCACCGGGTGGCTTAACATGCTAAATGAACGGCTAAAGTTAGCTAAAGACTTGTTAAGCCCTAAGGGCGTGATCTTTATTAGCATTGATGATAGCGAGCAGGCGTATTTAAAGGTGCTATGCGATGAAATCTTTGGGGAGGGGAATTTTGTGGGCGATTTTATTAGAAAAACCAAAAGTACAATCAACGATGCCAAGATCGGCGTAAATTACCAACATGAGTTTTTGTTGGGCTATGCCAAAAATAAAATATCTGTCAATCTTAGAGGCGGGCAAAAAGACCTAAGCCATTATACAAACCCTGATAACGATCCTAACGGAGCGTGGGCTGCGGATAATCCTAGCGCCAAGAGTGGTAACCTAAAAACAGGCTACTTTGGCGTTACAAACCCCTACACGGGCAAAATAGATTATCCTCCAACGGGCATGTTTTGGCGTTTCTCTGAAAAAACTCTACAAAAACATATTGAAAGCGGGCGTATTTGCTTTAAGAAAGAACATGCCCCTCATGAGCGGGGGTTTATCTACAAACGCTATTTAAGCGATCTTAAAAGCACGCAAAAAACCTTTGATAGTTTGGCATTTGTAGACAATGCCTACATGAATCAAGCGGCTACTAAAGAATTGCTAGATTTAGGCATGGCTGAGAGCTTTAACTACCCTAAAAGCGCGGCGTTTATCCAAAAAATCTTATTGCATGCCACTTCTCCTAACTCTTTAATCCTAGACTTTTATGCCGGGAGTGGGACAACAGGGCAAGCGGTGATGGAGCTAAATAGAGAGGATGGGGGCAACCGGCGCTGTATTTTAGTAACTAGCAATGAAAACAACATCGCTAAAGGGGTGATGTATGAAAGGATTTATCGCATCTGTCATGGGGTGGGGACAAAGAATGAGACTTTTGGGTGGACTAAAAGAAATGAGCCTTTTAAAGATCAAGGGTGGGAGGTGTTTAAGATGGATAGACAGTCTCTAAAAATAGATGATCAGCAAAAAGCAGAGAATTTAGCCAAACAGGCAGAGAAGAGTTTTAAAATCCTCAGACCCGGGTTTACTTTTGAAAGTGATTTTGATCTTTATCATAGTCTTTCAAGTCTCAAACCCTATAAATAGGATAATTTGATGTACAACTAGGGCAATTTCTATCAAGGCGATATAACCCTTATCTTACTTTCTCTTAATTGTGTTTTGTTATAGGGTTTTTTAGTGTACTCTAACTCTTAATAAGAGCGGTTATAGCCACCTAAATGTTTCTAGCGCCAACACCACTTAAGCCTAAAATGACTTTTTTAAAAATCTAGTCTTTAGCAAATCTATTAGATTCAGCTATAATACAGGGCAAATTACAAAAGGGTAGTTCTTGTGAAAAATGTATTTGAAAAGATCGTTGATGGGGAAATTCCTTGTAAAAAAGTGCTAGAAAATGAGGCTTTTTTAGCTTTTGAGGATATTAATCCTAAAGCACCTATCCATGTGTTGGTAATTCCTAAGGTGGGCGTGAAAGATTTTAATGCCATTACCCCAGAGCTAATAGCAGGCATGAGCGCGTTTATCTTAGAGGTGGTGGAGGTTTTAGGCATTAAGCAAAGTGGTTATCGCCTCATTACCAATACTGGCGCAGATGGAGGGCAAGAAGTACCCCACTTGCATTTCCACATTTTGGGGGGCACTAAGCTTACATGGCCCAAACTCTTTTAGGTAAACAGGAGCAGTTTTTAGAAAGTGTATTTGCGCCTCTTTTAAAAGACGCTTCCAAAGAAGAACAATTAAATCAGATTCGTAAAAGTGTGGTACTCAAAAAGGGCGTGTATTACTTTGACTGGACAGCCTCAGGGCTAGCCAGTACTCTTATTGAAAAACGGGTGGCTAAACTTTTACCCTTTTATGCTAATGCCCACTCTGGCATGTCCAAACATGCCCACTTAATGGAATTAGTCTATCTTAGATGTAAAGAAAACATTTTAAAAGCTCTAGGTTTAGGAGAGGATTTTATCATTCTAACAGCTGGGTTTGGAGCTAGCCATGCAATTAAGCGCTTACAAGAAATTCTAGGGATATATTTGCCTCCAAAGAGCCGTCAGAGGCTTAATTTAAAAGGAGTCTCTTTGCCTCAAGTTGTTATTGGTCCTTATGAGCACCATTCTAATGAAGTAAGCTGGCGTGAAGGGCTTTGCCATGTGTTGCGTCTGGATTTGAATGAACATGGCTTATTTTGCTTAGAACATTTAGAGCGGGCTTTAAAAGAATATCAAGAAGCACCACAAATTATTGTTTCTATAGGAGTGGCCTCCAATGTAACAGGCTTAGTAGTTCCCTATTTGGACATTGCTAGACTTTGTCAAAAATACAAGGCAATTTTAGCTTTTGATTTGGCCGCTTTTATCTCACATGACAATTTATACACAACAGATTTTAGTGCGTGTTGTATCGCTACACATAAACTTTTAGGAGGGGTGGGGAGTTGTGGGATTTTAGGCATTAGACGCGATCTAATTGATACAAGTTTAGCGCCTAGTTTTAGCGGGGGGGGTGTTGTTTGCTATGTGAGTCGCAGCACACATGAATACATTAAAGAAGTTGCGCTAAGAGAGGAAGTAGGCACTTATGGGCTAATCCAACTTTTAAGAGCTACGCTAGCTTTACAACTGCGCAATGAATTAGGCGCTAATTACATCAGACGGCGCGAGAGTATGCTAACCCAAGTTTTCATGCACGCTCTTAAAGAAATCCCCGCACTGAGTATTTATGGGTCTTTGCTTGCTAAACGGGTGGGGAATGTGGCTTTTAATGCTAGCGGGGTGTCTTGCTATGATTTAGCGCCTCTTTTGAGTTATACATTTGGGATAGAAACGCGGGCGGGGTGTAGCTGTGCTGGGCCTTATGGCCATGATTTGCTAGGATTACAGGATAGTAATTACATTTTAAGTAGAGAAAAACAACCCGGCTGGTTACGGGTGAGTTTACACTACACCCATAGTTTAGAAGACATTGATTATTTAGTAGACAGACTCCAAAAAGCCATTAAGACATTGCGTGGAGGTTGAAGTGGATACAACACAAAAAGAAACTTGGGTTACGCTAGATGAATTTTTAGACATCTCTAAACTGCCTAAAGATCGAGTGTTGACCTTGATTCAAGATCAAAGCATTGTGAGTAAACACGATGAGGAGCAAATTTGGGTGGATTTACAGAGTGCTACGCAGGTGTTAGCCAAAAAGGCGGTACATAAAAATACTTTAGTCGCCACTAAAGCCGGCTATCCAGCTTTAGTAGAGAACATGCAACAAGTAGATCCGGTATTTGTAGAAAAGACGATTAATACGATTTTAGGACTCCATGATAAGGTGGTGAGTGCTAAAGATGAGGCTATTTGTGCCTATAAAAATGAAAATGTGTTTTTAAAAGATGCAGTGATCTCTATGCAAGAGGTTTATGAAGAGGATAAAAGAACGATTGAAGTTTTACAAGAAGAATTAAGCAAAGTGCGCGAGGAAGTGGAATTTATGAAACGCAAGTACCGCCTAATGTGGGGCAAGGTTACTGACATGGGGAATTTAAAATAGCTAGGGGATTTTATTGAGTAGTTGGCCGATTTTGGCGTTTAAATCTGCAATTTCTTGGATTTTATTAAGGTGGATTTTAAAAAGTTCGATGGGCTCAATTTCCTTTTTATGAAAGCTCTCTTTGATTTCTTCGCGTGTATCTAAGCTGAAGCGTTTATTAAGCGTGATCTTATAACGCCTGCCCCCGATACTCACCTCAATCATGTCAACGGCAGCGGGTTTTTGGTTATCCATTTTCTAAAACTTTGTGGATTCTGTCATAAATTTCTTGCAACCGGTTATCTTGTGCAGCAATCTCATCATAAAGCGTATCAAGCTGGCGTCCTTTTTCCTCGTTTTGTGTGGCAAGTGTCGCGTTTTTAAGTTGCAGTTCCTTGTTTTCTTCCTCTAAAAGCGCAAGCCTGATAAGGAGATCTTCAATCTTTTCATGGAGCTTGTCTAAAATCTCTGCCCCCATATCCGCCCTTTTAAACTAGATTAAACCCCTATTATAGCAAACTTCCATTACAAAATATCCTTCTAAATATCTAGCGGATCTACATCAATTTTAAAAATACCTTTAGCATGTTCTTGCAGGTTGTGTAAAACTTGGTGTAGCCCTAAAGTTGAAGACGCGCTTAAAAGAATCTGGTAGCGGTATTTGCCCGCAATTTTAGCCACGCGCGCACAGCCAGACCCTAAAACTTGTACGCCTTTATTTTGATCTAAAAGAGTTTGTAGCATTTTTAAACTTGTCTGCATGTTCTCTTGGGCGATTAAGGCATCTTTATTTCTAAATTCAATCTGAGCTAAACGCATGAAAGGGGGAAAATGGGGCATGCGTGTTTGTAACTCATCTTTTAAAAAATCTTCATAGTCTTGGATATAGCGTTTTAAAAACGCGGCATTAAGCGTTTGAATCAGAACTTTTCCATGTTCTTTGCGCGCACTACGGCCAGCAATTTGGTGCATTAAAGACACCCCATCTTCTAAACTGCGATAACTCCCATTGTTAAGCACCTCATCTAAACCTAAAATAATGGCAAGATTTACTTTAGGATAATCATGGCCTTTGGCTAACATCTGTGTTCCGATTAAAATATCAAGTTCTTGGCGGTTAAAGGCGTCTAAAATATTTTGGATTTGTAAAGCCGTGTGGGTGTGATCTTTATCTAAAATCCCAATGCGCGCTTGGGGCAACTGTGTTTCTAATTCGCTTTTAAGTTGCTGCGTACCTATTCTTTTTCCGGCCAAAGTAGGTTGCTTGCATGTAGGGCAAACTTTTGGAATTTCTAATTGGTGTTGGCAATAATGACAACGCATGCATTTTTCTTTAAGGTGCAGACTCATATTCACGCTACAAAAAGGGCATTGTACGCCATTTCCACAAGAATAACAAAGCAATTTTTTAAAAGAAGCGCGGGTGGGTAGAAAAATCATGCTTTGTTCTTTTTTTTCTAAACTTTTTGTCAGACACTCCAGTAAATTTTGGCTCAGTGTTGTTTTATTTTCCTCAAAAAGAATTTCTTTTGAGGTGTTAAAAAAACGCCCTTTTAAACGCACAAGTGTTTGGTTTTTCTTGGCTAGATAATAGCTACGCACATGGGGTGTGGCTGAGCCTAAAATCACTTGGATAGGCATTTTACTAGAAAGATAAAGGGCAATATCGCGGGCATTATAATAGGGAGCTTGGCTAGCTTTATAGGCTTGATCATGCTCTTCATCAATAAGAATAAGCCCTAAATTTGGCATGGGTAAAAATAAAGCACTACGCGTACCCACCACTACTCTTATCTGTCCTAAATCTAATTGTTTTAATGTTCTTTGCGCGCACTACGGCCAGCAATTTGGTGCATTAAAGACACCCCATCTTCTAAACTGCGATAACTCCCATTGTTAAGCACCTCATCTAAACCTAAAATAATGGCAAGATTTACTTTAGGATAATCATGGCCTTTGGCTAACATCTGTGTTCCGATTAAAATATCAAGTTCTTGGCGGTTAAAGGCGTCTAAAATATTTGATTTGTAAAGCCGGTTTGAGTGCCTCTAAGGCTTGGTTTTGTGCAAAACTTAAGGGGTTTATCTCAAATGGGATAGAAATAGGATTAGACGGCGGGTTATTTTTATTAAAAGGAATGAATAAAGAAGCGACTAAACCGGGGGAACAACAATAATATTTGGCTATAAACTCTAAAAGTAGCATTTGGTGGGCGTTAAAATAAGTTAATTCTGAAGTGGCCAAAACACAATCAAAAGGGGGTTTTTCACATTCTTGCAGTACAACACCCTTTAGGCGCGATTTACGCAAAGTGATTTGTACTAAATCGCCTTTTGCTAGTGGGGTTTGGCTTTTATAGGTAAGGGGTTTGAGATGGTGTTTAAGTGGCGCAACACTATAAAAACGATCGATCATTAAATTCCTTAGGTTTTTAGTTATTATACCCCCTGATTTTATCAAAAGGCAAAGACATGGGTTTTATTCTAAATGCCCCTTACAAAGCAAGTTTAGAGCAAGAACAAGCCGTACAAAAATTACAAGAGGGAATTAATCTGAATGCAAAATACCAAACTCTAGTAGGGGTTACAGGCAGTGGCAAGACCTTTAGCATGGCTTACTTGATTTCTAAATTACAGATGCCAACTTTGGTGATGTCGCATAATAAAACCCTATGCGCCCAGCTTTATAGCGAATTTAAAAGTTTCTTCCCTAAAAACCATGTGGAATATTTTATCTCTCACTTTGATTATTACCAGCCTGAATCTTATATCCCTAGACGCGATTTATTCATAGAAAAAGACAGCTCCATTAATGAGGATTTGGAGCGTTTGCGTTTGAGTGCGATCACTTCTTTACTAGGCTATGATGATGTGGTGGTGGTTGCTAGTGTTTCGGCTAATTATGGGCTAGGTAATCCGGCAGAATATCTAAGCATGCTTGAAAAAATTGAGGTGGGGCAACAAATTTCTTACACACAATTTTTACTTAAGCTAGTAGAAATGGGTTATGAACGGCAAGATATTTTAGAGAGGGGGTATTTTAGGGTAGTTGGGGAGAGTGTAGATATTTTCCCGGCTTATAATGATTCTAATTTTATCCGTGTGGAATTTTTCGGAGATGAGGTAGATCGCATCACTTACATGGACGCTTTAGAAAACACCCCTATCCAATCCTTAGATTCTTATATTCTTTATGCGGCAAGTGCCTTTATTGTCAGTCCGCAGTGCCTTAAAAAAGCTCTTTCTAGCATTGAGACAGAATTAGCGCAGCGTTTAGAATTTTTCAAACAAGAACAAAAACTTTTAGAGTATGAACGGCTTAAAACACGGACAGAATTTGATTTAGAAATGATGGGCACAACTGGGATTTGTAAGGGTATTGAGAATTATTCCCGCCATTTTACAGGTAAACAAGCCGGAGAAACTCCCTATACTCTTATGGATTACTTTGCACAGAAAAATTGCCCCTATCTTGTGATTGTAGATGAATCCCATGTAAGCTTGCCTCAATTTAAGGGCATGTATGCTGGAGATTTGAGTCGCAAACAAGTACTTGTTGAGCATGGATTTAGACTCCCATCAGCCCTAGATAACCGCCCTCTTAAATATGAGGAATTTATCCAAAAAGCTCCGCATTTTCTCTTTGTTTCAGCTACACCAAACCCTTTAGAGCTAGAACTCTCAGGCAATCATGTAGCTAGCCAAATTATCCGCCCAACCGGGCTTTTAGATCCGGAGTATTGCTTAAGACCTACACAAAATCAAGTTAACGATCTTTTAAAGACCATTCAAAGCGTAGTGGCTAAAAAAGAGCGGGTATTGGTAACTACTTTAACAAAGCGCATGGCTGAGGAACTCTGTAAACACTATGCAGAATGTGGGCTTAAAGTGCAGTATTTACACAGCGATACAGATGTGATCGCGCGCAACCACAGTATCCGTGCCTTGCGGCTTGGAGAAATTGATGTTTTAATTGGTATTAATCTACTTAGAGAAGGTTTAGATTTACCGGAAGTGTCTTTAGTGGCTATTTTAGATGCAGATAAAGAAGGGTTTTTGCGTAGCAGTACGGCTTTAATCCAAACTATGGGCAGAGCAGCACGGCATGTACATGGCAGGGTGATTTTTTATGCAGATAAAATCACGCCTAGCATGCAAGAGGCTATGGATATTACAGATAGTAGACGAGCTAAACAAATGGCCTTTAACCAAGAGCATGGATTAACTCCACGCGGTGTCAATAGACCCTTAGAGGCTGAATTAAAAGAAATAGAACTCTCTAAACCTTCTAAAAAGAATTTAAATAAGATGCCTAAGAGTGAAAAAGAACGGCTGATTAAAACTTTGCGCGCCCAAATGCAAGAGAGGGCTAGGGTTTTAGACTTTGAAAATGCGGCTAAGCTAAGAGATGAAATTGCAAGGATTAGAGGTCTTTAATGCAGAGTTTTAGCCAGTGCATGCAAGAGTGGCTATATGGTGAAAATGGCTATTATAGGCACGCATTAATTGGCATGCAAGGGGATTTTTATACAGCCGTAAATAGTAGTGCCTTTTTTGGGGGTACACTAGCGTTTTATTTATTATCCTTACTAGAGAATGGGTGGCTTTCTTTGCCTTTAAGTGTTGTAGAAATAGGGGCAGGAGAGGGGTTATTATTAAGTGATGTGGTGGGGTTTTTAAAAGATTTAAGTCAAGGCGTGTTAGAGCACATAAGATTTATCAGTGTAGAACCTTTAGATAGACTAGTTAATCTACAAAAAGAAAAATTAGCCAAAAGAGGGGTTGATCTTGAATGCAGATGTGATCGCGCGCAACCCAGTATCCGTGCCTTGCGGCTTGGAGAAATTGATGTTTTAATTGGTATTAATCTACTTAGAGAAGGTTTAGATTTACCGGAAGTGTCTTTAGTGGCTATTTTAGATGCAGATAAAGAAGGGTTTTTGCGTAGCAATATGGCTTTAATCCAAACTATGGGCAGAGCAGCACGGCATATACATGGCAGGGTGATTTTTTATGCAGATAAAATCACGCCTAGCATGCAAGAGGCTAAAAAATGGATCATGGTTAGTTTTGATTATGGGCAATATGGGAGTTATGGGGGGATTAGTTTAAGACGCGGTGTCAATAGACCCTTAGAGGCTGAATTAAAAGAAATAGAACTCTCTAAACCTTCTAAAAAGAATTTAAATAAGATGCCTAAGGTAGATTTTAAACTCTTAGAAACACTCTTTCTAGCACAGGGGGCACACACCCTTTTTTATGGTACGCAAAGCACGACTCTTTTAAAAATGGGGTTAGCGTCTTTATTAGAATTATTCCATGCTAGCGCCCCCTTTACAACCTACCAAAGAGAGAGCATTAAAGCCCGTGCTCTTATCAACCCTGAAGGGTTTGGCGAGCGCTTTAAAGGGCTTATTGTAGGCAACTAGGTTTTTTTAAACAAAATTAATTCATAAGATGTTTTTTGGAGTTGTTTGGTTTCTGATCTACTTGGCGTACTTTGTTGCATGTGTGTTTGTAATTGCTCATTAAGGCTATCTAACTCGTCTAATCGCTCTTTAAGGCGCAAAATAATATCCACCCCCGCTAAATTAACGCCCATATCTCTAGTTAAGCGCAAAATGGTTTTGATCTTATCCATATCCCTCTGAGAATATAGGCGTACTTTTCCATCTGTGCGTTTGGGTTCAACAAGCCCTTCTTTTTCATATTGGCGCAGAGTCTGGGGATGGACATCTAACATCTTGGCTACCACACTAATTAAGTAAAGAGGTGCATCATAATCAACCATGTTTGTTCCTTAGGGTAATTGTTCTTGTAAAACTTGTTTAACATCTGCACTTAAAGTATCTGTATGGGGCAAAATCACATGGGCTTTTAAATACAAATCCCCCATTTCTGCACTCTTTCGATTCTTCACCCCCAAACCTTTAATGCGGAATTTTTGGGCATTTTTGGTATTAGGCGGGATTTTAAGGGCAATTTCTTTATGTAAAGTGGGGACTTGTATTTTACCTCCAAAAAGAGCCGTTTTTAAGGGCAAATCAAAATCCTTAATCAGATCATCACCGCTACGGGTATAAGTGCCATCTTCTAATACATGCACTTTTAAAAGTACATCGCCTCTTAATCCTCCCTGAGTACGCCCTTTACCTTTAGCCCGCAAAACCTCCCCCTCTTTAACCCCTGCTGGGATTTTAATCTCAAAACTATCGTGGTTGAGTTTGATAGATCGTTTAGCGCCTAAAACAGCTTCTTGTAGACTAATTTGGATTTCTGCGTGCACATCTAAATTTTCAGCAAAATTAAACCCTCCAAAGTCTGCAAAACCTCCATGCCCAAAACCACCCCCTCCAAATCCTCCACGACCAAAGATTTGGGCTAAAATATCATCAAAATTAGCGCCCTTGCCTTGAGAACGCGCAAAATCGCTAAAATTCTGCCCTCCAAACATGTTATCGCCAAATTGATCGTATTGGGCGCGCTTTTGTGGATCGCTTAAAATTTCATAAGCAGCATTGATCTCTTTAAATTTTTCCTCAGCTTCCTTACCCTTATTGAGATCGGGGTGGTATTTGCGCGCTAGCCTGCGGTAGGATTTTTTAATTTCTTCATTGCTGGCTTGCTCGCTCACCTCTAAGGTCGCGTATAAACTTTTTCCCATGTATATCCTTTAAAAAATATAAAGCTATTATAGCATAAAACTTTAGTCTTATAGTATCAATTTTATTTATTAGATTCTTTTAAAAAGTTTTCATAACCCTTTTGTCTTAAAAGACAAGCTGGGCATGTACCACAGCCATAGCCATAAGGGTGGCGGGTGCTACGATCCCCGATATAACAAGTATGGGTTTGTTCTAGTATAAAATCTAAAAACCCTAATTTTTGGGCTAAAGCAAATTCTTGGGCTTTGCTCATAAACATGAAAGGGGCTAGTAAAGTGATGCCCTCAGGAGTGCCAAAAGCACCTAGATTTAAAGAAGTTTGTAAACTTTCTAAGAAATTTTGGCGGCAATCAAAATAGCCGCTGTAATCTTGTTCTGAAATACCCAAGAGTACAAAAGAAGCCCCTAAATTGAAAGCATAGGCATGAGCAAGAGTGACGAATAAAGCGTTACGGTCGGGTACAAAGGAGGCGGGTAATTGCGGGTTTTTCATGTGTGGGGCTTGGATTGATTGGGGGCTTTTTTTAAAGAGAGCGGAGTTACTCAACTCTTGTAAAAAATCTAAACTAAGAATTTTAAAAGGTAACTTTAATTGTGTGGCAATTTTTGTGGCTTGTTCTAGCTCTATGCCATGCCTTTGGGCATAATCAAAACCCAATAAATAGGTTTTTTCAAAGGCAGATAAACTCCAAAGCGCTAGAGTCGTGCTATCCTGTCCTCCACTAAAGCAAAGTACACAGCTACTTTTATAGCGCTTGGTTAGTAAACTTTGTAAATCAAAGGGTTTCATGGTGGCTCTTTATATTAAAATGAAAGGATTATAGCAAAGGACTTGTCAGTGGGTTGGGATTTAACCTATGCTTTAACTCTCCCTCATGCACTCTTAGAATTAATAGATTTAATTGAACAAGGTGGGTTTGAAGCTGTGGTGGTGGGTGGGAGTGTGCGCGATTTACTTCTTAATAAAAAGCCTAAGGATTATGATTTAGCGACAAATGCTACGCCGGAACAATTATTAGCCCTTTTACAATCTAAAATGCAAACTAGCCTTGTGGGTTTAAAATTTGGCACTCTAGGGGTTTTATATAAAGGGCAGTTTTTTGAAATAACCACTTATCGCTTAGAGTTTGATTATACCAACCACCGCCACCCAAAAGTAAGCTTTGTTAACTCACTTGAATCAGATTTGAGTCGCCGCGATTTAACGATTAACGCATTAGCCTTTCACCCCAAAAAAGGGCTTTTAGATTTACATGGAGGGCTACAAGATTTAAAAGATCGCAAACTTGCCTTCGTAGGTGTGCCCTCTGTGCGTTTAGAAGAAGATGCTTTGCGCATTTTAAGAGCTATGCGTTTTGCCAGTACTCTAGGTTTTAAACTAGATGTTAAAAGTGAGAATGCGCTCTTTGATCAAGCAAATTTATTAGACAAAATCAGCAAAGAGCGCATTTGGCATGAATGCTCCAGATTGTTGGTAGGTTTTAACGCTTCTGATGTCTGTATGCGCTATTGCACTCTTTTAGAGCGCATTTTTGGAAGTTTAGATAGTAAACTTTTAGCCAAGCTCTCATGCACACCCCCTAATTTAGTAGCGCGGCTTTTATTGATCTATCAAAATTGCGATCAATTAAGTATGCAAACTTGTTTAAAAAACTTAAAAGCCCCTAAACAATTCATTCTAACCCTAAATAAGCTACACCCATATACCAAAATTAATCCGCAAGACTCTAAAATCTGGGTTAAGCAACAATTACAGGTTTTAAGTTTAAGTCAGTTTAGAGCGTGGCTAGGGTGGCTACAGGCTAGTGATGTACCTTTAAGCCGTGCTTTACGCGTGCATTTTAAAGTAATTGGCATACAAAAAGAAGTTTATTCTTTACATTTTTTAGCCCTTAAAGGTGATCATGTCAAAAATCTAGGGTTAAGAGGTGCAGAAATTGGGGCGTGTTTGCAGGCCTGTTTAAAAGAGGTAGTACAAGAGAGGGTTAAAAATGAGCTAGGAGCATTATTAGAATGGGCTCAAAAATGGATCAAAGATTTAAGAGAATATGCGTTAAAATAAAGTTTATGGAAAAATTGGTGTTTAAGGATTTGCTGTTTTTAGCACCCTTAGCAGGCTATACGGATTTGCCCTTTAGAAGTGTGGTTAAACGCTTTGGGGTAGATGTAACGGTGAGTGAAATGATTAGTAGCCACGCTTTGGTACATGCCTTTGATAAAACCAGTAAAATGTTACAAAAATCTCCCGAGGAAAGCCCTTTTAGCGTGCAAATTGCCGGGTCTAAAATGGAGGTTGTCAAACAGGCAGTAGAATTACTCAACACCACTACAGGGATTGATATTTTAGATTTTAATTGCGGTTGCCCAGCACCTAAAGTCGCCAATCACGGCAATGGAAGCGGGCTACTTAAGGATTTAAAACACTTGGTTAAACTCTTAGAGTTGATCAAAACAACCACCAATAAGCCTTATACTAGTGTAAAAGTGCGCTTAGGATTTGATGAAAAGATTCCATTAGAGATCGCCCATGCCCTTAACGATGCGCCGGTGGATTTTGTGGTGGTACACGCGCGCACTCGTTCTGATCGCTATAAAAAAGAGCGCATTGATTATGATAGCGTGCGTTTGATGCGCCAAATACTGCATAAACCATTGATTGCTAATGGAGAAATTGATAGCCCTAAGAAGGCTAGGGAGGTGCTAGAATATACAGGGGCTAATGGGGTGATGATTGGGCGATCCTCGCTAACGCAGCCTTGGATTTTTTGGCAAATCAAACATAACACCGAAGAATTACCCGCGATTCTTAAAAAAGATTTGGTTTTAGAGCATTTTGATAAAATGGTGGCCTTTTATGGGGATAGGGGGGTTATCATGTTTAGAAAAAATCTCCATGCCTATGCCAAAGGGCATGTAGGGGCTGGGGCTTTTAGATCGGCTGTTAATGCGATGGTTATGCCAGCACAGAGCCGCGCTCAAATTGAGGATTTTTTTAGCACCCACGCACCCCTTAGCCCCCTACCACAAATCATTACTCTAAATCGCCAAAGCCTTTAGATGAACAAAAGCCTTGTATTTTTTGTTGCCTTAAGTATGCTTTGTTGTCAGTTTTTAGGGGCGGTTAAAAACCATATTTTTACCGGTGTGCGTCTGGGTTATATTAAAAATTCCACGAGCACCTTGAGTCAACAAGTGAGCATGCAAAATCCTAGCACCATGCCAAATGGTACTTTTGTTTGCCCTAATGAATTATGCGAAGAAAATAAAATTGTAGGCTTTTATAAATCTAATAAACTTAGTCCGGCCTTTACTTACACGCTAGGTGATGAAATCTTTTTTGATAAATTGGCCATTAGTGGGATTCGTGTTTATGGGACTATTGAATACGCACAGGCTAATTTAGGGAGTCGTTATAAGATTCAAAATCAAGGGGGGCAAAACTATAACCCACAATATATTAAAGCCATTAATTCTAACAATAATCAAGTCATTGGAGAGAGTGTACATAGTGATTATTCCTCCCCTTGTGCTATTCTAAGCACAACTAACCCTCTAGGATTATGCCCTACACCCAATCCGCAAGAAGTTTTATTACAACGGCCGGCTAATTTAGTTACTCTAGGGCTTAATGTAGATTTTTTCCTCAATATCCCCCTTGATTACTGGATCAAACGCCTTTATTCTAAAATGTTCTTTTTTAAAATGGGGGTTTTTGTAGGCGGGGGTGTGGAGTATGCGATGCTTTGGAGCGATGATTTTAACAACCAAGCTTTAAGTACTCTGGGTGGATCTTCTCTTAGCAAAGGCCATATACAGAAAACCCGCTTTTTTACCGCTGGCAATGGCTTTTATGTGAATGTGGGCTACCAATTATATTTGGGAAAACACAACCGCTTTAATTTAGGCTGGAAGATTCCCTACTATAAAATTACCGCTCAAAATTGGTATAACTATGGAAATAGCAACCCCGGTACCCAACAAACTATCAAGCAAACTCTAAGTATTTCTGCACAAAGCCAATTTTATGTTAGTTATGCCTTTTTATTCTAAATTCTTAGAATCATATTTATTATTATTGTCATAATAGGGCTTTTTGTATTGACTTTTTATTACAAAGCGAATACAATCAACACTTCTTTTTTAACTTTTTAATAAGGATAGCCATGCATTCTGGTTTATCTGTTAAGCTAATTGGCGAATATGTAGACATCGCCATTTTTTCGGCACTAGGTTTAATGAGCTTTGTAGCGGTGTGGTTTACCATTGAGCGAATCATCTTTTATACTAAACTAGATTTTAGTTTATATGACGATCCAGATCGCCTAGATTTAGATTTAAGTAGAAATCTAACCACTCTTTATATCATCTACTCTAACGCACCTTATGTAGGACTTTTGGGCACAGTTTTAGGGGTGATGGTTACCTTTTATGATATGAGTACGAGTTCTACAGGGCTAGATGCTAAAGCTATTACTTTAGGGTTATCTCTAGCCTTGAAAGCTACAGCCTTTGGCTTGGTGGTAGCAATTCCAACTTTGGTTGTTTATAACGCGATGTTGCGTAAAACTGATGTGCTATCTGAGCAATTTAAATTAGCGCACAAAAAGAGGGCTTAATGCGCGCCAAATTAAGAAGAGGTGATGGTTTAAATATCGTTCCCTTTATTGATGTGATGTTAGTGCTTTTAGCATTGGTTTTAAGTGTTTCTACCTTCATCGCTCAGGGCAAAATCAAAGTTAACTTACCCAGTGCTTCTAGTGCAGAAAAGGCAGGGAAAGAGGATAAGAAAGTTACGATTGTGGTGGATAAATCCGATGGGATTTTTATAGATGACAAACAAAAGAGTTTAGAGCAATTACGCGCCTTAATCTCTACTTTAGATCCAAAAACCCTTGTGGATTTGCGTAGCGATAAAGATTCTAAATTTGGTACTTTCATTGAGATCATTGATATTCTCAAAGAACACAACCATGAAAACTTCTCCATCTCTACAGAAAAAAAGTAAGTCTGCAACCTGGATTAGCTTTTTTATTACTTTAATTTTATACGCGGGGGCGCTTTGGGCTTTTTTTTCTAACTCTAATCATATCCAAAAAATAGCTCAGGCAGGTACGCAATCTGTAACCATGAGCCTAGCTAGTATCAACACACATGCAAATCATCTTAGCCATGCTAAGCAAGCCCCACAAGTACAAGAAAAACCTAAGGATAAACCTAAAGAACAACCTAAACCAAAGCCAAAACCCAAACCAAAACCTAAGCCCAAGCCTAAACCACAGGAAAAACCCAAACCTGAGCCTAAACCTAAGGTAGAGGAAAAACCTCAGCCTAAGCAGGAAACTAAACCAAAAGAAGCGCCCCCTCAAAAAGCGCCACCCGCTAAAGAGCCGCCTAAAGAGAAGCCCAAAAAGGTAGAGCAGTCTAACCAGACAGCAGAAGGGGCTAAGGCAAGCCTAGCCTATAATCAAGGGGTTAGCGATGCCTTTTTAATGCAGATTCAACAGGCTATCTCATCTAAAAACCGCTACCCTCGCATGGCTATGGCAAGGGGCATTGAGGGGGAAGTTTTGGTAGAATTTGTACTCAATGCTAATGGCAGTACGGAGGATATTAAAATCTCTAAAAGCTCAGGTTCAGATATTCTTAACCACGCCGCCTTGCAGGCTGTTAAAGAGGCTTCTAAACTCTTCCCTGCCCCCAAACACACCGTGCGTTTGCGCATTCCCATTGCCTATACAATCAAAGAAGAATAGCCTTTGTTAAGCTATTGGTTAAAAAAAGATAATCTTAAACTTAAGCTAGCGTAAAATAGAGGTGATGTCTAGCATGTCCTCTAGCATAACCTTAACCTTGCAATCAGCACAAGCATAAAGAGAGGCGATACGGCGCGCATCGCCTTTAAAGCGAGGTTCCATAAATTTAGCAATTTTTAATACACTTTTAGTTGTACCCATAGGCTTGCCACACACACGGCAGGTAAATAGTGTGTCTTGAGCCATGACTTTGGGTTTAAAATAGGCCGGGTTTAGAGCAATTCCATCGCGCTCTAAACTCAAGCAATCTTTTTCAGGACAGGTGGGTACACAGTAGCCACAGGTCGTACAAAGAGATGGATTAAAAAGCAAAGTATATTGGTTTCCATCAATGCTTAAAGCATGGGTATTACACGCCCCCACACAGGAAAGACAAAGGGTACAATTATCCTGAATTTGAATATGCCCATAACGGATAAAGTTTCCACAGCCTACCTGACCATAATCTTTTTCTCCAACTATATGCGCTAGCCGTTTAGCAAAGAGATCGCGCTTAGTGTGTGTGGGGGTTGTTGGCGGGCTAAAGTGGGTGTACTCTAAAATTCTAGCTTGCTCTAAACATTCTATAAGTTTAGTGAGATCAGAGGCATACAAAATAGCATCTAGTCCATAGAGTTTTTGATAAATGGCATTAAGTAGTGTAATACTCTCTAAAGTTCCTATTCCTAGTTCTGGTGCATACAACACCACCTGCGCACCGCTTTCTTGTAAGAGTGTTAAAAAATAGGTTTGTTCTAAAATATTAGCATTCAAGCATAGAGGCAAAACTTCCTGCTCGAGCGCAACATTAGGCAAGGTTATATTGCGATCTATAACCAAAGGGATATAACCCTGATAAAGTTTAGCCACAGCCTGCATGCACTCTAAACTCAAAGCCCCATATTCCAAACTCCCACTAGGGCAAACCGCTATGCATTTACCACAATCAATACAAGCTTCGTATTTTAAAACCAAGTGGCGGTTATCATGGCATTCTAAACCCTTTTCTTGGGCAATTTGAGGATCTAGTTTGGTGATCGCTAAAGTTGGGCACACCTCGCTACATTTGCCACAACACTCTACGCGTCTTTGATGGTATTGGCAGATATTACTATCATAGGTGAAGTATTCTATAAGAGAACCTTCCTGAGTTTCTAAAGTTTTGGTGTTTTTAAAATCAAACTGTAGGCCATGAAGTTCATAGAGTAAAGAAAGACTCTTGGCTAATTCTAAAGGATCTTGGGCGCTGTGTTCTATTAGAAAATCAATTTCAGTGGCCACTCTTTGAGCGCCCTTTAAAGGCACATTAGACACCACACATTCTATATCTATAGGCGTGTCTAACACCTGAATATGATCATGGAGTACCGCGTGGGGATAATGTGGGTTTTTAACATAGACAAACTCAACCATGTACTAGCCACCCAAACATCTAGTATTTATTTCTCCACTAATCTAAAATTCTAGCTTGCTCTAAACATTCTATAAGTTTAGTGAGATCAGAGGCATACAAAATAGCATCTAGTCCATAGAGTTTTTGATAAATGGCATTAAGTAGTGTAATACTCTCTAAAGTTCCTATTCCTAGTTCTGGTGCATACAACACCACCTGCGCACCGCTTTCTTGTAAGAGTGTTAAAAAATAGGTTTGTTCTAAAATATTAGCATTCAAGCATAGAGGCAAAACTTCCTGCTCGAGGCTTAAAATTGGGGGAATAAAACTCTAAATAAGAGATCAAATTATTCTTAGCCCAAGCCATGCGCCAAGCATATAAATTACTCAATAACAACGCCAACTCTTGTTTGCTTGCATGGGGGAAATCCCCCTCATAAACAACTAATAGAGCCTTTTTATTCCGCACCAATTTATCGTAATTTTGCAAAATCTTATTATCAATAGCGATACAGCCCTTAGTGTAGGAATTATCGCGATCACCTTTTAAGGGCATGCCATGAATCCAAATTCCATGACCTGTATGTTTAAGCACCACATCTAGGGGATTTGGATAGTTAGTTACAAGGGCTAAGGGTCCATAGTAAGCGCTTAAATTGGTGATCTTTTTAATGATTTGATAAACACCAATGGGAGTAGCCTTATCCCCTTCACTCACTTTCATTCCAATTTTAGAACCCACCAACGCCTTACTTTCATTGACCTTAGAGATTTTTTCCCCATCCATTTTGTAAAGAATAAGTTTAGGATCGGCTTTATTAATAATAAAAAGGTAGTCTAGGCTTTCGTAGTATCCATAGGTGGTGTCTTTTGTTTCTAGCACATCTTCCCAAAAATCTTTTTGGCTTAAATAGGACTGCAAAAGTCTTTCAATAGAGCCTATCCCCTTTTCATGGTAGACTTTAACAAAACCCATTAAAGTGCCTGCTTGAGCCCCTAAAGTTAGAGCAAAAATTAAAAAAGCAGATCGCAAACCCATTCTAACCATACAAACCCCTAAGCGTAAAAATCAAAAAGAAAACGGGCTATTCTATCATATACCCCATTTTTTTTAGCTGATCTTTTTCTTGAGTCCAGTTTTTCTGTACCAATACCTCTAGCTGTAAAAACACTTTTTTTTCAGAAAAAGCCTCTATTTGTAACCTTGCCTCCCGCCCGATTTTCTTAACCACACTTCCCCCTTTACCAATCACCATTCTTTGTTGGCTCTCTTTTTCTACGATGATTCTAGCATCAATAAAATCCCTAGTCTTTCCCTCCTCTATGCGCATAATGAGCACATCGCTAGCATAAGGGATTTCCTCACTCAAAAAGCGAAAAATCTGTTCGCGAATCATCTCTTTATAAATCTCTTTAGTCTGTATATCGCTAAGAAGTTTGGGATCATAATAAAAGGGAGATTCAGGCAAGAGTTTAGCCACCTCTTCTAAGAGAATCTCTAAATGATGCCCCTTAGCCGCGCTTAAAGGAATGAGTGCACCAAAGTGGGCGCTATAAACTTGGTAGGCTTTAATTTGGGCTAGAATTTTAGTAGGAGTGGCTGTATCTGTTTTATTAAGAGCTAGAATATGGGGTTTATTAGGGGCTAGGTTTAAAAATTCTTGGTATTTTTCTGGACTGTCATGGATACTAGCTAGAAATATAGCCAAATCACAAGACTCTAGTGCATGCCTGATTTGTTTTATCATAGCTTGATTGAGTAATTTGGTGGGCTTACAAATCCCGGGGGTGTCTAAAAAAACCATCTGGCATTCTATATCCCCTTGCATGTAGGGCACGATGGCTTTTAAAATCTTACGGGTGGCATTAGCTTTATGAGAAATTAGACAAAGACGCTCATAAACTAGTGCATTAATTAAAGTACTTTTACCAGCATTTGGCCGTCCGATAAGTGCGATAAAGCCGGCTTTACTCATAGAATAAAACGCGCTAGATCCACATCCTCTACCAAATCTTGTAATGTTTGGCTCACATCTTTTTTAGAAACCACTACCTTTTGCCCCGCATAAGCTGTAGCGTTAAAACTAATATCCTCTAGCACCTTTTCTAAAGTGGTGTGCAAACGGCGCGCACCAATATCCTCTGTTTTTTGATTGGCCAAATATGAGAATCTAGCAAGTTCTCTTAAAGCTTCAGGTTCAAAAGCTAAATCTACATTCTCTACTTCTAAAAGCGCTTGGTACTGTTTAATCAGCGAGCTTTTAGGGCGAGTCAAAATCTCATACATGATTTCCTCAGATAAACTTTCTAATTCCACACGCAGAGGAAAGCGCCCTTGTAATTCAGGAATCAAATCGCTAGGTTTACTCAAATGAAAAGCCCCAGCGGCAATAAAAAGAATATGATCGGTGGCTATGGGTCCATATTTAGTTTGAATCGTACTCCCCTCCACAATGGGCAACAAATCGCGTTGTACACCCTCTTTACTAGGGTCTTGGGTGCGCCCCTCTTTAGAACCAACCGCAATTTTATCAATCTCATCAATGAAGATAACCCCGCACTGTGCGGCTCTTTGAACCCCCTCTCTTTGTACTTGTTCCATGTCTAAAATGGCTTGAGAAACATCGTGGCGTAAAGCTTCTTTAGCCTCTTTAATAGTCATTTCTTTACTAACCTTTTCACCCCCCTTATTTAAAATTTTGGTTAGACTTTCTTGAACTTTGATGATCTCAGGCGGCATATTAAAATCCCCCTCTACACCCCTTTTATCTAATTCAATTTGGATTTTTTGATCATCTAAAACATGGCTGCGTACTTTTTGTTTGGTTTTCTCAAAATTTAGCGCATACTCTTGCTGTTTATCCTTACCTACACCACTTGGAAGGGGAGGCAAAAGCTTTTTAGTGATGCGCTCAATGATTAAATCCTCAATCTTAGCTTGATTTTTTTCCTTCTCCTCATTTTCTACTAGATGAATACTTGCCACTACCAGATCACGCACCATAGATTCTACATCGCGCCCCACAAAGCCGACTTCTGTGTATTTACTAGCCTCTACTTTGATAAAGGGTAAACCCATCATCTTAGCCATGCGCCGCGCAATTTCGGTTTTACCAACACCTGTTGAGCCTATCATCAAAATATTTTTAGGCATGACCTCTTCTTGGAGTTCTTTACTTAATTGCAGACGCCGCCAGCGGTTACGCAGAGCAATAGCAATCATCTTTTTTGCATCTTGTTGTCCGATGATGTAGTCATCTAAATAACGGACAATCTCTTGAGGTGTTAAATTTAATTTTGCATGGCCTACCATTAAAGCTCCAAAATTTTAATGTTTTGGTTGGTATAGATACAAAGATTACCCGCGATTTTAAGCGATTCTTCTACCAGAGTCTTAGGCGGTAGGTGTGCAAATGAATCAAGCGCACGGGCTGCACTTAAAGCATAATTGCCCCCGCTTCCAATAGCAGCGATTTTGCCATCTTCAGGCTCAACTACATCTCCTGTTCCGCTTAAAATAAAAATAGATTGTTTATTAAGCACAATCATCATTGCCTCTAAACGGCGTAAAAATTTATCCTTGCGCCACTCTTTGCTAAAATCCACCACGCTTTTAAACAAATCCCCTTTTTTGCCCTCCAAAATGCGCTCAAACATATCAAATAAACTAAAGGCATCGGCTGTACTGCCTGCAAACCCGCTTAAAATTTGGCCATGGTGGAGAGTGCGGATTTTGGTGGCATTGCCCTTAAGAATGCAATTATTAAAACTAACCTGTCCATCTCCGCCAATAATGGCGCAATCTTTCCCCTCAAAATGGGTTTTATAGCCCAAAATCGTAGTGGCATGAAACATTACAAAATCACTCAGCCACAACATCAATTTTTAAAACACCCACCACGCCCGATCCAAGCTTAACATCAATTTCATAAATCCCGGTGCTTCTAATAGGCGTTTTAAGTTCCAGTGTTTTTTTATCAAGGCTGATAGGGTGGTTTGCCTGCAGGGTTTCAATCACCTCTTCTTTAGTAATAGATCCAAAAAGCGCGCCATTAGCCCCTACTTTTTTACTAATCTTTAGAATAATCCCCTCTAATGTTTGGGCAAGCTCTTGTTTGGCAGCTAACTCTAAAGCCTCTTGTTGTACCCGTTTTTGCACATTAGCTTTATATCTACGAATCACCTCTGTAGTAGCTAATTGGGCTAAGTTTTTAGCCAGTAAAAAATTATTGCCATAGCCATCTTTAACCTCACACACATCTCCAGCTTTGCCTAGATTTTTAACATCTTGTAGCGAGTCTTAGGCGGTAGGTGTGCAAATGAATCAAGCGCACGGGCTGCACTTAAAGCATAATTGCCCCCGCTTCCAATAGCAGCGATTTTGCCATCTTCAGGCTCAACTACATCTCCTGTTCCGCTTAAAATAAAAATAGATTGTTTATTAAGCACAATCAATCTCACCTCTAAACGGCGTAAAAATTTATCCTTGCGCCACTCTGTGCAAGGGCGCGTTTGTCATTTTGGGGTACGCCCAAACCTTTTTGATACAACACACCTAAATTATTGCAACTAGAGAGATTGCCACTCTCACAAGCTAGTTGGAAATACTTAGCAGCATAAAAATTATTAATGGGTACGCCCTCTGCTCCTTTAGCATAGATCCAACCTAAGTTGGCACAACCCTGCATGTCTCCGGCATAATGGGCCAATCTTTCCCCTCAAAATGGGTTTTATAGCCCAAAATCGTAGTGGCATGAAACATTACAAAATCACTCAGCCACAAAATTATAACTACCTAAATCACTCCCATGTTCACAGGCGTATTTGTAATAATCTATTGCCTTAAAATAATTCTTAGGCACTCCCACCCCATTAGCATACATCCATGCTAAATTATTACAGGCTAGAGCGCTCCCTCCACGACAACCCACCGCATAAAGCTGGGCGGCTTTTTCTTTATCATCTAAGGTGGCATTTTGTTTATAATCATAGGTTTGGGCTAAATTCGCACAAGCGCTTGCATCGCCTCCACTACAGCCCATTTCATAATAACGCGTGGCTTTTTCTGTATCTGTTTGGATACCCACCCCATTAGCATACATCGTACCCACCGCAAAACAACCGGCCGGATTACCTTGATCACAGGACCTAGAAAAGAGTATAAAAGCATCTTTATAATCCCCACTTTTAACCGCAGCAATACCCGCGCTCAAGGCATCTTGTGCCACTGCAGGGGGGGTGAGGCGATCTAATTGTAAAATATCCGGGTTTAAAGTGCCTTTAACGCAAGTTAGGATCAAGCGGGGTCTGGCATTTTGTGGGGCTGTAGGAGGCGTAGCCGGAGGTGTGGCTTGAGTTTGGGCATTAGGCTGTGTAGGCGCGGCGTGGACTATATTTAAAAGGAGCAAGCAAAAAAGACAAAAACCCCATTTTTTAAAATCCATTTTATTCCCTAGTGGTGTAAATCCGTGTTGAGCGCAATAGAGCGCGTGCTACGCAAAACGACCATTTTACCCGTTTGGCTGTGTTGCCTAAAATGCAAACCATGCAAACCGGATAATTCTCTACCCTTATATAGCCCTGAATCTCTTGTTTCTAGTTGCGGGTTGATTTCTTGCAATTTGGCTAATTCCTCAGAGGCTATATAAAAAATTGTACCCGCTAGCACGCCAATACCAGCATCTACAATACAACCATTTCCTAAACTAATGCCTAGTACACTATTAACCCCCAAAAGACAATCTTTTCCCACGCTAATAGGTTTACTATTGCCTCCGCTAAGTACGCCTAAAATCCCCGCGCCCCCGCCAATATCTGTACCCTCCCCTACAATCACAGAGGAGGAGATACGCCCCTCATTCATGCAAGCCCCCTCTACACCGGCGTTAAAATTAATATAGCTAGCCCCGGGCATTTGGGTATAGCCCCCTTTGCCAAGATAAGCTCCAAAGCGCGCTTTAGCGCTATCTAGCAGGCGGATATTATCAAACTGGGGAATGATTTGCATTAAATAGCGCGGGAACTTGTCTACAAAATCTATACAGGGAAATTTATCCTGCATTTTTAAAGAAATTTCATGTTCGCGTAACCATTCTAATTCATAGGCTTTATTGCCACTCCAAGCCACATTAGGCAACAGCGCAAAAATACCTTCTAAATTTAAACTACGCAAAGGGGCTTTACCTAGAGAAAGGGCGTGGAGTTTAAGATAGGCCGTTTGTAGACTTTGGCATGGCCCATCTTCATAAAGAATAACGAAGTGATAAAAAGAAAACTGCGGGTTTTCCTCCTGCTCATTTAAGGCTAAAAGCACTTCTGAAAGGGGGGTTTTTTCTTGAGAAATGTAGGGGAGAGCTTGCTTTAAAAAGAGTTTATCAATGCTATAAATAGCCTCGCTTGGGGTTTTACTTAGGGGTTTTAACCCTTCCAAAGCCTTTAAAATGGAGTGCTCTAAAGGTTGCCACTCCAAACATAAAAAACACGCACTCAAAGGCTTTTGACTCTTTTGTCCGTACTGCATTTTTGCAATGCCAAAGGCAAGGGGTTTAAAAGAGGGCATGGATCTCCTTTGCATGTTCATCTGCTAGGGCTTGCACTTCAGCAACAAAGGTTTCTAAAAGCTGATCTTCGGGTAATTTATGAATCACCTTGCCTTTTTTAAGAATGAGCCCGCTTTTATTGCCAAAGGCAATCGCAATATCAGCGTGTTGAGCCTCCCCTAGCGCGTTGACCACACAACCCATTACGCTCACATCTAAAGGGATTTTAATATGCGCTAGGCGTTGTTCTACCTCAGCCATCAAAGCCACTAGATTAGATTCAATGCGCCCACAAGTAGGGCAGGAAATAAAAGTAATGCCCTCCTTTTGCCTCCCGCTATAACGCAAAATGGCCTTAGCTACGCGAATCTCCTCCTCTAGTTCTCCTGTAATAGAAACCCGCATAGTATCGCCTATGCCCTCTCTAAGCAATTGGCCTAGAGCCATCGCGCTTTTAATGGTGGAGTGAAACAAACTCCCGGCTTCTGTTACGCCTAAATGAAAGGGGTAGGGAACTAGCGGGCGGAGTTTTTGGTAGGCTAAAACGGTGCGTTCTACATCGCTAGCTTTTAAAGAAATCTTGATGTTATCAAACCCAACATCTTCTAAAAGCTTGGTGTTATAAAGAGCAGATTGTACCATTCCCTCAGGCGTAGGGCCGTATTTGAGCGCAAATTGTTTTTCTAAACTCCCTGCATTTACCCCAATACGGATGGGCAAAGAGCGTGCATTGCAAGCCTTAGCAACAGATCTGATCTTTTCTAATGAGCCAATGTTTCCCGGATTAATACGGATACCGTCCACGCTTTCAGCGGCAATAAGAGCAAATTGATAATGAAAATGAATGTCTGCAATCAAGGGCAAAGAGGTGGCTTTTTTCAATTCTTTAAGAGCAAGGGCGTCTTTTTTATAGGGCACAGCCACGCGTACTATATCTGCTCCCGCTAATTTGAGGCGATCAATTTGGCTTTTAGTGGCCTCTATATCATGGGTTTGGCTATAGGTCATGCTCTGCACACTAATAGGCGCATCGCCTCCCACAGCCACAGGACCGACAAAGATTTTTTTAGTCAGAAAGCGCGCAACCAAAACTTCCAACCTTAAGATTTAATAGGGCGCTAGTCTAGCTAAAAATACATGAGAGAGAGCTAAAGAGTGGGGAGGATTTTTAGACAAAAAGTGAGGAAATCACAGAGGGTACAAGGAAGTTTGCAAGAAAAGGGTAGGGGGTTAAGGCTGATACAAAAAAGCGGGTCTGCGGGTATCTTTTTTAAAAGCAGGGGTAGACTGTATTCAAGTTGCTCTTGTGTGGGGAAAGCTAAAGGGAGAAAGCAATAGGCGCGCTGATTTGTTTGTATTCTTAAAACAGAGGATAAGGAGGTGAGGGTAGATAATCCAAAAAAGCGGGCTAATTCTAAAGCGATCATGTTTTCAAACACAGGGGGGAGGGGGTGGCTGTAACTAAAAGTATAGGGCAAGGAAAAGTCATAGAAATAGAGCTTAGGATAGCCCTTTTCTGTGGGAATGGATAAAAGCATTTGGTTAGCTTGTAAAGAGGCAAGGAAGCGATAAAGAGTATCTTTAGAAATTTTAAGTTGCTTTTTAAGCTGGGTGTAGAGGTGATTTGTACTCAAACTCTTAGCTTGGAAAGGCAAAATTGCTTTAAAAAGAGGGGTTTGTGCGCCAAATTCTAAGGTAAAAAGCGCTTGTTTTTTAAGCATTTTCTCATGCGAGGATAAAGCTAGCATTTCAGGCAAATTCCCCTCTTTTAAAAAACGAGCAAGGAGAGTAGCAGGGTCTTTGTTGCAAAAATGGACAAATTCAGAAAAACTTAAAGGGGAAATGGCTTGTTGCTTAAAACCCTCTGGGGTGTTGCTGGTGTCTCTTTGAATGAGTAAAGTAGGCAAAGTAGGCAGGGGAGAATCTTTAGGGGGGTGTTTGAGGATAAGCAGATCTGCTCCATAATCTTGAGCAAAGGAGGGTAAAAATTTAAAAAGCGCGTCTAAGGGCAAACGCCAGTCTGTGGCGTCTACATAAATGGGCTTTTTATAATTCTTAGCGACAAACAGAGCCAAAGCGCTTTTACCCACCTTAGCCCCCCCATAAAGTAAAGTGGAAGGCTTGATGTCATAATCGCGGGGTTTGAGTTGTCTTTGGCTAGCTTGTGTAAAACTAGTTTCTAAAATATTGGCAAGTAGGGGTAGACTGTATTCAAGTTGCTCTTGTGTGGGGAAAGCTAAAGGGAGAAAGCAATAGGCGCGCTGATTTGTTTGTATTCTTAAAACAGAGGATAAGGAGGTGAGGGTAGATAATCCAAAAAAGCGGGCTAATAGTTTTTAATCGCTAAAAGTTTGATAGTTTTTAAGGATCTAAATGGAAAAGATACGACTCAAGTTGAAAGCCTACGATCACCGCGTATTAGATCGCTCTGTCGTGGCGATTGTGGAGGCGGTGAAACGATCGGGCTCTGAGATTAGAGGGCCTATTCCTCTGCCAACCAAAAACAGGCGCTATACCGTGCTACGCTCCCCTCACATCAACAAAGATTCCAGAGAGCAGTTTGAAATCCGCGTACATAGCCGTTTGATTGATATTATGGCAGCCACTCCAGAGACGGTAGATAGTCTCATGAAACTTGATCTAGCCCCCGAGGTGGAAGTAGAAGTTACTTCTATGGAGGAAAAGTAATTCCTAAATGGCCAGTGCGATTTTGTGGAAAGGAGAATGTAAATGGAATATTTAGTGCAAAAAATCGGGATGAGTCGCATTGTGGGGGCTAGTAGCGTACCTGTAACTTTGCTTAAAGTTTTAGATAGCAAGGTTTGCGAGATTAAAGAGGGGCAGTTATTAGTGGCTTATGCCCTGCATAAAAAACACAATAAAGCCATTGCCGGCCAGCAGAAAAAATACCAGTTAAGCCAAGAATTTAACCATTTTGCTACTTTAAAAGGGCATGTGGAAGCGGTGGGGGATTTGAGTATAGAACCTTTAGAGGGGGTACAATACATCAAGGCCACCTTTTATACTAAAGGGCGAGGCTTTAGTGGGGCGATGAAGCGTTGGAATTTCCAAGGCGGACCAGCAGCCCACGGGAGTCGTTTCCACCGCCGTTTAGGCTCAATTGGGAATAGAGAGTGGCCGGGACGAGTACAGAAAGGTAAAAAAATGGCAGGGCACTATGGCAATGAAAAAGTAACCTGCCATAACCAAGTACTCTCCTTTGATAAAGAAAACAAAATTCTAGTCCTCAAGGGATCGACGGCTGGCTATGCAGGTGCTTATGGCCGTATCAGTATCCAGAAAGGAAGATCATGAAAGCAAGAGTCTTAGATCAGCAAGGGCAGGCAACAGGAACGCTAGATCTGCCTGCTAGGTATCAAGAGATCAACGCGCATAATTTATATTTATTTGTCAAGTACTACCGCGCTCTAGCACGCGCCAACACCGCTAAAAGCAAGAATCGCGGTGAAGTCAGTGGCGGGGGGCGCAAACCTTGGAGCCAAAAGGGAGGCGGACGCGCTAGGGCAGGCAGTATCACCTCTCCTGTGTTTGTGGGCGGGGGTGTATCCCACGGGGCCACTAATGAGCGCAACTACCACCTTAAGATTAATAAAAAGCAGAAAAAATTAGCCCTAGAGTATGCTTTAGCTCAAAAGGCTTTAGCGGATAAATTAGTTGTAATGGAGAACATCCAAATCCCTAGTAAAAAAACTAAGGACGCCCACGCTTTCTTGAAAAATCTAGGTTTTAGAGATGTGTTATTGATCCAACATGCTTTAGATGAAAATTCGGTTCTAGCTTTTAGAAATTTACCTAATTGTTTTTTAGTAGAATCAAGCGAGGTAAATGGGTATATAGTTGCAGCCTTTAGTGCTGTTATCATGGAAAGGTCCGCATTTGAGGCTCTTATCTCAGCCAAAGAAGGAGAATGAGCATGGCAGACATCACGGATATAAAAGCAATTCTTTATACGGAAAAATCCCTGTCTATGCAGGAAAGTGGGAGGATTGTGATTCAAACTTCTATTGGTGTGAGTAAAAACCAACTCAAGGCAATTTTTAAGGATTACTTTGGTTTTGTGCCTCTTAAGATCAATTCTTTGCGTCAAGAGGGCAAAGCCAAGCGGTTTAAGGGTAGGGCAGGACAGCGCAGTAGCTATAAAAAGTTTTATGTAACCCTCCCCAAAGATGCCAATATTGCGGCTTTAAGCGCTTAAGGAGACATTATGGCTATTAAAACTTACAAACCCTACACCCCCAGCCGTCGCTCTATGAGCACACTAAGCTCTGCAGACATCAGCGCAAAACCTAGTGTAAGAAAACTTTTAATCAAACTCCCCGTACACGCCGGGCGCAACCACCAAGGCCGTATCACTAGCCGCCACAAAGAGGGCGGGGCTAAACGGCTTTATCGCATCATTGATTTTAAACGCGATAAATTTGGCATTGAGGGCAAAGTTGCTAGTATTGAGTACGATCCTTACCGCAACGCCCGCATCGCTCTTATAATCTATCCTGATGGAGATAAGCGTTACATTTTACAACCCAGCGGTCTAAAAGTAGGCGATACCATCATCGCAGCAGAGGGCGGGTTAGATATTAAGCCGGGCTTTGCGATGAAGCTTAGGAGTATTCCTATTGGCACAATTGTACACAATGTAGAAATGCATCCGGGTGCGGGTGGGCAGTTAGCCAGAAGTGCCGGAATGAGCGCACAAATCATGGGCAAAGAGGGCAAGTACACGACTTTACGCATGCCAAGTGGCGAAATGCGTTATATTTTAAGCGAATGCATGGCCACTATTGGGGTGGTGGGCAATGAGGATTTTATTAACACCACCATTGGCAAGGCAGGGCGCAACCGCTATAAACGAGTCAGACCTCAGACTAGAGGTAGCGCAATGAACCCAGTTGATCACCCCCATGGGGGCGGTGAGGGTAAAACCGGATCTAGTGGACATCCGGTTTCGCCTTGGGGATTACCTACTAAGGGTTATAAAACCAGACATAAAAAAGCAAGCGATCGCTTGATCATTTCACGCAAGAAAGGCAAGTAATGGGAAGGTCAATTAAAAAAGGTCCTTTTATTGATAAGCATCTCATGGATAAAACCCTCAAACACAAAGCCAAAAAAGACAACAGACCCATTAAAACTTGGTCGCGGCGCAGTACAATTTTGCCTGAGATGATAGGTTTGACTTATAGCGTGCACAATGGGCGGATTTTTATCCCCGTTTATATCACCGAAAACCATGTAGGCTATAAATTAGGAGAATTTGCTCCCACCCGCACTTTTAAAGGGCATAAGGGCACAGTCCAAAAGAAAATAGGCAAATAACCATACTATATAAAGGAATATCAATGAGCGTGGCACTCCTTAAATACACCAGACTTTCCCCTACAAAGGCGCGCTTGCTAGCTAGACAGATTCAAGGCATGAACGCTGAAGTTGCGATCGCTAGATTAGAATTTACCCCCAACAAGGCTGCTAGAATTCTCTCGCGTGTGATTAGCGCAGCGGTCTACAATGGCCAACATGACTCTAAAGATGTAGAAGTTTTGAGTTGCCGCGTGGATGCAGGTCCTGTTCTTAAACGGCATATGCCAAGAGCTAGAGGCCGCGCCTCTTCTATTAGAAAGCCCACCGCACATATTCGGGTGGAAGTGGGCAAAGAAGGGAGCAAGTAATGGGACAAAAGGTTAATCCTATTGGCTTGAGACTGGGCATTAATCGCAACTGGACTTCTCGCTGGTTTCCTAGTTCTGGCGTGGCAGTGGCTAATATTGAAGAAGATTACCGTATCCGTAAATTCCTCAAAAAAGAGCTTTACTACGCGGGGGTGAGTGAGATTCTTATTGAAAGGGCGGCTAAGAAGCTGCGTGTCACTGTGGTAGCCGCACGCCCCGGGCTTATCATTGGTAAAAAGGGCGTGGATATTGAGAAAGTTAAAACCTCTTTAAAAGACCTGATTCGTAAAGAAGTCGCGCTTAATATTAAAGAGGTTAAACGGCCTCAAGCTGACGCCCAACTTGCTGCAGAAAATGTTGCAACCCAGCTAGAAAAACGGGTGGCTTTTAGGCGGGCGATGAAAAAGGTCATGCAAACCGCGATGAAAGCAGGCGCAAGAGGGATTAAGGTACGGGTTTCAGGCCGTTTAGCAGGGGCTGAGATTGCCCGCACAGAGTGGTATATGGAAGGGCGCGTGCCTTTGCACACGCTGCGGGCTAAAATTGATTATGGCTTTGCGGAGGCTTTTACGGTTTATGGAAACATTGGGGTAAAGGTGTGGCTCTTTAAGGGCGAGGTGTTGCATAAGGGGATTGTATCTGAAAGACGCGAAGAGAGCGAAGAAAAACGCGCTAGAAAAGGGAGAGAATAGCCATGTTAATGCCTAAAAAAACCAAATACCGCAAGCAGATGAAAGGGCGCAACCGGGGCAAGTCTACCCGCGGTGCTAGCCTAGCCTTTGGCGATGTTGGGATTAAAGCCGTTGAGCATGGGCGCATCGATTCGCGCCAAATAGAGGCAGCACGGGTGGCTATGACGCGCCATACAAAAAGAACGGGAAAGGTGTGGATTCGCGTATTTCCAGACAAACCCCTAACTGCCAAGCCTTTAGAAACACGGATGGGGAAAGGGAAGGGTTCTGTAGAAAAGTGGGTGATGAATATCAAGCCCGGGCGCATCATTTATGAAATGCTAGGGATTGAGGAGGAGGTAGCGCGTGAGGCTTTGGCTTTAGCGCAAAGAAAGTTGCCTTTCAAAACCAAGATTGTAACTAGAGAGAGTGAGAATGAAATTTATTGAGCTAAAAGACAAAAGCCAAGCAGAGCTACAAATCTTGTTGAAGGATAAGAAATTAGAGCTTTTTGAGTTGCGTGTGAAGTTAAAAACCATGCAGTTAAGCAATCCTTGTCAGATCCGCGCTTTGCGTAAGGATATTGCCCGCATCGCAACAGCTATCAGTGCTTTAAAGGATAAACATGGAGTCTAAACAAGCGCATAAACGAGTCATTCAGGGTAGAGTACTGCGTAGAATCGATGCCCGTACTGTGGTGATCTTGGTGGAAAGAAAAGTGGTACACCAAAAGTACCATAAAATTGTGAAACGCTTTAAAAAGTACACTATAGATGATGTCCAAAACAGCGCGGAAGTAGGAGATGTGGTGAGTGCTATGGAGTGTAAACCTATTTCTAAAACCAAGACTTTTGCGCTTAAAGAAATTGTGAGCAAGGGAGAGTAGAGATGATACAGAGTTTCACAAGATTAGTGGTGGCGGATAATAGCGGGGGGAAGGAAATCATGTGTATTAAGGTTTTAGGGGGAAGCCATCGCCGGTATGCCAGTGTAGGAGATGTGATTGTGGCCTCTGTGAAAAAGGCTATCCCCAATGGCAAGGTGAAAAAAGGGCAGGTTGTCAAGGCGGTTGTGGTGCGCACTAAAAAAGAGGTACAAAGACCCAATGGTTCGCTGATTCGCTTTGATGATAACGCTGCTGTAATTTTAGATGCCAAACGCGATCCTATTGGCACTCGCATCTTTGGACCTGTGAGTCGTGAAGTCCGCTACGCTAATTTTATGAAGATCATTTCTTTAGCCCCGGAGGTACTCTAATGCGGATTAAAAAAGAGGATATGGTGAAGGTGATTGCAGGAGATGATAAGGGCAAGGTGGGCAAGGTTTTAGCCGTCTTTCCTAAAAAATCTATGGTTATTGTAGAGGACTGTAAGTTAGTCAAAAAGAGCATTAAACCAACAGATGAAAACCCTAAAGGCGGGCATGTTTTCAAAGAGATGCCCATGCATATTTCCAATGTCAAAAAAGAAGAGGAGTAGGGTATGTATGGTTTGAAAAGCTTTTATGAGAAGGAAGTGAAGACACAGTTAGCAGCCGATTTAAATATTAAAAATCCCATGTTACTCCCTAAGATTGAAAAAGTTGTACTCAGTGTGGGGGCGGGTAGTTATGCTAAAGACATGAAAATCATGCAAAATATCGCCCAAACCCTTTCACTTATTGCCGGCCAAAAGGCGGTGATCACTACAGCTAAAAAGTCAGTGGCGGGTTTTAAGATCCGTGAAAGAATGGCGGTGGGAGTAAAGGTTACTTTGCGCAATAAAATCATGTATAACTTTTTAGAAAAACTTATTGTGATTGCTTAACAAGGAGTGAAAGATTTTAGGGGGGTTTCTAGAAATGGTTTTGATGGGCGGGGGAATTATAGCTTTGGGCTCAATGAACAGTTAATTTTCCCAGAGGTTGTTTATGATGACATCTTGGTAACCCACGGGCTTAACATCGCAATCATCACTTCTACAAATAGCGACAAGGAGGCATTTAAGTTGTTAGAACTACTCGGAATGCCATTTGCGAAAGGACGCTAATGGCTAAAAAATCAATCATTGCAAAGGCGCACCGCAAACCCAAGTTTAAAGTCAGGGCTTACACCCGTTGTAATATCTGTGGCCGTGCCCACTCGGTTTATAGAGATTTTGGGCTATGCCGTGTGTGTTTGCGCAAAATGGGCAATGAGGGACTAATCCCCGGCCTTAGAAAAGCCAGTTGGTAAGGGAGTTGTATGGTAAATGATATTGTGGCAGATTCTTTAACCCGTATCCGCAACGCAAGCATGCGCAGATTGGAAGTAACCGAGCTGTATTATGCCAAAATCGTAGAATCCATTTTAGAAATTTTTAAGGCGCGGGGTTTTATCACTAACTACCGCCTCATTGAAAAAGATGGAAAATCTTTTATTTCTGTGGAACTCAGCTATGATGAAAAGGGTAGGCCGGTGATTAATGAGATCAAGCGCTTAAGCAAGCCGGGGCGACGGGTGTATAAACAATCTCGCGAACTTAAGCGGTTTAAAAATGGCTATGGCGTGGTGGTAGTGAGCACAAATAAGGGTGTGATCACGAATGAGGAAGCCTACAAACAAAATGTAGGCGGCGAAGTGCTTTGTAGTATCTGGTAGGAGTTGGCATGTCAAGAATTGGTAAAAAAGTCATTGCTATCCCTAGTGGGGTACAGGTAAGTTTAGCAGGATCGTGCCTGCATTTTAAAAACCAAAAGAGCAGTCAGGAATTAGAAACCCATGGGCGGGTTAAAATTCTTTTAGAGGAAAATACATTGCGCTTTGAACCGGTAGGAGAAAGCGCGCAAGATCGCGCCTTTTGGGGAACTTATGGGGCTTTGGCAAATAATATTGTTATGGGTCTGGATAAGGGTTTTAGCAAGGTTTTAGAGGTAAATGGGGTTGGTTATAAAGTGGCTTTAGGGCATAAGGTTTTAGAACTTAATTTAGGTTTTAGCCATCCGATCAAATACCCCATTCCAGAAGGTGTAGAGATTGTTGTGGATAAAAATACCATCACAATCAAGGGGAGTAACAAGCAACAAATTGGCCAAATTGCGGCTAATATCCGCGCTTTGCGCCCCCCTGAACCTTACAAGGGTAAGGGTATTAAATATAAAAATGAAGTGATAGTCCGCAAAGCCGGTAAAACCGCAAAAAAATAGGGGATAGAGATGACAAAAAATGTTTTAGAAAAGAAAAAAGCCCAGAGACTCAAACGCAAAAAGCGCGTCCGCTCTAAAGTGTTTGGCACGCAAGAGCGTCCCCGCGTGAGTATTTTTAAATCCAATAAACATCTGTATGCGCAGGCTATAGATGATGATAAGCAGATCACGCTTGCCCATGTGGATGGTAAAAAGCTAGGGCTTGGAAAGAGTGTAGAAGATAGCAAAAAAATCGCGCAGGACTTTGCAATCCAGCTTAAAGAAAAAGGCATTGAAAAGGTGGTTTTTGATCGCAATGGGTATTTATACCACGGCGTGGTGGCAGCCTTTGCAGAGACTTTGCGCGAACAAAACATCGCCCTTTAAGGATTGGCATGGAAATTAATAGAGAAGAATTTCAGGAAGTGGTGGTTAACATCGGGCGGGTTACTAAGGTTGTTAAAGGCGGGCGTCGTTTCCGTTTTAATGCGCTGGTGGTTGTGGGTAATAAAAACGGCCTTGTAGGCTTTGGGCTTGGCAAGGCTAGAGAAGTCCCCGATGCGATTAAAAAAGCTATAGATGATGCTTTTAAAAATATCATAGAGGTTAAAATCAAAGGTACAACTATCGCCCATGATATAGAGCAAAAATATAACGCAAGTAAGATTTTGCTTAAACCAGCTAGTGAGGGTACAGGCATTATTGCCGGGGGCTCTACCCGCCCGATGATAGAATTGGCCGGTATTAAAGATATTTTAACCAAGTCTTTAGGGTCTAATAACCCTTATAATGTAGTACGCGCGACTTTTGAAGCGCTTTCTAAAATCAAAGGGTAGGAGATTGCATGGCATTAGAAAATTTACAACCCGCAAGGGGCAGTGTATCTAGCATTAAAAGAGTGGGTAGAGGGCAGGGCTCTGGAATGGGCAAAACCTCCACTAGAGGCGGAAAGGGTCAAAGTGCGCGTACAGGTTATAAACACAAACGGGGCTTTGAGGGCGGACAACAACCTTTGCAACGCCGTTTGCCTAAGGTAGGTTTTACAAGCCGTACCAAAAACTACAGCTACAGTATCAATGTAGACAAATACCCACAGATTTTTAAGCTTGAGACTCTTAGTTTAGAACTCATCCGTAAAATCCACCCCTTTTCTAGCGCGATTAAAAAGGTAAAACTTATTGGGACAAAGGCTAGAGAACTCAGCGCTAGAATCCAAGATGAAAGAATTAGCACTAGCGGACAAAAGTAATGACAAAAGCCATAGCCACTAAGATTTTTATCACTCTGGGCTATTTATTCCTCTACAGAATGTTAGCCTATGTGCCCATTCCGGGAGTGGATCTGGCAGCCATTAAGTCTTTTTTTGATCATAACTCTAGCAATGCTCTGGGCTTGTTTAACATGTTTAGTGGGAACGCGGTTTCGCGTTTAAGCATTATCTCACTAGGAATCATGCCCTACATCACTTCCTCCATTATTATGGAGCTTTTGAGCGCGACTTTTCCCAATCTAGCTAAGATGAAAAAAGAGCGCGATGGAATGCAAAAATACATGCAAATTGTGCGTTACGCTACCATAGGCATTACCGTCATTCAGGCTATTAGTGTTTCCTTTGGGTTGCGCTCTATCGGGCATGGGAGCAATGGGGCGATCATGATTTCTATGCAAACTTTCTTGCTTATCTCCACCTTTTCCATGCTCACAGGTACAATGCTTTTAATGTGGATTGGCGAGCAAATCACCCAAAGGGGCTTAGGTAATGGAATTAGCTTAATCATCTTTGCAGGCATTGTCTCTGGCATTCCAAGCGCCATTGCAGGTACTTTTAATCTAGTCAACACAGGCGTGATCAATGTTTTAGTGTTGCTTGGTATCTTTGCTATCATTTTAGCCACGATCTTTTCTATTATCTATGTTGAGCTTGCCGAACGGCGTATCCCTATTTCTTACGCCCGTAAGGTGGTGATGCAAAATAGAAATAAACGCATCATGAACTACATTCCTATCAAGCTTAATTTAAGCGGGGTGATTCCTCCTATTTTTGCCTCCGCCCTGTTGGTTTTCCCCTCTACAATCTTGCAAGCCTCTTCTAATAAAATTTTGCAGGCCATCGCAGATTTTCTTAACCCGCATGGTTATATTTACAATGTCTTAATGTTTCTGCTCATTATCTTTTTTGCCTACTTTTATTCCTCTATTGTTTTTAACTCCAAAGACATTGCGGATAATCTTAAACGCAACGGGGGTTTTATTGCAGGATTAAGACCGGGTGAGGGAACGGCTAATTTTTTAAACACCGTGGCAAGCCGTTTGACTTTATGGGGGTCTTTATATTTGGCTGTTATTTCTACTTTGCCTTGGATTTTAGTTAAGGCAATGGGTGTACCCTTTTATTTTGGTGGCACAGCTGTACTTATTGTGGTGCAAGTGGCGATTGATACCATGAAAAAAATTGAAGCGCAGATTTACATGGGCAAGTACAAAACCTTAAGCGCTATAGGTTTTTAATGGCCATTGCCATTAGAAATAGCAAGGAAATTGCGCTTTTGAAAAAGGCAGGGGAGGTGGTAGGACAAACCCTGCAGTTTCTTACACAAAAAATCCACGCGGGTATGTCTCTTTTAGAAATAGATTCTCTAGCTGAGGAGCACATCTATAAAATGGGCGCAACCCCTGCTTTCAAGGGGCTTTATGGCTTTCCTAACACGGCTTGTATTTCTGTAAATGAGGTCGTTATTCACGGTATCCCAACAGATTATTGTTTGCAAGAGGGCGATATTGTGGGTTTAGATTTAGGCGCGCAGATACAAGGCTATTTTGGCGATGCAGCCATCACTCTTGCTATAGGTGAGCCTAGCGCTAAAGATGCTAAACTCATTGCCTGCGCTAAAGAGAGTTTGTATGAAGCGATTGCAAGTTTGGAGGTGGGAATGCATTTTAAAGAGCTTAGTCAGATTTTAGAGAATGCAATTAGAGGGCGGGGCTTTGTGCCCTTGTTTGATTTTTGCGGGCATGGGATAGGTAAAAAACCCCATGAAGAACCCCAGATTCCTAATTATTTAACCCCCGGGATCAAGGCTAAAGCGGGGCCTAAAATTAAAGAGGGAATGGTTTTTTGTTTAGAACCTATGGTGTGCCAAAAAGAGGGCAAGCCTAAGATTTTAGCCGATCGCTGGAGTGTGGTTTCTGTAGATGGGCTTAATACCAGCCATTATGAGCATACGATTGCAATGGTTAATAAAAAAGCGCAGATTTTAACGGAGGTTTGAGTGGCAAAAGATGATGTGATTGAAGTAGATGGAAAGGTGATTGAAACCTTGCCTAATGCGACTTTTAAGGTGGAACTGGATAATAAGCATGTTGTACTTTGCCGGATTTCTGGCAAGATGCGCATGCATTATATCCGCATTGCCTTAGGGGATAAAGTGCGTTTAGAGCTCACGCCCTATAGTTTAGATAAGGGGCGAATCACTTTCCGTTACAAGTGATTTAAGTGTTTTATAACTAACATTTTTTTACAATTAAACCTTTTTCACGAGGAGTTGTTAAATGAAAGTAAGACCTTCTGTTAAAAAGATGTGTGATAAATGCAAGATCATTAAAAGGCGCGGGGTGATCCGCGTGATTTGTAGCACACCCAAACACAAACAAAGACAAGGATAGGCATGGCAAGGATAGCAGGGGTGGATTTACCCAAGAAAAAACGCATTGAGTACGCGTTAACCTACATTTATGGTATAGGTTTAAAAAGCTCAAGGGATATTTTAGCTAAGGTTAATATTTCCCTAGATAAGCGAGTACATGATTTGAGTGAAGATGATATTTCTAGTATTACAAAAGAAATTCAGGCTAATTATGTTGTGGAGGGGGATTTGCGCAAAAAAGTACAAATGGATATTAAAGCCTTAATGGATTTGGGCAATTACAGGGGAATTCGCCACCGCAAGGGTTTACCTGTGCGTGGACAAACCACAAAAAATAACGCCCGCACCCGTAAAGGTAAGAAAAAAACCGTGGGCAGTAAATAAGGGAGTATAGATGGCAAAACGAGCGGGTGTCAAAAAAAAGGTTGTCAAGAAAAATATCGCTAGGGGAGTGGTCTATATCGCCGCTTCTTTTAACAACACCAATATCACGGTAACAGATGAAATGGGCAATGTGATCTGCTGGTCTACAGCGGGTGGACTGGGCTTTAAGGGGTCTAAAAAATCCACACCCTATGCAGCCCAACAAGCCGTAGAAAATGCGATGATGAAGGCAAAAGATCATGGCATTAAAGAAGTGGGTATTAAGGTGCAGGGTCCGGGGAGTGGGCGAGAAACTGCTATTAAAGGTGTAGGGAGCATTGAGGGCATTAAGGTTTTATGGATTAAAGACATCACACCCCTGCCCCACAATGGTTGTCGCCCCCCTAAACGAAGAAGAGTATAAGGAGAGAGAATGGCAAGGTATCGATCTGCGGTTGAAAAATTAGAACGCCGTTTTGGGGTTTCTCTGGCTTTAAAGGGCGAACGCCGTTTGAGTGGTAAAAGCGCGCTAGATAAACGATCGTATGGACCAGGTCAGCATGGACAAAGGCGTGGGAAGATCTCTGATTATGGCTTGCAACTGCGTGAAAAACAGAAAGCTAAGGCGATGTATGGGATTTCTGAAAAACAATTTAGATCCATCTTTAAAGAGGCAAACCGAATGGAGGGTAATACGGGGGAAAATTTAATCTGTCTACTTGAGCGCAGATTAGATAATGTGGTTTACCGCATGGGTTTTGCCAGTACGCGAAGCTTTGCCCGTCAGTTAGTTACGCATGGGCATATCCTAGTAGATGGCAAACGCTTAGATATTCCCTCAGCCTTTATTAGGCATGGGCAAAAAATTGAGCTGATTGAAAAAAGCAAGGAAAACCCTCAAATTGCGCGCTCTATAGAACTTAGCAAGCAAACAGGAATGGTGGCGTGGATTGATGTGGATCAGGATAAAAGGTTTGGGATTTTTACCCGTTATCCTCAAAGGGAGGAAGTGGTGATTCCTATTGAAGAGCGCCTGATTGTAGAATTATATTCAAAATAGGGGGAGATTATGAAGGTGATTAAAACAGCGCCCCATGTCCCTACTGATATTCGTGTGGAGAGGTTGGGCGATAGGGGTATCCGCGTCTCTGTTTCTGCCTTTGAAAGTGGCTATGCTATCACTCTAGCCCATCCTTTGCGCCGTTTGTTATTACAAAGTTCGGTGGGTTTTGCCCCTATTGCGATTAAAATAGAGGGCGTTGCGCATGAATTTGACTCTGTGCGGGGCATGGCCGAAGATGTAGCGCTTTTTATTGCTAATCTTAAAAATATCCGTCTAGTGGCCAAAAATTTAGAAAATGCAGAAGATCAGTTGGTGGTGCATTATTCTTTCAATGGTCCAGCTAAGCTAAGTGGCAAGGATTTAGCAACAGAGGAAGTAGAGGTGGTGGATACAGAAACTTATTTAGCGACCATTAATGAAGATGGGCAACTAGGGTTTTCTTTGATCATACAAAAAGGCATGGGTTATGTGCCCTCTGAGAGTATCCGCGGGTTTATCTCTAGCGATTACATTCCTTTAGATGCGTGCTTTACCCCTATTAAAAAAGCGATTTATCATATTGAAAATATCCTAGTAGATGGCAACCCTAATTTTGAAAAGGTGATCTTTGAGATTGAAAGCGATGGGCAGGTTGATCCTAAACAAGCCTTTCAAGAAGCCATTAAAACCATGCATGCCCAAATGCACATTTTTAGTACAAATTTGAGTGATTCTAAAAATGCCTACCACTTGGAAAATAATCTTGAAATTAAAGAGTTAATTAAAAAAGTTGAGGATTTAGATCTAAGTGCGCGTTGTTTAAATTGCCTAGATAAGGTGGGGATCAAATACATTGGCGAATTAGTACTCATGGATGTTTACGAACTTAAAGGGATTAAAAATTTGGGTAAAAAATCCTATGATGAGATCGCCGAAAAATTAGAGCAACTCAAATACCCCGTAGGCCAAGAACTCCCTGAAGGGTTTAAAGCCTCTTTAAAAGCCCGTATTGATAAATTAAAAAGCGAGGAAAGTTAATGCGCCACCAAAATAGATTTAGAAAATTAGGCCGAAGTTCAGCCCACAGAAAAGCTTTACTTAAAAATCTAGCGATCTCTTTAATTGAACATGGCCAGATTGAAACAGGGATTTATAAAGCTAAAGAGTTGCGATCTTTTATTGAAAAACTTGTAAGTACTGCTCGCAAAGGGGATTTTAACGCCCACCGCTTTGTCTTTGCCTCCCTCCAGCACAAAAAAGCCACCCATAAACTAGTCAGCGAGGTAGCGCCTAAATACACTGATCGCAAGGGGGGCTATACCCGTATCCATAGAAGTGCTATCCGCAGAGGCGATGCCTGTACTTTGGCTAAGATTGCCTTTGTATAATGGAATGTTTGGGCTTTCTAGCTACTCTTGGGGTGGCAGGGATTTTATACTTCAAACCCACCTTAGAAAAGCTCGCCTTTAGGATTTTTATCTTTATCTGGCTAGTAGAGCTTGTGATGTTCATAGCCCACACCTCTACTATTTTGCCCAACATGAATTTATAATCCGCAATTCTTTTTTTCATGTGCAAGTAGCCACGCCTTAATATCCACCCCACCCCCATAACCTCCTAAATCTCCATTTTGGCGTACTACGCGGTGGCAGGGAATAAATAGAGGGCAGGGGTTTTTATGATTAGCCTGACCTACAGCACGGCAAGCTTTTGGTTTGCCTAGAATTTTGGCTATTTCTTGATAACTCATTGTTTGTCCATAGGGAATCTGTTTTAAAGCTTGCCATACTTGTTTTTCAAAAGAAGTACCTTGAAGCACCAGCGAAATATTGAAGCGCCTAAGAGAGCCTTCAAAATAACCCTCTAAAGCCTCTATCACAGCGTGCATGCGGCTATCTGGTTTATCGCTTTTCAAACATGACTTTGTAAATTCTAGGTTATAAAGCCCCCCTGTATTGGTACAAAGCCGCAAGTAAGGCATAGGAAAACTTAACGGGGTCTTAAAAAAATAGACACTCATAGCCCCATCTTAAAGGGGTTTAAAATGTTATTAGGATCAAAAGCCTGCTTGATACTTCTAAAAAGCCCCATTTCCTCAGGGCTAAAGGCTAGAGGCATAAATTTAGCCTTAGAAAGACCAATGCCATGCTCTCCGCTTAAAGTCCCCTCCAAAGCCACCGCGCATTTAAAAATCTCCTCCATTGCCCTCTGCCCCTTTTCTAGTTGCTCCTCTGGGTTTTCTAGCATGATATTAACATGTACATTGCCATCACCAGTATGCCCAAAACAAGGAATGGGCAAGTTATAAACCTGACTGATACGCCCCACCTCCTCTAATAAAGCAGGCAAACTCGCACGGGGCACAGTAACATCTTCGTTAAGTTTTTTACGCCCATAAACGGTAATACTTTGTGAAGCGTTGCGGCGCGCAAACCACAGATCTTCTTCTTCTGTAGTGTTTTGTGCGGTTTTAAAATCCGTACAACCATTGGCTTTAAAATGTTTTTCTATCTCTTGGAGTTGCCAAGCAATTTGCTCGCTCACACTGCCATCTACTTGGGTGATAAGAATCGCGCCTGCCTCTATGGGTAAACCCTTTTTAAAACGCTCCTCCACAGCTCTAATGCTTAAATTATCTAAAAATTCCATAGCTACAGGTACTACCCCGCTAGCCATTGTTTTATACACCGCCTCCATCGCCTCTTTTATGCTAGAAAAAACCCCCATCGCCGATTGTTTAAGTTTGGGCTTGGCTAGAAGTTTGAGTGTGATCTCACTAATTACAGCTAAACACCCCTCACTAGCTATTAAAATCCCGGCCACATTAAAACCCGCCACATCTTTAATTGTTTTCTTGCCTGCGCGAATAATTTGCCCACTAGGCAAAACTGCCCGCAAAGCCATCACATAATCCTTTGTAATGCCATATTTAGCTGCACGCATTCCCCCCGCATTTTCACTCACATTACCCCCTAAGGTGCTTTGATCTTGACTAGCGGGATCGGGTGGATAAAAAAGCCCGTATTTTTCTACCTCGTTTTGAAAATCTTTATTGATCACTCCGGGTTGGACGCGGGCTATCAAGTTTTTTTGATCAATTTCTAAAATTTGATCCATGTGCTTTTCTACACTTAGCACTAACCCCCCGCGTACGCTTAAAGACCCCCCAGTAAATCCGCTCCCTGCCCCTCTTGGCACGATAATAATGCGGTGCTGGTTGCAGTAGGCTAGAATCTGGCTAATATCTTGCTCATTTCTTGGAAAGATCACTCCATCGGGTAAATAATGTTCTCTAGTAGCATCGTAGGCATAAGCGCTTAAGTGGGCTTTATCGGTGAAAAAATTATCCACCCCCACAAGATTACTCAAATATTTGGCATGGCTTTCTTCTAACAAGTAAACCTCCTATTCTTGCTCTTCCTTGCGGATTTGCTTAGATTTCTTTTTATCTTTTTTTCTGGCTTCCCTCTCTGCTTTTCTTTTAGCTTTGGTTTCCATGCGCTCTTTAGCTAATTGCTTTTTATAGGCTTTCTTAGCCTCCTTAGACTCTTTGGCTCTCTCTTTAGCGCTGGTAGTATCTAAAGACCTTTCCTCTTGTTCTTGCTTCTTAGAAAAACCCGGCATAATGGATTGCTTTTCCTCTTTAACCTCTTTTTTGTACTCTTTCTCTAAAGTCTTTTTTTCTTGGCTGGTTTTAGCATTCTTTATATCTTTTTTAAGCTCTCGTTTATCCTCTATCTTAACATCTTTAACTAGTCTTCTTTCTGATTGTTTACGCAATAAAGCATCGTAATAGGCAAAATAACGGGTGGCTCTCCCTCCTGCAAAAAGTTTACCAAGGGTGCCTCGATCAATGCCTTCTACGCGTGAAAAGAAAGGGGTATAGGTACGGCCTACCCTTGAGGTATCTAGCAGGCTAGATTCTAAAATAGCAAAACTCTGGCAATCAAGAATACTTAGCCGATTGGTGCTAACCACAAATAGCAAACCCACACTGTAAATATCACAGGCCTTCCGCACAACCTTAACCGTGGGATCAAATCCATTCAAAAAAGTCATGAGCAAATCTGAGCTAATAAAATTGATGTCTGGATAGCTATCTTTAACTTTTTCATATGTGTGTAGATCTGGAGCGATCAAAAAGGCTTGGTTATTAAATTCACGAAAGATAGCCAAATTCCCCTGTTTAGGCGTCATTCTTGGGGTTGGCAAGTGGCGCTGTTTCATGACATTAAAAGGGTCATACTTACCAAGAGCCACTCCATCTTGGATTGAAAATACCTCCACATTAGCCACGATGACACTATAATCTGTCAGTTTGGCTAAAATATACCCACTCTCCCCCACTTTTAAATCATAAGCCTGAAAACGCACTATCTTTCTTATTTTGTCTACTGAATCAATATCAATTTTTAAGGGTTCACTCCAAGTTTGTGCTTTGGTTTCCATGCGCTCTTTAGCTAATTGCTTTTTATAGCCTAAGCATGCTCATCCTTAAAATATTGCCCAAACCACAAGAGCGCATACCCTAGCCCAACACTCTTACAAATCTGTTCATTTGCCATAAATGCCTTGTATTCCTCTAGCGGCAAATACACTAATTCAATCTCCTCAGTGTCAATTCCTCCGCCCCGATGTTTGTAATGTTTCTCTCCAATGCTAGCAAAAAACATCGTCTGTTTACTCCCGCTAATGCCAGTAGCCGCATAAAAGACCCCGATTTTTTGTAGCATCTGGGGTTCAATGGCATACCCGCACTCCTCAAACACCTCCTCACAGGCAATTTGCTCTAAACTTTTATTAGCCTTGTCTACTAATCCTGCACACAATTCGTAGGTATAACCGTCTACACTTTGCCCTGCGTATAAACAGGCGTTAACAAAAACAGCAGGCCTAAATTGTTTGACTAAAAGTAGGCTTTGTTTTTGGACATGATGGAGCAGAATAGAAACACTGTCATGGACGCGCACCATGTCCCAACTTTTGGCCACCCCATTTTCCTCGTATAAAATCCGCTTTGGCTTAAAATAGGGGGAGTGGGGGCAATCAACAACTTGGATTTGATCGTAGGCAATCATTTAATAATCAACTTCATCGGTTTCTTTCTGGGCATATTCAAAGGAAATCGCATCCTCTAAGAGAGTTTGATAAGGTTTAATTGCTTGACTAAAGAGTTGTTTTTTATGGCCGCTAAGTTGACTCTTAGCCGTGCGGATACGCCCAAGTGGATCGATGGGGCGATCGTTTTTATACACACCAAAGTGTAAATGCGGACCTGTGCTAAGACCTGTGCTACCTACTTTGCCAATCACCTGCCCCCTTCTTACATAAGCATGTAAGTGTAACCCTTTTGCAAAAGCACTCATATGGGCATAAACTAGGCGTAAATCACTGCCATGTTTGATCTCAACCGTATTGCCATACCCGCCCCTATAGCCCTTAGAAACCACATAGCCATCTGTAGCCGCTCTAATTAAACTCCCTCTTTTAGCCGCATAATCCACGCCATAATGAGGGCGGATTTGTTTAAGAATGGGGTGCATGCGCCCTAGTGAAAATCGTGAAGAAATACGAGAGTAGTGTACGGGGGTTTCTAATAAAAACTCAACCACTTCCTTTCCTTCTGTATCATAATACTTGCCATTGTAAGAGAAAACATAGTGGCTACGCTTATGTGTTTCTAGCATGGCTGCTTTGATACTAGGATAGCCAAAGGGCTTATTGAGGCGGTATTTACGGGTGTAGACAATAGCAAGTTGATCGCCCTTGATTACGGCTCGCTTAAGATTGATCGTTTTTTTATAAATCCCAATGAATTCTTGGGCTAACTTAATATCACCGGTAGCTTTTAAAATATCCTGATAGGGGGAGTGTTGTAGGCGCATAGAAAAAACTTTTTGTGCGCTATTGACAACAATGGGGATAAAATCTAAGCGGTATTGGCCATGATCGTTAAATAAACGCAACTGTACAGACTCACCCACAGGTACTAAAACTTGTAAAAGCTTTCCTTGATCGTCTCTAAGTGTGTAATAGGGGGTACCGGCTCTAATTTCTGTTCCCAATTCTTTATCTTGATAAGATAGGTTGTAGTAGATTTTGGCATCTATACGGTTTTTATTTAAAAAACCAAGCAAGGTCATGCCCCCCTCCCACACTAAACGCTCCCCTACCGCTGCTATCATAAAGCCCGTGCAAAACAACCACGCTAAAACTGCCCTAATCACCACAACACTTCCTTATTTTGAATTTTATTTTAAATCAAGCTAGCGGGTTGTAGTATACAATAACTTTTTTAAAGCTTATGGAGGCATGCAATGGAAAAATCTGCAGAAAGGTCTGGGTTGTCTGTATGGTTAACCCCTACTCTTGTTTTTTCGCTCTTTTGTTGTGTTTTGGTGGTGATGGTGGTTTTTGCGTTTAGAGGTTCTGACTGCGCTTTTTCTGCTTCAGAAGGGTTTAAAAAATCATCTACAACCACTAAAGAGTTGCGCAAAGAATTAATAAAACGCATGATGTACATGCAGTAGCTGGTGTTTTAGCTTAATATTTTTCAAGTTTAGCCGATCTGGGGTTGAAATTTTGTAGAAAGGGTTTTCATGGTCAAGTCTGTAGGAAATAGTCCCTCTTTCACTCCCACTCACTTAAAAAGCAATGTTGTGCATGACTCCTCTTCTGCACAGGCTTCTAAATCAGAGGCACATGAAAACAACAAAGCAGAACAGATCAAAAAGGCAATTGAAGAGGGGAATTACAAGGTAGATACGGAAAAAACAGCCCATAAAGTGGCACAAAATTTGCTTGGCTAGGAAAATACCAAGCGCTTAAAAGTTTAAGGCGCTTTGGATAAATCTAGCCAAAGGGTCTTACATGCTTTATCACTATCTCCAGCAATCTTTAGAGGATCTCCAAACTCTTATCCAACTCACCACCCAAGACTTAGAGGATATTCATAAGGCTAACCACGAGGCCATTTTTGCGCGCAATGCCACTAAGAAAGAGCGCATCGCCTCCTTTGAAAATTGCAAAAATCTCTTTGATCAAGAGATGTTAAAGCTTATGCAAAAACATCCGGGCAAACCCTTAGCTGAGTTGCTAGATGAAAAAGGGAGCGCACTTTTAAAACAAATGCGGCAATGCCTTAATGAACTTAAAGAGATCAATGCAGATTATGCGCGCATTGTCTTTGCCGTTTCAGAGTTTTACTCCACTTTAATGCAACAAATCGTGCCCCATGAAAGTGTGGGTTATTACAACCAGCAAACCATCGCGAGTAGTTTTTTACAGGTACAGGCTTAAGGGAGTTTTTTATGGGCGGTATTCTTTCCTCGCTTAACACCTCTTATACCGGTTTACAAGCCCACCAAGTCATGGTAGATGTAACGGGTAATAACATTTCTAACGCTAACGATCCCTTCTACAGCCGCCAAAGAGTGATCGCCACACCCCAAAGTACGCTCATGTATACCAATCGCAACATGAACATGGGCGTTAATGTCCAAAGTATCCAGCGTGTGCACGATGATTTTGTCTTTGCTAGATACACCCGCGCTAACCAAGAACACGCCTTTTATAGTACCCAATTTGATAATTTGCGCGAGGTTTCTTCTTATTTTCCAGATATGGACGAGGTAGGGATTCATAAAGATTTAGAGGAGTATTTTAACGCGTGGAAAGATTTAGCCAAAAATGCCAAAGAACCCGCCCAAAAACAAGCACTTGTGCAAAAAACCAAAACCCTCACCCAGAATATCCACGATACCCGTGCGCGGGTGGTGGCTTTGCAAAAAAAGGCAAGCGCGGAGCTTGTTAGCACGATTAAAGAAGTCAACCGCTTAGGGTCTGAAATTGCTAATATCAACCGCCATTTAAAGGAAATGGAAGATCCAAAAATGCTCAAACAAGCTAATGAGCTTAGAGATAAACGCGATCAATTAGAATTCCAGTTAAAAGAGCTCATCGGGGGGAGTGTTTTTAAAAAGCATATCCAAACCAATTCTATGAATGATATTAAAGTAGCAGATTTTGACGATGGGTATGTGCTTAATGTAGCTAATGGGTTTAATATCGTAGATGGGGCTATTTTTCATCCTTTAGTGGTGGAGGAAAATAAAAACGAAAACCGGCTAGCTCAGGTGTATTTTAGGGGCGATGATTTTAAGGTGGTTAATATTACCGATCGCATCCAAGAGGGCAAAGTGGGGGCTTTAATGGGGATTTATAACGATGGCTCCCATGGCACCACTAAGGGCAAATTACAGGTTTATGTAGACACGCTAGATACTTTTGCTAAAGGTCTAATTGAGTCTACAAATGCCATTTACGCCCAGAGTGCTGCGCACAATATTGAGGGAAAAGTTATGGATTTTGAAGGCGATGAAGCCTTGAAAGATACCAACCATAATATTAAAGTGGGTAGTTTTGATCTCATCGCCTATAACACAGATGGGCAAATTATCGCTAAAAAAACTATCCAGATCACCCCCATTACCACCATGAACGATGTGATTGAGCAAATCAATGCAAATACTGATGATAACAACGATAACAACACCACAAATGATTTTGATGACTATTTTGTCGCCCATTATGATAACAAGACTAAGCAATTTACTATCCAGCCTAAAAACGCTTCTGAAGGGCTCTTTGTCTCTATTAAAGATCATGGGAGTAATATTACCGGAGCTTTAGGTCTTAACCCCTTTTTTGAGGGCAATAACGCTAGAGATATAAAAATCAACGAGGCTTACAGACGCGAACCCACCACTTTAAGACCTTGGCTAGCTCCTATTCAGGGTAACTTTGATGTGGCCAATATGATGCAACAACTCCAGTATGACAAGGTGGATTTTTACCAAAATAAGTTTAATGATAAACCCATGACTATAGAGGAGTACTATCAATTTGTGGTTGGCAAAATCCACACAGAAGCCGAGCATGCTAAAAATACACTAGATAGCAAAGAAGCGGTGTTGCATGTGGTTAAAAAAGAGCAAGAGGCTATTTCTGGAGTGAGTAGCGATGAGGAAATGGTCAATCTTATTAAATTTCAAAGTGGCTATGCGGCTAATGCTAAAGTCATTACTGCCATTGATCGCATGATTGAAACGTGTATTTTAGGGGCGATGATTTTAAGGTGGTTAATATTACCGATCGCATCCAAGAGAGCTTAAAAAGAAATGAATAAATTCCATGATTGGAAAAATTTTGCATTGCGCGCTAAAGCCCGCAAGCTTAGCTAAAACGATTAAGGCGCATGTGCTAAAGGTTTTGTGCTATAACAGCGCGCCCAAGCTTTAATGATTCTAATCAATCCGGCAAACTTAACGCGCGGGGGAGTATGTCAAAAACAGATTTTAGAGTGCCTGTGGGGGGTGGAAGAAACTAAAACATTTATGGGAGAGGCATAGGTAGAGAGTGTGAGGATAGAGAGATAAGTCTAAGAGTAAGATGAGGGAAAACAAAGAAAATCAATTTGATCTTAAGGCTGTGGGCTAGGCAAAAAAGGAGTATCAAAAGTTTAACATTCCGGAAAAGTGCATAATAAGCACCGGTGGACATGTTTAAAATCTCTATTTTTAGTGTACGAGCGATTTTTAGAAAAAACGCTTCTGAAGGGCTCTTTGTCTCTATTAAAGATCATGGGAGTAATATTACCGGAGCTTTAGGTCTTAACCCCTTTTTTGAGGGCAATAACGCTAGAGATATAAAAATCATTTTTAATCAATCCCAAATAAAAGGTAGCCCATTTCCCAAAATCTTACCGTCCAAGCTAATACGCCATTCATTAGTTATACAAGGCATAGTTTCTATAGAGGAATTGTAACGATTGCTAAGATAATGGAAGCGCTGGTTAGTTGAACCCACCCAGTTTCTGCGCGTTTCAATTTTACTACTCTCAAATTCTCCGTCTACTAGGACATCTGTAGATTTTAAAAGAGCACTACTGCCTTTAAACTTTTGATCTTGTAGCTCCTCTAGTAAGTATCCTGAAAACACCATAACAGATAACCCTAAATGTTGGCAAAAGCTTGCAATATGGGCTAAAGCGCCCGCTTGTAAAAAAGGCTCACCTCCTAAAAAAGTAATGCCCTCAAGGTCTTTATGCAAGGCATAGATGTGTTGGATTTGTTCTTGAAGTTCATTTACAGACACTAACCGAGCCGGTTTAATAGGAAGTAGATGTGCATTACAACACCCCTTGCAGCGCTTCAAGCAGCCCTGTACCCAAAGAGCTATGCGTAAACCCGGACCTTCTGCTTGGGTGGCATCTATCATATTGGCTAAGTTGATCCATTCCATAGCTAAAGCAAATCAAAATCAAAAGCTTTGCCGGCTTGTACCACTTGGATAACGCGCCCCATTAAAGCCTTTTTATCTGTGGCATGGATAAATAAAAACTCTGCTAAAGGATCCATAAGATGTTTAGTCAAAATATTTAAAACCCCCCTCCCTCCATGTCTAATATTTACAAAGCCACACAAAGTATCTAATGCTTTATCTTGATCTGCAAATTTAAATTCCTTAATCCCCCATTTTTTTTTCGAGTGCTCCACTAAGGGATTGAGCTTAATGCGGATAATATCTTTGATAATACCAGTGTCTTGGATAAAATTAAAAGGAATGATATTAGCCTCCCCAATGCGCCCTAATAATTCAGGGCGTTTAAGCACCTCAACAAAATGCTTTTGTACCATTCTTTTAAATTCCTCTTGAATGTTACTATTCATATCGCTATTCATATCCATATCCATTTTGGCCGCTATTTCAGCCGCTCCAATATTAGAGGTAAAAACTATAAAGGTATCTACAAACTGCACAGTCTGCCCCTTTCCATCTGTTAGTCTCCCATCTTCTAAGATTTGTAAAAATTTATCTAAGATTCTAGGGTGTGCCTTTTCAATCTCATCAAATAAGAGCAAACAAAAGGGCTTTTTTTGCACAGCATTTGTCAACTGCCCTCCCTCTTCAAAACCCACATACCCGGAGGCGCACCCAACAAGCGTTGATCGGCATGTTCGTGGTTAAATTCTGACATGTCAAAGCGAATACACGCCTCTTCTTCTCCAAACAAAAATTCTGCTAAAGAGCGCGCTAATTCTGTCTTCCCCACCCCAGTAGGCCCTACTAAAAATAAAACCCCCTTAGGGCTTTTTGCCTTGCTAGAATGTTGCAAACCAGATAAACCCGTATAAGCCCGTTTTAAAATCTTCTCCACCGCATCAATGGCATGATCTTGTCCTTTAAGGCGTTTTTGCAAAGTAGTTTTAACCTCTTGTAAGCGTTTGTGATCTAGTTTTTCCCAAGGAGAGTCTTTTTTCCCAAATTTATACAGAGAAATTAAAGCCCGCACACTCAATATCTCCTTTTGCTGGCTACTTAGATAGGCTAAATTTTGAATATCTTTTAAACTTAATCCATCGCTTTGTACGCCAAACTCAACCAAATCAGCGCTATTTGGCTCTAAATCTTGCTGGACTTTAAACACGGTTTTGTTAGCTAAAATGGCTTCTTCTCTTTCTTTAGCACTAGGATAGGGTATGGGGACTTGTGCAATAGCAGCGTTGTTTAGATACAGCGAAGGGGGGAGCACATTTTGCGTGGGCATAATAAACACTAAAAGATGTTGAGACCGCGCCTTTTGTGCGTCTCTAAGAGAAGTACCTATAGTTTGTAAAAGTCTTCTTTCCTGAGCAGTTAATGCATTAGCAGGACCAAAAAGATAGTTTGACCAATCTATCACAAAGGCTATTTTCTGATTCTGTTTTTCAGAAGTTAAAGTTTTAGCCACCACTTCAAAAAATTCTTCTTCAGGTACTTTTATTGCAGTGGGGTTAGTTTGTTTTTATTGTTGATCCCCTATATCATATGCTTCCTCGCTAGGACTGCGCGTGCCTTTAATCTGCTCCCATGTCTTTAAATCAATGCCTTGTATGCCTAAAGCTAAGCTATAAAACACCACATGTACAAAACCCTGTGAGGAACTCCATTCGTGCAAATGTAAAAGAGCATCTTCTAAAACCTTATTAAAGGGCATTAATTTAGCATGCCTTGAAAATTGCAAGTCCAGAGTGTTCCCACTTATAATTAAGCCAGAATACACTAGCGCCTTTGTGCCAAATTCCTCTAGCCAATTATTTAGCATCCCTAACCCCTAGTTTGGTTTTGAGTTGGATTTAAGGGGCGTGCTTCCTTGTCTAAATCATCAGGATTTTCCCAAATAACCCTTTCCTCAGACAAATCCACACCATATACTTGACTAAGCTGAGGCAATACCTTATCCATATCTGCCTTGCATGTCTTGCCCTCATAGTGATCAAAACGATAATTGAGTACGCCATCTAAAGAAATCTTAAAATTAGCTTGGTTGCCATTAGGGCGGTTTGCGCGTACGATTACGATGTCTTTTTCTTTATCTAAGCTAGGTTCTTGCACCACAAACCCCGCCTGTTTTAAAGAGGCATAGACCGCTTTTACCATTTCTTTACGCACGGCCTCATCTTCTGCACGCTTAGCCTGAGCTTGTTCTATAGCTTGTACCTCTTTTTGCAAATCTGCTAGATTCAGAAGTTTTGCATGCTCGGGCAATTGTGGGTAGCGCTTTAATAAATCTTGTTTGTATGTTTGTTCTAGCTCTTGCTGTTCTTTAGCCTGCTGCTCTTGTATGCTAGCAACAAACTTAGCCTCTAGGGCTAAAACTTGGGATTTAAGATCTTGTAGCGTGTAATTTTGTGGATTTTCAAAGATATTTGCATGCAAGTTAGAGAGTTCCTCTAGGGCTAGATTGCGAGCAGATTTATTTTGCCAAGATTGTAACGCCTCTTGCCATGCCACACCCAAAGCCTGCAAATGTGCCCGTCTTTGTGCTTCTTTTTCTATTTCCTCTTGGCGTTTCTTTTCAACTTGGCGTTTTTTGCATAACTGGGGTAGGTTATTAACCTGATTGGTTAACTGCGCGCTTAATCGTTCAGCTAAAAGAGGATCGTCTTTAGACATGTCCTCAATCTGGCTCATTTGTCCTTGGATATTTTCAAATTCTGCTGTGGCGTATTGTTCTAAACCCTGATTTTTAAGAGAATCAAGCGTGTCTTGAAATCGCTTTAAATGAGCAGAAATAGTATCTCTTGCTTCCTTCTCACGGCGTTTCCTTTCAAACTCTTCAACTTGGCGCTTTCTACATAGTTGAGGTAATTCATTGACCTGATAGGCTAATTGCTTGCTTGACTGTTCAGTCCCAAAAAGATCGTATCCAGACTCAGCCTCAATCTGGCTCATTTGTTTTTGGATATTTTCAAATTCTGCTGTGGCATATTTTTCTAAGTCTTGATTTTTAAGAGAATTAAGAGTGTTTTGAAAACTCCTTAAGTTAGTAGAGATAGCCTCCCTTGCCCTCCTTTCATTTTCTCTTCTTTGTTGCTCTCTTAATTCCCTTTCTCTTTCTATCCGTAATCGGTATTCTGTTTCAGTTTCGTGGCTCATTTTTTTCCTTTCTTTTTGTTTTTATGTTTGTTATTCTTGTGTGTGGAGCTTTCAATCGCCTCCACTTTTAAACCAAATCGGTGCGCGTTAGAGGTTAAATTTTCATTATTGCTATAAATCACAACATCATTTAGGCAATAATAATACGCGCAGGCTAGTATTTGATCTGTCTTGCTATAGTCTTTATTGCCAAACATGTGCTGTAATAGGAACGATCTAGGAGAGACTTCTTGTAAAGAGAGTGCACCTTGTGGTAATTCTAATTCTTGCATGCTAGCTCTTAGTAATACCCTCCCCTGTGTCTTATTTTTAATCTCTTTGACTCGCACCTGTTTTAAAAGATCGAGATCCAATAAAGCGTATTTTTCTTGGGTGGGCTCTTTAAAATTTTGATCAATCTTATTTTTATAATCTTGTAATTGCTGGAGTAAGCCCTGAAAATTTTGGTGAAAGCAGCTTTGCAAAAGTTCTTTAAACTCATTAATACCTCGCTCTATCTTTTGGAGTGTCTCTAAAGAGACTTTGCTCTCTTTTAAAAGGCGTTGGAGTGCGCGGTAGTTTTTAATGCCCGGAGCTTGTATATTTGCAAATACTTGGTTAGGGTCTTTTTGCATGGATTGTTCAATGAGTTTTTCTACAAAATGCTTAGAAAGTTTTGTCAAAACAATATCCTCACCAACTAATTTTCTAGCCCTTTTTAAATCTTCAGAATTATCAAGTGGGGGTAAGTGTTCTAGCCATGCTTTTGTACACATCTCTTGTTTCCAAGTTTGCTTGATTTTTTCGCATAACTCCATGCATTCTTGCAAACTAATTTCAGGCCTAGTGCAATGTGCCGCAAACACATAGACATCAAGATTATAAACACACAACAGACCCAGCCAAAAGCCCTGCCAGTCCCAGTTTCTAGCCATGATGATATAACGAGGGGTGTAATAACGGCTATTGTTGTAGTAATAGGGCATGTTTGCATATAAAATCTGCTCGGTTTTTTCTCTATCTTTGATTGCATACACGCAAAGACTACCCTCAGAATCTTTAGAGTTAGTGGCTGGGAGTTTTAGATGTTGGCCTTGTAAAGAAGGGGTTTGTATAGAAGCATCGTAATGGATAGTGGGAATATTTTTTGATACTGAATATGGAGATTCTCCCCAAATAAGGGCTAATTTAGCATATGATGGGACTTGGAGGGCTATTTGGCCTGTTCTCACCACCTCCGACCATTTTAAATCTAGATTCTTCGCATTTTCATCTCTAGGAGGTAAGAAAGAACGCACAAGTTCTTGGTACACCACCTCCTTATCTAACCGTTCTAACCATGCGTCAAAATCTTTAGGATCTGTATGGATAGTGAGACTATCATTATTATCTATTTCTAATTCTAGTGTTAAAGGGCAAAATCGCTGAGATGCTGCCTCATAGTGTTTATAATGTGAAAGCAGCTTTGCAAAAGTTCTTTAAACTCATTAATACCTCGCTCTATCTTTTGGAGTGTCTCTAAAGAGACTTTGCTCTCTTTTAAAAGGCGTTGGATCCTTAAGCACCACAGAGCGGTACCCAATCTCTTCTCCCCATGCCTCCTCTTTTTGTGAACACATCTTATTTTCACTAGCGTAGTCTATAAAGAATGTAAACTCCTCGTTTTTCTCTCTACTTAGCGTTTTCTTTTCCTTAAAAAACTCCTGCCCTGCCTTATTTAATCAAATAGCAGTAAGTGTTCTAGCCATCTTTTATAGACATCTCTTATGTCCAAGTTTGCTTGATTTTTTCGCATAACTCCATGCATTCTTAAGGATTGTAGGCGGCGCGCGTTATGCGGGGGTAGTATTTGCTAGTATCCACACCACCTCTGCCAACTCCTTTAGAGTGTATGGAAGTTGCTCAGATGCCACCTCTAAGATCAAACTTTCAAAGGCGGTAACTGGCCGCCTTTTTCTATAGCTTAGTTTTAAATCATAAACGCCAATGGGATAGACAATTTCTTCTTTAAGAATAGTGGTACTCATTTAGAATCCTTCAAAATAACCTCCAGAGATTTTTGGTATTCCTCCATAGAACATGTGCTAGATTCTGGAAACCCAAATTCTAAATCTTGTATAGTTTCTCTATAGACTTTAACTTTTTCTTTATTAGAGAGATACACTTCTTGTTCTTTAAAAACTTTCATGTTGCCAAATACCATGAGTAAATTTTGCGCCCTAGACCACGCCACATTGACAAATTCATATCTAGCAGTGTTGGCATGTTGACTTTTTTTAGTCCTAGTAGCCACCATACTCACTAAGATAATGGGTTTTTCCTTCCCTTGATAGCGAATCACTGTATTCACATCTACATTTAAGGCCTTGAAATTTTCAAAACTCCCCATTTCCTTTCTGATTTTCTCTTTAATGCGTCTAACCTGTGCTTGGTAAAAACTCACCACCCCCACCTGTACTTTTTCTTTCTTTGCCCTAGTTGTAAATCCATAGCTTTAAGAGTTTTGGCAATCAAACTAGCTTCTTGTTGGTTGTAATTATCCTTTGTTTGGATTTCTGTAGTGGTGTCTATCCACAGACAATGAGTTTCTGGTGTTAGAAACTTCCCTAATTGCAAACCATGAGATCTATCTTTATCAGGATTAGCACAGATTAAAGGCTCTTTATAAAAACGATTCACCATTCTCATAATTCTTGGATGCATGCGGTACTGCTCTGTTAACTGTTCCTTGATCATCTCAGGTGCTTGTTCAAATAATTCTTTAAACAAAGTAGCGCTCACCATTTTTCTAAATCTAAAAGATTGATCTTGATTGAGCATGCTCTCCTCGCCCATTTCTTGTAATTCTTTAATCAATTCCTCTTCATAGGTGTATATATCCTCTCCAAAAGTAGGCGGGAGCTGGCGGTGATCTCCAATCAAAATTGCTTTTCTAGCCCGCATTAAAGGCATTAATAATTCTAAAGGGGTGCATTTAGACATCTCATCAATGATCACCACATCAAAATAGCCCCAGTGTTGATCAAGTTGTTGGCTACCACTATTAGATGTGATAGCCACAACATTACAACAAGGTTTAAAAATGTCCTCTATTTCCTTATAATCACCTGCAACAAAACTTTCATCTAGTACCCGTACCCATTTTTCAAAAAGTCTTTGGTGTTTTCCAAACTCCTCTTTATGCTCTGTTAGTTTAGCTTTGATCTCTTGGTTAGCTTGTTGAGCCTGTTTTATGCCCTCATCTAAGCTAAGCTCAGAATTTTCAAGATTTAAGAGTTCTTGGAGTTTTTGTAAACATTCTGTAGTTTGTTTCTCCCTTTGCTCTTTAAATTTTAGCTGGACTTGTTGTTGCTCTTGTAAAACTTGGATTTCTTGTTGGAGTGAGTTGTTGTATAGCGGTTTTTCTGGAATAGGCCTAGTCTGTATTTCCTGTATCACAGCTTTTATACAGTCTTGAATCTTAGAATTACTCTCTGAAAGATGTTTTAGCCTTCGTTGTAGCAAATCTGCCAAGTTTCTAGCTTGTAAGATATTTTCAATAGGGGCACACACATTTTCATGATCTGTAAATATTTCATAACATGCATGGTTTAAAGCAGTGTGTTTATTTTTAAGTTCTGTTCTTTGATTGCGCAATTCCCTCCACCTTTGATTTAAATCTTCCCCAGCCTCCATTGCCTGCTCTACTTGTTTGAGTTCTTGTTCGATCTGATCTATTTGGACTTTAGCCTGTGTATCTTGTAAATTTTCTGCTTGTAATTGCAATAAAAACAACACATCTTTTTGAATCTGATCTTGAAATTTTAAAAGTTGTTAGTAATTCTGGTATAAAGATTTTAATACATGGATTTTATTCCCATGACTAGAGCGATCAAAGTCAAAAGAATCAAAAGGCCGCTTCAAAGCACACCCTTCATGTAAATCCAACAAATGCCTTACAAAATTTTCTACACTAGAAGGCAGGCTTTCCATATCCATAATATCTGAACATCTTGCATGTAAAAAATCTTGTAAAGACTGCCATGCTTTTATTAGTTCTAACTCTTTTCTGTAGTCTTCTAAGGCCACTTCATAGGCCTGTAACTCTTTATCTCTTATAGCCTTTTTCTCTGATATTTCTGTATCAAGGGTGTTAAGCTTAGTAGCTGTAGATTCTAAATGCTCTTGGATATAGCCCATGTCTTTTAGCCACTCCTCTAAAATATCTATTTGCTCTTGCATTTCTCGAGGGGAGTTTAGAATTTCTTGGGCATAACCTTTTGAAGCACTGTAATAGCGCCTAAGAGCATCTTCTTCAGCATAGGGGCTATCTTTGATTCGTTGCTTGTCTTTTTTAAACGAATCACCTTAAGGCTTAGATGATTAGGGAGGCGCTCTAGCGCATTATCAATTGCTTCATGGGATTGGCTAGATAAAAGCACGCTCTGGCCTCTTTGTACAAACTGTAAAATAGCCTCTGCAATCACGGTGGTTTTCCCTGTGCCCGGAGGCCCCTGGACTAAGGCAATATCTATAGCCCCCAACATCTTTTGTACCGCTAATCTTTGCTTTTTATTCAAATTTGTATTAAACCAAGTGTCTATAGACTCTAAGGTTTGAGGCTGGCGTGCGCGGCTAATATCAAATAAGAAATCTGCTAGATAGGGGTTAGCACAATTTTTATTGCTTACAAGGTCTTTATATACCCGCTTTTGTCGGTTTATTTGGGCTAATTCGCCTAACACCGACATTCCCCAAAACCCAACCCCAGGTACTTCTTTTTGTTCTTCTTCTAGCTCTATTTGGATTTCAAGAAATTTATAATCAGTAACTTCAACAGATCAGTATCTTCAACTTGCTGCTTCTTTTGTTTTTTCTGTGATAGATCAGATAGATAGCCCCGCAACCACTCAGCATATTTTTCAATTAGGTTTTGATTTCTAACCTCGTGATAACCTAAAAATCTATAGTTTTCTGGTTTTTTGTCTTTGTTATTTTTGTCTTTGTTATTTTTAAAATCGGGGTTAGGCTCAAAATCTACAGGGTGTAAAGACGCATCCAGTGGTACAATCTCACAATCTGCCCCTCTAAAACTAAGATACGATCGGATATACTCTAATTGCTTTCTGTATGAATCAGCTTCAATTACCAGTACGCACTTTAGCTCTGTTTCTCTGTTTCTCGTAAAAATCCTCGTTAAATACTAAAAATTTCTGCCTTGTGTGAAACTCAATGTATTCTTCCTCAAACTTTAAATAGTCCATCCATTCTGCTAATCTTTTAGATGTTTCTATCCCAAATTTTGGCAGTTGTTGTATCCATGCTGGATTAACAAGATTATTAGCGATACGCTGACGCTCCCCACTCTCAATTTTAATACATGCCACCTCTAATTCTTGTTCATACGCATTAGCATCACTAGATGTCAGACTCACTTCATTAGGATAAAAAACAGGAGAGGACGCACCATAGGGCAAAAACCGCCGTACTAACAAAGACATGCCCTTAGGTAGAACCTTAGAAAAAATGGGATGATTAGGGATACGCACCCCAAGAGTGATATTTTTCTCCTCATCTTCAATATCTTGAGCCAGTTTGTCCTCTAAGGACAAATTAGAGAAAAAACAATGGAGCGGAATATCTGCACGATTTAAGAAAAACGCCTGTAAAAAATACTCCACAACCTCTTGGCTACTTTCTTGGCTAAGAATTGGTGCAATTACACTATGATTTTTATAGGGGCTTAAAGTATCCTGCAAGGTTTTTTCAAACCACTCCATTCGTTTCTTTGCATTTTTAACTTCTTGTATCAATTTGGTAATAAAAGTTCTTTATTCCCGACGCCATAAACACACCTCGCAAAAAACACGGTCATTATAATACATTCAAAGCATGTTTTGTTAAACAAAAATAGACAATTAAAAGTCTTAAGGGTTATATTAGTTTTACTTTAGACTACAAAGCCCTAGTAAGCTAGTAGTCTAAATACGCGCTCAATGCAGGTTAAACAACTCAAAGAGTTATCTCTTTTGCATAAACACCTTAAGTCTTTCTAATCCCTGTTTAATTTGCTCTAAAGAGCACGCATAAGACATGCGCACAAACCCTTCCATTCCAAAGGCACTACCCGGTACAAATGCCACTCCCTGTTCCTCTAACAGTTGTTGGCAAAATTGCGTTGAATCCCCCGGAATTTTAATCCACAGATAAAAAGCCCCCTGTGGTTTGATTGTGGTTAAGCCCGGGATTTCACGCAGAGTTCCAAAGGCCACATCACGCCTCTCTTTAAAAGCTAGGCGCATGGTTTCTATATCTGCCTGTGCACACCCACTAAGAGCAGCTAGAGCAGCCCTTTGGGTAATGGAATTAATATTAGAAGTGCTATGGCTTTGCAGGGCTACCATGTGTTTAAGTAAAGTTTTATCTTTTGTACCCAAATACCCCACACGCCAACCTGTCATGCTAAAGGCTTTGCTTAAACCATTAATACTAATGGTGCGATCAAGCATGTTAGGCAAAGCCCCAAAAGAATAAAACACCCCCTCATAAACAAGTTTTTCATAAATCTCATCACTTAGCACCCAAACATTAGTTTTTTCTAAGACATTAGCTAAAGCCTGTAACTCCTCTTTGCTATAAATCATACCCGTAGGATTAGAAGGGCTAGAGAGAATGAGCATTTTAGTTTTAGGTGTGAGGGCTGTTTTGAGTTGCTCAGGGGTGATCTTAAAACTACTTTCTAAGCTAGTGGGTAAAAACACACTTTTACCCCCGCTATAATTCACAATCTCAGGATAGCTCACCCAGTAGGGCGCAGGAATGATCACCTCATCACCGGAGTTTAAAAGGGCTTGAATCGCATTAAACAAGCATTGTTTAGCCCCATTGCTTACCATGACCTCATCGGGTGCATACTCAAGGCCATTTTCTTGTTTAAATTTATGCGAAATAGCCTTGAGTAACTCTGGAACACCTTTTACAGCGGTGTACTTACTAAAACCCTGTTCAATGGCCTTAATCGCGGCCTCTTTGATAGAATTAGGCGTATCAAAGTCAGGTTCTCCAGCGCTAAAACTCAAAACATCTTTACCCTGTGCCTTGAGCTCTTGGGCGAGGGTGCTAATAGCGATAGTTTTAGAGGGGGCAAGGTTTTCTACTTTAGAGGCATACATTGGCTACTCCTTTTGGCTTTCTAAATATTTGGTGTGGATTTGGTTACGCCTAAAATCGGGGTTTTCTAACATAGAAAGGTGAAAATCGCGCGTGGTTTTAATCCCCTCTACAAGAAACTCTTTAAGCGCGCGTTTCATTTTAATAATAGCTTGATCTCTACTAGGTGCATGCACGATAAGCTTGCCAATCATGGAATCATAAAAGGGCGGGACAACATAGCCGGCATAAGCATGCGTATCAAAGCGCACCCCCATTCCTCCGGGGGAAATCCACGCATTGATTTTGCCCGCATTAGGTGTAAAGGTCTTAGGATCTTCAGCTGTAATACGGCACTCAATGGCATGCCCAGTACACTTAATACTCTCTTGAGAGGGGAGTTTTTCGCCTTGTGCAATTTTTATCATCCACTCTACCAAATCTAAACCACTCACCATTTCACTTACCGTATGCTCCACCTGCAAACGGGTATTCATCTCCATAAAATAAAAATCTACCCCATTAGCATCAAGCAAAAACTCAAAAGTCCCCGCTCCCACATAGCCAATATGCTTAGCCGCTTTAATGGCAGTGGCGAGTAATTTTTCTCTCACCTCCTCTTTAAGCGCCAAAGCAGGGGTTTCCTCAATGAGTTTTTGTTGCCGCCGTTGGGTTGAACAATCCCGCTCACCGACATGAACCACATTGCCATGTTTGTCGGCTAAAATTTGTACTTCAATGTGTTTAGGATTTTGGATAAATTTTTCAATATACACACTCCCATCTCCAAAGGCACTTAAAGCCTCTGTTTCGGCGGCTAGATAAAGATTTTTAAGTAAGGCTGGATCGCTCACCACACGCATTCCCCTACCCCCGCCCCCATTGGCTGCTTTAATGATAATAGGAAAGCCAATACGCTTGGCCACCTCTAAAGCTTGATCGTAACTTTTTAAAATGCCCTCAGAGCCCTCAACCACCGGCACCCCCACCTCTTGCATGCAAGTTTTAGCTTTAGATTTATCCCCCATTAAGGCCATTACCTGCGCACTAGGGCCGATAAATTCTAAGCCATGATGAGAACAAATTTCTACAAAATTTTGATTTTCACTCAAAAACCCATAGCCCGGAAAAATTGCGTCTGCTTCAAAGAGTTCAGCAGCGCTAATAATGGCTGGGATATTTAAATAACTTTGTGCTGATTTTGGCCCCCCGATACAAACCTTAGCATCGGCAACATTAAGATAATGGGCGTCTTTATCCGCACTTGAATAAATCGCGATGGATTGTTTGCCCATTTGTGCGATAGTTTGAATAGCCCTTAGCGCGATCTCCCCTCTATTTGCTATGAGGATGCGTTCTATATTTTTCATCTTAGAGTTTTTCAATTTTAACAAGCTGGGTGCCATATTCTACGGCTGTCGCATCTTCTACTTCAATAGAGAGGATTTTACAATCACACTCCGCTTCAATTTCATTCATGATCTTCATTGCCTCCACAATACCAATAATTTGCCCTTTTTTAATGCTATCGCCCACTTGTACATAAGGGCTAGCCGTAGGGGAGGGGCGGTGATAAAAAGTACCTACCATAGGCGAGAGAATGTAATCTTCTTTGGTGTTTTCTTTGGCGCTACTACTCACACTTGCTGCCCCTGCTACACTATTTAAAGAACAGGCGCTAGCGGTGGGGGTTTGGATGGGTAAATGATCAGAAACAACCACCCCCTTTTTAGTAGAAACCTTATTTAACACGAGTTCTACATTCTCCATTTTGAGTTTAAAATAGCTGATATTACTTTGATCAAAAGCAACCATTAGACCTTGTATGTCGGTTGGATTCATAGCAATCCTTAAAAATTAAAGTTTGGAATTTGGATTATGATAACATGTTTAATTGTTCCTTTGTGCCAATATTAATTTTAAATTAGTAGAATGCCACACTATCTTATCCACAAGGAGATCTTAAAATGGCAACTAGAAAAGAGCATGATTTTATCGGCGAGATGGAGATTGAAGACGATCTGTACTATGGAATCCAGACAATGCGCGCGGTGGAGAATTTTAACATCACCCATGATAGGCTGTTTAACTACCCTGTTTTTATCCGTTCTTATGCTCAAGTAAAGAAGGCTGCGGCTTTAGCTAATGCTGAACTCGGGCTTGTAGATATTAAAATTTCTGATGCCATTTGTAAGGCCTGCGATCGCATCATTCAAGGAGAACACCACGATCAATTTGTAGTGGATATGATTCAAGGCGGAGCGGGCACAAGTACAAATATGAATGTGAATGAAGTGGTTACCAATTTGGCTTTAGAGATTTTAGGGCATAAAAAGGGAGAATACCAATACTGCCACCCAAATGATCATGTTAACCGCTCCCAATCTACCAACGACACCTACCCCTCAGCCCTTAAAATCGCAATCTATGAACGGCTTGATAAACTCGTTCAAACCCTAAAAGTTCTTAAAGACGCTTTTGATAAAAAAAGCAAAGAATTTGCCCATATTTTAAAAATGGGGCGTACACAACTTCAAGATGCCGTGCCCATGACTTTGGGTCAAGAATTTGAAACCTTCGTTTCTATGGTAGAAAAAGACATACAGCACCTTTTAGATGCGCGCAATTGGACACGCGTACTTAATCTTGGAGGAACAGCAATTGGCACAGGCATTAACTCCCACCCGGACTATAAACGCATTGTAGAGAAAAAAATCCAAGAAGTTACAGGTAGACCCTTTACAATTGCTCACGATCTAATTGAAGCTAGCCAAAGCACAGGGGCTTATGTACAAGTAAGCGGGGCGCTCAAACGGGTTTCTGTCAAACTCTCTAAAATTTGTAACGATCTGAGACTTTTAAGTTCTGGTCCTCGTGCTGGGCTTAATGAAATTAATTTACCCAGAATGCAACCCGGTAGCTCTATCATGCCCGGTAAAGTTAACCCCGTTATCCCAGAAGTGGTGAATCAAGTCTGCTTTTCAGTCATTGGCAACGATCTTTCTATTACAATGGCAGCTGAAGGCGGGCAACTCCAACTAAATGTTTTTGAACCTATTATCGCCTATAAGCTCTTCCATTCGTTTTTGATGCTCGATCGCGCGATTCACACTTTGGTAGATAAATGTATTTTAGGCATTACTGCTAATGAAAAAATCTGCCATGATTATGTGTTTAATAGCATTGGCATTGTTACCGCCCTTAATCCCCATATCGGGTATGAAAAATCTGCCTCCATTGCTAAAGAAGCCCTTGAAACCGGCAAAGCTGTACATGAGATTGTCTTAGAGCGCAAACTTTTAACACAAGAACAACTTGATGAGATCTTCCAACCTGCCAATATGGTAAGCCCCCATGTCTTTAAAAAGCATAAGGATTAATTATTTTAGGGGAATTATAGCTCTAGCTATTCTTAGCTCTTTTGGCTCTGCTAGAGTGCGCCCCCGCTTACTTTCTCCTCTGCCACCTGCTAAGCAGGTTGTGGTGGCTTTAAAGCCATGTAGTGCAGATTGTCTAAAAGAACTCTATGCTAAAGGACAAGTTTTTTCTTTTCTAGCGCGCTATTCTGCAGAGATTAAAGATCACCAATTACAGGATAATTATGCCATTATCAATGACTGGCTCAATCCCAAACTAGCCACTAGCCAACCCCAACAAGAAAACGCACAAAATCAAGAGCAATCTTATAAAGTTGCTATTTTAGTGCCTAAAAAAGTCATCGGGAGTTATTCTGATCTTTCTACGAATGCCATTTTGGCTTATTTAGCGCTTAAAAACCATGATTTTACCTTTAAGGTTTTTGATAGCCAACAAGAAGATCCGGATAATCTCAAACAAACCTATCAAAGCATCGTACAAGAAGGCTTTCCTTTTGTGATTGCTCTTTTAACCCAAGAAGGGGTACAAAATCTAGTGGCTAAAACACCTCTAACTTTACCCACTATCATTCCCACCGTCAACAAACACCAATTAGAAAAACGCATGGATTTACCCTCCATGCTTATCTTTGGTGGGATTAATTTCCCCTCTCAAGTAGATATGCTTTTAGAATTAAGCCAGCACAAACCCCTAGTGGTTTATGACGATGATAGCTTTAGAGGGGCAATGCTTAGCAAAAGTTTAAAAGATTTAGGGGCTAATATTTTGTATGAGGATACAATCACTTTTAAAAAAGCTAGCACCTTTGGGCGTGAATTGGTACACCAGCGTAAATATTTTAAAGATGCCGTTGTGTTTTTTAATACCTCCATTGTCAAAACCGGGCTTTTACTCTCCCAAATTGGCATGCTAAGTAGTAGAGATCGGCCTTTAATGTATCTCTCCTCTCAGATTAATTTTAACCTCTCCATGTTCATGCTCACCCAACCTAAAGATCGCAAACATCTTTATATTACAAGTGCTATTAGTAAAACAAGCCCTTATTTGAGCCAAACAGCTACCCTTTTGAATGCTGATTTAGAATATGACTGGGTGAGTTATGCTAGTGTTGATTCTTTAGAACACATGCTGTTGCGTTTAAATCCTAGCTTAGAGCGTTATTTTAAAGAACCTATGGAGAATCAACAAATTATCTATACAAATACGATCTATACGCCTAAATACTTGGGTTTTAGCCCCTTAATCCCCCCAACCCACTAAGAAAGATCCATGCAAGTACATCTAAAACATGCCACTCCGCTAAGTTGTTGTTATGAAGCTATCCGCACCTGTTATCAAAGCTTTGCCTACAGCGATGGGGGTGGGCGCAAGGATTTAGAGCTTATTGATCGCGTAGCTAATAAATACCGCCACAATTCTACCCTTGAACATCTCTTTTATAATTTTGATATACAAGGCATTAGCCGCGCCTGCTTACAAGAACTTGCCCGCCACCGCATGGCTAGTTTTTCGGTTAAATCTAGCCGCTACACTCTTAAAGAACTTAAAGACGAGGCTAGTTTTTTACCCCCAGAGCAAAATTTAAAGCGGGCTCAAAAATTCTTAGTTTTTACAGGGGTAGAGGCGGTAGATTTAGCCAGTATCCAAGCTTTAGAAAATTTGCGCCTCTTACTTACTCAGCATATTAAAAACGATCATGCTAAATTTGCCATGCCAGAGAGTTATAAAACTAGCCTAGCCTTTAGTATTAATGCAAGGAGTTTACAAAATTTCTTGAGTTTACGCACCGATTCTAAAGCCCTTTGGGAGATTCGTAAACTTGCCTTTAAACTCTATGAAGCTTTGCCTGAAGATCACCGCTATCTCTTCACCCACTGCCTTAACACATGAAAACCCTACATTTAGTAGATACCTTTGGGTTGCTCTTTAAGTTTTACTATCCTTTGCGTGATTTGCAAACCTCAAAGGGTATCAATACAGCGTGGCTAAGCGCCTTTGCTAAAATTATCCACCAACTTTATAGCTTTAAGGCAGATAGACTCATTTTTGCTTTAGAAAGTCAGAGTAATCATAGAAAAACCCTTGATCCTGCCTACAAAGCTAATCGCATCGCCCCGCCTCATCTGCATACCCAACTGCCCATTATCTTAGAGTGGATAGAGCAAATGGGTTTGTGTGCGCTGAGTGTGGAGGGGTATGAAAGCGATGATGTGATTGCTAGTCTTTGTTATGCTTTTAAAGATCATTTTGTACGGATTATAAGTTTTGATAAAGATTTTTACCAACTGGTAGATTCTCAAGTGGTGCTTTGTGATTTAAGTAGCCGTAAGGAAAGCGGCGTTACAGAGTGCATGCAAAAATATGGTATTGCGCCCTGCCAGTTTAGAGATTATCAGGGTTTGGTGGGCGATAGTAGCGATGGGTATAAAGGCGTGGAGGGCATAGGCCCTAAAAATGCTAGTAAACTCTTAGAAAAGCATGCTAACCTTGAAGCCCTCTATGCCAATTTAGATAACCTTAAACTTTCGCCTAAACTAATAGAGGCACTCAGAAGAGATTACAACCAAGCCTTTTTAAGCCGTGAGTTAGCCACTCTTAATACCTCGCTTTTTATGAATCAAGATTTAAGTACAAAGGGACTTTTTCCTAAGAGTCATCCGCTTTTAAAGATAGAAGCAGAATTAAAGCACTATGAAATGTTTGGACTACTCAAACAAATAACCCCAAAGTCAAACCCTTAGCCCCACAAAAAATAAATCTCTGCCCCCCACAAGAAGCGTTAGAAAAAATTAGCAGCGCTCAGGGGAGTGTGATTCAGATTTTAGAACTTAAAGAGGGGCTGGGGTTGGCTGTGCTCTTGCTTAATGCATTAGATCAAGAGGGCGAATTTTTTTGCATTTCTTTAAACCAAGAAAGTATACAATGTTTGCACTCACTCAGCCAGCATAAACTCATCGCCTATAACCTTAAAGAGGTCTGTAGCTTGCTTAGGGGTTATAACTTTCCCTTTCCAACTTGCTATGAAGATATTGGGATTTTAGCTTGGCTAGAAAATTGCTATTTAGAACCTTCTTTGCATGCCTTAGGGCAGTATTTAGGAGAGCAGGGTTATGATTTAGCCGGTTTAGAGGATACAGAGGCGCTTTTTAAAGCCTCTATCAATGCGCGTTTAATCTTAAAAGCCTACAAACATTACAAAGAGGTTTTAAGCCAAGAATTATGGGGTATAGCCCACAAACTTGAATACCCGCTTTTAGAATTGCTCTATACAATGCAAGGGCATGGATTTTTGCTAGATATTGCCTATTTTAAGGTTTTGCAACAAGAATTTAAAGAGAATTTAGAAAATTTAGAACAAAGCATGCAAAACATGCTCTCTATGCCACTTAATGTCAATTCCTCTAGGCAGTGGGCACAGGTGCTTTATGAACATTTAGGGCTTGAAAGCAAGGGGATTAAAAAAGGCAAAATAGGGCTTTCTACCAACGAGGCAAGTTTAAAAGCCTTGCAGGCAACTTATGCTCAATCAGAAGTGCGGGGGGTTTGCGTGGGTGTATTACTCACTAAACTTTTAAACTACCGCGAAATATTCAAACTCCAATCTACCTATGTAGAACCCTTTTTAAAACGACACACTCAGGGGAAAATCCACACTACTTTTTACCAAAATAAAACCGCCTCCTCAAGACTGAGTTCTGCTAACCCTAATTTGCAAAATATCCCTATACGCCATGATTTAGGTAGAAAGATAGCCCGGGGTTTTATTGCCTCTGCTGGCTGTGTTTTAATTGGGGTGGATTATTCTCAGATTGAATTAAGGCTTTTAGCACATTTTAGTGAGGATCAAGCCCTCTTAAAAGCCTTTGAGCAAAAAGAGGACATCCATCTTAACACCGCTACCGCCCTTTTTGGCAATCAGGCTCAGGCTAAACGCCCTATTGCAAAGGCGATTAATTTTGGCTTAATTTATGGCATGGGGGCTAGAAAATTAGCCCAAACCCTGCAGATTAGCCAAGAGGAGGCTAAGGCTTACATGGAGCGTTATTTTAATAAATTCCCCACGATTAAAAATTTTTTAGAGGAGCTGAAAGCGCGTATTTTACAAGAAGGGCAGGTTACTACGCTTTTAGGGCATGTGCGCCGTTTCTCTTTTAAACAAGCTAGCCCTAAACTGCATGCTGATTATCTACGCGAGGGAGTTAATACCCTTTTTCAGGGAAGTGCTAGCGATTTGGTTAAATTAGCTATGCTTGCGATTTATCAAAAATATGAAAGTCGCGCAGATATTAAAATGCTAGTACAAGTACATGATGAGCTGATTTTAGAGGTGAGTGAGATAGAGGCTAGAGAGTTGCAACAAGAAATTAAGACCCTTATGGAGAATATCTACCCCTTACGCGTGCCATTAGAATGCCATGCTAGCATAGCTAGTAACTGGGCAGATTTAAAGGTTTAGATGATATCAACTTCTCTAATACATAGGTGAATAATTTAACTACCAATACCAATACCTATACCTAACATTTTTTTAGAACTTCTTTAGAAAATTTTGATAACTCTTTTGGGAACTTCTGGCAGTCAATCTAAATTGAAAGCGGCGGTATTTTAGTCACTCAGCGCTAAGTGATAAGTCTTTAACTACTCCCCGCGCGTTAAGTTGTGAATTTACGTTTTTCTAGGTCATCTTAAGTTTTTTCTTGTATTGTTCTTTTATGCAAACGCCACATGATGAAAACTTAGAAGTAGTCCCCAATTACTGGCACTTATATGGTGTGGATACTAGCAAATACTACCCCCGCATAACGCGCGCCGCATACAACCCTTATAATCCTAGAAACGCTGAGATCAAAGAGGTAGAAAAGTATGTACGCCAAGAAATGGCGGACTTTGATATAACAAAAAGACATTTTACCTTTGAGGAAAAATACCGCCTAATATCATTTATTGATCAATGCCGCCGTGAGATAGCGCCCGCGCTTGTTTTGCATGTCTTGTATGAAACACGCGGGGCTGAAGTGCGACAATCAAGACTAATGAAATGGCTTAGCAAGCTGGGTGAATGGCGCAAGTACTTCAAAGAACATAAGCTTAATTTTGATCCAAAAAGAACCTATCATGTGAGTGAGAAGCGCCTAGACTACTATAAAAGAAAAACCAAAGTAAACAAAGAACTACTAAGAGAAGCTATTTTAGCAATCGGCAGCAGCGCCCCACGCAAGGGCTATAAGGCCATGTATGATTATTATTTAGAGTTAGAGCGGGTTAACAAACCAGATTTTAGCATGGCTTTTCCGCGCGTTTATACCATTATTAGGGAGATGATAGAGGGGGACATAGAACTAAGTGGCTTTTTTTTAACATCACAGGCTCACAGCGCTCATATCCGACAAATGCAATTAAGGGATTTCTCAGAGGAGGAGTAAACGCGCTAAACCCCTACTAAACGGGGGTTGAATGGGTGTTAAACCCTTGTCTTTTAGTCTTTTTTAACACAAAATCCAAGTAACTTGCTGTGATCTTAAATTTTTGTAGTGTGCTTTTTCTGCCTAGTTTGGCATAGTGGAGAGCGATTGCCTTATGTTTTTTGCGCGCCTCCTTGTGGCTAGTTCTTGGTTTATGAAAACTAACTTGACACCCTCCATACAAAAGACAAACACTTTTATAATCTAGCGCCTTGAAAGTCTCAAAGTCTAAATACTGGTTATTGGTTGTTTTTAAGGTAGCTAGGGACATAGTTTGGATCATTAATGGCTAGTTGGCAAAATTTTTGTTCTTGTACTTTTACCATGTTTTTAAGCGCGAAGATGAGGTGACTAGCTTGTTGCTTAGTGAGTGCATTTGTGCGCGTTTTGCAAATCCGCCATGCTAACTTTTCAAAATCCGCTAAAGTCATATCTAAATCATCTAAAAGATCGGCGATTAAGTTGGCTTGTTTTTTTGTCGGCGCTTTGGGATCTCTAATTCTTTTGTAGCGCTCAGAGGAGCGGCGCAATAAGGCCAACACATCTATAAGGTGTTCAATGGCTAAATCTTTGCAACTTGTGACATAAAAGCGCTCATTTAGCCAGCGCTCCCAGATACCAGACTTTGCTAATAATTTTTGGAGTGGCTCCATGTGGATTTGGGCTAAGAGGCTTTTTCTAAAAGCTTTTTGCTTTTCTGTCATACTCCCCCCTATCAGGCTTATTAGTGCCAAATTCGCTGTAAAAGTCTTGTGCGCTGTAGAATTGATAGAAAGGGTGTTATGGCAAAGGAGGTTGTGCGCACTAACACGGCTAATTATAACAGCGGGCCTAATAAGGGCATTAAAGGGATTGCCTATACACATTTTGCGCTTGAACCAATCAGTGTGGCCGGACAATTGCTTTGTGAAAATGGTTTTGATCTATGGCACAGCCGCGCGGCTCAAAGACTCTTTATTGCCTATAATACAACCGCAGGGTGGGTACTCAATCCTACGACTTTTCCTTATTACCAACCAAACTTAATTGGTATCAACCACGACGCCTATTTTTTGCTGTTAAACCAATACTTTACAAGTTTAGCAGGACAACAAGCAATCAAACAGGATCATTTTAAAGGCGATAAGTTTAGGTTAGAATTTAACGATGATTTAAAAATCAGAAAATAGGCATTTTGCATTGCCACCCTCAAAGGTAAAAGTGCTAATTTCTTTGATGAATTCTATGCTTTTTTCTAAGAACGATACTTTGTGATCCGCTTAAATAACAGCATTGAGGAGGGGGGCGGCCTTATTGCTTTGTAGGCGCGCACTGCAAGGGCCATAATAGCGATTCTTTAGGGATTTGTTATATTGGTGGCCTTGATTTTAATCACAAACCTAAAGACACCCGCACTCCAGAACAAAAAGAGGCGCTTAAAAGCCTATGCTTAAAGCTACTTAAAGAGAATGTAGCGGCTAAACTCTATGGGCATCGTGATTTTGAGCCTAAAAAAGATTGCCCATGTTTTGATGTGATTGAGGAGGCGTTAGAGTGGGGGTTAGATCATGTTTAAACAAGGCGATCTCTATGAAGCAATTTTATGGTATTTGCCCATGAGATTTGGATTATCTAGGTGCACTTGTAAATTCCACCACAAGAGTCTAAATGCCTCTTGGATAGCAAGATTTCTATGTCTATGTCCGTTGTCCATTGAGTGTCCCTATCTCAACATACCTCCATTAGAAACTAAAATGCTCTCTGATAAAAGGTGCTGTTATACTACAAGAATTACAGAAAATGTTTCTGTATCTACTACACTATACAAGGAGAAGTTTTTATGATAATTGGTTATATTATTGGCATCTTTATTGTCGCCTGTGTGTTTCTTTTGGCAATGGCACTGTATCTTTACATAGGTCTTAGGGGTCGGCGTCCATACGAGGATGAGCGTGCTTATCATATTCGTAGGGCAATGTATCTTTTTGTGATTACTTTCATAATACTTATTGTGGGTGTTGCTATGGGTTTTTATAAATGGCCTATACCATCTGCTCTTTTTGCCACATGGCTTGGTCTAACTATGCGTTCTGCGATTTCAAATTTTTTCGCATTTTTAACTATAATTTTTTGCAAAGTTATACAAGAAGGAGACCGTTTAAAGATCGCTAAAGATAGTAATACTTATGTGGGCAAACTGGTTAAAACCTCTATGTTTCATTTAGTGTTGCTTGAGGAGATAACGCCAGATACTTATCTTAAAGGCGATGGCAAGGCAGGCCGTTTAATTCATGTGCCCAACCACTATATTTTTACGGGTTTACTTGTTAAGTATGGCTATCAGAAAAACGAAGTTATTTGGGATAGTTTGGAGTTTTTGCTTGCCTTTAAGTCAGATTATGAAAGAGCTGTAGAAATCGCCAAAGAAATTATTGTTAGATATTCAGACAAAGAAGCCGCAAAGCGACAGTATCAGGAGATGCGCCCTGAATATGCCTTACAGAAAGACATCAAGACAGATCCTAGGGTGTTTATTATGCCGGAAAAAGAGGGAGCGCATCTTTATGTTAGAGTGGGGGTTAGATCATGTTTAAACAAGGCGATCTCTATGAAGCAATTTTATGGTATTTGCCCATGAGATTTGGATTATCTAGGTGCACTTGTAAATTCCACCACAAGAAATAGAAAATAAATCGGTGTTACGAATTTCTATGTCTGGGTCCGTTGTCCATTGAGTGTCCCTATCTCAACATACCTCCATTAGAAACTAAAATGCTCTCTGATAAAAGGTGCTGTTATACTACAAGAATTACAGAAAATGTTTCTGTATCTACTACACTATACAAGGAGAAGTTTTTATGATAATTGGTTATATTATTGGCATCTTTATTGTCGCCTGTGTGTTTCTTTTTACCGATTTGTTATTAACATTGTTACCGCTTGTAGGAAGCTTACATAAGCGTTCTGAGCGTGCTTATCATATTCGTAGGGCAATGTATCTTTTTGTGATTACTTTCATAATACTTATTGTTAGCCTTAGTAGTTTCTAGGTTGTATGTGTGATTATGTAGTCTATTTCAATACGCGTTTAATTTGTTCTTCATAGTAAGCCTGTTGGCTTTCTTGCAGATAGGACTTTTTAAATTTTATGGGCTATTTAAGTGCAAGGAGACCGTTTAAAGATCGCTAAAGATAGTAATACTTATGTGGGCAAACTGGTTAAAACCTCTATGTACACCAAATTTTTAAAATAACAGATAGAAAAAGCCAAAGGAAAACACCACACAAGCATCTATAGGGCATTTGCTATTTTTAATTAACTTTGGCAAAACCCACTTAGCGGGTAAGATGTAAATTGTATAGCAGTGTATCAAACGCTAAGGGCGCGTTTTTTGATCTCTTTTTTTCTAGAGTTAAAAAAGTCTGTTTTAACCGAGTTTAGTTAATGTGGAAATTTTTACGCTAATATAAACCTCTACACATCATTTAAGGAGCTAACATGCCTCTTATTAATATTAAGGTTGCACAGGAAGCCACTCCTCTTAATGCTAAGGAAAAAAAAGGCTTTAATTAAAGGGGCTACGGATTTATTGGTTAATGTACTGGGAAAAAGCAGGGCAAGAACCGTAGTGATCATTGAAGAGATTAATCCAGATAGTTATGGCTTTGGGGGCGAAAGCATTACAGAGGTTAGGAAAAAATCTTAAGACTTCTTGATTGTGTTTCATGTAAAAATTTTTTGGCTTTTTTAGTGGGTTTTTTAGGTTTCTTTAAATCTCTATATCATTTTTAAGGAGCGAGCATGCCTCTTGTAAATATTAAACTTACGCGCGAGTCTACCCCTCTGAGTGTAGAGAACAAGAAGGCTTTGATTGAAGGGTATACGGATGTTAGTTAATGTACTTTGTAAAAAGAGGGCAAGAACTGTAGTGATTATTGAGGAGGTTGATACAGATGACTGGGGCATTGGAGGCCAAAGCGTTACAGAGCTCAAGTAAATCTTAAGGTTTTGCTGTATTAAATTCAAAGATCGTTTTGGCTTTCTTAATATTTTCAAAGGGCAGGTTTTCTAGCCCTTCTGCACACTGCAATACAATACTAGAGCCATTTACGGCCTGTATCACACCTTTTAAGCGGGTATTTTCTATGGTTTTGCATTCCACTAAATCCCCAATGGAGAGTTTGAAATGCTTGAGCTTGCTTAAACTACGCTCTAATCCCATAGAACTCACCTCTAGCGTATAGGCATTTTTAAAGGGGGCGTGCACATCTAAAAGAGGGGAGATGAGTAAACTCGCCTCCTCACAGATGTCTAAACTTGTGGGGCCTTCTAGCGCCTTAATACTGATACGCAAAATATCTCTTTTATTTTCCTTTAAAAAAGCCACATCATAGAGCGCACAACCCATACCCTTAAGCGTTGTCTCTAAGAGATTTTCTAGTTCTGTGTTGTCCATTATAAACCAATGCGGGCAAAGAGATCGTCTAGTTTTTGTGCTTGCTCTAACTGGGTGTCAAATTCAAAGGCTAGTTGCGGGCATTTAAACCACCCACTCACCTGTAAAACATGGGCGCGAAGTATTGGTGTGGCCTTTTTAAGCGCCTTGAGCAATGCGCCCCTTTGTTTTGTGTCTATAAACGAGCCATCTACATAGATCACAGCGTGGTATTTGCCCCTAGAGCAGTGTACCGCCGTGAGGGTGAGGTTACTTAATTCTGGATTATCTAAAGCGCCTAAGGCCTCCTGTAGGTATTCAAGTAATCTTGCATCTAATCTTTTTGCATGTACACTCATTACAGTACCCTTGTCTTTTTAATTTCTCTAAAGCTTTCAAAAACATCGCCCACTTGCACATCGTTAAAGTGCTCGAGCATGATCCCACACTCATAGCCCTTACCCACTTCCTGCGCATCATCTTTAAAGCGCTTAAGCGAGATAATTTTACCCACATGTACCACCACCCCCTCGCGGATTAAGCGTACTTTAATTCCTTTATTAATCACCCCATCAACAACCATGCACCCAGCCACCGTGCCCACTTTAGGAATTACAAAGGTTTCGCGTACTTGTGCTTGACCTGTATCCTCCTCCTCAATCACCGGACTCATTAGTCCGCTTACAAGCGCCTTCATATCATCTAATAGGCTATAAATCACGCTATAGGTTTTAATCTCTACGCGTAACTCTTTGGCTTTGGTGCGGACATTGCCCGTTGGGCGGATATTAAAACCTAGCACAAGGGCATGTTCGTTATTGGCTATTAAACTTAAATCATTTTCGCTAATCCCTCCCACGCCCGCGCTTAAAATCTGAATACCCACCTCCTCATTATTAAGGGCTAGTAGACTTTGTTTGATCGCCTCTAAACTACCCTGTGTATCGGCTTTGAGTACCACAGGGATATTTTGTAACTCTTTATTAGCCACCATCATCGCTAACTCATCTAGGTGTACTTTAGTACTCTTACTGAGGGCTTTTTGGCGTAGATAAGTCGCTTTTTTGTTGGCTAAAGACCTAGCCGTGTTTTCACTATCCACCGCCATTAAAACCGATCCAGCAGCAGGCACTTCGCTAAGCCCGGTGATAACTGCCATTTCAGAGGGCAAAAGGGCTTTAAGATTTTGCCCTAGATCATCTGTCATGGTGCGCACTTTACCAAAGGCTACATCGGCCACCACTGCATCGCCTACTTTTAGCGTTCCATTTTGCACAATCACCGTAGCCACCGCTCCGCGCCCTTTCTCTACACTCCCCTCTAACACTACAGCTCGCGCACTAGCCCCGGGTGCGGCTTTAAGTTCCATGATCTCTGCTTGAATTAAAATGGTTTCTAAAAGCGTGTCTATCCCCTCCCCTGTTTTAGCCGAAATGGGGATAAATTCATACTCCCCGCCCCAATCTCTTGGATTAAAACCTAGTTCCGCACATGCAGCCTTAAGTTTATCTACATTGGCATTTTCTTTATCTATTTTATTCATCGCTACGATGATTTGCACCCCTGCCTCTTTGGCTTGTTTAAAGGCCTCTACTGTTTGGGGTTTGACTCCATCATCTGCGGCGATTACAATAATAGCGATGTCAGTAACCTGTGCCCCTCGTTTGCGCATCGCACTAAAAGCCTCGTGTCCGGGGGTATCAATAAAGGCAATTTTCTTATCCCCCTTAGTAACCATGTAAGCCCCGATGTGCTGAGTAATTCCTCCAGCTTCGCTTCCGGCTACTCTTTGGTTACGGATTTTATCCAGTAAAGAGGTTTTGCCATGATCAACATGCCCCATAATTGTTACCACAGGGGCGCGCTCTGCTAAATCTTGTTCCTGCTCTGTTTGCTCCTCCTCTGTAAAGACCTGTGTACTCTCTATAGCCACCTCTAGTCCAAACTCTTCGGCTAAAATTTCAATGGCATCGCGATCTAAAAAGTCGTTTTTAGTAACCATCATGCCCAAATTAAATAAAGTTTTAATCACATCGGCTAGGTTGAGGTTAGCGCTTTCAGCAAATTCATACACCCGCACTTCCTCAGAAACAACGATGCTATTTTGCACGCTTTTAGGAGCGTTTTCGGGGCGATAAATTCGTCTTTTTTTAGCCGAACGGCGGATTCCCCCCTCACTCATCCAAGGGTTTTTGCGTTGGATTTTAACCCGATCGCTTAAAGGTTTAGGGGCGCTCTCCTCAATCTCCTCCTCATCTTTAACATGGAGATCAAAGAGAAGTACCTCATCTTGTTCTTCCTCATAGAGATCATGAAAACTTCTATCCTGCGCAAAATCAAGTTTTTGTGCCCCCCGTTTGCTCCCCGGTTTAGCCGCATTTTTAGGGGGCTTTGTAGACTTTTTAGGCTTGCGCTCCTCTTTGGGCTTGGTTGCATTAGTTGTAGCTTTTAAGGCTTCTTGGGCGAGGGCTGCCTCCTCTTGATCGGTGCGTTTAACAATACGGATACCACGGGTACGCCCTAAAAGAGGGTTGGTTGTAGGAGTAGAGGGAGAGGGTGTTTTTTTAATGGGTGTGTCTTTAGTTTGGGTTGGGTTAATTTTGCTTGGGGTACTCTTAGCAGCTGGAGGGGATTTTTTTTCCTTTTCTTCTGCGCTAACAATTTCAATACTACGCTTTTTAACAGGGGTAGCAGGAGCAGGTTTAGTAGAGACTTTAGAAGGCTGTTCTTTTATCTCTTTGGTCTTAGTTTTAGCTTTGGGCTTTTGATCAGCGCTTTCTTGCTTTGTAGGGGCTTTGGATACACGAGGGGCATTTTTATTGATAATAAAATCATAAAGTTTACCCGCTGTCTCTGTATCTAGCTTAGAATTAGCCTTGAGATTTAACCCCATCTCTTTGGCCTCCTCAATCACCGCCTTTGTATCCGTTCTGCCCAATTCTGAGGCAAATTCTTTTAAGGTAATTTCACTCATATGTCCTGATCTCCTCTAGCCATGCTTGCACATATTTTTTATCCCTAGGGATATTTTTGGCTCTTAACACCTGTTTGAGTATATTTTTATCATTTAAACATGCATGGCACACATAAAAACTACGGCCTCTCCCCGCAAAGGGCACAATGCGTCCCTCTTGCACACTAAAGCGCAGGAGTTTATCCTGCGCAAAAGAGCCCCTACAGCACACACACATGCGTACCGCATTTTTAGAACAAAAACCATCACTCTTCAACCTGTACTCCTTGATTATCAAAGTCTAAAACCACAACCCTAAAATTACCATATTTTTTTTGTAGCTTTGTTTGTAAGTTGGCTGCGTCCTCTGTATAGCACATGTTAAAAAAAGACGATCCACTCCCTGAAAGAGTACTCATGAGTGCCCCATTTTCTAAGGCTAACTTTTGCACCCCATAAAGCACCGGGTAGAGTTTCATGCGTTTATCTTGATGTAATCTATCCTTAGAAGCTAAACGCAAAAGTTCCCATTTTTCTTGCATAAAAATCATTCCCATTAAACTTGATCGGGATAAATTATAAACCACATCAATATTACTGTAGCGCTTTGGCAAAGCTTGGCGGGCAAATTTAGTAGAAATAGAATGAGCAGGGATCACAACAACAGCTTTAAGATAATTAGGGACAGCTGTCCGTAGGTGGTGGGCTTTTAACTTATTAGAGATTCTTTCCACCACAGCTACATTAAAACCCCCAAATACAGCCGGAGTTATATTATCCGGATGGGATTCATGCATGAGGCTAGCATCTAAAATTTCCTCCCTATGCAAACTCCCATGCAAATAATGGCTAACAGCGCTCATAGCCCCTACAATAATAGCTGAACTGCTCCCAAGACCTCTGGAAATGGGAATGGAATTATAAAAAGAAAATTCAAAATTCTCTTGAATTCCTTGTTTTCTTAGGGCTTCTTTAAAAAGTTTCACAAAAATATTATCAACCAAAAATTTAGAAAATCCCTCGCCCTCGCCTTGTATTTTAATGCTTGTATAGATAGAGGGCAATACAGAAAAGCGGTTTCTCAAATCCAAACTCAAACCTAAACAATCAAAGCCCGGACCCAAGTTAGCACTCGTGGCAGGCACGCTAACAACCAATCCACATCCTAAGTTTTCTGTCATTATACCTTAAGTTTTTTAAACAGGAGGTAAAAGATAAAGAGGTTGGTTATTAGTACAAAATACAGAAGAATCAAGTACAGGGGGTAAGGACATGGGGATTTCTAATACAGATTCTAAAGCGCACAATGTAACTTGCTCTTGGGATAAAACATAATACATTTTCCCAAAGGCTTTAATAGGCGCATGTTGGTTAAATGCAAAACCTAAAGTTGAATAGAGGGGCACAGGGTTTAAAAGCGCCCATGTGTGCATGAAGACATGAGTAAGTTTCATGGCCATAAAACTCCCCGGACCTCTAGCGTAGTATAAAGCTTGAATCTGATAACAGCGCTCTTTAATCCATTCAAGTAGCGCTTCAAAAATCTCACTCAAAGCAAAATTAGTCGGTTTAGATACACTAAAAACATGGATTAAACGATAATCTGAGCTGTAAACACCCACATGAACAGGGCTTTGCAGAGATAAAACAAGGATAAAACACCTATGAGTTGTACTAATGATAGGCTAGCACCATTTCTGCAACAGGTTCTACACTGGGCTTTGGTTCTAAATAGATCACCTCATAGGCTTTTTTAGCAAGCACCTCATGGACTAGTTTTGCATTGAGTTTATGGCTACCCATACAAGATTGATAAGCCCCTATCATAGGCATGCCTAAAAACACCAAATCCCCTATCGCATCTAAGATTTTATGGCGTACAAATTCCTCTTCATAGCGTAACCCTTCTTTGTTAACAATGCCATGTTCATCTAGCACGATACAATTATTCAAATTCCCCCCCTTAGCTAAACCTTTGGATCGCAAATAATTTACCTCTTGTAAAAAGCCAAAAGTCCTAGCCTTAGCGATTTGTTCTCTATAGGTGTGTTTGGAGAAAGGGAAATAATAATGTTGCTCATTAATAGCCGGGTGGGCAAAGCAAATTTTAAAATCAAAGGAAAGAGTGGGGCTTGGGCTAATCTTAGCAAACTTAGGTCCCTCCTGTACTTTTACCTCTTGAGTGATGCGCATAAATGCCCTAGGTACATCAAGCTCCATAATGCCCGCCTCATCTAATAGCATGCAATGGGCAAGGGCAGAACCATCCATAATGGGGATTTCCTCATTATCAACAGAAATTTTTAAATTATCTATCCCGTAGGCATTAATCGCTGAAAGCAAATGTTCTACGGTAGAAATTCTAACTTGGGGGTTTGAAACAGAGCCTAGCGTTGTGGCCATTGTGGTGTCTATTACATTATTGTGGTTTAAAGGAATATCTATTTTCAAATCTGAGCGGCTAAAGATAATCCCACTACCTGCTTGCATGGGTTCTAAAACCATTTTAACCGGTACACCTTTATGTAAACCAATTCCAACTAATTCTACACTTCTTGCAATTGTTCTTTCTTTCATGCAATATCCTTTAAAAGCAAAATTAGTCGGTTTAGATACACTAAAAACATGGATTAAACGATAATCTGAGGTGCTAGTTGGGCTGTATCTAGAATTTGCCCTTGAAAAGCGATGTGTGAGGAATAGACATTTTTAAGAACCATGTAAATTCCCATGCAAATGATGATCCCCTCACATCGCCCATAAATACTAATATTTTGTTCAGAATGGATTTTAGCCCCATGGTTGACATTGCCTAAGAAAACTAGACTAGAATAACTGTCAATTTCCTCGCCACTTCTGATATGTCTTTCAAAAATCTGGACATGGTGATCTTCTTCTAAAGAGGGTTTTAAAGGCTTTGTCTCTTTTTGCTCTTTTAACTCCAAAGCCTCATACACCACCACTTGATCGCTAGCCTTACCCTTAAGTTCTTTGGTGCTAAAACTATAGGCTAGCTGGTATTTTCCTAGCATTTCTTGCACATCAGGAGGGATAGGCTCTTTAAACAGAATCAAATAATCCTGTAAAAGTGGGGCATTTTTATGGATAAAACTCAAATATTGCTGGCTATTGGCAATATCTAATTCAAAACAACGGACTTGTTTTTGTCTGGTCCTTAACACGCACTCTCCTTTCAATCATTTAGACTCGATCTTATATTGCGCCTCTTTGATCACATCATTTAAACTCCCTATAAAACTAGGATTCATCCATTCATTAGGATAAACAGAGACTCCCTGTATTAACAAATCAAAATGCACATGGTCAAATCTACCCGTTTTATTTTTACCACTCAAACCTAAAACACTGCTTGATTCTACAACATCTCCCTTTTTAGCTAATAATTCAGACAAACTCCCATACAAAGCATAAACACCTAAACCATAAGAGATCAAAGCACTTTTACCATAACCTTCTATTTCTTCTTCTAAAATGACGCGTCCGGTATTGCTAGCTAGCACTTTAGAATGTCTGCCAAAGAGATCAATACCCATGTGCATGGATTGTCCTATTGGCTTGCCTTTGAATGTATAAGTTCTCTTAGCACCAAAAAGAGAGAGAACACGGAATTTATTCCCCAGTGGTTTAAAAGGCTCAAACACCATCGGTCTATAAACAGAGGTATTACTTAAATCATCTGTAATGGTTTGCTTGATACTTGAGCGGGCATTGAGGCGATCAGAATTAAGGTTGAAATTTTTTAAAGCACTTTGTTCATCTGGATATTGCTTACTCAGATCGGAGGTGTATTTTGGGTAGCGAATTTTAGTATTTTTCATAAATTTTAGGGGTAAAGTTGTGAGGTTGTAGGCTTTATCTCTTGCTAAAATTTGGGCGTTAAAACTGCGGTGGCGCATAGACCATGGCAAAATAACGATGTAATAACCATCTTTAAGAAAAGAAAAGGCTTGAAAATCCTCATACCCATTATTCAGCCAGATTCGATCTAAATTATCTTCTATGACTTTAAACACCACTAAAGCACTCCCGCCATAGGTAATACTGCTTGATTGGGCGATGGTTTGGATTTTAGGGGGCGTGGTGTCTAAAATGAGATCAAATTTTTTAGTGCTGGTGTTGCCATTAAAAAAGTTAGCATAACTCCAATCTCTCACACTGATTTCATAGTGTAATAAAGTTTGATCGCTAAGTTGGATAGTGGGTTTGGGTAATTCAAAGCTAAAAATTGTAGGCTCATCTAAGACGATTTGGTTTTTTTCATACACCACTAAGTGATCGCTAGTTGTGGTTTTAACATGGTAGGAGCGGATTTTAACGGGGGATTGTAGCGTAACTTGCATGCTATGTTTGAGATTCCAGTGTGTAGGATTATTGATAGTGTATTTAGTGCCCACCACTTTCATAGAGAGGGCAATATCAATGGCATTTTTTTTAGTGATGCTGTAATTATAACCCAAATATCCCGCCACTACCAGCAATAAAACAAGCATAAAGCGCCACATTCAAATCTCCTCAAAAAACATAAAGCACATTCATCACCAGTAAAGTACTGCGCTTAAAGCCTGTATCTTGGCTAATGAGTGTTTGGCTATTTGTGCTACTTTTATAGGTTGCGGGCGTTTCAAAGCCTAGCCGCAAATAAGTTAAAGGGATTTTAGTCCCCACCTCAAAGCGCAGGTTGCGATTATAAGTAAAGGCTATACCTAAATTAACCGTGTAATCTACTTGTACTAACATTTTCCATAGCGCATTAGGGCTAGTATATCCATTGGCTAATATCCCTTGAAAAGCCTTGCCACTTTGATCTCTTAACACCATTAGCCCCACCCCAAACCCCGCATATAAACCTAGAAAATGTTTTTTCTGCCGCTCTAGCGGGGCGTCTAATAAAAGATCCATGTCCAATGACCCTAAAGCATAAAAGAAAGAGCCTAGATTTTTAGAAGGAGCGTTATTGAGTTGATCAAAGCTAGCAAAACCGGGAATAAAGAGTAAATCCCCATAAACACGCGAGCCAAAATAGGGGCTAAAATACTGCTGGTAACCTAATTCTAGATTGGCCATATTAGCCACGCCACTGAGATTTGGCAGGGTTGTGAAAATCTCTTGATTTTGCGCAATCCCTAAACTAGTGCTATTGGCCTGCTGGCTATTATAAGATTCATGGATAATCCCAACCCCATACCCTCCTCCTAAGAAAAAACCGCTCTTTTGCTTGCTAATTTTGTAATTCATGGCTTTCTTTTTTTGAGTACGCTGGCTCATTTTAGATCGTTTTTGCTGTAAAGAAGGTTTTGTTTGCGCTGCTTGGTTTTTAATCTGTTCTTGCAAGATTTTAATCTGTGCATCTAGCCTTTTAGCCTCTTGTGTCTTTTCTGTGGCTTCTTGGTTTGCCTTTTGTGTGGCTTCTTTTTGGATTTCTTGGGGCGTTTGTTTTAAAGGAGTGGGGTTAACATGGTTTGTTTCTATATCAGGGGTAGCCTGTTTAAAGATCACATCTGAATTAGTGTCTTGTAAAACTGGCAAGGGACTAGCCTGTATTTTTAAAAGCACAAGTACGCTTAAAAAAATTCTCATCTCATAATCCCTTAGAGCAATAAGTTATAGCTAATGTAGTAGATATTCCCACTTGCAAAAGTGTAGGAAAATGCATGGCTATATTTAACAGGAGGGATTTTAAGGGCTAATTCTATGCGGTGTCTGGTATTTAGTGTTAAGGCAACCCCTAAATTGACAATGACCCCAAATCCATTCGGGTTATTAGTCGCCTTAGGGTAATCTTTATACCCATTCCAGCCCACCCCAAGACCTCCAAAAACACCTAAAGCGTATTTTTTACCGGCATCTATGGGTTTATCCATCACTAAATCTACATTCATGCTAGCTATCTGATAAAAACTACTCTGAGAGGGTTGTAGTACACTCCTAGCTACCCCTCCCAAATACTCACCATAAAAGCGCAAACCCCCCACCTCGCTATGTCCTAAATATTTTTGATAACCCAGTTTAAGACCATAGATAAGCGGGAAACTTTGATTAGTAATTCCATTAACTTTTAAACTCACCTCTGCTAGCACAAATCCTATAAACGCGCCACTTTTCTTTTTAGCCATTTTTTGATCCAGCATAGCCTGCTTAGCCTCACAAAGCTGGCCTCTTAGCATGTAAATTTGAAATTTCTTGCGCGCTAGATCTGTTGTGTTAGCGTCTGCATAAAGATTTAAACACACACATAAAAAAATAAGAATAAAGGGGGATTTAGAAAACATATTGATACCCCACATTGACAATCCCCCCCCACCAAGAAACATCTTTATTAGCCAGTAATTTAAAATCTAATTCCACGCGGTTATGCCCAAAGATAGTAAAGGCAATCCCAGTACTAGCCATCATGCCAAAAAAAGAGCTAGTGCTAACCCCCTGAGTTACCACCCCAACCCCCACGCCGATTAAAAAACCCATAGATAAATACCGCCCCACTAAAGGCAACACCGGATCGATCATTAAGTCTGCATTAATCATTGCGCTTTGATAACCCACCCGCCCGATACTAGCTTGTTTAGGAATTGCCCCGATGTATTGGATATAGATTCGCCTCCCAACAATATTAGGGCGCATGGTTTTAGCAAATAAAGAGGGGCGGTAGGTTTGATAACCAAAACGCACCCCAATAGCCCATAAGTAATTTAAACTATTGCTTGTGATGCTCTTACTGCCTGTGCTTAGTCTAATTTGATTATTGTAGAAAAAACCCGTGCTAAGCCCGATGATTAAACCCGTCTTTTTTTCTGCATCATTGATGTCCATGACAAGCCGCTTGATCTCTTGATCAGTGGTTGCTCCATAGAATTTAATGTATTTATAATACTTGGGGTCTAAATGTTCATAATCTATAATTTCTGCACCCTGTAACAAACACAAAAACAAAAAAGGGCACAAAACCCAATAAATCGCCTTCAAACCCAATACTCCACCTAAGGATACTTCAATATTTCTATAGATTTAAACCCGTGTTTTCAGGGCTATCATAGCATTTTAAAGGTAAAATCTGACCAAAAACTAGGCCCTCCAAAATGAAAAAGATCACGCTTGATTGCTTGCGCTTAAAAAAACACCCCAAAGAAGGGACACCCACTAAAATTAGCGCCATCACAGCCTACGATGCGCTCTTTGCTTCTCTTTTTGATCCTTTAGTAGATCTTATTTTGGTGGGCGATAGTTTGAATATGAGTTTTAATGGGCAAAGCGACACTTTAAGCGCGCGCATGGATGCAATGCTTTATCACACTAAAGCCGTGTGTCGGGGAGTTAAACGCGCCTTTTTAGTAGCAGATATGCCCTATGGGAGTTATACAAATACAGAACATGCTCTAAAAAATGCCTTGCGATTTTATAAACACAGCTCAGCTGATGCGATCAAACTTGAAGGAGGGGTGCAGCGCGCAAGGGTTGTAAAAGCTTTGGTGGAGGAGGGGTTAGCAGTAGTTGGGCATGTTGGGCTTACGCCTCAATCTGTACGCGGTGTGGGGGGGTATAAGATTGCGGGTAAAACAGCACAGAGTGCACAGCAGGTTTTAGAGGATGCTTTAGCTATAGAGGAGGCAGGGGCGCGCTTAATTGTTTTAGAGGGGGTGGTGGCTAATGTGGCAGAAAAAATTACAAACACCCTTAAAATCCCCACGATTGGCATAGGTAGCGGGATACATTGCGATGGGCAAATTTTGGTTTTTAGCGACATGCTTGGATTCTTTACAGCCTTTAAGCCTAAATTTGTGCGTAGTTACTTAGAAGGCGCTACACTTGTACAAGAGGCCGTTAAAAACTATGTACGAGATGTACAAACGGGAAATTTCCCAAGCCCAGAGGAAAGTTATTAGTGCAACGGGTGGTGCATTTAGAAGAATTGGAATTTGAAGAGCAAGAAAACACCAGTTTACGGCCTAGTCTCTGGAAAGAATACATAGGCCAAGAGCCCCTTAAAAAACTCTTGCAAGTTTCTATTATGGCAACTAAAAAGCGCGGTGATACCCTCGATCATATTTTATTTTTTGGCCCACCGGGTTTAGGTAAGACTACTTTAAGCTATATTATCGCCAAAGAACTCAACACGCCTATTAAAGTTACAACAGCCCCTATGATTGAAAAAACCGGCGACTTAGCCGCGATTTTAACCAATCTCAAACCCAAAGAAATTCTTTTTATTGATGAAATCCATCGGCTTAGCCCGGCTATTGAGGAAGTGTTATATCCAGCAATGGAGGATTTTAGGCTTGATATTATCATTGGTTCAAAAGCAGCCGCGCAGACGATTAAAATTGATCTTGCTCCTTTTACTTTAATTGGGGCTACTACCCGCGCTGGAATGCTGAGTAATCCTTTACGCGATCGCTTTGGCATGCATTTTAGATTAGAATTTTATAGCATAGCAGAACTAAGCACTATCACCACCCAAGCAAGCCTGAAACTACGTAAACCCATTGAGCCAAAAGCAAGTTTAGAGATTGCTAGCCGTTGTAGAGGCACGCCTCGCATTGCTTTGCGCTTACTTAGACGCGTACGCGATTTTGCAGATAGTGCGGGTAAAGATAGCATTGATCTAGCCACCACCCAACTTGCCCTAGAGGCTTTGGGGGTAAATGCCTATGGTTTAGATACTCTAGATTTGCGCTACCTTGAATTGCTAGCCAATGCAAAGAATAGACCCTTAGGTTTAAGCACCCTAGCAGCTAGCATGCATGAAGATGAAAGTACCCTTGAGGAAGTGGTTGAGCCTTTTTTACTGGCTAATGGCTATTTGGAGCGCACCGCTAAAGGGCGCATCGCCACTCCTAAAACTTATGAAATTTTGAAGCTAAGACCCCCACAACCTTCTCTTTTTTCTTAAATATCTAGGTGTTTGACATCTCTAGCGTGGGCTTGGATATAATCGCGTCGTGGTTCTACCTCATCGCCCATGAGTAAGTTAAAGGCTTCATGCGCGCTTTGCTCATCTTCTAAAGATACCCGTAATAAATTACGGTTGGCTGCAGACATCGTTGTTTCCCAAAGCTGCTCAGGATTCATTTCGCCCAAACCTTTATAACGCTGGATATAAGCCCCTTGTTTGGCGCGCTCTTCAATGCTTTCTAAAAAATCTAGCGCGTCCATATTAAGACAACTCAAATCAAATTCTTGGATTTTTTGCACAAGGGCTTTAGCCTCTAAGAATAAAGGATCGCTAAATAAAGCCTCATCTATTAAGAGTTCTACTAAACCTGTTTTAGTTTGCACAAAGAAATGTAAACTTTGATCTAAAATCTGGTGGCTTAAAACATGGCAATGGATTTTTTCTAAAAGATCATGGATTTTTGCAGCCAAAACCTCTAAAGAAAGTCTCTGAGGTGATTCAACTAAATAGCGTAACACCTCTGGCATGAGGGGGCGTTTTTCTAATTCTTTTAATACAAATCTATAGGCGCTTAGAGTTTTAAGTAATGCTAATAGATCGCTACGGCCTATGCCCTCAATTTGCGCGCTATCAATGCCATGCTCAATGAGAAAATGGTTAAGTTCTTTTTCATCTTTGAGGTATTTTTCAATCTTCTTTTTCTTAAAGCGATAAAGGGGAGGTTGGGCGATGTAGACATGGCCATTAGCAATTAAAGGTTTTAAATAGCGGTAAAAAAAGGTCATCAAAAGGGTTTGGATATGGCTACCGTCTACATCAGCATCAGTCATGATAATGATTTTATGGTAGCGCAGTTTTTCAAGATTAAATTCCTCCCCCACCCCACACCCAAAGGCCGTAATCATGTTTTTAATTTCCTCAGACTTTAAAATCTTGCTTAAATGGGATTTTTCTACATTAAGAATCTTACCCCGCAAGGGTAAAATTGCTTGATAGGTGCGATCTCTTCCCTGTTTAGCCGATCCACCCGCGCTATCCCCCTCAACTAGATAAATCTCTGATTCCTTAGGGTCTTTACTTTGACAGTCTGCTAGTTTCCCCGGCAAAGTCCCCACACTTAAATTATCCTTTTTGCGGGTGAGTTCTCTAGCCTTCTTAGCCGCTTCACGCCCCTTAGCAGCCAGTAACGCCTTTTGCATGATTGCTTTAGCCACACTAGGATTTTCCTCAAAAAATTGCGCCATTTTTTCATAGACAAGTTTAGCCACAATGGGGCGTACAAAAGAACTCCCTAGCTTAGCCTTAGTTTGCCCTTCAAACTGGGGTTCTAAAATCTTAGTTGAGACCACCGCCACCAAACCCTCTTTAATATCCTCTTGAATCACCCCCGCCTCTTTCTCCCGTGCGCTAGCATTTTGCTGGATATAATTTAAAATCGCGCGGCTAAGACCCATTCTAAAACCAGTTTCATGCGTGCCTCCCTCTGGTGTACGGATATTATTTACAAAGCTAAACATTTGCTCAGAATAACCCTCATTATAAGCCAAAGCCACCTCTACTTCCATATCCTCAGCCTGCCCGTTAAAGGTAATCACATCAGAGAGTAAAGGGGCTTTATTGGTGTCTAAAATAAATTGTTTAAGCCCTTCTTCATAATGATAAACTTCCTCTATATTATTGGGTTGATCGCAAAAGGTGATGGTTACATTGTGGTTAAGATAGGCCATTTCTTTAAAGCGCTTTTTAAGAATTGCAGCATCAAAAACCACCACTTCCATAATGCTCTCATCGGGGAAAAATTCAATACAGGTTCCCCTTTGTTTGGTTGTTCCTGTCTGCTTAAGCGTGTCTAATGGAATGCCCTTAGCAAATTCTTGTGTATAAATTTTACCCTCCCGCTTTATAGTCATTAACAGCCTTTTAGAAAGCGCATTAACCACACTCACCCCAACCCCATGCAGCCCTCCAGAAACTTTATAACTTTCCTTATCAAATTTCCCCCCCGCATGCAAAGTAGTTAACACCACCGTAGCCGCAGCAATGCCCTCTGTAGGGTGAATATCCACCGGGATACCCCGCCCATTATCCTCTACAATGCACGATCCATACTGGCTTAAGGTGATTTTAATATCTGTGCAAAAACCCGCCATGCTTTCATCAATGGAGTTATCCACCACCTCATAAACCATATGGTGCAAGCCATTAATATTGGTATCTCCAATATACATGCCCGGGCGTTTGCGCACCCCCTCTAAACCTTTCAATACTTTAATTTTATCGCCCATGTATGGTTGCATCGCTACCCTTTTTTTAGATTAATATATGCCGTGTGGGGGGATTATACTATGAAAACGCTTCAATCTACATGGGATAAAATTTTAGCGCGCATCTCCTCTATGAGTAGTTTAGTGTGTTTATCCTCTAGCATGCATTTTGTAACAGTTTTATTTGCCTTGCTCACCCCGCTATGATCTTTCATGCCTAAAAATTGGGCTAAAGCAGTGGTGGAGGCATTGGTAAGAATACGGGCTAAATAAATGATGAGTTTACGGGCTAGCGCTACTTGTCTGTTACGGTAATTGTTGCGGATATCTGAGGGTTTTAAGTTAAGAGTTTTAGCCACCACTCTTAAAACTTGCTCTAAACTCACTTCTTGCAAAGACTCTTTAATCGTATCTTTTAAAACCGCTTCTACTAAAGAGAGATCAATGGATACACCTGTAAGCATAGCAGTAGCATTAAGACGCAAAAGCGCGCCTTCAATCTGGCGGATATTTTCATTTGTATGGCTAGCCAAATACTCCACCACCGGCGCGTCCATGCGGATATGGTTAAATTGGCATTTTTGGTTGATAATAGCAATTTTAGTTTCTAGCTTGGGAGGTTGGATACTAGCAATCATGCCCATTTCAAAGCGTGAGAGTAATCTATCGGCTAAGCCTTTAATATCTCTAGGGGGTTTATCTGAAGTCATCACAATCTGGCTACCTTGACTATGCAGGGCGTTAAAGGTGTGGAAAAATTCTTCTTGTACCATTTGCTTACCGCCAAAAAACTGCACATCATCAATTAGCAGATAATCACGCGTGCGGTATTTATCTTGGAATTTATCCATACTGTGATTGCCCAGTCTAAAAACATAGTCATTTAAAAATTGTTCAGCGGTAACATATAGTACATCTTGGAGGCGATCGCAGGCTTTATTGCCAATGGCATTTAAAATATGTGTTTTACCCAAACCAACCCCGCCAAAGAAAAGCACCGGGTTATACGATCCACTATTTTGTGCCACCTGTGAGGCTACTTTAATGGCTAAATGGTTGCAACTCCCCACCACTAAGGTATCAAAGGTAAAAGCAGGGTTAAGGGAAGGGTTTTGGTGGGCTTGGCATAAAGGCTTTAAAGGGGAATTTTTTATTTGTTGCTCTCTTGGGAGCACCTCTACACTTACAGGATAACCTTTATAAGCCCCTATAGCATTTTCTAAAAGCGTACTATAACGGGTTTTGATGTAATTACACACCCAAATATTAGGGGCGTAAAACACAAAACAATCCGCCCTAGAAGCTTTTTCATCAAAGCGCAAAATTTCTACATAGGTTTTAAATTCAAACTCGCTTAAATCTGCTTTAAGCGTTTCTAAAATGGCTTCTAACATGGAAAGGGGCTTTTGTTTTGCTGGGCATGGGTAAGGGCAATAGCAATGGCATCGGTAATATCTAAGGGTTTAATAGCACTCTTAATCCCTAAGATTTTTT